>CAVVUW010000002.1:0-77212 GCA_963751535.1 uncultured Alphaproteobacteria bacterium
AGGACCGCGCCTTGGCCGGATGTACGCTAGAGCGCGGTCCGCCGTTTTTACGTCGATCGGTCCGCTATTGGCACAAAGCGGACAGTACCTAGTTGCAGCGCACATGTCCGCTATTGGGGCTGAAGCCGGACATGCCATTTTACACTGCAAATGTCCGCTTATGACCCAAAGCGGACATAGCGCGATCGTCGGAGCTTACGTAAAATTGAGTATCGTCGTGACCGCCCACGGGGCGCATGAGACGGCGGCCGGGAAGAGCAAGGCAGCCAGCCGGCCAAAGGGGCAAGAGAGTAATTGGCTATAACCGCGCTGACAGTAGCATTGGTTGCGTTTGCGCTTGTTTTCGGTGGCGCATTGCTCGGCATGTGCTTTCGCAATGTCCTATCGGAGCATCATCTCCGTGAAGACGTGAGGGATGTCATAAAGCTCAGCACGGGTCTCATTGGAACGATGGCAGCTCTTGTGCTCGGCTTGCTTATCGCATCGGCCAAGAGCTCCTACGATGCGAAAAGTACTGAGATCAAACAGATCACCGCCAACATCATCCTTCTCGATCTCGAACTTGAGCAATATGGCCCGGACGCGCAAAACTTACGCATTGTGTTGCGTAAGGCGATTCCACCGCTGATCGACCAGATTTGGAGCGAAGGCGATCGCGTCAAGTTTTCACCCTTTATGGCGACCATCGAAGCAGCAGAATTTGTCAACAAACTTCGGCAACTCCAGCCGAACAACGATTTACAGCGTGCCCTTCAAGCGGAATTGTTAAGTGCCACCGCTAATTTATCAAAAGCGCGTTTATCACTATTCACTCAGTCGAACGATGCAATTCCAGCGCCGTTTCTCGTCATCCTCATTCTTTGGCTTGCAGTTATTTTTGCAAGCTTCGGACTGTTTGTCCGACCTAATCGGATCGCGATCGTGACGTTTTTCATTGGAGGACTATCGGTAGCCAGTGCAATTTTTCTGATCCTGGTGAGGGGTTAGCGGTTTGCCGGCATGATGCAGATTTCTAGTGAGGTACCGCGCCACGCGCTTGGACCGCTTGGTCCCTGACACAGGCCGCATCAGCGAGCAAGCGATCAAAGGAGGCTGATGTCTGCTTCTGGCACAAAGCGGACATCGGCTAGTGCGCTGCACATGTCCGCTATTGGGGAAAGCGGACATGCCTTTTGCACTGCACATGTCCGCTTTTGACCCAAAGCGGACATTCTGTCTGTGTGCGGTAGTTGGCTACTTCAATCGGAAATCATTCTTTTTGTGATCGACGACACAGCGAAGTCAGATGATTGAAAATAGGGTGAGGTTAATTCGAGGGCGAAAGCTCGCACGAAATGCCAAGAGGAGACCTCCCATGCGTATCCTGTGCGGCACCACAATGGCAGTTGTTCTTGTAGTCGGAGCTTGGTGGACTTTTCCAACCCAGGCCAAGCAATTTAATTCCATTTCGATGGACCCGGTTGCGATGATGACTACCACAACCAACTTGCCGGTCGACCCAGAGTGCGATCAAGGCACAGTTTTTCTGCCCGCCGGAGTGCACTACAACTAAGCAATCCTTTCCAATCGATTGTGAAAGCAAATCGTCAGCCCCGGTCGCGTTCTTCCGCGGCCGGGCAACTTGTGTCAGTTGGACTTCGGTCCAACTCGATTTTTTGTGGTCCGTGTATCAACAGTATCAAGACGCTACCAATGCTTTTAAGGGCAGCGTGAAATGGAAACAAATCAGGTTCGTTACTTCCTCGCACTTTGCGAAGAGAATAACTTCACGCGAGCGGCCAAACGTTGCGGGGTATCTCAGCCGTCCGTAAGCAACGCGATCAGGCGCCTCGAAGAAGAATTCGGTGGTGACTTATTTCATCGAACCAAAAATGGGGCAAAGTTATCGCCTCTTGGCCTGGCCATCCGCCCATATCTCGATCAGATTAATGAGTGTGCAGAAGGTGCCAGACGCGACGCGGCATATATTTCAACAACCGACATGCTCTCAATTCCGGCGCGCGCCCAGTTTGCGCGCAAAATTTTTTACGGTACCGCGATTGCGGCTTGTGCTCTTTTTGTTGGAGTACTATTCGGTCACCATCTCTACTCAGAGACGGCAACGCGCTCTGTGGCCAAACCAACTGTAGACGTAGCCGCTTTGGAAGCGACAATCGATATGAAACGTCTGCCGCGGCAGACTGTGCCGTCCGAGGTCTATCAATAGGCGCGCCAAAGTAGAGACGGGCAAATAAAATACCAAGGTCCTGTGAAGGTCGTCGATCAATGTCCGCTGCCCTTAGCGGACATTCCGATCGCACGGCTGAATGTCCGCTTCTGGGGTAAAGCGGACATGACGGTTTGCACTGCAAATGTCCGCTTTTGACCCAAAGCGGACATCGGTTGACGTGGATCAATGCCGTCTCTATTCCACCAAAGGTTCACGCCGTGCTGCCGTGGATTAAGGCGGATGCTTGGCGTCATCAAGGAACATTCCAGATGGCTAAGGACAAGCAAAAGAAGCATGAGACAATCGAGAGCAACGCGTCCGGCAAGATCAGTCGTAAGGAATTCGAGAAGGAGCTTGCGAAGCTACAAGTGGAACTCGTCCGCTTGCAGACTTGGGTTCAAGCCAAGCGTGCGCGTGTCGTCGTGGTTTTCGAGGGCCGCGACACGGCGGGCAAGGGCGGCGTGATCAGCCGAATTACCGCCCGCACGAGCCCGCGCGTCTACCGGCACGTGGCATTGCCCGCGCCCTCCGACCGTGAGAAGTCGCAAGTTTACGTCCAGCGCTATATCGCGCATCTCCCTGCGGCGGGCGAGATTATCCTGTTCGACCGCTCGTGGTACAATCGCGCGGGGGTTGAGCGAGTGATGGGCTTCTGCACCGACAAGGAATACGAACACTTCCTAGAAATGACCCCTGCGGTCGAGCGGGAGATGATCGTCAATAACGGTATAATCCTGCGCAAGTACTTTCTCGATGTCAGCCAGGACGAGCAGCGGCGCCGATTTGAGGCCAGGATCGAAGACCCGGTCAAGCACTGGAAGTTGAGTCCGATGGACACGGAATCGAGTGCGGCGCTGGTGGGATACACGGCGGCCTACCAGCGAATGATCGAGGCCACACACACGCCGGAGGCGCCTTGGTACATCGTGCCAGCCGACGACAAGCGCCGCGCACGGCTGAACCTGATTTGGCATCTGCTCGACAGCATACCTTACAAGAAGGTCGACATAGACCTGCCGAAGATCCCCAAGGCGCAGCCGCGGCCCAAAGGCGCTACCGAGAGCTTGCGTGCAGGCCATCCAATCCCAAGTCACTACTGAAGAAGGCAGACTGCTCCAGTCGACACTAATGGCGAGTGTGGATCGGCTCGTTCCGCTATGTCCGCTTTTGGCACAAAGCGGACATGGGCTTGTGCGCTGCAAATGTCCGCTTTTGGGTGTAAAGCGGACATGGGCTCTTGCACTGCACATGTCCGCTTTTGACCCAAAGCGGACATGCCCCCGTTCTATGCTTCGAGGAATGGATCAATCATCTGCCCGAAAGCATAGCCCGTTGTCGTGAGTTGATAGCGGTGGCGGTTTCGCAAATCGATGGTGATCCAATTGTTGGCGACCGCCTTGTTGATCCCGCGTTGGAAATCACCGTCGCGCACTTGGAAAAAATAATTGCGCTGCAGCGTGCCGGTCGCAGGAATCGATGACGCATGAAAACGCCGAGGATTTGACGGCTCACATCCTCGTCGGAAGGTCGGTCAGGCATGGATCGACAATACGGTTCGCTCGCCATCGCTCCTATGGCCGCAGGGCAACAGTGGACAAGATTGCACAACCGATGGGCAATCTTGCCTTTGCTGGGGGAGCGGGTGCCGGCACTCCTACGATAAGATTGGTGATTCCCTTTACGGCTGCGCTGCCCTGCGGCCAACCCTCGGAAGCATGAAATGGCAACGCGAGAGGCCCGCTTAACTGAATTCAGCCAAGGTATCCCGAAACAAAATCGTCCGCTGCAAATTCTTTGCGAGGACCAGCGCGGTACTTACATAATTCCGTATCTCTGCCAGTGGTCCGACGGCGCGTGGCGAAAAGTTGGAAGCGCCAAAACCATTGAAGCAACCGTAATCGGTTGGCGACCGCGCCGCGATCTTGGCGATAAGACGGGCACATGTCCGCTTCTGGCCCTTAGCGGACATCACGCTCGGCGCGCAGAATGTCCGCTTTCGGGGGTAAAGCGGACATGACCTTTTGCGCTGCACATGTCTGCTTTTGACCCAAAGCGGACATTGGGTAGCTGTTATACTGTGGAACCCACTAATATCCGCGCCGCCGGATTTTTTTTGCGGTCTTGCGTGCTGCGTAGCGGGCATCGCGCTCGGCTTTTTGCTCCGCTGCTAGCGCCGCGCCGCGTTCGGCCGCTTCAGCCTTGGCGAGCACCTCTGCCTGCTCGGCCTCGCGCCGCGCCTGCGCGGCGAATTCGGCAGCACGCGTCGCTTGCGCGGCCAGTTCGGCCTCACGCACCTTTTTTGCGGCTTCGCGTTCGGCGGCGCGGAAAGCTCGCGCCTCATTCACGGCCATCCTTTTAAGGCGTTGCTGTTCGAAAGCTGGGTCTTGGTGAGCGGCGCGAAACTTCTCCAGCATCATTTTTTTGACAGTGGCGGCATTATTCCGACGATCTAGAAGGTCGGGACTCCTGAAGCTACTCATTCATTCTCCTTTGGGGGAAATCGAGGCGCGGGAATATGGCCTTTTATTATGGCATCCACAATGTCGCACAACATTAATGTTCGCTTTTGGGGGCAAAGCGGACATGGCGTTTTGCACCGCAAATGTCGGCTTATGACCCAAAGCGGACTTTCAGGTAGTGACGTGGCCCGTTCTGTGGGCCTCTCGCGTGGCGACTCGCCCCCGCAGCGGTGCTCATGTTGCGGACCAGATGTTCCGAATCGCCGTTGCGGAACCGCCGCGCGGTTCCGGTGTTGCCCAAAGGAATTGAAAAGGAGGTCAACATGAGAACAATCAAATTCGCAACTGCGGCGACCTTGGCTGGCGCACTCGCCGTCGCGGCAGCAGCAAGTTCAGCGTATGGCCAGTATTACTATTACCCGGGTTACGCCTACGCCTATGAGCCGAGCTACGCGTACGGAGCGCCCGCCTATACTTATGCGGCCCCGGTATACGGCTACGTCTATGCGCCGCCGCCCGCATGTTGGAATAGCGCTTCCGACTCGCGTAACTACGGTTATTACGGATCATGTGCGTATGGAACTGTCGACACCGATGCGATGCTTGGGCAGGCGCGGCCTAACAGGCGCTTAGTTCGTTGAGATGGAGCATCGGTGCGCTAAAGGGCGGCCGCGCGGCTGCCCTTTAATATTTGCGGCCAAGCTGGACAATTTATTCTTTTCACAGTGATCTGAATTGCTCTGCGCAATGCGCCGAGACATCACGCTCTTCGGAGTTCGGCTACGTTTGCCGACGCTGCTCACTTTGCTGCCGGGACAAACGCATTCAGATAAATCCCTATGAGTTGGTGCGGCTCGCCCGAGCACAAGGCGAGACTACGAGTGAATTTCGGGAACGTTGGACTCTATTGGACCGGCGTCCAACGAGTTCCGCTGTGAGTGCGATGTCCGCAGACAAGCAGAGTCCTTCCCGAAAATCATATCCGCGCGTAGCGATGATGCAATCCGGAAGAATTGGCGTCGGATCGTTGGACAGGTTGTCGTATCGGCGCGTCCTTGGCCAATGCCAAGTGCGTGCGCTTTGCGCCGCAGTGTGACCTCAGCTTGAATCAGTCTTTCGAGTTTAAATCGGTGCCGCTGTTTGTTGCGTCGCTCGAATTCGCTAACCACGTGGCGGCGTCCTGTTCGATTTTCTCCCATAGGTCCAACGTGGACTGGGTAACTTTGTACGTGTAGACGTTATCATCAACAAAGGCCTCCTTAGGGAGCTTTACTATCCAATTGAGCAGGCACTTCATCATGCCTTTGTCGTGGAACGCGGCCGCGAAGGCAGCCTTCACAAGGGCTTCCAATTTCGACACCTTTTTTTTATTTCCTGCTTCATTGATCGTCATCGGCGATTTTAATTCAGCGACCAGCGCCTTCTGAAAATCCAGCGGTTCTTTGGGCGGATTCTTCCACTTTGGCCGGCCGCTCGGGTTGCCCGACTTTCCTTTCTGAAATTTGGTTTTCGCGGGAGGCTTGCCGTACCCGACTTCATAATCGTCACCCATGGCGCTACTCCCTGACGCCATCGGCCGGGCGACATCGAGCCTCTCCCTCAGCCCAGGTTTCGTCGGATTCTGATAGGACGGCAGTCTTGCCCGATAGCGTCTGCCATCGACGTATGATCACGTCGCAGTAAATCGGGTCGATCTCTATCAAGCGAGCAGCCCTGCCGGAGCGCTCTGCGGCGATCATCGTTGTCCCGGATCCGCCGAACGGGTCGAGAACGATCTCGCCCCGCTTCGAGCAATCGCGCAGGGCGTCGGCAACCAGAGCGACGGGTTTCATCGTCGGGTGCACGCTTAAGGCGGTGGCGCGGTCCCGTCCAAACGAATTGAAGCCAGCATAACTCCAGACGTTCGTTCGGTAACGGCCCCGTTCGCCAAGCCGGAAATTGTTGGTCGGTGCCGCCGTGCCGGCCACATACACCGCGATATGTTCGTGTTGGGAGCGATAGAAGCTTCCTTGGCCGCCGTTTGTTTTAACCCAGACGATCATGTTCTTCGGCTTGCCGAAATAGCGTCGAGTCGCCGCCGACAACTCATCAAGGTGGCGCCAATCCATGCAGATGTAGACAACGGCGCCATTCTCCACGTTTGCGGCGATGTGGGCGGATATTGTTTGCAGAAAGTCCACGAACTCCTCTGAACTGAGTTCGCCCGACGCCATCGCGAACTCACGGGCATCGGCGCGCTGCGACACGTGTCCAGCTACGCGCACGTTATAAGGCGGGTCAGTGAAGACGATATCGGCAGGGTCGCCGCGCAGGAGCACCCGGTACGAGGCCGGATCCAGCGCGTCTCCGCAGTAGAGCCGGTGCTGTCCGCAGACCCAAAGATCGCCAGGCTTAGTCACTGAGGCTCCCGTGTCTGCAGGCGCGGGAATCTCATCGGCTGGATCAGGTTTGCCGAGCGACGGATCGCCGCCCAGTAGCTGATCAATCTCAGCCGTATCGAAGCCGGTAATCGTGTAATCGAAAGTCAATTCGCCGATGTCGGCGGTCAGTTCCTTGAGTTCCAAGCTCAACATCTCGGTGTCCCAGGTACCGAGTTCGCTCAGCTTATTGTCCGCCAGCGCGACGGCTCGCTTTTCCTGCGCGCTCAAATTGCTAAGGCGGATCGCCGGCATTGCCGGTAATTTGAGGAGTTCGGCTGCGGCAAGACGCGCATGACCGCCGATGAGGACGTTATTTTCATCAATTAGCAGCGGGTGATTGACGCCGAACTTTCGTATGTTCTCGGCGATCAAGAGTACCTGCTGTTCCGGATGCTGCTTGGCATTTCTCGGGTTTCGTTTGACCGCATCGATAGCCACAAGCTCGATCGCTATAGCCGTAATCTGTTCGAGTAGCTTACGTGACTCTACATCCGACAGTTTTGTTACGGATGGATTTCTGCGAACAGATATTTGCCATAACGGCATCCCCCACTGTTCGTCCATGCGGACGAGTTTTCGACATGGCCGTCGTTGCCACGCGAAGGCGCGACAACGCCGGCCGGTTTGCACCGACCACCAATTGTCACCCGTACCCTCCATGGTTCTGGGGAAGAGAGACTTAGATGCCGCCCTGAGAGGGCGTTCGACGAAGTAGCCGCCTCTGAGCTACTTCCGAAAGACGCATCAGCGCGATTTCGCGCGCTACATGTGTGTACCTACAGAAAACGTGAAACGTCAAGGCGAAAACTAGCGGAGGCGCCGGTTGTGTGCGCTTGCGCCGGCTGGACCACGGTCCGGCGCAATCACGCCAGCGTTGCGGCACCAAAATCAGCGGGCACGGCGAATCCCTTTTTCAGAAACAGAGAATTGCTTGGCTCTGGTGACGATGACGTGCCAACTTCTGACGCGAATCGCTGACGGCTCGTGACGATTGCTGGAATCCGACGCTCAGCATCAATTTCGCCGAATCGAACCAAGATACTTCCAAGCTCACGCCGCCGAATTTCCGAAAAACGTCATCCGGAAATCGCTGAATGGCTATTTCAAATTCCCTGATCGCGCGTACAAATTCCCTGTTCCTTCGAAAAAATTCCCTGTTCGGTTGCGTAGGGAATTTTGCTGCAAGCCTCTGAATTCGTTCAAGTGTCGGCGATTAAAATCGCGCCCCGCGCAGGAATTTGATGAAATTCGCTGTTAATTTCCCTGTTAGCAGGGAATTCTCGTTTGGAGACGGGTTCGACCAGGACTGCGTCCGCCACCACCGAAAAAATAAGTCGGTGCAAGAGGGATGTCCGCTTTGTGCCAATAGCGGACATGCTCAAATTCGGTGTCCGTTTTAACCGAGCGCGGCGGATAGACTGTCCGCGGCGACGATCTCGGGTACGGTCCTGTCTGTAAGAGCGCTCACGCCGGACTCGACAAGCGCCATCTGCGCTTCCTCGCGGCGGCCGCTCTCGGCGAAGTGCCGCGCGAGTGCGATACCCGCCCTAGCTTGCAGGAGCGTCGCCTCTTGCCCGCGCGCGATCCGCAACGCCACCTGTAGGGAACGCTCCGCCAGCGCCATGTCACCCCCTCGCTCGCGTGCGATGAGCTCACCGCGAATGCGCCACAGCTCGGAGACGAACATACCCATTTTCGGCTCACTCATTTTGCCGAGCACGCGTGCGATGAGCGCCAGCGCATCACGGTCGCGGCCGACGCGCGCCAGGGTATCTACCATCACCACGGCGGGCAGCAAAACGAACAGACCAATGCCGTCCAGGGGCTCGAATGCCGGCTCCATCTGCTGCAGTCCGCCGCTCGCGTCGCCGTGCGTTGCCTGGGTCGCGCCCAGCCAGAACGATCCAATCGCGCTGTAGACCGGCAGGTCGTATTTGGTCGCGACGCGCAGCATTTCGTTGGCCGACGCCCGGCAGGCGCCGAGGTCGTGGGCGAGATAAAGCGTACAGCACATCATGCCCTGCGCGAGCAAGAGCGACAGCGGATGCTGCAGGCGATCCGAGAGTGCCACGGCGGCCTCGAGCTCAGGCTTGATCTTCGCGGTATCGCCGGCAACGCTCAAGCCCATCGCGCGAATGCAATGCGCGCAGACGCCTGCATCATGTCCGGCGAAGGTGTAGGCGAACCGGTGGTGACGCGCGGAGTCGTAACGTCTTACACCCTCGGCGGCATACGCCAGCATGTTCGCGGTCTGGCCCGTAAAGTATGCAAAGCCCCAGTGGTGATGGAGGGCCTCAAACTTGAGGTCATCGTCACCGAGTTTTTCACTGATCGCGAGTAGCTCGTCGCCGCGGAGCTTGGCCTTGTCGTACTGACGGTTGCGCGCCGCATTCACGTACAGCCCCCAGGCAGACTGGAAGAGCTGTGGGCCGGCACTCGCTTCCTTCGCGAGCCGATGGGCCTCGGTAAAGGCCAATTCTGCCTCGGTCGACTGAGGACCTTTCTGGAATACCAGCGAGCGGCCGAGCTTCAGTTGTGCGTCGAGCTTCAAACTCGCGCGTAACACCGGATCCGTGATCTGTTCCGCTTCGCGGAGCGCGAAATTGATCGCACCGACCGATTCGATGAATGCCAAACGTTCGCCAGATCGATCGGCGACAAGCAGCCAGAATTGAGACGCCTTCGCGAACTTCCCGGCTCGGCTGTAGTGATGTGCGATGACCGCAGGCTCGCTTGCGCTATTGGCCGCGGCTCCGGATTCCAGGGCGCGAGCGATCTTCTCGTGCAGCGCCTGCCGCCTTGCACGTGACAAGCTTTCGTAGGCAGCCTCTTGGATGAGCGCATGGTTAAAGCTGTAGGCAAGCTCTGCCTCCGCGCCTACAGCAAAGATCAGCCCGGATCCGCACAGCAGCTCAAGACCTTCCCGTAATCTGTTGTCATCTGTCTCGGCGACCGTCGCTAGCAAATCGTAAGGGAACAGGCGCCCGATGACCGAGGCGGTCTGCGCGACGGCCTTGGCGCCGCCCAACCGGTCGAGGCGCGCCATCAGGGAGTCCCGCAGCGTTAGAGGCACCGCGTCTGCGTCCGGTGACTGCTGGGCAAGTACTGCCTTGGTGAGTTCCTTGACGAAGAGCGGCACGCCGTCGCTGCGACTGGCAATTTCTTGCAGGAGCGCATCATCCATTCCCCACCGGCTCGCAAGGTGGCGGGCGAGCGCCACGCAGTGCGCGCGCCCAAGCGGCCTGCAGCGCAGTGGTGTCGCGTGTAAATGGTCCGCCCAGACAGGTTTCATTTCGGGACGGTGAGTCACAACAATCAGCACGCGATCGCCGTCGATCCTGCCTAGCAGGCGCTCGATGAGCGTTTGTGTGGTCGGGTCGCTCCAGTGCGCGTCCTCCAACAGGAGCAGGACCGTGGCGCCGTCCAGCGGTGTTACCAGGAACGCCTCGAGGATTTCGAGGGTTGCATTGTTGCGCTGCGCGGCTGTCATCTCGGCCTGTGACAAGGTCTCCTGTGCGCGCAACTCGAGCAACTCCGCCATGAGCAGACGAGCCTGACGCGTGGGCCGTCCGATGCGTTCCAGCATGCGCTCGACGCGCTGGAGGTTTTCCGCATCACTCAAATCCCGCCGCAGGTCGAGTTGATGACGTAGCAGCTGCAGAATCGGGTACAGCACAGTGTTGCCGTGATACGGGGAACATTGCGCGCGCAGCAGCCGGTGCGGCGTGTCCCGCAGGTGCTCGACGAGCGCTTCCAACAGCCGTGACTTGCCAATCCCGGCCTCGCCCGAGAGCACGACAACGTGGCCATTTCCGCGCGTAGCGCGCTGCCAGGCATCGACCAGGAATGCCGTTTCGCGTTCCCGTCCGAGGATCGGGTCCGCACCCGCGGTGCGCGCAGAAATGAAGCGGCTCTCAATGGCGGCTTCGCCGAGCACTTTCCACATAGGGATCGGCTCGCGATATCCCTTGATCTCATGCTCGCCGACAAACAGGTACTCGAAGAAAGCCTCCGTCAACCGATGCGTTGCCGGCCCGACAAGCACGCAACCAGGTTCGGCAAACGACTGGAGCCTCGCTGCCAGGTTCGGCGCGTCGCCGACCACAGTCTGCTCGCCCGCGACGCCTGCAGTGCCAGCAGCCACCAGTCCGGTCGCGATGCCGACGCGCGACTGCAACGCCTCGCCATCGGGACGTTTTAGGCGGCCGACAGCGGCGGCAATTTCGAGCCCGGCCCGGACCGCACGTTCGGCCGCGTGTTCCTGTGCCGCCGGAAAGCCGAAAAATGCCACGATGCCGTCGCCCAGATACTGCGCGACATGGCCGTCGTATCTGCTGACGACTGCGGCGCAAACCTTACGGTACTCTTGTAGCAGGCGGTCCATGTCCTCGGGGTCAAGTTGGCTCGCAAGCGCGGTCGAGCCGACCAGATCGGCGAAGACCACGGTGACTTGGCGGCGCTCAACGCCGGCCGCCTCTGGGCGTGGCGCATCCGCTTGCGTGGGAGTCGTTTGCGCGCCGCCCGCGCGGAGTTTTGCCACAGCGGCAAGAAATTTTCGGCGATGACCGAGCGAAAGCCCCAACTTCTCGAGGTCCTGCTCGTTTAAACTTGGCGCAACATCCAAATCAATATCGTGTCTCGCGAAGACCTCGGCATATTTTTCAAGGCCAATGTTTTTTAACCAGAGCTCAATATCGGGCATTGATGACCCCAGCTTGATACGGCCGTCATGCATGTATCGTACTGGTTCAAGCTAGGTTGGTTAAGGGACAACACGACGTCCGCTTTGGGTCATAAAGCAGACATGTGCAGCGCACAAGCCGATGTCCGCTTAGTGCCAATAGCGGACATCAAAAGAGTTCGGCTTTCCCAAAAAAGAAAAACCCCGGGCATTGCCCGAGGCTTTTTATTAATTTGAACTTGTCTTGAGTGTTACGGGCCGAACTTGTAGCTGAGACGTGCGAGAACTGTTTGAATACGGGTTCTGACGTCGAAGGCGTAGCTGCCCGCGCCGCCACCCACTTCGTAATTCGCCGTTCCCAAATCGATGTAGTTGTATTCAACACCGATGATCCAATTGGGCGTGAACCCGTATTCCAGGCCGGTGCCTATCGTCCAACCACTCTGCCAATGCGTGGCGCTTCCGGCTCCCATGGGGGAGCCCCCGACGCAACACGTGTCAGATACGGAGAATTGGACGTTGGCGCCGGCGTAGCCTCCCTTGGCATATAGCAGCACGTTGTTCCAAGCGTAGCCGACGCGGCCGGTGACGGTCGCGAGGCTGTTAATCTTTGTCGTGAATATGTCGTCGTTCAGGATGGCCAGATTGTTCGCATCCCCCTTGATGGAGGTGCCGTCAAACGTTCCTTCGATTCCGAGCACCCACTGGTTGACTTGATAGTTGCAGCCAATTTGGCCGCCGCCGACAAAGCCACTGTTGTCGTAGGTGAAGCTTTCGCCAGGTTCGAGATGGCCGAATGCCGTTGTGTTGACGGTGTTAGTAAATTCCGTCCGAGCCCAGCCTCCGCCTGCGTTCAAGCCGATGTAGCAGCCGCTCCAATTGTAAACCGTGGCCACCGGAGCCCTATAGACGGGTGCCTTTACCGGCATATCGGCGGCCGAAGCGATCGAAGCGAAGCCAAAAACAGTAACAGCTGCTAGCGCAGCACAATGAAAGTGACGCATAGGCAGCCCCCGATGACAACCAAGATCTGCAATCGGACTTGGTGGTAGCAAAAAACCTCAGATAGGCGGAGCCACACTTGGCATAACTGCACAGATGATTTTCAGGCGTGATATTTATGTGTCGTTATATATGCAAATTTTATACACACCGGAACATTTGCATACGGTTCGGCGTGCCTTTTTTCCCCATCGCATTGTCTGCTTTGGGTCAAAAGCAGACATGTGCAGCGCACAAGCCAATGTCCGCTAAGTGCCAAAAGCGGACACCGGTCGGCTTAAGTTCGACCATAAGCCTTCATTTGAGGAGCAGGCACGCCCTTGTCAGCAAGCGTCACGCGCCGTTGGGCTGTCGCGTTAGCGAGTTGCTGCATCGCTAATCCCAATGCTCCTGTATCAGTAGCATCGGCATCACCCCTAGCGTGCTTTTCTAACTCACTCTTGAAAATCTCATCTATGCGCCGCTCTGTTTCAGCTAATTCTGCCTCGCCGCCTGCCTTGCACAGTTGATCCTTAAATGCATACAGGCGCATGAGTGGTAGCGATTCTGCTCCCTCTTCTTTTTTTGTCATGTATTTCCATGCCGCGGCAAAGATGGAGGCCAGGGAACCAAGGACCATCGATCCATACCAAAACTGGTCGCCATATTTTTCGATAAGTGTCTTCTGTGTGCCATCAAAATAAGCGGCGGCGCCAGGATGCACTGGAATAGACGCATCCTTATCATCGTCCTTGTCAGTGTTCGGTGCACTGATCTGCTTCAGCACTGGATATTCCCCAAGCAGATCTCGGCGTGTTTCCATAATTGCTTTTGTCAGCGAGCCAACGACATCCTCGGAGAGTGTTTTTTTCGCTAAAAGATAAAATGGCACGCGAAGGGTTGTCAGATCATCGTCCGGGATGGCTGGCGAGCCTTGCAACGTACCCTTTGGCAGGTCGTAGCTTTCATAGTATTTCGTGACAGCCGCAATCGCTTCGGCTGACTCAATTGATATCAAGGTCGGATTTGTTTTGCCGTTTCGTGGGAACAGATTCCGCAATATTGCCAGATATTTTTCCGTAACAGGCATAACGACGAGCAAGGCGTTCACTTGCTTGGACTTGAGGGCCTGCGGGATGTCTCCCACATTCAGGTCCGTAAACTTCACTTTTGCGCGGTCAAGGTCGTATTCCCTTTTGAGCGCTTCAACGACCTTGTGATTCACCTCACCGCCAGCAACTCCAACCGTCTTCCCTTTAAGATCATCCATCTCTGCGATAGAACTTCCCGGAGGTACAACGATCAACACGACGCCGCGCATAAAAACAACCACTGTCTGCGCGGCTGATAAATCTTCGGCATCCGCTCTTGCTACAGCCAGATCGACCTCGCCCGCCGAAAACGCCTTTGCAGCCTCCAATGCGGTTCCTTTGTCGACAACTTTGAGACGTATCGCAGAATTCGTGGAAGCCATTCGGCTCGCAAGAGCCGCCATAAACCAGGGACATCACCGTCCAGTGAGCCGGCGGCAACGGTAAGTGTAATAGGATTCGTGACGTACCGATAAGCGAAGAGACCCACGCCCCCTGCCAAAGCCGCAACAGTGATAACGAGTGTAGTCCTCAGCCAGCGGGGCAGACGCCCTGTGGCGATCGCAACAACCACGGCTAAAAGACCGGCTCCAATTGCGATTTGCTGATACTGCTTCTGTTGCATAGCCAACTCCCAATCGCCAATCACTGTACCAGCGATGAGGACATTGGCGCCCCCTCGGCGGCCACGACGATGCTCAATCTTACGTAAGTTCCGACATTCCCAATATGTCCCGCTTTGGGTCGTGAGCGGACATTTGCGAACTGAACTGCGCCGCAAAAAAGACCAGCAAAGCCAATTCGGATTATTCGCCCGTCCGATTTTTAAACATCGCGACGACGGTCGTGATATCTTCAAAAGCCCTGTCGTGCGCATTTCCCTTTAAAGTCGTCAAATCAAAGACCTCGATATTTTCCCGCTTTAATTCACTTTGATAGGGCTCTTGGGTCGGATTGATTTCGCCGAGACGCGGGACGCCGCCCCATATGGCCTGCGATAGCTCAAGCGCCTTGTCGTCCTGCGATAGGAAAAGTGCAAATCGTGGCTTGGGCGCGCCTATTCTCTGGATTTGGGTACGGAACACGTCAACGTCGACATCCGGCGCAATCAGCAGAACGTTTCTGATCTTGCCGCCGATCTTGCCACTTCGGATTGACATTCCCCGCAGCGCTTCAAGCGTGACCCAATTCCCCATCGAATGCGCCACGATATTAATTTCTTTCACATTTGGATTGGCAGCGAGGGTTGCGAGCAACTGTTCAAAAGCATCTCGCGAGTAGTTTGCGCTCTCACGGTCATAAGTATAGGCGCGCAGCTTCATTTCGCCGCGGGATGGCCAGGTAAACAAGACCGGAATTCCTGGCGCTTTCGCGTCGTGCACGATTTGCGCAAAGCGGTAAACGGCGTCATCGAACCGGTTATTGAACCCATGCACGAAGACGAGCACATTCCTGCCTCCGGTCGGCTTTGCTGCCGCGGATACGGCGGCGGAGAGTTCTTGTTTTTCGAGATAGTTCGCCGAGACGGTCACGAAATCCCGACTGGGGTCACCCGGAAGTGACGCAGGCCACTGGATTTCGCCAATCTTTCGGGAGTTGTCGGGCGGAATAGAAACGGTAATCGCGGCATAGGACACGGCTTCGGCGCGCTCGCCGTTAAACATCTCGCCTGCATCGACAGTCGAGCGCTGTCTTGTTGTAGCGGCAAGGACCTGTACACGCGACGCGCCTTCGGCGGATCGCGCAACGGGAAGCAATACACCTTGAGACGGGCGGCCGGCGCATGCTCCGGCTGCCAGCGCAAGGCCGATAGCAGCCATCGCTAGGACGTGTTTTGCCTGAAACATTTTCTTATTCGAACATTCTGACCGCTTGGGTCGGGTAAAGAGGGGCCAAAAAGGCAGGCACCTGCGGCTAGAACTCGAGGGCCTCTCAACCGACGCCCTGGGCATAGTGTTGTCGGGGATGATTAGGTCTGCGCCTTATCAAGTGAAAAGTCGAGTGAGAAAGGTGGCCTAAATATTCGATGGATTTTTCCCCGGGCTATTTTGCCGGACGCACGATGGGCAATGTCCGCTTTGGGTCAAAAGCAGACATTTGCAGCGCACAAGCCAATGTCCGCTTAGTGCCAAAAGCGGACATGAAGATGTAAGCGACTTAAGCAAAAAAAGCGCCGGGAACGATGCCCCGGCGCTTTGCAAGTTGATCAGCAACTCAGGTTGAACCAAAGAATTCCTGATCAATCGGCCTTCGCTTTCTCCTTCATCGCCGCCTCAAGCTTTTGAAGGTCGGCGGGAGACAATTGCGGGCGGTCCACCTTTATCGTGAGCTTGTTGAGTTTGGCTGTCAGCGGGAACGGTGGCTTGTAATCCGCATCGTTCACGCCGGTGCCAAAAGCGGACATCGTGTGCCGCGCTCAATCACCTTGTTAGCGCGCGCCTTGAGCCACCAACTGTTGTTCGATTTTGTGGCCTGATTGCCGGCAATGAAATATTGAACGCCGATCCATGACGTGCTGCTGTCCGTCGAGGACTTGGGAACGGGCATCGCTCCAGAAGATATCGACCGCATCTTCGAGTCGTTTTTCACGACGAAATCGCAAGGCATGGGAATGGGACTGTCGATCTGTCGATATCGAACGGCGTATCGAACGCCCACGACCAGCCCGCCGACATGTGATTGTACGTCTGCTCGGTGCCCCAGACGTCGTAGAACCTCATCTGCACGTCGACAGGCAGCTCATTGAGGCCGTTGAAGAACGCCACTTCGTTGGGCGTGCCAAGCGGTCCGCCTTCGGCGCTCGTCCCATTGTCGCCATTGATGTAAATGACCAACGTGTTGTCGAGCTTGCCCAGGTCCTGGACATGGTAACTGTTGCGCGCACATTGGATACCCGATCTAGTCTGTGCTGAGCGGGTGCGGACGGAGCGCCAGGGGGCAGAGCCAATGTGGATTTTGATAGTCTACATTTTGATTGTCGTAGTTGGTGAAGCTGTCGTGATCGGAATCGGTCTAGGCTTGGATCGAACTTTCCCCTCGGCGAGTTTGCCGGTGTCCTTGACGTTATTCTTTGCCGTCCTCGGGTTTGGCTGGCCCCTTGCAGTGCGTTGGACCGAGCCTAAGGATGCAAAGAACGTAAAACGTGCAGGCGGAGGAGCCCCAAAAATACAAAAGGATCGCTGAGCGGGGACTGCAGCGATCCTTCTGGGAGCCAACGTGGCCTGGGGTAAAACCACGTCGGCTGGGCTCGTTGTTTTGATAGTGCCCCGCGCCGTGAATTCAATCTGTGCTGCAGATCACAATTTGACGATTTTTGTATCAACAGAATGAGCTTCACGCTCTAACCGTTCGGCCCGTAGTTTGGCCGTCTGTAGGCGAGCCGCCTGTTCCTTACTGCCGCAGAGACCGCCGATGTCTGCTTTGGGTCAAAAGCAGAAGTGTGCGGCGCAACAGCCCATGTCCGCTAAGTGCCAATAGCGGACATCGGTGATTTCCTCGGCGCTCGCGACTTCGGTAGACAAATCCCACTCAAATCTGCCCCGCATTGCGGGGCGAAATCTTCACTCATTTACTTGTCGCCTTCCGATGGTGCGTTTTTAATCTCCATTCTGTCGCATTCCGGGAGGCCCTCATGCGCCACGTCCACCTTGTCGGCAGCGTGCCGTTAGCCGACGCCCACGAGGTATTTGCGACCGTGAGTGAGGCACTCGGCCCTCATCTCAAGCGCATTCCGGACGGCGAAACCGGGGACCGCTCGGACTGGATCACTTGGCTGGAGCCTGTTTTCGCCAATAGCCCGGCGCTGGAAAAGTCCGACGAATTGTTCCGAATACACGCCACTGGCACAGCGCGTATTCGTTACCGCCTGAAACCTGGCAAGAAGCCGCTCGATGTCGCCTTCGACAATTTGTTCTATGCAGACGTGGCAAAGCAATCTTACGCAGAGTTTGCGGCGCTGAAGCGGGCCGGCCGAATCCCTCACAACGTGCGCTTTCAGATTGATCTAGTTCCAGCGCATTCTGTAATCTGGCTTTTCCTTCAGGACGATCTCCACAAGTCGCTTGACGCCGTGTTTAACGAGGCGCTTAAGCGCGAGATCGATAAGATCGCCGCCAGCTTGCCGCACGATCAGATTGCCATCCAGTTCGATGTCGCATCGGCGGTGTTTGCACGACTTCAACGCAATGACCCGAATGCCTACGGTCAGAATCGCGGAGACATGTTGAAAAGCTTTTCCCGCATCTTGACCGATCTTGCAGAACGAGTGCCAGCCGACATCGAACTGCTGTTCCATTTCTGCTACGGCGACTCCAACCATAAGCACGTCGTTGAGCCCATCGACATGGTCGATATGGTTGATGTTGCCAACCGCCTGGCGGCAGACATCAAGCGACCAATCAGTCTCATTCACATGCCGGTGCCGCGTGACCGAACGGACGATGCCTATTTTGCGCCGCTAGCACGGCTGCGGTTAAAGACAGAAACCGAGCTTAGTCTTGGACTAGTCCATTTTACCGATGGCGTCGCTGGGACACGGAAACGACTGGCGACCGCCGAGCGACATGCCAAAGGCTTTTCGATAGCGACGGAATGCGGATTTGGCAGGCGCGATCCGGCAACTATCCCCGATTTGCTGCGTATCCACGCCGAAGTTGCGGGCTAACCCTTGTCCGCTTTGGGTCATAAGCGGACGTTGCACTAATTACTCGATTACTTCATCGGCGCGCTGTTGCAAAATCAATGGCACCGATAGGCCCAGCGCTTTGGCGGTCTTGAGATTGATAACCATCTCGTACTTGGTGGGGACCTGCACCGGCAGATCAGCAGGCTTCTCGCCCTTCAGGATGCGATCGACGTAGCCGGCCGCGCGGCGGTAGTTGTCGATCAGATCAGGCCCATAGGAAATCAGGCCGCCACCGGTGACGAAGAAGCGTTCCCAGTAGATCGCTGGCAGCTTGTGCTGGGCCGCCAGCGTGACGATCAGCTCGCGATGACGCAGTGCCACAGCGCTCGAGGCTGGAATCAGACCGCCATTCGGCGAGCGCGCAAAATCTACGATGCCGCGCTCGATCTCGCCGGCGTCACGTACACTGACCGGGATCACCTCGACCCTGACCGACGGCGCGACGGCCCGGATAGCGCCGAACTGTGCAGTTTGAGAGGGGCTGGAAGGGTCCCGAAGGACCGCTACTCGCGTCAGGTTTGGCGCAATCTCTTTGAGCAGTTCCAGCCATTTCCCGCCCATCCCGTATTCGAAAAGCATGAAGCCAGTGACATTGCCGCCCGGGCGCGCCAGGTTATCGACGAAGCCAGCGCCCACGGGATCGCCGGCGAGCGGGAAAACGATCGGCACGGTGCGGCTTGCCTGCAACAACGGTGGAATGGTTGAATCGCCAGTGGCTAGGATGACGTCGGGCGCAAGCGCCGCTAATTCCTCCGCATGCCTGCGAATCTCGGCAGTATTGGCAGTGGCCCAGCGCGGTTCGATGCGCAGATTGCGGCCGATGCTCCAGCCCAAGAGCGCCAGCTCCTGATAAAACGCTGCAAGGCGCGCCTGAAATACTGGATCGTCCGCCATTGCTGGCAAGAGTATGCCGATCCGCTTCATCGGCTCACGCTGCTGCGCGCGGGCGGCCAGCGGCCACGTAACCACCGTGCTACCGAGAAGTGTGATGAAGTCGCGACGTCTCATCGCAGCTCCCGAGGGTTAGGACAGGCCATCGTATCGGATTAGGGAACAGCGCTGAAAGGGGGGCATGTCCGCTTTGCCTCCGTCCGCTTTGGGTCAAAAGCAGACATTTGCAATGCAAAACGTCATGTCCGCTTTACTCCCGGAAGCGGACATTCGGAGCTGCCGTCGAAATGCTGAGTACCAACAGCGGACATTGGCGAATTTCGGGTATCTGAGATAAACTTTCGGTCAGTCCCCAAAGGATGAAGATAAATCAAATTAAGGGTGTGGGGTTGAGAGGGGGACGTACCGTGGAACATATTCGCGTGGCTACTTTTGCTGGCCCGGGCGCCCAGCCGGTGATCCACACAGTTCGCTGGCCTAAAATTCCGAAGAAGGCAGCTCTTATCAAAATCGGCGCCTGCGGAGTTTGCGGCACCGATTTGCACATCCTCAAGGGTCACTGGCCGAAGAAACTTCCTTGGCCCTTCACACTCGGACATGAAATCGGTGGCGTTCTCGTTGAGCTAGGTTCGGAGTTCAACGAGGATTTCATGAACAAACCGCTGCAGGTGGGATCAAAGGTGATGATCCCGCCGCTGATGCCATGCGGACATTGTTACTACTGCGTCCACTATCCAGAAAATGCCAATAAGTGCCTGACGCCGGTCTATTACGGCCGCTATATCGGGTTCGACAAAGCGCCGCACTTGTGGGGCGGATGGGCCGAATATGTCTATGTTGATCTGGACATGCTTCCAGGCACCAAAATCTACAAGCTGCCCGACGACATGTCGCTGCGGCTCGGTGCATTGTCTGAACCGCTGACCTCATGCATCCGTGCATTCAATCGAGCAACGCGCGCCGGAGGTTTTAAATGGGGCGACACCGTCGTGATCCAGGGCTCCGGCCCGATTGGGATTCTCGCGGTGGCGGCCGCGCAAGAGATGGGAGCAGGTCGAGTGATCTGTGTAGGCGCGCCCGAAGCGCCGCGTCTTCACCTCGCGCGTCAATTTGGCGCCGAGGCCACAGTGAACATTGAAGAGTTCAAGACGCCAGACGATCGGATCAAGAGGGTCAGGGACATTGTCGGCGGCTTTGGCGCCGATGTCGTGATGGATTGTTCAGGACATCCAAGTGCTGGGCCTGAGGGGATCGAGTTTCTGCGTGACGGCGGCACCTATGTTGAAATGGGCCAATTCACCGACGCAGGTTCGATCGCAACGTCATGGCACCGTATCTGTACCAAGGATATAAATATTCTCGGTTCGTGGGGTTTTACCGGCAATGACCTGCCATTTGGGGTCGATATGCTCTACCGCACCCGCGAGAAATATCCTTGGCTCGACATGCAGACGCTGTATCCGTTCTCCGAGGAGGGAATTGCGCGCGCCGTCGCCGATGCGATCGCGATGAAAACGGTCAAATCGACCATCGTGCCGTGGCCGGAGTTATTGCAATAGGCAGACGCGGCCCGATGTTGACCAGTACCATTAGCGTACTCTCGCGCTGCAGCTATGTCGGAAATTTTTACAGGACAATTCTGCCACGCAAGACATTACGCAGACCGCCGCGGACTCCTATAACCACGGCGCGTGCGATTACGCGGCGCGTTCAACCCGCGTATCGATCTCACTGCGCAATATCCCGAAATCAATGGGCTTGGTCAGAAGGGCTTCAGCGCCATTCTCCAATGCTTTGCGCTTGGTCTCCGCATCACCGTAGGCGGTGATCATGATCACCGGGACGTCGGGTCGTATGGCCTTGGCCTTGGGCAGCATTTCAAGGCCGGACATCCCCGGCATATTGATGTCAGACAGGATCAGGATGATTGACGCGCCCGCCGCATCAGTGATGCGCTGAAGCGCAGCCGCAGCAGACGGGGCAAATTCCATCGTGAACCGGCCGGCGCGGATATCGTGCCGAAATTGCTGCCGAAACAGCATCTCAACATCCGGCTCGTCATCAACTACGAGAATGAGAAGGTTCACGGGCGATCTCCTGATTTGGCAATGGTTGCAGCTATACGCGGCAGAACGATCCTGAACTCGGTGAATGCGCCAGGTTGTGTATCGACCTCAATAGACCCGCCATGTTGCTTGACGATGATGTCATGACTGATGGATAGGCCAAGTCCGGTCCCTTCCCCGGCAGGCTTGGTCGTGAAGAACGGATTGAAAATCCTTTCCTTCACCTCTGGCGGAATGCCGGTGCCATTGTCGCGGATCCTGATCTCCACACTGTCGCCAAGGCTCCTGGTAGTCGCGGCAAGGGTTGGCTCGTAGTCGCTTCCATTTGTGTCTGCTTTGCGCTTGGTCGCCGCGTAAAAGCCATTCGAAATCAGATTGAGTAGCGCCCGCGCAATTTCCTGCGGGAACAGGTCGGCCTCCCCGGCAGCCGGATCCAAGGACCTCTCCAGGGTAATGTTGAAGCCATGCTTTTCGGCGCGCGCCCCGTGATAGGCGAGGTTCAGGCTCTCCTCGACTAGGGCGTTGATATCGACGGGCCGGTGGTCCCCTGAGCCTTGGCGCGAGTGCAACAGCATGTTCTTGACAATGGCATCCGCACGTTTGCCGTGCTGCACGACCTTGTCGAGATTGCCCTCCAGCATATTCGCAATGTCGCTGATTTCTGCTCTCAATTTATCGTCGAGCATGGCGCTAGCAAGCGCCTCCCGTAGTTCCTCAATAAGCTCGACCGAGACCGCCGAAAAATTATTGACGAAATTGAGCGGGTTCTTGATTTCATGCGCGATGCCGGCGGTCAATTGACCAAGCGAGGCGAGCTTCTCGGTCTGCACGAGGCGATCTTGCGCCGTGCGCAGATCCTCCAACGACTTCGCTAATTCGCGCGTGCGGGCTTCCACACTTTCGAACAGGCGCACATTCTCGATGGCGATCACCGCTTGGTCGGCGAAAGTGGTGACGAGCTCGATCTGCTTATCAGTGAACGGTTGCATTGCATGACGTACTAGGACAATCACGCCGATCGGATTTCCTTCGCGTAGGAGCGGTACACCAAGAACGGTTCGATAGTCGGCCTTCTTCTGAGTTTCGAGCATCGTGTATTCCGCGTCCGCAAGAACGTCAGGTACATGAACTGTTTTACCATACACAATTGTTCGCCCGACCACGCTCCCTCGCCCCGGTTCGTGCGGAACGCTCTTGAGATAATCATCCAACTCTGGCGGGTAGCCGTAAGTCGTCGCGTAATAGAAGGCCGTGCCCTTCTGACGCGTAATGGCGGCCATATCCGCCCCGCAAAGTCGCGCAGCCGACTCGGTCAGCGTATCGAGCACCGTCTGAAGATCGAAAGTCGAGCGGCTGATGACTTTAAGTACATCGGCGGTGGCGGTCTGCTGCTGCAGCGATTCACGCAGCTCGCTGAGCAGCCGCGTGTTCTCGATGGCGATGACGGCCTGCGCGGCGAAAGTTTCAACAAGTTCGATCTGCTTCGGGCTGTATGGCCGCGGCTCGGTACGCTGAAGCGCTAGTGCTCCGATTGGAGTTGCTTCCCGCAATAGGGGAACCGCCAGGGTAGCCCTGCCGCGACCGAGCTTTTGAGCTTCGGTGAACGTGTACTCTGGATCGGCAAGAATATCGACAATTTGAACCGTTTTGCCTTCGAGCGCCGTGCGCCCGACGGCTGTCCCGCGGCCTGGCGTGATGGGATGACTTTCGTGGAATTCCTGGAATTCGCGTGGATAGTTGTAATACGCCACACTCTTGTAGAATTCACCCTCACGACGGAACACAACACCACGTTCGGCCTCGCACAACCGAACAGCCGATGCGACCAGGGCATCGAGCACGGTCTGCAGATCGAAGGTCGAGCGGCTGATTAGCTTAAGTACTTCAGCGGTGGCAGCCCGCTGCTCCAGCGCCTCGTCTCGCTCGCGGGTGAGCCGTACGACATCTGTTTCCCTGCTGGTTGTAGGCGAACTACGACCACGCGCGTTCTTAGATGTGTTGTGACGCTTCAATGTCCTACGGCGTTGCGTTTTCACTGCTTTGCCGCGCCGTCTCATCGCCTCACCTCGCGTTTAGGACAGAGCACCGTATCGGACCAAGCTAGCACACTGGAGGGTGAGGTCAGCTAATGTCCGCTTTGGGTCAAAAGCAGACATGTGCAGTGCAAAGAGGCATGTCCGCTTTACCCCCGAAAGCGGACATTGGTCAGCGCTTTCGGCAATCCTGGCGCTGCAAGTTTGATCCTTGGATGCTCAGGATCGCCCTCAACCAGCAATAAGATTATCCAGAAAGGACTGGCTTTTTCGCGCAGACAGAGCGGTACTGTGTCCGGTTCGAGGCGCTGGCTGCGCTTCGGGATCCTGCCCCGCCGGCTTGTTCGCTGAGGTGGGGCTTCGGTGGTGGCGGCGATGGTCGCCGCACAACCGAAGGAGATCCCGATGACCAAAGCAAAGTCGAAGCGCAAGCCCGCATCACGCGCAAACGATAGCAAGACCAAGACCCGTAACAGCGTAAAGCGGACGACCGCGCGCAAGGCCGTACAACTCAAGCCCGTTACAAAGCCGGCGGCTCATCAGCGACCGCGGCCCGCGTCGCAGCCGACTGCACGCCGCGAAAGCAAAAAGGCTCACATCATTGCAATGTTGCGAGCGCCAGGTGGCGCGACCATCGAGGCGATGGCACGTGCAGCGAAGTGGCAACCCCATTCGGTCCGCGGCTTCCTCGCTGGTGTCGTGCGCAAGAAGCTCGGCCTCACTCTTGTCTCGGCAGACGGCGAGAATGGGCGCGTCTACCGGATTACGGATCGCACGGCGTCAGCGGCGGCGTAGTGCGATGCGGCAAACACGACCGGTTGCGAAGAAGGCAACCAGAATGTCGTTAGACGACGAGATCGCGCATCTGCGCGATCTCGATCTCCATGGCTTGCGGGCGCGCTGGAAGAGCATCTTCCGGCAACAGCCGCCTCCTCATCTGCCCCGCCATCTGCTGTTTGCCGTTCTCGCCTACCGGCTCCAGGCCGACGAGCTGGGCGATCTCGATCCCGCCACCGCTCGGCTGCTGAGGCAGATCGCAACCGGTGGCGGGACCCTAGAGGCCTCGCGCCTGACGGAAGAGTTCGGTCGCAGAAGGGCTGAGCTCAAACCCGGCACGATCCTGATGCGCGAGTGGAACGCTCAGACCTATCGGGTGATGGTGGTGGACGAGGGCTTTGCCTGGAACGGCAAGACCTATGACAGCCTGTCCAAAGTGGCTTTCGCCATCACCGGTACCAATTGGAACGGTCCGCGGTTCTTTGGCCTGCGGGACAAGATCGCTGCTGAGGCCAAGTCATGACGGCGACCGCTAGACGATCGGTCCGCTGCGCCATCTATACCCGCGTGTCGACAGAGTCTCGGCCTCGATCAGGACTTCAACTCGCTCGATGCCCAATATGATGCGGCGCAGGCCTATATCCGCAGCCAGGCCCATGCCGGTTGGGCACTGGTTCGTACCCGATATGACGATGGCGGCTTCTCGGGCGGATCCACCGACCGCCCTGCCCTGCAGCAGCTCCTCGATGACATTCGAGCCCACCGGATCAATGTCATTGTCGTCTACAAGGTCGATCGCCTGACGCGCTCCTTGGCCGATTTCGCCAAGCTGGTCGAACTGTTCGATGCCCATGGGGTGTCGTTCGTCTCGGTCACCCAGCAGTTCAACACCACGACCTCGATGGGCAGGCTCACTCTCAATGTCTTGCTGTCCTTTGCCCAGTTCGAGCGGGAGGTCACCTCCGAGCGCATCCGCGACAAGATCGGGGCCTCCAAACGCAAGGGCCTTTGGGTCGGCGGTGTGGTTCCCCTGGGCTACCAGGCCAAGGACAGAAAGATCACAGTCGTTGCGGACGAGGCCAAAACGGTCCGTCATATCTTCCGCCGCTACCTGGACCTCGGCAGCCTGAACCTTCTTCTCACTGACCTGAGGCGGACCGGCGTCAAGACCAAGCTCCGCCCGCTATCCAACGGAAGAACAATCGGGGGCATCCCGTTCACCCGTGGATCGCTCGCCGCTTTCCTGCGCAATCGCTTCTATATCGGCGAGGTCCGATACAAGGGCGAGGTCTTCCCAGGCGAGCAATCCGCCATCCTCGATCGCGCGCTGTTCGATGCGGTTCAGACAAAACTTGACCGGCAGCGGACCAATCACGCCAAGGCCCGGCAAAAATCTCAGTCACTCCTAACGGGCCGCATCTTTGACGAGCGCGGCAACCGCATGACGCCGTCTCATGCCGTCAAGAATGGTGTGCGCTATCGCTACTATATCTCAGCAGCCCTCATTCAGGGGCAGCCGGACAAGGCCGCGAAGCTCAACCGTGTGCCCGCCACCGAAATCGAAAAGCTGATCCTCAGCGCGGTCCGCAAACATCTCGCAGGGAAACCACACAACAAAGCGGAAGCAGAGGACCCTGACTCACTCAACGACAAGGAGTTGATCTCCGCCCATGTCGCCCGTGTTGACGTGAAGTCGGATCACCTTGCCATCCAGCTTTCCGCCAAGTCCGAACGAGACAGCGAGGCGCAGGATCGTCGGCACTCAGCAGAACAAGACGAGCGCGTTCATCGCGATCCACATGTGCTGGTCGTCCCCTGGAAAAAGACTCCGTCAAAACGACCGCGGGAGATCATTCTCCCCGCATCGACATCCTCTCATCCCGACCCCCGTCCAATCCGCGCCGAAACCCGCGCCAAGCTCGTCACCGCGATCGCGAAGGGGCGGCATTGGCTCGATGAGTTGATCGCGGGAACGGTCACGAATGTCGAACAGATCGCTGCCGCTGAAAACTGCACCATCCGTCAGATCAATATGACGATATCGCTCGCGTTCCTGGCACCGAACCTGGTGCAGGCCGCAGTCGATGGGCGCCTGCCCCGTGGAGTCGGCATCGCGAATCTGCGAGATGCGCCGGCCGAATGGTCCCGGCAATACGCCAGGCTCGGGCTCGCGCTTAAGACTTCCTCACTAGGCATCACGGCGCCAGGAACAGAATTTTCTCGGCCAGAGACCAGGCTCCGAATTCGGCATATCCCGCCTGCCGGAGACCGGATAGCGAAAATCACGCGTCGAATAGGCCGCGCTAACGCGGCCTGTTCTCACAAAGTCTCTGTGACCAGAGATTTGGGGGACTGCGTGGTGGGCCCGGGAGGACTCGAACCTCCAACCAGACCGTTATGAGCGGTCGGCTCTAACCATTGAGCTACGGGCCCTTGCAAAGGTCCTTCTATCAATGCGCACGGCTGATCCGCAATGGCACCCTCTCCTGCCCGGCTGGCCGTTACGCTAGGCTGACGTCGATTTCCACCGGAGCGCCATGGCCATGCACGTCTTCAGCCTTGAACGTGAGCAGCAATGGGACCCCCGGCATCACGTCGAGAAAATCCTGGGCAAAATCGCCGATGGCGACGTCACCGTCGCTTGCTGGGAGCCAGGACAGATCAGTCCCTATCATTGCCACCCGGAGGCCACCGAAATCTATTTCTGCTTTTCCGGTGGCGGCATGATGCGGACACCGACCGAAACGATCGCGGTTACGCCCGGTGCCTTCGTCGTTCACCCGCCCGGAGAAGTGCACGAATACGAGAACGGTCCCACCCGCACGATGCTGTTTCGCGTGCGCTACGGAAACGACATGCGTGCACACCACTGCGACTGGCGCGGCAACAAGGATTGGACGCAATCCGCGGAGGACGCCGCGTACTATCGGCAGCACCCGGTAACATCACATCTTTAGAAGCCGCTGCGCGTTGCCGCTCAATATCTTGACCTTGTCCGAGTCGGATATCGAGACGCTTTCCATCCACTTGACGGCCGGCGGGTTCATCACGAACGGCCAATCGACCGCGAACAGAATGTGGTCGACGCCCATCTCGAGCATGCAGCAGATGAGTGCCGGGTCGGAGAAGAACCCGCTGGTGGTGACGTAAAAGTTCTTGCAGAAAATATCGCGGAAACTCATTGCCTTCTGGCCCGGCCGCTTGAGCGATGTATCGATGCGCCAGACGAGAAACGGCAGCGTCTCGCCGAAATGGCCAAGAATCACTTTCAGATTCGGGTGCGCGTCGAAGACCCCGGACAACACCAGGCGGATCGCCTGCGTGGCCGTCTCCACCGTGTAACCCCAGGCCGGCCGGACCACCAACGGGAAGTCCTTCGCGTAATCCTGGTAGTAGATCTCCGTCACCTTCGGATGCGGAAGCGACGGGTGGAAATAGACCGGCACGTCGAGTTTCTCGGCCCGCTCGTAGATCGGCCAGAACTTCTTGAGGTCGAGGAATTCGCCGTTCGACATGCCGTGCAGCATGGCCCCCTTGAAGCCGAGTTTGGTGACCGTGCGCTCAAGCTCGTCCGCCGCAGCCTTCGGGTCGGCCGTTGGAAGCGACGCGAAGGCGGCGAAACGCTTGGGGTTGGCCGCGCAGACCTTGGCGAGGCGGTCGTTGACCTGCCGCGTCAGGTCGGCCGCAATGTCGGCACCAAGTTTCTGGGTGGACGGAGCGCCATGCGAGAGGACCTGGATGTCGATCCCGGCTTCGTCCATCTCCTTGAGACGCAGGCTCCCCATGTCAAAGAGCCGCTCGTCCGTCTCGTTGCCTCGCCCGGCTTCGGGCCCGGTGAAATGTTTGGCCAATTCCGGGTCCCAGTAATGCTCCTCGATGGCAATGATCGGACAATTCGGCTTCTTCATCATGGCGTTTCCCCGCGTACATTGTTGGAGCCGCTTCGTAGCAATCGGCCGATAAGCTGTCACCGGCCTCGCGGCCAGTGATATAAAAGCCGCACACCTTCGATTGCGGATCAACGGCTTTGCAAGTGGTGCTTTGGTATTGACGCCGACTCAGTTATTCACAGCCAATGCTGCCGATTCTCCGCATTCTTCCCGTGGGCGGCGTACTTCTCGCCATTTTGATTCTGGTGCTGGCGCTGAGCCCGCCTGACGGGTCGCGCGCGCCGTTGTCCAGTGCAATGGCTACCGGGCGGGGTATTCTGGCCGATCGCGACCGCCAGTCCGAAATGCGGCAATTTCTCATCCACGCCGCCCTCAAGCGCGCCGACGAACTGAACCGCCTGCGCGACCTTCCGGACACCGCCGTGCGCTCCGAAGAGGCGCCACCGAAAGTCGCCGGGCTGCCCAGTGACCGGGCTGACGCCGATCCGGAAGAAACCGCCACGACTCCCGAGACGCCGGTCGTCAGCATCCCGATCGAGATTGGCGAACCCTCCTCAGTCGAATTGCCGGCCATCGCACCGCAAGCGTTGCCGCAGACGCAGCCGCAAGAGGAAGCACCGGTCGTCAAGAAAGCCGAGCAGGCCAAACCGCAGCGGGAAGCGCGTCGCCGCGTCTATCGCGCACGCCCGCAGACAAGGGTCGCCGCGAAGCCGGCCCAGTCTCGCCAGTACAATTTCTTCGAGATGTTTTTCTGGGGACCGCCGGGTCAACAAACGACGTACGGCATCCAAGCCCAGGCTAGCCAACCCTCCCAGCAGCCGGCCTACGCCCCGCAATATCAGCAACCTGCGTATGGCAGCCAACAGCAATACTATCAGTGGCCGGTGACCAATAACGGGCAGACCACCCAGCACACTCATTACACCGGCCCGCGCTCAATTCCCTATTAGGACTGTTCGCGATCAGTAGGAATCCGGCCTCGGGTAGAAATTCGAGGACGCGCCGAAGCCATCGGTTTGCCTGCCAGCCTCACGCAGAGTTTGCCGCGAACTGAATTTGATGTTGCGGCTCGTCACCGGAGCATATGCATCGTTGCCCTGCGCGAGGGAAATAACGGATGCCCCTTTAGCCTTGGCCGCGTAGTAATAACCGGCGGCATAGTAATGGACCGCGCGGTTGTGATTGCCGTTTGCAAGCCGATAGGCGCCGGCCAGATATTTCACCGCATAAGTCATGTTGGTGTTGGCATCGAGCAGACCGGCAGCATTGCCGCTGTATCCCATCGACCGGGCCGTCGCGAGCTTGATCTGCATCAGGCCGTAATTGCCTGCGCTTACCACGCGCGGATTGCCGCTGCTCTCGCGCTTGATCACCCGGCGCACGAGATCCTCGGGCAGATTATTTGCCGCCGCATGTTGCCGGATCAGTGCATCGAGATTGCCATTGGCGTCGACAACTGCGAGACGCTGTTTTTGCGCAAACGCCGGCGTTGCGGCCAACGCAACGAGGGTGGTGATCAGTGCAAGGTTGCGAGTCATAACGGCTCCAGTGCATCCGCAAATTGTGGGTGGGGAAACGCGGCTTTTCATGAGAAACTTCGGCAACTTTGTGACGCAACCGAAATGCCAGTCTTTGGTTCCATCACGATTTGAAGCGGACGTGCCGGAATACCGTCCCAAGGCAGAGTATTTGATTCGCGCTGAATCTGTCCCACCGGTCGATTCACTATCAACAACGGGAGGCCTGCATGACCAAGTCTGTTACGACGGAGGATCGTCTCCGCGCGGTGGAGGACACGCTCGCGATCTATCACCTGATCGCAAGCCACCCACCCGCGGCCGATACCGGGACTGACAGCTATTATCGCAATGCATTTACGACGGATGGTTCGATCGACCTCGGTGGCGGCAAAGGCGCGAACGGCAACGAGGCGATCGCCGCAGTCGTGAAAACTCCCGAACATCAGGCCGCTATCGCCGGCGGCCTTTGTCATTTTGCCGGACTGCCGCGCGTGGAGCTCGATGGAGATACCGCGGTCGCGACATCTTATTTGCAGATCATCACGCCCGACCGGCAGGCGGCCCCGCGCGAACTGTCCGGCCACGGCAGCACAACCGGTTTTCGCATCCACCGCGTGGGCGCCAATCGATGGGAGCTCAAGCGCGGCAACGATGGCTGGAAAGTGACGCGCCGAACGTTGCGTCCGCTCGATGGCAGCGATGACGCACGGGCCTTGCTGCGGAAGGCGATCGCGCCATAAGGTCCTTGCGGCGACAAAACAAGCAAAGGAGGAACGTCATGCCGAAGGCCTATTGGGTCGTAACCTATCGCTCGGTGAAAAATCCGGAAGCCTGGAAGGGCTACGCCAAGCTCGCCGTGCCGGCGATCGAAGGGGCCGGCGGCCGCTTCCTCGCGCGCAGCAATCCGGCGAAAATCTACGAGTCAGGCATGAACGAGCGCGTGGTGCTGGTCGAGTTCGACAGCCTCGATAAGGCCGTCGCCTGCCACGACACCCCTGCCTACAAGGAAGCGCTCAAGGCGCTCGGCACCGGCAACGTCGAACGCGACATGCGCGTGGTCGAAGGCGCGGCCTGATCGCGCTTCACCAGTCGGCGAACGGATAGCGCTTGTGGGCGGCCGCGGCCTCGCGCTGCGCGTCGAGGAAAACCTCGGCGAACGTCTTCAAGAGTGAAATGACACGAGCGAGACCGCCGAGTGGCGGCACCACAGGCGCATGAACCTGCAAGGTCGACATCGGACAACCTCCGTCAGAAGCGCGGCGGCGTTGACAGAAACCGCCGTTCGATCTCGCGTTCCGCCTCGTCGGTGAATTTGCTGTTGTGCAGATAGCGCTCGATCTCGCGATCGGCCTGACGTTGACGCGCAACCATCATCGCGTTGAGAAAGCGACGGAAGAAGCCCGGGCGTTCGCGTGCAGGAGTTTCGGTGGTGAAGCCGCCTTTTGCGACGGCGTAAGGGGCGTAAGCCATGGATCATCTCCCTTTGTTGGGTCCGACAACTCCAGGGCGTTTCCAGTTTCTTATAGTTGTTAGGAACGTACATAGGCGCGCTTCGCCGCATGCGCCATGCTCGACACAACATACGTTCCATGCGCGCAACTCATGCGCGGTGTCGCGCATGTGTCGCAATGATGTGCATTTGATTCAGAAAGCGGCGTGTGCTGCCTTTTGCGACAGCAATTCGATTGTGACGCCACATCTCCGCCGCAAAACGGTAACCATTCGTTAAAAACTTGGGCATCGTCCGACGAGTTTGTCGCAGCCTCGCCTTGACGATGCAGGTGCGTCTCGCGGTGTTCCCCGCATCGCTGATTCACAATTTCAAACAGCCAACTCAACCAACCAAGCAAACAAGTCAAACACCCAAGCGTCATCGCCCGGATTTTTGCTCAGGCGCCAGGATCGCCTGCATTCTTCTTTCCGCCGCTCCCGGGAAAGAGCCGAGGGTGCGCGGAACGCCAGGGTCCTGATGGACCCGCGGGCCTCGACGCCTCGCGACATCGAGGCTTGTCGAAGTCCGTGTGTCGCGCCTTCGCTCGTGAGAGCGCCGGCGCAACAACCGCTAGTCCGCCAGATCCGAAGGCGTCCCGCGCGCGGTGTTTGTAGGTTTGCTCCAGCGCCGTCCCCGGTGGTCGACCGTTCGTCACGTCAGCGCAAAACCGCGTGACTCTCCACCGTATGAGACCCGGGCACTCAACCGGCGCTCCTCTGACAGGAGATCCGGCCTACCGGCCGTCAGGAGCCTCGGCAGCGGCTCGCATGCCGGGACAAGCGCGGCTTGGACCGCCGGGGGCCAGCGTCGCATCTCCGACGCCGCCGTTGCCGGCCACCGCTCCCCGCCCCGCGTCTGGAGACGCTGATCAGACACCCCTCGGTAGCGGGGGCGGGATACGATGTGAATAATATCCTATAGGAATATTGTCAAGAGGACCCTGTCCCGAAGCGAACATTCCAATTATTTCGATCATCATCGAAATAATTCTTGACGCGCCCTTTTACTTCAATAATCATTGAAATATGAAAAACATTGATGCCGTTTCGGCCTTAGCCGCGCTCGCCCAAGAAAATCGCTTGGATGTCTTTCGTCTGCTGGTGCAGGTAGGACCAGAAGGCATGCCTGCGGGCGGCGTCGCCACTAGACTGAAACTCGCGCCGAACACGCTGACCTTCCACTTCGACCGGCTGCGTGACGCTGGTCTCGTGACGGTGCGGCGTGAAGGCCGCTCCATGATCTACGCGGCTCGGTTCCAGATCATGAATGAGCTGCTCAGCTTTCTCACGGAGAACTGCTGCCAAGGCGCGACGGAAGCTTGCGTCCAACCGGTCTGCAAACCTGCTCGCAACAAACGCACGAAGGTGGCTGTGTCATGAAGTGCATGCACGTTTATGGTCCGTACCTGAATTTCGTCATCTCGTCGCGTGGCAATAGTCCCAGCGTTAGCTTCGACAAGGGGGCACGCATCGCTCACGAAAAAGCGTGCTGTGGCTCATGAGCGACAAGCCTTTCCGTGTTCTGTTTCTTTGCACCGGAAATTCGGCGCGATCGATCATGGCTGAGGCGATCTTGAACACGGTCGGCCTTGGAAAATTTCGTGCCTACAGCGCGGGCAGCCAGCCCAAGGGGCAAGTCAATCCGAATACATTTCAACTTCTAGAAAGTCTCGGTTATGAGACCTCTGGCTTCCGCTCTAAATCGTGGACAGAGTTCGCCAAGCCTGGTGCGCCGCCACTCGATTTTGTATTCACCGTTTGTGACAACGCGGCCGGAGAAACATGTCCGGTCTGGCCGGGCCAGCCGATGACCGCGCATTGGGGTGTGCCCGATCCTGCCGAGGCAAAAGGCTCGGAAGCGGAGATTGGTCTTGCCTTCAAAGACGCCTACCGAATGCTTTCGCAACGAATTGGCATTTTCACAGCGCTTCCGATCCGTAGCCTCGACAAACTAAGCCTGCAACAAAAACTGCGCGAGATTGGAAGCGTGACTGACGCGGTCGCCAAAGAGCCGACTTGATGTCATCGGTGGCGCAACGTGTCGTTTCCGAGACGCTCGGGACCGCGTTCCTGCTCGCGACCGTGATCGGCTCAGGCATCATGGCGCAACGTCTTTCAGGCGGAAATGATGCACTGGCCCTGCTTTGCAACACCCTCCCGACCGGCGCGATACTGACGGTACTGATATTAATACTCGGACCAGTTTCCGGTGCGCACTTCAATCCGGCTGTGACCCTTGCGTTTGGCTTTCACGGCGGAATTTCCTGGCCGATGGTCGGCATTTATCTGCTCGCCCAGTTATGCGGCGCTGTTGTCGGTGTTTGGGCGGCGCACCTGATGTTCGAACTGCCCGTGTTGCAATTCTCAACCCACATCCGAACCGGCACCGGTCAATGGCTCGCGGAGGCCGTCGCGACATTCGGCCTTCTGCTGACGATATTTGGCTGCATTTCCGGTGCGCCGAGCGCCGTGGCCTACGCCGTTGGCCTCTACATAACGGCAGCCTATTGGTTCACGGCCTCGACGTCGTTCGCTAATCCCGCCGTCACACTGGCCCGATCACTCTCGGATACTTTCGCAGGTATCGCGCCGGCCGGAGTAGCTGCGTTCATAGCGGCGCAATTGGCCGGCATGCTGGTGGCTGTGGTGCTTGGCCGCTGGCTGTGGAAAGGCTGAATGTCCGCTTTTGGTAAATAAAAAGCGGAAGTAAAGACAGTGCACTTCGATGTCTGCTTTGCCCCCGAAAGCGGACATTCAAATGCGCCGGCGAAATGTCCACTAAGGGCCAATGGCTGACACCGCCTATTCAATTCACCTTCTCGACATCCGGAAGCGTCCAGACCTTGTCGAAGAACTCTTTCTTCGGCCCGTAGAAACGCGCCATCAGTTCGAATTTGCGGGCCGGATCGGTGGGAACCCAGTTCGTTTCTTTCCCGGCCGGAGCCTTGGGTCCGAAAAAGACGTCGATCGAGCCATCGGCGTTCTTCTGTATCTCTGGGATCTGCGACGAGCGGCTCGCACGCGGCATATTCTTGATCAGAGCGTGTGTAGCCCGGTCGTATGCGGTCACCGACCAATACTGGTCCACCGGCACGTTGGGCGGCACGTTGAGTCGATAGGTTTTGGCTCCGTCGAAAGAATCGCCGTCCTTGTCCCGGATTGAGATCGAATAGAACTGCCCGGTGCCGAGACGTTTGAGCCCGACAAAAGCATAACTGTAGGCCATCCCGCGCTCATCGACGGGATACGCATTTACGTCGGCATATGATTCCTGCATCACCTTGACCAAGTCGGGAGGCGCCGGCGCCGTCCAGCGGCTCGTCGCGGAGAAAAAAGGTGGAAGGCCTGCGTCATATTTCGCCTCCAGAAATGCATGGGCCTCACGCGCCGCCGAGGCAAGTAACGTCTTCGTCGCCTCACTAGGCGCGAAGGGTTTTCCTTTCTCAATCCCGATAGTCTTGAGCTGGTCGATCATCGCGCGGTCGCGCTGCAGCCACGGCTCGGTCTGCACCATGCGGTCGAGATTGTTGAAGAAGCTTGCGTCATACCGGATGGTGGAATCGAAATCGATATCCTTGACGTCCGTGAACACGGTTGCCGGTGGATTGGCGGCCTGCTCCAAAGGATAAATCTTCATCTTCTTGCCGTAGGCAATCGATGCGTCGACATCGGCCGCGCTGTGACTCTTGAGGTTCGCCCGGAACAGCATGTAGCCTGCGAACGTATCGGACTGCAGCACGATGTAGCCGTCGGGCGGAGTTCCCTTGTAGTCCGGCGGCAAAATCAGAAATTTTCCGCCTCGACCTTGATCGATGCCGAGCCGCCCGGCGTCTTCGAGCGGCATCTGCCACACCGTAACGATGTTGGCGTTGAATGACCCACTGGCGTCTGCGGCCGGCAGGTCGAGGACGACGGGGCCATCTTTCGTGTTGTAGAAGGCCATGAAGTAGAGCGCGTCCGGATTCGGCGTCAGCGTCTGGTTTTTCGAATCGAGCGGTCTCCCCCAATAGATGACCTGATTCACCTTGCCGTTCGTCTTGCTGAGCATCTCTTGAAGCATCAGGTCGTAGTTGACGACCGGCATGCCCCAGACCACCGCTTCAAACGCGCGTCGCTCGACGTTGCGTCGATTCATATCTTCGGCGGAAAGACTTTGCGCGTGCGCAGAGACAACGGTTCCCGGCAACGCCCCTGCGCCCAGGAGCAGAGCAAGCGAAACGGCAACGAGCCCGGCATGCCTTGGCATGATGATCCTCCCCCACGCTTGTGGTTTGGAGGAATTATTGGGGATGGGCCCGATCAGATCGAGTTGGACTGAGGTCCAACCTCAACATGCACGCACCCATCTCTTTTCCTGCCGTCAAATTCCAAGGTACGCCGCCTGCACCTGCTTGTTGTTCGCCAATTTCTCGCTGGTGTCGTTCAGGATCACCTTGCCGCTTTCCAACACATAGGCCCGTTGCACCAAGGTCAGCGCGCGGCTGACGTTCTGCTCGACCAGCAGGATCGCGGTCCCCATCTTGTGGATTTCCGCAATCTTCTCGAAGGTAACGTCGCACATCACAGGAGCCAGGCCGAGCGATGGCTCGTCCAACATCAACAGCCGGGGCTTGAGCATGAGGCCGCGCCCGACCGCGAGCATCTGCTGCTCGCCACCGCTCATCGTGCCGGCAAGCTGCTTCCGCCGCTCGGCGAGTCGAGGGAAGATGCTGTAAACCAGATCAAGCGAACTCGCGCGATCCGCCTTGGCGCGCGGCGCGTACGAACCGATCTCGAGATTTTCGTTCACCGTCATCTCCGGAAAAACCTGGCGGCCTTCCGGAACGTGGGCGATGCCGAGCTCGGTGATCCTGTGCGGCGGCAGCGACACCAGATCGACGCCGAGGAACTTGATCGCGCCCGCTGTCAGTCTCACAAGTCCGGAGATAGCGCGCAAAGTTGTGCTTTTGCCCGCGCCGTTTGCACCAAGCAAGCCGACCGCTTCACCCTCCCCGACATTGATGGTGACGCCATCGATCGCGGGAACATTGCCGTAAGACGCGCTGACGCCGGAGAGCTCGATCACGACATTCCTCCGGCCGGGGCGTGAACGTAACCCGATCCGAGATAGGCGCGGATCACTTCCGGGTTTTCGACGACGTCTTTCGGGCTGCCTTCGGCAATCTTCTGGCCGTGATCGAGCACGACGATGTGCTTCGCCACCGCCATGATGGCACGCATCAGGTGCTCCACAATGACGATGGTGAGCCCGCGGCTCGACAGCTTGCCGACCAACGCCACAGCTTGATCGATCTCCGCCGGATTGAGGCCCGCCATCACCTCATCGAGGAGAAGCAGCCGCGGCTGCGTCGCCAGCGCGCGCGCCATTTCGAGCCGACGCTGGTCGATGGTCGTGAGATCGCGCGCCGCCGCATTTTCGCGCGCCGACAGGCCAACGAAATCGATCGCCTCACGCGCCTTTTCGCGTGCCGCCTCCGGCCTGCGGTCGCGCAGAAAGGCTCCGGTCATTACATTTGCCAATACGGTCATGCCGCCGAACGGCTTGGCGACCTGAAAGGTGCGCGCCAGGCCTAACGCACAGACGTCGTGCGGCCGCAAGCCGACGATTTCCCGGCCGAAGGCGGATACCGAGCCAGTATCGGGCCGGTAAAAGCCCGTGATCAGGTTGAAGGCGGTGGTCTTGCCTGCGCCGTTCGGCCCTATCAAAGCCAGCGTCTCGTTTTCCCGCACCGTAAAACTGACGTCCTGCACAGCATGCAGGCCGCCAAATCGCTTGTTCAGATTTTTGATGACGAGGGCTTCGGGCATCGATCTATGCCTTCGCCGGCAGGGATAGCGGTTTCGTGCGGCGCGCGTAGACTTCCGCGAGATAGCCCATGATGCCGGTTGGCCGCCACAGAATCACCGCCATGAGAATGATCGCGTAGACGGTGAGCTGCACGCCGCCGATCGAATTGCCGAGCCAACTCTGCAACAACGCCGAAGTCGTCTCCAGCAAGACGGTGCCGATGACCGGGCCCCACAGCGTTCCGACACCGCCCACGATGGAGACCAACGCAGCCTCGATCGAGATGTTGAAATTGAACGCCGTCTGCGGATCAATGAAATAGATGTATTGCGTGTAGAACGTGCCGCCGAGCGCAGTGAGGAACGCACTGATCATGTAAATTCTGCGCTTGACGCTCGGCGCGTCGACGCCGATAGCCTCGGCAGCGTCTTCGTCCTCACCGATGGCGACGCAGTAATAACCGATCCGCGAGCGTTCGATCCAAGCCGTAATCAGAAGCGCAATCGCCAGCAGGCCGAGTACGATGTAATAGTACGGCGCCTTGGTTTCGAACTGCATCATTAGCGGCGCGTGGCCGAGATTCGGGATCGTGGTTCCCTCCGCGCCCCAGGCGAAATCGCGGAACTTGAGGAAGATCAGCATCAGTACCTGCGCGGTCGCGATGGTGGCGATGGTGAAATACGGCCCGCGCAGCCGGAAGCACAGCCAACCAATCGGCAAACTGGCGAGCATGGCAACGAAGCCGCCGGCGACCATGCCGATCCATGGTGAAATTCCGAAATCGATCTGAAGAAGTGTCGATGTATAGGCGCCAAGGCCGAAGAACGCCGCATGACCTAGCGAAAGCTGCTTGGCGTAGCCGCCCATCAGGTTCCAGGCGGAGCCGATGAAGGAGAACAGCAATACTCGGATCAGAATTTCGACTGCGAATGAGCTCTTCACTACCAGCGGCAATATCAGCATCACGGCGATCACGACGCCGAGCACAGCGAAGCGCCAACCGCGAACATTCGGCATCAGCGTCGCCTCCCGCCGGCAAGACCGCTCGGCCGCACGGCCAGCGTAATCAGCAGCAGCGCGAAGACGACGATCAGACCGGAGTCGGCGCCGATAAACTGGATGCCGAGCGACTCAGCGACGCCCATCAAGAGGCTGGCAATCAGCGCGCCGATCACATTGCCGAGCGTACCGAGCACCACCGCGACGAAGGCCATCAGCACGAAGACCTGTCCGACCAGCGGATAGGCTGGATAAAACGGCATCAGCAGCGAACCGGCGGCGCCGGCCAGCGCCAGGGCGATTCCGAGCGCCACGGCGAAGACGCGGTTGGGGTTGATGCCCATCAACTGCGCCACATCGCGGTTCTGCGAAGCCGCACGCATCGCCTTGCCGAGATCGGTGGTGTGCAGAAAGATCCAGAGGATGCCGCTCAAGATCATCGCCAGAACGAATGCGATCAGTTTCGCCACCGGAATGTAGAGACCGCCGACATGAAAAGCTTCGTCAGAGTACCAGGTGTGAACGGTGCGGTAGTTCGCCGTCAGCAACATAAGCGCCAGGTTCACGATCAGCAGCGATAACGCGAAGGTCAGGAAGATCTGGGGCAAATCGTTGAGCCCCAGAACCCTGCGGATCAGGTAGTGCTGGATCAAGACGCCGACGACGAACAGAACCGGCATCGACACGATCAATGAGACGACAGGGTCGATACCGAACTGAGTGGCCAGGAAGAAGCTGATGTACATCCCGATCATCACGAATTCGCCTTGGGCGAAATTGACGATCTTCACCACGCCGAAAATCAGCGTGACGCCGATGCTGACCAGCGCGTAAATCCCTCCGATCAGCAGGCCGTTGATCACGGCCTGGGCCAAGATTTCCAGCATTGTCGGCTGACGGCCTTATGTCTTCAACAGTGGAGCACGCGCGTCTTCTTTCGGGAACACGCTCGCCAGATCGCCATTCTGCCACTGCACCCCGACCGGACGGCCGTAGACGTTCTTGCCGTCAGGACCGAACTTTACCTTTCCGCCCGGCGCCATCGCTGCGTAACCTTTCGAAACGTCGAGTGCCGACAACGCGTCACGCACTTTTTGTGGATCGGTCGAGGCTGCCCGCTCAAGCGCATCGGCAAGCATGAAGGTCTGGGCGACAAGGCCACCGGCATATTCGAACAGGAATTCGCCAGTGCGTTTTTTGTATTCGACGTTCACCTTCTGGGCTTCGTCGCTCATGTCGTGGTTCCAATGCGCCACACCCTGCAAACCCTCGGCGAGCTTGCCGACATTCTTGTAGAAGTCGGGAATGACGAAACCTCCGGAGCCGCCGTTGATCGCGACGTTGAGGCCGACCTGCTTGACCGTGCGCACGATCAAGATGAGGTCGTTAAGATAAGACACCGAGAACAGCGCATTGGCGCCCGAAGCCTTCACCTTGTTCACGAGTGGCGAGGCGTCGGTGAAGCCGGCCGAATAGGGTTCGAACATGACGATCTCGACGCCCTCGGCCGGAGCCAATTCCTTGAGGCCGTTCGAGGTCGAGGTGCCGAACGCCGTGTTCTCGAAAATCACGGCGACCTTCGGCGTGTCGCTGACAAGCTTCGACATTTGCAATTGCGCCTTGGCAAACTGCGAGGCACGCGCGAAGGGCGTAAACGTGTAAGTGCGACCCTTGTTGAGCTGGTCGGAGCTTGAGCCGGTGATGATCGGCACTTTCGCGCGTTCCGCCACTTCGCTGGCAATCAAGGTCAGCGCGCTGGCAAAACAGCCGTGAATCGCGGAGAGTTTATTGCCCGAGATCAAACGGTCGGTTTCCGTGCGAGTGACGGTGGTGTCGCTCTGCACGTCGGAGACGATGAGGTTAAGCTTGGCACCGCCGAGCGATTTGATGCCGCCGGCATCGTTGACCATCTCGACCGCGAGCTTGGCGGCTGCAACACAACCCACACCGATTTGCGCCATGCTTCCCGTCGTCGGATAAAGCGCGCCGATGTTTACGGTTTCCGCAGCGCGCGCAATGATCGGCGGCGAACCAATCGCGGCGGCGGCAAGCGCGCCACCAGTCTTGATGAGAAACTCTCTGCGGTTTTGCTTGCGCGAAGTTCGGCGTACGGACCGTTTCATCGTCATCCCTCCCTGGGGAAATTAGGAGACCGCTAATTCCGGCAGTCTCAGTTCTTAGTTTCTCTTTGTGCGACCTTGGCTGAGCATCTTCCGTGCAAAGCCATGGTGCTTGCTGCTTACTCTACACATTATTGCTTTTGACATGCAGCCGGTTTTGTCGCGAAATTCGCGCAAACGACTGAGCCCAGCTGCTGCCCTCTGGGCCTGCGACGTGGGGCAAGTGCGGCAGGTTAGATTTTTAGGTCCAGGTGATGAGATCGGCAGGGGCGGCCGATGTCCGCTTTGGGTCACACGCAGACAAATGGACTGCACTAGCGACGTCCACTCAGGGCCAATAGCGGACATCCTCAGAGGGATACGGCGGCCGGCTCCCGCTTCCACCGTCGCAGCAAGACAATGTCATCCAGAATAGCTCCGAGCGCAGGGTTGGCGGTCACGACAACGCAGCCGCGGCGCGCGCCGTCCTCCTGAAAGGATGGCGTGGATGGAAAATAAATCGAAAGGTCCGGGAGTTTTGAATTGAGTAAGTATTCTAGATCGAGTCGTCGACCCGGACCGTAATCATCGAAACCATAGCCCGGATCATCCGGAACAGCGAAATCGTCGATCATCAAAACAGAGCCTGCAAAATGGTCGATGGCTAGTTCCGCTTCCTCGCGTAAGGGCAAACTGTCACTCCAGTGGGCATCAAGATAGAATAGAGTTGGTACAGTCCGATCGATTGCTTCGAGGACTATATTTTGCAAAATAGCGACCGAATCCCCGACTCGCAGGTCGACATTTTTCCAGTTGGTCAAATGCGCTCGGGCATATCTGGCGTATTCAGCATTGGATTCCGCGGTAATTACCGGAATGCCCAATTGGGCAAAAAATTCAGTTGTCGTTCCTATAAATGTGCCGGTTTCAATAACACGCTCAATCGCGCACCTGGAGATAATCTGTCGCGCGAGTGCGAGCCGCGCTGACTGGCAGTTCATCGGTTTGTCCCACCAATTCAATTCTGCCGGTGGTTTCGATCTATCCGATCCATGGCAGTGCTTGTATTTCTTTCCCGATCCACAAACGCACGGCGCATTTCTTCTGATGGCGGAAAAGCTAAATTCGCTGGAGACAAAAGTAGACGAGGCAGGACTTGAGGCAGTGTCTCGGTCCTGGCTCATTTTTTGTTTCTAATTTTATGTTGCGGCAACACGCTTTACGTAGCGCGCTGTCGACCGATAAATTGATCGACGACCCCCTCTCATTAGAATTGTATCCGGCAGCCGCAAATAAAAAGCGCCTAAATATATTTAGGATTGCCATTCACCCACGAATGTCTGTTGCAAAAGTTGTGCTCGATAAAACGTTTCCACTCAACAAGCTGGAAGGCCACTTACAACTTTGGTCGAAATTGAATCCGAGAACGTGTTAAATTTCTTTTGATGGGGCGATTGATGTCCGTTCTGGATCTCATGCGGACATTTGCAATGCACATGCCAATGTCCGCTTTGGGCTAGAAGCGGACTCATGCAGCGCAGCAAAAAGGATCGCTATTCGATCACCTCATCGGCGGCGATCAGCAAGCCCGGTGGAACTGTCAAGCCAAGTGCCATCGCTGTTTTGCGGTTGACGACAGTTTCGAACTTCGTCGGCGTCTGCACCGGAAGGTCAGCGGGTTTTGCACCGCGCAGGATGCGGTCGACATAGGATGCCGCCTGTCGATACAAATCGACGAAGTCAGTCCCGTAACACATGAGACCGCCCGCTGCGACGAAAACACGGATCGCGTAAACCGCGGGCAAGCGATGCCGGGCTGCTAACGCGATAATGAGATTACGATGGACGACGGTCGAGGTATCTGGCGGCAGCACCAGCCCGCCATTCGGCTCACGGGCGAAGGTTTCGATGGCGCGCTCGATGTCGGCGGCGTTATCGACTGGCGTGGGCACTACGTCTATCGCGAGCGATGGAGCCACCGCTTTGGCCGACTGCAGGAAGTAATCGAACGGCGTCGTTCTTGGATTGGCGACAAGGGCAGCGCGCGTAAGATTTGGCGCAATTTCCTTGAGCATCGCCAGCCATTTGCTGGCGATGCCCTCCTCGTATTGCAACAGGCCGGTGAGATTGCCGCCTGGCCGCGACAAGCTCGCAACAAAGCCCGAAACGATCGGGTCGGCGACGCCAGCGAAGACGATCGGGATCGTTCTGGTCTCTTGTTGCATGGCTGCGGTGGCTGGTGTTGACTGCGTCAAGATCACGTCGGGCTGCAGCGCGATCAGTTCTCTCGCGAGTAAGCGGGCCTGAGCGCCGGCGGGCGCAAAACGATAGTCGATTCGCAGGTTACTACCTTCCGCCCAACCAAGCTTCTCAAGTCCCTGACGGAATCCCGCGATGCGCTCCTTCATCTCGGGATCATTCTCGGCGAGGCCAACCAGCACGCCGACGCGCCGCACCCGCTCAGACTGCTGCGCGCGGGCAGCGAGCGGCCAAATCGCCGCCGCGCAGCTGAGAAGAATGATGAACTCGCGTCGCCTCATCGTCGTCCCTGACAGTCAAGATAGGGCATCGTATCGTGGCAAGCGAGCAGAGTGAAAGGGAGCGCTCCCACAGGTGGTTTTGCAGCATTAATGTCCGCTTTGGGTCAAAAGCAGACGTTCGCGCTGCAAAGAGTGATGTCTGCTTTGCCCCCGATAGCGGACATTCACACCGCAACTACCGATGTCTGCTGAGGGCCAATAGCGGACGTTAGCCAAAAAAATTGTGGAAGCCTGTCAACGCGAACTGCACGCCCATAGCGATGACGATCAATCCCATAAATCGCGTCACCATATCGTTCAGAAGACCGCCCGAGCCTCTTGAGCGAGACCCTCCACGAGCAACAAGCACCATGGCGATCCACATTACGACCGTGGCAACCACTACCGCGACCAGCGCCGTAACCGGCAGCGCCAGCTTCGTATGCGCAACAGCGAGCGTGATCACTCCGGTAATCGTGCCCGGGCTGGCAGCAAACAAGATCACCGGCGCGAGCGATCGCGTCGCAGCGGCGCGATCCTTCGATAGATCTTGGGTCTGCGTAGAGTTACCGCGCAACATGGAAAACCCGATCCAAGTCAGTACACCTCCGCCGGCAATCGAAAAGGCGTCGAGCGAGACGCCGAAAACTCGGAGCACTCTTGCTCCCGCCAGCGCGGCTACGACCAGAATGACCAGCACGGTCAGCGCCGCCTTAGTGGCATCGGCTAATCGTGTGGCGGGCGTCTGACCGGCCTCGATCTGCGCGAACATGGCCCCGCAGATCAAAGGATTCACAAGAGAAAGAACCGTGACGATCGCTTGAAGGTGCTGTTCCATCTGTGCGGGCATTCAAATATTGCGGGCCGTATCTGTCGATGGCTAAGCGCTGGCGCCGCTGCTGGCTCGCTGACGGCAGCAAAGAAACACCTCGCTCATCCTGGTCCTAAACCGGTACAAGTGTATTGAGTGCAGTCCCGATAAACAGCCCGACACTCGACCGATGGCAGCTGGTTCAGACGACGACAGTCTCGGTAGCGTGCACGACAGACGTTTATGCATTTCTGTTTAGCTGTCTGAGCGGCCGCGAAGGTACGAGAGGCAAGATCGGCGTCCCGCGCATTGAGTGTTCCAATACTCGACGACAGAAGCACCGCGAAGACGAGGGAGACGATGGCAAATGACCACTTACCGCATTTCATGGCTCAACTCCCTTTAGGTCGCGAAAAGACGACGCGCATGGGACGCCGTCGCAGGTTGTGATTGAAGTATAGCCCTTCTGTGTAGCAGTCAGAAGACAAACTCCCAGAAGCGGACATTGCAAAGGGACTATTCGATCACATCGTCAGCGCGAGCGAGGAGCGCCGGCGGAACGATTAATCCGAGTGCCTTAGCTGTCTTGAGATTGATAGCAAGCTCATATTTGGTCGGCGCCTGCACTGGCAGATCAGCAGGCTTCTCACCTTTCAGAATCCGATCAGCATAGGTCGCCGCACGCCGGTGCTCATCGACAAGATAAGGACCGTAGGAGATCAGCCCGCCGCCCTCCGCGAATGAATGGGACCAATTAATGGCAGGGACACGATAGCGAACGACCAGCGAAACAATCTCCTCGCGATGAAACTCTGTGAAGGCATCCGGAAACACGACCAGACCAGTTCTCGGCTTGCTTATCTGAGTCGTAACGAGCGTTTCGAGTTCGCGCACGTCATTGATCGGTGCAACGATCGCCTGCACGCCGAGGGAGATAGCAGCGGCTTTGAACGGGTTCGAATAACTCTCGACAAACGGCGCCGCCTGCGGGTTAAACAACAACGTTACTTTGGCGATGGCGGGCGCGATCTCCTTCACTAGCTCCGCCCACTTGCCACCTAACGACCCGACGATAGGGGTGAAGCCAGTCACATTACTGCCTGGTCGCGGGAGACTTGCAACGAATCGACTACCGACAGGATCGGCAACCAAAACGAAAATGACGGGAATGGTACGAGTCGCCTGCACCATCGCTCCGGTGGCGGGCGTGGAGGTCACAAAGATGAGGTCGGGTTCAAGAGCGACGAGTTCCTTGGCAAATCGGTTCATTGACTCGACGTTGCCTGCCGCCCATCGAACGTCGATGGCAACGTTGCGACCGACGATCCAACCCGCCTCCTGCAAGCCTTGCAGAAATGCCGCCAGGCGGCTTTGCCCGTCCGGATCGTCCGCCGCCAAGTGCATCAAGACCCCGATGCGCCGCACACGCTCGCGCAGCTGCGCTTGCGAAGCGAGCGGCCAGACCGCAGCCACACCGCCAAGAAGGCTGATGAACTCGCGCCGTCTCATTGCTCCCTCCGAGGCTCAAACAACGGATGGTAGCGGTTCAAGCGATCACGGGGAAAGGGGTTCGGCGCGGAAGGCCGATGTCCGCTTTGGGTCACAAGCGTACATCACCGGTTTTGCTATTCGGCAGCGACGTTGGTGCGGTCAAGATCAGATTGAATAATTAGACCAGCTGCATCTGCGGCAAACTTCATTAATGCGACATCCCATTTGGTTTCTGGGCGAGGTTGCCTGTAAGCAAGCACAAACGTCCCAAAGGGTTTGCCATCGCGCAGATAGACTGGACGCGATTGCAGCGAACGGATGCCGTTATCGAGACTCAGACGCTGCCACTGCGGATCGAAGCGCCGCTCTTTCGCGATGTCGGGACAGGTGATGGTCTCGCCCCGCGCAACAGCCCGTACGCAACTGCCAAAGTTAATCGGAAACAATGGAATTGCCGTAATCGCGGCGGCGTAGTCTGGCAGTCGGGGAAAGATGGCTCGTTCGATATGCGTGCGGGACGGATTGCAAATCGTCAGACCTGCAATCGAACCGGTTGCCAGCGCTTCGACGCGTTCGCAAAGCGAGATGAGCGCGTCATCCAATGACCTGTAGCGACTTTGCAGAGGATCAAGCTCGCTCATTACAAACCCCCATTGTGGTCCGCTGGTCTACCGCAGCCCATTTCTGAGCCAGCCACTTCGGGAACCAAATAGCTCAAGAGTTCGCTCCGAGGCGGAGCGTTATGTGTCGCGCCCTCTTGGGGTCTTGCCGGTGACACCGAAGTCTTCGGACTTGGTGCCGAAGGCCGCAACAGCAAAGCCGTCGGACGCAAGCCCACGCTTCAATAACTCCCGAATTGCCGAGGCGCGGCTCGGCATCTTTGCCTTGAAGCGGAAGTCGTCCAGAACCACCAACTCTTCGGCCGTCAGCATGATCTGAAGCCGTTCACCGCGGGTTTCGCTATCAGCCATTTGGTGCTCCCTTAGCCAATATCGCTGTATGAGTAACTTACTCATTCGATAGGGAAGTTGCAAGCGGCTAATAAGCAGCGAAACGCTCAAAAAGTTCCAAACGTGTGAAAGACCCCATAATCTAAGGGTTGGCAGGGTTGCGGGTTGGCGCCGACGGCCCCTTCGGCACAAACGTTGGTTGCAAAGAATCAGAATTGACGCGTGTGACGTGTGCCCTAACTTCGCGTCATGCAACAAATCAGACTCAAAGAAAAAATAGAGACCTCATCAGCACCATCAATTCTTTGTCAGCGTTGCGGCGCTCCGACGCGTCTATGCGGTAGCGAGTCCCATCCCGTTCAAGACAACGTCGATCTTCTCACCTACGTCTGCATGGGCTGCGATGAGTTCACGGTGTTGCCGATCGAAAATCCAACAAACACCTAACGCAGGGCACGGGCATGCAACGCTCTTCCATCCAGCAATCATCTCAAGAAATCGAACGCCTTAAATGTACAAAATGCGGTGAGCCGATGTGGCTCACCCATATCGAGCCCGACGAGCCGGATCATGATCGGCGCACGTTTGAGTGCCTAGCGTGCGGCAACAGTACGACTGAAATCGTCAAATTCCGATAAGACCGGCGCTCGCGCATCGGAATGTCCGCTGAGTGCCAATGGCAGGCGTGACCGCCCTCATTCAAGCACCCTAGCGACCAAACAGGAAAAACGGATTCGGCCGCCTATTGTAATAGTCCCGCTGATAGTCGCCGCGCCGAGGCGTATTCTGAACGTCCCAATTGCCTCGGGGAAAAAAGAAGCCGTCCTCGCTCGCAAAGTTGCCATCGTTGGTAGGCTGGCGCGTTATGAACCCGCCCTGAGGTTGGTTGCTCAGCACCGCGACAAACTCGGTGCGATAGTTGGTCTCTTTACTCAGCGGCTCGTCCGAGACGATGATCGAGGACCGCGGCAATGCGGTCGGACCAATGCGATCGACAACATCCTGCGGGATGGTGATGCGGTCGAGCGCACTCTTGGCGTCGTCCGCGTCGTCGATCGTGACTGCGGTCCAGCGCAGGCCGGCGTCCTTGCGCGCCATCGCGGTGAATACATGCGTGCCGATCGGTTTTTCGGGATTGCGGATCGTGACCGGGACCTCGATGCTGAAATCAAACACTTCACCCCCGTCCGGCCACCGTTTGTGCGTGTTGCGCCGCACGTAAAGCTTCTGCGTAGCGCGGCTGATATAGATCGAGACCGGCACGACCGCGAGCTTCGCATTGAGCGCCGCCTTGGCGGTGGCGGCCTTCCTGGCCTCGGCCGCCTTGACGGCCTCCTTTGCAGCGGCGGCACCGGGCTTCGACTTCGCATCAGCCGTCGCGGTGTCGAGCTGCTTCCCCGCTTCTTCGACTTTGAATGAGGCCTTCTGCCTCCGCTCCTCGGCCCGCTTGTTCGCCTCATCCGTTTTTGCAGTCGCGAGCGCCTTGTCGGCGGCCGCGAGTTCGGCATCGGCGCGGGCTTTGAGCAATGTCAGTTTGCGCAGCGACGCCGCAAGCGAAGTCGCGTCGCGCGCCGCTGCCGCGGCAGACTTCTTTGCGTCGTCGGCCGCCTTTGCGGCCTCCGCGGCCTCGCGGGCGAGCGTCTCGGCCCGCGCCGGCGCAGCCGCGATGGCCTCCGCGTTCGGCACGAGAAGCGCCGGATGGGAAAAATCGACCGGGGCTGGATCGCCCGGCGCGATGATCACCCGCATCCCGATCCGCGTCTTGTCGAACAGCTTATTGGCAAAGCCGAAGGGCATCCGCACGCAGCCGTGCGAGGCCGCATATCCGGGCAACGGCCCGCCGTGCAGCGCAATGCCGTTCCAGGTGATGCGCTGCATGTGCGGCATCCAGGCGTCGTCATACATGTTCGAGCGATGGTCGACCTCTTTATCGACAACGGCGAAGACGCCGGCCGGCGTCTCGCGTTCCTTGGTGCCAGTCGATACGGGCGCGCGCAGGATCCAGCCGTCCGCGTCGTAGAAAACGACCTGCTGGGACTTGATCGATACGATCGCCATGATCGGCTCACCTGCCGCGCGCGATGCCGTCGTCTCCTGGGGTTGCGCGGGGCGCTCCTGTTTCGGCGCGGCGTCGGCAGTCAGCGCCGACAGCGCGGCCACCGTCGCGAGCGTAACGATGGCAGCAGGCCGCCAATGCCATATCGCCACGATGGATTGCGTCGTCGCCAATCGGCTGGCCATTCCCTGCTCCGGTTGAAATCCCTGTCCGCGCTTACGTGAGATCATCCACGCTGTGGATCAAGTGTCAGATCGCCTTTCTTGGAAATTAACTGCCGCCACCATCACCGGCAAGGGCGGCGCGGTGCACCAAGTCATGTCCGCTTTGGGCCAAGAGGTGAAATTACCATCTCCGCTCAATTTCGACCCTTTTGCGATCATTGACTATCCGCAATCAAGCACTTCGATGCTCAGGATAGTCGGGAGATGCCGCGCGATCTCGCGCCAGCTCTCACCCTCATCGAGACTGGCAAACACAGAGCCGCTATTGGTTCCGAAGTAGAGTCCCACCGGCTCGCGCTCGTCACGCGCCATGGCTTGCCGAAGAACGGTGAAGTAGCAAGCTTCCTGCGGCAATCCATCGCGCATGGCCTGCCAGGTCTTGCCGCTGTCTCTTGAACACCATACGGCCGCAGCAGCATCGGGCGGAAAACGGCCTGCCGTGTCACCATTCAAAGGCACAGTCCAGATGGTTTCTGGATCTCGTGGATGAACGCAAATCGGAAATCCGAAAGTTGACGGAAGGCCCCGAGTAATGTCGTCCCAACTCCGCCCCCCATCGGCAGAACGCCAGACGCCATGATGGTTTTGCTGATAAAGCCTGTCACCGGAGCCTGGTGCCCGCATCATATTGTGGACGCAATGTCCGATTTCGCCGTCGCGAGGTGCAGCGGGATGGGAGTGTCCTGTGCTGGGCTCTGTATTCGATAGACGATTGCGGCGATCCCAGGTCGTGCCTCCATCTTCAGTCGCGAAGACGCCAGCCGACGAAATCCCGATCCAGAGCTTTTTGGCATCTGCAGGATCAAACAAGATCGTATGCAACACCAATCCGGCGCCGCCAGGGCTCCAACTGTCGGCAGAAGGATGATCTCGCAAACCTTGCACTTCTTCCCAATTTTTGCCGCCGTCCCGGCTCGAAAGCAATCTTGCCGGTTTGGTTCCGGCATATAGCGTGCCGTGGGCATAGCAAAGCGACCAGATTTGCGAGAACTGATCGGCAAATCGCAACGGCTGGCTGGTCCAGTTCATCATTGCGGCGAGTTGCGGATCATTCGCCGCCCAGTCGTCGATCTGTCCTTTAGTGAGCTTTGCAACCTCCCAGGTTGCGCCCAAGTCTTCAGAGCGCCAAACACCCGCGCCATGCCATTCGCCACCTCCACCGGCCCACAGCAACCGCGTCGCAGGATCACCGATGATGTGGTTGATGGGCCAGCCATCGCAGAATGGCCCCTTAACTGTCCAGCCCTTACGGTCGCTTCTGTTCGATATCATGAAGGCACCTTTTGTCGTGCCGACAAGTATCGTGACCCCATCTTGGCTCATCGCCATAGCTCTCCCGTTGTTGGCTTGAGGGAGCGCGCCCATTCAAGGGGTGTCATTCCCGGACTGGTCGCTATCAAAACAGGAAATTGCGGCGCGCAAAATGGGGGCCAACGGTGAATTTGCGCTGCGAAAATTCTCCTGCGCGCATGTCCGCTTTGGGTCCTAAGCGGACACGTGCGATGCAACTAGCGATGTCTGCTAAGGGCCATGAGCGAACATGATAAGGTCGTCGCTCGGCTTCGGAACGTCGGCCCTTACCTCGACTGAGATGAACTCACCGCCCGCCGGCGGCCGCTTTAATTGTTCCTCAACTTTGGACAAGTTGAAGGGATCGCCATCTATTCCGCTGAGCTTACTGTCGCGCGAGGCTCTGCGCGCGGTGTCGCGCGCTTTCTCCGCAACCATAGGTCGGCCATGACTTTTATGGTAGCCGCGAGAACCAGCGCGCAAAGCGCCGCCTTCGACACCGTCTCCATCGGCCCCTCAACCAGCATCGCATGGACCACGCTCCCGATAACGATGAGCACCGCGAGGGACATATGAGCGATACGCCACGTTCGCAGTCCCAATCGTCGGCGGAACGCAGCCAAAAGCGCGACGGCGAAGATTGCCCACATGGCGATCACACCGAAGGGCGAGAATGGCGTCGGCGATGCGAAGAGAAGCGCGTCAATCATGTCCGGCGGACTGGTGATCCAAAGGCCCCCGACGTGGACCACCACCGCCACGACCAGCGCGCCTCCGATCCAGTGATGGACACGCCGTCCACGGTAAGCCGACAGTCCCGGCAGATAACCGGCGATCAGCAAAGGCTGAACGAGCGCGAGACCCAGTGCGACAATCCCGGCGAAGCCGGCCAGAATGTAGACGGGACCGCGCCATGCGAGCAGTGGGCTCGCCGCCGCGAAGGCGATCGGCACGCAAATGCCAGTTGCAAGGGCGGCCCAGATCAGGGTCGCCTTAGCCAATCTCATCCCTTTGTTCCCAACCCGGTCAGGCCGACTGAAGGACGAAGTGCGCCTCGAGGCTGGTCTCTTTTGCGCTTCGCATCACGGGACGCAGAAAGACGGTTTGGAACTCACCACTGTCATAGGCGAGGTGACCGTGCGGTTGGCCGAAGATGGGAATGATCTGCGGCATCTCGAGACGGAACTTACCGTCCTTGTCGGTGAGCGTGGCACCATGACTCTGCGGCTCGTGTTCCTGCCCTTCGGTCGTGTGCGCCCAAATCTGGATGCGCTGCCCGGCGAGCGGAGCCCCGTCGCCTGCGCGGCGTACGGTGCCGCTCATCCAGAAACCACCCTTGCCGATCCGATCCACGATCGCCGCGCCCTTGCGGTAGTTGTTGGACCCGCCCGACATTGAAGGGGTCGGCGCGAGGCCTTCCGCGCGGGCGGGCAAAAGGAGGCCGGAAATGCCGGTTGCCAGAACGGAGCCACCAGCGGCGAGGAGGTTGCGGCGGCTGAGTACGAGGGTGGTCATGTAAATTTCTCCTGGCGATCTTGCAGTTGCTCCGCCGATAGGACTGCAACAGGCGCGAGACGCCCCGAATTTAGCGCGGTTGCGGCCAATTTTCCAGTTGCGGGAGGTCTCTTCTGATCATTGTTATCGTGGTGCTGAGAACTGCGGTTCGCGTTAACGTGGCCACTGCATGATCGGAACGGCGCTGATCGCATTTGCCGGTGAACCATTGATTATCTTCGTACTGATAGCGAGATAGACGAGCGTGTTCCGAGGTTTATCCACCAGGCGATAAATACGAGTTGTCTTGAAAAAAATACTTGTTTTCTGACTAAACACCTCTTCATTTTCACGGAGCTTTGATAGCTCGACGTCTATCGGACCAATTTGTCTACACACGACCGAAAAATTAGATGGATCTTCGTTTAAACCAAGTGGCTGACCCCATCCGCCTTTTCTCGCCTGGGAAATGTCGCACACTATGCCGGGCACTTGCGGATCTTCAAACACGCTGACGCAGACCTTGTCGTTCGGAGAAAGTGCATTAAACGTGGTGCTAACGCAGCCCAAGTCTGTGGCGCGTGCAGAATGGTTAGACATAAAAACCAGCACCGCCACCATAAAAAGCCGCTTCATTCATATATCTCCGCGTTGTGTCATGCTGGTCATGTAAGCCAAATAGGTGGGCCCGCCAGCCTGGGCTGGCAGCCGTCGTACTCCACTTATAGGGAAGACGCGCGCGCAGGCTGTTTGGTTCATATCGCGAGTGATATAGTGCGCAATGTCTCCCTACAAACGCAGAGTTAGCGCTAGAGCGATCGCGCGGGATTTTCCGCACGTGGTCGAAACTCTCGTGCCTAAGGGCGGTCTCGACAAAACGCTAGACGCCATGCACGAATTTCATAAGCGCCACAGGGTTGAGGCCCACACTGGTAAGGGGCGGCGCGACAAGAGCGGCCGCGACTACATCAGATGGTGTTTTGCCAGTCCGGAGATAGCGGCGAAGTTCGCAAGCCAATTTGTACGCGGTTGATAGCATCGGGTTGCGTTCCCACCGCGCCGCAGCCCGCCAATTCGCCGGCATTGGGGCGGACATTTTGTGATGCGGAAGCCATGCCTGCTTTGCCCCCAAAAGCGGGCATTACCCCCTAAGTGCCAATCGACGACAGCTCACTCTCAATGCTAGGTTGCTGCGCTCGGCAATCCGACCGAGTTAACATTCTATGGAGCGTGTTGTGGCCACTGGTACCGTTAAATGGTTCAATCCAACAAAAGGATACGGCTTCATTCAACCGCAAAGCGGCGGCAAGGACGTGTTCGTGCATATCTCTGCGGTTGAGAGCGCAGGCTTAAGCACCCTGAATGAAGGCGCGACGGTCGACTATGAGATTATTTCCGATAGAGGCAAAGAGTCGGCAGGCAATCTAAAGGTCCGCAAATAAATTCTCTCTAGGTTGTCCCGCTTCGGCGGGGCTTCTCTTTTGGCGTACGCCAGCAGATTAGATATCGCTTTGGGTCATTAGCGGACATTTTGGTTCGCGCTGGGCATATCCGCTTACCCCCGAAAGCGACATTGGAAGCGGTTTTCGAATCTCTGAGGTGCGCGAGATATCGCGGCTCGAGGTGCGCAAATACTTTGCCGCCCGCAAAACTAATAAGAGCAAGTACGCTTGGGCTTCCTAATGAGCAAAATCAATATCGCCTCAGCGATAAATCAATAGTTCCGCAAGGACTGCGACCAACCCCATGACACAAGGTGGAAACATATCGGCGGAGCTATGAAATCAACTTGCTACCAGGATCGAGCAGAAACGAACTGTGGCAACGGCTGTTCCGCATTGCTGTTGCTGTTCGCACATGGTGCTCCAAGCCTGCGCGCACAAAGCCGTTTCGGGTCAATCAATTTCACTGACCGTTCGAGCTTCTCATGCCAGGCCGCATCACCAAAAATCAGGGAAAAATGCAGGAGTTCTACAAGACCTCCGCCAGATGAGGGGGTATGGACCTGCGGCGCCAACGTGAGAAGCCACCTTGAAAAAACTCGGAGTCCTCGCGATCGAAGTGGCCATTGTCACGCTGTTCGCGGCGTCCCTGTGGTGGGCCGCCGATAAGAACGAGGCCTTTAGTCAAGATCAGATGTGGCTGGTGGATTGAGCGTCAATCACGGCAAAACATGTCTCTTAGCGTCCCTGCTGCCCGCACGAGCAACAAGCTGGCCATTCAGTTCAAAAAACTTTTGGCCAGAATGTACCTAGCATTGGACGAATCGCAGCGCCGAAGAGCAGCCGCAATGATTGACCGATACAGACATCTGATCCCGGACCACGACAAGAACTCAAATGATGAAAACAAAATCGGCTAACGGGCAAAGTGTTGCCGGATGTTAGATCGGAGGCAATCGTGCAAGCAGCAATCGTCATCGACATCGCGTTCATTGTCGCAGTTTTTCTCTTCGTATCTTTGGTGCGACCTGACCTCCATGTAGAGGGCGGTCAATCGTTGCTCGAGTTTCGCGACCCGTTGTCACTCGGGCCCAAGATAGAAAATGTCACTACAGATGAATATCGGGAAACAAGCCAGTGGCAATGCCTCTCCCATCAAGAGGCGCGTGGGGGGACAGATTGAAGACCGCGAGTGTGATTGTGGGCCGCTAACGGCAGCGACGTCAAAAAAAGAAGAAGCCGCCAGTAAAGGCGGCTTCTGCCGATCCAGCCACATGGAGTGTGTTACTTGAGCTGGGTCGAGACCGATTGGAACTTGGCGTTGAGGGTTGTACCGATCGCATTGACCGTCGCGATGATCACAACCGAAATGCCGGCGGCGATCAATCCGTATTCAATCGCCGTCGCGCCAGATTCGTCTTTGATAAAAGCAGAAATTTTTGACATTTGACGTACTCCCTCTTGTTATCGGGCAGCACGTTAGCGCGGTACCAATTAAAGAAAGTTTGAGTGGTGCAACTAACGGGTGTCAGGTTTTTCCCGACCTGTCGGCAGCTATTTTGCGCCCGAGTTCCGTGCTCAAGAGCGCTGAATTGATGCGACGGATATAGTCATTGTCACGCATTAACTAACGGATCGTTCGGGTATGCCCTGTCTTAATGGGTTGGTATCCGCAATGGTTGCCAGAATTGAACGCGTCGCCCCCAGTCAGTCGCTTTCAAAATTCTTCGAGCCAGCCTTGCGCCGACGCAAAACGAACAATCTCGGCGCGCGTTCGAAGGTTCAGTTTCTCCGCCGCCCGCGACTTGTAAGTTTCCACAGTCTTCCCGCTCAATTCGAGGCGCGCGGCAATCTCCTTTGTCGTCAGCCCTCGCGCCGAATATTTGAGGACACTCGCTTCGCGCTCCGTCAGACCGACGCTGCCCCCGGCCTGCGGCGCTCTTTCCGATCGCGTTGCGATATTTTCTTGCACTCCGTTGGCCAGGGACGGATCGACGTAGAATTCGCCACGCCTTACGGTGCGTATTGCGTGCACCAGATTTTCCGCTGCGGATCGCTTCAGCACATAGCCCCTGACGCCCGCCGCCATCGCCTGCTTCAGGAAGGAGCGTTCTTCGTAGAGCGTCAAAATGAGGATGCGCACGCTGGGACATTCTTCCGCGAGGCGGCGCGCCAACACGATGCCGTTGATTTCAGGCATTGAAATATCGACGATCGCAACGTCTGGCAGCTTCTCGCGGATCATCTTCAATGCCGACTGCCCGCTGGCGGCCTGGCCCACCAGCTCAAGATCGGATTCTGCTTCGATCAGATTGCCCAAACCGGAGAGGATGATGGGGTGATCGTCGGCAAGCGCCACACGGGTTTTTTCATTCACGCTGCGGCCCTTTCGGAGCGTATGGGAATCCGTGCAAAAATCGTGGTGCCGGCATTGGGCGACGATTTAATCGCCAGCCGGCCGCCGACGAGTAACAATCGCTCGCGCATACCGGCGAGACCGAGACGCGTTGACGATGCGGTTGGATCGAAGCCTTGCCCATTATCCTCGATGGCCAGATGCAATGTGTGTTCTGCCACGCCGATTACGACGCTCACATTCGTAGCGTTGGCGGCGTGCTTTGCGATATTGGTGAGGCCCTCCTGGATCACGCGATAGATTGTGGTGCGAATTTCGTTGGAGCGTTTATCCAAATGGATATCGCTGCAATGGAAGTCGGCCTGCATCGTGTGCTTATGGCCCCACTCCACGACGTAATTTTCGAGCGCCGCGGTCAGGCCCAATTCATCAAGAGACGCCGGACGCAGTTCCCAAGCTATGCGGTGGAGCATTTGGCCCAGTTCGTCCAACAGCGTGCTCAGGAGCCGCACACGATCGCGTCCTTTTTTGTCGACAAGGGCCTCGATCGCCTTGAGTTCGAGGATCGCCGCACTCACGCTTTGCCCGGTTTGATCGTGAAGATCGTGAGCGAGCCTGAGTCTTTCTTCTTCTTGCGCGCTCACAATCCGGCGACGGAGTTCGTCCCGCTCGACCCTGTTTTGCTCAATGATGCCGTGCGCCGCAAGAAGCGAACGTCCTAATTCGTCCACCTCCTGTATGGCCACAGGAGGCACGACGAGTGGGCCCGGTGTCCCCAGCTCGACGGCTGGGCCACGCAACGCGCGAATTGATCCGGCAATTCGCGCACTAATTCGCCGAGCGAGAAAAATGCCGGCCACGAGCAGGATGGCGGCGGCACCGACGTTTTGCAGAAGCGCCTGCCAGAGAAAACTGAACAAACCTTTTTTTGGAATTCCAATCGCGACTGTCCACCCCGAGACCGTCGAGCGGCTGAAGCTGCTCAACACCTCGATGCCTTCACGCGTTTTACCGTCGAAGGTACCTTCCGCTGCCGTCATAAGTGCGCGCTGGAGATCGGTGGAAATATTTTTTCCCACAAATTCACTGGCCCCGACCGTTCTCGCGACGATGATGTCGCTGCTGTCTATTATCGCTGCCACCCAGTCGGGTGGCATTTTCTGCAGACGCAGAATCTCACTCAGCCGTTCAGGAAAAACGCCGGCCGCCAGTGCGTAGCGCGGCTTGCCATCGGAAAACACCGGCACTTCCACGCTGATGATGGGCCTTTTGGTGACCGCTCCGATGAAAAGGTCGGAAATCACCGGCTGTCCCGTTTCGATAACACGACGCAACTGCTCGCGACCGCCGTGAAGGGGAAGTGATGATCCAAAGGGCTGCAATGTATTAATGAGTTGTTGCCCGCTGATGTCACTCAAAACAATATTGTCCACGTTCATGGCGCGCGCTGCTTGCTGTGACTCGTCATAGAATTTCGCAAAGTCATTTGTCGCCAGATACGGCGACATCGCGAGGACAAGCAACGCCGAGCGAGCCCCCTTGAGCTCGGCGTCAACGGCCTGATTGAGCGCTCGTACTGTCCCGATGACGTCGCGCTCGAGCCCGGCGCGTTCCTGAGTAAATGAACGAAAGATTATGAAACTCGTCACCAGAAGGGCGGGAAGAACGCATGCAAGTACAAGACAATTCAACCAAAAACGTATCGTCCGGCGCGGCGCAGCCCGAAGTTGCGGCGGATACTTTCTGTTCACATTTGCCATCGGATCCGGACCGCCTTGTCAGGAAAATCCCGACTGAAGCGCCTCGCGTCGTTTTTGTATCATTTAGCGAGTCGCCGCACCCCTTTTTCGGTTCGGTAATCCAAGCCTTCAACAACAAAGAGGTCAGGTTGCTTTCACGGCGGCTGAGATGAGTCTGTTGAGTGCTGCAACATCGTCAAAGTGAGTAGAAGGTCGGATTGATGCCCCGCTATTTTTTTCATTTCACGAACGATCGTCAAAAATTTACCGACTCGGCCGGTGTCGAGTTGCCGGGCATTGCGGCTGCACGACAGCACGCGACGCAGCAAATTCACCAGTTGCGCGCCGTAATGCCGGGCGTGAAGGTGCAAAATTGGTTGGGTTGGAAGATCGTTGCGGTCGATAACGTTGGAAACACGGTGTACGAGGTCGGTTTTGATTTTGCGCCACTGGAACAGCGCGCAAGCAATTTTGCTCAAGCAACCCGCGGATAACCGGCCAATCTCACCCGGCTTTGAGTCATTGACGGGCGTTACATTTACAATGGCCGCGCCGACGAGCTAACGTCGTTGCCTAAGTGGCAACGTTAGAGAACCTTATGAGATTGTCGATCTGGACAGGCTGCCTGTTGACGGCCCTATCAATATTGGTCGGCGGCGCCTCCGGCCAATCCGCCAGGTGGTGCGCCATTGACAGTGTCGGGGGCGGTTCGAACTGCGGCTTCGTTTCCATCGAACAGTGCCGCGCCAGCATCAGCGGTGTGGGCGGGGTCTGTGAGCCAAAGCAGGTCGTTCCGGCCAACCTGTCTCCGGCGGCAAAGGCGGCAGCACCCAAAATCGATACAAGCGGTGGCAAGGACAAATTGATGGAGTGCGTGACCGACTCCTGCAAGATCAATTGCTCGCCCAATATAAAGAAACGCTACCGACCAAAGTGGTGCGTTCACTTCAAGGAGCCGGCCTAGTTGGCGTCATCGGACAGGGCAAATCGGTGATGTGCTCAGCGTGATTTGCTGTGCGCTTTGTGACGGCGGGAATTCGGCGGCGAATAAGCATAAGCCGAAACTTGCAGGACTGGGCGAAACTTGACGCGGCAAATGCGAGCACGAAGCCGACACTGATCAGTATTTTTTTGAACTCGCTCCTGTTTTTCCCTGCAGGAACAACGCGACCCCACACCTTCTCGCAGTTCCGACGGCTTTTGCGGAACTTTCTAAATCGAGAAATAGCCCCATTTCCGCCGCCAAAACGCGCGCGGCCCCACCTATCAGGCTCGCCCATCTGAGGGGCCAATCCAGGAGCCAAGTTGATGATCGTGCGTTTTGCCGCCGCGATTTGCGGCGCACTGATTTTTGTTGGGTGTTCGTCCGCCGTCATGGCGCAGTCCGGAATTGCTTCGGTCTATGCCTATGCCGGCGAACGCACCGCGAGCGGAGAGCGCGCAAAGCCGAGCGGTTTGACGGCGGCGCACCGCACACTGCCTTTCGGCACGCACGTGCGCGTGACGAACAATAGCAACGGCCGTAGCGTCGTGGTGCGGATCAATGATCGGGGACCATTCGTGCGTGGCCGCATCATCGACCTCACCCCGGCAGCGGCCAGTGCTCTCGGTTTCAGCGGACTCGCCCGCGTAACATTGCAATCAAGCTGATAAGAAAATCCTCGGAAACGCACCTGGAACGAAAAAAGGGCCGCGCCGGATTGCGCGGCCCTGATTTTTTCGGTGTCGACCCTTCACCAATTGCTGATGGCGCGATCGAAGTAGCGATTGCCGGACGGATAGGCGGCAAAGGAATCTCTGCCGTCGTTCCCGTTCCTACCGTAAGTCGACGCTCCGCCGTTGTTCCAGCCGTATTCCTGCCTGTCCTCACGGGCCGGACGCGATGGCAGCCGGGCCACGACGGGCTTGCTGCTGCTCGTATAATTGCGTGGGATCGGCGTGTCGGCGATCAGCCGCTCGCTTCCACGCATCACCTTCAGGACGGCAGCGTCGAGACCATAGATGTCCTGACGCAAATTCAATTGACCTGCCTGATCGACGAATGCCGTCTGATAGGTGACGTGCACCGGGATCGGATTTTTCAGATTGATCGTGCGTTCTTCGGCGCCATAAAGGCTCCTGATCCGCGCCGGCGTGTATCCTTCGTTGGGCTGCGACAGGGAGAGGATAACTTCGGCATATTGCTCCGGCGATTGAACGCGCATGCAGCCGTGACTGAGTGCACGCTTGTCCTGCGCAAACAAATGCTTGTTCGGCGTGTCGTGCTGATAGACCAAAAACGGGTTGGGGAAATTGAAGCGGATGCGTCCGAGCGCGTTGCGCTCTCCGGGCGGCTGATAGACGCGTACCGAGCCATCGCGATTGTGGCTGACCTTCAAGCCAATTCGTTCCAGCGCGTCCGGGTCGCGCTCCAGAGCCGGCAAATACTCATTGCGGATGATGGACGGCGGCACGTTCCAGGTCGGATTGACGGTAATATATTTCATCGTCTCGCTGAGCAGCGGCGTGGCCATCTCGCCGGGTTTGCCCACAACGATCCTGGTGCGCCAGATCTGCTTGCCGTTGTCCATGACGGACAAGGTGTAGTCGGGCACGTTGACCATCACATGGTCGTTGCCAAGATCGCGCGGGAGCCAGCGCCAGCGCTCCATATTCGCTATCAGCGTGCCGGTAACGTCCGATCGCCCGCGCTGAGTGTCGGCTTTGCGCTGGGTCTTTGAATTCTCCGGCTGTGACGCTGTCTTCTGCGATTCCGGCGCGCTCAGCTCCTTGGCGAGCTGAGCTTGCAACGCCTTGAAGGCGGGATGTTGGGGTTCGAACGAGGCAAGCACGTCGCCAATGTTTTCTGCGGTCGATACCTGGGTCAGAACCTGCGCGGGATCCGCCGCATGAGCGGGATAAAGGATCGCACCGCTGACGCGCGTGAAACTGACGCGGCCCGCGCTTGCATGCCGGGCATATTTCAGGATCGACGCCGTCAACTGAAGGTCGTTCGCGGCCACCGTCTGCTCGTTCACATCGCGCGAGAAATCCGGCGTCGGATAGTCGCGAGGGTCAAGACCTTCGGAGGCAACCTTGGCCAGGTACTCAACGGCCGCCCGGGCGCGCGGCAAGGCAACTCCATTTTCCGACCAGATGGGCTGGAAGGTCCGTTCGCGGTAAAAAGCCTCGACCGCCGTCTGCTCGGGTTTGCGATCGACGAACTGCGCAAGGCGCGTCGCGATCATTTCCCCGAGCTTCGATTGCGCAGCAGGCGCGGGATTTGCATTTTCCGGAGATACTGCCGCCGGCGCGGTCGTGCCGGTATCGGACGCCGGCTCCTCGCCGAACGCAGGCGCAGCCAGCCCGATAAGCGCCAAAGCCAGGATGACCTCGCGGACGCGTTGCATGTGTTTCTTTCGCTGTGAAAGCCGAATTGATAACCGGTCCGGGAGAGATAAGTTCACGAATGGCCATAACAGCCAGTGGCTTGATGAGATTTCTAGGAACTGATCGCGTTAAGCATCAGCATCATCAGAAACAATCCGGAAATAGACAGCCCGATCAGCTTTGTGGTCGCCCGCTCGCTCATGGTCATCAAAACGAAATGGGCCGCCGAACGTTCCATTGGCGCGTGCATTGGGGAGTCCGACCATCGGGCAAATTAAAGAACCGGGTGCGGGGCCGCACCCGGCTCTTTGACTGAAGGACCGCGCGTTCGGGGGGATGGGGATACGCGCGGCGTAATTGGAAAACGCGACGCGGCCCTACGTGTTCCCCGATCCCATCCTGATTTTCGGATGAGGCTTTGAACTTCGAAAATGCTCGCGCGTTTACTGTCGGGACCGGTCGCCACAGTTTGTCACCACGGCTGCGGCGCCTCTCCTGGAAAGGCCGCCTCACGGCGGCTTTTCCTTCTGGGCTTCGTCGCTAGAAGCAAAGATTGGTTACGAGCTTTCCGTTCTTGTCCTTGATCACATACGGACATTCGACGCGTTTCAGCGCAGTCTTGGCGCTCTCGTTGCCGAGCGCCGCCGCCTTCTCGTAATAGGCCTTGGCGGACGCGGAATCCTGCGGACCCCCTCGTCCGTTTTCGGCAAAGGCACCCATTCGCTCCAGTGCGCCTGCATGATTTTGCGCCGCCGCCTTCTCGAACCAGGTTCGCGCCGCGACGTCATCCTTCGGGCCGCCCACACCGTCTGCATTCATTATTCCAAGCTGGTACTGCGCTTCCGCAGAATTCGCTTCTGCCGCCTTCATCAGCAGCGCCTTCGCCTTGGCTGGGTCTGATGGAACACCACCACTTGCGGACAGAGCGGCAAGATTGGTGACGCCACGAGGATTGCCGGCTTCCGCAGCGCGCTCGAAAAGTCTGCGTGCCTCGGCCTGATCCTTGGTCCCGCCGGAGCCGGTGCCGAGCAGCACGCCAAGTTCGACCATCGCCGAAGTACTGCCTTTGTCGGCGGCCTTTCGCCACGCAGCGACGGCCTCGGGCATCTGCCGGTTGGCAGCGTAGGCACGCCCAAGCTCATACATGGCACGACGTGACGACGCCGAGGCGACTTTGCAGAACTTGATCGCGGTCGCGACGTCAGACTGGGCGATTTCCGGTGCTCCCTTGACGTCGGCCGGCTTGTCCGGATCGCTGGGATCGGCCGCGATCCGATCGCAAAGCACAAGGTCCGCGGATTGCGTACGCCCCGGCAGGCTGAGCAATGAAACCGCGATCAGCGCCAAAAGGCCGATACCGAGATCGAGAGCTATGAACCCCACACCACGGCGTTTCGCCATGTACGCGCCCCTACTCACGCCACCCCAAGCAATTTTAGGGCTGCCGGCCCAGGCCAGCAAGCGGTCGACCAAAGCGTGGACGATCCGGAACCGTGTGCATCGCATTTTTGTCCACTGTGGCCCGTCGGTCATAGGGCAATGGACAGGAATGCCTATGATGCTTTGCAGGGGAAACGCAAAAACGGACGGACCTGTGCACATGCCAGACAAATGGCTGACGGCTCAACTTAACCTGAACGCTCTGACGCCATTCAAAGCATTTGCATCGATAACAACCGTCTTCGCGATGGCCTTCCTGAGTTCCGCCGCGATGGCCGAGACTTCGGAAGAGCGGCAGGCCTGCTTCAACGACGCTTTCCGCGTCTGCTGGTCGGCCATCCCGGATCGCAACGCCGTGTTTCACTGCCTGATGGACAACAGGCCGCGCCTCAATCCTGCTTGCCGCACGGTCATGGATCAGTATCGGCGCCAGCACAGAATCACGCGCGCGTCGCGCAACGCACGGGCCGAATAGTCTCTTCGGCTTCATCTTCCGCCAAAAATTGGCAGCCGGCGCGCGAGCCCGCGCGATTTGCTGTGCACTTCTTCGCTCGCCATGAAGTTGCCATGAGTTTCAAGTGGAAAACTGCTTTTCGTGCGCTGGTAACGGAATATGATCACCACATGACGAGTGCGCATACCGATTCTGATCTTGTCCGTCTGCGGCAGTTCCTGAGGACACTGGAAGCCGAGGCGCAAATGGCCGTCGGCGGCATCGATCCAAATACCCGCGAGATCGAACTTCTGAAGCGCGAGATTGCCTATCTCGAGCGCGTTCAACGCGACGGCCCTGACGACAGGTCCAAAGAAATTCTGCTTGAGATCGCAATAGACTACGGCTCGTCGCGACAGGCGGCCTGATATCGCTGCGATTAAATGATCGCGTGGCGGACCTTGGCTGAAACCCACTCGCTGACGATCACCGTGCCTATAATGACCAGCAGCATCAGCGAAACCTGGGTCCAGTAGAGCTGCGTGATCGCGGCATTGAGCTCCAGTCCGATGCCGCCCGCGCCGACGAGGCCAAGAACCGTCGACTCGCGGATATTGATATCCCACCGAAACACGGAAATGCCGGCAAAGGCCGGCAATATCTGTGGAACGATCCCATACGATGTTACCTGCGCGCCGGATGCGCCGGTCGAGCGGACGGCTTCGACCTGTCCTTCGTCGATCTCCTCGATCGCCTCGTAAAGCAGTTTGGCGCAGAAACCGATCGAGCGCAGCGCGATGGCGATGATGCCGGCGAACACGCCCGGTCCGATGATCGTGACCAGCATCAGCGCCCAGATCAGCGCGTTGATCGAGCGCGACGACACGATGATGAAAAGCGCGATCGGCCGGATGACGCCAACGCTCGGCGTCGTGTTGCGCGCGGCGCAATAGGCGACGGGGACTGCCAGCACCACGGCGACCAGCGTGCCGATCGTCGCGATATTGATGGTGTCCCAGATCGGCCGGCCAAGCACGCGGATATATGACCAGTCCGGCGGCACCATGCGCACCGCAAGATCGCCTGCCTGTTGCGGCGCATCCCAGACGAAAGCCCAGATCGTCTTTTCGGAAATAAGCTGAAAACAGCCGATGAACAGACCGGCTGCGACCAGCCAGGCCAACCAGACCACGAGCTGGACGCGCGGCTCGCGCCGCCGCCAGGTGCGTGTATGCGCCGGGATCGTCGCCATCACTGCACCCAACGCCGCAAATAGCCGGAGCCGTATTCGCACAGCATCACGATGAGAATGATCACAATGATGATGGCAGCGGCCGAGCTGAATTCATAACGATCGAAGGCCGTGTTGAGTGTGGCGCCGATGCCGCCTCCGCCGACAATGCCGATCACGGCGGACTCGCGGAAATTGATGTCGAAGCGATACAGACCGAGCCCGATCATCCGCGGCATGACCTGCGGCTGCACCCCGTAATTGATCCACTGCAGCCAGCTTGCGCCCGAGGCCCGCACGGCTTCCGCCTGCGCCGGGTCCATGTCCTCGATGTCCTCGGCGAGCAGCTTGCCGTAGAACCCGATGGTGGCGAATGAAAGCGTCACCAAGCCAGCGAAAGGCCCGAAACCGAATAGCTTGACGAAGAAGATGGCGAGGATGATTTCCTGGAAGCTGCGCGAAATGGCGAGCACCGCGCGACAGAAATAGTAGACCGGCGCCGGGGCGATGTTTTTCGCAGCACCAATGCCAACGGGAATCGAGAGCGCAATGCCAACGACGGTGGAGATCACCGTCATCCAGAGACTTTCGGCAATGCCCTCGACGATTTCGTCCCAGCGGCTGACAAAATCAGGCGGGAAGAACGCGGATATAAATGCCGCACCGCGTGGCAAACCCTCCCACACGCGCGTCCAGTTCACCGGCGTCGTCTGGAACACCAGCGCGAGATAGACCGCGGCCCCGATCGCGAGCGTCCAGCGCAACCAGGCCGACTTGATCAGCGGCGGCTTCTTCCAGCGGCGTGGTGCGGCAACGGCTACCGACATTTTTTCGCCAAGACGTGGATGCCCGGCACGAGGCCGGGCATGACGATTGTTAGGAAGGTCCCGAACGTCACGTCAGTCCCGCGAGGCGATTGCGATCGGGAAGCGGCGGCTCGAACGGCACGACATTGTCTTCTTCCGGCTCACCGGCCTGCTCATCCACCTTGCGGATCGTCGCCGACCAGTCTTCCTCGCCGTAGATCGACGTCAGCACCGCAGGCGTGAGTCCATCGGGCGGCCCGTCATAGACGATCTCGCCCAGACGCAGGCCGACGATACGCTCGGCGAACATCTGCGCGAGCATCACGTCGTGAATATTGATGATCGCGGAGAGCTTGCGTTCCGTGCACAGTTCCTTGATCAGCCGCATGATCTGTCGGGACGTCTTGGGGTCAAGGGACGCGGTCGGTTCATCGACCAGCAGCAATTCCGGATTCTGAATGAGCGCGCGGCAGATGCCGACGCGCTGGCGCTGGCCGCCGGAAAGCTCGTCGGCGCGCTTGTCCGCCATGTGATCAAGGCCCACACGCTCAAGCAGCCGGAATGCTTCATCAATGTCGGATTGCGGAAAGCGACGCATCCAGCTTTGCCAGAAACCGACATAACCGAGCCGGCCGGTGAGAACGTTTTCCATCACCGACAGCCGCTCGACCAGCGCATACTCCTGGAAAATCATGCCCATGCGGCGGCGGGCGCGGCGTAATTCGCCGCTGCCGAGCTTCACGATGTCGACGCCGTTGAGTTCGATCGATCCCGAGGTCGGCTCGACCAGCCGGTTGACGCAGCGGATCACCGTCGATTTGCCCGCGCCGGAAGGGCCGATCAGCGCCATCACCTGCCCATCGGGCACATCGATGTCGATGCCCTTGAGCGCGAGATCGCCCGTGCGATAGCGCTTGGCCAGACCCTTGATGCGCAGCATCGGTGCCCCCGGCGAGCGCGGATTGTTATTTGCAGGTGTATTTCACGCCGCTCGCGTGCGTCGATCTTGCGAAGACGCCCAATCTTTCTTGTAGTTCGATCGGAACGAACTTGTCTTCCCTCTTGAATTCCGCCGCGAGTGCGGAACCTTCCCAGGGAAACGTGAAAAAGGCTTCCTTGATTCTTCGACCTGCAGTGCCGGATCGAGATTGTAGGTGTAACGCCATAGCCGGTGGTCGGAAAAGTCTCCGACTTGTAGATCGAGCGGATCTTGGCCTTGATCGAAGACATTGCGTTCGAGCATGCGGAATGAGCACCGCATTGGCCACGCTGCCGCCTCGTAGTCCTTGTTGACGACGCCGAGGATCGAATTGTCGTGCTTGCCGGAAAACACCGGTTCGTAGTCGCGCTTCGCCTCAGATTGAAATCGGCATTCAGCATGGCGGACGGCGCCTTGAATCCGGAATTCGATGTCGCGGCGGTGAAGGCTATCTTGTGACCCTTCAGATCGGTCGGCGTTTTTATCGGACTGTCGGCGGGCACGAGGATTTCCATTTCGTAGCCGAAAGTGTTGTCCTGCGACGCCATCATCGCGAACGGCACAAGCCCGCACAATTCACGGCAATCGGATTGCCGCCGGCATTGACGCCCGCAATATGCAGTCGTCCCGAGCGCATCGCCTCGTATTGCGCCGCGTTCGACTGCACCGGGAAGAAAATGACCTGCTTCCCCGTTTTTTTCTCGAGGTATTTGATGAACCCGTCCCAAACCTTCTGGTAGACCGCCGGATCCTCGACCGGGGTGTATGAAAAAATCAGCGTCGGCGGATCGACCAATTTCTTCGGATCGGTCGGCGGGTCGGCCACCAGGTCGCCGTTGCGATCGCAATAGGCCTTGTCGAGTGTTCCCCGCGGGCAATCTTCCTGCGCGGACACGATGGCTGAACAGCCGATGACGCCGACCAGCGCAGCTGCGGCCGTCAACAAACCACCTCGGCGCATCCTCCGCTCCCCCACTTTGCGATGTTATTTGCAGGAGTATTTGACTTCGCTCGCCGCATCGATCTTGCGGACGACGTTCCAATCTTTTTGATACGTGATCGGCACGAACCGGTCTTCGGTCTTGAACTCCGCTTTGAGCGCAGATCCTTCCCATGGGAAGGTGAAGAACGCCTCCTTGATTTTCTCCTGCAATGCCGGATCAAGATTGTGCGCCATCCCGTAACTGGTGGTCGGGAACGTCTCCGATTTGTACACGGTCCTGATTTTGGCCGGATCGACCACCTTGCGTTCGAACATGCGGACCATCACCTCATTGGCGATCGCCGCAGCTTCGTAGTCCTTGTTGGCGACGCCGAGCACCGAGTTGTCGTGTTTGCCGGAGAACACCGGTTCATAGTCGCGCTTTGCAACGAGATTGAATTCCGACTCCAGCAAGAACAGAAGGTGCCTTGAAGCCTGAATTCGACGTGGGAGCGGTGAACGCGAGCTTCTTTCCCTTGATGTCGGCCGGCGTCTTGATCGGGCTGTCCGCGGGCACGATGATTTCCATCTCGTAGCCGAAGCGACCATCCTGGCTGCCCATGATCGCAAAGGGAACATAGCCCGCACAATTCACAGCAATTGGTGTGGGCCCTGTACTCACGCCGGCGATGTGCAGACGGCCGGAGCGCATCGCTTCGATCTCAGCCGCGTTCGATTGCACCGGGAAAAATACAACCTTCTTTCCGGTCACTTTCTCGAGGTGCCGGAGAAATCCATCCCACACCTTGGTGTAGAGAGCGGGGTCCTCGACCGGCGTATAGGCAAAAACGAGCGTAGGCGGATTAACGGTCTGCGCGGGGGTATCGGCCACCAGATCGCCGTTGCGGTCGCAATAGCCCTTGTCGAGATCGCCACGCGGACAGTCCTGCGCCCGGATATCCCCGACAGGCCAACCCCGAAGGCAAACGCCAAAAGAGCGATCGCAATAATGCTGATTTTCCGTGTCATGAGAGTTTCCCCGCGCCCGCCGCGATGGCGGCGTTTTGTTAGTGTCTTTCATCGTTTGCACAGCTTAGCGCAGCGGACGTGAAATTCCACCGCCGGCCCCGATGGCCCATTCGTGGGCACCCAGCCCCTACTGGATGGACGGCTTGGCGCCGGATGCGGCCGAAAGGACCGGGCTGCCTTCAGAGGCGACCTGCTGGCCTGCGGCTTCGAGCACCGGATAGGCAACCGAGCAGATATGCGAATGAATGCGTTTCAAATCGCGCAGCACGTCAAGATGAAGTGACGTCGTTTCCAGCGTCTCGGGGCGGCCTTCACGCAGGCGTTCGAGGTGCCGTTCGGCTGCTGCGAGCTCGGCGTTCCTGATCTGGATCTTTTCCGAGAGCAGCCGTCTCGCCTCGTTGACATCGCCGGACATGAACACGCCGAATGCTATCCTCAGACTTTCAAGGATGCGCTTGTGAAATGACGTCAGCTCGTCCGCGCCTTCACTTGAGAACTGCAGGCGGCGCTTGATCTTTTTAGCGGCGATTTCACTCAAGTTCTTGTCGATGATATCGCCGATATGCTCCAGGTTGATCGCAAACGAAATGATTTCCATGGCGCGTCGACCTTCACGGTCATCGAGGCTGCCGCGCGTCAGTTTCGTCACGTAGAGCTTGATCTGTTCATCAAGCCGGTCGACCGTGTTGTCCATTTTCGAGACTTCACTCACGAGGGCACGATCATCGGTCATGAGTGCAGTCATGATCTGCCGCAGCATCACCTCGACGACGTCGCCCATGCGCAGCGTCTCCCGCGCGGCATCAGCCAGCGCAAGCGACGGTGTTTCAAGTGCGCTCTCATCGAGGTATCGCGGAGCGGCGGCGTCGGCGACGACCTTGCGGGCCGGAAACATCCTGACAAGAAGCCACGCCAAAGGATCGAGCAGTCCGATGAACCCGACGGCAAGCGCGACGTTGAAAGCGATATGAAATTCCGCAGTCATCTTCGCCATGTTCGGTTCGAAGCTGCGGAAAGCGTCGGTGACAGGTTGGAGAAACGGCAGGACCAGCACCACACCGACAAGGCGATTGAGCAGATTTCCGACGGGTAGCCGGTAGCTGGCGGGGTCGCCTCGCCGGCCGCCTTCAAGCACCGGATTGATGGCGCTTCCGAGGTTTGCCCCAAGCACGAGCGCTATTGCCGATGCGGGCGATACAAAGTGCGAATATGCCAGCGACATGATCAACAGCACGGTTGCGACGCTCGAGTGCGCGGCCCAGGTGAGTGCCGCTGCAATGATGACGCACAGAACTGGATCGCCGGCGATGACATTGAGCAGTGCGCGGACGCTGGGTGCGCTTTCCGCCGGCGCCAAAGTATCGAGCAGGATGTGAAGCGCGAGCAGCATCAGCCCGAGGCCGATGCAAATGCGCCCGATATCCTTCAGCCGGGTGCGAGCCCCGCTGCGAAATGAAACAAGCCCGACGACAAACAGCACCGGCGCAGCGGCGGTAACGTTGAACGACAGAAGCTGAACAATGAGGGTCGTCCCCACGTTAGCCCCAAGCATGATGGCGAGGGCAGGAACGAGACCAACAAGGCCTTCGGCGGCGAAGGAAGCAGTCATCAAACCCGTCGCGGTACTGCTCTGCAGAAGGGCCGTGAGCCCGAGACCGGCGCCCAGCGCAGAGAACCGATTGCCGAATGCTTTCGAGAGGAAATGCCTCAGATCGGCGCCGAACGCGCGGAGGATGCCGCTCTGGACCATGTGCAGGCCCCAAAGCAGCAGCGCGACGCCGCCCATTAGATCGAGAAGAACAATCGTGCCCATAGCATGAATGTCCACGCAGTCGTTGTCGTGCAACTATTAGCAACTACTGCGGTAACTAGAAAGTTCAATGAGGAAGTCCGGACTTCGGTGCCCTACTTCGAGAGACGTCGGCGGTTTTTCCGCACGCGTCGCTTGTAGACGCGGAGAACCTTGGCCGCGGCGCGGTGGCTCTTATCGCCTTTGATGGCTGCGCGAGCCGCAGCGCTCTGCGCTTCGCCGAGGGCCGTCACCTTCTCGGTGATCATGCGGCTTGCTTCCGATTTGGCCCGGGCGCCGCCCGCGGCAAGGCGCATGAAGCGAAGCGCCATGACGCTCTGCGCCTCAAATCCCGTGGCCGCTGCCTGCATCGTCAGCCTGGCCCACGCATTCCATGCCTGCATCGGGTTCAACATTGCATCTCCTGGAAGGACAACGCCCAGAGGAGACCTATGTGCCATCCTCTGTGATCGCCAGTGTCAAATTTCACGCCGCGCCCCCAGCCGCCGCCAAGGGAGAGGCGCAAGCAGAAGCGCGCCGGCCAGCAGAACCAGAGCCGCAGGCCAGCGGATACGCTCACGCGCGCGCATGCGCACTTCGCCCATGACGAATTGCTCGCCCTTGCGCATCTCGCCGTAGGATTTGAGGAACGAAGAGATACGGGCAACGGTGAAGTCGTCGAGCGATTGCCCTTCGGTGCGGTTGCGTCGCTCCCTTTCGTTCAGTTGTTCCGCTTCCGTGCGATAGCGTTCGGCGTGTTCGCTCGCATCGGCGAAGGTCGTCGCTTCGGCGCGCGTAAAGTAGAGCGTGCGCATCGAGGGAACTACGTATTCGGCCAGATCGAGGAGCGGCTGATCGGCCCGCGGCGCAGCCGCAAGCTGCAATGCCGAGCCAGCGAGAATAATCGCGCCGACCCAGCGGATGGTGGTGACGGCGGTATGCAGCGAGCGCCGGCGGTCGCCGCGTAGAAACGGATAGAGCACGCCGGCCAGCGCCAGCGATGCACCGAAGGCGCAAACCATCGCCGCGCCCGTCGGCAGATCGAAGACGAACGAAGCGGCAAGACCGGCCGCGCTCACCAGCGTGCCGGAGATCCAGCCGATGGCGAGTTGCCGCGACAGCGAGTCGGCAAACATCACGCCGATGGCGGCGGGGATGATCAGGAATGAAAAGACCAGCAGCACGCCGGCAATCGCGACCGAGCTGGTCACCACGATGCCGAAGGTTGCATAGAACACGAATTCCCACGCGAGCGAGCCTTCCCCGGCCATGTGCCGGCGCAGCAGCCAATGCAGCAGCCCCACCGCCGTATAGAGCGGAACGATGAGCGCAACGTCGTTGAACCCGCTGGTGAGAATGTTTCCGGTGAGGATTTGCTTCAGATGTTCGGCGCCCTGCGGCGCCCGGTCGATCAGCAGAATGGCTGTCGCCGCGGCCACGACGTAGATGACGCCGATCAACGCCTCCTGTGGGACCCGCGTCCCCCAGCTGCGCGTGAACGCCAGCAGCACAGCGGCGAGCAGCGTGAAGGAGAGCGAATAGCCGTAGGTCGCGATGCTCTGGGCCGGATGGCCGAGCATGAAGGCAACAGTCGCGCCAAGCGCCGCGATTTGTGCCAGCGCCAGATCGACGAAGATCACTTTGCGGGCCAGTACCTGAATGCCGAAATAGGCGTGGATGCCGACCAGGCACACCGCCACCAGAAAAGGCGGCCAGAGAAACTGCAGCGCATCGATCATCGCATTGCCGCCGCTGCTGTGAGCGCTTCGACATTCGCGTCGAACAGCGAAATGTAATCGTCGGCCCGCGGCAGCGCACCGACCGAAGCCGCAAGCGTCACCACCTGCGCGCCAGCCTTGCTTGCGACGAAGGCGACGTCGCGCTCGGGCTCGTTCGGTTCACGTATGACGATGCGCGCACCCCGCGCGCGCATGTCGCGCACGATCCCGGCCAGGTGCGAGGGACTGGGCGGCACGCCCGGCTTGGTCTCGATGAAGCCGATAAAATCCAGGCGGAAGCGGCGCGCAAAATAGGGCCAGCTGTTGTGATAGGCGACCATCGGCATCGACCTCAGCGGGCTCAACTTGCTTTCCCATTCCGTAAGTTTCGCATTCAGACGCGCGAGAAATGCCTGCCGGTTCGCCTCATAGGTCGCGGCGTTTGCCGGATCGATCCGCGCCAAAGCCTCAAGAATATTTGCGGTGATCGTCTCGGCGTTCTTCGGATCGAGCCAATAGTGCGGATTGCCGCTGCCATGGGCATGGCCATCGCCGGGACCGACGCTCATCCCCCGCAACTCCAGTACGGCTATTGCGAGTGACGTATCCACATAGGCCGCCCCGCCGCGGCTGATCTCCGGCCGGCCGACCTGCGCCAGCAGGCGATCAACCCACAGGTCATAATCGAGACCGACGCGCACGAGCAGCCGCGCCTGCTTGAGGCGTAGCGCGTCTTGCGGCTTTGGCTGATATTCCTCGGCGTCCAGGCCCGGTGGCACAAGGCTGATGGCGGCGATGCGATCCCCGCCGACAGCCTCGGCGAGGCTGCGCAGATCGGTCGTCGTCGTCACCACCTGTAAACGTTCTTGAACACGTTCTTGCGCGAATGCCGACGACGCAGCGGCAAGCAACGCGACGATGAGAGCGGAACGCAACAACATGGTCTGAAGAAGAAAGGGCCGCTTGGCGGCGGCCCCTCCCCTGTCTGTAGCTAGCGACTGCCGCCGACCCAGATGCTCTTGGGCATTATGCAATGGACGTTCTTCTCGGTGTCGGAGATCGCACCGACCCGACAATCCATCGCCACGCTGGCGAGCCCGTAGGCATCGAGACGGGTCAGCTTTTTATCCTTCGACAACAGATCGATCATGCCCATCGAGGCATCATTCATCGCCTTGTTCAGGTCAGCATCCTTGGCGTTCGACACAAGATATTTCGATGTCTCCTTGGCCGGACGCTCCATGTCTTCCTTGTCGCTCTTGTTCTTCGGGTTGAGGCAGTGGATGCCCTTCTTGATGTTCACCACCTGCGAAACGCGACAATCAGAAACGTTCGCCATCAGCTTTTCCGCCTGCTCGGCGGAAACACCACGCTGCTCGGAGAGGAACTTGATCGTCTGCGCCTTGGCCTGCGCCCACGCCTTGTTCAGGTCCTGGTCGAACCCCATGGTGATCCAGGATCTTGCCGTTTCGATCCGCGGGAAATCGAGTGGCTTGCCCTTCACTACCTCGACCGTGATGTTGAACTCCTTGTAGGCGGTCTCAATAGCGGTGAGGTTGACCTCGCCGTTGCCCTGACCGGCATGTGAGTCACCCGTCCACAACAGCGCGCCCGGCACGTGCACGGGAACATAGAGCGTCGAGCCCGTTACGAAATCGCGGATATCCATGTTGCCCGCGTACTCACCCGGCGGCACGCTTGAGTAGCGGCCGGGGTCCTTGCGTGCGACGGCGAGAGTGCCCGGGAACGGCCGAATTGGCAGAACAATGCCAGGCAGGAACTCAGTCTTCATGCTGTCGAGATCGAGAAACAGATACTTGACCTGGCCGTCTTTGAAAACGTTCGGGAACTGGCCGAACATGCCCGGCACGTTGAAGTTCGTCGCGTACGCGCGCGGAATGATCCGGTTGAGCCTGACCTTCAGCACGTCACCCGGCTGCGCTTCCTCGATATAGATCGGTCCGGTCAAAGTGTGCGGCCCGCGCCCGGGGAAATCGGTGCGCAGTTTCTTGATCTGCTCGATGGTCACGCCCGGCACGACCTGATTGTGGCTGTGCATCATCGTTTCGAGGATGATGGTGTCGCCGGAATGGACGCGCAGCACCGGCGGCTGCGAATTGTCGAACCAGCCCCACTGCGTGGTTTCGAGCGTCGCCGGCAACACATGCACCTTCTTGCCGCTTGGCGTCTCAAGCACGCGCAGCTTCGGATCGGCGGGCCCGGCAGCGGGATAGCCGGGCGTGGTGATCGTCGAAGTCAGCGGTATGCCCAGAGGCGATTGCGCGGGCGGCGCCGGAGCGGGCGCCGGCGTTTGCGCGACTGCCGCGGTGCCGATAATCAACGCCCCGCATGCTCCGGTAACGATACGAGACGCAAATGTTACGTACGACATGAGACTCCCCTTCCCCTTATGCTCGAATTTCAGCTGATCATTTCTTCCACATGTTCTTGGCGACAAGACAATGCACGCCCTTCTCGGCAGCATCCATTTCGCCAACCCGACAATCCATCGTCATGCTCGCGAGCGAATAGGCATCGAGCCGCGACAACCCTCTGTCCTTCTGCAGCAGTTCGATCATCGCCCACGAGGCGTCGTCCATCGCCTTGTTCATGTTGGCGTCGGCCGCGTAGGTCACCAGATATTGCGGACTTTCCGCCGTCGGTCGCGCTTCGGCGAGCGACTTGGCGGGATCTTTCGATGTCATGCAGTGGACACCTTTCTTGATGTCCACGACCTGGGTCACGCGACAATCCGAGGTCTTCGAGACCATCGAGGCCGCCTGCTCCGGCGAAACCTTGCGCTGCTCCACGAGGAATTTCGCGGTTTCCGCTTTTGCGTTGGCAAGCGCCTTGGTGAGATCCTCGTCGAAGCCCATCGTGATCCACTCGGTCGGCGTCTCGATGCGCGGCCACTCGAGCTTCGTCGCCTTGTCGACGGTTACCGTAAGTGTGATTTCCTGAAACGCGGTCTCAAGCCCGGTGAGGTTGACCTCGCCGTTGCCCTGGGCCGCGTGGGAATCGCCCTGCCACACCAACGCGCCACGGACGAAGACCGGAACGTGCAGCGTCGTTCCTTCGACAAGATCGCGGTTATCCAGATTTCCGGCGAAAGGTCCCGGCGGCACCGCGTTGTAGCGGCCCGGTTCCTTGCGCGCGACACCCAGCGTGCCCGGGAAAGGCCGCAAGGGAATTTCGATGCCGGGCGCAAACTCGGCAGTCTTCTTTTCATTGTCGAGATAGAAGTATTTCACCTGTCCGTCGGGAAAGCGGCTCGGAAATTGTCCGAACAGCCCGGGGACGTTGAAATTCGCGCCCCACGGCCGCGAAACGATCTTCTGAATCTTGATCTGCAGCGTGTCGCCGGGCTCCGCACCGTTGACGAAGATCGGGCCAGTCAGCGTCATCGGTCCGCGCGCCGGCCAATCCGTGCGCAATTTCTTCAGTTCCTCGATGGTGCGGCCCGGGTAAAGCTGGCCGTGCGAATGCGACATCGACTCGATCGCAACCGTGTCGCCGGAATCGATGATCAGGCGCGGCAATTCCGCGTTGTCGAACCAGCCCCACTGCGTCGTTTCCATCGTCGCCGGGAGAACGTGCATGCGCCCGGGATATTTCGAGCCCGGCACGGCCATCAGCTTCTGCGCGGCCGACTGCGCCGAGATCGGCGGCGGTTGCTGCCCCAATGCAGCTCCGCCTGCGCAGATCGCCGCCACAGTTGTCGCCACAGCCACTGGTTTGTGAAATTGCATGCGTCGCCCCCGCGTTGTTTCTGTTTTCTAGAGTAAACGATAGCAACTTCCATGCCACCGGAATAGCCGGAGACGCGAACGAGACCCTTCGTCGCTGGTCGGGGTCAGCCGTTGAGTGCAATATTGGCGTGGCCGAGGCGGAATCCGAACTTCGACAGGACAAACAGGCAGCCATAGGCGAGCTGCAGGCGCCGCAACGGCGACAGCCAGGAACGCGTCTCGTAGAAATCGCCTGCCAATATCGTGATCAGTTCGTGGCGCGTGTTGAACAGGTCGAACGACGACATGAAAATATCGCGCATCAGCGGGGAGTTGATCCGGTAGATCAGCCAGGACAGCGAATTGAGGCTGTGCTGGATCTTGCGCTCATAATCGCGCACAAGCCGTTCGCGCGACCCGCGTCCATCAAGCAGGTCCTCCACCACGGTTGCGCCGAAGGCCGCGCTGCTCATCGCCATCATGACGCCGCTCGAAAACAGCGGATCGATAAACGCTGCGGCGTCGCCGACGAGGATATGGTTTTTCCCGACATAAGACTGGGACTCATATGAGTAATCGGCGCACGCCGTCAGCGGACCGATCCGTTCGGCATTCTTCATGTGAGCCGCAAGGCTGGGAGTTTCGGCAACGGCGCTCGCGAACAGCGTTTCGAGGTTGGCTTTTCTTTCCTTGAAAAATGTCTGCGTACCCACCACGCCGACACTCATCACGTCGTCGGGCAATGGGATCATCCAGAACCAGCCGTGCTCGAACAGATAGACGGTGATCATTCCTTCCTTGTCGCCGGAACGGCGGGGAACGTTGCGGAAATGTCCGAATACCGCCGCGGTGTTGTTGTGCTTGTTGACGCGCTTCAGCCCCAGCTTGCTTGTGAGCAGCGTGTCGCGACCGGTCGCGTCGACGAGAAACCGGGCCGACCACTCTGTCGCCGTTCCGTCATCGTTCAACGCCGTGACGCTCGGACCCCGATCATCAAGCGCGACGTTGGTTACGCGAGCACCCTCCAGTACCTCCGCGCCGAGGCGCCGACTGTTGTCGAGCAACAATTTGTCGAAATCCGAACGTCTGACCTGATAGCTGTAGCCGACACTCAGATACGGATTATCGGCAAATCGAAACGTCGTCGCCGCGTTGTGCGCGTCGGAAACAAGCTCGGCGCCAGGCTTATAGACGCCGATGCGATGAACCGCATCGCCAATTCCGAGCCGGTCAAACAGCGGCAAATTCAGCGGGAGCAGCGATTCACCGATGTGAAAGCGCGGAAAATGCTCCTTTTCCAGGATGACGACGTGTTTGTTTTTCTGCGCGAGCAACGCGGCAATGGTCGAGCCGGCGGGACCACCGCCGACAACAAGCACATCGCACTCACGAGCGTTTGCCATCGTCGCTGTCATTTCACCAGATCATTGAAGCACGGGGGCACGCCTTCTTTATGGCAAGAACCGCCATCGGTGCTATCGTGCGTTTGTTGTAGTTCAGAAATGCGACGTACGTCTGACGCCGCAAATTTTTAATGCCGAAGTCTTTGATGCCAAAGTCAGAGGGGGACTGAATGGACACAATCATTCTCGTGCCTGGCGGAGGCGGCTCACGGCTGACGCTACAGAACCAGGAAATCTGGCCACCCACCATTCCCGAATTGGTCGCCGGTTATAATCGTACGCCACAATTGCTCAGTTCGAATATCAAAGTTGGAACGATCCTCGACGGAATCCCGAAGGTGTTTCCTTGCTACGGCGTTTACGGGCCGCTGCAGGACGACCTCGCCAAGATCGCCAAAAGTTGCGGCTCGCAATTCGTCAATTTTCCCTACGACTGGCGCAAAGACGTCTTGGTCACGGCAGCAGATCTGGCAAAAAAAATAAAATCCTGCGTCAAGAGCAGCAGCGACGAGATCACACTGGTAGGCCACTCGATGGGAAACCTGCTCGCCAGGATCATTCTCGAGAGCGGGGACTATTCGAGCAAAAGCTGGTTCGGAAATATCAAAAGATATGTCGGCATCTGCGGTCCCCACTACGGCGTGCCGGTGATCCTGAAGTACACACTCGGTCTCTCAAGCTGGCTCGGCATTTCCGCGTCCGACATGAAAGCGCTGAGCAAGGACCCACGCTATCCATCCTGCTATCAGTGTCTGCCGTTCGAGGGAAAAGACGTGCTGTTTGATTCGCAGAGCGGAACACCCCAGGCGAAGGATTTCTACACCGCGTCGGTGGCAAACGATTACGACCTCGATCTGACGAATCTCGGCAAAGCCAAAGACGTGCAGACCAAGTTGAGTTTCGCCAACAAGCCGACAACCGTCGCCTACGATCTGATATCGGGTTCGAGCCACACGACTGACGAATGGCTGGAATATGACGGGCCGACGTCATTTGTCAGCGCGCACCAAGACCAGGACGGTGACTCGACGATTCCTCTCTGGAGCTCGAAGGTCCTGCCCTATACGCAATGGGTGACGCCCGGCGATCATGTCGACATCCTCAAGTCCTATCCGTTCAAACAAATTCTATATTTGATTCTGGGCTGCAAGGGTCTGACCCCGGACCTCACGTTGATGGATCTTCCGGGACTCACAATCTCGCTGAACAAGTTCGTCTACGCGCCTTACGAGGAAATCGAGATTCTGCTGATTCCGGACCTGCGCACGCAGGAACTCTCCGGCTCCCTTCAGATAACGCGTGTGGTCGGGCCGGACGCGCGCAGGTTCGTGCGCTACCAGGAACAACCGGTTGTCTATCGCGGCCCGCAAATCACCTACCTCCGATCGACCATAGCGGCGCCGGCCGATCCCGGCGTCTACCGGGTGAACTTCAGTGGATCGCACGGCACATCGCCGAAAACCGTCGGAGGTTTTGTGGTGAGCAACCCAGCCCCGGCGCGGCTGCGCGAACGGACAAGGCAGAAATGATCGACGCGGCGCGCGCGACTGATCAGCACGATTAGAAGTGCGCGCCGCGAAAGCTTTCATGGACGCATCCGAATCCACCGATTTCTATGAATATTTGCCGGTCTTTCGCGACTTCACCAACGTCGCGGATGAAGCCTGCTTCACCCCGGTGCCCGGCGACTGGGTGGTGGGCGTCGCCGATGTGCAGCAATCGACCGAAGCCATCCGTCAGAACCGCTACAAGGCCGTGAACATGGCGGGTGCCGCGGTGATCGCTTCGGTCGCCAATGCGTTGAAGAACCGCGATTTCCCTTTCGTCTTCGGTGGCGATGGAGCGAGCTTTGCGGTGCCGTCGGCCGACGCGGCCCTCGCCCGGCAGGCGCTCGCCGAAACGGCCACCTGGGTG
>CAVVUW010000003.1:0-400284 GCA_963751535.1 uncultured Alphaproteobacteria bacterium
AGCAGACATGACGTTCATGTGTGGAAGATGCCCGCTTTACCTCCAAAGCAGACGTTGACGCCACGCAAACTGATGTTTTGTGCAAAAGCGGACAAATTACCACGGGTATGGCGCGGGAGCTGAATAGGCGTCGCCTTAGTATTGGTTCTGTTTAGCGAGCGGCGGAACGAGTCTTTATCAATGCAATTGTCTGCAGCGCGGTCCAAAGCATTGAATTGCGTATAAAGATAGCGAAACGTAACTCGGGTCCATCTTCCTTGAGAGCGGCGATGACAGATGCCAAACGGCGCCGTGAGGTAGCCCACGAGTACATACAACCGCCCACTTTGGCTTTCGCGAATAATATCGACGCCAAGTACTGGACATTCTGGAAATGCTTCGTGAGCACGCTCGCCAAATGGCAATGATCTCCGCATCGTTGCAGATTGTATTCAGGATGCGCCCACCCATTTCTTTGTTGTTCGACGCGATTATGCCCAGCGGATCAGCAGCGATGTCAGCGAGCGGTGGGCGCATATTTGCCCCATCGGTTCCGCGCACAATAAAGGGCACTCCCGAACAAAGTTAGGACCCGGAATTCAGTTGGATAACCATCCTCAGAGTGATCAATGAACGGTTGGACGAGAAAACGATCATCGACAGACCGGCCAACTCGTCACAGTGGGCCGAAACGTCGGCGGTGCGAACTAGCCTTACACCCTTGCCGCTATTCAAATTGTTCGGCTTAACTATTACAAAGTCGCCCCATTCGTTCGGGTCAAACAAACTCCGGTTGAAAAAATTGCTGTCCGTGGCGTTGAGATCCCAACTGAAGATAGCCGCTGCAGTTGTTCGTCTTTGCCGAAAAATGACCACAAAATACAGCGCCTCCACGAGGAACAAAATCAAACAATCGGAATGGTGAGAAAGCAATGAGGGGCGGCGCACCTGCCAGCGCGCTGTCACGGAATTGCGATGTCCGTTGTCGGCTATACGCACCTCGATGTCGGGCGCATTGCGCTCTATCCGTTGTTGGATCGCTATCCAATCCGATGGGTCCTGCACCCACGTGCTTTGTAGGATCAGTAAATTGCGAGAAAACATAAAAACCTGCTGCCTCCCCACGACCGCTCTACCGAGCAAGACGTTACCAACTCCGGAACTGGCCGTCATATCGCTTTGTAATTTTTAATCCACGGCTTCTGGCGCAACGTGCGGGCCGACGTTCGACAGGGTGCAAGCGTTAGAACTCGGTGCGGTTTTCCGCCAAGAACAAGTCGGCTACTTTCCACAAGTCGACTAAGATAGCACAGCGTGAGCAGCGCACGAAGCTTGATCAGCCGATAAGGCGTGAGCCCAAGTGTCTTAGCTTGAACTGAAATCAGATGCTGACGATGGAGAAAGCTCCTGAACTGGGTCTTGAATAGGTCTAGCGGACGAAATGCTCTGCCGAGACTCAAGGACACCTTGTCACCGCCAGCGCCCCGCCGATTTTTCTGCAACAGATCGACAATTCGCCCTCGTGCCGGGTGCAAAACTACCGCGTCTTCGGCCAAAGTGATTCCAACGCCTGCGGCACAAAGTCTTTGACCGAACTCCCGGTCGCCGCCGCTCAGAAATCGAGCGTCGAATGCTCCATAAATCTCAATCAGCTCTCGCATAACAAAAAGGTTCGCTGTCGCTGCGAAGCCATACGAAAAAATATACTCCGCTTGCCGAAGATGAACGATTGAATTGAGCAGCTTGCAACTGTTCGGAAGATGATTACTCCCAAAATCAAACACGATTGATCCACCGACAATGACTGGCCCTGTTGCCGCCCGGAGGGATCTCACGCCTGCAGATATCCACGAATGTCGTGGAACACAATCCGAATCGGTAAATGCAATGACGTCGCCACAAGATTTTCTCGAACGCCTCGATTTCTCGCAGCGTATGATCCCTGCAAAAACTCGTGAAAGATATTGCAACGCGGCCCGAACATGGAGTGGGCCAGTCTTTTCGGATCATTGTTGTCTACAACAGCAATAGTAACGCGATCTTTTGGATAATCCTGGTTAAGCAGGCTTTCGACGCATCGCGTCAACCCGGAGACATCGGATCCATAAAATGGCACAACCACACTTACAGACGGCACCTCGTTTTGATGGCAGGTGCGACACATGACTTTAACGGTCAGGACACTACGATCGGATGGACCGACGAAACCGGCAGCGGTACGAGCAACGGGCACAGAACAGGTTGCCCATGGTGAAACACGAAAGGTCATAAATCAACGCTAAGCTACCGCGCTCAAAAAAAAGAGGCGTTTTTGATTCTCCGACCAAATGTCCGCTTCGGGTCATTAGCGGACATTTCTTGATGTCCGCTCTTCCCTGAATGATGTCCGCTTTACACCCGAAAGCGGACATTACCCGGCCGCGTTCGGATGTCCGCTAAATGCCAATAGCGGACATCGGCCAGGGTTCAGTCGGTCACAGGGGTCCGATTTAAGGCGTGATATCCTCCCTATTTTGTAGCGGAAAGGAGCGGTATCTGTGACGCCTTCAAACATAGCGGCGACCTCGAGTACCGGATGCAGCAATGCAAAGAGGGACCGCTGGGGGTTTGCCCCTACGGTCCCTCTGACAGCGGGCCAGAAACTTGGGAGAACCAACCGCTCCTTGAGGCCAATCGTCAGCGAGTTGCTGGCCCCAAACTGCGTTTGTCTTAATAAGGCGCCTTGCCCCACCCGAATTTGTAGTTCAAACCGACCAGCACAGTAGTCGCGGTCGCTTGGGTATTGAAGGCACAACCAGACGAACAGAGAGAAGGCTCGAATATAACATGATTTTGCGAGCCGAAGTCCATGAAGTTGGCTTCCAGAAATGCCGACCAACCCCGCGTGAACATCCATTCGACGCCACCACCGGCAGTCCAGCCTGTTCTGGTCTTGCTAGCACTGCCAACGCCAAAACCATTAATGGTGATATCTGCACTGGTATTAGCCCAGGCGACGCCGCCCTGACCGTAGATCAACCAGCCAGGTGTAAACGCATAGCCGATGCGGCCCGTCAGGGTGTCGAACCAATTAGTCTTGAAGCTAACCGTGCCAAAGTTTGGCCCCTCCGTATCGGGGAGGGCGACTGTTCGGTCCCTTTTCAGGCTTGTCCCATCAAACATATTACGGAACCCGACTACCCATCCGCCGGCGAATTGATAATCGCAGCCAATCTGACCGCCACCAGCAAATCCCGAATTGTTTGTAGAGACTTCTCCAAAACCCAAATCCGCCTTGGCGTTGCCAAATATCCCGCCGATGTTGGCGCCGATGTAACATCCGGTCCAAGTAATTGGAGGCGGTGCCGGCGGTACGTAAGCTGGAGCTTTTCTGGGCAGATCAGCTGCCGATGCCGGACCTGCAGCCAGACCAATCGTTGTGGAGGCAAGTAGCATCAAAGAGAGTTTTCGCATGCAATTCCCCTACGAATTCTGGTGCCAGATGGGCGTACGGTCGGCGACCCATGAAGTGTTTTTAGCGTGTCCACCACTTAAGTACTTAAAAAACTCATGCTTTGCACAAATTACCGTCCTCCCTGTGTCAAAAATGTCTCAACATCCATACTACAATACCGTGGAATGTCCGGCTAGTTCACACCACTTCCGCGGCTTGGCTTAGCCTGCGTCCGCGAATGACAGCAGGAAGAAAAGATCTATGTCGCGCCGAGCCGCAAAGCATCCGCCGAGCTGACTAGGTTTCCGTAGCGGAATTCCGGTTCGTAGGATTCGATCGAGTTGAACACGTCGCCATTGATGTTGATGATAACGCTAACGGAGCGGTCATATCGGTCGTTGTCGACGCCGTGACGGGCGCGGCGGGTTTGCCAGCTCAATCAGGAGTGACGCTTATTGCTGGAGCGAACCGATGGCCCTCATTGCGGACTTAGCCTCTACCCGGGTTTTGTAGATGCTCGGTAGCCAATGTTATCGTCAATATTCATGACCGGGGGCTTATCGACGATGGTGCATTTCTGTGTCGTGCGATCACGCACAATATAAAATTCTGCGGCCCAAATAGGGTCGATAAAAACGCGAGTAAGAGGATGATTGCGACGATGGCCTTTTCATTGCAAGGGTCTTGGTTGTCGAGGACCATCTCTCGGCTGGTCTGCAGCATCGTTGTTAGTGTCTTGAGGCCGATGCCACTGACCGCTTGCTGCAAGATCACCGCATCGTCTGACGGCGTGAAATTTCTTATGTGCTTGTCGCCAACATTCGCCACTTGACAGAGAAGCGCGGCGAACAGAGAGCCTTTACATCGAGGGGATAAAATGATCGCACACCTACACCACGCCATTGCCCACAGCCTGAACAATCATGCTGGCTAAGATTGATAGTTCTTGGTTCGTTAGCCCACATCATAAACTTAAGAACACAGCCGCCCGATCAAACGCCTGATCGGATTTCAGAGAGACCGCTGGAATACATCATCGATGCTGGTTGTCACTTCCTATTTCAATCCGATGAAGTCGCGCCGGCGTCTCACAAATTACAGAACGTTTAGGTCACGCCTCAATGCGCCTTTGTTGACGGTCGAGTTGTCATTTGACGGGCAGTTCGAGCTGACATCCGCTGATGCTGATCATCTGATTCAACTGTCAGGTGGCGACGTCATGTGGCAAAAGGAGCGACTGTTAAATATTGCGCTGGAGGCGGTGCCCGGTGATATCGAGAATGTCGCTTGGATCGATTGTGACGTTGTATTTGCGTCAAGAAACTGGCTGCAGGCAGGATTAAAGGCCTTGAAGTCGGACAGTATAATACAACTGTTTTCAGAGGTGCGGTATTTAGACAGACCCAGTTCAGATAAGTTGGAATTTAATTCGATTCCGGAATTGGTACGTTCAAGTGCAGGAAGTCGGCTGCTTCATGGTGACTTCAAGGATGTATGTCTCGTGAGACCGGTGTCTGCAGACGCGCCTAAGGTAATTTGGCCGGCGAACGGTTTTGCGTTTGCAGCGAAGAAATCGATTATTTGTGAAAGCAAATTGTATGACCACGGGGTTTTGGATGGAAACGATATACTTTTTCTTTGCGCGATTTACGGTGAATTAGAACTTGCTATGGAGCGGCTCAAGCACAATGAAATGCAGCGACGACATTATCTCGAATGGGCGCGACGCGTTCAGAAAACGTTTGGGGGAAATCTTGGCTATATTCCGGGAACGATCTACCATTTGTGGCACGGGGATCTGTCCAATCGGAACTATATGGGTCGGCATGAGCTAATGGCTGGATTCGATCCGTACCGTGACATTCAGCAAGCACCAAGTGGAGCCTGGCTATGGAGCGATCCGCAATCGGAACTGGCACAAAATGTGAGGGAATATTTCAGAAGTCGAAAGGAAGACGGTTAAAACAGCGGAAACCTAGCGCCCCTATCTTTGTCACTAACACCGAGGGCTAATGATGTGGGCACTGACGACTTATTTTAATCCAATTCGATACAAGCGACGTTTATCAAACTATCGAATTTTCCGAAGCAACCTCCATAGTTCACTTGTAACAGTAGAGCTCTCATTTGACGGGCAATTTGAGCTTACAAAGAATGACGCTGATGTTTTAATTCAACTATCTGGGGGAGCAGTTCTGTGGCAAAAAGAACGGCTTCTGAATATTGCGATTAAATCAGTTCCGAGCAATGTCAAAAATATTGCATGGCTCGATTGTGATATTTTGTTCAATCGAAACGATTGGGTTGAAGAAGCGGAAAGGCAGTTGAACGAACGGTACAACATAATTCAGATATTCTCGAAAGCCATTTATATGAGTAAAGAAGACACTGGGGAGCTTTTGGATAATTGTAAGTCTTACCCGGTCGTTCCTGGGCTAGTAGCTCTTTATAAAAAGGATAAAATCTTGCCGCTCGATAAACTGGCAGTTTCGACGCAAGGTGATCTTACTTATAATCCTGGACTCGGATGGGCTGCTAGAAAAGAAATTTTTGCTGAACACGGGTTCTATGATCTGGCAATTATCGGTGCCGGAGATTTGTATATGGCAAACAGCATTTTTGGAACGATGGATTCTATGATAAAACTTCATTCACTTAACAAACCAAGGACTGAGAGCTATTTGAAATGGGGAAGACCATTTCATCGAACAGTGGCTGGCAAGATCGGCTATATATCTGGCGATATTTATCATCTTTGGCACGGTGATACAAAAAATCGCAATTATAAAGATCGTTTCAAGATTCTTGCCAATTTCAATCCGCAAGCGGATGTTTACATTGGCGACAACGGCGCATGGCACTGGACGAGACCAAACACTGCACTTGCAGAACAACTAAGGGCCCATTTTCTAAACAGGCGTGAAGATGGATAACACGCGCCCATCAGAGATTTGAAAAATAATGAAAGTCTCATTTTTTATTCCGGCAATCATGCGGAGGCATCGGGCGTTAAATACAGCATGTCGTCCGCTTTAAAGTCATTCTGAAAAATTTTCTTATACCATTGAGCTCGAAAAAAAGAGGCGTTTTGGATTTCCCGACCAATCGATTTCTTGGACCGGCACTATCGTGATATTGAATGCTGGATCGGTGACTTTAGTGACTAGCTTTCTGAGCTTTGTTTCTTCGTCGGCCGTAATATTTTCTCTGCCACCTATTTCTATTGTTATTAAATCAATGGCGGTTTGTCTGACGCGACAGTCTTTGAAAGAAACCGCCTCCTGCAGCGCACGTGTCGAGAGGTAGAATGGCACCAGCTTGCCGTCGGGTCGGCGGAGAAAATGTTTTCCTCTTCCATAAATATTGGAAATAGTTGGTCCGTCGTGACCGCACCGGCATTGCGGGTCTAATTGAGCAAAATCGCCAATATCATAGCGAATGAGCGGCGTTGCATAAGAATGCAGATGAGTAACCAGTAATCTTCCCAAAACTGCGCCATTGAACGACGCCGTTAGTTCGCTATCGCACTCTACAATTACATTCGTATGAGTTACGTGAAAACATCCCTGATATTGCGAACATTCATGGGCAATTGGTCCGAGTTCTCCCGCAGAATAGTTCGATAGAGATGGCACCCCGATGCCCTCTAACGCCCTCACGATTTCCGGATCGCGGTAATCAGAACGGTGAATCCATAATTTGACACCAAGTCTCTTTATAAGGTCAGTACCACCATTACTCATTAAAACATCGACATACCGATTTGGGCAAATAAGATATCCGACCCGGCCTTTCAATAGTTCTTTGACTAGGGCGGCGTCGTCGTACTTGTGCACTATTTCTTTTCTCGATCCAGTACGGAAGAAGCCACTTACGGGCTCCCCCCACGAATCGGACACCGTTACGTCCAGTGCATTTTTCTCCAGCTGGCCCAAACTTGTTGCTGGGCCGATACGCGTTTGATTTTCCTCGAGACTTAAGTCGTTTATGAAATATTGAGCCAGGCTGCGGACTATATTGTAATAGCCATTCTCGACACTGACGTACACCTTGACTGGCGTGCCAGTCGATCCCGTCGATGAATAACTTGAAATAGGCGCATTTTTATCGCTCGCCATCAGAGAGCCTTCGAGCTTCGCTTGAGTTGCGATATCCTCACGGGTCTGAATCGGCAAATACTTCATGATGCCGTGACTGATCATGCGGGAAGGCATCCGCTGCCGCCAAAATTTCGATCCAGCATGCGCGTGTCTGAGGAGGTTTGTCAGTTGCCGGTTTTGCCAGTTTTCGCGTGCCGCTCGATCGCCGTTCTCAATAAGATTGATCGCTGCAATATTTGCGAGAAAAGTTTGGGGGGCTATGTCTAGAAACGTGAATGGACGACTACTGTATGCGTCTGAGCAGAGCGAACGTTTTGTCAAATCCGAGAACATCTAAACCTCTTCGTTGACAATGTTGTTGCGTTTTTTTGTAATGGTCAATTGTATCGATGCAAATCCAGTAGGAAGCATGTAGGCATGAATTTCGTCTTGGGGAGGCGTGCCCGCGACTGACTCGTAAAGGACTGCTCGTTGATAGTGTTGCTCAAACGAATAACGGATCCCTCGCGAACGTGTGATAGCCAGTGTCCGCTTTGGGTCAAAGCTTCCGGCCTCGAATTTGTAACGTCTCCCGCAAAAGCGGACATTCTCTGGCACCGTTGACTTAGATCCTACGGAAAGAACAATTTTCTGATGCGATGAGCCAGAGCCTCAAATGCGCGCTGTATTTTCGGACGCATGACCTTGACGAAGCTGATCTCCTGGAACGTCGGTAGCCGGGTCAAAGATCGCCGCAGCGCACAGCTTGAGTGGATTTCATACGAACAAGTAGACGTACTTGCGTTTCAGAAAGGAGCGTCTGACCTCCAACTAGGACTATCCACGAAGCACTTTGCCTCCAACGGATGGTCAGAAGAAGCTTGTAGCCATCGCGAGCCGCTCAGAGCCATCTGCATTGGGCTCAATCTTAGAACTAAGGACTAGGGGCCCTAGTTGTGCGACCGTTCGTCTTCGGTCGTTAGCGGACTTGGCGCCGTTCGGGATGCGAATGCGCTCCACTGAGAATATTTTCGACGGTGGTAGTTTCATCAGCTTCGGTTTCGTCGGTCTCGATACAAGCGCGGCCGAGCGGTCCGAAGTCGTTCAACACCATATGATGATGTCACCCGCTCCAAGACTCTCAACGGCTTTGGCGCCTGTCTCTGCTTTACACCAAAAATCAGAGATCAAGGACGACTCCCAGCTGGGTTTTTTACAAAAGACGGCGTCAGTACAGACCACCGAAGCGATAGTTCACGCCAAGCTTAACTTGGTGGATGTCGTTCTTTATTGTTTCGGTGAAGGAAGTTGTTGGACCTGCCAAGGTCACGGTCTCATTGCCGAAGTCCAAGAAGTTGTATTCGATCTTGGCGCTCCAGTTCGGGGTGAAGGCGTATTCCCAGCCACCGCCGATCGTCCAACCCGCACGCGTCTGGCTTCCTGTGAAAGTTTCGCCTGAGCCAATAGGATCGGGGTTTTCGTAGTTGAACTGGCCCCAGGCTGCGCCGCCCTTCACGTAGAACAAGCTACGGTCGAACGCGTAGCCGAAGCGCCCGGTAACCAACGCCGTCCATTTGTTCTTCATCGTGCAGGTCTGTGTCGGATCGAGGAAGCAGCCATCCACAGACTTGTTCATGGTCGATCCGGTGAAGTCACCTTCAATACCGACGACCCAGTTGGCGAACTGGTAGTTCCAACCGATCTGACCGCCTCCAATGAAACCAGCCGCGGCGATGGAGGCATCCGTTCCCGGAACGCCGATTGTTGTCCACTCGTTGCTGGTCCAGGCGCTCCCCATGTGGGCGCCGAGGTAGAAGCCGGTCCAGGGATAGGCGAGCGGCGGTGGTACAGGCGGTGCCGGCAATCGCATGTCCGCCGCCATCACCGGTGCGGACGTCAATGCGATTAGAGTGGCGATACTCGGTACCCAGATTCGTGACTTCATGGCCCCCTCCCGGGTGGTGTGCGCCGCAGCAAATCAGGCCATTCAACGGTATTGCCGAGAGGTTAACGCGATATATACCACCGCAGCGCCGGCGACTTGCGGGAGTGAACATCGCCCTTGGGCGAATTTTCGGCGCGCGCTTGAGCTATTTTTTTGCTGCTGGAATTTTTACAGAGGCTGCGCCTGGTGCATCGGCCTGGAGCAGCGTCATTTTTCGCCGACCAGACGGTCGATACTAGTTACATGTCATGTTGCCGAATAAATCTCTATAGCATCTGACATTTCGGCCGCCGATTGTGCCTGTCGTATTGCCGGATCGATCCGTATACAGATTGACGCTGTTATTGCCGATCGAACCCGTCGTATTTCCATATCGGTCTGAGTACGTCGTCACCCTGTTATCGCCGATTGTGCCGGTCGCATTTCCATAACGATCTGAGTAGACGTTCACGTTTTTATTGCCGACTGTCCCGGTCGCATTTCCCGAACGATCCGTGTACATGTTCACGCTTTTGTTGCCGATGATGCCTGTCGTATTCCCATATTTATCCGTGTACAGGGTATTTTGCGCAACCGCGGCGGGCGCAGAAAATATGAATGCAAATGTTATGGCGCATGCAAAATTGTGTCTCATCTGTTTTTCCTTTTGCGGCAACTCTCATTTAGATTCTCGTGAGTATGGCTTCGTGCCAACTTAATTCGTTTTTCGGGCCTAGCCTCTGGCATCGGAACGCTAGCGCACTCGTTGTCGCCCGTCATGAAGTCTATTGAGTGCCACCCGCGGATCTTGCAGCCGTTGCTCCGCCAGTTGGCGCTGCGGTTTGGCTTTTTGCGCTTTCCTCGATTTCTTCAAATAGCCTTTTTACTGCACCTGGGTTCTCGAGATGAGGGTAACGTAGCCGTATCAAATCGCGCATTATTGAGAAGGCCATTTGCGCGCCAGCGGCGGATTCATCAGCCGATTCAAAATCGCCGAGCATGGTCCAGCATCCTACTCGTGCCTTTACGCAAAGACCCTCAATTGTGGTGGCCGGCATACCGACAATTTCAGTTAAAACTCCATCGAATTCACAGAGCGTGTCCCAATCGGTGCCCCGACTGTGGTCGTCCAATTGTGCTGCGATTAAGTCGAACCGCCGACCGAGTGCGAGAAGTGCGCCATCTGTGCCGGCGCTTTGAGTATGTCCGGCCGCCGCAGCTGCAGGGATGATTGCCGCTGAAAAAAAGAGCGGAACGCCGCGAGAATTGTTTCATTGGATCTCTCCAAGTTCACAGCGATGCATTCTAGCAATCACCAACCGCCAACTTCGCATCAGGCTGGAATAGCCGGTGCTTTTGAGTGTGGACTAGTCAGCCTTAGGCTTTCCACCTTTCTGGGGAACCACTTGGTCTGTTGGTTTGGCATCGGCCGCGTTTTTCGCCTCAGCCTCAATCGGCTCTGCCGACAACCGTTCGGTAGGGCCATCAACAGGGACCATCGAAGGTGATTGCAGCAGAGGCGGGGTGGGGTTGTCGGCGACGTCAACACGCTTAAACACTTTGATCTGGACTAGGAGCCGAACAGCTTTTTCGATCTTAGCATCAAACTTGCCGGCCAGATCGAGCTGCTTCTCGATCTTGTCAGCTTGATATGCTTCTTCAAAGCGGCCTGCGGACTCCTCTACCGTTTTCACGAGCGCCTTAACGCCATCGATAAGCTCTTTTTTGGCTTGTTGGATAAGTGTAGTGACGTCGTGGCCAAGGTGCATCAGCTGTCGTTGAACTTCCTTTCCATCGGAGGTATCCGTCGAATATGGAAGGCTACGGATTTTCTCCTGGGTGCCCTTCAAATCATCGATCAATGTTGTAGCCGCTGTAAGTGCAGCCCGCGCATGCGCGGGCACCCTATTCTGGTGCCGGATCATCTCATCCCAAGAACATTCGCCGGACTTTAATTCGTAGGACACCGTCGACTTGAAAAAGTCGAGCTGCACAGATGCAATTGCCCGCCACTTGAGCCACGTAAGGTGGGCCAAACTAAAAACTGCCTGCTCCTCACTGCATCCGTTGGGTTTCCATTCATCTCTAAGTTCCTGCAGCAGGCAATTGAAATCGTCTTCCAATTCCCACGGCAAGGTGACATATTTAGAATAAAGGCCGTGTCTAACCGCGTTGCGGTTTCCCATTTTCTTTGGAATTGGCGGAGTCGTAGACGCCTTGGCTGGCTCATTTTCGGCGAGCAGCCCAGTTGTATCGGTCGTTGATTTTAAATTCAACGCCGGCCGACGAAACATCGTTAGGCGTGGAAGCGGTTTGCTTGCTGCTTGCCGATACCTCGATCGAATAATTTGAAAAATTTCCATCGCTTTTATTGTCCATCTTTTTCTCCTGGGAGTTAATTCAAATACATTGGTCACCTAAAAAAGTTTGGTCGTCCCGAACACGAGGTGCGAACGGCGCCTTGGCCTGCTTAGTCTGCCTCTTCATTTATTTGATTTTGGGGGTGTGAGGCCGGAGGCGAAACAACGTTTTTCTCTTGCGTCGTCAAAAGCCACTGGTTCAATTTATCAGCATTTTTTTTCCATGAGGTCGCCTTCAAGGCCATCGTCTTTGAGCGCGCCTTAAGCCGCTGCTTGCTGTCTGGATCATTTTCTTCTGCCGCTTCCCGCGCGTAGTCTTGCGAGAGCTGAAGAAACCTCTGCGAAGTTTCGTATTCTTGTCGCACCCACGAAGCCATTGCTGAGATCATCAATTCGACGCACTGCTCAAGCGATTGGGATGCACGAACCAACACTGCTGTGGGTAGCTCGTTCCGGCGGGCCAAAATCTGCCGAAAGATCTCGTGACTAAAAGCCATGACATCTGGAAAACGTGCCAAAACCTCACAGATAAAAGCGTTATCTTCCTCCAGTTTCTGGAGTTGCGCGGCGCGATCAAGTAAGTGTGGTCCTTCGAGTTTTTCTGACGAAGGTGAAGGTTTCGGCTTGCTCGTCTGGGTTTTGGTGGTCGACATGGCAATAACTCCTTGTTTAAAATAAAATATACTTTATATCCAGATGGTTTTACGTGGGAAAACTAATTCGGTAATGGTTTTATACTGAATATATTATAGATATACTTGCACATTACTTAGACTTTTTCAAGGCGGGCGAATGATTTCTTCCGAACGGGGCTAGCTCTGATAAGCATAGGAGCGGAAGTGATTGCGCAAAATGCGTCATTCACTTCCTTTAGCTCTTACCTGCGTTAGCAGCGGCCGGGCGTGACCATCTGCAGCGAATACTGCAGGCGAAACGCCTTCACGGCGCCACGCGCTCCAACCTATCTGACGACGCCGGACAGCCAAGCGGGGTGTAGGTCCAGCGTCTGGGTTAATGGGACAACGAAGGTTGATTGCCGCCCGGGCGGCCAAAAATCCTTCGTTTCCGAGGCCCCCGGCCTTGCATTCGGCCCATGTATAATGCATGACATCGCCGCGGCGGGCCTCTATGGTCCGCCGCATCCGCTTTCGGAGGAGTGTAGCTCAATGGCTAGAGCACCGGTCTCCAAAACCGGGGGTTGCAGGTTCGAGTCCTGCCACTCCTGCCAGGCTCAGGTCCGGCGTTAAATCGACGACCGGCAAGACCTGCGCAAAGTGGCGGCCGTGACTACATTGGGACTTGTTGAACACACTTGAGATCGAGACTGCATTGAATGGCGACATCTCCGTTCAAGTTTATCCAGGAAGTGCGCGAAGAGACGCGCAAGGTGACCTGGCCGTCGCGCCGGGAGACCGCGATCACGACCGCCATGGTGTTCGTCATGGTGGCGATCGCTTCGGTTTTTTTCCTGGTCGCGGATCAAGTGATCCGCATCGCCGTTACTTTCGTGCTCGGCATCGGAACCTGAAGGTTCAAGAGGGATGAACGATACAGCTACCGCGACGACGTCGACCAAGCCCAAGCGCTGGTACATCGTCCACGCCTATTCGAATTTTGAAAACAAGGTCGCCGACTCGATCCGCGAACAGGCCAAGCAACGTGGCCTCGTCGAACATATCGGCGAAGTGCTGGTCCCGAAGGAAAAGGTCACCGAGGCACGGCGCGGTCGCAAGGTTGAGACCGAACGCAAGTTCTTTCCCGGCTATGTGCTGGTGAAGATGGATCTGACCGATGAGGTCTACCATCTCATCAAGAACACGCCGAAGGTCACCGGCTTTCTCGGTACCGACAAGAAGCCGATGCCGATTTCAGACGCAGAGGCCGACCGCATCCTGCATCAGGTGCAGGAAGGCATCGAGCGGCCGAAGCCGGCGGTGTCGTTCGAAGTGGGTGAACAGGTCCGCGTGTCCGATGGCCCGTTCGCTTCGTTCAATGGCGTCGTTGAGGAAGTTGACGAGGCGCGTTCGCGCGTGAAAGTGGCCGTGTCGATCTTCGGCCGCGCGACGCCGGTTGAACTGGAATTTGGACAGGTGGAGAAGCTTTAGTTTACGTCGTGGCCGGGCTCATGCTGGCCATCAGTGCAGCAGACGTGGGAGGTGAGGCGGTCGCCAACCGTCAAGATCCGCACCACTAACGGAGTGAGAGATGGCAAAGAAAGTTACTGGATTCCTCAAATTGCAGGTGCCGGCCGGCGCCGCCAATCCGTCGCCCCCGATCGGGCCGGCGCTTGGCCAGCGTGGCCTTAACATCATGGAGTTCTGCAAGGCCTTCAACGCGCAGACCCAGAAGATGGAGAAGGGCATCCCGATCCCGGTGATCATCACCACGTATCAGGATCGTTCCTTCACTTTCGAGATGAGGACACCGCCGGTGTCCTATTTCCTTAAGAAGGCGGCCAAACTTGAAAGCGGCTCGAAGACGCCCGGCCGTGAGCCGGTCGGACAGGTCAGCAAGAAGCAGGTTCGCGAGATTGCCGAGCAGAAGATGAAGGATTTGAACTGCGACACCGTCGAGGCGGCGATGAAGATGATCGAAGGCTCTGCCCGCTCGATGGGCCTGGCGGTGACGGAGTAACAGCCATGACAATCGGAAAACGCACGAAAGCCATTCGCGAAGGCGTTGATCGCGAAAAATCCTACCCGATCGCCGAGGCCGTCAAGTTGGTGAAAGAGCGCGCGAAGGCGAAGTTCGACGAGACGATCGAGATTGCGATGAACCTCGGCGTCGACCCAACGCATGCCGATCAGATGGTGCGCGGCGTCGTCACGCTGCCGAATGGCTCGGGGCGCACGTTGCGCGTCGGTGTATTCGCGCGCGGCGCCAAAGCCGATGAAGCGAAGGCCGCCGGCGCCGACATTGTTGGTGCGGAGGACCTCGTTGAAAAGGTCAGCAAGGGCGAAATCGACTTCGACCGCTGCATCTCCACGCCCGATCTGATGCCGCTGGTAGGACGCCTCGGTAAGGTGCTTGGCCCCCGCGGCATCATGCCAAACCCGAAGGTTGGTACGGTGACCATGGACGTCACGAATGCCGTAAAGGGTGCGAAGGGCGGCTCGGTCGAGTTCCGCGTCGAAAAGGCCGGCATCATTCAGGCCGGGGTCGGCAAGGCCTCGTTCTCCGAGGACAAGTTGGTCGAAAACATCAAGGCTTTTGCGGACGCGGTCCAGAAAGCGAAGCCCGCAGGGGCCAAGGGCCACTACATCAACAGGGTGGCGATTTCCTCGACCATGGGACCTGGGGTGAAGGTGGAAATCCCAAGCCTGTTTGGCTCCGGGGCCGCTCACTGACCGGTATTCGACGGTGCTTGGTCAGGGGAATTTCGCAAGAATCCCCTTGGCAAAACGGGCTTAAAGGTCTAAATGAGGTGCATCGGGCGTGCCGGCCCAATTTGTCGGCACGCCTTTGCGCGTCTCTAAAAACCTATGGTGAGCGGAACTTATTCCTTTAGATGCCCGAGTGGGATCTCTGAAGGGAAGAAGCCCGATGCCATTGAGAATTCAGAGTGCGCAAGGCTGTCCCGGCAACGGGCCAGTCGACCTGTCCAAGACTGCCGGCGCCGAAGGTCCGAAAGACCTGACGCTTAATCCCGACGAGGGGCCAGCACAGACGGGGAAGCGACCCGAGTTTGCGTGACCGCGAGGTTGCGCCGATTTGGTTCGAACCTCGGAGACCCGATTGCGACCGCAACGTCGTGTCGGGGGGCAGGCTTTTCAGATGTCGTCCTGCCCCGGTTCGCTGCGTGTGAACTTTCAAGCGGGACGGCTGGTAGCAACCCGGCGGCGCCCGCACATCACGCGGGCCAACCGCCAAACCGGAAAGAGCTTGCAGTGGATCGAGCGGCTAAAGCGGAGTCCATCACTGAACTGAACGGGGTCTTCAAGACCTCCAACGTCGTGGTGGTGGCTCACTATTCCGGCCTCAGCGTTGCCCAGATGCAGACTCTGCGAAAGCAGATGAAGCAGGCTGGCGCACAGGTGATGGTCGCGAAGAACCGTCTCGCCAAGATCGCACTCAAGGACACCGACGCTGCCGCCATCGCGCCCCTGCTGAAGGGGCCGACCGTGATCGCCTTCTCTGGCGATCCAGTCGCGGCACCGAAGGTCGCCATCGATTTTGCCAAGGCGAACGAGAAGTTCGTCATTCTCGGCGGGACGATGGGGAAGACGGCTCTGGACACCAATGGCGTCAAGGCGCTCGCCGCCCTGCCGTCACTGGATGAGTTGCGTGCCAAGATCGTCGGCCTGATCCAGGCTCCGGCGACCAAGATCGCACAACTCACGAACGCTCCCGCGGCGAAGGTCGCGCGCGTGGTCCAAGCCTATGCCTCCAAGGGCGCAGCGGCCTGACGGCTCAACACTCATTCTCTGGTTCGAACCGATAGGAATTGAACAATGGCTGACCTGCAGAAGATCGTCGATGAATTGTCTGGCCTGACCGTCCTTGAAGCGGCGGATCTCGCCAAGTTGCTTGAAGAGAAGTGGGGCGTCTCGGCTGCCGCCGCGGTTGCGGTTGCGGCGGGCCCTGCGGGCGGCGGCGCGGCTGCCGCAGCTGAAGAAAAGACCGAGTTCACCGTCGTTCTCGCCAGCGCAGGCGACAAGAAGATCGAGGTGATTAAGGAAGTGCGTGCGCTTACCGGGCTCGGGCTGAAGGAAGCCAAGGATCTGGTCGAGGGCGCGCCGAAGACCGTCAAGGAAGGCGTGGCCAAGGACGAGGCCAACAAGATCAAGGCCACGCTCGAAAAGGTCGGCGCGAAGGTTGAGCTTAAGTAAGTAACGCTTACTTAAGCGAAATCCCCGGGCGAGTGCAGCGAGACCCGGGGGTCGAATGAAAAACGAAATCCCCGGGGCTAACCCGGGGGTCTCGGACAGGAGAGACGGCCGTAGCCGCGATCCGCGGTCACGGTGAAAAGTAGCGATCCGGGCAACGCCCGAATCGCATAAAACCGGACGGCCCCGACGCCTGTCCCGATGGTCGCGATGGAATGCGGCTGTTCGGAGAGGCGCCCGCGCCGCCCGCCGAAATCGAATCGAGAGAGAAAAGATGGCGCAGACGTTTACCGGTCGCAAGCGCGTAAGGAAGTTTTTCGGGACAATTCAGGAAGTGGCGGAGATGCCGAACCTCATCGAGGTTCAGAAGGCATCATACGACCAATTCCTGCTGGTGAAGGAGCCGGTGGGCGGCCGACCCGACGAGGGTCTTCAGGCCGTATTCAAATCGGTATTTCCGATTTCCGATTTTTCCAATTCGTCCCAACTCGAATTCGTGAAGTACGAATTCGAGCCGCCAAAATACGACGTCGACGAATGCCGCCAGCGCGGCATGACCTATGCCGCGCCGCTCAAGGTGACGCTGCGGTTGATCGTGTTCGATATCGACGAAGAAACGGGCGCGCGTTCGGTCAAGGACATCAAGGAGCAGGATGTCTACATGGGCGACATTCCGCTCATGACCAATAACGGCACCTTCATCGTCAACGGTACGGAGCGCGTTATCGTTTCGCAAATGCACCGTTCGCCGGGCGTCTTCTTCGACCACGACAAGGGCAAGACCCATTCGTCGGGCAAGCTCCTGTTTGCTGCCCGCATTATTCCGTACCGCGGTTCGTGGCTCGACATCGAGTTCGATGCCAAGGACATTGTCTATGCGCGTATCGATCGCCGGCGCAAAATTCCGGTGACGTCGTTGCTCTATGCGCTTGGCCTCGACGGCGAGCAGATTCTTGCGACCTTCTACAAACACATCATGTACAAGCGGGCCAAAGACGGCTGGCGCGTGCCGTTCGATGCCAACCGGTTGAAAGGCTACAAGGCGGTCAACGACCTCGTCGATGCCGACACTGGCCGCGTCGTGGTTGAGGCGGGTAAGAAGCTCACCGTTCGTCAGGCGCGTCAGCTCGCAGAGAAGGGTCTCAAAGCCCTGCGCATGACTGATGACGAGCTGATTGGCCATTACGTCGCCGAGGATCTGGCCAACGGCCGTACCGGCGAAATCTACATGGAGGCCGGCGAGGAAATCACCGAGAAGAACCTCAAGGTACTGATCGAAGCCGGTTACAAAGAATTGCCGCTGCTTGACATCGATCACGTGAATGTCGGCGCCTACATCCGCAATACGCTTTCGGTCGACAAGAACATGACGCGCGAGGACGCGCTGTTCGATATCTACCGGGTGATGCGGCCCGGGCGAACCACCGACGGTGGAAACCGCCGAGGCGATGTTCCGCTCGCTGTTCTTCGATTCCGAGCGCTACGATCTCTCGGCTGTTGGCCGCGTGAAGATGAACATGCGTCTCGACCTCGACGCGCCCGACACGATGCGCGTGCTGCGCCGCGACGACATCATCGCGGTGATCCGCACGCTCGTCGACTTGCGCGACGGCAAGGGCGAGATCGACGACATCGACCATCTCGGCAATCGCCGCGTGCGCTCGGTCGGCGAACTGATGGAAAATCAGTATCGCATCGGTCTGCTGCGCATGGAACGTGCGATTAAGGAGCGCATGTCCTCGGTCGATATCGACACTGTGATGCCGCAGGACCTGATCAACGCCAAGCCGGCGGCGGCCGCGGTGCGCGAGTTCTTCGGCTCCTCGCAGCTGTCGCAATTCATGGATCAGACCAACCCGCTGTCGGAGATCACCCACAAGCGGCGCCTGTCGGCGCTCGGCCCGGGCGGTCTTACGCGCGAGCGGGCGGGCTTCGAGGTGCGCGACGTGCACCCGACCCATTACGGCCGGATTTGCCCGATCGAGACACCGGAAGGTCCGAATATCGGACTGATCAATTCACTCGCAACCTATGCGCGCGTGAACAAGTACGGCTTCGTCGAGACGCCTTATCGCAAGGTCAAGGACGGTCGCGTCAGCGATGAGGTGATCTATCTCTCCGCCATGGAAGAAGCCCGCCACGCGGTCGCGCAGGCCAATGCGGCAATCGATAACCGCGGTCGCTTCACCGAAGATCTAATCGTCTGCCGGCAGGCCGGCGACGTGCATCTGGTGCCGCGCGAGAAGGTCGACTTCATGGACGTGTCGCCGAAGCAGCTTGTGTCGGTGGCCGCCGCGCTCATTCCGTTCCTGGAGAACGACGACGCCAACCGTGCGTTGATGGGCTCGAACATGCAGCGTCAGGCGGTTCCGCTGGTGCGAGCCGAGGCGCCTTTCGTCGGTACCGGCATGGAAGGTGTGGTCGCTCGTGACTTAGGCGCATCGATCGCGGCGCGTCGTACCGGCATCGTCGATCAGGTGGATGCCACCCGTATCGTCGTTCGTGCCACCGACGAGACCGATCCGACCAAGCCAGGCGTCGATATCTATCGTCTGATGAAATATCAGCGCTCGAACCAGAACACCTGCATCAACCAGCGTCCTCTGGTGAAGGTCGGTGACCGTGTCGATAAGGGTGACATCATCGCCGACGGTCCTTCAACGGATCTCGGCGAACTCGCGCTTGGCCGCAACGTGCTTGTCGCGTTCATGCCGTGGAATGGTTACAACTTCGAGGACTCGATCCTGCTGTCCGAGCGGATCGTGAAAGACGACGTGTTCACGTCCATTCACATCGAAGAATTCGAGGTGATGGCGCGCGACACCAAGCTCGGCCCCGAAGAAATCACCCGCGATATCCCGAACGTTTCGGAAGAGGCGCTCAAGAACCTCGACGAAGCGGGCATCGTCTATATCGGCGCCGAGGTCCATGCCGGTGACATCCTTGTCGGCAAGATCACGCCGAAGGGCGAAAGCCCGATGACGCCGGAAGAAAAACTTCTGCGCGCCATCTTCGGTGAAAAGGCTTCGGATGTTCGCGATACGTCGTTGCGTGTGCCGCCCGGCGTCCAGGGTACGGTCGTCGAAGTGCGCGTCTTCAACCGCCACGGCGTCGAGAAGGACGAGCGTGCGCTCGCGATCGAGCGTGAAGAAATCGAGCGTCTCGCCAAAGACCGCGACGACGAGCAGGCGATCCTCGACCGCAACGTTTACGGCCGACTTGCCGAACTGCTTGAAGGCCGTACCGGCATCGCCGGTCCGAAGGGCTTCAAGAAGGACAGCAAGATCACCAAGGCGGTGTTGGACGAGTATCCGCGCTCGCAATGGTGGCTGTTCGCTTCGCCCAACGACAAGCTGATGGCGGAGATCGAAGCGATCCGCAAACAGTACGACGAGTCGAAGAAGCTGCTCGAGCAACGCTTCCTCGACAAGGTCGAGAAGCTGCAGCGGGGCGACGAGCTTCCGCCAGGCGTGATGAAGATGGTCAAGGTCTTTGTCGCGGTGAAGCGCAAGATCCAACCCGGCGACAAGATGGCTGGCCGTCACGGCAACAAGGGCGTTGTGTCCAAGATCGTGCCGGTCGAGGACATGCCGTTCCTTGAGGACGGGACGCAGGTCGATATCGTGCTCAATCCGCTCGGCGTGCCGAGCCGCATGAACGTCGGCCAGATCCTTGAGACACATCTTGGCTGGGCCTGCGCAGGCCTCGGACTCAAGATCGGACAGGCGGTCGACGCTTACAATTCCAAGCACGACGCGCGGCCGCTCAAGGACATGCTCAAGAAGGTCTACGGCGACGACGAGACCATCAAGTCGTTGAACGAGGACGGCCTTATCGAGCTTGGCGGCAATCTGCGTCACGGCGTTCCGATCGCCACCCCGGTGTTCGACGGCGCGAAAGAGGCCGACATCGAAAAGATGCTGGACCTCGCGGGCCTCGACCATTCCGGCCAGGTTACTGTGTTCGACGGACGCACCGGCGAACCGTTCGATCGTAAGGTCACGGTTGGCTACATCTACATGCTGAAGCTGCACCACCTGGTGGACGACAAGATCCACGCCCGTTCGATCGGTCCTTACTCGCTGGTCACCCAGCAACCGCTCGGCGGCAAGGCGCAATTCGGCGGCCAGCGCTTCGGCGAAATGGAAGTGTGGGCCCTCGAAGCCTACGGCGCGGCCTACACCTTGCAGGAAATGCTGACGGTCAAGTCGGACGACGTGGCCGGCCGCACCAAAGTGTATGAAGCGATCGTCCGCGGCGACGATACTTTCGAGGCCGGTATTCCGGAAAGCTTCAACGTGCTGGTCAAGGAAATGCGTTCGCTCGGTCTGAACGTCGATCTGCACAATTCGAAGCAGCAGCGACAAGGTCCGGAGACGGCCGAGGCGGCGGAGTAGTGACACGTTGCGGAGCGGTGAGGGCACCGCTCCGCGGTTGAACGTTCAACGACAGGTGGGGAATCGGCATTCCCCGGTCGAGGAGAAGACGAATGAATCAAGAGATTATGAATCTTTTCAGCCCGCAGGTTCCGGCTCAGGTCTTTGACCAGATCCGGATTTCAATCGCGAGCCCGGAAAAGATTCTGTCCTGGTCCTACGGCGAGATCAAAAAGCCGGAGACGATCAACTACCGTACCTTCAAGCCTGAGCGCGATGGGCTGTTCTGCGCGCGCATCTTCGGGCCAATCAAGGATTACGAATGCTTGTGCGGCAAGTACAAGCGCATGAAGTACAAGGGCATCATCTGCGAGAAGTGCTCCGTTGAGGTGACGCTGTCGCGCGTGCGACGCGAGCGGATGGGCCACATCGAGCTTGCTGCCCCCGTTGCGCACATCTGGTTCCTGAAGTCGTTGCCGAGCCGAATTGGTCTCTTGCTCGACATGACGCTCAAGGATCTCGAGCGGATTCTCTATTTCGAATACTACGTGGTGCTCGAGCCGGGACTCACCCCGCTCAAGGACCGGCAGCTCTTGTCTGAGGACGAATACCTCAAGGCACAGGAGGAATACGGCACCGACAGCTTCACTGCCACGATTGGTGCGGAAGCAATCCGCGAGATGCTCAAGGGCATCGAGCTTGAGAAGATGCAGGCCGAACTGCGCGCCGAACTCGCGGAGTCCGACAGCGATATCAAGAAGAAGAAGATTGCAAAGCGTCTCAAGCTGATCGAGGCCTTCATCGCTTCGGGCAACAAGCCGGAATGGATGATCCTGACGGTCGTGCCGGTGATCCCGCCCGATCTGCGGCCCCTCGTGCCGCTCGACGGCGGACGCTTCGCCACGTCCGATCTCAACGATCTCTATCGCCGCGTCATCAACCGCAACAACCGTTTGAAGCGGCTGATCGAACTGCGGGCGCCGGACATTATTATCCGCAACGAAAAGCGCATGCTGCAGGAAGCGGTCGATGCGTTGTTCGACAATGGTCGCCGCGGCCGCGTCATCACGGGCGCCAACAAGCGTCCACTGAAGTCGCTCGCCGACATGCTCAAGGGCAAGCAGGGCCGTTTCCGGCAGAACCTGCTCGGCAAGCGCGTCGACTATTCCGGCCGCTCGGTGATCGTGGTCGGGCCCGAACTCAAGCTACATCAGTGCGGCTTGCCGAAGAAAATGGCGCTCGAACTGTTCAAGCCGTTCATCTACTCGCGGCTCGACGCCAAAGGTCTGTCCACAACCGTCAAGCAGGCAAAGAAGCTTGTCGAAAAAGAGAAGCCGGAGGTTTGGGACATCCTTGACGAGGTGATCCGCGAGCATCCGGTGCTGCTCAACCGAGCTCCAACTTTGCACCGCCTTGGCATTCAGGCCTTCGAGCCGGTGCTGATCGAAGGCAAGGCGATCCAGCTGCATCCGCTGGTCTGCGCAGCGTTCAATGCCGACTTCGACGGCGACCAGATGGCCGTGCACGTTCCGCTGTCGCTCGAGGCGCAGCTGGAAGCGCGCGTGCTCATGATGTCGACTAACAACATCCTGCATCCAGCGAATGGACAGCCAATTATCGTGCCGTCGCAGGATATCGTGCTTGGCCTCTACTATCTCTCGCTGCTGAGCGAAGGAATGCCTGGCGAAGGCAAGACTTTCGGCGACATGGCTGCAATCGACCATGCGCTGCATGAGAAAGTCATCAACCTGCACACCAAGATTAAATACCGCTGGGAAGGTGTGGACGAGAACGGCAAGTCGTTCAAGAAGTGGTACGACACGACACCGGGTCGCGTCGTACTCGGTAACGTACTGCCGAAGAGCGTGAAGGTTCCGTTCGACATCGTCAACCGCTTGATGACCAAGCGCGAGATCTCGTCGATGATCGATACCGTGTACCGCCACTGCGGGCAGAAAGAGACGGTTATTTTCTGTGACCGCATCATGGCGCTCGGCTTCTATCACGCGTTCAAGGCCGGCATCTCGTTCGGCAAGGACGACATGGTGGTGCCAGAGTCCAAGTGGAAGATTGTCGAGACGACGCGCGAACTCGCAAAGGAGTTCGAGCAGCAGTACAACGACGGCCTGATCACCCAGGGCGAGAAGTACAACAAGGTGGTCGACGCTTGGTCAAAGTCCACTGACCGCATCGCCGAAGAAATGATGCGCGAAATTTCTTCCACCAAGAAGGATTCCGAAGGTCGCGATCAGCAGGTCAATTCGATCTACATGATGGCGCACTCGGGCGCGCGCGGTTCGCCTGCGCAGATGCGTCAGCTTGCTGGCATGCGCGGCCTGATGGCGAAACCGTCGGGCGAGATCATCGAGAGCCCGATCATCTCAAACTTCAAGGAAGGCCTGTCGGTGCTCGAGTATTTCAACTCGACGCACGGCGCCCGAAAGGGTCTCGCCGACACCGCCTTGAAAACAGCGAACTCCGGTTACCTGACGCGACGTCTGGTCGACGTGGCGCAGGATTGCATCATCACGGAAGAAGATTGCGGCACGAAGAACGGCATTAAAGTGCGCGCCATCATTGATGCCGGCACCGTGGTTGCATCGCTCGCCATCCGTATCCTTGGCCGCACCACGGCGGAGGATGTGAAAGACCCGACCAGCAGCAAGACGTTGATGAAGCGCGGAACCTTGCTGACCGAGCCTGAAGTCGAAGTCATCACCACTGGCGGCGTCCAGGAGTTGAAAATCCGCTCGGTATTGACTTGCGAAGCGGCCAACGGTGTGTGTGGCGCCTGCTACGGGCGCGATCTCGCCCGCGGTACGCCCGTCAACATGGGCGAGGCAGTCGGTGTCATCGCTGCGCAATCCATCGGTGAGCCGGGCACCCAGCTTACCATGCGGACCTTCCACATCGGCGGCGCGGCGCAGATCTCCGAACAGTCGTTCATCGAATCGAACTTCGACGGCAAGATCAAGTTCAAGGGAAAGAACATCGCCAAAAACTCGGACAACGAGGTGGTGGCGATGGTGCGGAACATGGTGGTGGCGGTGGTCGACCCAGACGGCACCGAGCGCGCGCATCACCGTATCCCGTATGGCGCCCGGCTGCGCGTCGAGGACGGGGAGAAGATCAAGCGCGGTCAACGCATCGCCGAGTGGGACCCCTACACGCGGCCGATCCTGACCGAGGTCGAGGGCAATGTGGAGTTCGAGGATCTGGTCGACGGGTTGTCGATGTCAGAACAGCTTGACGAGTTGACTGGCATCGCCAAGCGCGTCGTCATTGACTGGCGGACGGGCTCTTCGCGCAACCAGCAGGACCTGCGTCCGGCCATCGTCATCAAGTCGGGCAACAAGATCCTCAAGCTCGCCCGCGGCGGCGAGGCCCGCTATCAACTCGCGGTCGATGCCATCATCTCGATCGATCCGGGCGGTCACGTGAAGGCGGGCGACGTCATTGCGCGTATCCCGACCGAAAGCGCCAAGACACGTGACATCACCGGCGGTCTGCCGCGGGTTGCGGAGCTGTTCGAAGCGCGGAAGCCGAAGGAAGCCGCGATCATCGCCGAGATCGGCGGAACGGTGCGGTTCGGCAAGGACTACAAGAACAAGCGCCGCATCACCATCGAGCCGGCGGCCAAGGGCGAGGAGCCGAAGGAGTATCTGATCCCGAAGGGCAAGCACATTCACCTTCAGGACGGCGACGTGATCGAAAAGGGCGACTATATCGTCGAGGGCAATCCCGCTCCGCACGACATTCTCGCCATCAAGGGCGTCGAAGAGCTGGCTGCCTACCTCGTGAACGAAATTCAGGAGGTCTATCGGCTGCAGGGCGTCAACATCAACGATAAGCACATCGAGGTGATCGTTCGCCAGATGTTGCAGAAGGTCGAGATCGACGACGCCGGCGAGACAGAGCTGTTGCAGGGCGAGCAGATCGACAAGGTCGAGCTCGACGAGATCAATGCTCGCGTGCAAGCCGAGGGCAAGAAGGGCGCGACCGGCCATCCGGTTCTGCTCGGTATCACCAAGGCCAGCCTGCAGACGCGTTCGTTCATCTCGGCAGCTTCGTTCCAGGAGACGACGCGCGTGCTCACCGAGGCTGCCGTCAACGGCAAGGCGGATACGCTCGACGGACTCAAGGAGAACGTCATCGTCGGCCGCCTGATCCCAGCTGGCACCGGCGCCATGATGAACAGCCTGCGCGAAGTCGCCACCAAGCGCGATGCGCTCATACTCGAGGAACGCGAGAAGGATGCCGCCAAGGCTGCGGCCAAGCCGGAGGAAGCCCCGGCGGCACTACCAGCGGCGGAATAGCGATCACTGCATAAAATCGAAGGGCCGCCCGAGGGCGGCCCTTTTCTTTGCGAGGGAATAGGGGATGATGTAGGCCCCGCACGTCTGGAATTCATCTCATGCATCTTCTCGTCCTTCCCGGTGACGGCATCGGCCCCGAAATCACGGCCGCTACGCTTGCAGTACTGCGTGCGGTTTCCGAACGCTTTGATCTGCGCTTGAACATCGAAGAGGCTGCGGTCGGTCATGCTGGTCTGCGCACTCATGGCAGCACAATTCACGCCGACATCGTCGAGAAGGCGCGTCGTGCCGAAGGCGTGGTTCTCGGTCCGACGTCCACATTCGAATTCAAGGATCCCGCTCGCGGCGAAATCAACCCTTCGATGATGCTGCGAAAGAGTCTTGATCTGTTCGCGAATATCCGCCCCGCCAGGACTTACGCCGGCTTCCCTCTGCGCTGCGGAGAATTCGACCTGATCGTCGCCCGCGAGAATACCGAAGGTTTCTATGCCGACCGCAACATGGAAGCGGGGAACGGCGAGATGATGGTAACTAAAGACGTCGCAATCTCGCTGCGTCGCATAACACGCGCCTGCAGTGAGCGCATTGCGCGCGCCGCTTTCGAACTGGCGATGAGCCGGCGCAAGCGCGTTACCATTGTTCACAAGGCCAATGTGCTGAAGGTCACCGATGGCCTGTTCATCGAGTCGTGCCAAAAGGTGGCAAAGGACTTTCCGGCCGTCGCCGTGGACGACGTCATTGTCGACGCGATGATGGCACATGTTGTCCGCAATCCGCAGCGCTTCGACGTCATCGTCACCACCAATATGTATGGCGACATTCTTTCCGACCTGACCGCTGAACTCGCCGGCAGCCTGGGGCTTGCTGCTTCGCTAAATGCGGGAACTGATCATGGAATGGCGCAGGCCGCGCACGGCTCGGCCCCCGATATCGCCGGGAAAAACGTGGCGAACCCGTTGTCCCTGATTTTGTCGGTCGCAATGTTGCTTGCTTGGCATGGCCGCCGCAAGAAGGCCAACGCGTTCCAGGCTGCAGCAGCCGCGATCGAAAAGGCCGTCGAGGCGGCGATCGGCGCCAAAGAATCGACCGGCGACATCGGCGGCCGTCTGGGGACCCGCGAAACCGGCGAGGCCGTTGCGGCGCGGCTGCGGGCGTGAACCGCCATGCGCTGCGACAGCCATGTCCATATTGTTGGGCTGCCGGACCGTTATCCGCAGGTCGCTGAACGCACCTATCTGGCCGACATTGCCACACTGAAACAGCTTGAAAATGTATCGGCCACCCGCGCGGTCAGACGTTTCGTGATCGTGCAACCCAGCTTCTATGGCGTCGACAACAGTCTGCTGCTTGAAAGTCTCGACGACTTGGCCGGCCGTGGGCGCGGAGTTGCGGTCATCAACCCACGCGTCACGTCTGCGCGCACGCTTTCGACCTATGCGGCACAGGGCGTACGTGGCCTGCGCATCAATCTTTACAGTCCCTTGCGCGAAAAGGCGCCGCTGGCAAATCGATTTTCGGACATCGCCGGCATCGCCCAGGAGCTGAACTGGCACGTTGAAGTCATCGCCCCGCTTCCGATGCTCTCCGAGAATGCAACGCTGCTCGAGAATTCCCCCGTGCCGGTGGTGATCGATCACTATGGAGTCTACGGGAGCCTTGGTCCTACCGAGCCGGAAAGCCGTGTTTTACTCAAGTTGCTCGCGATGCCGCACGTCTGGATCAAACTGTCCGCACCTTACCGCGTAAGTGCAAATCCGCTGGCAACCAAACCGGATCCTGCTTGGCTTGCTGCTATTCTAGCTGTGGCTCCTGATCGCTGCGTTTGGGGCAGCGATTGGCCTCATACGCCGCCGCACGATGAGCAGTTCGGTAGCAACGTGCTCGGAGCTTATCGCAATCTTCGCTACGAAACGGTGGTCGATGATTTCATGGCCGCGGTTGGCTCAGTTGAATTGACCGAGCGCATTCTCGCGGACAATCCTGCGCGGCTATATGGGTTTTGAATATTGGGACGGGGTGAGAGCCGAAGTGGCGTAGCCCTGTGACTTGCGCGGCGTGTGACCTAGTTCAATTCCCTCGGATCAGGTGTGCCAGCCTCTGACGGTCGATTTTTCCCATTTCGTTTCTCGGAAGCTCGCTGACGGTCACAAAACGTGCCGGCACGAAGGCTCTCGGAAATTTTGCAACGCAATAGGTCTCGAGCGCTTTTTCGTCATAGTTTGTGCGGGGCACCACGACCGCACAAAGCCGGTCAATCCCCAGGTCACTCTTTAAGCCCAACACCGCAGCTTCCTCGACGCCCGGAAAGGCCAAGAGCGTTGCTTCAAGCGTCTCGGGTCTTATCTTGTCGCCTCCGACATTCACCACCGCTTGCTCGCGACCCGCGATCAGGAGCAAACCCTCGGTAGTCAACGAACCCGTGTCACCAGGGTAGAACCATCCGGTCCTGAATGGATTGTCGGACTGGTCCTGCCGGCCCTGGTAACCGCTGACGCTGTATGGTCCGCGCACGCGCACCAGCCCTTCTTGTCCAGGTCCAAGCGCGCGATCTGCTTCGTCGACGATTTCGACCATTATATCCGGAGTTACGTATCCCACAGCTCCGGGCACATTTTCGATGGTATGTGCCGGAGCGCTAGCGACCATGCTCGTTTCCGTCGCGCCGTATGCGGCGACGATATTCGGACAGAGACAGGCTCGCGCGCGTCGCGACAATGACGGGGACAATTGACTGCCGCCAACGATCGCGAGTTCAAAACTTGGCTGAAATTGGCTGTATTGCTCGTAGAATTTCGTAAACCCCGCGAGGCACGCGGGAGATCCTATCAGGCCCTGGACCTTGTAAAGATCGAACGATTGTATCGTGCTTTGGTGGTCCGGACCGCTCAGGATGATCGTGCCGCCCCGCCAGAGAGAATAGATCAGGAATTGAAATCCCAGCGATGTACCCAATCCAAAATCGCAATAGATCCGATCGCAGCGCGACAATCGGTTTCCCATCAAGTACGGATGCCTCGCAATTCTGTTCGCCAACATGCGGTGGGTCACCCCGACCGCCTTGGCCTCGCCGGTTGTTCCTGACGTCAGGATAATTCGGCAGACGTCGTCCTCATTGGTTTCGTAAAGCCGGGAATCCTGGAGCGGTTCACCATCACCGCTTGTCCAGCTCGCGTTGACCAAAATGACCCTCGCAGCGATGAGCGGCTGCATCATGATCTTGTCGGTGACCAAGGCATCGATGGTGAGATCTTTCGGCAGGTCGCGACGGCCCGCTAACGTAACGACACCGATCCGGGTTAACCCCAATACAACCGCGGCATTGAGGATCGCGTCCTCGATGAAGATCGCGACTGTGTTGCCGCGCCGGAGACCTGCGGCAATGGCCATGCGGCTCGCATTGTGAATGAGGCGCTCGAGACGAGCGTAACTCACCAGGCTCTGGCCCGATCCCGGCGTGCAGATCGCGGCGGCCGGTGGATGGTACTTACACTGAAAGAGTACCGGATCAACAATGTTCATTTCAGAGACTTACCTTTTGAGTGGTCCGGAGAACCCCTTAGCTCAATTTCCAAGCGAGTTATTTTACCTGTTTTGGCAATAGGTTGCGCAGCTCGTTGCTGGCCATTGCTGTTGAATGTGCTTTAGCTTCGTAACAGAAGAAACGGCTATGATGCGACCATAGGCAAGCATCGCTTCCGGAGAGCCTTACATGCCAAGAGTGTCAAACGCCGTGCCATTTGTCGATCTGCGCAGTGACACGGTCACCAAGCCGACGCCCGCTATGCTCGAGCGCATGTTGCACGCGGAGCTCGGCGACGATGGACGAGGCGACGACCCGACGGTAAAGGAGTTGGAGAGGGTTGGCGCCGAAATACTCGGCAAGGAGGCCGGCCTATTTCTGCCCTCGGGAACGATGAGCAACCAGGTTGCCATCCTTGCTCATGCGCGGACCAGAGGTGAAGTGATTGGCGAAGCAACTTCGCATATTTTCCGCTACGAATTGGGTGGTCTCTCGATCATCGCTGGGCTTTATCCGCGTCCGCTCCCGGGAAAGCGCGGCGCGATGGACATCGACAGCCTACGCTCATCGTTGCGGTCCCCGGAAATGACTGCCAACGAACTTGGCACGGCCGTCGTCTGTATGGAGACAACTCACAATGCTGCCGGCGGTAGCGTGCTGCCGCTTGGACATATGCGTGAGGTATTTAGCTTGTGCCAGCGCCATTCGGTCCCCACTCACCTCGACGGTGCCCGGATTTTCAATGCAGCACTCGTACAAGGTGTACCGGCATCGACAATTGCCGCGCATGCCGATTCGGCCACTTTCTGTTTGTCCAAAGGATTGAGTGCTCCTGTGGGATCTGTATTGACCGGTAGCGCGGACTTCATCAGGCGCGCACGAGGATTTCGCAGAATGCTAGGTGGGAATATGCGACAGGCGGGCCTCTTGGCTGCTTGTGGTCTCGTCGCGCTCGAACAATCGATCGATAGGCTTGCAGAGGATCACGCTAACGCGAGGCGCCTCGCCAACGGTCTGTATCGTATTGATCGGTCATTTGTCGATCCAAACGAGGTTGAAACGAACATTGTGATGGTCGACATCAATAAGACCCGTGCGACTGCTCAGCGGTGGGCCGAGGTTCTTGCAGGGCAGGGCGTACTGGCATCACCCGCAACGACAAGCATAATACGATTAGTGACCCATCGTCACGTGAGCGAAGCTGATGTTGACCGCGCCGTTGTCATTTTCCGTGACATCTACACGTCCGAACAATTTGCGGCATGATCTTCAGCATTTAAAGGACGTCACAGCGGAAACCGAGCCTCTTGGTGTCGTTGCCCCAATCAATGGATTTCATCGCATCGATCCGTACCTGAAATTCTTCTCCGGCGTGCTCTTTGAACAGAATTCTTCAGCAATTTTATTTGATCGTCACTTAAATGGTTTACGCCTCCGAGCTGGACTTCAATGACGTCCGGTGCAGTTTGTCTGATACGATAATCGTCAAATTGGATGATTTTGAGTAAATGCTCCGATTTTATCAAGAATGGAGAGATGCTTCCGTCCGTATGTTTAAGAAGTTTTTTGTTCCGACCATAGATATTTGACAGGACTGGACCGTCATGGCCGCATCCGCAACTTTGCGAAAGAGTTGCAACATCACCGATGTCATAACGCACAAAGGGAGTAGCGTAAGAATGCAGGTGGGTTACCAGTACTCTCCCTAGTCTATTAGCGCCGACTGCGATACCGCTGCTGTCATCGGTTTCGACAATCACGTTGCTTTGAGCAACGTGATAAGCGCCTGGGCAATCTGTACACTCAGCGCCAATGTACCCAACTTCCTCGCTTGAATAATTGGCCCTGACCGGGATTTCCGCCGCGGAGAACTTGTCCCGCAGTTCCTTCTCCGCTTCCTCCGAAGTTGGGATAAACATTTTTGCGCCGTTTTCAGAAAGGAAAGAAACGTCACAATCATAAAACAGCGCTTCGACCAGTCTTGGCGGAGCGACAAAATATCCAATAGGATCTTTCGCCAGTTCTTTTAACAACAGGTTGCGATTCGGACGTAAGTGAGAAATCTCCTTATTTGTTCCGACCTTGAAAATCGAATTCAAAGGTTCGAGCCAGCTGTCGGTTTTTTCAACCGAAAACCCGGCTGCATTTCGATGGGACGCCGATTTAAAGCGTGTTCTGTTTAAGGTCAGATCGCGCCCCTCCATGAAATACTGCGCGGCGGATCGTGTAATATTATACTGCGCGTTCATTGCCGAGATGAAGAAGCGAACAGGCGTGCCTGAAGAGCCCGATGTTGCATGTTTCGATGCAGCAATGGTCCCCTTTGACAGTAGGCTCCCTTCGGTTTCTACCTGTCTCACTACGTCGCCGCGCGTGAGGATGGGGAGATCCGTCAGGTTTATGTTTTTAATGTTTTTTGTCCCAATGCGTTCGCGCCAAAAGGCCGAGTATTGAACAGCATGCTGGAGAAGATTCTGCAGTTGCTTCCCCTGCCAATGCTCGCGTGCAGTTCAATTCCCCGTTTCAACCGCCACCACATCGAGGATAGCTGCCAAAGCGTTTCTGGCTGCCTCATCGATAAACGACATCGGCGTTTCGCTGAACGCCCGGTTTTTCAGCCGCTCTTCCGAAAAGTCAAATCGCATAGCGCCTCATTTTGTTAAGTCCGCCGGCGGTTATGGGAGCTTCGCAAGGCAGCGTAAGAAAGATTATTGCGTTGATATGTCTCGTCAAAGTAGCCAGCCAGCCTCGCTTTGAAGGCAAACCGTTTGTGCCATCGCGAACCTCTGGACTGGGCGCCCGTTAGCAATAGGTTCGCGCACGAAATCCCAAGGAACGCGACTAAAAAGTCACACTCTAACCGAAAAGTCAGTGAACCTTCCTAGCCGCCCCTTCAGCATGGAAATGCGGCGCGGACTGATATTGACGTGGGAGCCGGTAGTTTTTAAAAGGCAGGCTAACGACGAGTGAGGAGGGTTCTATGAGGATTGACACAAATACTGGTCATAAGTCGACCGGCGGCTCCAATACCATTCGCGTGTCGGAACGTGCAAAGCAGCAGATTGGCGTGCAGGCCTCTGAAGCGGATGCGTTTCCGGGGTCAAAGTTTCTAAATTCCGCATTTCTCGATTCACCAAGGACTAAGAAAAGCTAAAACAAAACAGCGCGAGCCGCGGTTAGGTTGCTGGCCGGGATCGTGCCATTTGGGCACGGTCACGGTTTGTTTTTATTTGTTTTGGCGTAATGGACGACGATGGCCATAAGCGCGTCTCCACAGTTTGTGTTCAAGATTTCCAAGTACTGCAATCTGCGTTGTGACTATTGCTACGAATTTCCGTACCTCGGCGACCGGGCGCGGATGAGCTTGGATCAGGTGCGGAGCGCCTTCGAAAATATCAAACGTAGCATCTGTGAACTGTCGATTAAGGAAGTCGACTTCATTTGGCATGGTGGCGAGCCATTCCTGATACCGCTCGAGTTTTATGAGCAGATTGACCTCGTTCAGAAGGACGTCTTTAAGGCCGAACTCAAGTACAACAACTCGGTCCAGACCAATCTCACCGTTTTGACGGAACGACACATCGAGTTCCTGAAAACAGGATTTTTCGGAGATATCGGCGTCTCGTTCGACGTTTATGGCGATCTACGAGTCGATACGAAAGGCAAGTCTCGCACCGATGTTGTGCGCGCCAATATAAGCGAACTGATCAACCATCAGATTGAGTTTGCCGCCATCGCGGTGTTGGCGCGTGACACCCTGCCTAGCATTGCGAAAACTTACCGATTTTTCGATGATCGAGGGATTGTTCACCGCATACTGGCGTACTACCGAAGCGTTAGCAGCGAGCAGGCGCATCGCCACGGCCTGGATTTTGACGAGCTTGTCGGAGCATACAAAGCAGTGTTTCACGAATGGCTCGCCTCGGAACGAGCCACACCGGTGGACCCGATCAGTGACTATGTGCGCTACGCAATCCGACACGTTACAGGTGTCGACAATGACCGATATGATCGTTCCACAAGCGAGCGGGTCTTTATTATCGACATCAATGGCGATGTCTTCAATGTCGTCGAATCCTACGAACCGGAATTCCTTTACGGCAACCTGTTCTCCTCACCGTTTCACGAAGCGGTCGCCTCGCTGGAACGCGACCGCTCGATTGTGCTGTCTCGAGAGCGAGAAGAGCGCTTTTGTCATCACTGCCCTTATTTCGGCAATTGTCCGGGAATTTTCGTTGCCAATGCAACCAGCGTCGAGCGCAAGGTGCTGGAAACAAGCGGATGTCCGATCCGTTACATGCTTGACTATATTGTTGATGTGTTCAAGCAAACTGATCTCAATAATTTCATCTTGGAAAGTCACAGAACAGCCGAAGTCTCCTGCAAAGATGCATCCGGCTTTGAGCGTTGGCTGACAGTTCAGTGGACCGGTCTTTGTGCTGTGCGCGGGCACTACAGCGGCCGAATGTGCCCACGTATTGTGAACTGCCGGTCGATTTCGCCTTGCCCGACGGATGATCCATCGTGAACAAGGTTTTCTGTTGGAGCAATGTATGCTTCACCCGGCCTGAGCCGGCATCTGACGATGGGTACCTCAGGATATTTTTCCATGAACTGGCGACCGATCACGGTAGGTCGGCCAGGTGGCTCCCAGTCTTTCCCCATTTCATCCGACAGCACACGCGCAATGTCCATCAGTGAAAGCGGCAGAAACAGGAAATAGCGGTCATTCTGTCCAATGTTGACGCAAATGCGATTGGTCGCGAGGTGTCCGTGACTCTAGGTCGAGCTGATCCCAGTTGTCGACGTGCAAGCCGTTGTATTGGCGAGTATCTTGGTTGTACGTAACCGTCTTGAGATTTGCTGGATTTCCTGCTTGGTCCAATACAATGCAGAGGCTGGCCCAAATTCGCAGACCGTGCGAAAATCGTGCAGAACCTCCTGAAATTCTGGATAGCTTCTGATTTTTTGCAGGTCATCGCGAAGCTCATCGGGCAGCTTCAATACGACAACCGACGTCGCCATTTTGCTGGGCCGCTCAGACATAACGAGTCCGGCGATTTCCTCCTCAGTGGGACGCCTCCAGGGCTCGCGCGGCAATCTGGCCCCTTCTTCGTAGGGGACGCGATGGACGGGCTCATCGGTCTCCTGCATCTCGGCGGCACGTGTACCACTGCTTAGCTCTATTCGATCAGTTAACTCTCCGCAGCCGGGAACGACGTAGATCTTTATCCCATCGCTCATTCGCGTAAGCAGGCTCAGCCAAGCGGAGGCGACAGCAGGATTCAAGATTCGCACTCCATGAGGGACGTCCTAACGTTCGTCAGAGTAACTAGTCCGCAGAAATTTATGCCGAACACGATCTGTGTAACCAATTGATTTTACTAGAGTTAATACCGGTATGCTCGGATTCTCAACGAGTGTGGCCCATTTGCAATAGCTGGGGGGCCGTCGGCCCGCTAGGGTCTTAACAGAAATTAACTGTTTTGTTGGGGGTAGCGATGATTACCAAGACGAAGCTTTTGCTCCTGGGCACCGTGTTTACCTTAGGCGCTACCGCCATGCTGGGGGACACTGCCTTAGCGGCCGATCTGCCGCGCAAGGCGCCGGTTGCCGCGCCAATCTATCCGCTGCCGGTTGCGACTTGGGCCGGTTGTTATGTTGGCGGTACTATTGGAGCCGCAAGCGCACGTACCAGTGGTCAATTCTTCGATACTGAAGGGGGGCAAGCTGACCCATTTAGCACAACCAAAACCGGAGGGATCTACGGCGGCTACGTTGGTTGCCAGGGGCAAAATAGGGCCTTTGTGTACGGCATCGAAGGCGACTTCAGTGGCGTAAGCGGAGCAGGCTCAACACAGATTGGCGTTAGGGACTCCGATTATGGCTTCTCCCAAAAGCTCCAATGGTTGTCCACAATTTGCGGCCGCGCTGGCCTCGCGGTCGACAACGCGATGATATACCTGACTGGTGGTGTGGCTTTTGCGAACGTAAAGGCTTCGGTCTTCTGTTGCGGCCTTATCGAAGAAGCTTCCGATACAAAGGTCGGTTGGACAGTGGGCGCGGGCGTAGAGTACATGTTTACGCCTAACTGGATCGGGAGACTTGAATTTCTGTATGCCGACCTACAAAATCAAAACCACACTTTCGCTGGTACCGGTTACAATTCAAATCTTTCACATGAACTCATGATCGGTCGCGTCGGCTTGGCATATAAGTGGTAACGAAGCCAACTTACTGATCGCACAGGATTTGAGAAACGGCTAACTCTTTGAGTCGGCCGTTTTTCGTTTCAGTCCAGCAAATATGGGGACCGACAAACAGTATAGTAGAGGCTGCCAATCAAGCTGCGCCCCGAGAACGATCACGGGAGATTTCGGTAGTGCGTCATCACGTGCGGCGGAGAGTACTAAATGGTGGGTCTTGTGTCTGGAAAGGTGGCCCTTGTGACAGGTGCGGGAGCGGGAATTGGTCGCGCAACCGCGCTGAAATTCGTCGAGGAGGGCGCCAAGGTTGTCGTATCCGATGTGGCTAGTGATGGAGGCGACGAGACGGTCGCTCTTATCCGGCAAAAGGGAGGGGATGCCGTTTTTGTCAGAGCCAACGTAACCAAGTCCATGGAGGTCGAGGCACTCTTTGAAAGCACCTTGGCCGCCTTTGGCCGGATCGATTGCGCCTGCAACAATGCGGGCACTGAAGGCAAAATCGCCCCTATCGCCGAGCAATCGGAAACGGATTTCGACGAAGTCATGTCCGTCAACGTCAAAGGCACCTTCCTCTGCCTCAAGTGCGAGATCGCCGCGATGCTGAAAAACGGCGGCGGAGCGATCGTAAATCTTGCGTCGGTCGCGGGCTTGATCGGATTTCCCGGGCTCGGCCCGTACGCCGCGTCCAAACATGCGATCAACGGTCTGACCAAAAATGCCGCGTTGGAATATTCGAAACTCGGCATTCGCGTAAATTCGGTTTGTCCCGGCGGAATTGAGACCCGCATGCTGGATTCATTGGTCGTTCAGGCAAGCAAGGGACAACTCGAGACGCGCAGATGATGGATCCGCTTCATCCAATGGGACGTATTGGAAGCCCGGAGGAGGTGGCTGAACTTATCGTCTGGTTGTGCTCGGATCGGGCGGCCTTTATGACAGGAGCGAATGTCACAATTGATGGCGGTTACATCGCGCAATAGCCGCTCGTTGCATTTAAGAAAGCGTACTTGCCGTCCGATACGCAAGCGGCACGGGGCTAAACTAAAACCCCGGGACGTTGCCCGGGGTTTTGCTGTTCGATGTTATTAAGGGCCAAACCTGAAGTTGATGGCGCCTCGAACGATGTTGTCTGTGACTCTTGTGTTCCAGACGACAGGTTGGCCAAGAGGATCTAGACCGGACCCATTGACGGTTCCGAGATCCAGGTAGAGGTATTCAACTCTCCACGTCCATTGGGGAGCATTGAAAAACAGGCCTTCGATGCCGAAGCCCACGGTCCAGCCAAGACGCGTATCCGAGCTGCTGAATGAAGCCGCGCCAAAGTTGCTGGAGAAAACGGTATCGGTTACCTGGACATTGCCGTAGGCAAGTCCGCCCGTCCCGTAAAGCAGAACTGTAGGAACAACCAAGACGCCAGCTCGTGCCCGCACGGTTCCAAACCACCGAAGCTTGGCCTCGATGTTGTGGCTCGACGTGCCCTCACTGATGTTGAAAGCGGCAAAGCGGCTGCCCTTTTGCGCGGAACCCTGGAAATCGGTTTCAAGTCCCCAGACCGCGTTGCTGTATTGCCAGTTGCAGCCAACCTGTCCGCCGCCAATAAATCCGTTCATGTCGAAATTGGCGCCAAACGGGAGGCCCAGACTGGGCGCGTTGACGTCGGCAGAACCGCGGCCCCAGCTGTAACCGGCATTGGCGCCGATGTAACAGCCGGTCCAGTTATACATCATCGGTAGCGGTGTTGGCGGCGCCGCTAATGCGGGAGAGCCAACTCCCACGGCCGCACCAAAAAAAGCGACACTCAACAAAAGCTTTTTCTTCATGAGACCCCCAAACGATAGAAACTTGTGCCCGCTCAACTCAAAGTAATTCGATAATTTTTTCTTTCTGGGACCACAGTAAAGCGAATGTATACCTCCCGATATTGTATTTCTGCCACACATCGCGAGAATTACACTGCCTATTCGAAAGGCAAATTGTAAAGTTGCCATGGATTCAATTGCTTGCGGCAGTGGCTGCGACGAAAGCTCTGGCTTTTATATCCACCGGAGTTGTCAGAAGTTCAGTCATTCCAAATGTAGTGCAACACGAGTGAGTAGATAAAATCGATGTGGGCGGTAACGGCGTACTATAACCCTGCGCGATTCAAGCGGCGTTTGGCCAACTACAAGCTTTTTTCCGCGAATCTCAGGGCTCGACTTGTGACGGTTGAGCTTTCTTTCGACGGCCATTTTGAACTCACGGACGACGATGCCGACGTCCTCATCCAGATCTCGGGTGGGGCCGTCCTTTGGCAAAAGGAGAGACTTCTAAATCTCGCGGTCAAATCGGTGCCGCTTGATGTGAAAAATGTCGCGTGGATAGATTGCGATGTCGTGTTCGAACGGCAGGATTGGATGGACGAGGCGGAACGTCAGCTTGAGACGGTCAATATCGTTCAGCCCTTTTCCGAAGTCGTTGATCTGGAACCCGATGGTCATCTTTCTAATCTTACGGAACTCCGTTCGACTGGACGCAGTCTGGTCAGCCTCATCAACGGCGATGCGCGTGCTCAGTTTGATTCCGCATCGTGGGGAAATATGAGCGCATCAACACCCAGGTCGTACGTGACAGGGATCGCTTGGGTGGCCCGAAGATCAATCCTCGAAAAACATGGGTTGTATGACGCCATGATTATCGGGGGCGGTGACCGGGCGATGCTGCATGCCATGTATGGCGAGTTCGACAAAGAAATGCAGCTTCATCATTTAAACAAATCGCAAGAAGAGCACTATCTTAAGTGGGCCGAACCGTATTATCGGGATGTGGTTGGAAAAGTCGGTCACGTATCAGGTCGCGTTTATCACCTGTGGCATGGCGAATTTATCAATCGCAATTACAGCAGCCGCCATCGTTTGTTTGCCGACTTTGGTTTCGAGCCAGAAGCGGATCTGGTAGTAGGTCGCAATGGAGCTTGGCGATGGGCTCGGCCTCGGCCCGAAATGGAAAGTTTTCTGACAAACTATTTTATCGGCCGGGCGGAAGACGAATAACAAACGCAGATTGTCGGCGAGGAAGCGCAATATGTTCTCCGACTTATCCCTGAGGCCCGTCAACGCAAACGGGTACAGTGATTCTCCTTTCACATTTCTCGACCAATCGGTTCAAATTGATCTTGCCAACATCACCGCGATCAATCTCATCGAGAACGGTTCGCGCGAAGCACGCGAACGGTGGCAAAACCGCCACCTGACAAACCTGCTAAAGCACGCGCAGAAGAACTCGAAGTTTTGGCGGCAGAGAATGCCGTCCCGTCTGATCAGTCACGGCATCATGAAATATCTGCCAATTCAAAGCCGCGAGGACGTCGCAGTTCAATGCAAACTTGATGGCTCGCTGGTCGCGCGAGATGGAAAAACTCCGGCTTCAAGTTATGCATCCACAGGCTCAACAGGGACTCCCGTCCAAGTCTATGTCGCTCCCGAAAACGGGTACTACAACTCAATCAGAGGCATGGCTCAGTATTTTATTGACGGCTTAAGTCTTGATGAAAATTTGGTTCACATCGCCCCATCCGCAAGTCTGGCCAGTTTGGAAAAAGGGGGTGCGGCTGCTTCACTCAGTGAATCCTGGGCAGGCTCTTTAAGCGCGCTATTCCGAAATGGATCAGGGAAGAAGATCATCTACAAATACAACGATGATGCATTGATAAAAGAGTTGCTCAAGAATCCGGTTGGATATCTCGTCTGTCCAAATCGCTATCTAGACATTCTGATGAACAACGGGGGCGCCGAACTCATCAAGAGACTCGGCGTCAAACTGTGGATTCACAACTCCGATTATCGTGATCCGGAAATCGTCAAGATACTGAGAGAAATCGGAGTGCCCTCTTTGTCGAATTATTCCGCTGGTGAAGTCGGCCCAATAGCCTATGAGTGCTCGCAAAATCAGGGATATTTTCATATAGCGCACACTAACGTGATCGTGGAAAGCGATGACGAAGTGACCGTGTCGTTCAATGGCATTTCGTTGGGGCGCCTGTTGATCACTCATTTGCACTCTTATGCAACTCCGCTCGTTCGTTACGACGTTGGCGATTTTGCCAAGCTGGAGAGTCAGTGCCGATGTGGTCATAACGGGCCGACAATCTCCAATATTTACGGAAGAGGTAAGCATTTCCTTCGGCATCCCAACGGGAAGTTGCTGCCTTTTTATCTTTCGACACGAGCCATTCTTGAGGCAGTCGATTTCAAGGAATGCCGCGTGAAGCAAGTCGAGGTTGGTACCATCACGGTCGAACTGGGGGGCCGAGAAAGCATTTCTTCCGACGAGGAAGACAAAATTGAAGAATCTCGTGATCAAGGCGACCGATCCGGTGTTCGATGTCAAAGTCGTACCGGTCAAGGACATCGACTGGTCGGGAGAACCCGAAGCGCCTCTTTTTTTCGAGTTCGCTTGCGTAGGTAGCTCGGGCGTACAGATCCATGCTGACTGTCACCTCTTATTTCAATCCTATGAGATCGCGCCGACGTCTCGCGAACTACCGAACGTTTAGGTCGCGACTCAATGTCCCTTTGTTTACCGTCGAGTTGGCATTTGATGGTCAGTTCGAGCTGACATCCAGTGATGCGGACCATCTGATCCAACTCTCAGGTGGGGACATCATGTGGCAAAAGGAGCGATTGCTAAATATCGCGCTGGAGGCGGTGCCCGGATAAGGTTGAGGACCTCGCTTGGATCGATTGTGATCTTGTATTTGAGTCGGCTGACTGGCCGGAGGCGGCGAGGCAAGCTTTGAAATCGGACAATGTAATACAGTTGTTCTCCGAGGTGCGGTACCTGGACAAATCGAGCACCGATAAGCTGGAATTTAATTCAGTCCCGGATTTGCTGCGTTCAAGTGCAGGAAGTCAGTTATCGACCGGTGAGTTCAAAGACGTGTGTCTGGTGCGAGCTGAATTCTATCGGCGCGCGCAAGGCAGCTTGGCCAGCAAACGGGTTTGCCCTCGCAGCAAAGAAATCGATCATCTGCGAAATAAAATTGTATGATCACGGTGTGCTGGACGGGAACGATATACTTTTTCTTTGCGCAATTTACGGTGAGTTTGAAATCGCCATGGAGAGGCTCAAACATAACCACATGCAGCGTCGACATTATCTCCAGTGGGCGCAGGCATGCTCATGAAACGTTCGGCAGAAGAATTGGGTACATTCCGGGGAAGATCTACCATCTGTGGCATGGAGACCTGTCGAATCGAAACTACATGGGTCGGCACGAATTGCTGACTGGGTTTAATCCGTATCGTGATATCTGCCAGGCATCGAACGGGGCATGGCTATGGAGCGATCCTCACTCCGAACTGGCACGAAATGTGAAGGAGTATTTCAGAAATCGAAGGGAAGACGGTTGAAACGGTGGAATTTCGCCTCGTGCCTTTTCTTATCAACGTCCAGAGTTGATGATGTGGGCACTGACTACTTATTTTAATCCGGTTCGATACAAGCGGCGTCTGTCAAACTATCGAATTTTTCGAAGTAATCTGAGTATTCCCCTTGTAACAGTCGAACTCTCTTTCGACGGGGAGTTCGAGCTCACGAAGAATGACGCTGACGTTTTAATTCAGTTATCTGGCGGCGCGGTTCTGTGGCAAAAAGAACGGCTATTGAATATTGGAATCAAATCTATTCCGAGCGCGGTTAAGAATTTTGCGTGGATCGATTGCGATATCTTATTCGGTCGAAGCGACTGGGCGAAGGAAGCGGAAGAGCAATTGAACGAACGATACAGTATCGTTCAGTTATTCTCGAAAGCCATTTATTTGAATAAGGACGATTCCGGCGAGCGTTTGTGTGATTACGCTTCCTACCCGGCGGTTCCTGGGCTCGTCGCTCTCTATCGCAAAAGACAATGTATTGCCACTCGATAGACTGGCGGTCTCTCCACAAGGCACAATTGTATTCAATCCTGGACTTGCGTGGGCTGCCAAAACAGAGATTTTCGCCAAACACGGGTTCTATGATCTGGCAATTATTGGGGCTGGTGATTTGTATGCTGCGAACAGCGCCTTTGGGACGATGAATTCGCTCATAAAACTTCATTCCCTCAACGAACCCAGAGCCAAGAGCTATTTGCAGTGGGGAATACCATTTCATCAAACGGTAGCCGGTAAGGTTGGCTACATACCTGGTGAGATTTATCACCTTTGGCACGGTGACGCGAAAAATCGTAACTATAGCGACCGTTTCAAGATTCTTTCTGATTTCAATCCCGATGCGGATGTTTGCGTTGGCGACAATGGCGCCTGGCATTGGACAAAGCCAAAGTCAGCACTCGCAGAGACAGTTGAAAGCTCATTTTGTAAATAGGCGTGAAGACGGCTAACACGCGAAAATGCACCTCGCATGCTCGAGCGAACACAGATTTCGTCCCATCCGTCCGCGCTCCGCATCAATCGATGCTCAAGCAAGGTCGGGCTATTCCGGTACTGGATCGATCCACGATAGTGGAGGTTCATGCCCGGATTGTCGTCCATCTTTTTAAGATATTCCTTGTATTGTGTCGCATTGGCGTAGAGCTGCTCTCGGCTTGCTTCAATTTTTGCGCGATGATGGAAATCATTGAGAAACTTGAAGTGTAATAGTGCTCCGCAAATCTCAGGGATAGTCTGAGGTGCAGGAGACATGGCATGCGTCGATGAAATGTACTTGTAGCCCCTTTGCCATTTGATCAAAGGCACCTTGCTGAGTGCCGGAGGGCGCCCCTTCGTATTGGAATCCCAAAAGCATCTGCGTCGAGCGCCTCCGCGAATTTTAATAAATGGAAATTCGGGAGATGGATAAACGTCGTAAGGGCCAGGATCAAAATATTGACATGTATCCAACAACGAACTCGTTTGCTTGTGCACCGTTTCACAAATCGGTGCCTTTGAATACATGTCAACCATGGTTGCAAGCATCACTTTATGATCGAGTTTATCGAGAAACCTGCAAAGCACTCCCAGATCATTATTTTCGAAATAGGGATATACGAACAATTCGTCACCATCCACGATGAGTGACCACCGACCCTCACAAAAAGTATCCAAAATTGAATGAAGCCATTTTGCTCCAGCATGGCTTGATTTGAATTCTTCATGGGCAGCAAATAAGGCGACGTCGGATTGGGACATAAGAAAATCTACGGTTCCGTCGTCCGAACAGTTGTCAACGATGAAAAATCGATCAACGCCTATTGCTCGATGATGCTCTAAAACTGATCGTATTCTTAGTATTTCATTCCGAATCTTTAAAAGGCATAGAATTTCCTCAGGAAGAATATTCTCCGTATTTTTCTCACCGCCGATCAAAATTATATCGTTCATCACAAAAATTGAGTCCTGAAACGAGTGAGTACATCAGGAATGGCCTTCGCTTGTGATGCCATCTTTAGCAATACTTGAAACATCAACTTGTAGGGTGACCTTTCGCCCGAACTGAGCCAAATTAAAATTGGATTTGTCAGAGTTTATCGATTGGGATATCCAACTTAAGCTCAGCGCGATGGTCCTTGTCAGCAAGAGCGCGCTCGACTGTCTCGCGCGCCATTCCGTATAGCGCACGGCGTTTTTCTATATCTTGATTGCAGTCCTGACCAAGCAATCCCAGGTTCAATTTCGCCAACCGGTATAACGCATTGCAAGATTGCGAAATCCGAATGTCTTTCTCTTTGTAATATTTAGATCGCAACGCGTCCGTGTGTTGCGCGACAAAATCGATAAATTCATGTGTTAGAAATCGTTTTTTTAGTCCTGCCCTTTCGAGTCGGTAATAAAGATCCCTAGCGTCGCCGCCATAACCCTCGAAGACTTCATCGTAACATCCTATGCTCTTCAGTACAGCGCGAGGGACGATGCAAGAACCAAATACGCCGACTTTTTCTCGACTGTACTCGAATAGAAAATAGTTATCGTCGCAAAGAAGCGGAGCCAGATAAGTTACGAAACCTTTCTTTAAAACGACATCAACATCAATAAAGCAGATCCATTTTGTGCGGGCGGTTTCAAACCCCTTGTTTCGACTTCGCCCTAAGTTAAAGAGCCCCTCATCATCCACTCGAACAATTTTAACGGTCGGAAAATTTGCGCCAACCCAAGTGGCAGTGCCATCGGGGCAATCTGAGTTAACCACTGTCACTGACGAGTTTTCGCTGCGCAACGAGCCTCGGCAGACTTATCTTTAGTTGCTCCAGCCTCCCTTTACATGGAACAATAAACGTTATTAACGCATCCGACTTGTTCATTGTGCCTTCTCAATCTGCCTAATTGCATACGGCGCCGGCGGAGGCCGGCAAAAATTTTAAATTGAGCCGGCGGAGATCACAAGCAGAGCGCAGTGTTAGCAGCCGGGCCGCGTGTTAAACTTCCGTTTTCGTGGAAACAGGGCCGCCCTTGAGATGCCAGCGCCAAGCATCGGTGATGATCGTAGCCAGGTCGGACCGTCAGGCGTCCAACCGAGTAGCTCTCGAGCCTCGGTGGCATCGGCAACAAGACGTGCTGGATCGCCCGGGCGGCGCGCACCATCGCGCACAGCCACGTCGTGACCTGTAATTTGCCGGACCATATCGATCACTTGCCGAACTGATTGCCCGCGGCCGCTGCCGAGATTAACAGCAAGCGTTTTGCCGCCGTTTAGCAAATGATTGGCGGCAAGAACGTGTCCGCGTGCAAGATCGGCGACATGGACGTAGTCACGGACTGCCGTACCATCGGGCGTCGGATAATCTGAGCCAAAAATGCGAATGTATGGTCTGAATCCTGAAGCGGTCTCAAGCACCAGTGGAATGAGGTGCGTTTCGGGGTCGTGGCGCTCGCCGATTTCGGCCGCCGGATCCGCTCCGGCTGCATTGAAGTATCGTAGTCGCACCGATTTTAGGCTGTGCGCGCGCTCATACTCGTCCATCATCCGCTCGCAGACGAGTTTGGTGAAGCCGTAGGGGTTGACCGGATCGAGCCGCGTGTCTTCGCAGATCGGCATCCGGTCTGGCTCCCCATAGACTGCGCAGCTGGAGGAGAACACAAGCGCTAGCACACCTGCTCGCACCATAGCGTCGAGCAGGACGCGCGTCCCGTTCACATTGACATCATAATAGCGGCCCGGCGCTTTCAGTGATTCATTTACGTAGGCCAGCGCGGCAAAATGCATGACCACGTCGTATCGGTCAGTCGCGAATATCGCGTCGAGCGTGGCGCTATCGCGAATGTCACCAGCAATTAGTCTACCCCAACGCGCGAATTCACTGTGACCGGCGAGCAGATTATCGAGCACAACGCAATCGTGGCCTGCGGCGGAAAGGGCCTTGGCGCAGTGGCTCCCAACATAGCCAGCCCCTCCTGGGATTAGGATGCGTGCCATGACAACCGCTTATATGAACCAGGCATTTGCTTTCAGGCTCGGTGAAATTTACTCGTACGGCGTCTACTCGCTCAATAGCATGACCAAAAAGTAAAACGCGAATGTCGATTGCTGAAATCTACGACTCTCGCATCGACCGTTAAAGCGTCCGGGACGCGGGGGGCCGCTACGCTGACGGTTAGATCAGCGGTTATCTGCCATCGACACTGGTCTATCTTCGTGTTTTTCATCGGCGACCGGTTGCCTGTATTGGATTCGGGCCGTACGCGCGAAGCCTTAAAAATTTGTAGCGAAGCGATCGCTTGCACTGCGGGCTCGGGTGCCAGCGGCGCTGGGGAGGCTGTTTGCGAGGGGCATTAAGTATGATCACCGATCTCGAAATTTTGGCTCACTCGTCTGATACTGTTTGAAGTCATACGTGGAGACAGAAGATCGCGATGCCGCGCAAGATCTTGATCATTGTTTTCGCCGCCGTCGGCGTTTTGGTCGGTCTACGAGAGCTCTCAGCCAGCGGAGCACCACGTTCTGGCAATTTAAACTTATGGAATGATCCAGGTCCTTCACTCAATCAAAGGGACTGGAGAAAAACAACAAAGCGTCAAAGCGCTTCCTGGGCTTTTTATGCGGACCTGTCCTATTACGCCGACCCCGCGTATTTTTTGCGGTGCTATCGAAGGACTCGAATTGAAACGTTGGATTGGGTAGCGTGGCGGTCCGTTCGCGTCTGCCAGTAAGTCTAGCTTAGTCCCGCACTGTCCAGAGTTGCACCTCGCGAATGACGGTTGTGCCGTCAGCCTGAACCGAAATTCTCACCCGGGCTGTGTAGACCGCAAGAAACGAGCGTCGATTTTCGCGAGTCAGCCACTCTGCAAAAGATTGAAAAGACACTTGTCGCACCAGGCGTCGAGTTTATCGACGAAAACGGTGGCGGGTCCGGCGTACGTCTGCGCAAGCGCCAACGCTTAAAAAGGTAGAAATAGTTGAGACGTCGGTTTTGACAAAACGAACCCAACTAGCCCGCGAAATCGCTGACAGAGTTGGCATGAAACGAGCGGGCGGCAGCACTGAGTGAGCGGCGCGGAGGCCGGTGATCAATATTTCTTCCCTATGGTGACTGCAACTAAAAGAAGAGATACGGAAAAACTAACGGAAAAAGAGTAAAGTTTTGAAACGAACCCAATCGCATTTCTTCTCCATAGTCGCGACACTGCTAACATAGGCCGCACCAACCAAGGCGGAGAAGAGAAGAAATGACGATGAGACGCATCCGCGCGCTTGCCATCGGGCTCGCGACCGCGGGACTCGTTGTGATCAACGCCGGGCAGGGCTGGAGTCAGACCTACCCAACCCGAACAATCCAGGTGGTCGTCGCCTATGCGGCGGGCGGCACGGGAGACATCGTCGCACGTTCGGTAGCCGACAAGCTTGGCGCCACGCTCGGACAGTCGGTCGTGGTCGAGAATCGCGCTGGTGCAAGCGGTGCCATTGGAGCTCATTCAGTGGCGACCGCCGCCCCAGACGGCTACACGTTGTTGGTCGGGCAGACCGGCGAAATGGCTGTCAATCAGCATTGGCTCAAAGGCCTCAACTACGATCCAGACAAGGACCTTGTTCCGATTGCGCTTGCGGCCGTTGTGCCGCTCGCACTCGTTGTTCCCGCCAAGGCGCCGTATTCGACAATGTCGGAGTTCCTGTCAGCCTTGAAAGCGAAGCCGAAAATGACTTTCGCGTCCGCCGGTATCGGCACGCCGGGTCATTTCGCGGGCGAACTGCTCAAGCTCCAGTTCGACGAAAACCTTGCCCATGTTCCCTACAAGGGCGCCGGACCGGCGCTGAATGACCTCATCGGCAATCACGTGGACTTCTATTTCCCGGGATTTCCGGCGGCAGTTCCTCATGTGAAGGCTGGCACGCTAAAGATACTGGCCTTGTCATCAGCCACCCGCTCGCCGGCGGCGCCCGATATCCCGACCGTGGCCGAGCTCACCGGTAATAAGGACTACGATTTCACGCTATGGGCCGGTTTTTTCGCGCCCCGAGCCACGCCCCAGGCGATTATCGACCGCCTCAACAAGGAGATTAACCGGGTGATCCAAGATCCTGATGTGAAAGCGCGGCTTGAAGCGGCTGGGGCGGTCGTCACGGCAATGTCGGTCGGCCAATTCAAGGATTTTGTGCAGAATGAAAGTGCGAAATACCTAAAGGTCATCAAGCAGACCGGCGTAACCGCGCAATAGTGCTTCGTCTTCTGCACCAATTCCTAGGCGTTCTGCTCTCCGGCCCCGCAAAATCTCGATTTTTCGGCCATTTGCGCTTGACTTAAGGGGGTCGCGCCGATACATACCCCACACTTTTTCGGCAGGCGGTGAGCTTCGCTTGTTCGGAACGGCCGCCCGGCTAAGCATTTGAGAGTGTTGCGTTTTCTCGAAAGCTTACTGGCGCATCGCCTCGACGAATGAAGCTCAAACGCTGCCACTGACAGCACCTGTCAGACTTTAAGAGTGAACGGCCGCGGTGCCTTACCGCAACGTGGTCGTCCGAACGGAAGAGCGCCCAGCCGCAATCTGGCGGATGGCGCGATTTCGTTTTGCGCGTGCAAACAGCGCGTGGGGCGATAAGCCCGAACACTGCGGACGGTTAGTCCGCGAGAGATGCAAGAAGTGACGCGGACGATTCCGTTCTCGCGTCTCCAAGGAACGAAAGTAGCGAAGGCCAACGATGCCGACGATCAACCAGCTGATTGCCAAGCCAAGGCACCCGCTCAAGGCGCGCAACACGGCGCCGGCGCTTAAATCCTCGCCGCAGAAGCGCGGCGTCTGCACGCGTGTCTACACGACGACGCCCAAGAAGCCGAATTCGGCGCTGCGCAAGGTTGCGAAGGTGCGTCTTACCAACGGCTTCGAAGTCATCGGCTACATCCCGGGCGAGGGCCATAACCTGCAGGAACATTCGGTCGTGATGATCCGCGGCGGCCGGGTGAAGGACCTGCCGGGCGTTCGCTATCACATCCTACGCGGCGTGCTCGACACCCAGGGGGTGAAGAACCGCAAGCAGCGCCGTTCGAAATACGGCGCCAAACGGCCCAAGTAAGGATCAGCGTCATGTCTCGCCGCCACGCCGCCGAAAAACGCGACATCATCCCGGACCCGAAGTTCGGCAATATTGTCGTCAGCAAGTTCATGAATGCCATCATGTACGACGGCAAGAAATCCGTGGCGGAAGGCATCGTCTACGGTGCTCTCGAAATGATCGAGGGCAAGACCAAACAAAACCCGCTCAACGTATTTCAGCAGGCACTCGACAACGTGATGCCCTCGATCGAGGTTCGCTCACGTCGTGTCGGCGGCGCAACTTATCAGGTGCCGGTGGAAGTGCGCACGTCGCGTCGTCAGGCGCTTGGCATCCGCTGGATTATCGCGGCGGCACGCGAACGCAATGAACGTACGATGACCGAACGGCTCTCGTCCGAACTGCTCGATGCATCCAATAATCGGGGAAACGCAGTCAAGAAGCGCGAAGACACACACAAGATGGCGGAAGCCAACCGCGCCTTCTCGCATTATCGCTGGTGACAGCAGAAAGTTTCGAGGACTGACCCCCTATGCCCCGCAGCCATCCCATCGAGGACTACCGCAACTTCGGCATCATGGCACACATCGATGCCGGAAAGACGACGACGACCGAGCGGATCCTCTATTACACAGGCAAGAGCCATAAGATCGGTGAGGTGCACGAAGGCGCCGCAACGATGGATTGGATGGAGCAGGAGCAGGAGCGCGGCATCACGATCACATCGGCCGCGACGACCGCTTTCTGGAAAGAAAAGCGCCTCAACATCATCGATACGCCTGGACACGTCGACTTCACTATTGAGGTGGAACGTTCGCTTCGCGTGCTCGACGGCGCCGTATGCGTTCTCGACTCCAACCAAGGCGTAGAGCCGCAGACCGAGACGGTCTGGCGTCAGGGCGACAAGTACAAGGTTCCGCGCATTGTCTTCGCCAACAAGATGGACAAGATCGGGGCTGACTTCTTCAAGTGTCTCGACGACATCAAGACGCGTCTCGGCGCAAAGCCAGTAGCTATCCAACTTCCGATCGGCTCGGAGCAGAACTTTAAAGGTCTTGTCGACCTGGTCCGCATGAAGGGCGTCGTTTGGGACGATGAGTCGCTCGGCGCCAATTACCACGACATCGACATTCCGGCCGACATGCTCGACGATGCTAAAAAGTACCGCGAGCAGATGATCGAAGCTGCGGTCGAACTCGACGACGCCGCCATGACCGCCTACCTCGAAGGCAAAGAGCCTGAGGAGGCGACGCTCAAAAAGCTTATCCGCAAGGCCGTCCTCACCGGAGCGTTCTTTCCGGTGTTGTGCGGTTCGGCGTTCAAAAACAAGGGCGTTCAGCCGCTGCTCGACGCGGTTGTCGATTATCTGCCAAGCCCCATGGACGTTCCGGCCATCAAGGGCCTGGACGACAAGGGCAACGAGGTCATCCGCAAGGCCGACGACAAGGAGCCGATGGCGCTTCTTGCCTTCAAGATCATGGACGATCCCTTCGTCGGAACCATCACCTTCTGCCGCATCTACTCCGGCACGCTCACGAGCGGCACCGGCGTCATCAATTCCACGAAGGAGCGCAAAGAGCGTATCGGCCGCATGCTGTTGATGCATGCGAACAACCGCGAAGATATCAAAGAAGCCTATGCCGGCGATATTGTCGCGCTGGCGGGTCTGAAGGAAGTGCGCACCGGCGACACACTGTGCGATTCGCAGAAGCCGGTGATCCTGGAAAAGATGGAGTTTCCCGATCCAGTCATCGAGATTGCGATCGAGCCGAAGTCGAAGGCCGACCAGGAGAAACTGGGTGTCGCCTTGGCGAAACTCGCGGCAGAGGACCCCTCGTTCCGCGTGTCGACCGATCAGGAGAGCGGCCAGACCATCCTAAAAGGCATGGGCGAGCTTCATCTCGACATCAAGGTCGACATTCTCAAGCGTACGTACAAAGTCGATGCCAATATCGGTGCGCCGCAGGTGGCTTTCCGCGAAAAGATCACGCATCGTGTTGAGCACGGTTACACCCACAAGAAACAGACCGGCGGGTCCGGTCAGTTCGCGCAGATCAAGATTGTCGCCGAGCCGACGCTACCCGGCACGCCGTTCGAGTTCGAAAACGAAATCGTCGGCGGCGCGGTGCCGAAAGAATTCATTCCTGGCGTCGAGAAGGGGTTAGAGTCGGTTCTAGGATCCGGTGTGGTGGCCGGGTTTCCTGTCGTAGACCTCAAGGTCACGCTGATCGACGGCAAGTATCATGACGTCAACTCTTCCGCGCTCGCCTTCGAAATCTGCGCGCGGCAGTGCCTCAAGGAGGCGCTGCAAATGGCGAAGCCTGTTCTGCTCGAGCCAATCATGAAGGTCGAAGTCGTGACACCGGAGGATTACACCGGTTCGGTCATTGGCGATCTCAATTCGCGACGCGGGCAAATTCAGGGTCAGGACATGCGCGGGAACGCCAACGTCATCAACGCGATGGTGCCGCTGATGAATATGTTCGGCTACGTCAACAATCTGCGGTCGATGTCTCAAGGCCGCGCCACATTCACTATGCAATTCGATCACTACTCGGAGCTGCCGGCGAACGTGTCAGCCGAAGTACAGAAAAAATTCGCGTGATCGGGCACGAGGATAACAGAAGGATCTGAACGGAGAGTTCCATGGCCAAAGAAAAATTCCAGCGGACCAAGCCCCATTGCAACATCGGGACGATCGGTCACGTCGACCACGGCAAGACGACCCTGACGGCGGCGATTACCAAGGTGTTGGCCGAAAAGGGCGGCGCTACGTTTACCGCCTATGATCAGATCGACAAGGCGCCTGAAGAAAAGGCGCGCGGCATCACCATTTCGACCGCGCACGTCGAGTATCAGACCGACAAGCGCCACTACGCGCACGTCGACTGTCCGGGCCACGCCGACTACGTGAAGAACATGATCACAGGCGCTGCCCAGATGGACGGCGCTATCCTTGTGGTCTCCGCGGCAGACGGTCCAATGCCGCAGACTCGCGAACACATCCTGCTCGCCCGTCAGGTCGGCGTGCCGGCGCTCGTCGTGTACATGAATAAGGTCGACATGGTCGACGATCCGGAACTGCTCGAGCTGGTCGAGCTCGAAGTTCGTGAGCTGCTGTCGAAGTACAATTTCCCTGGCGACAAGATCCCCATCGTCAAGGGATCGGCGCTCAAGGCGCTCGAAGGCAGTGATGAGAAGCTCGGCAAAGAAACGATCATGGCTCTGATGAAGGCGGTGGATGACTACATTCCGCAACCCGAGCGACCGAAAGACCAGCCGTTTCTGATGCCGGTAGAAGATGTGTTCTCCATTTCCGGCCGCGGCACGGTCTGCACAGGCCGAATCGAGCGCGGCATCATCAAGGTCGGCGAGGAAGTCGAGATCGTCGGCATCAAGCCGACGACCAAGACCGTCGTCACCGGCGTTGAGATGTTCCGCAAGCTGCTGGATCAGGGTGAGGCAGGGGACAACGTCGGCTGCTTGCTGCGTGGTACCAAGCGCGAGGAAGTCGAGCGCGGCCAAGTGCTCTGCAAGCCCGGCTCCGTTAAGCCGCACACTAAGTTCAAGGCGGAAGCCTACATCCTCACCAAGGAAGAGGGCGGCCGTCACACTCCGTTCTTTACCAACTACCGTCCGCAGTTCTATTTCCGCACGACCGACGTCACGGGCGTGGTGCATCTGCCGCAGGGCACGGAAATGGTCATGCCGGGCGACAACGTGGCGATGGAAGTGCACCTCATCGTGCCGATCGCCATGGAGGAGAAACTACGCTTCGCCATTCGCGAGGGCGGCCGCACGGTCGGCGCCGGCGTGGTGGCGAGCATCATCGAGTAGTGTGTTGAGGCGTGATGGCCGGGCGAAACCCGGCCATCACACTTTCACTTAGGTTAGCCATTCCGTGGTTGTCCGGCTGACGGGCGGGCACGACGGACGAGAGAAACGAAAATGAACGGCCAGAATATTCGGATCCGGCTCAAAGCGTTCGATCACCGCATCCTCGATGCATCGACGCGCGAGATCGTAAACACGGCTAAGCGCACCGGTGCGCAGGTCCGTGGACCGATCCCGCTACCGACCAGAATCGAGAAATTCACGGTGAACCGCTCGCCGCACGTCGACAAGAAGAGCCGTGAACAGTTCGAGATGCGCACACACAAGCGCCTCTTGGATATCGTCGATCCGACACCCCAGACGGTGGACGCGCTGATGAAGCTCGACCTCGCCGCGGGTGTCGACGTCGAGATCAAACTTTAAGGCCGGGGTAGGTTAGCAATGCGTTCAGGCGTAGTTGCACAGAAGGTCGGAATGACCCGGGTTTTCACCGATGCCGGTGAACACGTGCCGGTGACGGTGCTGCGCCTTGCGCAGTGCCAGGTGGTCGCTCACCGCACCAAGGACAAGAATGGATATGTCGCGCTGCAGCTCGGATCGGGCGCGCGCCGTTCCAACAACATGAGCAAGGCCGATCGCGGGTATTTCGGCAAGCAAAACGTCGAGCCCAAACGCAAACTCGCAGAGTTCCGCGTGACCGAGGATTCGTTGATTCCGGTCGGGGCGGAAATCACGGCCGATCATTTCATTCCCGGCCAGTTCGTCGATGTGTGCGGCATCACCATCGGCAAGGGCTTTGCCGGCGGCATGAAGCGCTGGAATTTCGCCGGCCTGCGCGCCTCGCACGGTGTTTCGATTTCGCACCGCTCAATCGGCGGCACCGGCGGCCGTCAGGATCCAGGCAAGACATTCAAGAACAAGAAGATGCCGGGTCATCTAGGCGTTGAACGTGTCACAACGCTCAATCTCAAGGTCGTGCAGACGGACGTCGAGCGTGGCCTCCTCCTGGTCGAGGGCGCGGTGCCCGGCGCCAAGAGCGGTTGGGTGACCGTGCGCGATGCGGTGAAGAAGAAATTGCCCAAGGAAGCTCCGAAACCGGGCAAGTTCCGGGTAAATGAGGCGGCGAAAGCGGAGCAGTCAGCACCATCGTCCGAAACCAAACCCGCGGCTGAGCAGGCGGAACAGGCGGCAGCACAAGCCGCCGGTGCCGCCGATCAGGCGGCAAAGGCTGCGGCACAAGCGGCCCAGGCTGCGGACAAGGCCGCCAAGGCCGCCGACAAAGCCGCTGCCGCGGCGAAGAAGAAGGAGGGCGAGTGATGGAGCTCAAGATCATCGCTCTCGATGGAAAAGACGCCGGCAAGGCCACACTGCCGGACGCGATCTTCGGCCTCGAGCCGCGCGCCGACATCATTCAGCGTTGCGTCAACTGGCAGCTTGCCAAGCGCCAGCGCGGGACACACAAGACCAAGGGCCGCAGCGAGATCTGGCGGACCGGCAAGAAAATGTACGCGCAGAAGGGTACTGGCGGCGCGCGTCACGGTTCGGCCCGCGTACCTCAGTTCCGCGGCGGCGGTCGTGCTTTCGGCCCCGTTGTGCGCAGTCACGCGATCGAACTGCCGAAAAAGGTGCGGGCGCTCGCGCTCAAGCACGCTTTGTCGTCGAAGGCCAAGGATGGCGGCATTGTCGTGCTCGACAAGGCTACCGTGAAAGACGCTAAGACGAAGGCACTGGCCAAGCTGTTCGACAAGCTTGGGCTTGAAAACGCGCTGATCATTGATGGTGCCGAAATTGAAACGAATTTCCAGGCCGCTGCGCGCAACATTCCCAACATCGACGTGCTGCCGGTGCAGGGCATCAACGTCTACGACATCCTGCGGCGCAAGACTTTGGTGCTGACCAAGGCGGCGCTCGATGCGCTGGAGGCGCGATTCAAATGAGCACCAGCGATCCGCGCCATTACGACGTCATCATCGCCCCGGTTATTACCGAAAAAGCGACCATGGCGTCAGAGCACAATAAGGTCACCTTCAAGGTGGCAAAGCACGCCACCAAGCCGCAGATCAAGGAAGCGGTGGAGAAGCTATTCGACGTCAAGGTCAAGAGCGTCAACACGCTCACGCGGCCGGGCAAGTGGAAAGTGTTCCGCAACAGGATCGGGCAACAGTCCGACGTGAAGCGCGCGATCGTGACTCTTGAAGAGGGTCACAGGATCGACGTGACCACGGGATTGTAAGGAGAGCGTTGCGATGGCGTTGAAAACATACAATCCGGTGACGCCGGGCCAGCGCCAGCTGGTGATCGTGGACCGCTCGACCCTGCACAAGGGGCCGCCGGTCAAATCGCTGACCGAGGGGCAGAACTCGACAGGTGGCCGTAACAATCACGGGCGCATCACCTCGCGTTTCCGCGGTGGCGGCCACAAGCAGGCTTATCGGCGGATCGATTTCCGTCGCAGGAAATTCGATGTACCGGCAACAGTCGAGCGCCTGGAATACGATCCGAACCGAACGGGCTTCATCGCGCTGATTAAGTATCAGGATGGTGAGCTCGCTTATATCCTCGCGCCGCAGCGGCTTGCTGCCGGCGATACAGTGGTCGCCTCAGAGCACGCGGACGTAAAGCCCGGCAATGCCATGCCGGTCGCGAACATCCCGGTTGGTACCATCGTCCACAATGTCGAGATCAAAATCGGCAAGGGCGGGCAGATCGCGCGCTCGGCGGGCAGTTACGCGCAGATCGTCGGCCGCGACCAAGACTATGTGATCCTCCGGCTCAACACGTCGGAACAGCGCCTGGTGCACGGCCACTGCATGGCAACGGTCGGCGCCGTCTCCAACCCGGACAATATGAACACCACAATTGGCAAAGCCGGACGCCAACGGTGGAAAGGGCGCATGCCGCACAACCGCGGCATCACCATGAATCCGGTCGATCACCCGCATGGCGGCCGCACCAAGGGCGGCAAGCACTGGACGACGCCATGGGGATTCCCGACCAAAGGCAAGAAGACCCGCAAGAATAAACGCACCGAGCGCTTCATTATTGCGAGCCGGCACGATCGCAAGAAGAAGCAGAAGTAGGACACGGAGCTATGACCCGTTCAGTTTGGAAAGGCCCTTTTGTCGACGGCTACCTGCTGCGTAAGGCAGAAGCCTCTCGCTCATCTGGTCGCCACGAGATGATCAAGATTTGGAGTCGACGCTCGACCATTCTCCCGCAGTTCGTCGGGCTGAATTTCGGCGTCTATAACGGGCAAAAGCACATCCCGGTGCTGGTGAATGAGGAAATGGTCGGTCACAAGTTTGGCGAGTTCGCACCGACCCGGATGTTCTACGGCCATTCGTCCGACCGCAAAGCAAAGCGCACAGGCGCACCTGCCGCGCCGGGCGCCGCCCCGGCGGCACCCGCCGCTGCGCCAGCGAGTTGAGAGATATAAAGAGTAACGACATGGGCAAGCGCCAACGCGAGCGAGACCTCGGCGAGAACGAGGCGAAGGCTGTGAGCAAAATGCTGCGGATCTCTCCGCAGAAGCTCAACCTCGTCGCGCAGTTAATCCGCGGAAAAAAGGTTGCGAGCGCGCTCGCCGATCTTGAGTTTTCGCACAAGCGCATCGCAAAGGACGTGCGCAAGTGTCTGGAATCGGCGGTCGCCAACGCCGAAAACAATCACGACCTCGACGTCGACGACCTCGTCGTCGCCGAGGCTCACGTCGGCAAAGCGCTGGTCATCAAGCGCTTCACCCCGCGCGGCCGTGGTCGTGTGGGACGAATCCTAAAACCGTTTTCTCATCTGACCATCGTGGTGCGTCAGGTTGAGGCGCAGGCGGGAGCCTAAGGAGTAGACATGGGTCAAAAAGTCAATCCGATCGGGCTGCGCCTCGGTATCAACCGCACCTGGGATTCGCGCTGGTTCGCAGGCAAGGCCGAGTACGGCTCCCTGCTGCACGAAGACATCAAGATTCGCAAAGAGCTGATGAAGCAGCTCAAGCAGGCGGCTGTTTCGCATATCGTGATCGAACGGCCGCATAAGAAGTGCCGTGTGACAATCCACTCGGCGCGTCCGGGCGTGGTGATCGGCAAGAAGGGCGCCGACATCGAGAAACTGCGCAAGTCGGTTGCCAAGCTCACGGATAGCGATGTCGTGATCAACATTGTCGAAATTCGCAAACCCGAGCTCGACGCCCAACTCGTTGCCGAATCGATCGCTCAGCAACTTGAGCGACGCGTTGCATTCCGCCGCGCGATGAAACGCGCCGTGCAGTCGGCGATGCGTCTTGGCGCCGAAGGCATCCGAATCAACTGTTCCGGTCGCTTGGGTGGCGCCGAAATTGCGCGCATGGAATGGTATCGCGAAGGCCGCGTGCCGCTTCATACGTTGCGCGCCGACGTCGATTACGGCGTGGCAACAGCGTTCACCACCTATGGCACATGCGGCGTGAAAGTCTGGATCTTCAAGGGAGAGATCCTCGAGCACGATCCGATGGCGCAGGACAAGAAGCTCGCCGAAGGCGAGACCGGCCGGCCGCGCCGCGAAACGGCTGCCTGAGAGGACGACAGAGTTTTAGGTCATGTTGCAACCGATCCGCACGAAATTCCGCAAGGCGTTCAAGGGACGCATTCACGGTGTCGCCACGAGTGGCAACACGCTTGCCTTTGGGCAATACGGCCTCAAGGCGCTCGAGCCCGAGCGTGTCACCGCGCGCCAGATCGAGGCCGCGCGTCGTGCGCTCACCCGCTTCATGAAGCGATCGGGCCGCGTTTGGATCCGCGTGTTTCCCGATGTGCCGGTTTCGAAGAAGCCAATCGAAGTGCGCATGGGCAAAGGCAAAGGTACGCCGGAGCTTTGGGTCGTTCGCGTAAAACCTGGCCGCATTTTGTTCGAGGTCGACGGCATCCCCGTCGATGTCGCCAAAGAAGCGCTGGGGCTTGCCGCAGCCAAGCTGCCCGTCAAAACCCGTTTCATCGAACGTATCGCCGAGTGATGTCATGAAAGTTGCCGACGTAAGAGCGATGACGCTCGATCAACTCGATGACGAAGTGCTCAAGCTGAAGAAGGAGCAGTTTAATCTCCGCTTTCAGCGCGCCACCGGTCAGCTCGAGAATACGTCTCGCGTTCGCACGATCCGGCGTGACATCGCCCGCATGAAGACGATTGCGGCGCAGAAGCGCGTCGGCGCACCTGAGCCCGCTCCGAAGGCGGACGCCGCGCCGGCACCAGCGAAAAAGACCAGGACTGCCAAACCGAAGGCTGCCGCGAAGCCGAAGTCACGCGCCAAGACGAAATCGAAGGAATAAGAGGTTCGAGATGCCGAAGCGTACACTGCATGGCGTTGTCGTGAGCGACAAGCAGGAAAAGACCGTGGTTGTGCGCGTTGAGCGTCGTTTCACGCACCCAACGATGAAAAAGACCATTCGTCGCTCGAAGAAGTACCACGCGCATGACGAGGCCAACACCTATGTGGTGGGCGACATGGTGTGGATTGAAGAGCGGCGGCCGATTTCCAAGCTCAAGTGCTGGGAAGTCGTTCGTGGCGAGAAGAAGCAAAAAGTTCAATGAACGTTAGCGACCAGACAGTGAGAGCCGCATCATGATCCAGATGCAAACCAACCTCGACGTGGCGGACAATTCCGGCGCGCGTCGCGTCATGTGCATCAAAGTGCTGGGCGGTTCCAAGCGCAAATATGCCACCATCGGCGACGTCATCGTCGTTTCGGTGAAGGAGGCGATTCCGCGCGGCCGCGTGAAGAAGGGCGACGTCATGAAGGCCGTCGTCGTTCGTATCTCCAAGGACATCAAGCGTCCCGATGGATCGGTCATCCGTTTCGATCGCAACGCTGCGGTCCTGATCACGCCGCAAATGGAGCCTGTGGGAACCCGTATCTTCGGGCCGGTTCCGCGCGAGCTGCGCGCGAAGAATCACATGAAGATCATTTCCCTCGCCCCGGAGGTGCTGTGATGGCCGCCAAGATCCGCAAGGGCGACAAGGTCGTGGTTCTCACGGGCCGTGACAAAGGCCGTACGGGCGAGGTGATCGAGGTGCGTCCCGATCAGGATCGTGCGCTCGTGCGCGGCATCAACATGGTCAAGCGTCATCAACGCCAGACTGCGCAGCAGGAGGGCGGGATCATCTCGAAAGAGAGCACCGTGCACCTATCCAATTTGGCCGTCGCCGACCCTAAGGACGGCAAGCCGACTCGCATCGGCTTCAAGTTCGTCGGCCAAGGCGACTCGCGCAAGAAAGTCCGCATCGCCAAGCGTTCCGGAGTCGAGATCGATGGCTGATACTCAGCAACAGGGCAACGAGCCCAAGAAAACGCAGAAGCCCCAGGGTGCCCCGAAAGGCGGCAAGGATGGCGGCGCGCCCAAAGGCGCCAAAGAGAGCGACGGCCCGAAGGTGAAGAAGCCACGCGAGCGCTCCGACTATGTTCCGAGGCTGAAGACCCATTTCGAGCAGACAATACGCGGCGAGCTGTCCAAGAAGTTTGGCTACACCAACGGCATGCAGGTGCCCAAGATCACAAAAGTCGTGCTCAATATGGGCATCGGCGAGGGCGTCGCCGACCGCAAGAAGGTGGACAACGCGGCTTCCGATCTGGCGTTGATTGCGGGACAGAAAACCGTGATCACCAAGTCGCGCAAGTCGATTGCGACCTACAAGCTGCGTGACGGTCAGGCTATCGGCTGCAAGGTCACACTGCGCAAGGCGCGCATGTACGACTTTATCGACCGGCTGGTGAACATCGCGCTGCCTCGCATCCGCGATTTCCGCGGGCTCAATCCGAAAAGCTTCGACGGCCGCGGCAACTATAGTCTCGGCATCAAGGAATACACCGTGTTTCCAGAGATCGATTTCGACAAGGTCACCGATACCTGGGGACTCGACATCACCGTTTGCACCAGCGCGCGCAACGACGAAGAAGCGCGCGCTCTGCTGACTGCGTTCAACTTCCCGTTCCGGCAGTAGGGCCAAGCCTTATACGCGGAACCGCAAGGAGCGAAAGTATGGCTAAGAAGAGTTCGGTCGAGAAAAACAACAGGCGGCGGAAGATGGCGAAGAAGTTTGCCAGCCGGCGCGCGAAGCTAAAGGCGATCGCACACGACAAGAAGCTGCCGATGGAGGAGCGTTTCGCCGCCACTCTGAAGCTGGCTGAATTGCCGCGCAATTCGTCGAGGACACGGGTACGCAATCGCTGCGAACTCAGCGGCCGTCCGCGTGCGTATTACCGCAAGCATCGATTGAGCCGTATCGCTTTGCGCGAGCTTGGCTCCAAAGGCCTGATCCCCGGCCTTGTGAAGTCGAGCTGGTAGGAGGGCGCGATGGGAGTGAACGATCCGATTGGCGACATGATCGCGCGTATCCGAAATGCTCAGATGCGCAGCAAGTCGAAGGTTTCGATGCCGGGCTCCAAGCAGCGCGAACGCGTGCTTGAAGTATTGAAGACGGAGGGCTTTATCCGTGGCTACGCCAGCGTGGCGCATGCGAGCGGACGGTCCGAGCTTGAGATCGAGCTGAAGTATTTCGACGGCGAGCCCGTCATCCGAGAAATCGAGCGAATCTCGAAGCCTGGCCGGCGTGTTTATGTGGCAGTGCGAAACCTGCCGCGCATCAACAATGGTCTCGGTGTGGCCATTCTGTCGACGCCAAAGGGCGTCATGGCCGACCACGACGCCCGCGAGGCAAATGTGGGCGGTGAAATCATCTGCACGGTGTTCTGATGTCACGCATCGGCAAAAAAGCAGTCGCGGTCCCGACCGGCGTTACAGCCAACGTCGAGGGTCAGACCGTCAAGGTCAAGGGGCCGAAGGGCGCTTTGCAGGTCGTCGTGCACGACGATGTTTCGGTCGTCATGGACAAAGGTACAATCAAGCTCGAGCCACGCGGTGAGAGCAAGCGCGCGCGTTCAATGTGGGGCACCTCACGGACTTTGGTTGCCAACGTAATGGCGGGCGTGACCAAAGGCTTTGAGGAGAAGCTGGAAATTACCGGCGTCGGCTACCGCGCCGCGGTGCAGGGCAAAATGTTGCAGTTGCAGCTCGGGTTTTCCCACGACGTGAATTTTGCGATCCCGGAAGGGATCGCGATTGCGACGCCCAAGCCGACCGAAATCGTTGTGAGCGGCGTCGACAAACAGAAAGTCGGCCATGTCGCTGCCGAGATCCGCGGCTATCGCCCGCCCGAGCCCTACAAGGGCAAGGGCGTGAGGTACGTGAACGAGTACATCTTCCGCAAGGAAGGAAAGAAGAAGTAGAGGGCGCGCCATGTCGAGATTAACTGACCGGACCGCACGACGGACCGCGACGGTGCGACGCAAGATAAAGCTCGCGGCGCGAGGACGTACGCGGCTATCGGTCTTCCGCTCGTCAAAGCACATCTACGCTCAGCTCATCGACGATACAAAAGGCACGACATTGGTTGCGGCCTCTTCGGTCGAGAAGTCGCTGCGCGAGGGAGCCAAGACCGGAGCAAACATCGCCGCAGCTAAGGCGGTCGGCAAACTGATTGCCGAGCGAGCCAAGGAAAAAGGCATCAAGGACGTCGTGTTCGACCGCGGCGGCTATCTTTATCACGGGCGCATTAAGGCGCTGGCCGACGCCGCGCGTGAAGGCGGCCTCAACTTCTAACGGATTGGTCAAACATGGCACATGAACCTCGACGAGATCGTGAGCGCGGCGGCCGCGACCGTGAAGAGCGTGACAGCGAGTTCACCGACAAACTGGTGCACATCAACCGCGTCGCGAAGGTGGTCAAAGGCGGCCGCCGTTTCGGTTTTGCGGCACTGGTAGTAGTGGGCGACCAGAAGGGTCGGGTCGGCTTCGGCCACGGCAAGGCACGCGAGGTGCCGGAGGCAATTCGCAAGGCGACCGATGCTGCAAAGCGAGGCCTCACGCGCGTTCCGTTGCGCGAAGGCCGGACGCTGCATCATGACGTGCTCGGCCGGCATGGTGCCGGCAAAGTGTTCCTGCGCGCAGCACCTCCTGGAACCGGCATTATCGCCGGCGGTCCGATGCGTGCGGTCTTCGAGACGCTTGGCATGCAGGACGTCGTTGCGAAATCGCTCGGCTCGTCCAATCCATACAACGTGGTGCGCGCAACCTTCGATGCGCTCAAGCACCAGGACTCACCACGTTCGGTTGCCGCGCGTCGTAATATCAAGGTTTCCACGCTGCAGTCGCGCCGACGGGACGGTGACGCGGAAGCCGCGGCCGATTGAGGAAAGTGACGCATGGCTCAAGCACAAAAGACCATTAAGGTTGAGCAGGTGGGCAGTCCGCAGCGGAGGCACCACGATCAACGCGCGACGCTGATTGGCCTTGGGCTCAACAAAATCGGCCGTATGCGCGATCTACCGGATACGTCAGCCACCCGCGGCATGATTCGCAAGGTGCAGCACCTTGTGCGCGTGATCGGCGACGGGAAGTAAAGGGACGCTACGATGAAACTCAACCAGATTGCCGATAAGGCGGGTGCACGCAAGAAACGCATGCGCATTGGTCGCGGCATTGGCTCGGGCATGGGCAAAACCGGCGGTCGCGGCGGCAAGGGCCAGACCGCGCGTACAGGCGTTCGCATCAAGGGCTTTGAGGGCGGTCAGATGCCATTGCATCGTCGCCTGCCGAAGCGCGGATTTCGCAACACATCCTTCGCTGTGAAGCTCAACGAGATCAACGTCGGCAGGATTCAGGCGGCGATCGACGCCGGCCTGATCGACGCCAAGGCGCCCGTCGATGCTGCGGCTATAGTCAAGGCCGGGCTGATGCGGCGCGAGAAGGGCGGAGTGAAGCTCCTCGGCGACGGCGAACTCAAGAGCAAGGTTGAATTTTCGGTTTGGCGCGCCTCCAAATCGGCAATTGCCGCGGTGGAGAAGGCCGGCGGCTCGGTGAAGATTCTGGCTCCCGCCAAAGAAGACGACGAGGTGCCGAAGGGCAAGAACAAGCGCAAGTCACTGGAAGCGGCCAAAGGCGGCGACAAGCCGAAGGGCGGAAAGCCTAAGGCCGAAGCGCAAGGCGAGCAGAAGAGCGCCGAATAATCGGTCCGTGGCGCTGTTCTCATCCGGGTGTGTCCAAAATGCCCCGGACTACAGTTTTGGACCATCGCCCCTATCTAGAGGGCTGTGAAGAAAGGATGCCTCGGTCTCAAGGGGCATGACAGCGAAAGGGTCGAGCGGCCATGGTCTCTGCAGCGGAACAACTGGCAGCCAATCTCAATTTTTCGGCGCTCGCCAAAGCGGAAGAGCTGAAGAAGCGAATCTGGTTCACCGTTGGCGCGCTGCTGGTTTATCGCCTCGGAACCTACATCCCGCTGCCTGGCATCGATCCGAACGCCTGGGAACAGATCTTCAACACGCAAGCCGGCGGCATTCTCGGCATGTTCAATATGTTTTCCGGCGGCGGCATCCACCGGATGGCGATTTTTGCGCTCAACATCATGCCGTATATCTCGGCGTCCATCATTATTCAGTTGATGACGACCGTTTCGCCGACGCTCGAAGCTCTGAAAAAGGAGGGCGAGTCGGGCCGCAAGATCATGAATCAATACACACGGTACCTCACCGTGGTTCTTGCGGCGTTTCAAGCGTATGGCATCGGTGTCGGTCTGCAGGGCACCGGCAGTGTTGTCAGCAGCCCGGGCATCTTTTTTCTGATGTCGACGACGATCACGCTCACCGGCGGCACAATGTTTCTTATGTGGCTGGGCGAACAAATCACTTCGCGCGGCATCGGCAACGGCATCTCGCTTATCATCTTGTCCGGCATCGTAGCGCAATTGCCTTCAGCGATCGCCGGGACACTCGAACTCGGCCGACAGGGCGCATTGTCGACCGGCCTGATCCTCGCGGTGATCGTGATGGCCGTCGCTGTCATCGCCTTTATCGTTTTCATGGAACGCGCGCAGCGCCGCCTGTTGATCCAGTATCCCAAGCGTCAGGTCGGCAACCGTATGTTCGAGGGTCAGTCCTCGCATCTGCCTCTTAAACTCAATACATCTGGCGTAATTCCGCCGATTTTCGCGTCGTCGTTGCTTTTGCTGCCGACTACGGTTGCCAATTTCAACGCGGGTCAGGGGCCCAATTGGCTCACGACGGTAACTACGCTGCTTGGTCACGGCCGGCCGTTGTTTCTCATTCTCTACATCGCGCTCATCGTGTTTTTTGCCTTCTTTTACACGGCGGTCGTGTTCAACCCGACGGAGACCGCCGACAATCTGAAGAAGCACGGTGGCTTTATTCCGGGCATCCGCCCGGGCGAGCGAACCGCCGAGTACATCGATTATGTTCTCTCGCGCATCACCGTCGTTGGCGCACTCTATCTCGCCATTGTCTGTCTCATTCCCGAAATCCTGATCTCGTACGCGGCGGTTCCGTTCTACTTCGGTGGCACATCGCTTCTGATCGTGGTCAGCGTGACCATGGACACGGTGGCGCAGATCCAAGGCTATCTACTGGCTCATCAATATGAAGGGCTAATCAAGCGCTCCAAGTTGCGAGGTCGGACGCGATGAGATTGATCCTGCTCGGCCCGCCGGGGGCGGGGAAGGGCACGCAAGCGCAGCGCCTGATAGCCAAACACGGAATTGTCCAGCTTTCGACGGGTGACATGCTGCGTGCTGCGGGTGCGGCCGGTACACCCGTGGGCCTACGCGCGAAGAGCATCATGGAACGCGGCGAACTCGTGCCGGATGACGTCGTTGTCGCGATCATTGCTGACCGCATCGGGCAACGCGATGCAAAGGGGGGCTTCGTACTTGACGGATTTCCGCGCACCGTGCCGCAAGCAGAGGCGCTCGACCGTCTGTTGGCCGAACGCGGTCTCGAGCTTGATGCGGTCATGGAGCTGAAGGTGGATGAGGGCATTCTCCTTCAGCGCATCGAGAAGCGCGTGGCTGAAATGACCGGTCGGGGCGAAAAGGTCCGCGCGGACGACAACCCGGAAGTACTCAAGGGGCGTCTTTCGGCCTACAGGGCGCAGACAGCGCCGCTGGTCGACTATTATGCCAGCAAAGGCATGCTCAAGACCGTGGATGGAATGGCCTCGATCGACGACGTCACGGCGGCCATAGCCGGCCATTTGGAGCCGTTGAAACCGCGTGGAGCCAGGCCTGTCCGGCGGAAGCCCAAATCTCGCAAGCCGGCAAGGCGCGTCGCCGCCAAGGCCAGTGCACGCCGCAAGCGCTCAACCCCGAAAAAGCGCAAAACCAGGCCCGGAAAGGCCAAAAACCGTACCAGGCGGAGGTTGACGAGAGCACGATGAATCCCTTAATAAGTTGCACATTCAGGAGTTTGACGCGATGCCGGGCCCCAAGAAGGCGGGGACGGGCGTCGTGTTACGCTTTGCGCTATCCCCTTCCAGGGACAAGAGAATTCGGCGCGATCCGCGCCGCCGGTCGATATAGGAGAAGTTAAGTGGCTCGTATCGCGGGCGTCAATCTACCGACCAACAAGCGCGTGGTGATCGCGCTGCAATACATCCATGGCATCGGGCAGAAGATTGCCCAGGATATCATGGGCAAGGTTAATCTGCCGGCCGAGAGGCGGGTGTCGCAACTCACCGACGCGGAGGTGCTGCAGATCCGCGAAATCATCGACCGCGATTACATGGTCGAGGGTGACCTGCGGCGCGAAGTTCAGTTGAACATCAAGCGACTGATGGATCTCGGCTGCTACCGCGGTCTGCGCCACCGTAAGGGGCTGCCGGTTCGCGGCCAGCGGACCCACACCAATGCGCGCACCCGCAAAGGCCCGGCCAAGACCATCGCCGGCAAAAAGAAGACCCCGGGACCGACTTGATAAACAGGATAAGCCCGGCGCCGTAATGGCGCGCAGGCGCGAAAGGATTGAGAATGGGTAAGGAAGCCACCCGCGTCCGTCGGCGCGAACGAAAGAACATCGCGTCTGGCGTCGCGCATGTCGCCGCCTCGTTCAACAATACCATGATCACCATCACCGACGCGCAGGGCAATACGATCGCCTGGTCGTCTTCCGGGACCATGGGGTTCAAGGGCTCACGCAAGTCGACGCCCTATGCCGCGCAGGTCGCCGCCGAAGATGCCGCCAAGAAGGCGCAGGAGCACGGCATGCGCACTCTTGAAGTCGAAGTGTCGGGGCCAGGTTCGGGCCGCGAGTCGGCGCTGCGTTCACTGCAGGCCGCCGGGTTTACGATTACTTCGATCCGTGACGTGACCACGATTCCGCATAACGGTTGCCGTCCGCGAAAGCGCCGGCGCGTGTAATTTTCTTCGCGCGGACTGTGAGGCCCGCGCGCGTGCTACCGCCGAGATTTTCCCCACGCGGCGGGTGGGGTGCGCTAGGCGCGAGAAGGCCGCGCCGCTGAAAAGGTGAAGACGTGATCCAGAAGAATTGGCAGGAACTGATCAGGCCGAACAAGCTCCAGGTATCCGTCGGCGGCGATGCTGCCCGGGTTGCGACGGTAGTTGCCGAGCCGCTTGAGCGCGGCTTCGGCGTGACGCTCGGTAACGCCTTGCGTCGTATTCTGCTGTCCTCGCTGCAGGGTGCGGCTGTCCAGTCGGTGCACATCGACGGTGTGCTGCATGAGTTTTCCTCGATCGCCGGAGTGCGCGAGGACGTCACCGACATGGTGCTCAACATCAAGGACATCGCCATCAAGATGCAAGGCGAAGGTCCCAAGCGCATGGTCGTGAAAAAGCAGGGTCCTGGCACCGTTACAGCCGGCGACATTCAGACGGTCGGTGACGTGTTGGTGCTCAACCCCGACCTTGTCCTCTGCACGCTCGATGAGGGCGCTGAGATCCGTATGGAGTTCACGGTCAACACCGGCAAAGGTTATGTGCCGGCGGAACGCAATCGTCCGGAGGATGCGCCGATCGGTCTCATTCCGGTCGACAGTCTCTATTCGCCTGTTCGCAAGGTTTCCTACAAAGTCGAAAATACCCGCGAAGGTCAGATCCTCGACTATGACAAGCTGACGATGACGATCGAGACGAATGGCGCGGTCTCTCCTGAGGATTCGCTCGCTTACGCAGCGCGCATCCTGCAGGACCAGCTCAACGTATTTGTGAACTTCGAGGAGCCCCGTAAGGAGGCCGCCGCCGAAGCAATTCCCGATCTGGCTTTCAATCCGGCCTTCCTTAAGAAGGTGGACGAGCTCGAGCTGTCTGTGCGCTCCGCCAACTGCCTGAAGAACGACAACATCGTCTACATCGGCGATCTGGTGCAGAAGAGCGAAGCCGAGATGTTGCGAACTCCAAATTTCGGGCGCAAGTCGCTTAACGAAATCAAGGAAGTGCTCGCACAGATGGGTCTTCATCTCGGCATGGAAGTGCCGGGCTGGCCACCGGAAAATATCGAAGAGCTGGCAAAGCGCTTCGAGGATCACTACTGAGCCGCTGCGCGGCCGCACTGGAATGAAGGGATAAGTACGCGATGCGTCACGGTAAGGTTCACCGCAAGCTCAACCGCACGGCGGAGCATCGCAAGGCGATGTTCGCCAACATGGCTGCGTCGTTGATCAAGCACGAGCAAATCGTCACCACGCTACCCAAGGCGAAGGAACTGCGGCCGATTGTCGAGAAGTTGGTGACGTTGGCCAAGAAGGGTGGGCTGCATGCTCGCCGTCAAGCAATCGCGGAGATCCGTGATGTCGTGCAAGTCAAAAAACTCTTTGAGGTGATCGGCGCACGCTACAAGGACCGCGACGGCGGTTATACCCGCATCATGAAAGCCGGGTTTCGCTACGGCGACAACGCGCCGAAGGCCGTGATCGAATTTGTCGACCGAGACGTCGAGGCGAAAGGCAAGGATTTAGGGCCGGTGCAGGAGACGAAGGTCGAGGAAGCTGCAACTGCGGCAGCCTGAGCCATCCAGTTTGCGGATCTTCTAAAGGGCGGCGATTGAGCCGCCCTTTTTGTTTGCGTGACCGCACCGCACAGCTATGATCGCTACCGAGGAGCAATCAGCTGGCGTGGGGGCAGTATGATAGTTCGTACAGCAGTTTTGGCGTTGACCTTGGGCGCAGCGTTGATCGGGACGGCCAACGCGCAGTCCGATCTGGTCAAGCGCGGCGATTATCTGGTCAACGGCATTCTAACCTGCGGGAATTGTCATTCGCCCAAGGGTCCACCGGCGGCGATCGCGGGCAAGGATTTTTCCGGGGGCCTGTCCTGGGATGAGCCTCCGTTCAAGGTGACCGCCCCGAATATTACGCCCGACAAGGAAACCGGCATCGGCACGTGGACTGATGCGCAGATAAAGACGGTCATGCGCACCGGGATTCGCCCGAACGAAGTGCACGTGGCGATGATAATGCCGACCGGCTTCTATCACATCATGACCGATCGCGATCTTGATGCTGTCGTCGCTTATTTGCGCACCCTGAAACCCGTGGCCAATAAAGTTGCGGATCCAATCTACAAGATGCCCCAGCTTGAGATTGTGGTTCCGGGCGGCGAGAAGGCATTCACCGAAAACATGATGAGCGACACGGTCAAGAAAGGCTTTTATCTCGTCACGATCGCGCACTGCATGGAGTGCCACACACCCATGGAGAAGGGTGCACGGCAGTGGGGCCGCCTGGGTGCCGGAGGCTTTGAATTTCCCGGCCCATGGGGCGTCTCGGTGTCGCGCAACATCACCTCGAGCAAGACCAAAGGCATCGGCGCCTGGAGCGATGACGAAATCAAGCGCGCGATCATAGCCGGGGTCAGCAAGGACGGCAGCAATCTCAAGCCCCCGATGGGCTATCAATATTATGCGACGCTGACGCCCGACGACCTCGATGCCGTTGTCGCCTATCTGCGAACGGTGCCGGCTGTCGAGTAGGTGCCCGGTTCAGGCCTCCAACGCACCTGACAAGACTAAGCCGCGTGGCCTTCATTTAAGCCCTTTATAGGCCTATATCTCGGTCATCCGCCGGGATTCGAAACAATGTCCATCAAGACCCTGACCACTATCCTGATTTCCGCTTCGTTGGCGGCCGCAGCCGCGGCCCAGGAGAGACGGCTACCCACGCAATCCGAACTGCGCCTGTCCTATGCCCCGGTCGTGCACCACGCGGCGCCCGCGGTGGTTAACGTCTACGCCGCCAAAGTGGTGCAAAACCGCAATCCGCTTCTGGACGACCCGATTTTCCGCCGGTTCTTCGGAGTGCCGGGAGGAGGAGGCAATCAGTTGCAGCGGTCTCTGGGTTCGGGCGTGATCGTCGATTCTTCGGGTCTGGTCGTGACGAACAATCACGTCATTGAGGGCGCCGATGAGGTCAAGGTCTCGCTCGCCGACAAACGCGAGTTTGAGGCGACGCTTGTTCTGAAGGACCCGCGAACCGATCTTGCGGTACTGCGCATAAAGGACGGGCACGAGCAATTCCCGGTGCTGGAATTTGCGGATTCGGACGCGTTGCAGGTCGGCGATGTGGTGTTGGCCATAGGCAATCCGTTCGGCGTCGGCCAAACGGTGACGCATGGGATTCTATCCGCGCTTGCGCGGACGCAGATTGGAATTTCGGACTACCGTTTCTTTATTCAAACTGATGCCGCCATTAATCCGGGCAATTCCGGCGGCGCTCTCGTCGACCTCACTGGAAAATTGATCGGTATCAACACCGCGATCTTCTCACGATCCGGCGGTTCTCAAGGCGTGGGCTTTGCGATTCCTGCCAACATGGTGCGGGTTGTCGTTACCTCCGCCAAGACTGGCGGCAGCGCGGTTGTACGGCCATGGCTCGGCGCAAAACTGCAAGCCGTCACGCCGGAGATTGCGGACAGCATGGGTCTCAAGCGTCCGGCCGGAGCTTTGGTCAGTAACATCATCGCCAATAGCCCCGCCGCCTCGGCGGGTCTCAAAGCGGGCGACTTGATTCTTTCGGTCGATGGCCAGGACGTCGACGATCCCAACGCGTTTGATTACCGGTTCGGCACGAAACCACTGGGTGGCAGCGCCCGTCTTGGAATTCTTCGTGGAGGGCGAGAGCAGAATGCGACGGTGTCTTTAAGCAGCGCGCCTGCGACACCGCGGGACGAGATCGTGATCCGCTCCCGGTCGCCTTTTTCCGGGGTGAAAATTGCCAATCTTTCTCCTGCGCTCGCCGAAGAACTGCAACTGCAAAACATCGACCAGGGAGTTGCGATCGTCGACGTCGATACCGGCTCTTATGCGAGCAATCTGGGCTTTCAGCGGGGAGACGTCATCGAGGAAGTCAATGGCGAGCGCATCAGCAAAACGCGCGACCTCGAGCGTTTGGCCGGCACTCCGAACCGCAGCTGGCGCATCGTAATCCTACGGGGCGGGCAGAAGATTTCGGCGGTATTCAGCGGATGACGTCGCGCGCCAAAGCGACCGGTGCAAGCCTGTTTACAGCTGCGGGCCTCGAGAAGGATGCGCCGCGTCCGCTTGCGGACAAGCTCAGGCCACAAGAGCTCGACGACGTCGTTGGCCAAAACCATCTGCTTGGGCTCGATGGCGCACTTACGCGCATGTTGGCGACGCGCTCGCTTGGTTCAATGGTGTTCTGGGGCCCGCCGGGCACCGGCAAGACAACGGTGGCAAGACTTTTGGCGCAGGCGACTGATCTGCACTTCGAGCAGATCTCCGCGATTTTTACTGGTGTCGCCGACCTGAAGAAGGTGTTCGAGGAAGCGCGCCGGCGCCGCGAAATGGGGCAAGGCACGCTGCTGTTCGTCGACGAGATCCATCGCTTCAACCGTGCCCAGCAGGACTCGTTCCTTCCGGTGATGGAAGACGGAACAATCATTTTGGTCGGCGCTACCACCGAAAACCCATCCTTCGAGCTCAACGCGCCGCTGCTGTCGCGGGCGCGAGTGCTCGTCTTCCACTCTCTTGATGCCGCGGCGATTGAGAAATTGCTTGGACGGGCGGAAACCATTGAGAACAGGCGGTTGCCGCTTGATGCCGAAGCGCGCGACGCACTAAAGCGCATGGCCGATGGTGATGGTCGTGCCGCGCTGACCTTGGCCGAAGAGGTCTGGAGAGCCGCACGCAAGGATGAAATCTTCGATTCCGCCAAACTGCAGGAGATCGTACAGCGGCGCGCGCCGATCTACGACAAATCGCAGGATGGCCACTATAATCTGATCAGCGCGCTGCATAAGTCGGTGCGAGGTTCTGACCCCGATGCGGCACTTTACTACCTGTGCCGCATGTTGGATGCGGGCGAGCCGCCGCTCTATATCGCGCGCCGCGTCGCGCGCATGGCGATCGAAGATATAGGACTCGCCGATCCACAGGCATTGGTGATCGCAAACGCTGCGAAAGATGCCTACGACTTCCTTGGCTCGCCAGAAGGCGAACTCGCCATTGCGCAAGCGGTCATTTATTGCGCAACGGCACCGAAATCGAATGCCGGCTACGCAGCTTTTGGTGCGGCCATGCGCACCGCGAAGGAGGCTGGTTCGCTTCTGCCGCCCAAACACATTCTGAACGCACCCACCAAGTTGATGCAGGGAGAAGGCTACGGCCGCGGCTACGCTTACGATCACGATGCTGCCGAGGCGTTTTCCGGGCAGAATTATTTTCCCGACGCATTGAAACGGCAGAAGTTCTACGACCCTCCCGAGCGCGGTTTTGAGCGAGAAATCAGAAAGCGTCTGGAGTTCTGGGCGAAGCTGAGAAAAGAGCGGGGTGGGGCATGAGCCGCGAACGCTCCGGCCCACGCCAGCCAGGTGGTGGACGCCAGATGGCGGGGCCGCGCCATCGCAACCGAGGCAAAGGCCAAGGGCGCGGGCGGGAAGGATCTCAGTCTCGTCACTTTCGGGCAGACGGTCCGGGCGAGAGCATTCGTGGAAAACCTCCGTCCGTCGATCCCCGCCTTGCCAGATCGCCGGCCACTGCCCCGCACACAGTCAGAAGCGAGGGCAAGGTTGAAACCACCACCGTCAGTCCCGACGAATCCGGGATGCGCGTGGATCGGTTTTTCGAAGCGCGGTTTCCTGGGCTGTCGTTCAGCCATATCCAGCGCATCATTCGCAAAGGCGAAGTGCGCGTAAATCGAAAGCGCACCCAACCCAAAGCGCGGCTTGAGTTTGGGGACGCGGTACGAATTCCGCCGCTGAAAATTGCCCCGCCACCTCCACGCGATGATGCGCCGGCAGCGGACAAGGATCGGGCCTTTCTGAGATCGATCACCCTCTACGAAGATGCCGACGTCCTCGTCCTCAACAAGCCGATGGGGCTTGCCGTGCAGGGCGGCTCGGGGACAACGCGGCACGTCGATGGCATGCTGGGCGCCTTGCGCTCACCAGATGGCCAGCGTCCCCGTCTCGTGCACAGACTTGATAAGGACACGGCCGGCTGCCTGCTTGTGGCGAAAACACGATTTGCCGCCGCTGCCCTGGCGAAAACTTTCCGCTCGCGTTCGGCTCGCAAGATCTACTGGGCATTGGTCGCGGGTGTACCAAAGCCGCGCCAGGGTCGAATTTCGACGTTTCTTGCCAAGGAGGAGCGCGAAGAGGATTCGTTCATGCGTATTGCAGCGCATGGAGAGAAGGGCGCCAGCCATGCGGTGACTTACTACGCGGTGGTTGAAACCGCGGCGCAACGCCTTGCCTGGCTTTCGCTCAAGCCGGTCACCGGCCGTACTCACCAGCTGCGCGCGCATATGGCGCATATCGGCAACCCTATTGTCGGCGACCCAAAATATTTCACCAAAGAAAACTGGGAGCTGCCGGGTGGACTTCAGAACAAACTTCACCTTCTGGCCCGTCGTATCGCGGTACCGCACCCGCGCGGCGGGGCAATAGATGTAACAGCGCCGCTGCCGCCGCATATGCTGCAGTCCTGGAACTTGCTTGGCTTTGAGGCAAAGCGTTACGACCCGATCGAGGAAGCACCGGAGGAGTAAACTCCGGGCCGTGGGGTTCCTATGTGAGAGGGATCATGCGTCGGCCATTGCTAGCCATAGTGATTGTCCTGTCGGCGATATCGATAGCGCCGTCGCGTGCACAAAACAGCATGCTAGGCGACAACTACAGCATCATGGTTCCGGAGAGGGGCTACAAGCCTTCCCAACCCGAGCCTTGGCTTGCTCCGAAGTACAAGCCCCCGAGCGGAACCGTGAAGCACGTGAAGCTTCCGAAATCGACCGTTGTGCCGATGCCGAACGCGCAGGTTCCCCCGGACCTTTATGTCCCCCAAACCGGGAAGGTGGTGCCGAACTTGCCTACGGCGTCGGGGTCTGGCCGCGGTGGCGCTGAAACATTCCAGGATCGCGCTGCGCGATGTGCGCACCAGACGGGCGTTTTTGGTCAGGGAGCTGACCGTGGCAGCTACATGGGCGCCTGCGTCAATCAGTAACTTCAGGTGTCACTGGAAATTTTACGGCCGTTTCGTCACGTCGAGGCCCGGCCTCACTAAACTCAAATCTCGTCCATCACTTGTGCATAAGCGATAAGGGCAAACAACGCCGTACCGCCGATGATGTTGCCGATCAGGACCGGCGGAATGAACTGCACGATCATTTGCCACCACGCCCAATCCCCAGCCAGAATCAGAAGGTAGGCTTCCATACTGCCCGCCACGATATGGGTAAATCCACCAACCGCGATCAGCCATGTCATCAACGTAATCACGTGGAATTGGGTGCGTTCGGCTCCCGGCATCAACCACACCATGGCGGCCATCAGGAAGCCGGAGGCGATGGCGCGAAAAACCATTTCCCACCAGCTGTAGCCCAGAAGGTCACGACTGATGGCCAACATTTCGTCATGGATCTCCGTCGAAAGCACCGGGGCGTAGGTGCAGAACAAAGCTGCGAACAGCGTGCCGGCAAGATTCGCCGCAAGCACGATCGTCCACAGTCGCATCATGCGCCCGACATTTTTCCAGGTGAACTCGGCCGCGACCGGCAAAACAGCAGTGATTGTGCTTTCGGTGAAGAGCTGTTGACGCGACAGCACCGCCATGATGAAGCCGACGCAATATCCGAAACTGGTCACCAGCGGTTCCCAGGGAGCATCGGGTAAATGCGTTCGAAGGATCGCCTGCGCCAATAGTGAAAAGCTGATCGAAAGACCTGCGGCGACTCCTGACCACCATAGCGAGGTCGCGGGCCGCGCCATCTCTTCTTCGCCGAGGCGGCGCACAACTTCGTAGATGACCGGCGTGCGCGGAGTTGCCAGCTCCTCGACGTCCTTGACCTCTGCTTCGGTGATGCCGTTCCCGCGTCTATTTTTGCGCGACTTGGCCTGATGACTTCCGCGGATGGCGGGGGCTCTTGGGCTCATGCGAGCGGTCAACGCTGCGTCCAGGACCAGAGTTCCACCTTTGAAACTTTCCTTGACAGGCAACCAAATGGTTGCATATTATCATTCATGGATGAAGTGTTCAGAGCGTTGGCGGATGGGAGCCGGAGGGAATTGCTTGATCGTCTGCGGGCCGAAAATGGCCAGACACTGGGTGATCTGTGTGAACGCCTGGATATGACGCGCCAGGCGGTGAGCAAGCATCTGGGAATTCTGGAGGAAGCCAATTTGATCGCGACTGTGAAACGAGGCCGCGAGAAGTTGCACTACCTCAACCCGGTGCCCATCCACGAGATCGGCGAACGCTGGATCGGAAAGTTCGAACGCTCGCGCCTGCAGGCGCTGAGTGACATAAAAAAAGCACTGGAGGCGCGAGATGGGTAAACCGAAGTTTGTCTATGTGACCTTTATCCGCGCGACGCCTGAAAAAGTATGGGAGGCGCTTACCAAGGCGAACCTCACCGAGAAATATTGGTTCGGGTATCGCGTGTCGGCGGACGGCAAACCTGGCGATTACATGACGGCTACAAGTCCGGCCGGTCAGCAGGCCCACCATGATCCCATTCTGGAGAGCGATCCGCCTCGACGTCTCGTGTACGGCTGGAAGCCACTCTACAAGGACCTGCCGCACGAGCGTCCATCGCGGGTCACATTCGAGCTGAAGCCGATCAAAGGACAAACACGGCTGAGCGTGACACATGACGACTTTGATGAGGGCAGCAAGATCTTCGAGATGATCAGCGGCGGCTGGCCAGCGGTTCTGTCGAGCCTCAAGAGCTTTCTTGAAACCGGACAGGGCCTTGAGCCGACCTGGATCGAGGAGGAGAAGCCCTGGCTCAAATAAGTTTTGTTGCGTGCGAGGTCAGGGGCGTCCCGTGTGCCGCGCGGGGCGCCCCTGAGGTTTTCAGGAGGCGGTTGCTCGCTCGAGCGCGGCGAGGTCATCGGTAGTCAATTTGATCTGCGGCGCCTTGGCGATCTCTTTGAGTTGCGCCAGGCTGGTGGCGCTGGCAATCGGCGCGGTAACGCGGCCGATCAGCCAGGCGAGTGCAACCTGCGCCGAAATCGCCTTGTGACGCGCAGCTACATCGTCAAGCGCGTGTAGGATGCGCATGCCGCGCGCGTCGAGATATTTCTTCAGCCTGGCCCCCCGCGCAGGATTTCTGTCGGCATCGGCGGGAGTTCGGTATTTGCCGGTGAGGAAACCGGCCGCAAGTCCATAGTAGGGGATGACGCTGATGTTCTCTTGTCGGCACAGCGCGGCATAGCCAAATTCGAATTCATTGCGGTCTGACAGGTTATAGAGCGGTTGCAGCGTTTCGTAGCGCGGCAGGCCGAGCGTCTTGCTGGCCGCAAGCGACGCCTTGAGGCGGTTTGGACTTACGTTGGAAGCGCCGACGACGCGCACCTTTCCGGCTTTGATCAGCGCCGCAAAGGCCTCCATCGTCTCAGCGACCGGTGTCACGTCGTCGTCGAAATGAGTTTGGTAGAGATCGATGTGATCCGTCTTCAGCCGCCGCAGCGAGGCCTCGCATTCGCGCAGAATGTAATCCTTGCGAAGCGAGCGGCCTTCGCCCATGTCCTCGCCCACTTTGGTCGCGAGCATAATCTTGTCGCGCTTGCCGGACGATTTCAGCCAGCTGCCGATGATGGTTTCGGATTCACCGCCGGCATGGCCCGGCACCCAACGGGAATAGCTGTCCGAAGTGTCGATGGCGTTGAAGCCGGCGTCCACGAAAGCGTCGAGGATACGATGTGAAGTCGGCTCGTCGACGTTCCAGCCGAACACATTGCAGCCCAGCACGAGCGGCGCGATGCGTACATCAGAACGGCCGAGCTGACGAAATTCCAAGCTAGCGCAAGCCCGCGTTGAACTTGTCGAGAGTGGCCTGACCCGGGCACAGGTCTTTTTCGCCGAGAGCATTCAGCGGCGTTTGCACAGTGCGCAGATGCGCGTGCAAATCCTCGGATTCAGCCTCGACATACAGGAGACCGGTCACGATCTGACCCTTGGCCGCATGGTGTTGCAGGAAGCCGAGTGCTGCCGTGCGGTCGTGAATGTCGTAGTCAGCGGCGAGCTTGCGCAGCGCGAGTTTTGAGCCGTCGTGCTGTTCCACAACCTCGACCGTGCCGGGTTCGTATTTGACCTCGATTGGCATCCGACTGGAGATGAAATCGAGTCGATTGACCGCCTCGTTGTGCTCGCGCACGAAATCGAAGCTTTTGGTCGAACCCGCGTGATTGTTGAAGGCCACGCAGGGGGAGATGACATCGATAAAAGCCGCCCCCCTGTGTGCGATCGCCGCCTTGATGATCGGCACCAACTGATGCTTGTCGCCGGAAAAGGACCGAGCGACGAAGCTCGCTCCAAGCTGCAGCGCCATCGCGACGAGATCGATGGAATTGTCGGTGTTGATAAAGCCCCGTTTTGATTTTGAGCCGCGGTCCGCGGTTGCCGAGAACTGCCCCTTGGTTAGGCCGTAAACGCCATTGTTCTCAACGATATAGACCATGTTCACGCCGCGCCGCAGACAGTGGGCGAATTGACCAAGCCCGATCGAAGCACTGTCACCGTCGCCGGACACGCCGAGATAGATCAGATCGCGATTGGCGAGGTTGGCGCCGGTCAGCACGGACGGCATACGGCCGTGCACCGAATTGAAACCGTGCGAATTGCCGAGGAAATAGGTCGGTGTCTTCGACGAACAGCCGATCCCGGATATTTTGGCGACCCTGTGCGGTTCGATCGACAGTTCGAAGCAGGACTGGATGATCGCGCCTGTGATCGAGTCATGGCCGCACCCCGCGCAGAGGGTCGATACAGTGCCCTCATAGTCACGGTGCGTGTAGCCGAGCGAATTCTTCGGAAGATCGGGATGATGGAATTTCGGTTTGGCGAGATATGTCATGAGGTCACCTTCATCGGCTTCACGGTCAGTTTGTCGAGGTGGTCGCCGATGGCCTTGGCGATGAAACGGGCGGTAATGGGCGTGCCGTCATAGTGCAGGATCGGAACCAGCCGTACCGGGTCGATGCCGCACTCGTTAACGATTAGCGAGCGCAGTTGCGCGTCGCGGTTCTGCTCCACCACGAACACAAAATCGTGGTCGGCGACGAAACTGTTGACGCTGGAATGGAACGGGAAAGCGCGCACCCGCATTCGGTCCAGCCCATGTCCGCGCGCCTCGATCATGTGGATCGCCTCATCCATCGCGGGCGAGGTCGAGCCGTAGTAGATCACTCCATATTTGGTGGGTTTTCCCGCAGTCGCGATTAGTGGTCGCGGCACAAGATCCTTGGCGGTCTCGAACTTGCGGATCAGCCGCTGCATGTTGTCGACGTAAGGCGCACCTTCTTCCGTGTACCGTGCATAACGATCGCGCGAAGTACCCCGTGTGAAGAACGAACCCTTGGTGGGATGCGTGCCGGGATAGGTGCGATAGGGGATTCCGTCACCATCGACATCGAGGTAGCGCCCGAATTCTTTTCCCGCGTCGAGCTCGGCCGCCGTCATGACCTTACCGCGGTCGTACTTGCGACTGTCGTCCCAGGCGAGCGGCTTGGACAGGTGGTGGTTCATGCCAATGTCGAGGTCGAGCATTACGAAGATCGGTGTCTGCAACCGATCGGCTAGGTCGAAGGCTTGGGCACCGAATTCGAAGCTTTCGGACGGGTCCTCGGGGAACAGCAAAACGTGCTTGGTGTCGCCGTGGGAAGCATAGGCGCAGGACATGACATCGCACTGTTGTGTGCGCGTCGGCATGCCTGTCGACGGACCGGCACGCTGGACATCGAACAAAACCGCAGGAATTTCAGCGAAATAAGCGAGCCCGATGAACTCCTGCATTAACGAAATGCCGGGGCCTGACGTTGCAGTGAACGCACGCGCACCGTTCCAGCCTGCACCGATCACGATGCCGATCGAGGCAAGTTCGTCCTCGGCCTGGATGATGGCGTATTTGGCTTGCTTGGTGTCCGCGTCGATGCGCAGCTTGGCGCAATGCCGGGTGAACGCGTCCGCAAGTGAAGATGAAGGAGTGATCGGATACCAGGCACATACGGTTGCGCCGCCATAAACCGCTCCGAGGGCCGCAGCCGAGTTGCCTTCAATGAATATCCGGTCGCCGACAGCTTTGGCGCGTCTGAGCTTCATGCTGAGCGGGCACTGCAGGTTCAAAACCGCATAGTCGCGGCCAATATGCAGCGCCTTGATATTGGGCTCGATCAGCTTGTCCTTGCCTTTGTATTGTTCGCCAATGAGTTGCTCCACGACCTTCACATCCATGTCGAGGAGGGCGGTGAGTACGCCGATATAGATGATGTTCTTGAACAGCTGGCGTTGGCGCGGATCGGTATATTCGCGGTTGCAGATAGCTGTGAGCGGCACGCCAATAACCGTGATGTCATCACGGAATTTCGACGGCGGCATCGGCTTCGTCGAATCGTAGAACAGGTAACCGCCTGGCTCGATGCCGGCGATATCGCGGTCAAAGGTTTGGGGGTTCATCGCGACCATCAGGTCCGTTCCGCCGCGAGCGCCGAGGTGGCCAGCTTCCGAGATGCGGACCTCATACCAAGTCGGCAGACCCTGAATGTTTGAGGGAAAGATGTTGCGCGGAGCGACGGGTATCCCCATGCGCATAACCGCACGCGCAAACATCTCGTTCGCGCTCGCCGAACCCGAGCCGTTGACGTTGGCGAAGCGAACGACGAAGTCGTTTACGCGGCTGATCGGCGTGGCGGTCGGCATGAAGTCCCTGCGTAAGTCATATCGATCAGGAATTTCTGCATGTCCCAGGCACCCGTCGGGCAGCGCTCGGCGCAGAGGCCGCAGTGCAGACAGACGTCCTCATCCTTGGCCATGACGCGGCCGGTCTTGAGGCCATCCTGAACATACAGATCCTGGGTGAGATTGTGCGATGGCGCGTTCAGCCGCTGGCGCAGGTCGGCTTCTTCGCCGTTGGCGGTGAACGTGATGCAATCCATCGGGCAGATGTCGACGCAGGCGTCGCATTCGATACAGAGCTGTGCCGAAAATACGGTCTGAACGTCGCAATTCAGGCAACGGCCGGCTTCTGAGAGTGCCAGTTTTTCGTCAAAGCCAAGCTCGACTTCGGCCTTGATATCCTTGAGTGCGACGACTTTGTCGCGATGCGGCACCTTGTAGCGCTTGTCGAGCGCGATTTCGTTGTCGTAGCTCCACTCGTGGATACCCATCTTCTGGCTCATCACCTCGACCGCAGGAGTAGGGCGGTCGTCGATGTCTTCGCCGTTGAGACGCTTGTCGATCGACACGGCCGCTTCATGCCCGTGCGCGACGGCCCAGATGATGTTCTTCGGACCGAAGGCAGCGTCACCGCCGAAGAAGATTTTCGGGTGAGTAGACGCCATCGTCTTGGAATCGACTTTCGGCATGTTCCATTGGTCGAATTCGATGCCTGTATCGCGCTCGATCCATGGGAATGCATTTTCCTGGCCGACGGCTACCAATACGTCGTCGCAGGGGAAATGCTGGACGGGTTCGCCGGAGGGTACGAGTTTGCGCCGGCCCTTGGCATCGAATTCGGCCTTTACTTTCTCGAAGTTAATGCCGGTAAGTTTTCCGTTTTCGTGCGTGAATTCTTTAGGCACGAGGTAGTTATGGATCGGAATCCCCTCGTGCATGGCGTCTTCCTTCTCCCAGGGCGACGCCTTCATCTCCTCAAATCCTGAACGCACAACGACGTCGACCTGTTCGCCGCCAAGGCGGCGCGCAGAGCGGCAACAATCCATCGCGGTATTGCCGCCGCCTAGAACGACCACGCGGCGGCCGATCTTGGAAATGTGTCCGAAAGAAACTGAGGATAGCCAGTCGATGCCGATATGAATGTTCTTGGCTGCTTCCTTTCGGCCCGGGATATCAAGATCGCGGCCGCGCGGCGCTCCCGATCCGACAAAGATTGCGTCCCAGTTCTCGCCCAACAACGACTTCATGCTGTCGACGCGCGTGCCGGAACGGAACTCGACGCCAAGGTCGAGAATGTAGCCGCATTCTTCGTCGATGACGGAATCTGGCAGGCGGAATTTTGGAATTTGGGTACGGATCATGCCGCCGGCTTTAGGATCCTGGTCGAAGACCACGCAGTGGTAGCCGAGAGGGGCAAGATCACGGGCGACGGTGAGGGAGGCAGGACCGCCACCGACCAAGGCGATGCGTTTGCCATTTTTCTTGGACGCGGGCTTTGGCAGGCGCTCGCGAATGTCGTCTTTGTAGTCGGCCGCGACTCTTTTCAGGCGGCAAATAGCCACCGGCTCCTTCTCTACGCGTGTACGCCGGCATGCCGGCTCGCAGGGGCGGTCGCACGTGCGACCGAGGATTCCAGGAAAGACATTCGAGCGCCAATTGATCATGTACGCGTCGGAATACCGGCCGTGTGCGATCAAACGGATATATTCCGGGACGGGCGTGTGTGCTGGGCAAGCCCACTGGCAGTCCACGACCTTGTGGAAGTAGTCAGGCTCAGAAATGTCGGTATTCTTCATTGACTCCTCGAAACGCGCCCCGCTACTTCCGCACAACTTAAGCGACGTCGCGTCACAGCCCCCCGGCGGCTTCGCTCCCTACCGATCGGCCCATTTCCAGGCACGAATCCGAGGCTGATAATATTGGCTGGGACCAAGCAAGGCTACTTATCCTTCCGTGTATGACTCCCGCCAATCACAAGTCTGTCGATGGTTTTTCGCTCCTTGAAAGCGGCGAGAGCATGGCATTTCGACCCTTAACGTCCGTAATCTGAATTAACATCTAAGGAACGAAGTTCCTCGTTATTTTGCGCCGCACAAACGTCCCAATGCGTGAGATTTTCACCGAGATTTTCGAGAACCAGCCGCTCGATCCGACCGAGGCGGCGCGGCAAACCGTTCGGCGGCGCCTGCGAAAGCGATTCTACAAGCAATCGCACCTTACCGATGCGCACGACGGTGTCGGAATATCCCTCGATGACAGACCTATCCTGACGCCGCGACGGCGCGCTTTTGTCGCGCCGACACGGGCACTCGCCGCCGCCATTGCCGCGGAATGGGATGCGCAAGGCGAGTACATCGACCCGCGGTACATGCCGCTCACGCGGCTCGTGAACGCCGTGATTGATGCGGTCAGCGAAAACCCCGAGCCTGTTGCGCAGGAGATCGCAAAATATCTTGGTAGCGATTTGCTTTTCTACCGTGCCGAAGCGCCCGAGAAGCTCATCGACAAACAGTCGCAAGCTTGGGATCCGGTGCTTGCCTGGGCTCGCGAAGCATTCGGGGCGAACTTTAAGTTGGCGCAAGGTATCGTACACGTGGCGCAGCCCGCTGAAGCCGTCGAGGCTTTGCAAAACGTTATTCCTCGTGACCCATGGCGGGTCGCAGCGGTTTCTTCGATTACCACGTTGACCGGCTCGGCACTGTTGGCTTTGGCGATTGCGCAGGGCGCGATCGATATCGATTCAGCCTGGACGGCTGCGCATGTGGACGAGGATTGGCAGATGGCGCAATGGGGTCGCGACGAACTTGCGCTCGAACGCCGAGCCTATCGTGAGGCGGAGTTTAGAGCGGCGGCTTCAGTTCTAGGTTTTGTCGGTTAATTGCGTCGAGCGCAACGGAGATGGACATAGGGCAGCCGCGCCTTCCGTACGAAGAAGGCGCGGCGAGCACCATCAAGCTCATCCAAATCAATGTCCAGTCGGATCGCCCCGACGTCCGGCTTCGTAGAGAAACCAAACACGCCTTTCGGCATCGTCGATGAATGTCTCGAGAAAACTTGCCGTTGCCACGTCGTTGTGCTCGTCGCAGAGATCGTGTGTTTCGCGCAGGGCCGTGATCACGCGCTGATTGTCTTCGCGTAGCTCAGCCAGCATGTCCTGTGGATCGACATAGACTGCGTCATTATCGCTGAGGCGTTGATGACGCGTGATATCGCCGATGGATCGCAGTGTGGTCCCGCCGAGCTTGCGAACGCGCTCAGCGAGCACATCAGTCGTGGCGAATATCTGGTCTGCGTGCTCGTCGAACAGCAAATGATAGTCGCGGAAATGCGGCCCACTGACGTGCCAGTGAAAATTCTTGGTCTTCATATAAAGCGCGAAAGTGTCCGCCAGCAACGCGTTGAGCGCCCCGGTGATGTCCTTCTGGGCATTGGCGCCGAGATCGGTCGGCGTGGTCAGGCGCGCTGTAGGCTTGGCATTGTTCATGGTAGATGTCCTCGGTTATAAATAGCCCCCCGAAGAATTCCTCCCACAGTATGCCGCGCAATTGTCAGCTTTGTGAAGGCTCGTTTTTCTTCGGCTGAAGGTCGGCAGCGCGGGTATCCGCTGCCCGCGCATCATCTTCGCGCCCAAGTGAGCGCAACAGGCTTGCGCGCGCTTCGTGCATTTTGGCGACATCCGCTTTTATGGCTATCGCCTTGTCGACGCTCGCCAGCGCATCATCAAGGCGTGCGAGCTTCTTCAGCGCCAATGCTCGCCCGAGATAGGCCTCGGCCATCTTTGGCTCCAGTGCGATGGCCTCGTCATAACTTGTCAGTGCTTCCGCGTCACGGCCCAGGTCAGTCAAAACGTGACCCCGATTGCAATGGGGCACGCAGAAATCGGGATCGAGCGCGATGGCCTTGTCGTAACTTGCAATCGCTTCCTCGAGCCGTCCTGCACCATGGAGCGTTGCCCCCCGGTTGATCCAGTCGGGTGCCGAATTCGGGTCGATCGCGAGAGCGCGATCAAAGCTCGATAAAGCTTCGCTATTTCGGCCGAGCTCGCTCAGCATATTGGCGCGGTTACTGTAGGCGTCCGCCAAGTTGGCGTCGCATTCAATTGCGCTATCGAAATTTTGCAGCGCGTCTTCGATCTTGCCCATCCGGTGAAATGCCTGACCGATCAGGTTGTGTGCGCGGCCCTGTCGCGGACGGAATGAAAGGGAGCGGCGGGCCAGATCGATGCCTTGCTGAAACTGGCCCTCGTGGCAGGCGATCAGCGCGATGTAATAGAGCGCATCGGCGTTGCGCGGATCATTGCGCAACACCTGGGTATAGCGGTCCATGGCCAGAGAAATCTGACCAGCTTTGTGGTGGACCAGGCCCTGCTGAATGAGTTCGGCGGCTGTCTGCGGTTCGCGCATGGGGCGCTTGTAAGCAGGCTTTGAGGGCCTGCCAAGCCCGAACTCAAGCCTGCGGCCGACGCCGGCTTTCGCGGAGATAACGCCTGTGGTGTGGTATGCATCGACGGCCGGAATCCACGGCGAGGGGCTCCATTCCATGAAAGATATCCTCGACAAACTCGAAAAGCGGCGCGGGGAGGCCCGCCTGGGCGGGGGCAAGGCGCGTATCGAGGCGCAGCACAAGCGCGGCAAGTTGACCGCGCGCGAGCGCATCGAGTTGTTCCTGGACAAGGGCTCTTTCGAGGAGTTCGACATGTTCGTCGAGCATCGCTCCAACGAATTTGGGATGGAGAAAACAAAAATCCCCGGCGACGGTGTGGTCACGGGTTGGGGCACGGTCAACGGTCGCGCTGTCTACCTGTTTTCCAAGGATTTCACCGTCTTCGGTGGATCGCTGTCGGAGACGCATGCCCAAAAAATCATCAAAGTGCAGGACATGGCGATGAAGGCGCGCTGCCCGATCATCGGTCTGTTCGATGCGGGCGGTGCCCGCATCCAGGACGGTGTCGCGGCGCTCGGGGGCTACGGTGAAGTTTTCAAGCGCAACGTAGTCGCCTCGGGCGTCATACCGCAGATCAGCGTCATCATGGGCCCATGTGCAGGCGGCGACGTCTATTCGCCTGCCATGACCGATTTCATTTTCATGGTTCGCGACACGTCGTACATGTTCGTTACAGGTCCGGACGTGGTGAAGACAGTGACCAATGAAGTTGTGACCGCCGAGGAACTGGGCGGGGCCTCCGTGCACACCACGAAATCAGGCGTCTCGGACGGCGCCTTCGAGAACGACGTCGAGTGTCTGTTGCAGATGCGGCGATTGATCGATTTCCTGCCGTCCAATAACGAAAGTGGCATTCCGGAATGGCCTACGCAGGACGCAACAGACCGCATCGATGAGTCTCTCGATACGCTAGTCCCTGACAACCCCAACAAGCCCTACGACATCAAGGAACTGATATTAAGGGTTGCTGACGAGAGCGATTTTTTCGAGCTGTCATCGGCCTACGCAAAGAACATTGTCACGGGTTTCGGTCGGGTTGCCGGCCGCACTGTTGGCTTCGTGGCTAACCAACCCATGGTGCTCGCCGGGGTGCTCGACAGCGATGCCTCGCGCAAGGCCGCGCGCTTTGTGCGCTTCTGCGATGCTTTCGGCATCCCCATCGTCACCTTCGTCGATGTTCCCGGCTTTTTGCCCGGTACGGACCAGGAATATGGCGGGCTGATCAAACATGGCGCCAAGCTATTGTTTGCCTACAGCCAATGTACTGTGCCGCTGGTGACCGTGATCACGCGCAAGGCGTTTGGCGGAGCCTATGACGTCATGGCGTCGAAGCATGTCGGTGGGGATCTTAATTACGCCTGGCCGACGGCGCAGATCGCGGTTATGGGCGCCAAAGGTGCGGTTGAAATCATTTTCCGGGCCGACATGGATGATCCGAAAAAGATCGCAGCGCGGACCAAGGAGTATGAGGAACGTTTTCTTTCGCCGTTTGTCGCCGCCGAGCGAGGCTATATCGACGATGTGATCATGCCGCATTCGACGCGTCGCCGTATCGCGCGCGCATTGGCGATGTTGCGCAACAAGCACGTGGAGATGCCGGCGCGCAAGCACGACAATTTGCCGGTCTAGAGATGCCCAAGTCACTCTTTATGGTGCGTGCGGTCGTCGCTGTACCATTGCGAACGAAATTCGATCATTGGTACTCGACCGACCATTTGCCTTGGGCCATGCGGGTTTTCAAATGCGAGAGGGCGTGGCGCTTCTGGAGTGAGGCGGAGCAGGGCGTGCACTACGCTGTCTATCAGTTTGCCGACAAGTCCCAACTCGACGCCGCGCTCGCCTCCGACGAATTCAAGGAAATGGTCGCTGATTTCAACAGATCGTGGCCCGAGGGTGTCGCCCGGACGCGCGATATCGTGACACTGGTAGAAGAGTGCACCGCATGACTGTGCTGAAGAAAAAATAGGCCGGTGTTCGTTTCGGTACGAAGATACTAGCCGCAATTGACTAAAATCGGCGCCAAGAATCCAAGTAGAAATTATCCAGGAACCCTTTGTCTTCCTGCTGTCCCTTGAACATTCCTCGTTGCGATGCATGTTCCTTTCCAGGTGGGCTCAGGGTGGCACCTGACAGAGGGACAATCCATGGCGATCGGACAACCAAGAGTACTCATCGCAGATGATTCAAATGCGGTGCATCAATTGATCGGCGATGCTTTGCCGATCGATTACGCCACGGACGTCACCCACGCCTACAATGGCATTGAATGCCTGAATGCGCTCGACGACGGGGTTGATCTTGCCTTCATTGACGTTCACATGCCGACGATGGGCGGCATGGACGCGCTGTGGGCCGCGCGCATTGCGGGGAACAAGACCTTTGTCACTCTGATGTCGGGCGCCGCCAACCGCCGCTGTATTGATCTGGCACGCCAATTGGACGCTTACGAATTTCTGACCAAGCCATTCGGTAGGCCGGAGATCGACGCGATCCTGACAACCCACCGCCGTGTAACGACGACCATGCGGGTGCTCCTGGTGGACAACTCGAGAGTGTCTCTGAAAGTCATGCGCAAGGTATTGGGCAGTTCAGTATTTCATCTGAACATCGAGGAGGCGTGCACTGGTGTCGACGCAGTCGCGCGATGCAATTCGGAGGCGTTTGACGTTGTATTCCTTGACGTCAACATGCCTGGCCTGGATGGCCACGCAACGCTTGCGAGACTGATGCTTGCGAACCCTGAGGCAAAAGTCGTGATGATTTCAAGCGCGCACAATGCTTTGCGTGAACGTGAGGCAATCAGGCTTGGCGCGGCAGCGATCATGCACAAGCCATTTTTCCCGACAGAGATTGATGCGGTATTGCACCGGATCTTCGGACTTCAGTCACCGAAACTTGCGACAGGTGGCTGCATTCGCAACTTCGGAATCAAGATTCTCGGGCGCACGATCGCTGTAGAGCATGTCGAAACGGGTCATTTGTTCGAATACGTCTGGTTCCGGGAGCCGCCGTATCTTCGTCTGCCGTTCGTGCGCGCAAATGAGTCCGCGACAATTCCGGTTGCCGATCTGATGGCGAACGCGAAAAAAGCCGCAATGCTCGAACTGGAAAATGCCAATCTTGTGCATCTGGGGAAAGCAGCCTAGTGCGGCACGGTTTAGCGCGTTTATAGAGAAGTTACGTCCGTACGGTCATTGCCGCCGAAACTAGACAGAGTTTGGCCCGGATTTTCCGGGCCAAAGCTTTTTAGGGATGGTTGAGGCCCAAATCTGATTGCTCAAGTGGGTCGTGAAAAAAGAGGCCCCGCAAGTGCGGGGCCAAAATTGTCTGGCGACAAAACTTTTATAGATTTCACTAATTGCAAACACGCCAACATCGGTAGGCGTTGCAAACACGATGACTCCCGCGACCACCGCAAGGTCCGGGACCTACGATGACGGGCCCCGGCGCCACAACGACTGCGCGTGGCGCGACATTGGGACGGCATACGCCGTTGAAGTCGCGATGCCAGCCCGGACCGCAACCGCCGGCAACAGGCATGGTCAACTGGGTCCGCGCCTGGTCAAGCGGCGCGGCCGGCATTGCTTGAGCGGCGGCAACACCAAAAAAGCTGATAGCGATGAGCAATCCGAGAGAAAATATCTTGGTCACTCGCTCCTCCTGTGGTTCTGGGTTGTGCCCCCGACGTACTGCGCCATTCGAATCATTATCGCTTTCATTGCGGCACGCCGTATACAACGCCGAAGAAAGCTTTCACAGCTTCATGAAGCCGACAAAAGAATGGCCTCATTCGCGTGCGGTCGCTCGTAGTTAAATCAGCAGCGCGTGATTGTGATATCTCGGGTCCCGCCGCTTTCCGAAGGCACTGTCTTGATCTCCTTGGTGGTCTGGCAGGTGAGCGCGGCCGGCGGTTGTGAAACGTAGACGATTGGCGGTGGCTCGACGTAATTCACATTGCCGTAGTCATAGGGCGGAACGGCATAGAGCCCTCCGTACCCTGCGTAAGGCCACCACTGATTGAAGTTCTTGTTTCGCGAGTGCCGGAAATGCTTTCCGAAATGCCCGAAATGCCCGGAATGCATTTTGAAGCCACCGCCGTGAGCATTAGCTGGAACAGTCAACGGCGCCCAGGCCAACGCGGCCGCGACAGCGACGCCAAAAATGGCAATGTATTTGGTACTCATGTTACGCCTCCCACACGTCGCAATTTGACGCCGAAGCGTCGTCCAAGTCAAAGCCCATGATTTACAGGCCTTTTTCGTGCGAAATTCATGCCCCGTGATCAGCGCCAGCCGCCGCCGCCGTTCACGTAGACTGTGTCGGCGGTCATGAATTCGCATGCGTCCGAACACATGAACAAAACCAATTCGCCAATTTCCTCGGGCTCTGCGAAGCAATTCATTGGCACATCCTCGAGGAAACGCTTTACCAACTCCGGCGAACTGCTCGCGGCTGCCTGAAACGGTGTCTTAACCGGTCCGGGCGAGATCGAAAGTGCTCGGATCCCCTGCGTTGCAAACTCTCTCGCAACGCCCATGGTCATGGTCACGATCGCTCCTTTGGCCGCGGCGTAGTGCACCGATGAACCGGGGCCACCACGTCGGTGTGCCATGCTGCCCATGTTGACGATCACGCCGAATTTGTTGGCAAGCATGTGCGGCAGCACGGCCTGCATGGCGTAAAAAGTGCCTTTGACGTTGAGATCAAAGGTCTTGTCAAGAAGAGCGTCGTCGATCTCGAGAAACTTTGCGCGCCTTATTGCGGCGCCGGCCGAGTTGAACAGGAATTGCACGCTGCCGAAACCGTCGATGGCAAGCTGGACCATATCTTCAACGGCAGCCCGTTTGGTGACATCGATGGCCAGCGCCAGCGCCTGACTGCCGATGGCGTTAATTTTCTCGGCGGTCTTTTCCACGCCCGCCTCGTCGATGTCGGCACAAACGACGTTCGCCTTCTCACGAGCAAAAATAAGTGCCGCCGCGCGGCCGATCCCGCTGGCTGCGCCGGTAATGATGACGGTCTTGCCAGCGAAATAGTCCGGTGATTTCGGCATGGATCCTTCTCCGGCGTGCGTTTTCCTGGTGTCGCCGCTGCGCATCATGGATTGCCGGTTTGAGGCCGGCAATGACAATATCGGCGGCCAACGACCTTTGCGTATCGAGGAGCTGCCATGACGACACCTATTGAATATGCCGACGCTTCACCTCAAGTGCGCGCGGTCTATGACGATATCAAAAAGACCCGCAACGTCGCGGACGTGAACAATTTCTGGAAATATCTTGCGCACGATCCGGCTACACTCAAACGCACATGGGAAAGCGTGAAGCAGATCATGGCGCCGGGCGCCCTGGATCCGCTCGTCAAGGAAATGATCTATCTTGCGGTCTCGGTCACCAATGGCTGTCCTTATTGCATTGCCAGCCATGCTTTTGCCGCGCGCAAGGCCGGCATGACCGAGGCAATGTTCGGTGAAGTCATGGCTGTTGTGGGAATGGCAAATGAGACGAACCGGCTTGCAAATGGCTATCGCGTTCCGATCGATGATGCCTTTAAGTGATTGCGGGACAGCCTGCCCCTATGCAAAGTATTGTCTGGGGAAGGGGAAAATTCATGTTCGATGAAGCTCTGTTGACCAAATTGCTTTGCGTGGGATTTGTCGCGGCTGTGATGCTGCCATTCGGGGGTTTCTTGTTCCCCTATGTCAGCAATGAATTGTCAGGAATACAATTTCAAGCGATAGAGGCGGTCGCCAGCGCGACACTTGGCTTCGGAATCCATTCTGTTCTCGGCTGAACGCGCCGTTCTAAACGCCAAATCGGTCCCGGCGCCAATTAGGCGCCGGGACGTTTTGGTGTTACTGCGACTTAGGCGGCTCCGCCGGCGTCGACGGGGTCGACGCTGGCGGCGATAGCGGTTGCGTTGACGTCGCGCCGGAGCCCGTGGTGCTCGGCGGCGGCGTCGTTCGCGTCGTCGTCGTCGGCGGCGGCGTTGTCATCGAACCATTGCTGGCGGTCGTGCTGTTGTTGTTCCAACCGGCAACGATCAGAAAACCTATCAACAGCAATACTGCCACACCGGCAATCCAACCCCACATTCCGCCAGCGGCGCTGTCATCGCGGCGTACCACCGGATCGCTCAGTCGCGGATCGGTAAAACGTGGATCAGTCATGACGTTCCTCCATGTTCGAGACACTTTGCGTCGTCTCGAAATGAGGAAACCCGCTAGGTGCGGTGCCGGTTCCGAAATTAGTGAGGGGGAGGGAACCCGCGAGAATCAGGTCACTCGCACCGCCAGCCGCCATGCAGCCCAAAAAACAAAAAAGAAACACGCAAGGAACACGGGCAAACTCGCGCCCGCCGACCACTGCTCGACGGCTCGACCAATAAGGTAGGCGATCACCATGCCGACGAGAACGAATACGATGTAATACGCCAGCAGTCTCATAGCGAAGGCCCCAATCAAATCCCCGTGCGGGCCGGTTCAGACCCGACCGTATAGGGCCTCATCCCGAGAAGACGGGCAAGCCCAAAAAGTGGTATAGGCACGCCGCCCGCCATATTCCGTTAGCCCCCGCACCGAGATCTCCATGAGTCTTAGTCGACTGGCGATAGCGACTGCGCCGGTGTTGTTCGTGCTCCTGTGGAGCACCGGCTTTATCGGTGCTCGGTACGGCCTGCCTTACATCGAGCCGCTGACATTCCTCGCGGTGCGCATGTTCTTTGTCGTCTTGATCATGGCCGCGATAGCCATCATCGGAGCTGCCAAACCCCCCGATGCAAGCGAGATCCGCCACAGCCTCGTTGCAGGTTCGCTGGTGCACGGCCTCTATCTCGGCGGGGTTTTCACCGCCATAAGCCAGGGAGTACCGGCGGGCATTTCCGCCTTGATCCCCGGCCTGCAACCCATCCTGACATCGACCATTGCCAACCGATTCATGGGCGAAACGGTGACGCGGGTGCAGTGGATCGGGCTCGTGCTCGGCCTGCTCGGTGTTCTGCTCGTATTGCACGATCGCAGCATCGTACTTGCAGGCTCTACGCTTGGCTGGATCGCGAGCTTTCTCTCCCTGATCGGTATTACGTTGGGAACGCTTTATCAAAAGCGCTATTGCGGCGCGATCGATTGGCGCTCAGGGAACCTTGTTCAATACATCGGAGCGGGAGTGCTTTTTGCGCTCGGATCCTTTGCGTTTGAAACACGCGGCATCCACTGGACGGGCGAGCTCATTTTCGCGCTCGCGTGGCTAGTGCTGGTGCTATCGATTGCAGCCGTCGGCCTGATGTACTGGCTTATCCGCAGGTCTGCTGCAACCGGCTTCGCCAGTCTGTTCTATCTGGTCCCGGTAGTGACGGCCTTGTTCGCCTTCATTCTCTTCGGGGAGCGGCTGGACGGCCTTTCGATCCTCGGGATGTTGATCTGCGCGGGCGGGGTTGTGCTCGCCAACCGTGGCGCGCGCCAGACCTGACTATTGTTTTCCCCGCTCAAGCACGAGTTGCGTCTGTGTCACCAGTGCGCACAGCTTGCCGTCGCTGCGCGTGATACGCGTTTGCCAGACCATTGTGGTGCGACCCCGGTGGAGTGGCGTGCATTCCGCTTTTGCTACGTCGCCGATTGGTACGGCGGCAAAGAAATTGGTTTTGCTTTCGACCGTAGTCGTGGACTGGCCGGGCTTGAGATTGGCTGTGGTCGCGGTTCCGCCGAGATTGTCGGCAAGGGCCATGAGCGCTCCGCCGTGCAAAATTCCAAACCGGTTATTTAGCTCGTCCCGCGCGACCAGTTCTGCCGTTACGCGTTCGGGCGATAAGTGGGTGATCTTCAGGCCGAGAAATTCGGCAAAGGGCGGTTGCTTGTTCGCCGCTTCATTCATCTTCGTCGCTCCCAGCCGTCGTTAAAAATGACAAAGGCGCGGACGTTAGAGCCCGCGCCTTTTCTGCGCAATCGGTGAGTTCGGCTAACTGCGCGGCTGCGGCACAATGCGAATATAAGGCCGCGGCGCCTTGAAACCTTGCGGCCAGAGTTTCTTGGCTTCATCATCGGTTACCGAGCCAGCAATGATCACGTCCTCGCCCTGTTTCCAGTTGGCCGGTGTGGCGACACGATGCTTGGCCGTCATCTGCAGAGAATCGATGACGCGCAGGACTTCATCGAAATTGCGGCCGGTCGTCATCGGGTAGACCAGGATCAATTTGATCTTCTTGTCGGGACCGATGATGAAAACATTGCGGACGGTTTGATTGTCGGCTGGTGTGCGGCCTTCTGAGCTGCCTGAAGTACTCGCCGGCAGCATCCCGTATGCCTTGGAGATCTTGAGCTCGGTGTCACCGATCATCGGATAGTTCGGGGCAAAGCCGACGACATCCTTGATATCGGCAGCCCACTTTTTGTGGTTATCGACCGGATCAACCGAGAGGCCCACGATTTTTACATTGCGCTTGTCGAATTCCGGTTTGAGCCGAGCCATTGTGCCGAGTTCGGTGGTGCAGACCGGCGTGAAATCCTTCGGGTGTGAAAACAGGACGCCCCAGGAATTTCCCAGCCAGTCGTGAAAGCGGATTTTGCCTTCCGTTGTTTCAGCTTCAAAATCGGGTGCGGTATCGCCAATCGCTAATGTCATCACCAACCTCCACTCAAATGGAAACACGGATGGCACGTAATATAGTGGCCAACGTCGCAGGGGAATAGGGACGCCACCCCAAAGGATTGTTGCGCCGTCAAATACAGGCGTTGGAGAAGAAAAGAACGACGCTAAGGCGCCGGGTGGAAAGCTTTTTCCACCCCGGGCGAAGGCCGTCAGCGGCTTGCAGCTTTACGCTCGTCCAAACCCACGGTCCGGCCGGGGAAACCAGCAGCGTCGAAATAGCGCGTTTTGCCGATGCTCTGGCCAACCAGAATGGTGACAAGCCCATTTTCGCTCGGTGTCCCACGTTCGGTCCACGTTTCGACCGTTGGGTCCACGCCGCCCGGAAGCGCTTCGTCTATCACGCGGCCCTGCAACGATCCTTTCAATGGAATATTCAGTCCCAGGGCGTGAGCGATGGTCTTTCCGATGTCGGCATTGCTCACCGGCGTCCGATCGACGAAGCCGCTTTTGAAGCTGGGTCCGAATGCTGCCATGAAATTGAGGGTATCGGCACGGCTGAAGCTGCCGTGCATTCCCTGACCCTGCTGCAGGCCTGTATCTGCGACGCTCACGGCACACATCACGGGTTGCCCGCAATCGGTCGCATAGGAGCGGAAATTGACCACAATCGCAGGCCGCGGTGTGCGTGCCTTGCCCTGCATGTTGATCGCAGAAAGCGGCAGGGTGCCGGCAAAACTGCCGATGTCACTGTCGACAAACAATCCGCTGACGTAATCCTGCGCCAACAGGGCATCTATCACTTTGCCAGTACGCGTGGCGTCCTTGTCCGGAACGTAAATCAGATTTGACCCGCCGTTTGCGGCGACCACGACGGCTGGCTTTTCCGGATCGTTGCCGATCAGACCATTGCCGCGGCTTGTATGCTTGCCCGCCTCGATGATCTTGTTTTTGTCGTCAGGGTCATACAACGGCAAATCGAGTGCCTTAGCGATGTCGATGGCCAGGAATCCTGGTGGCAGCAATCCGGCCGGTACGTCCGCATAACTCGCCTGCGCGGCCGGACTGCTTTTGCTTTCCTTTGAAATTGTCGAGAAACCATGGTCGGCAGCGACGACGATATCGGTTGTTCCGGCAAGGCCGAGCTCATCCAGCGCCTTGCGCAGATCCGCGAGATTGTCATCGGCATTCTTGATGGACGCGAGAGACGTTGGCCCATTGATGCCTGGTGAGACCTTCAGATGGCTGTCACCTTGGTTGTGCTGCGTGCCATCCGGGTCGCGCGACCAGAACACCAGCACAAACGGTTTGTTGCGCGCCTTGAACATCGGCAGTACGACCTTCGCCGCGACATCCGCGAAATATTTCTGCTGCACGATGTTGGCGACCAGCGTGCCGGGCTTTTCAAAATTTCCCGCATTGGAATTATCGCCCGGCGTGTCTTTGCGGGAAGGGGCCGCCAAAGACAGGCCGGCTGACTTCAATGCGTCCTGCATTTCTTGCGAGATTGGAATGCCTTGTTTGCTGCCGGTGGAGTCGTCGATAGTGATTGTCGCATCACCGGTGCGCTCGGTGTGATCGAACATCAAGGCCGGGCCGAGCTTGCCGATTGCCGCAGTGCTGAAACCCTGGCGCCGTGCCGCGAACAGGATGGTGTCCTCGTCGACGAAGTTGCCGGAAAAATGCGCGTCGATATCACCAAGGATTGGATCGTTTTCGATGAATGGTGTGACGCTGCCACCAGCCGTCGGCACCGGATAGGCGGTGTAGATCGTGTTGCTGAAAGCGCCGGTGTCACCGAGAAAATGACCCGTGGCCAATCCCGAGGCGTTGGCCATGGTGAAAGTAGGGAATAGTGCGTGCGGATTGACAAAATTGACGCCCTTGTCGCGCACGTCGGCGAGCGCAGGCGCGGTCTCCGGGGTCACGGAATTGGGTCGCAGGCCGTCGGGAACGAACAGAATGAGATTGCGCTGGCTCTGAGCGGCCACGGGCACAATTTGCATAAGGACGCCGATGCACGCGGCTGCGAGCAGCTTTGAGCGGAGTGACACGCGGAATTCTCCTGATACGGGTGGACGTGCTGTGGTGGATACGCCCGCTGCAAGACAGTATTGTAACAGCCCCGCTGCCATAGGTACGCGATTGACTTTTCTGCCATAACGCCGCAAGCCAAAGGGCCGGCATCTGGGGCCGTACACGGAATGTTCAAGCGTATCCTCGTTGCCAATCGCGGTGAAATCGCCTGCCGGATCATCAAAACGGCGCGCAAGATGGGAATCGAAACGGTCGCCGTCTATTCGGAGGCCGACAAGGATGCCTTGCACGTCGAGATGGCGGATACTGCGGTGGCCATTGGGCCGCCCCCGGCAGCTGAAAGCTACCTCGTCATCGAAAAGATCGTCGACGCCTGCAAGCAAAGCAGCGCCGAGGCCGTTCACCCTGGCTATGGCTTTCTGTCAGAACGAGAGGCCTTTCCAAAGGCGCTCACGGCCGCGGGCATTGTGTTCATTGGCCCAAATTCAAAGGCCATCGCCGCCATGGGCGACAAGATCGAGTTCGAAGAAGGCGGCTGCTGCCGCCAAAGTCTCGACGGTGCCTGGCCATCTCGGGGTGATCGAAAGCGAGACGGAGGCCATCAGGATCGCCGACGAGATCGGCTATCCGGTGATGATCAAGGCGAGTGCGGGCGGCGGCGGCAAGGGCATGCGTATTGCGCACAGCAAAGCCGAGGTCGCCGAAGGGTTCGCGCGGGCTCGTTCGGAAGCGAAATCTTCTTTCGGCGACGAACGCGTTTTCATCGAGAAATTCATCACCGATCCTCGCCACATCGAAATTCAGGTGCTTGGCGACAAGCATGGCAACGTTATCTACCTTGGGGAGCGCGAATGCTCCATTCAGCGGCGTAATCAGAAGGTGATCGAAGAGGCGCCAAGTCCTCTGCTCGATGCGCCGACACGAAAGAAGATGGGCGATCAGGCGGTCGCGCTTGCCAGGGCTGTCGGTTACGACAGCGCGGGGACCGTGGAGTTTGTCGCTGGGCAAGACAAGAGCTTCTACTTCCTTGAGATGAACACACGGTTGCAGGTTGAGCACCCGGTGACTGAGCTGATCACCGGCATTGATCTTGTCGAGCAGATGATCCGCGTTGCCGCAGGAGAAAAGCTCTCGATTGCGCAGGGCGACGTAAAGGTCAATGGCTGGGCGGTTGAAAGCCGCGTTTATGCCGAGGATCCATATCGAAACTTTCTTCCTTCGACGGGCCGGCTGACGCGCTATCGGCCGCCGCAAGAAGAAAGCAATGATGGGATTACCGTGCGCAATGACACCGGCGTTTACGAGGGGGGCGAGATCTCACTTTTCTATGATCCGATGATTGCAAAGTTGGTGACGCATGCCCCGACGCGCGGCGCGGCGATCAAAGCGCAGAGCGACGCGCTCGATCGGTTTGTCATCGACGGCATTCGCCACAATGTCCCGTTCCTTGCGGCGCTGATGGCGCATCCCCGCTGGCAGGCCGGCAAGCTCTCCACCGGCTTCATTGCCGAAGAATTTCCCGGCGGGTTTCATGCGCAGACGCCGGAGGGCGAGACAGGCGACGTACTTGCGGCCGTCGCCGCCGCAATTGACCACGTTTTGGGCGAACGCAAGCGCCGCATTTCCGGACAGCTTGATGGTCGGAGCGTTACCCGCGAAAGCCAACGGGCCCTGTGGCTCGGCGAACATGAGCTCAAGCTTGAAGTCAAACGGGAGAATGGGGTCATCAATGTTCGGTTCGAGCGAGGCAAAGCGCCGGGCTGGAACCTGTACTCCGATTGGAAGCCAGGCGATGTGATCTGGAGCGGCACGATCGACGGGCGGCCGGTTGCGGTGCAGGTGCGTCCCATTCCAAACGGTTTTGCGTTGAGCTACCGCGGCGTGGAAACCAAAGCCTATGTCTATACGGAGCGGGAGGCCGGCTATGCACGGCTGATGCCGCCAAAGAAAATCAGCGATACAGGGAAGCAGGTCCTTTGTCCGATGCCGGGCCTTGTTGTTTCGATCGCAGTCAAGGAAGGCCAGGAGGTCAAGGCCGGCGAGCTCGTGGCGGTCGTCGAAGCCATGAAGATGGAGAACGTGCTGCGCGCAGAAATCGACGGCACCGTAAAAAAAATCAACGCAAAACCGGGCGATAGCCTTGCGGTAGATGCCGTAATCCTGGAATTCACCTGACCCGGACTGGTCTTGAGCGCGAGATTGATCGGTTTGATGCGGCAATTCGCTACCGTTCGCGCTGACTCCGACGGGCAAGCTCTGTTATGTCGGGGTCATGACGCTCTATTTCGCTTATGGCTCTAATATGGATCGTTCGGCCATGAAGCGTCGCTGTCCCGGCGCTCGGGCTGTGGGTCCTGCCATACTCGAAGATTATCGTTTCTTCGTCGGCATTGATGGATGGGGCTCCGTCAGCGCAAGCCGGGGCGACACCGTCCACGGCGTCCTGTGGCGGCTGACCCCACGCGATATTGCAGCGCTTCACGCCTACGAGCTTCTGCACCAAGGTCTTTACGACGTCCGGTACCTACCGGTTCGTCATGGATCGCGGCGTGTGCGCGCGATGATTTATATCTTGCGACGAAGAGCAATCGGCATGGCGAGGCCAGGCTATGTCGAGCGGATCGCCGCAGCAGCACGCGAATGGAATCTGCCTGAGCCCTACGTCCGTTCCGTAGAACGCTGGTCAAACTCGCGATACACAGGCGCGCGGGCCATCGATCGGGAGAGCGTTCGTGAGTGACGATATCATTCGTCATGTCGTGGTGCAGGGCCAGGTGCAGGGGGTCGGCTATCGTGCCTTTGTAGAAGACGAGGCGATGCGACGCCAATTGCGCGGCTGGGTTCGTAACCGCCGTGACGGATCGGTTGAAGCCGTCTTTGCCGGTCCCCGACCGGTTGTCGAAGCGATGATTGAAGCTTGCCGACGCGGGCCAATGGCTGCACGCGTCAGTGCGCTTGATCAGCGGGAAGGGACGGGGACCGATCTTTCGGAAACAGCGGGGCGCGGTTCGTTTGAGGTCTTGCCCACAGTTTGAGCTGTCGTCGGCCCGAACAGCGGCTCGAATTCTCGGCGCAGAAACCCATCCAAATCTGTCAGCGAAACCGGAACGCAGAGATCGGAAAGACTCGTAACCCCGTAGCGCGTTTCGCTCACACCGCATGGCACGATGCCGGAGAAGTGCGAGAGGTTCGGGTTCACGTTGATCGCAATGCCGTGCAGCGTCACCCATTGCTTCACGCGGACACCGATGGCGGCAATCTTGTCCTCGTAACCTTCGCCTTTCTCAGGCCGTCGCACCCAGACGCCAATTCGATCTTCGCGCCGCTCGGCATGCACGCCGGCGGCAGCCAAAGTTCGTATGATCCATTCTTCCAATGTGGCGACGAAGCGCCGCACATCCGGCCCGCGACGTCGCAGATCGATCATGACATAGGCCACGCGCTGTCCTGGCCCGTGATACGTCAGCTGGCCTCCGCGGCCGCTCTCGTAGATGGGGAAGCGAGCGTCGATCACGTCAGTGGGGTTCGTGCTGGTGCCGGCGGTGTAGAGCGGCGGGTGCTCCAGGAGCCAAACGAGCTCAGCGGCCCGTCCGGCAGCGATGGCCGCTGCGCGCGCCTCCATGGTTTCAACCGCCTCTTCGTAGGAAACCGCGGAATCAGCGACGCGCCATTCGACCGGCATCGATCCGGTCGGCGCTGGAAGTCCGATTGCCAGTGTATTTCGCGCGTTAACCACTCATTCACCATACCATGGTGACCTTATACCTGCTCATCGTCGCGCCTCCGCGCAATAGGGAAAAACGTGGCCACACTCGACAAGGTTGCCGTCGACATCACAGTGGTGCTCGGCACCACATCCATGCCAATCCACCAGGTGCTGCGGCTCGGCCGCGGCGCGATCATCGAACTGGACGCCTCGGAGGAAGATGCCGTGAGCATCCTCGCCAATAATCTACCGGTGGCCAAAGGGACGGTGGTCGTGAACGGCAACCGCATTGCGGTCACCGTGGCCGAACTCCTTCCCCGTCCTCCCGATATGCGATGAATAGCCTTCCCAAGGGGCTGACACCGCAACGAAATTAAGTCATGGCGGGGCGGCCGCGGGCCTTGTCCGTCAACATCCTATTTGTTACATGGCAGCGATCATTGGGACGATGGGCCTTAGGCCTTCTCGTTCCTCTCCCCATGCGGTCGTGGCGGAATTGGTAGACGCACTAGCTTGAGGTGCTAGCATCGCAAGATGTGGAGGTTCGAGTCCTCTCGACCGCACCACTGAATTTTTTCCCTTTGATTTCATTTTGGTTTCCCCTCTGCGGCCCTCACCTTATGCTTGGGTGAGGGAATAGATGTTTTAGTTTCGTTCTCGGGAGCGACCTTCGCCATCGCCTCCCGCGCAAGCCGCTTGCGGTCGGCCGCCTGCGTGTAGAGTTTGTCCGAAACGACATGTGCTGCCGTAACCAAATAGACTGCTCCAGTATCAGACGTCTCAATGGAAAATCCCGTCCCCATGGCTCCAGATCATCTTCGATACTGGGAGAGGGGGTCCCAAAAAAAACAACGCACTTGCGAGCATCATCAGCAAGCCGCACCAATCACCTCCCCTCATTTCCGAATAGTCGGGCCGCTATGAAGTTTGTTCAAGTAAGGCCTCACGCGCCACTCGCGTCACTAGTGCAAAATTTGGCCGTCCCTGCACCCTTCGACAGAGAATGACCACAACTCCCAGACTGATAGCGCCAGCCAGCAACGCGATCCCTAAACGGCATATTGCGTTGGCTGTGGAAGCGCAAAGCACTCGCAGCAGCCTAAGTGTCTTTCGTTTGTGGTGAGGGCCGCCGGGGTGACGGCGGCCTTTTCTATTGGCTGAGCGTCTGGCGAATATCAGCAAACGCTTGTCGTCAGATCACAAGATTTAAAACGCTTCTCGGATTATTCGTGCGTGGACGATTGTCCGCGCTGGTCTTGGCAAAAGCCGGCGGGCAACAAGGGCCGCGCCGAGGCGAACAACCCAACCGAAGCGCGGCCCTCTGCTTTTCCGTATAAAATTTGACATACGCATCCCTTTTCGGATTTCACAAATTTACGAAACTGTGACTAGACATTTCTCGGGGTGCATTATTTTGTGAAGATCAGGACCGTTCGAGTGGGAATGCCATGCCCCAACCTCACCGTTTTGATCCTCCTAATGAATTTCCAACAGCGCGGGCCTGTCCGCACTGCGCGTCGCCCATGTTACTTGCGGTTGTCGAGCCTACGGAAAAGGAAGGTCACGATCGGCGCATATTTGAGTGCCTGACCTGCTATCACGTCGAATTGGTGGTTGTGAATTTCCGCCAGACATAAGTGGGGCCATCATCCGGCAGCCCTTCTTCTTTTCGGTTCGACATGCGCGAAAAAGGGTTACGCATCCTAGCAATCACCGCTGGCGTCTTGTTGGTTTTGGTAATCATTTTCATCGTCGTCAATATGTTGAGCGATATCTTGAGTGAGACGGTGAAATGATGACCCGCTGCGACGCGCGCTGCCGATGGAACATTCTCGCCATTCGGCGGCCTGTCACGACTTGCCTAGTTCTTTCATAACGGTTTCGGCGTTGTCTCCGACTTTCTCTATCGCCGCCTCAAGTTCTTCCTGCGAAACTCCTAAACGCTTACACCAGTGACGTGCCAATTCTTTAGTAGATAAGTCGATGTGGTTACGCACTGGCTTCTCGGGCGACTTTTTTAGCATCACTGCTCCAGCCAGATGAGACTACCGATCACCGCAACCAGCAGAAGGAATGACAGGACAACACTGCCAAGCAGTAAATCAAAGCGTTTCAGCCCCGGTCGGTCGCGAAAGAGTGTTTCGGATTTCAAAGACGACTCCATTTCTTTTAAGTGAGACGCTACGCGCCTTTGTTATTTTTATTCTGCGCCCTTTTGCGGCGCGACGGTTGTCTTCGATGACCCTTCCGGCGCTGCCTGCATGCCCGGCGGAGTTTGGCCTTGTGGGCTCGACGCTGGCGCGCCACCGGTCGTGGTGTTGGTCGGACCGGTCCAGCCTTGGGGCTGCAATTCGCCCTTCGTTTCCGGAGAAACGGTACGGCCGGTCGGGGATTTCAGGCTTGTCGGCGTTCTTGTTTTCAGTTGGCATTTGCGCCCACGCGAGTCCCGCAAACAAGATCAAGCCCGCCACGAAAGGTGCGGTGCGCATAGTTGTTTCCTCTATCGTTATGAGAACGCCAGAACGGCAATCCCGCGACTGGCTAATGGTTCCGGGCTCACCGCGTCGTCGAAGATTTTCGACGCCCCAAAGAATTTACCTTAAGGCGGAACTGCAGGTTGGTTTGAAGATTGATGTGATGCCGCTGGCTTGGTCCCCATCCCCCATCCGAAGCTGGCGGGACATTAGGGGCTGCCATTTTTGCTGATGGTGGCCCCCACTTTTTAAGGCGACATGCAGATCTGCGAGCGGTTCTCATGGAACGATTTTTCCCACATCCGAATTTTATCGTGGGGAATGTCCAGAGGAGGCTCAAATGCCTGTAATTTTAGTTCCGGTGCTGTGGGTTGGAGGCGCTCTCGTGCTGCTCGGCGGCGGTTGGTACGTCATCGGCCACATGGTTCATTAAGTAGTCTTCGTGCCGGATGCGTCGTTTTGGTTTGCCCCTTACGACGCAAACGCACGCGAAGCCCTGACCGAAAGGTTGGGGCTTCTGCTTTTGATATGTGCTGCTATGTGCTGCTATGTACTGCTAGGAAGGGACCGCCGATTGCACCCATCAGCGGCCCCCACGTGTCACCGAGCAGGCCGGTGATGCCGCTCGGCTTCCCGCATTACTTAACTGTGGGGAGATAGTGGCCCGCAGGGGGCTTGGGTCCTCCCGTTCCGCAGGTGTCGAAAATATTTGCGCTTAGTCCGTTTCCAACAAGCGCACGGTAAGGGTGGCGAGGCCGATCAGGATCGTTGCAACCAATGCTGCCCTCGGATCGGGAATTAGAACAAAAGCCATTGTACCCCAAACGGTCGTCGCGATAGCTACGAGCAAGGCCGTCCTCATCGAGCGCGCTCGCGCTGCGCGGTTCGCGGCCCCGTCTGTTCTGTCGCTGGTAACTTTATGAAATATGTTCGGATCACTCATCAGCGGTCTTCCCGTGCTGAGCAATTCTCCGCCCAACAACAGTTGAAACGTCTCGGCTGTTCCCCGGCCAGATGGCGGAGGGAACTCTTTGCCCGACAAATGAATTGTTGTTCCGGTGGGATTGGAGGTGCGCAATGGGGACCGTCACACTTCTCGCGCCTGCCAACCCGCAATGGGTCCGGCTCGAACTCGAGACGATGGGCGTCCTGCGCCGCTTTTTGGGCAATGAGAGCCCATTCGGCTGGTGCGATTTCATAATCTCAACTGAGCCGAGCGGTCCTTGCGCCGAATTCTGCGATCATTTCGGGTCGGTCGTCCGTCTGACGCGTGTCGATCGTCGTTACGAAGTCACTTGTTTACGGACCGGCGCATCAAAACGCACAACTAACTTGGGACGCGCTGCAGCACTTATCAGAGCGCGGTGGAGTGCCGGGGCGCATACCCACCCGCAGGGCTCAACGCTCGACCAAGCCAGCTGATTTTTTGCCACTATAACATCCGGACTTAAAAGCAGGAGCTAGTTCGATGACCGCCCATGGTCCGGCCCATGTCTGTTTTTGGCCCCTTAGCGGACATTCCTAGCTGCGCCGCGCATGTCCGCTTTCGAGGGTAAAGCGGACATGGCGATTCGCGCGCATCGCTATCCCTCAAAAAGAAGAACCTCGATACCCCACACCACAGCGCACACGATGATTACGATGATTAGAGCGACAACGGTGCCGCGATAATTTGGATTCTCCCGCACGGCTGATGGTCCGCGTTGAGAAAGCTACTGCCTGCCATTTACTTGCGATGATCCCATCGCGCTGGGCTCGGTGGTCGTGGGCTTTATGTCTCTGCCACTTCCGGCTTTTGGTTTGTCATTTGGGTACCTTGGACCGTCGGGTGGGGTCCACCGCCGGCCCCTGCGCCTTTGGTGGCGCCTTTAAGGAAGCCGCTTCCCGGGTTCTTGTCTTCGGCGTGTAGCGGCGAGGTTAGAAAGGCAATTGCGAAACAGGCAACAATCGCTTTGCGCATGTGTGCCCCCACATGAATGTTGATAACCGACCTTAGTATAATACCGGTCCCGCAGCGGGGTAGTAGCCTTGGCTGCGTTACCTTAAGTCCCTTACGTTTCAGATCTGGTGCGCCGGTCAGGTCCCCAATCCGCCGGCGCACTTGATTTTTGAGATCGCGCACGGAGAGAACAAACTAATCCGGCCATTGTCGTTAATTAGTCGCTATCGTCGTCATCGTCGTCTGGGAAAATGTCGAAGTGGTTTTCGATAACGAACCCAGCGATCAGGATGGCGATGCTGGCGATACCGAGAATTGTAGCCTTGCGTCTGTTTCCGTCATGCTCTGCTTTTGTCGCTGCCCTGTAGAAAGCAAAACATCCTCCACCGAATACGAGGATGAAGGCCATTCCGGCCCAAAACTCCGTGGTCGCCATCGCTTCAACAAGAATCTTGACGCCACTCACTTCAGCATTCCTAAGTCAGGGCAGCAATTGCCCATGCACATGCCGATTTTGATTTTTTCCATGATCAATCCATTTCGTCCGGCTACCTAGGCTTCCACTCACGAGCGAGCTTCTGAGCCTCAGCTATCTCCGCTGGGGTCATGCGACGTGCGATAAGGTCTCGAAAAGCTGCCGCACCGTCTCTGCCTTGCGCCGCCGACAGCGTGAACCACATGTAGGCACGGACCTTGTCCTGCGGGACACCTAGACCGTTGTCGTACAAGACCCCGAGATTGTACTGGGCGCTGGCATCGCCTTGCTCAGCTTGAGGGCGAATAAATCGCAGGGCGGTCGCGTAGTCGCGTCTTTTGAGCGCAGCATCAGCATCCTCTAATGGCCCGGCGGCTGCAGGTTCAGCAAAGCTCAACATCAGAAGAATGGCGGCAACTAAACGCATCAATGCACCTACAGCACGGTCGGCAAATATGGAGGCACCATCGCGGCGACCTATACCAAATTATACGCATGTATAAATGCCGGTCTGCAGGCGCTCGGCGCTACCATAAGGGTATGTGGAAGAACGCCCGTGCCGCCACACTATGTACCGCCACGATCGCTGTTTGGTTCGCGGTAGTCACGTTAGGTTTTGGCGTTCATCTTTGGCCCCTCTTAGAGGGAGTGCGATAGGCAATGCCAGCTCTCTCCTTTTTGGCATTTGTAGGTTTGGCGCTGATTGCGTTGCTGTTCTATGGGAATGCAACGCTGGAGCCCATTTCGCCTAAGATAGTCACCCCCCACCATGCCGTCGCACCAGCACCGGCGCCCAACACGACCTCGCAAGTTGTACTTCAGCCCGAGTCGGCACCTGACGCTCTGGCGAAAATTGGGCACGCAGCGCGTGCAGCGCGAGCCGAAGCGCCACCCAAAAATAATCGCGTCTCGCAGACCCTCAACTACCAAGTGACCCCCTTGTTAGACAGATTTTCTATTAAGGGTTACTAGGGCCGGACTTCCTGCATTTCCCTAAAAGTTTGTCCCAAAATCTGGAATCGGCGAGGCCAGGTACGGATGCGCCTATGCGCAGCGTGACCAATGTCCGCTTTTGGCACTAAGCGGACATTGGTAAGTGCATCGCACATGTCTGCTTCTGACCCAAAGCGGACATTCTTGTTCGTAGACAACTGCAGTGCGAAATCTTAATAGGTTGCAAGGCGAGCGGACTTCGCGCCCGAAAGAAATACATGAAGGCAGACTTGAGTGACGTCACCCTGTGCGCGGCTGACAGCGCCAACCTTGCGGCGACCGTGCGTGCGTTGCAAATCTGTCTCGAGCAGTGCAAATTTGGTGATGCGGTTTTGTTTACGCATGAATTGCCGTCCGCTGATGGTTTCCGAACCGTCAAGATCGATAAACTCGACCGTGTCGGATATCAGGCGTTCCGTATGAAACCGCCACCAACGGTCGAGACCCCATTCGCGCTGTTCATAGAATGGGACGGTTATGTGATCGAGCCGCGCATGTGGCAATCGCGCTTCCGCGAGTACGACTACGTCGGCGCACGCTGGCCGGGTGGCATATACGGCCTGCCGGACCGGACAGTCGGTAATAGCGGTTTCTGCCTGCAGTCCAGGAAACTGCATATGGCTTTCGCCGATCCGCGCTTATTGCCGGTGTCGAACAGAAACGTCGATGCGCTTGTGTGCGGAGAATATCGCCCGTTCCTCGAAGGCGAATACGGTATCCGTTTCGCACTCGAGTCGGTGGCTGACCAATTCTCATTTGAGCTGGTAATGCCAACGCTGCCGACCTTCGGATTCCACGGCTTGGGTAATATGTTTCGGTATCTCGACGATCGTGAAATGATGGAGGTGATTGAAAGCCTTGACCCCTATGTGGTGCGTGTGCCGCAATTTGTCGTGCTGATCTTGAAATATGCGCTGCAATCAAAGTTCAAAATGGTTGAGTATTTGTTTGGTAAGATGCGAGAGTGTGTATCACCGGACGAGGCACTTGCGCTATTCCGCAAGTCTTTCCAAAAATCGCACGCGGACGAGTTGTTCGGCTTGTGCGACCGATTGATGCGGTGGTAGTCCGCGCGAACTAGCCGTAACCTTTAGCTTTCCAAAACGGTACGGTATCGCCTTAGTTTCAAAAGGCGCTAAGTTCGGCCCTTCCATTGGCTGTGGACTTTCTGTTTCATTTACATCCGAAACCTCCGGTATCCGAAATGTGGATCTCTCCGTTGCCAGAAAGCCTCAAGACAGAGATTATCAGCGCCTATCAACGTCTGTCTCAACCGATCACAGCCAGTTCAATTGATTTGCTTGGATACAGAATATTTTTCAAGGGCGAAGAATCATCTTCGATGGTTGTTCAAAGAGATTTTTATTGAAGGGTCATATTTCTTCCAAGCAAGCAATGATCGCCCGCTAATATTCGACTGCGGCAGCAACATCGGTATGTCGGTTCTATTTTTCAAAAAGTTGTATCCGAATGCACGGATCGTGGCATTTGAACCTGACCCCATCACGTTTGAGACTTTACGTCACAACGTCAATCAGAACGGTCTTTCGAATGTCGATATGCATCAAATCGCAATCGGTGAACGTGAGGGAACGATTGAACTCTTTAGAGACGCTTCTCCTGATAGCTCAAGCCTTTTGATGAGCACGCTGCGTCAGCGTCATGCCGGGCCAAGCGTCATCGTTCCTGTGCGGCGTCTATCGGAATTTATTTTATCGGAAATTGACCTTCTGAAAATCGATGTTGAGGGGGCTGAGGATGCGGTCATGAGCGACCTTACAAGTTCCGGCAAGCTTCGGCACGCCAAACGACTCCATCTTGAATATCATCATCACATAAATGGATCGGCAGACAAGCTTTCAGGCATGCTTCGGCTGATCGAAGAAAATGGTTTCGGTTATCAGATGAGGGCCGATTGTCAGCCTTGGCCATCTGAAGCGACATTTCAGGACATATCGATATATTGCTACAGGAAATAACGGTTGAGAGTCAAGCTAAAGACTGCGTAGCGACCGAAACACTCAGAACGTCAAGTAGTCTTGCTGACCCAGAGTTCGTTTGCCGTCTCCGGTGTCCGCTTCTGGCACTTAGCGGACACCGGCTTGTGCGCTGCACATCTCTGCTTTTGACCCAAAGCAGACATCATCTGGTCGAAGTTGAGCGCCACTTGGGGCCCCAGATGATACATTCGAGCAATGAATGACCGTTCCATATCAATGGACAAAAGCGACGCGGATGCACTCCGCAATGCCGTTCAGTTGCTTGAGCATCCCAGCCTAGCCGCGCGCCTTGCAAACATGATTGGTAAGCCTGTTAAACTATTAGGTCGGGCTCTACCTGCTGGTGCTTCTCAAGCTATCGCACTAGCCACAACCAAAAGCCTTGAAGCTGCCGTCAAGGTTGCGCTCCTCACAATTCGAGGTGGGCCTCAAGCAAGCTCTCAGATGCTGCACAGAGCTCTAGCAGTTGCCTCGGGTGCCGCTGGAGGGGCGTTTGGAATTTTGTCACTGCCATTGGAACTTCCCGTCTCGACCATCATCATCCTGCGATCAATTCTCGACATCGCGCGAAGCGAGGGGGAGAACCTTGCTGATCCCGAATCAAGCCTGTCGTGCGTTGAAGTCTTTGGACTGGGCGGTCGGGCAGAGACCGATGACGCTGCGGAGGGTGGCTATTTCGTTGCGCGTGGGGTTTTTGCGACTTCCGTCACGGAAGCTGCCCGCTTCATTGCTGAACGCGGCATCGTTGAGGAGGGTAGCCCTGTGCTCGTGCGATTGATTGCTCTGATCGCATCCCGCTTCGGGTTTGTCGTTTCACAAAAGGCCGCCGCGCAGACTATTCCCGTCATAGGTGCGCTCGGAGGAGCTGCCATCAACTATGCTTTTATCGACCACTTTCAGTCTGTCGCGCGCGGCCATTTTACCGTGCGACGACTAGAGCGAAAGTACGGCAAAGATATTGTTTTCGATGCGTACGAGCGCCTTCGTCAGGATCTCCGGCGCACCGAAGAAGTAAGCGAGTGAAATGTCTGTTTCTGGCGCTTAGCGGACATCAGCTTGTGCGCTGCACATGGGGGTGTAGAGCGGACGTTCCCTCTACATCGGCAAATGTCCGTTGATTCAGATCAAAGAATCGCAAGAGCGGCGGACCGATGCTTAAAGCCGTCTGCAGCCTACCGGCGACGAAGCCGATAGATTTCTGCTTTTGGCACTTGCACTGTGACTCATTATCATCGCCCGTCATCGACCGAGGACGGCAGCTTCCAAGCTGCCCTCGACGATGTAATTATCGTCCCACTTGTCTTTGTCACGCTAGCCGCCAACAAAATCCTGCGTTTCAGTCTTTCGATCTTGATTCAGCTGCTCGACTACGCATTCCCACTAGCAATGCAGCTTGTTTGGCTTCCGCTCCTCGCAGTCAAGATTCTTGGCAATGGCGTCGTTGCCGTCATTAACAGCGTGTTGCATTTCCTTCCGCTTTCCAAGACGAGACGTCGGCAGTGGAATACAGCAACCCGCCGGAGCCGGGCGTGGCTCCGGCGTAAGATTAGCTACCGGGCGTTCGAACATGCTGTGCATATTGCCTTCGAAAGCGGCATGGCGTGGGTATTCCGAAAATGCCGGCGTCTCACGCCGAACACCGCACTGCTCGTAATCCTGGGCGCGGTACTTTGGCTTCCGATCTCTTTCGGGGCTGCAACGGCGATGCACGCGGTATTGTTCGCCAAAGTCACGTACTGGCCGGCTTGGATGCAACTCCTGCATCCGCTGGCAACGGTCATCGCCAAGAGCAAGCTGCTGGTGCTGCCCGTTTACCCGGCAGCCTGGCCACAGGCCAAAAAACATCCGTTCATTCAATTCGTATTCAAGAGCTGTAAGGCCATCAAGAGCCTGTACCTCGTCAAAAAGGTCGGCTTCCGGTATCAGCAGGCAGCGAGCGCTAGCAGCGCGGCGATTGACAGTCTCGAGCGCACTGCCGGCCTCACCTCGGCGGTGAGCTGGCTGCGAAAAGCGCATGTCGCGAAACATTTCGGCGTCGAGAAGCCCACTCACGGATTGCGTTCATTCTTCTCGCGATGGTCGATTAAATTTTCGGCCGAATACTACGAAGCCAAGGAACGGCAGGCCGCTTCGCATTAGCCGTTCCATCACTAACAGCAGCAATCGGCATTACCTTGAACTGCTCTCTCGCCTCGACGAGGTGATCGAGTGAACGGCGGAATGTCCGCTATTGGCACTTAGCGGACATGGGCTAGTGCACTGCACATGTCTGCTTTTGACCCAAAGCGGACATCCGCCAACCCCCGTAACCGAATATACGCGCGTATTGGTCTCTGACCACGGCGGATGATTGTGGCGCCTGCGAATTTGATGACAACTTGCCGCGGCACGGGCTATCTCGACTCGAAAGGCGCGTGGCCAAAGCTCCCGAGCCCGCCATCAGGCGCACCGAACGTCGTCATGATTCTGGCCCTTTAGGGGCGTCACCGGTAGGTCGGGTCGCGCAGGTTTCCCGATGGCCATGATCGCTGTGTGGTTCCGGCTGCTGCCGTCGGATCCGGCTTGCCTAGCGTCGGCAGGGGCAAGTTGTGTGGGTAGTAGGTCCAGAACATGAATGCCGTGCCGAAGAACAGTGTCGTCAAAAGGCATCCGAGGAACGTGCGTTTTAGGGAGAGGGCCGTTCCAAGAAAACTGCATACGAAAACGAGAAGCACCAGCGCAATGACGTAGTCCCAACTCACGTTGGTCCAGTCGATGGGCAAAGCCGCCAGTTTCTCCATCCGAATCTCCGCCACGGGAGGACGATTATAGCGAAAAGATGTGAGTCGCTATTGGCATGCGGGTCCGCTTTATTCTCAAAAGCAGATATTCCCGCTCCGAAAAGGCGAGGGCGCCGTTCAAAATTGCGCTTACGCTTTAAGGGTACCTATTGGCCCTCATCTTGTGTCCATCCCATTGAAATGGCTACCTTGTCGGACATCTCTCGACCGCACCAACTGAAAAATTAGCCCCTGATACTGTTGCATCCGTAAAGGGGCGAAAACGTCAAAGCTGACTCGGATGTCGAGCATTTTCCATGAAACCGAACTTTAAGCTGCCGCTGACCGGCCGATGCCAATGCAGGCGCGTGGCCTATAAGATCACGTCCGCCCCGCTTGCCATCTACGCATGCCATTGCACCGAATGTCAGCGGCAGTCCGGCAGCGCCTTCAGCCTTTCGCTCCTCGCTGAACGGGAGGCGGTGGTTGTCGAGGAGGGCAAGCCAGCGGTGTGGGAGCGGCAGCACGAAAGTGGTCGGGTGATAGATTGCCTGATCTGCGCGGCATGCGGCACCCGCCTCTTTCATGAACCGCGCGCGAATACCAAAGTCACTATCGTGAAGGCGGGCAACCTCGACGATACGAGCTGGCTCTTTCCGGTCGGGCACATCTGGACGCGAAGCGCGCTAACCTGGGTCGACATTCCGCAGGATGCGATAAACTACGACATGCAGCCGCCGAACTTCGCCAACATGATCGAAGCCTGGCGGCAGCACTGCGCATAGGCGCGATGCTGTGCCAGGCGTGCGGTATCTATCAGAACTTCGGTGCGGCCGGCGCGTTTCAGTCACCGTCACTTGATCATGCGCTCGGCAACCGGCGGCAGGAACTTGTCGTTGTAAACATCCTCGGGCTTTGGCGCGTTGGCGATGCCATAGGCGGCCGCCACCGAGTTGATCGTGAACTTGATGCGCTCGGGTTGTGCGACGCTTAAGCCGTGCTCCTTCACCCATTTTGTGTTGGTAACGCTGAGCGCGAGGTCGAGCCTCACCTTCTCGACGTCCTCCTTCATCATCGCGTCGACACCCTTCATTACTTTTAGCGCAGCGGCTGGATCCTTGATGGTGTCGATGGTGCCTCGATTAAGCGCCTGCACCATGGCGCGTACGGTCTGCGGATTTTTCTCGATGAAGGCCTTGGTCGCCGCAAGGGTCAGGCCGTACATGTTGGCGCCGAAGTCGGCATATTTCACTGCGTAGATGTCTTCGAGCTTGATGCCGACATCCAGGAGTGCCGGGATGTTGGAATTGATGAAGCCGCCAGTGCCGTCAGCCTCGCCGCGCAAAACCATCGGGCCGAACAATTGGGGCTGCACTGGCAGCCAGTTGACCTTTACGTTTTCCGCCTTTGCCGCCTTGAACAGTATAGACGCCGTATCGTGTACGGCGGTGCCGGGGCCACCGGCGATGCGCGCGCCGTCGAGATCCGCGGGCTTGCGGATGTTCTTTGATTTGAGCGTTATGAAGGCGAGGGGAGAGTCATCAAAGCTGATGTAGACCGCGATGAGCGGTGAACTCGGGTTTGCTGCGTTGAACTTGATCATCGAGGGCATATCGACCCAGCCGAAGTCGTAAACGCCACCGGCAACGCTGACGGCGACGTTGGTCGCCCCTTTGCCAGCGTCGATCTGCACGTTGAGGCCCGCGTCCTTGTAATAGCCCTTCTGCTGCGCGACGAAAAACGGCGCATGCGTGCCCTGGATAATCCAGTCCATCATCACCTTGATGTCCTTCTTCTCGGGCGCCTGGGCACGCACCTCGGAGGCGGAGAGAGCAAGAAAAAGAACCGCGGCTAAAGCAATGGCGCGCTGGGCGTACGTGCTCAGTCGGGACATATGACGATCTCCTCTGATGACAGACGCGTTGTGCGCTCGCGCCTATTTTCGCAAACGGTAACTTTATCATTAGGAAAGTCAATTGAATGTCCGACCGGAGGTGACTATCGTGGGTTTGCCCACCTGGGCCACCAACGGAAGAAGAATGCGGAAATCCAGGGACAAGACCATGCCGAATTCGGGACGCGCCCAATTGCCGCTGCGCGTGAAAAGCAACGGCAAGAACCAACGCCAACCTGCGCGGGAAGGTGCAAAGGTTCTCGATCTCGCGCGCTATGCGATAGGCACGCGATTGCGGCACGCGCGCCTGATGCGCGGCTCGCGTCTGAAAGACGTTGCCGACGCAGCCGGCTGCTCGGAAAGCCTCGTTTCGAAGATCGAAAACAACAAGATCGAGCCCTCACTCCAGGTGCTGCACAAGCTCTGTTTGGTGCTGAATATTGGGCTCGGAGAGCTGTTCACGCGGCAGGAGGAAGACGCTCCGGTTGTAACACGCGCGGGCCAGCGATCGAGAATTGAGATGGATCCGGTGCGGCGCGGGCACGGGATCCTGATGGAACGCGTCATCCCTTACGCAAAGGGACATCTGCTCCAGAGCAATATCCACGTCGTGGCGCCGGGCGGATCGAGTTTCGGCCTGATTTCGCACGAGGGCGAAGAGGTCGGCTATGTCATTGCCGGCGAGATCGAGCTGTTTCTCGGCGACAGGGCGTATCAGCTCTCGGCCGGCGACACGTTCTGTTTCCGCTCGGAGATCGGTCATGGCTACCGGAACCGCGGCAAGAGCGAGGCGCGAATTCTGTTCGTGAATACGCCGCCGACCTTCTGAATTTCTCGTTGATCAAGTGACTTGAACTGGTCTAGCGTGCCGTCCGCAAAACGCACGCGCGTCGGGGGAAGTAACGCATGCTCAAGCTGCCTCACCACAAACGATATGATTTCTTGCCGATCACGAAGCGGAAGCACTATTCGTGGCCTGGCGGCAAACGACTGGCGTTTTATGTCGCGCTCAACATCGAGCACTTCGCGTTTCAGGCCGGCCTCGGGATCGATCCGCACAATCGCACCGGCCCGCAGACTTCGCGCAACTACGCGTGGCGCGACTACGGCAACCGCGTTGGTAACTGGCGCTTCTTCGAGCTACTCGATGAGCTTAAACTGCCAGCATCTATCTTGCTTAATTCAGCGGTCTGTTACGAATATCCGGAGATCGTCGAAAAGATTAAGCAGCGCGGTGATGACGTGCTCGGCCACGGTCGAACCAATGCCGAAGTGTTGCGCGGCATGTGGGAGGATGATGAGCGCCGCGTTATCCAGGAATGCGTCGATGTCATCACGAAACATGTGGGAGTTCGTCCGACCGGCTGGATGGGGGCCGGCGCCGCCGAGACAAGCGTAACGCCCGATCTTCTCAAGGAATGCGGCTTCACTCATCTGCTCGACTGGCCGGTAGACGATCAGCCGATCTGGATGCGCACGCGATCGGGGCCATTGCTCTCGGTTCCCTATCCGATGGAACTTAACGACGCGGGTACGTTGGCGTTGCGCGATCATACCGGGCGGCAATTCGCCGACATGGTGGTCGATCAGTTCGAGGAATTGCTTGAGGCCTCGGAAAATCAACCGCTCGTCTTCGCGCTGTCCTTGCATGGATTCATTCTCGGGCAGCCGTTCCGGCTGAGACCGTTGCGTCAGGCGATCAAACACTGCGTCCAACACAAGCAGGCCGACCAGATCTGGTTCACGCGGGCCGGCGACATCTCGAAATTTTGCTACGGCATGGAAGCCGGAATTATCCCCGGCAGTTGAGGTTGGTCATGAATGTGAGCACCACGGCGAACGCAACCACCAAACTTCTGCGTGCAACTCCCGAGACGGTCCACTGGGGCTATCTCGACGCGACGATCAAGCCCGCGCTTACCATCGAATCCGGGGAGCGTGTGACGATCGAGTGCGCCACCTGCAATCCCGAGTGGATGCCGGCGAAGGACAGCGGGTTCGATATTCTTCCGGATATCGTCGAGATCCACCAGAAGGTGAAGAAAGGGTCCGGAAATCACATTTTTACCGGCCCAGTCTACATCCGTGGTGCAGCTGTGGGAGATGTGCTCGAGGTCAAAATCCTGGACATCAAGCTCCGGCAGAATTGGGGTTGGAACGTCTTTCGTGGCTACATGGGGACGATCCCGGAAGACTTTCCATACATGAAGTTGACGCATGTCCCGCTCGATCTGAAAGCGAATGTCGCGACCACGGCATCGGGCTTCAAAATCCCGATGGCCCCGTTTTTCGGACAGCTTGCGGTGGCGCCGGCTGCGGTATTCGGCCGGCAGAACAGCAAGGAGCCGCGCGAGTTCGGCGGCAATCTCGACTGCAAGGAATTGACGGCAGGCAGCACCATCTTTCTACCGGTCTGGAATGAGGGCGCGCTGTTCTCGACAGGTGATGGCCATGCGGCGCAGGGCGACGGTGAGGTCGACGGAACGGCGATCGAGACTGCGCTGTCGGGCACGTTCGAATTCAACGTGAAAAAGAAGCTCGGCTGGAAAATGCCACGTGCGGAGACTCCAACCCACTTCATAACGTTCGGCCTCGATACCGATCTCGACGATGCGGCTCGTCAGGCGCTCAAGGAAATGATCGACTGGATCGTCAGCATGACCGGTATTCATAAGGACGAAGCTTATGCAATGTGCAGCTTCGCCGGCGACCTGCATGTGACGCAGACTGTGAACAACGTCAAAGGCGTGCATGCGATGATCCAGAAGAGCATACTGAAGAAATAGAAAGCCCGGCCGCACCGGCCCGCAACTTGCATGGCCGGGAACCGGTCCCGCCATCGTTGCTGCGTAGTTGGGGAAAGCTTGTGCCAGGTTTCGTTCGACTTCAGGACGTTTCTCTCCGTTACAACGACGAGGAAACGGCGCTTGCTCTCCACCGCACCAGCTTTGAAGTCGAGCAGGGGGAATTCGTAGCCGTCGTCGGGCCGTCCGGTTGCGGAAAATCCACGCTGATGAAAGTCGTGACCGGCCTTTGGCCCGCGACAGTCGGACAGGTCAACGTTGGCGGCAAGCCCGTGGTGGGACCGCTGAACATCGTCGGCATGGCTTTTCAGAACTCCTCGCTGCTGCCGTGGCGTACGATATTGCAGAACGTGATGCTGCCGCTCGAGATCGTCGAGCCGCACGCGAGCCGGTTACGCCGGGAGCGGCGCGCCTACGAAGCGAAGGCGCGCGATCTTCTCGAACTCGTCGGCCTGAAGGGATACGAAGACAAGCATCCGTGGCAACTGTCGGGCGGGATGCAACAACGCACACAGCTCTGCCGTGCGCTAATTCACGAACCGTCGTTGCTGATGCTCGACGAGCCCTTCGGCGCGCTGGACATGTTCACGCGCGAGGAACTATGGCTGGCGCTGCAGGAATTGTGGATGGCCCGTCGTCCGACGGTGATCCTGGTCACACACGACCTGCGCGAGGCTGTATTCTTGGCGGATCGCGTGCTGGTGATGAGCGCGCGGCCAGGCCGGATTATCCTGGATCGCACGGTGAAAGCGCCGCGTCCACGGGATCTCAACACCACCTACGAGCCTGAATCCGTCAAGCTGGTGCACGAATTGCGGGAGCACATCAGTGCAGCACGCGCAAACGCAGCCTGAGATCGAAAGCGGCCGCGTAACGATCGCCGAAAGCGCTGAGCTTCCGGTTATCGTGCGCCGGACAAGCTTCTTCGAGCGCAAGCCGGTGCGGCAGGCGCTGCCTTGGCTCGTGATCGCGGGCATGTTCGTTTTCTGGGAAATTTTTGTGCGCGTCTTTCAGATTCAGCAGTTTGTGCTGCCGGCGCCGTCGGCGATCTTTGAGGCGCTGTGGCAGTGGCGCATGCCGATTCTCGAAAATTCGTGGCAAACTTTGATGACCACGCTGATCGGCTTTGCGTTCGCTATCGTGATCGGTGGAATAGGCGGTGTCGTGCTTGGGTCGTCGCGCGTCATCTATGACGGGTTCTATCCTGCGCTGATCGCATTCAACTCCGTTCCGAAAGTCGCGGTCATTCCGGTGCTGGTCATCTGGTTCGGGATCGGCACAATCCCTGCCGTGATCACGGCGTTCCTGCTTTCGTTCTTCCCCATCCTCGTAAATGTCGCTACCGGCATTGCCACTGTCGAACCGGAGCTGCGCGATGTGCTTCGCGCACTTGGCGCCACGCGACGTCAGGTCATCATGAAGGTCGGCCTGCCGAGAGCGATGCCTTATTTCTTCGCGTCGCTGAAGATCGCGATGACGGTCGCCTTCGTCGGATCAATCGTTGCCGAGACGGTCGCTGCCAATTCCGGCATTGGGCACCTGATGCTCGTAGCATCGTCGCGCTTCGAGGTTCCACTGGCTTTCGCGGGGCTGATCGTTACCGGCTTGATGGGAGTAGGAATGTACGTGATTTGTGTCGCCATCGAGCAGCGCATGACAGGATGGGCGACGCGCGGCTCGGAAGGGGTCACGTTCGGCAGCTAACGGATGCAGGGGCGAGAGACATGCTCGACAAATACAAGGACTTGAAACTGCAGCTTGATGGCTTTCTCAAACCGGGCGAGCAGCACAAGCGGAACGTCCTGCTCGATTCGGTCTACGGCTCACTTCCGAGGGATCCGCAGGCCAAGGTGTTCGTCTTCAGCGGCGAGATCGCGCCCGGCGGCTACACGAGTTGGCATTGCCACAATGGCGCGACGTTTTTCGTCTGCACGCAGGGCCTGTTCGAGGCGCATTTCCAGGAGGGCACGCTGGTCAAGGCGAAGGCCGGCGACGTCTATTCCGAGCCCATTGGAAAATTCCATCGTGGCCACAATCCTCATCCCGAGCTCGTCTATTCCTGTATCGGGCTGTGTCTCACGCCGCCTGACCGCGACCACATTACGAACGCGAAGGAGAGGCCCTGGTGACACTCGCCGGGCGGTGACCATGCCGGACAACCCAGTCACACTTCCCGTGGTCGGAGACGACGCGCGGTTTCAGGTGCGCCGAATCTATTGCGTCGGCCGCAATTATCTTGACCATATTCGCGAGATGAAGGAGGCGGACGAGCGCGACCCGCCGTTCTTTTTCCAGAAACCCACCGATGCAATCGTCCACGACGGGGCGGTGGTGCCTTATCCTCCCGGGACGCAGGACTTCCAGTTCGAAGTCGAGCTTGTGGTGGCGATCGGGCGGGGTGGATCCAAGATTTCCGTTCAGTCAGCCGAGACCCACATCTTCGGCTACGCCATTGGCATCGATCTCACGCGCCGCGACCTGCAGCGCGACGCGGCCAAACGCGGCCTGCCCTGGGAGATGGGGAAGTCATTCGACCACTCCGCTCCGTGCGGCTCCATTCACCGGATTGAGACAACGGGCCCGATCCACAAAGGATCGATCGGCCTATCCGTCAACGGAACGGTCCGGCAGAAAGGAGATATCGGCCAGATGATCTGGAACGTGCCGGAAATCATCGCTCAGCTATCAAAACAATATGAGTTGTGTCCTGGAGATATCATTCTTACCGGAACGCCCGCAGGTGTTGGTCCGCTTCGCCCTGGAGACGAGGTTAAATGTTCAATTGAGCGATTGGGGGTGCTCGGCATCCGCATCGGGCCCGCTGCCGGATGACCGGCCGAGCCGCTTGGCGCCAGTCGTGGGACCGTATAAAATCAAGAGACGTTTAGTATCGACGCGACCTCGCCCGTTCATTTCGGAGAGGAAATATGCTGCTATGCAGGTCAGAAAGTTGTTGTCGTTGGCGGGTCATCCGGCATCGGACTGTCGACTGCCGAACTGGCAAAAAGCGAGGGTGCCGACGTCACTATTGCGTCGCGGAAGGCCGAGCGTTTGAAAGCTGCGGCAGAAAAGCTGGGCGTTAAGTCGATTCCCGCTGACGTGACCAGCGATGAAAGCGTCGCGCAACTTTTCCAGCACTGCGGCGTGGTCAACCACGTTGATGGTCACTGCGCCGCACAACTGCGCACCGGGCCGTTCAAGACGGTGCCCATGGAAGATGTCCGTGCGACCATGGAGGCCAAGTTCTGGGGTGCCTGGCGCGTCGCGCGTGCGGCTCAAATCCAGGCCGGTGGTTCTCTCACGCTTGTGTCACGGGTTTCTAAGCGTTCGTCCGCGGCACCGCGGCGGCGATCGTGGGCGCCACAAGTGACGGCGCTACCGCTTGCGCGAAGTCTCGCGCTCGAATTGGCGCCTGTGGTGACCGCTGTTTCGACCGGCATCATCGACACACCGCGGCGCCGCTATGCCGGAGGCCGCCCCCGCGAGACGCTGGCCAAAGCGCCGCCGCATCGCTGTGGTTCGTTGGTCTCGGTGAAGATATCGCACGGCAAGTCCTGACCGTCATGGTCGAGTTAGTTTTGCTACGGGTTCCATCGTATATCTCGACGGCGGCGGCCTCGATATCTGATTTAATCTAGCGGCTTACGGGAAAGTGAGTCATGTGATGAAGTTACGTCATGGTCGCGCGGTGGCGGCCGCGCGAGGGCGCACGAGCAAATCTGAAACCATTTTGCAGGAATTGGCCGCGGCCATTCGGCAAGAACCGGGCAATGTGCAATTTACAGCACTTCGGGCCGCGACGACGCGAACGAGTATTTGATCTATGAAGTCTATGCCTCGGAAGAGGCGTTCGCGACCATCAACAGACCGAACACTTCAAGAAACTTGTCTTGAAGTGCTGCCGATTACTGGCCGTGCGTGAACGGCATGCTATTCCATCGCTGACAGCATTTGACGAATGGTCCCGAAATCAACATGCCGATACGCCTAACGGGCTTAACTGTCTGCGCGTGACCAGCAGGCGGCCAAGTAGCAGCAGCGCTGGCCGATGAGGTTATCGCAATTCGAGCTGGTCGCATGCTGCCCTGAGCGCTCGGGTTGCCATATCGATACATGGCGTACCTGATCACTTGAAGGGGCTGAAAGTAAAGCAGCTCTACAGCGGAAACACCTGCACCGACACTTCCATCCGATCGAAGGCGTTCGCAGGACCTTCCCATCCGCCTGATACAGGGCTTGCCTTCTCCTGCTCGCGAGCGACCGCAACTGAAATATGCTCGCTGCCGACCATCTTATTGTTGGTCGGGTCAAAGCCCCGCCAACCTGCACCTGGTACATAGATTTCAGTCCAGGCATGTGTCGCGCCGTGCTGACCTTCGCCCATTTGGACGTACCCAGTGACGAAGCGGGCCCCGAATCCCCAATGCCGCGCGGCTTCCATCATAAGTACCGCGAAGTCGCGGCATGAACCGCTACCCAATTCAAGCGTCTCGCAGGGCGCTTGAACCCCGGCTTCTTCCCGGCGGGCATATTTGAATGACTGATGAATGTGGGAATTCAACTTGCCGAGGAGGGCGAATGTTTCGACAGCTTGGCCCGGGCGATACAAATCCTGCAGCCACTCATAGAGCTTCGGGCCATCGTACGGATAACTCGGGAGGCGATACTGAATCAGCTCTACCTGCTCTTCAGGAGGATACTGGAAAGGAAAAAAGCGAGCAGTCGAATCAACGAGGCTCTCCACCGGGCTGTCGCTAAAATAGTCCACGTCCGCCTCACCCAAAATTCTCAATCGGTCTGATGGCTGCTCAAAGGTGAGAACGGCGATGGAATTGCCGTAGATATCACGCAGCCAGCGAATGATCGCCTTGGGCTCTGTATCGAGGCGCCCCGATACGATACGGACGTCGTGCCCCTCTCGAGGACGCATCATCACGCGGTGCGGACCGAATGTGACCGGCTGATTGTAGAAATACTCGGTTCGGTGAACGATCCGGATGCGCTTCATCGCAGTACCTTACTGAAAGTGACCCGTTCAGTTGGATTAGATGATCAATCCAGTGCGCGTGTGCAGTCGTCGAATAACTCATCGACCGAAAACATTCGCGAGATCAGCTTCTGACGGAAGCTGTAGTCGATGATGATCTCGAGAGAGCGGCGGTTGGCCTCTAGCCCGAAACGCCATGGATCGGCCAAGCTGCCCTCAGGCGGCGGCACCGCGCGCCGGCTCTCGCGCAGCACGCGATAGATCTCTTTTGCGATATCCGGTCGGGATTTTGAAATTGTGCTTCGAATTACCATCATGTGGTTGATCGGAACACCACCATGAGCTTTTGCCCATGTTTGTGCGGCTTTTTCGGCATCGGGAATAAGCAGCGCGAGCCGCGGGTCGGGTAATTTATCGCCAACAATGGCCGCATCGAGCTCGCCATCGAGAAGCATCTGCACCAAAGCTTTCCCTTCAGGCGCGCGTACGACAAAATCGGGATCTTTGAACTCAGCGATGTGCGGATCCTCAAATGTAATCCAGTGGACTTTGGCAATATCAACGCCATAGTCGTCACTGAGAAAGCCACGCACCCAAGCTCCCGTCGTCTGCGTATAGGCCCGCACACCCACCCGTTTTCCCGTAAGTTCGGAGGCACTCAATGCGCCGCGTTGTGGGTTGTAGACGATTGTGTGGTGTTGACCACGACCCAAAACCGTTGCCGGAATGAGCACGTACGGCTTGCCGTAATCTCTCGCTTGCAAATAGGTAACGATCGCCAACTCGCCCACGTCGAACCTGCCTTCACGTACCAATGGTTTGAAAGCTGTGTTCGGTACTTTCACGTCGGCGAAGTCAAAATCGACAAGGTCGGAAGTCACCTCGGCTTTCTTGAGCGCCATCGTGTTCGGATAGTCTCCGAGCAAGGTATGCAACCTGGTTTTTTCGAGGGGCGACGTCATCGATTCTCTTTCCGATCCACGAGCGCGGGGTAAAGCGCCCGCGCGGTCCCGCCAAAGATCCAATCCCGATCGGCGGCCGGCAGACAGATCAACGATTGTCGCGCCGTTGCCAAAAGTTGCGGCAGAGTGCCTTCGCTCGAAGGATAGTTCGATCCCCACGCGAGCCGTGCGGCGCCGAATTCGCCGACGAGATGCGGAAAAAACGTTTCGGGGGTCGCTTTTCCGCGGCGGGATTCGGTGAAAACGCGAGGTGTAAGTTTAAGGTAGATATTCGCATAGCGGGCGAGGGCAAACAGGCTGGCGGCGGCGTTATAGGGCGGGCCATCAGCCAACTCCGGCCGGGCGCAGTGGTCGAGAATAATGCGCACGTTCGAAAAGCGCTCGGCCATCCGGATCGCCTGCGGAAGGGCCTTGGAAGACATTTGCAGGCAGATCGAAAGACCAAGCTCACTCGCGCACGCCCAGGCGGGATACGACTTCGGATCATCGAGCCAGTCAGCCTGTTCGGACATTGTGCTGCCGAATGTGAAAAGACGCATGCCAGTCAGCCCCTTGTCGCGCCAGTGGCGCATGCGTTCCGGGGCGTCGGGCGCAAGCACATCGACGGAGAAGACGCCGGTAAAGCGGTTGGGGTAGGTCGCCACTGCGTCCGCCACATAGGAGTTGTCGTGCCCGTAGCAGGTTGAAGCCTGCACGATCGCAGCCTTCTGCACACCGGACGCGTCCATCGCAGCAACCAGCTGCTCCAGCGTGACAGGCCGCGTGCGCGACCAGTCGGATTGGTGGCCGCCCAGTGGTGCCAAAGGGTAGCGGGTGGGGTCGTTGGAAATGATATGCGGATGGATATCGGTGGTGGTCGTTGACATGATCTGATACGGCATCGACGGAAGCGACACGCGTCGAAAACGTGGTCTCGTGTAAGACAATAGACAATGGGCCATCACCGTAAAGCGTCATCCACGCGATCGGCTATTTACGGAATGTCGCTCGCACTCATTGTTGCGATGAACTTGTCGCCGGTACGGGCCGAAATCTACCCCTCGAAGCCGGTTCGCATCATTGTCCCTTACGGCCCCGGTGGCATCGCTGACGTCACCATGCGCCTTGTGGCGCAGGATCTCAGCAAGCACTTCGGCCAACAGTTCTTTATTGAAAACCGGCCGGGGGCCGGTGGTGTCGTCGGCATGCAGGCAGCGCGGGAAGCCGCAGCCGATGGCTATACCCTTGTCATGGTGGGGGGCGGGCTAACGATAGCCAAAGCGCTATTCAAAACCCTGCCTTACAATATTGAGACCGACTTTATTCCGATCTCGACCACGGCCTCCTACGGGCTCGTTATCACCACTAAAGCTGGCTCGCCTTACAAGACCATCACGGACGTCATCGCGCAGGCAAAGGCTCATCCCGGCACACTGAACTTCGGCACCATAAATGCCGGCAGCGCGCAGAATCTTTCCGCTGAGCTGTTTCGCACGATGGCCGGCCTCGACGTCACCATAGTTCCGTACAAAACGACACCGGATCTGACGAGCGCCGTTTTACGCGGCGACGTCGACGTTGCGTTCGAGTACTTCGTCGGGTTCCAGTCAGCTATCACGAACGGACAGATGACTGTTCTGGCAACCACCGCGCGCGAGCGCGCGAGCAACCTGCCAGACGTTCCAACCGTGATCGAAAGTGGTCTGCCTGGCTACGAGGTCACGAGTTGGAATGGCCTTGCGGTCAAAGCAGGTGTGTCGGCTGACATTGTCACGCGGCTCAACCTAGCCGTAGGCGAAGCCCTCAAGTCGCCCGAAGTGCAGAAATTCTCGAACGACGCCGGAATGGATGCGCGCGGCATGTCGTCCGATGATTTGCGCAATCGCATCAAAGCCGACGTCCTCAAATGGTCGCAAGTGATCGCGGTAGCGGGTATCACAAAGCGATAAGAGGACGTGTGCTGCCGCCGTCGACCTGAAGTTATTCGATGACCTCATCGACAAAGGACAGCACGCCGGCGGGGATCGTCAGTTCTAGCGCCATTGCCGCTTTGCGATTGAGCACAAATTGGAATTTTGTCGGCTGGAGCACCGGGAGGTCGGCGGGCTTTTCACCTTTGACGATGCGAGCGGCGTAGGTGCCGATAAGCCGATAAGTGTCGGGCAAATCATTTCCATAGCTCATCAGGCCACCCGAGACGACGGATTCTCGAAGAGAATAAATCGCAGGGACACGATTTTGCGCCGCCAATTCGGCAAGCCTGTCTCGCGCCGCTGCAAAGAAAGCGTCGGCGGGCACCAAGAGTGCGGGAATGTCTTTCGCAACAATTGTTTTGAAGGCCGCCTCAAGCTCGGCTTCATTCTTGGCTTCCAAAAACTCAACCTTGAGGCCAATCGTTCGCGCCGCTTCCTCAATGTCCTTCCGCTGAGGCGCAGCAGTTATACTTGCCGGGTTCAACAGCGCACCCACGGTCGTTATGCCCGGCTTTACGTCCCGTAACAGTCCAATGCGTTTTGCCTCGATCACTGCGTTTAAATTGCTGACGCCCGTAATATTGCCGCCGGGTCTGCTCAGGCTTGTGACAAACCCTCCGGCAACCGGATCGCCGATGAAGATCGCGACGATGGGCGTTGTCTTGGTGGCCGCGGATGCTGCCTTCGCAGTCATGTCTCCGCCGACCGATATCAGCAGGGCCGGTTGTTGATTCAAAAGATCGGTGGCTTGACCGGCCAGGCGCTCGTAGTGGCTGTCCGCCCAGCTGTAGTGAACGGCGACGTTCTGCCCCTCGACTATGCCGTGTTCGGCCAAACCTTTGCGGAAGGCATCCACCAGATGTGCGCTCTCTTTGGCCGACCGCGCACTGAGAAATCCGATAACCGGCTTTTGCGAAGTTTGTGCGTTCGCAGCAAGCGGCCAAACCACTGAACCGACTATGACTTTAATGAAATCGCGCCGCCTCATTGCCCACTTCCATGACTCCAGACAATTTATCTTATCGGATCACGCAATAAGGTTGAAAGCAGCCGATGTCCGCTTCGACATTATGGGGATCTCGGGGTGCTTGCATCATTAGTGAAATCAGCGATCTTGGCAGGCGCATGCGGCTGGAATCAGGTAATTTTTCTGCCGCACCGATCTTTCAACCAGGAGCATCGTCATGCTGCTTCGCCTATTTCGGCTTTTCATTTTCGCGATGGCTTCTGTCATGCTCGTGGCGTCGCCAGCGCGCGCCATCCCCGAAAAGGTCCAATACACTGGCGATGCCAAGCCGGGCACCGTCGTGGTCCAGACCGGCGAACGCAGCCTCTATCTCATCACCGGAAAGGACCAGGCGCTCAAGTACTCGGTCGGCGTTGGCCGCTCCGGCCAGCAATGGTTCGGCACCACGCGGATCGCCAGCAAGCACCTAAAGCCGGCGTGGAAGCCGCCCGTGTCTCTACGCGGAAAACGCTCGCCTGACTTCTATATCGAAGGCGGCACGCCGAAAAATCCGATGGGCGCCGCGGCGTTGGTGCTGGTTGACCATGAGCTCGCCATCCACGGCACCAACAATCCTGGTTCGATCGGCGGCTTTGTCTCCGCGGGCTGCATCCGCATGCACAACAGGGATGTCATGGACCTGTATGGCCGCGTCCGTGTCGGTACACGGGTGGTGTTTGTGAAGTAGTTCGTTATGGCCATCTGCGAGCGAGTCACTGAAAATAGGTGGAGATTTATCGATACAGATACGCCAACCTCATTGAGCCAGCATCATTGAATCTGTTCCGGGAGAAAATCGAATGACGATATTGCGTCTGTTTGCACTCATTGCTGTGGGTCTGATTGGGATCGCATCGGCACGAGCCCAGGATGCGAGTGCGACTTTCGTCGTGAGCTACATTGAAGTTGCTCCGTCCTCTGCACGCGCTGCAGCAGGCCTTTTGCGGGCGTTGCAAGACGCGAGCCGTAAGGAACCAGGAAACAGTGGTTTTGAAGTGCTGCAGCGCAAAGGGCAGCCGCAGCAATTCGCTATTCTGGAAGTCTGGAAAGACGCCAAGGCTCAGGCGGCCCATGCCGCTGCTGCCAATACCGTGCAGGTTCGTGACAAGCTCAAGCCACATCTTGCGGCGCCGATTGACGAGCGCGTGCACACCGGGTTTGTGGTCGGCAAAGCCAAGGTGCCCGGCCGAGGCTCCGTCTATGTCCTGACTCACGTCGATCTCATTGGGGCAAAAAAGGACGAGGGCCTTGCTGCCATCAAGCAATTGAGTGTCGACAGCGCACAAGATGCCGGTGTCCTTCGCTACGATCTATTGCAGCAGGGCAACCGGCCCAATCACCTGACGTTGGTCGAGGTGTGGCGCGGAACGACCGACCTGGAGAAGCACGAAGTGGCCCCACATACCCGCAAATTCCGCGACGCGCTTCTTCCGATGAGCGGCAGCCTGTATGACCAAAGGCTTTATCAAGCGATCAATTAAGCGTGCTTGAGAACGGCGCCGTCGCACGGTGTGCTACTGTAGGCAAGTAAGTGTCCTGTCCCGAAACCTGGGGGACGAAAGGCATGGACACGGTTGCGCGATATGCGGGAACGATCATTCTCACCGTTGCCGCGTGGGTGCTTTGGTGTCTGTTCTCACGGAGAAATAGCTTTGTGCCGCCGATCGAGGTGATCGCGGTGTTCATCGGCGCGTTGGCAATCGATATTTTGCGGAATGCCGGGTCGTCGGAATAGCCCCGAGAGAGCCGATCAGATCTGAAATGTCCAGAGCGGCCGATGCTCGACCTTTCCGAGCGTAGGACTTCGGTCCAATACGCCCTTGAGATTCAGAACTGTTAGCCTCGTCTGATTATTCTGTCCCGTTTTTCGGGACCACTGCATAGCATCCGCGCTCTTTGTCTTCAGCAACGGACCAAGAGACCGCGTACGGGGAGCCCGATCATGAGCGCGCCGACGAATACCGACACCGCCAATGAGGTCGTGGCCTGGTATGCGATGTCCGTTGACGAAGCCGTGAAGAAGCTTGCTACCGACACGAACAAGGGACTCGGTGCAACCGAAGCATCGAGCCGCCTTGAAAAATATGGCCCGAACCGACTGCCGGAGGGAAAAAAGCGTGGGCCATTCATGCGCTTCGTCTCTCAGTTCAACAATATCTTGGTTTTTGTCTTGCTTGGTGCCGGTTTCATCAAGCTCATGCTGAACCTGTGGGTCGACGCTTCGATCATCTTCGGTGTGGTCATACTGAACGCTCTGTTGGGATTCGTGCAGGAGGGCAAGGCCGAGCGGGCCCTGGATTCTATCCGCAATATGTTGTCGGCGGAGGCGCGGACCATCCGTGACGGCGAAACGCGGATGATCTCAGCCGAGGAGCTCGTGCCGGGAGACATCGTATTGCTTGAGTCAGGTGACAAAGTCCCAGCCGATCTACGCCTGGCCGACGCCAAAAATTTTCGAACGGAAGAGGCCGCTCTCACCGGCGAGTCAGTGCCGGCAGAAAAAAATACTGACGCCGTCTCGGCAAACGCGACGGTCGGTGATCGTGAAAGCATGGCGTTTTCCGGCACCATGGTCGTATCCGGTCGTGCCACTGGTCTGGTCGTTGCGACCGGCAATGAAACCGAACTCGGCCGCATCAACCAGCTGCTGACCGGTGTCAGCCCACTTGAAACGCCGCTCCTGCGCCAGATCAAGAAGTTTGGCTACGCCATCACGGCTGTCGTCGCGATCGTGGGCGTCCTGGTGTTCGCGTATGGCAAGTGGGTGAGGGGTATCGAATTCGTTGAGCTCTTTCAGGCCGTGGTCGGCATTGCCGTTTCGATGATCCCGGAAGGCCTGCCTGCGCTTATTACGATAACGTTGGCAATTGGCGTGCAGCGAATGGCTCAGCGCCGCGCGATCATACGGAGACTGCCCGCCGTGGAAACACTCGGCTCGGTGTCGCGTATCTGCTCCGACAAGACGGGCACCCTGACGCTAATGGAGATGATGGTCGTCTCCGCTGTCACCGCGGAGTCGACGTACCAGATAACCGGTAACGGCTATGCTCCGGAGGGCGAGATCAAGAAGGACGGGCAACCGGTCAAAAAGGACACCGTGCTCGGGTTAATGGGTCAGGTCTCCACGCTATGCAACGATGCGGAGCTCTTTCAACAGGAGGGCACGTGGAAAGTAGAGGGAGATCCGACAGAAGGCGCGCTTTATCCCTTCGCTGCCAAGCTCGGCATGGATCGAGAAAAAGAGCGGGAAGCATCGCCACGTATCGATGCCATTCCGTTTGAGTCAGAACATAAATTCATGGCCACGCTGCACAAATCTGCCGCCGGCAAGGAATTCCTTTTGGTCAAGGGCGCACCTGAGGTGATCCTTGAACACTGCGACCGCCAGCAGACCTCGGACGGGCAACCGCCGTCGCTCGATCGCAAGCACTTCATGGAAGCTTCGGACAAGCTTGCTGCACAGGGCGAGCGCGTGCTGGCCCTGGCGTGGCTTGAAAATCCAGCTGTGCGAAAGGGCCTCAGTCCTGCGGACCTGCCGAAGACGCTGGTCCTGATTGGCTTGATCGGATTGCTGGACCCGCCCCGCAAGGAAGCCATTGAAGCGGTCAAGGAATGCCATAGCGGCGGCATTCGCGTCACGATGATAACCGGCGATCACAAGATCACCGCTGCGGCAATTGCCAAGATGCTCGGCATCGGTGATGGCAAGACCGCGATCACCGGGACCGAGATCGAAGAGATGAGTCCTGCCACGCTGCAGGAGAAAGTGGGGAACGTCGACGTATTCGCTCGGGCAAGCCCGGAGCACAAGCTCCGGTTGGTGAAAGCCATTCAGGCAAACAAGCAGATCGTGGCGATGACAGGTGACGGCGTAAACGACGCACCGGCGTTGAAGAAGGCCGATATAGGCGTCGCCATGGGGATCAAGGGCACCGAGGTGACCAAAGAGGCCGCCGGAATGATTCTTGCGGACGACAACTTCGCCTCGATCACTGCCGCGGTAAAAGAGGGCCGTACGGTCTACAACAACATCGAAAAGGCGATCCTGTTCATGTTGCCGACCAACGTTGCCCAGGCGCTGGTTATCGCGTCAGCCATCTTCGTCGGCTTCACCATGCCAATCACGGCGCCGCAGGTTCTGTGGGTCAATATGGTGACCTCGGTCGCGCTTGGTCTCGTCATTTCTTTCGAGCCGCATGAGTTGGATGTCATGGATCGACCCCCGCGCAGTGTGGACCGGCCGATCCTCACCGGTTTTGGAATCTGGCGTGTCATCTTCGTCGGACTGGCGCTCCTCGCATTTACACTCTGGGCCTTCTTCTGGATGAAATCGCTGAATGCCTCAGACGCGCTCGCCCGCACTGTCGCGGTCAACGCAATTACGATCGGGCAGGTGTTTTATCTGCTTAACAGCCGCTACCTGCTCGACTCGTCGTTGTCTCTCAAGGCCCACCTTGGCAACAAGTACTTGCCGCTCGGCATCGGAGCGGTCGTCATCCTCCAGCTTTTGTTTACTTACGCACCGCCGTTGCAGCGTCTGTTTGACAACGAAGCGATCCCGCTTTGGGTCTGGCCATGGTTGTTTGCCGGCGGGCTGGTGTTCTTTCTCGTCGTCGAGATCGAAAAGCTCATCATTCGTTCAACGCGTTTGCGAAGTGCGGTGACGGCAATCGAGGCGGGTACGTAGCTAGTTGCCAAGACCCATGAGGTGCGCCGCAGAACGCCAGGCGTGGTTCGTAAGTGCCTCTAAAGTGCGTACCGTATCGACGCGAACGATCGCCTGATCCGCCGTCAGCGCGCCCTTCGCCACCTCGCTCAGTGTCGCGCTGCGATGCGAGCGGCGCAGCTCGCTCAATGCATTGGCGCAACGCTCCAGCTCGGCGACGGACGCTTGCGCCCCAGAATTGGCTGGGGTCCCGGTACCGGCGCTGAGCAAGCCGGCTCGAATTGCAACCGGGTGAGCCTCCGGCAGAGCCGCGACCTTGTGCGCAATTGAAGATGCGTGCTGCATCGCTTCCGCACACAACTGTGCGGCGCGCACATCGTCGGATTCCGTGCTCGATTTTTCGAGGTCGAGGCCGTTACTGGCTGTTTCGGTTAGCCGGGAGGCGTGGTCTAGAGCGTGCAAGGTGCTTGTCAACCGATGCTGCTCTTCGTCAGTTTCCGGCGGTCCGTCTACGTCCGACATGAATACCTGCGCCTGGCGCAATGCGTCGCTTGCCTGTCGAATCGGTACGGCGTCCTTTTCCAGGCGGCCGCCGGCGTCTGCCGACTTTAATGCCGCGCCTACCGAAGTGGAGGCCGCTTCAAGCGCTCGTGCAACCGTCCGCCGAACCGCTTCCACCGCTGCAATCGGGGTGGAAAGCGCCAATGGATCAAGACACCGCGTGAGCGGAGACCCTCGCTCGGGCAAGATCCTTTCGACAAATCGCGTGAACTTGTCGATCAGCGGCAGCAGCACGGCGACACCAACGACGTTGTAGGCCGTATGATATGCAGCGAGCAGCGTCACTCCGTCGATCGTATTTGATGCGCGAACAAGAAGAGGCGTGACGATGGGAAAGAGCGCCAACGCGATGATTGCCGCAATCAATTTGAAGAAAACGTAGGCGACGGCCAATCGTTTGGCGGTCGTACTTGCCCCGATCGCCGCCATGGCTGAACTGGTCGCCGTTCCAATATTCTGTCCGATGATGAGGGCGCAGGCTTGGTCCAGCCCGACGGCGCCAGCGTAGTGTGCTGACATGGTTATGGCGATGGCCGCTGTCGAGGACTGCATGACGGCCGTCATTGCAAGCCCGACCAGGACCAACGTAAGGACCCCCACCATGCCTGCGAGCCATCCGGCGCCGGGGCCTGCAAGCACGGCAGGAAGGTCCGCGGGGTGCAATCGTTCGGCCAGCCCTCCCATTCCTTGTTGAAGAGTCGTCAGGCCGAAAAGCACCAACCCAAATCCAGCAAGTGCGGCCCCGGAGGCTGACAGGCGGCCTCGGCCCAACAATTTGACGAGCGCGCCGACAAAAATCATCGGTAGCGCGGCAGCGGTCAGCGACACGCGGACGCCTATGAGCGCAACGAGCCAGCCCGTGCCGGTTGTTCCGACATTGGCCCCAAAGACAAGCCCTAGCCCTTGCGGAAATGTCAGGAGGCCGGCGCTGACCAGGCCGATCGTCGTCATCGTCGTTGCGCTTGAGGATTGCACGATCAGAGTGGCAATGGCGCCCCAGAATGCGCCGCGCATCGGCGTTGCTGCAGCCTTCGCAAGGACCGTGCGCAGTGCGGATCCGGCCAGCGCCTTCAAGCCGTCGGTCATGACCGTCATGCCGAGCAGAAAAAGACCAACACCGCCGAGAATGGAAATCGTTGTCGACATCTGGGCACCCAATCAAATCTTCGGCTACTCGTGCGCCAGTGGAGTCCGCTGACACGAAACCTGGCTGGTTACGAGTCGCGAGCAAGTGCCGCGCGCGCGGCCGCGAGCTCTTTCTTCTTTTCGTCATCGATCTTCGGGAACGAGAGGTTTAGCTCTTCGACGGCCATTACGATGGCCGCGGCTACAAAAAGTCGAGTGAACCATTTGTTGTCGGCAGGCACGATGTACCAAGGGGCATGTTTCGACGCTGTCGCGCGGATCGCCTCTTCGAAGGCGTCCATGTATTCAGGCCAGAATTTCCGCTCGTGAACATCAGAGGCCGAGAACTTCCAGTGTTTTTTCGGCTTGTCGAGCCGCTCCATGAAGCGGTTCTTCTGTTCTTTGCGCGACACGTTGAGAAAGAATTTGAGGATCACGGTCCCCTGGCGGCGCATGTAGTCCTCGAAATGCGCTATGTCGGCAAGCCGCTCGTCCCAAATGTGCTTGCTCACGACCTCTGACGGCAGTTTTTGCCGCTCGAGTATTTCCGGATGCACGCGAACGACCAAAACCTCTTCATAATATGAGCGGTTGAAGATGCCGATGCGTCCGCGCTCTGGCAGACTTTTGGCGTAGCGCCACATGAAATCGTGGTCGAGGTCCTCACTCGAGGGTTGCTTGAACGAGAAGACCTGACAACCCTGTGGATTTACACCTGTCATGACATGTTTGATCGTCCCGTCCTTGCCGGCTGCATCCATCGCCTGAAAGATGAGCAGCAGGGACCAGCGGTCTTGCGCGTAAAGCATTTCCTGCTCTTCAGCGAGCCAGACGTTGCCGCGCTGAAGCAGTTTGGCTGCTTCCCCTTTGTCCATTTTTAATCCGCAGGTATCGCCGGGATCGAAATCTTTCAACCTAAAATTCTTGCCCTTGGTGATCCGAAACGGTTTTACGTATTTCTCAATTTGATCCAGGATTTCTTGTCTCGCCATTGTGCAATCTCCCTGGCCAGATAGTCAGTGTAGCGTGGAGATACGGAAATAACTCAGTCCATAAGCAGGCTCGTATTGCCGCGTTCGGCGCGACAATTGTGCCGAGAGGCTTGCGCGGGCCGGTTCGAATGATCTGAACGCCGACCGGAGCGGCCAAGGGTCCCTGTCCCTGCAGTCCCAAGGCCCTGCTGACCTCGGTCCCTGTTTGCCGAACAAATGAAATGTCCGCCTGTGTCTTCATTGAACTCGGCTCTGCTTGTGGCAAAGACCGTGTATCGTGTCGCAAATTTTGCCTGCATGACAGAAATGGAAGCGGCCCGACGAACCCGCGTGACATTCACAGGTCTTTTTGCTCACCAAGCCCTCCGGGCAGTGCTCGAAACGTTTGAATCGAACCGCCGCAGAGGCCTCGTAGATCGTCAGGCCTGTAATTGCGCAGATGAGTGCTGCGAACATTGCCTTCTTCAACATCCTGAGAATCTCCTGAAATGAGCGGTTGTTGGTCCAAAGACGTTCGATTTTAGGGACATTAAGATCGGGGCATATTGGACCGAAGGCCCACTCGGTTCGATTTCCCTCGATAGCCCGGTCGGTGCCGCGAGGCTTAGTGGGCGGGCGTAACTTATCGCCTGTCCGATAAAGGCGCGGTGCTCTCCCTTTGGCCAAGCATATGGAGAAAAAGGAAGCGTCACCGGAGCGTTTGCGTTGACATTCCAATCCGTTCTCCAAATACTTGCTGCAACGACAGGCAAAATGCCGCTGAAATTCAGCTTCCGGGGAGGAATGCAAATGAAGACCTCGCGCAGGACACTTCTGAAAAATTCGGCCGCTGCCGCTGCAGCGCTTAGCCTCGATTGGCGCTACGCGAGTGCACAGGCCGAGACCGTTCGCATAGGAGTTATTTTCGATCATTCGGGCCCGTTTGCTGCTGGGGGCTCGGTCGCGTCCGCTATCGGCACGCAGATTGCTATCGATCTGTGCAACGAGCGTGGTGGCGTTGCCGGCAAGTACAAAGTTGTTCCGGTTAACGCGGATTCGCAGAGCAAAGCGGACGTTGCGATCAACGAGGTCGAGCGCCTGATCAATCAGGAAAAGGTCGATATTATCGACGGCGTCTATTCAAGCGCTCACGCTGTGCCGCTCGCGGCGAAAGTCGAACAGCAGCAGAAGATTCTCTGGATCACGACCGCGGTCGCGACCGCCGTGTTCAAAGACAAGAACTTGAAATACGTGTTCCGCGCGCAGATTCATTCCGATCAATATGGCCAGGCGTTCGCCGGCTTCATTGCCGAGAATGCAAAGGCCAAGCTTGGAGTCGAGCCGACCGCCGTGAAGGTTGCGATCATTCATGAAGACGGTCCGTACGGCGTCGGTGTTGCCGCGGCTGATGAAGAATATTCCAAGAAGGCCGGACTCAATATTGTGATGCGGGAGGGCTATTCGGCGGCGGCCCCGGATCTCTCGGCGCTCGTGACCAAACTCAAGCGGGCGGCACCCGACGTGATCTCGCACGTAGGCTACAATCCGGACATAACGCTGTTCCTTCGCCAGTCGCGCGAGAGCGGGCTGCGGTTCAAGATGTTGATAGGCGCGGGAGCGGGCTACAGCCAGCTCGACAAACTGCGAGCAACGTTCGGCAAGGATATCGACAATTTCTGCAACATCGATCCCGTGCCCGCGCAACTTCTGGATCCGAAAAAACTCGCGCCAGGTATAGGCGATCTAACCAATATCATGGTGGAGCGCTACAAGGCCAAAGCCAACGCCACGGATGTTCCGCCGCACTGCTCGATGGGATTCAATCAGACATGGATTCTTCTCAACAGCGTGCTGCCGATCGCGAAGGAGAAATATGGCGGCTTCGATGCTGAGGCAGTCCGGAAAGCTGCCCTCGACGTCGACATTGCGCCCGGCGGCACAATTCAGGGCTATGGCGTGAAGTTTTTCCCGCCTGGAACACAGCTCTCTGGACAGAATGAACGCTCGACCCCGGTTGTTATGCAGAATGCCGGTGAGCACATCTCCGTGGTGTATCCGACGAATATCCGGACACAGGACCCGGTGCTCCCGCTGCCCAAGTCATCGGTCTACGCAATGTAGCCGATGATGCTCGCAGTCGAGGGGCTCTCAAAGCGCTTCGGAGGATTCCTGGCAGTCAATCAGGTGTCCTTCGAAGTGCGCGAGGGTGAGATACTCGGCCTGATCGGCCCGAATGGTTCGGGCAAAAGCACGACATTCAATCTGATTGCCGGAAATCTGCGTCCGACCTCAGGGTCGATCCGCCTGCAAGGCGCCGAAATCGGTGGTTTGCCGGCGCATGCGATTTGTCACCACGGGATTGCGCGCACCTTTCAGATTCCGCGACCCTTCCGCAAGCTTTCGTTGCTGGAAAACGTGATGCTCGCGGCTTATTACGGCGGTGCCGGCAGCATTGGGCGAGAGGAAGCTCAGCGCAGGGCAGGCGAGGCGCTTGACATGGTCGGGCTCCCGTCTGACGCCGCAGCTCAAACCGGCGGGCTTGGCGCCGCCGCGCTCAAAAAGCTCGAACTCGCCCGCGCGCTTGCCACCAAGCCGCGTTTGCTCCTGGCGGACGAGAGTCTGGGCGGCCTCAACTCGACGGAGATGGAGCGCGCCGCCGATCTCCTTAACAATATCCGAACCCGCATGGGCATAACGATCGTTTGGGTCGAGCACATCATGGGTGTGCTGATGCGCATTGTCGATCGCGTCATCGTGCTCGATCACGGTGAAAAGATATTCGAAGGCGCACCGGCGCAGGCTGCGCTCGATCCCCGGGTTACAGAAGTCTACCTCGGCAAGAAAAAAGCGTAGCGGCATGCTCTCGCTGACCTCCGTTTCTGCCGGCTACGGGTCATTCCAGGCCCTGTTCGGCGTTTCGCTCGAGGTGCCGCAAGGGCAAGCGGTCGGTGTGATCGGACCCAACGGCGCCGGCAAGACCACGCTGATGCGCGTCATATCCGGTCTCATCCCGCTGCGAGATGGTGTCATGATGTTCGGCGGGCAATCGGTCGCTGGCTTGCCCGCGCATCGCATGGTCGAGCAGGGGATTGCCCATGTCCCGGAAAATCGCCGGCTGTTTCCTCGACTGAGCGTCGAAGACAACCTGCGCATCGGAGCCTATGTACCGCAAGCCCGGCGCCGTTTCACGGAGCAGCTCGCTTGGGTGTATGGCCTGTTTCCCCGCCTGAAGGACCGCCGCGAACAGGCGGCCGGGACGCTTTCCGGTGGGGAGCAGCAGATGTGCGCTATCGGCCGGGCCCTGATGTCCAATCCGAAATTGCTGCTGATGGACGAGCCGTCAGCGGGGCTCGCCCCGCTGGTGGTCGCGCAAGTTTTCGAACTGGTGCATCGCATCCGGGCTGAAGGATTGACGGTGCTCATCGTCGAGCAGAACGTCCAGCAGGTGCTTGACGTCGTCGATCGCGCATATCTCCTCGAGGTCGGCAGCATCAAACTTGCCGGGACGTCGGAGGAGTTCAAAGAAAGCAGCTTCATCCGCAAATCATACATGGGGCTGTAGGGACGATGGATCTGTATCTCCTCGAGGCGATCATCAACGGCATTCTGCTCGGCGGAGTGCTGGCGCTGCTGGCGCTCGGCCTAAACCTGATTTTCGGCGTGATCGATGTGGTGTGGATCGCCTACGCCGACATCGTCATGTGCGGAATGTACGTGATCTATTTCCTCTACGTCGAGTACGGCGTGCCGCTTCCGCTTGCGTGCCTGATCGCGATTGTAAGCATCGCTGCGCTCGGCGTTGTCGTTCATCTTCTCATTATCGCGCCGGTGCTCAACTCGGCGCCCATCAATCAGCTGCTGGCCACCGGCGGGCTGCTTTTCTTTCTGCAGAGTTTCGCCACGCTCCTGTTCGGCACGGATTTCCGCAACATCGGCGTTCGTCTGCCGATACTCGAGATAGCGACACTCTACGTCAGCTTTGCACGGCTGATTGCCTTCGGCGTCGGATTGGTTGGAGCGGTCGTACTCTACCTGTTTCTCAAACGCACCTATATCGGCACCGCGATCCGCGCGATCGCGCAGGATCGGGAGATTGTCGGTCTCATGGGCGTAGATCAGCGCCGTATCTATCTGGTGACGTCCGCAATCGGCGGCGCGTTGGCCGGCCTCGCAGCATGCCTGCTGTCTTTGCAATACGACGTGCATCCGCATATCGGCAACACGTTCGGTCCGGTCATTTTCATGATCTGTGTGCTCGGGGGACTCGGCAATATGATCGGGGGCTTTATTGCCTCTTTCATTATCAGTCAGATCATTGCCATCGGCGGCTATTATTCAAACACCGAACTATCTTATGTGCTCGCTTTCACGTTCTTCATCGTGCTGATGTTCGTCCGGCCACGAGGGATTTTCGCACGATGAGCGCGTTGCGAATAGCAATGCTTGTGGGACTGGCGGTCATCATCGCGCTGCCGGCAGTGGTCCCGCCGTACTTTCTGCATCTGCTGATCCAGATTCTGCTGTGGGCGTTCATTTATACGGCGTGGGCTTTAATGGGGCGCTTCGGCTTCGTCTCGTTCGGTCACGGGGCGTTCATGGGTGTCGGCGCCTACGTGCCAGCCTTGCTCTGGACTTACTATGGCGTCACGCCCTGGATTGGCATTCCGCTCGGCATCGCACTTTCGGTGTTGCTAGCGATCGTTATCGGATATCCGTGTTTCCGGCTTCGGGTGGTTGGTCACTATTTCGCACTCGTTACGCTCGCGCTCAGCCAGGTCGTGTTGCTCTCACTGGTGGCCGCTCGTGACGTAACAGGCGGGTCGCTCGGCTTTACGCAACGGGCCGTCGGTCACTCCTGGTACGCGCTGCAATTTCCCGAGAAAAGCTATTTTTACGGTATTTCCGTCGTGCTGTGGCTGATCGGTCTCTATGTTTGGCAGCGTATCGATCGTGGGATCAATCGGGAGGCCCTCGAGGCGATCTCCGAGGACGAGGACGCTGCCGCAGCGATCGGCATCAATGTGCTGCGTGAAAAACTTCGAGTGACTGTTATCAGTGCGGCGCTCACTGCTCTCGGCGGGGCGATTTATGCGCAGTACATGATGTATATCAATCCCGAAACGGTTTCGGGTATCGCTGTGTCGTTGCAAATTGTTTTTGCGGTCATTGCGGGCGGGGTCTATTCAATGCTGGGCCCCACGGTGGGCTCGCTGCTAACGCTTTCGCTAACCGAAGGCTTGCGTGTCTGGTTCGGCACCAATTTTATAGGCGCCGCAAACACGATTTACGGCATTCTTCTTATCCTGTGCATCATCTTCATGCCGCAAGGCATCGTTGGCGCACTCAAGGGACTGAGGTTCCGTCCACCGCAGACGAAAGCGGCCGCCCCGGCCGAATGAACGCAATCGCGGTCAAAGTGTGATCCGCCGTCCTTCGTCGGCCGACCAATAGGCCGCGTAGTTGACCTTGATAGTTTCGTGAGCGAGCGCGAGATCGGCGAGCGGTTCGCGTTTCTGAACCACGCATTCCATGAAATCTTGGATCTCCTGCAAGTAACCGCGCGTCCATTCCTCCTCCAGGCAGATGTATTGCCAGCCGGTCTTGCGATCGACTTTCTCGGTGATGTAAATGCCTGCAAGTTTCTCTTCGTCGGTCAGATAGCTCATCAGGTGATTGTTAGGCGTGATATTCGCGAACAACGAACCGCCGTTGGTGTACATCTCGACCACATTGCGTACGCCTCCCATGATCATGTCGCCGGAAAACACTGTTGATTTTGTGCCGTCTGAAAATGTCAGAGTGAGCACGCCCCAATCCTCGACGTCCACCGGCTTTGCTTTGATGTACGTGCGCTCCCGATCCGTAAGGCAGGCGGCGACATTGCCAACGTCGGCTGTCACAGCAGATACGGCGATATGTTCGCCTCGCGCTTTTGCTTCCACCCGTTTGAGATAAAGTACGGCCGAAAGCGGGTGGCATCCCATGCGGATCAACGAGCCGCCGCCGGTCATCGCCCATTGCGCAGCGTGGGCGGCATGCGAGCCGCTGTGGCTTTCCTCGCCCTTCATAAAGAGGATCTTGTCTTTGGTGGCTTTGAGAACTTCGACGATTTTGGCAATCGCCGGCGCATAGACCCAGTCCTCCGCATACATAAATAACTTGCCGCTGGCCCTGATGGCCTTGCAGGTCTCATCCATTTCCCCCATGACGCGTTCGTACATCAGTGATTTCGGCACGAATTTGCCGATCGGCGTTTTGTCGCCCTCGCGTCCGAAATAGCCCGCAAACGGCTTTTCACAGATGACGTGCTTTCCCGCCTGCATGGCGTCGACAATCATCGATGCGTGAAGCATCGGCGGTGTGCAGATGTCGATGACGTCGAGATCAGGGTCGGCGATCAGGTCACGGAAGTCTCTGTACGTCTTGGCAATGTCATGCTTTTTGGCAAAATCGGTGACGTGGGCGCCACGTGCAGCGACGGCGCTGACCTCGGCCTCGAGCCCGTACACGCGTTTATACGCGTACATATGCAGCTCGGAGACAAAGCCGCATCCTACGAGGCCTACTCTCACTTTTGGCATCCGGTGCTCCTCAGCAAATATGGCTTTTCGGTTCGGTCAGCGTCACTGCTTAACGAATTCCCGTGGTGGGAGTAAAATGAAAAGACGGTCGCGGCGAGCGGCGCAGTCTATCGGTATCTCGAGCGACTGGCCGCGAACGACAGAAAGGGTGGCGAGCCAAAAACAACCGGTACACCACCAACGCGATACGCTACGATCCAAATAGAAATTTGAGGTTTCGACAGGGCGGAGAGGAACAGGGCGCGCGTATTCTGAAGGTGAGGCGGCTCCGTCAAACAAGCATCGTTGAAATTGTTAGCAGACATCAATCAATAGTGAAGGATCATTGCCATGAGCGACGTCATCAGAGAGCGGGAGCGGATCAAAGAATTTCCGGTTGTCGAGGTCATCACCGACGAAGCTTTGGAAGCTGCGGCGGGTACGGGCCATGATCGGGCCGGGAAATACACGTTTTTTTACTGCACGGCTTTGGACCTCTGTCCCGGTCCGTGAGACTAGTAATCGCCCATTGCCACGGAAAGTCGCCGATCCGTGCGCATAGGTCCGGTCCGCTAGTGCCGTCCCAGGCCACGCGAGTTCGTGCTATATGACCTAGATAGAAAGGGGACGATTTTGTTGTACCAGCCGAAGCGTGTCCAAGGGAAACTGGCGGCCGGGCAGGCGGGTGGACAGTGGGCCAACTGGATTGGTCTCTCGATTCTGATCGGCGTTGCCTATTTTCTTGCGGCTCGTCTCAGCCTGCTTCTCCTGACCAAACCTGACGGGGTGGCTGTTTTCTGGCCCGCTTCGGGCGTTGCGGCCGGCGTCATGATTGCTCTCGGACCGCGTGCGCGATGGCCGGTCGCGATCGGTGCGGCCGTAGCGACCATTGTTGCCAATCTGATGGGTGACCGCACTCTCTTGAGCGCCGTTGTGTTCGCTCTATGCAACGCGGGTGAAGCGCTGCTGGCTGGTTGGTTGATCCACCGGTATTTCGGCGTAAATTTTAGCCTCGACCGGTTGAGCCATGTTTTGGGGTTGGTCACCGCGTCGGTCGTGGCGACCGCCGTCTCCGGGGTTGGAGGTACCGCAGGCTTTCTGTACTTCCACAATTCGACTGCGCCAATTCTGGCCACCTGGCAACATTGGTTTGCGTCCGACGCGCTCGGAATCCTTACGGTCGCCCCGCTGATCATCGAATTGGCATCGGCCGCCCGTGAACCGCCGCCGCGAAGCGAGCTCATTGAAGGAACTCTCGGGCTGACGGCGCTTGTCTGTATAAGTGCGTTTGTCATTTTTCTACCGCAGGGGCATTGGGGAATTGTCATCCCCATCGCCGCGCTTTTTCCGCTTCTGCTTTGGCTTGCCGCCCGCTGCCGTCCCATTTTTGCCGCGGCCGCTGCTTTCATCATCGCGATTACATTGGTCTGTATGACAACTTTTTCGATCGGTTATTTCGGCGACTCCACGCTATCGGCCGAGCAACGCATCATGGGCGCTCAAGCCAGCGTCCTGGCGATCTCGTTGTGCGCATTGGTCCTTGCTTCGCTTTTCGCGGAACGGCGCCATCACGAGGCTGCCTTGTTTGAAGGCCAGGCACAACTCCAGGAAGCGTTGACGGCCGGTGGAGTAATGGCCTTCGAATGGAATGCGCGTACCAATGGCTCAAATCGCAGCGACAACGCTGCACAGATTCTCGGACTCGATCCGAACGAGCCATTTTCTGCGACGGGCTTTCTTGAACGGGTACATCCGGAAGATCGCGCTGATTTCAAGGCGCGTATCCATGCTGTCAGTCCGGACAAACCTTCATACAGGAAGACATTTCGTTTCCGGTGTCCCGACGGTCGGGAAATCTGGCTTGAAGAATCTTCGATAGCCGAGTTTGACTCGGCGGGACGATGCGTAGGTTTGAAGGGACTCACCGTCGACATCACCGAACGAAAACAGTCCGACGAGCGTCAAGGCCTCCTGATCGCCGAACTGGATCACCGCGTGAAAAATCTGCTGGCGAGGGTGGCGGTCATCAGCAGTTATACACGCCAGGGCAGCACTTCGATGGACCAGTTCGTTCAGGTGCTGGACCGACGCATTCAGTCAATGGCTGCGGCCCACTCGCTTCTGAGTCAAAACCGCTGGAGCGGTGTCAATCTTGCTGATCTTGTCCGTAGCCAGCTCGCGCCTTACGCGACGGCGGCGAACACAACGATTGACGGTTCTGACGTCACACTGTCCCCGACAGTGACTCAGGCGGTTGCCATGGCCCTTCATGAGCTTGTGACCAACGCCGTCAAATACGGGGCGTTATCGAGCCCCAGTGGGCACGTTTCTGTGAATTGGCACCAGCCTGTCGGTGGCGAAGCGAGCCGTGTAAAAATCGAATGGCGAGAGAGCGGCGGGCCGCCGGTCGTCGGGCCCGCCAAAACGGGATACGGCACTACCCTGATACGAGAAATGATCCCTCACGAGCTTGGTGGAACGGTCGACCTTGCTTTCGTGTCCGAAGGCGTATGCTGTCAGATCGAAGTCCCGCTCGAACAGCGGTGATGTCGAGTCTCAAGGCCTCTTTGTCACCGAGCGCAGTATTGCGATCAGCCTTTCCTCGCTGATGGGTTTTTCGAGGATATGCGCCTTGGCCGGGACCAACGGCAAATCGGAATAGCCTGAGGTCACGACGACGGGAACACCACGGCCGACCAACTGGTCAATTAGACCGTATGATCGTTCGCCTTGCCGAAGATTGACGTCGATGATGGCAGCGTCCGGTACGTGCTGCGAAATCAGATTTTCGGCATCCTTCGTCGTAGCAACTGGCCCGTCAACATCCGCGTCAAAACTGCGCAGCAGACTTTTCAGCGCCATTCCTAGCTGCCAGGAATCCTCCACCAGGAGAATGCGTATTCCTTTCAGATTCGGCGATCCAGCCTCGCGCCCTTCGTCACCAGCGACTGCGGTCATCTGAAACCCTGACGCAACACCTTCAAAAACTTGGCGCTCTTGGAGGTTGCAAAATAATACTATCGCACCGCGTCTTGCGTTAGCAACCAGCCCAAGTCCTGCAGCCCAAGTCCTGCAGCCCAAGTCCTCTGCAGCCCAGTCCTGCCGCCCAAGTCCTGTCGCGGATTTCGGTCCTCACGTCAGCGTGCGACGACACATTCTTCCAGGGCGCGCAAACTAATGCACGTCGTCCAGCTGGAACGTCATTGCCCGACTAGCGCCAAACGTCGACCGCAGTCGCCGCTAAAGCCAGAGACCCCATACTCGCGAACGCAATGATCGCTGAGGTCCGTCCGACCACTTGGCAGCAGTGGGTGAAAGCAGGTTTGAACCGCATAGTCGAAGCTAGGCGGTGCAAATGTTGGCTTCGTGTGAAGCAGCTCACATTGGCGAAAAAATACTTGCGGCGCCGAGAGGAGAGGTGTCCTCAACGGATCGTCCAAGCGAGATTTGAAGCGTTTGCCGGCCTAGAACGGCTTCTGCGGCCATTCTTTGGCAATGGCGCCGTAATCGGGCTCGTGCAGATTGGCCACTGACGGGCGCCGACGCTTGCCGCTAATGGCCTTTTTCACGCGATGCCGCAACACCGTCTTGTCTGGCGTGTCCTGCGTGGCACTCGCCTGAAGCGCCCGAGGCCAAGGTTCTTTGGCGTCCGATGAGGCCGCCGACTCAGGCAAGGAACCCGGGCGCTCGCCGTCCGCGACCACTTGCACCACATGGTAGCCGCGATCCTTGAGTTCCTTGAGCAACATCGGCAGTGCCGTGACGGTGGCGGGATGAATATCGTGCAACAGCAAGATGCCGCGGCCTCTTGCTTCCAGACGGCGTATTGCACGACGGACAATTTCCTTTGCCCCGATGCGCTTCCAGTCATCCGCGACAACGTCCGCGCTCCAGGTCACCAGGGATTTTGATTCGAGGTAGTCGTCAATCGCGCTGGTTCTTCCTAGGCCGGGAATTCGGAAAAATGGCGAAAGCGCCTTTGGATCACCGAGCGCAGTGTCCACCAATTCAATGCCGACGTCGACCTGACGCTCGAATTTAGGCGTGCTCAGTCGTTGGAAGGCGAAGGGATGATTTTGGCTGTGAGTGCCGATGGTGTGACCGGCATTGTAGATACGGCGCACGATCGATGGGTAGGCCTGCGCCATTTCGCCGACCAGAAAATAGGTGGCCTTCACGCACTGCGAGGCCAACGTATCGAGAATGGCATTCGAATACGGTGGGATGGGGCCGTCATCGAAAGTGATGACAACTTCATGATCGTTGAGCGGCAGCGTCTTGGCGTATTGCATACTGCCAATACGCTTGAACTCGCTCGGGCTGATGGAAAGAACGCGGCTCGTGCCGAGCGCGTCCGGGTTGCCGGCGCACGGCTCCGCTGCGGCCGCAACGAGGCCAAGCAACCAAATAAACAACACCACTACAACGCGCATCAGGCCCCCCGACCTCGCGCCACCACTGACTAGAACTGGAGGCTTCCCGACAGTATGGCGGGCGACCTTAACGGAGGATTACGCATTGTGGACCCAACATGGCCTTGTTTTCCAACGATTTTTAATCAGTGAGGTAAATGTGCGACGGCTCAATGCGGGCTATCTCCAGCCGGTACAATATGCACGATCCGATAGCCCCGTTTTTTCAGTTCGCGCAGGAAAGCCGGCAACATCTGGGCTGTCTGTGACTTTGTGTCATGAAAGAGCACGATCCCGCGCCCAACCCTTTCTATGCGGGAAAGGATGAGGCGCAATTCCTGATCAGGCCCCATCTGCTCCCAGTCACTTGCCCATACGTCAGCCCCAAAAACCACGAGACCGCGCTCGCTCATGCGATTGAGGAGGGCGGGGGTTGAGGCAAAACCCGGAAACCGGAAAAAGGGCGTTGCAGGGGTGGCACGAGCGTGGCCGTAGAGCGCGGTTTCATCCGCCGCGATGCCACGCTCGATTTCCGCCTCGGCTTTCGCCATGGACATACGATCGAGCAAGGGGTGCGAATAGCTATGGTGGCCGATGCTGTGGCCTTCGGCCAAGGCTCGCCGCGCGATCTGCGGATGCGCCGCCGTATTTCGTCCCAGAAGAAAGAATGTCGCACGCACGCACTCATTCCGGAGAGCGTCCAGAATTCTCGGAGTGGTCCCGGGCCAGGGACCATCATCGAATGTGAGTACCAGCTCCCTGTCGCGCAGCGCGAGCGTCGAAGGAAACTGCTTCCGTCCGACCCGCGGCGTGTTTTTGACGTCGACTTCCAACACACGCTCGGTTCCGAGTGCGTCCGGATTGCCGGGACAGGGCGTAGCGGTAGCTGTCCAGGGAGCGAGGACAAGGGCGATTGCAAAGAGAGACGTTCGCGTCATGAAACATTCATTGCCGCATTCGTCGCGGACCGGCAAGCTCGCGCCCATTACACGTTTAATCATTTGCACGAGGCGTGTGACCGGGCGTACAAGCGTCGCGCTTCAGCTTTCTGCCGACAGGCCTTCGACATGCTCGACCAGGAACAGGTGAACAACGGCGAAGCCGCTGCGCAACTTCCGCGCAACAAGGATGGTTCGATCCGGAAGACCTTCGTCAAGAGCGTCGCACGCAGGATCGAGGCAGCGGATAGCACGGAATTGAAGGCGCTGGTCGGCAGCCTGCATGAGTCCGACATGGGCGCCCTGATCGAAGCATTGCCGGCCGACCAGCGGCAGCGGCTCGTCGAGTTGCTGGGCATCGATTTCGACTTCACAGCCCTTACGGAAGTCGATGACACGGTGCGTGAGGAAATTCTCGAGGAGTTGCCGTCTCAGGCCGTTGCCGCAGGCGTGAGTGAACTGGAATCCGACGACGCGGTCGCCATCCTGGAAGACCTGCCGAAGGATGAACAGGCTGAGATCCTCGAGCAATTGCCGCAACCCGACCGCGCCACCCTGGCGCGTAGCCTCGACTATCCGGAAGATTCGGCAGGCCGGCGGATGCAGTCGGAGTTTATCGCCGTGCCTCCCCATTGGAATGTCGGGCAGGCAATCGACTACATGCGCGAAACCACGGAACTCCCGGATCACTTCTACGAACTATATGTCGTCGATGAAGGGGGGCATTTTCAGGGCGCCGTACCGCTTGATCGCCTGCTGCGCCGCAAGCGACCCGTGCCGATTTTCGACCTGATGGAAAAAGACCGCCCTCGTGTCAGTGCGGCACAGGATCAGGAGGAGGTCGCACGACTCTTCCAGCGTTATAACTGGGTCACCGCTCCGGTCGTCGACGCCAATGATCGCCTCGTCGGAGTGATCACCTTTGACGATGTTGCCGACGTCCTCGAAGAGGAGGCGGAGGAAGACATCCATGCGCTTGGCGGCATTCCACGCCACGAGGAATTGTCGGATTCAGTGTGGCAGATCGCGCGCGGGCGTTTCAGTTGGTTGCTGGTCAATCTCGCAACCGCATTCCTGGCGTCATCGGTACTCGGGCTCTTCGAAGGCCAGTTGCAAAAAATGGTGGCCCTCGCGGTTTTGGCACCGATCGTCGCCAGCCAGGGGGGAAACGCTACAACGCAGACCATGACGGTTGCCGTGCGAGCGCTGGCGACACGCGATCTGAGCGACGCCAATGCCTGGCGCGTGATTTCCCGTGAGGTGATGGTTGGCCTTCTCAACGGTATCGCATTCGCAGTCATCACCGGTACGGCGGCCTACATCTGGTTCAGGGTGCCAGGCCTCGGTTTTGTGATCGGGCTGGCCATGATCTGCAATCTGGTCGCGGCCGCGCTCGGCGGAATTCTCATCCCACTCGCTCTGCACAGGCTGAAATTCGACCCTGCGGTAGCGTCAAGTCCATTCGTGACCACAGTGACCGATGTAGTGGGATTTTTCTCATTTCTCAGCATTGCAACGTTCTGGTTTGGCCTGCGGTGAGGCGGGGACCTAGTGAGTTACGATTTATTCACCGTGTTTGCTGACCAACGCTTAAAGACCCGGCCGTAACCCTATCCTTTGCCGCCGCGCAGGCTGGGAGTACCCGGTGCCCGAGGTCAATACTGCTGCAACGGGCATGAACCCCGGCCGCCGCATGCCGGCGTGGGCGAGACGTTCCCGCGCGCCCGGCCCGGCCGGGACATCACCTGCGCCCGCCAAATGGATTTTGGCCGCGTCCCGGCTGATCTTCGTATTCACAATTTTTGCGATTGCAGCACTACTCGTCAGTGCAGCGATCGGATACGGCCTCGCTCACCAAAACGATTCCCGGCTCGTATCGGAGCAGCATTCGGCTCTACGCAATGCGGTTACCGAATTCCGCTCGCCTTTCGGCGCCTCAGGCGAAATCAATGCCGGCCTCGCCCGCGTAGCGGAGCACGTGGCAGGCGTGAAAAACCTGAAGTTCGAACGCGATCCGGAAATAGGCGATCGGGAAATGCGGCCGGTGATGGATGCTGCCGGTCGGATCGGTGGCTTTTTTACATGGGACAGAACCAATCCCATGATGCGGGTGATGGGGCGACTGGCCTCATTCTTCGCGGTTATCGCCGTCGTGCTCTTCGGTTTTGCCGCCCTGTCGCTGTGGCAACTCAAGCGGGCGCGGCGCGAGCTGACGGAGCGAGAGGTGCAGGCTGCCCGCGCCGCCGACGAGGACAAGCTGACCGGATTGTCAAACCACGGAAGCACTCTGGAGCTGTTGGATCTCGCGCTTGCGGAACGGCGGGATGAAGACTGGACAACCTTCGCGCTCATCGAGCTCGATGGCATGGAGGACGTCACGGCTCATCATGGCGTGATGGGCAGTGACGAACTTATCGTCGCCGTCGCAAAGCGCCTGAAGCAGGTTCTGCCGGTCCACGCAATGTGTGGCCGGATCGCAAGTGATACTTTTGCCATGGTGCTGACCGCGGCCCCCGACGTGGATATCGAAGGGATCCTCCGTGCGTCGCTTCGATCCATCGGGCGCCCCCATTGGGTCGACAATGTTGTGCGGGTTAGCGGACATGCTGGCTTTGCGCAGGCGCCCGGTCACGCGACAACGAGAGGCGAATTGACGCGCCGTGCCAATCTTGCGTTACGCGCGGCTGCCAAAAAGGGTCCGGGCTCGATCGTCGGCTTCGATATCGCGATCGACACGACCTCAAACGATCAGAAATTCATTCATCGCGAACTGCCGCGAGCAATCAGCGCCAATGAGCTGGAAGTGCACTACCAGCCGATTGTGTCATCGCAAGGCGGCCGCATGGTCGGCGTCGAGGCCTTGCTGCGTTGGACGCATGCCACGCGGGGCGAGATTCAGCCGACGACGTTCATCCCGGTCGCCGAACAGATGGGGTTGATGGATACAATCGGCGCTTTCGTCTTGCGCCGGTCCTTGCAAGACGCCCGTCGGTGGCCCGAGGATCTCTATGTCGCGGTGAATCTATCGCCACTCCAGGTGCGTGATCGCACCATCGTCGACATAGTCCGCTCGGCATTGACGGAGAGTGGCGTTGCTCCATCGCGGCTAGTCCTCGAAATTACTGAGGGCGTGCTGATCGATGACCCGGATGAGATGGTCAAGCGCATCAATGATCTGCACGCTCTGGGGGTGGGGGTCGCACTCGATGACTTCGGGTCGGGCTATTCCAATCTCGGCTATCTTCAGCGCTTTCCCCTCGACAAGCTTAAGATCGACCGGAGCTTTGTCGCAGCGCTTGGCCGCTCATCCAACGGTGGCGTGATCATCCAGGCGATCGTGGCGCTTGGGCGCGCGCTCGGCCTGTCGGTTCTGGTTGAAGGCGTTGAAACCGAGCACCAACGGGTCTTGCTGCGCCTGGCAGGCTGCGACGAAATGCAAGGTTTTCTGTTCGCAAGGCCTGCGCCGGCCAAGGCCATCGACAAGCTCCTGATGCAGGCAAAGCAGGGCGGTCGGCCTCTGTCCGCGGCGGATGAGGCGCTGACAGCGTGACTTCCAGATTATAGAGTCGGGCGTGCTAGCAGAGGGTCCCGCATGATCCCCAATGCCTGGGCAGGCTTCGACTTCGGCCTCGGCGCCGATATCGACATGTTGCGCAAGACGGTCAGTGGCTTTGCGCAGGACCGGATCGCGCCGCGTGCGAACACGATCGATCGCGACAATGTCTTTCCGCGTGATCTATGGCCGGAAATGGGGGCGCTAGGCCTGCATGGGATTACGGTCGAGGAGGAATATGGCGGCGCAGGTCTCGGATACCTCGAGCATTGTATTGCCATGGAGGAAATTTCGCGTGCGAGTGCGGCAGTTGGGCTGTCTTATGGGGCGCATTCGAATCTTTGCGTCAATCAGCTCCGCCGCAACGGCAGCGATGCGCAGAAACGCAAATACCTTCCGCAATTGATTTCAGGAGAACATGTCGGCGCCTTGGCGATGTCCGAACCAGGGGCGGGCTCGGACGTGGTGTCCATGCGTACCCGGGCCGACAAAAAAGGCGATCGCTATGTCCTCAATGGATCCAAGATGTGGATCACCAACGGGCCGGTCGCAGACACGATGGTGATCTACGCCAAGACTGATCACACCGCCGGCGCACGCGGCATTACGGCCTTCATCGTCGAAAAGGGGTTCAAGGGTTTTGCGCCGGCACAGAAGCTCGACAAGCTCGGCATGCGCGGTTCGGACACAAGCGAACTGGTCTTTACCGATTGTGAGGTCCCCGAGGAAAACGTGGTTGGCGCGGTCGGCAACGGGGTCAATGTGCTGATGTCGGGTCTCGACTACGAACGCGTGGTGCTGGCGGCGGGCCCTCTGGGCATCATGCAAGCCTGCATGGATGTAGTTGTTCCGTACGTGCACGATCGCAAACAATTTGGCCAGCCGATCGGGCGCTTCCAACTCGTGCAAGCCAAGATCGCCGACATGTATGTGACAATGAATGCCGCGAAGTCGTACGTTTACATGGTCGCGCGTGCCTGCGATGAGGGCCGCACCACGCGCGAAGATGCGGCCGGCGCAATCCTCTATGCTGCTGAACGCGCGACTTGGATGGCCCTGGAGGCTATCCAATGCCTCGGGGGAAATGGCTACATCAACGATTTTCCCACCGGCCGCCTGTTGCGGGACGCCAAGCTCTACGAAATCGGGGCAGGCACGAGCGAGATCAGACGCATGTTGATCGGACGCGAGATTTTCGAGAAGTCGAGCTGATATCGGCCTTCTGAATCGCGGCGTGCAATTGCTTAAGCATTGTTAATCATTCCGGCGCAATTTTGAGTGGGCTGGCGCAGCTTCCTATTAAGCCGGCACGAGTAAACTTCTGCGCGTTGCGCACCTGCGAGATCGGCCGAAATCAGAACTGCGGACAATTGGCGAATGCGTACCGACCAACGCCCGACGCGTTTCCGATTCCTGGACGCTTTGCGTGGCTGGGCTGCCGTCGTCGTCTTGTTTCACCACATATTTGTCGACGGCCTCCCGGCCAACAGCTTCATGGCGGATCGGCTCTTCTGGTCGAAGTGTTTTTTCATGAACGGTACGTTTGCCGTCTGTCTGTTCTTTGTCATTTCGGGTTTTTCCCTTTCCATTGGCTATCTGCAGAGTGGCGACGATAGGAGCCTGGCGCGCATGGCGGCTGGTCGCTATCTGCGGCTCGCAGTTCCGATCTTTGCAATCTGCGCCATCACCTACGTGCTGATGGTGCTCAACGTGATTCCTCCAGCTACGCTGCGACCAAGCCCGCTCGATATATTCGGCAACTTCACGCCGACAGTGCAGGGGCTGCTCGAATTCTCTCTTTTCTCCGCCTATGTCTCTCAATCGACTGTCGGTAGTTACAATCCGCCGCTCTGGACCATGTTCTACGAATTTTTGGGTTCGTTCATGGTGTTTGCCACCGTCGCGATTCTGCGGCCTCTACACTTAAGGACCTGGATGCTGGGATTTCTCTTCGCGATCCTTGCGGTCTATCAATCATTTTTCGCGCTCTTCATTGCAGGGATTCTCATTGCTGATCTGTTCGGGAAGATCGACGACCCGAAATCGCGCAATATCACCGGGGCGATTTTGTGCGGCGCCGGGCTTGTTCTTAGCTTTCTGCCGGAAACCGGATCGCGCCTGATGTATGTGGCCGCGCCGGTCTGCATGGTCGCTGGCGTTGCCCTGTTTGTGCCGGCGAAGCGTCTGTTTGAGAACCGTGTCGGCGATTTTCTTGGATGGATATCGTTTCCGCTCTATCTGGTGCAGGCAGCTGTCATCTATTCATTTTCGGTCCGCGGGCTGGACGTTCTTGCATCTTTCGGGTTCGAGCCCTCGATGCAGCGCTGGCTAGTCGGCATTGCCACTGTGCCGGTCGCGCTCCTTTTCGCTATTCTGTTTTGTCCGGTCAACGACTTCGCCGTGACGCTGTCGCGTCGGTTCGGATCGGCACTCTTCGGTAGCCGTGAGGCGCGCCCCTACACGGGCCCCAAATCCCGACCTGCCTAGCTGCCGCGTCCATTAACGAATTTCGCGCGCGAATCAGGTAGTCCATTGGCCAACTCGCCATCGAAAGGGTAGCGGCCATGATGCGGGTACGGCTCAAAGCCGATGGGCGGATTGTCGAAATCCTTCCAGACGGCAGCGAAAAGACGATCGACCACAGCGATCCGGCGCAATTCGTACGCCATGTTCGGGCGCGTTGCGGGCTGACGCAGGCGGCCTTCGCAGAAAAGATCGAAGTGCCGATCGAGACCGTTCGTAACTGGGAGCAGGGCAAACGCAATCCGCGCGGCCCGGCACGCGCACTGCTCAAATTGATCGATCAGGCGCCCGACGTCGCTTTCGCCACGCTGGGCGCGCGGCGGCGTTGAAACTCTCTCTTTGTCTGGTGGACGCCGCAGACTACTCAGCGGCGGCAGGGAGTTGCTTTGGCGGCGAGTAGCGCGCAAAGCGCATCAGCAGATACATCGCAATCAGCGTGAGGATGTAAACGAGCAGCTGCATCTGTGTCGGCCGTTCAGTGTAACCGATCAGCGCGTGCAGCATCCGGCCAAAGATGCTGCTTTCCGACAGCAGCCAGGACGTATCCCAAACGGTTTTGTCGAGCGCCTGCACAAGACCTGCGTTATTGAGGAAGTGCACGGATTGTGCGGCCATGCCCGCCGCAAGCAAGGCAATCAGCCAGCTCGTCACAGAGAAAATGTAACGGCTCGGAATCGCCAGCAGCCCGAAATAAGTCAGGGCGGTGAACGCGGCGCCCGCGACAATGCCCAGAACGCCGCCCAGTAGCGTCGCCGACACCGATGTACCGGACGCGAGTATTCCGTACAGAAAAAGCACGACTTCGGAACCTTCGCGCAGCACCGCCAGTCCGACCACGATCGCGAGCGCCGTCAGCGGCTTTGAGCCCTCACTGACCGCCGTGCCGACGCGGCGCATTTCATCCGCAATCTCGCGGCCGTGCCGCGCCATCCAGGCGTTGTGCCACATCAACATAAGCACGGCGATGCCAAGCACGCTCGCGTTGAACAATTCCTGGCCCGAGCCTTGGAATGCGTCCGAGATCACGCCCGCAAACATCGCAACGACGCTTGCCCCGAGCACACCTGCAACAATACCGATAGTCACCCACTGACCACGTCCGGCGACGCCACGCGTTGCCGCCATGACGATGCCGACAATCAGGCCGGCTTCGATAACCTCACGAAAGACGATGATCAGTGCACCAAGCATGACTTATTCCGCGATGACCGTGCCTTTGGCGGTGGCTTCATTGAACTCACCGAAGAAAGGATAGCGGCCAGGTGCGAGAGGGCCGATGCGTACTACGCCCTTCGATTTGCCGGGGATGACCTTCTCGACTTTCATTTCTTTACTTTCGAATTCCTCCGGCGTCGGGTCGTCATTGACCACGGTCAGTTGAATTCGCTTGTTGGCCGGCACCTTGAGTTCGCTCGGCGTAAACCGGTGGTTTTTGATGGTGACGGTAAACTCCTGGGCACGCAGTTCGGCCGGAACCAAAGCAACGGCCGCCGCCAGAGAGAGAAGAACTAAAATGGTGCGCATTCGTTTTCCTCAATAAAGAACCGGCCACACAAAAGCACTAAAACCTATTGATGCAAGTACTGTTTTTTACTCTTAAATTATTCCAATGTAAGATCGGCTGACAAAACGTTAGAGGCCAAAGTGTTGTCGCGCTCGTATCTCGCGCGCACATTTCTGAGATTTTTCGCCGCACCACCTCTCGTCATGCCAAAGGCACAGAACCCCGGTTGGCAGCGCCGCAATGACAAGGCATCCTTCGCGGCCCACCGCCGACCCATCCGAAAAACGCTGTTCCAGGGAGATAGTAATGCAAGTGGTTGAAGCCCATGGCGCCCGCATTCCGCAGATTGGTCTCGGGACCATGACCTTGAAGGACGATGTTTGTGTTCGAGCCGTAGATGCGGCGTTGCAGATGGGATACCGCCACCTCGACACCGCCGCCTTCTATGGCAACGAGAAAGAGAACGGCGAAGGTTTGCGTCAATCGGGCGTGAAGCGCGAGGACGTATTCATCTGTACGAAAGTGCGCCAAGGCGACCTGATGCCCGATGCCTTCGCCAAAGTGCTTGAACAGAGCTTGGCCAATCTAAAACTGCCTCAGGTCGACCTTCTGCTGATCCACTGGAACAATCCGGACATTCCGCTCAAGCTTTCGGTCGGTGCCCTGTGCAAGGCAAAGAAGGAAGGCAAGGCCAAACACATCGGGGTCGCCAATTTCACCACCACCATGCTCGACGAGGCTTGGGCGCTGACAACAGAGCCGCTCGTCTGCAATCAGATCGAGATGCATCCCTTCATCAATCAGGACAAGGTGCTTGCCACCTGCAAGAAACATGGCATGGCGGTCGTCGCATATTGCCCGATCGCGCGGGGCAAGGTTCCGGGTGCTGACGCGCTTGAGCGTATTGGAAAAGCTCACGGAAAGAGCGCAGCGCAGGTTTCGCTGCGTTATCTGGTCCAGATGGATGTTTGCTCCATCCCGCGCACGGCAACGACCGAACATCTGAAGCAGAACCTCGACGTTTACGATTTCAAGCTTTCGGATTCCGAGATGGCAGAACTCAAGAAGCTCAACGCGACGAATATGCGTGTGGTCAATCCTCCGCACGCACCAAAGTGGGATACGCCGTAGTGAGTGCGACGACACGCAAACTCGCCCCGACCATCGAGGCCAAAGGTTTCCATATTCCAATCGTAGGTCTCGGTACCTGGGCACTGAGAGGAAGCGACTGCGCGCGGTTGACCGAGCAGGCGATCCGTATCGGCTATCGGCATATCGATACGGCACAGATGTACGACAATGAGCGAGAAGTCGGGGAGGGGGTACGAGCCTCGGGCCTGCGATCGGAGGTCATGGTCACGACCAAGGTGCAGCCCACGCTGCTCGCCCCGCATGATCTCGAACGTTCGGTGAAAGAAAGCCTCGCCAAGTTGCGTCTCGATGTGATCGATCTTCTGCTGATCCACTGGCCCAATCCGCGGATCCCGCTCGCGGAGACGCTCGGTGCCATGGGCAAGATGAAGCGCGAGGGCTACACGCGGCAGATTGGCGTTTCCAATTTTACCGTGTCGCTCCTTGAGGAAGCGAACAGGATTTCAACGGAGCCCCTCGTCTGCGATCAGGTCGAGTGCCATCCTTTTCTGAATCAGGACAAGGTCATTGGAGCCTGCCGCAAGCATGGAATGGCGGTTGTCGCTTACAGTCCCATCGCGCGTGGCGGCGCCAAAGGCGACAAACTGCTGGAAAAGATCGGCAAGGCTCATGGCAAGACGGCGGCGCAGGTCTGTCTTCGCTGGCTGGTGCAGCAAGGCATCGTCGTGATTCCCCGCACAAGCCGGATCGAGCGGCTCGAAGAGAATTTCTCGCTGTTTGATTTCGAATTGAGCGATGCCGAAATGCGCGAAATCGCGAGTCTTGCGCGGTCCGGAAGCCGTATCGTGGACTGGACCTGGTCTCCGAACTGGGATTGAGGTGGTGCTCTGACTTTTTCAGCCGACGCTGCACTTGTTCTTTTTTCGGGTGGACAGGACTCAACAGTTTGCCTCGCCTGGGCGCTGGAGCGTTTCGCGCGCGTCGAGACGGTCGGATTCGACTACGGCCAGAGGCACGCCATCGAACTCACCGTGCGGACGCGCCTACGCGAGCGCATGGCAGCGCTGAACGGTACCTGGAAAGCGCGCATGGGCGATGATCATGTGATCAAGCTCGACGCGCTCGCTGCCATTTCGGAGACTGCGCTTACACGCGATACCGCCATTGCGATCGCCGAGACCGGCTTGCCCACGACCTTTGTGCCCGGCCGCAATCTCGTTTTTTTCTGTTTTGCCGGAGCGATGGCTTATCGGCGCGGCGCCCGCCATTTGGTCGCCGGCATGTGTGAAACCGACTATTCCGGCTATCCGGACTGTCGCGACGACACGATAAAAGCCATGCAGGTTGCGCTGTCGCTCGGTCTCGACAAACGTGTGACCATCCATACTCCCCTGATGTGGGTCGACAAAGCCGACACGTTCGCTATGGCTGAGGAAATCGGCGGAAAAGCATTTCTTGATCTCGTCATCGAGGAGAGCCATAGCTGTTATCTGGGTGATCGCAGCAGGCGCCACGCTTGGGGTTATGGCTGCGGCGAGTGCCCGGCTTGCCAGCTGCGCGCTCAAGGTTTTGAGAAATTTTCAGGTCGAAGGAAAACGTGAACGCGATGGATAGGCGTCAGAATATCGAAGGCTATATTTTTCTCGTGTTGTTTTGCCTCACCATCCCGGCGGCAAACTGGCTGATTGGCCACGCGGGAACGGTATGCGTCCCCAATGGCCCGTGTCTGGTGCCTGTCGCGCCTGGCATCATGGCGCCTTCTGGCGTGCTGATGATCGGCCTTGCGCTCGTTTTGCGCGATCTGGTCCAGCGCCGGCTTGGCGTCGAGTTCGGCATCGGCGCGATCATTGTCGGCGCGGCGATCTCGGCCGGACTTGCGCCGGCGTCACTGGTGGTCGCCTCGGCGGCTGCCTTCCTGCTGTCGGAATTTGCAGATTTCGCCGTCTATACGCCACTCGCCCGACGGCGGCTCGTCACCGCGGTAGTTGCGTCCAGCGTTGTCGGGCTGGTTGTCGACTCGATCGTATTTTTGTGGCTCGCCTTCGGCTCGCTCGAGTTCCTGGTCGGTCAGATCGTCGGCAAACTCTGGATGGTTCTCCTCGCGATTCCCTTCGTCGTTTTAATGCGTCGGCGCGATGAACGGATCGGGCTTAAGGCTGCGTGAGAGACTGGTCATGGCTTCATCAATAGAAATCCTGCAGAACGTGACCACCGGCACCATCACGACGATGTTGCTGAAGAAAGGCATTCGTCATTCCTGGATGGCGGGTGCAATGCCGTTCGGCTTTTCAGGCAAGCGCGCGGTCGGCCCGGCGTTCACGTTGCGCTTTGTCCCTGTGCGAGAAGACCTGGCAACCCCCGAGAGTTGGTCGAAGCCGATCTCCACGCGCAGTGCAATTGAAGCCATGCCGGAGAATTGCGTCGTAGTCGCCGATGCCATGGGCGTGACCGGCGCAGGAATATTCGGCGACATTCTGTGCATGCGCATGGTCAAACGCGGCGTCACCGCGCTCATCACCGACGGCGTCATGCGTGACAAGCACGGCGTGCTTGGGACCGGACTGCCGGTCTGGTGTGCCGGCGTTGCGGCTCCGGCTTCGGTAAACCAGCTGACCTTCGTTGGCTGGAATGAACCGATCGGATGTGGCGGCTGTGCGATTTTTCCCGACGATATCATCGTTGCGGACGACGATGGCGCCGTGGTGATTCCAAAGGATCTGGTCGACTTTGTCGCCCACGAGGGCGCAGAGCATGAGCTTCTTGAAAGCTGGCTGGTCCAGGAAGTGGAAAAGGGGGCAAAGCTGCCCGGCCTATACCCGCCCAACGACGAGAACAAGAAGCGCTACGAGCAGTGGAAGAAGACCCGTTGATGTTCTTCCTGCTTTCGAAGACCGTCGCTTTTCTTCTGCTTCCTTCCAATTTTCTAATCCTGCTTGGACTTGTTGGTATCATCCTGATGGCCGCGCGCCGAAAGCGCGTGGGCCTGGGTCTGGTACTGACGAGTATCGTTTTGCTGGCGATTGCAGGGTGGTGGCCGACCGGGACTCTTCTCACGCATGCTTTGGAAAGCCGCTTTCCACCGTGGACGGGCACGCGAGCGCCGGACGGAATTGTTGTCTTGGGAGGCGCCATAAAGTCCCGGCTGTCGCACGAATTCGGCCAAGCCGTACTGGGCGATGAGGCTGATCGCGTTCTCGCCATGGCTAAACTCGCTCGCGCCTATCCTGCCGCGCGTATCGTCTATTCCGGTGGCGACGCGAGCTTGCGCGGCAATCGACTGCCCGAAGCGAATTTCGTCGGTCCGTTGCTCGAAGGGCTAGGGATCCCGAGCGACCGCGTAGTGCTGGAGCCGGGCTCGCGCAATACCGCGGAAAACGCCGCCTTCACCAAAGAGCTCGTAAAACCGAAGCCGGGGGAGCTGTGGCTTCTGGTCACCTCGGCGCAGCACATGCCTCGTGCAATCGGCTGCTTCAGGCGCGTCGGGTTTCCGGTGGAAGCTTATCCGGTCGGCTGGCGCACGGGCCGTGACGCGGATCTGGCAGTGCCATCGACATTCGGGGACGCCTTGGCACGCTTTGATTCCGCAACCCACGAATGGGTCGGGTTGATCGTCTATTGGATAACCGGCAGGACAAACGAATTTCTGCCATCGCCGTAGCAACGACAAAATAAACAAGCGCTAGCGTTTGCGCATCTTTCGGCAGAACACCTCATAGATCGCGCCGATAACGACGCGTGCTTCATCGCTCGCCAGCCTGTAGTAGATCGCCTTGCCATCGCGGCGTGTCGACACGAGTCCGTCGGCTCGAAGGCGAGCGAGCTGCTGCGACACAGTCGGCTGGCGCAGGTTGAGCAAGTCTTCCAGCTCACTGACTGATTTCTCACCCTCAGCGAGAATACAAAGGATCATCAGTCGGCTTTCGTGCGCCAGTGCTTTCAGAAAATTACTCGCGCGCTTCGCATTGTCGACCATTCGGTCGAGTTCATTAGAACGCGCACGGCTTTCCAGATGATGTAATTCCATTAGTACACCAACAATCGTGTTGCGGCGTCGCCCGAATACAGACGATCAACCGACAGGGCGCAACGTTTTTTCGGCAGGCGACACTGGTTCTCCACCTGTCCTGACTGCATCAAGTTTTTTCATTAATGCGCCAAGCAGTCCCCAGAAGTGATCCTCACCCGGATAACCGCGGATGCGGCCGATTTCCTGGCCATTGTGAATCAGTACAAACACCGGCGCTAGCCGTTCGACTTCAACAAAGGCCAGGTCCGGCGGGACAGGATGATCAATGCTGACGCGGCGCAAGGGCGCGCGCTGGCCTTCTGCTGTCTTCGGATAAACAGGAGCAATTTCGCGGTCAAAGGTCTCGCACCAGCCGCAAGCGGCCTGTTCGAACATTATGAGTTCAGCCGCACGAGCGTTCCCAAGGTTCGAAATAATAAATATAGCGACGGCAATCGCGCCGATAGAAAAACATTTCCGAATTGTTGACGTGGAGACCAAATTTTTCTCGTTCAAACGTAGGGTTTAGGACCACCGTCAATTGGCGCGTTCTATATCACAAAAAAAGTCTGTGTCGACGTGATAGGGGCGAGTGGACCGCCAGTCAGCCGTAGCGAAACGCCAGCAGATTGTCGAATGAGCGCAGTTCAATCAGGACCCGGTGGAGCAGGTCTGCGTCCCTGGTCGCAATAGCCTTCGGTATGAGCAACAGGCTGGCTTTGGCACCATCGACCAGCCGACGAAACTCAGGCGCCTCGCGCACGGTCGCGCTGGCAATCTCGTCGCAACGATCGAGCAGGGCGCCATAGCCGGTGGAATTTTGGACGAGCCCAGAGCGGATTTCGGAATTGTCCCAATCGAGCGCGCGATCGTTGTAGATCATGAGCGCGTCCATCTTGGCGTTTGCATCACGCACGCAATCGGCGAGGACGACGACCCCGCTTGCCTTGCGCAAGTCATAGAGGTCACCACGAACGGAATTGAGGGCGTCGCGGGCGGAATCAAGACGCCCGGTTTTCAGCATGATGTCGGCGCCGACCAACCGTGCATTCACTGCGGTGAACAGCTTGCCGTAAAGCCCGTTTCCCTCGAAAGCAGTGGGTCGTTTGCCCGAAAATCTTTCGCTGAATCGGCTCCAGGAATCACGCAACCGGTCAATTTCAAGTGAAGCGAGATCGGCATTGCCCGTACGCAAGTAGCCGATTGCGACCCTGTTATGGGCGCTGACGCTCTCGACCGCTGCATTGAAATCAGCGAGGTCATCGGCGCGCGCAGTGCTGCCGGACAAGAGGAGTGCGAGACATGCGACACGCGCAACCCAGGACAGCATCGACATTCACCTGATTTTGACGCACAAGTGTGCACGAATATATGCATCATGGCATCGACCGACGAGGCCAACCTGGCCTTGTGGTTTATGAGAATTAATCATCATGCTGGAAAGACGTAGTCTGCTGCTGGGTGCCGCGTCTTTCGTTGCGCTGGTGGGGACGAACGCTCGTGCCGAGCAACCAATTCTGACCGATGATGGGCTCTACAAGCAGCCTTGGTTCCTCGAGAGTTTTCTCGACCTCGGCGATGATCTTGAGGGGGCGCGCAAAGAGGGCAAACGCTTTGTGATCATGTGGGAGCTCAGAGGTTGCCCCTATTGCAAAGAAACGCACCTCGTCAACTTTGCCCAGCCACGGATCTCCGACTACGTGAAAGCGAACTTTGAAGTTCTGCAGCTCAACATTATCGGTTCGCGCAAGGTCACCGATTTCGACGGCACCGAGCTTTCGGAAAAAGAGCTGGCCGCAAAATATGGTGTGCGTTTTACGCCCACATTCCAGTTTTTTGCGGAAGCGGCAGCGCCGTTAAAAGAGCTGCCGCCGGCCAAACGGGAAGTGGCCCGGTCGCCTGGGTATCTGAGGCCGGACGATTTCCTCGCCATGTTCCGTTACGTGCGGGATAAGGCCTATGAGAGCAAAAGCTTCCGCGACTATCTGAAGGCGCTGCCGAGCTGAGCGCCGTGCGACAGTTTCGTACATTCTTCTTTGTGAATACGATTTGAACATGCGGCGGACGGCCGCTATGTTCGGGACTCAACGGGACGCTCAGTCTCGGCGCGATATAGTGGAGGATCAATCGATGCGGCAATTGTCTCGTCGCGCTGCCTTGGCGCTCGGCGCCGCCGGCGCGGCTCTTGGCTTCATAGGCTCTGGCAGGCCCGCCTCGGCGGCTGCGAAGGAGGCGGCGGATCAGATCGCCCAGTTCACCGGCGGCAAGACGGCGGAAAAGGGCAAGGTGTCAATCGAGCTTCCCGAGATTGCCGAAAATGGCAACACGGTGCCTTTGTCCGTGGCGGTCGACGCACCGATGGCCGCCGACAACTACGTCAGTGACATTCTCGTCGTCGCCGATGGCAATCCAAATCCCGGCGTCGCGACGTTCCATTTCTCGCCGATGTCGGGCAAGGCAGCGGCGTCCACGCGTGTCCGCCTCGCCGCGACCCAGAATATCATTGCGGTCGCGAAGACAAGTAAAGGGGAATTCTTCACCAACCAGAAGCTGGTGAAGGTCACTATCGGCGGCTGCGGCGGCTGATCGGAAAGCTGAAGGAACAGGAGCAAACCATGGCGGAAAAACCACGCCTCAAGCTTCCGGCAGAAGCCAAAAAGGGCGAAGTGATCGAAATCAAGACGCTGTTGCCGCACGTGATGGAGTTTGGCCAGCGGAAGGACAAGGACGGCAACGCGATCCCGCGCAAAATCATCAACAAGTTCGCCTGCGAGTTCAATGGCAAGCCGGTGTTTTCAGTGAATCTCGATCCGGCAATTGCTGCCAATCCTTACATGCAATTCAACGCAAAAGTCGACGAGAGCGGCACATTCAAATTCACATGGACCGATGACGACGGCACAATCACGACGGCCGAAGAAAAAATCACCGTAAGCTGACGAACCGCGACGCACGAATTGCGCGTGGGCTATAACGAGAAGAATTCGTTCGGAGGATCAGATGTCTCGTGGAGGGATTCTGGCCAGCAGCGCAGCAGCTGCGTTGATCGCGGCGGGCTTGTTTGTCATTGCGGGCGAACAGGGCGCCAGTGCGCAGGCCAAAAAGGAAGCGCCGCTTGAGACGAAGGAAGATGCATCGGCGCGGCCATGGAAACGCTACGCCGGCTGGCCGACGCGTGACTACTCGAAATTCAATACGCTCGGCAATCTAGCGTCGCCGCCGGCACCAAAAGAACCGCGCAAAATTTCCGGCCCGATTACCGGTGACGCCAAGAAAGGCGCCGAGATGGTGGCCGACCGCAATCGCGGCGGTTCATGCCTTGCCTGTCATGTGATGGGACCGGCCGGCGGCGCCAATTTGCCCGGCAATGTGGCGCCGGACCTTTCGGAAATCGGTAATGCCGGCCGCGAAGACGAGTGGCTGTTCAATTACATCTACGATGGGCGTGTTTATAACCCGGACACTGTGATGCCTCCTTGGGGCAGCCACGGACTTTTTGACGACCAGGAAATCAACGACATGGTTGCGTTCCTGAAGACGCTCAAGTCTCCCGCGGTGTTCAAGACGGAACTTGATGATCCGACCAAGCGACCACCGCCGGTGGAGAAACGCGACAATCTGGATTCGATCGAGAATCCCGCTATGTGGGCGGTCGATAAAGCGCAGGAGCTCTGGAACCAGGCCGGGGCTGCCGGCGCGTCGTGCAATACTTGTCACAGTGATCCCAAGGCGTCTTTCAAGACCTGGGCGGCATCAATGCCAATGTGGGAGCCTCGGCTGAACAAGGCGATAAGCGTGGAAGAATTCGTCACACGCCACGCGAAGGCTACAACTGGCGCGAGCTGGCTCATGGAGACAGACGAAAACCGCGCGATGTCGGTCTATCTGCATTTCCTTGCCAATGGCACGCCCATGAAGGTCGACACATCGAGCCCGGAGGCGAAAGCAGCCATTGAGCGGGGTAAGGAGCTGAGCGCGCGTAAAGTGGGTCAGCTCAATCTGGCGTGCACAGATTGCCACGGGAAAGTTGCCAACCACTGGATTCGGGGTCAGTGGCTGGGTGAGCCGAAAGGCCAGTTAGACCATTTCCCGACCTGGCGTACGAGCCTCCTCGCGATCTGGGACATCCGCCAACAATTCCAGTGGTGCCAGGTCAACATTCGCGCCGACGAATTGCCGCCGGACGCCAAAGAATATGGCGACCTCGAATTCTATCTCGCCGTCCAGAACGAAGGGCAGAAGCTCAGCGTACCGGGCATCAGGCACTAGACGGAACCACCAGCGCGGGCAAGGGACGCGACGCCAACGGGCATGATCACGCGGCGTGAAATTCTCCAGGTCGGCGCGGCGACCGCGGCGCTTGCGGCTGGGGACGGTGCATTCACGCGCGCGCTGGCCCAGCAGCGGCTCACCGAAGAAGAACTCCTCCGGTTCGATCCGATTGGCAACGTCACGTTGCTGCACGTTACCGATATTCATGCGCAGCTCACGCCGGTCTACTTCCGCGAGCCCTCGGTCAATATCGGCGTTGGCGACGCGCGTGGGCAGCCACCGCACATTACCGGCAGGGATTTTCTCAAGCACTTCGGCATTCAGGAAAACAGCGCACCGGCCTATGCGCTGACCGATCAAAATTTTGACGTTCTGGCCAGGTCCTATGGCCGGATTGGCGGGCTCGACCGGCTTGCGGCCGTGGTCAAGCGCGTTCGCGCAGAGCGCGGCAGCGACAAAGTTCTTTTCCTCGATGGCGGTGATACGTGGCAGGGCTCGCTCGGCGCGAATTCCACCCGCGGCCAGGACATGGTGGACTGCATGGCGCTGCTGAAGCCCGACGCCATGACCGGCCATTGGGAGTTCACTTACGGCGAAGTGCATGTGAAGGAGCTGATCAAGGGGCTCGACTATCCCTTCCTCGCTCTCAACATCCGCGACACGGAGTGGAACGAGCCGGCGTTCGAGCCGATGAAAATGTTCGAGAAGGGCGGCATCAAGGTTGCTGTGCTTGGGCAGGCATTTCCTTACACACCGGTGGCAAATCCGCGTTGGATGATTCCGAAATGGTCATTCGGCATCCGTGAAGACGATATTCGGGCAAATGTCGAAAAGGCGCGCAAGGAAGGCGCGCAATTGGTCGTGCTGCTCTCACACAATGGTTTTGACGTCGATCGCAAGTTGGCCGGAAAAGTCGCCGGCATCGATGTGATTCTGACCGGCCACACCCACGATGCGCTGCCCGAAGTCATAAAGGTCGCGAACACACTGTTGGTTGCTTCCGGCAGCCACGGCAAGTTCCTGTCGCGGCTCGATCTCGATGTCCAGAGCGGGGCGATTAAAGACTTCCGCTACAAACTCATCCCGCTGTTTGCAGACGCGATCAAACCTGATCCGGAGGTTGGTGCCGCGATAGCGAAAGCGCGCGCACCATTCGCCAAAGAACTTGCGCGCACCGTCGGAACAACTGAAGCCGTGCTTTTCCGCCGCGGCAATTTCAACGGAACGTTCGATGACCTGATCTGCGCGGCGCTTCTGAAGGAACGCGATGCGGAGATCGCCTTATCTCCCGGATTTCGCTGGGGCACGAGCGTTCTGCCCGGCCAGGCAATAAAAGTCGAAGACATCCACAACGCCACGGCGATCACCTATCCCCAGGTCTATCGCATGTCCATGACAGGCGAACGGCTTAAAGAAGTGCTCGAGGACGTCGCCGACAATCTGTTCAATCCCGATCCATACTATCAGCAGGGCGGCGACATGGTGCGTTGTGGCGGGCTCGGTTATGCAATCGACGTTTCCAAACCGATCGGTCAACGCATTTCCACAATGACTCACCTGAAATCCGGCGACGCGATCGAACCAAAAAAAGAATACGTGGTTGCAGGCTGGGCCAGCGTCAATGAAGGCACCGAAGGCCCGCCGGTTTGGGAACTGGTTGAACGTTACGTTGCCGCGAACAAGACAGTGCGGCTTGAGCAGAATACAAGTGTGAAGATTTCCGGGGGTTAGTTGCAATTCCTATTACATTCACGAAATAGAATGTGATAAGCCCGCTGGAATAAGATCTGCCGGGAGGTTGCGATGGCTGACCCGAACGACGCAGCGGGGGCGACGCGCCGTCGTTTTATCGTCGGTGCCGCTGGACTTGCCGCAGGCAGCACGGTGGATGCGCGCGCAGACAACGCGAAGAACCTTCCACCCAACATTGCCGATTGGACGCGCCAACTCGGCGAAGGCGTCGGCGTGCGACCCTATGGCAATCCTTCGAAATACGAAAAGGACGTGATCCGTCGCACGGTGCCGTGGTTGACGGCGACACCTGAATCGTCGGTGAGCTTCACGCCTTTGCACCAGCTGGACGGAATCATCACCCCCAACGGGCTCTGCTTTGAACGTCACCATGGCGGCATCGCTGCGGTCGATCCGGCGGACTACCGACTGATGTTGCACGGCCTTGTTGAAAAACCGCTCGTCTTCACACTGGACGAACTCAAGCGGCTGCCGCGGGTCAACAAGATCTATTTTCTCGAATGCGCGGCCAATTCCGGCATGGAATGGCGAGGTGCCCAGCTCAATGGCTGCCAATACACGCATGGCATGGTGCATTGCGTTGAATATACCGGCGTCTTGCTGAGGGTCTTGCTGGAGCAGGCCGGATTAAAGTCGAGCGCAAAATGGATCATGGCCGAGGGCGGCGATGCGGCCGCGATGAATCGTTCGATTCCAATAAGCAAGGCGCTTGACGACTGCATCGTGGCCTACCGCATGAATGGCGAGATGCTGCGCCCCGAGCAGGGCTATCCCGTGCGTCTCGTTGTACCGGGCTGGGAGGGCAACGTCTGGGTCAAATGGCTGCGTCGCCTCAAGGTTGGCGATCAGCCATGGTTCACGCGTGAAGAAACTTCGAAATACACCGATCTGCTCGAGAGCGGCAAGGCGCGAAAATTTACGTTCGTGATGGACGCAAAATCCGTCATCACATCGCCTTCGCCGCAGATGCCGGTGAAGCAAAAAGGGTTCAACGTTATTTCGGGACTGGCCTGGTCCGGACGCGGCAAGATCAAGCGCGTCGATGTCTCACTCGATGGTGGCCGAAACTGGCGCACAGCGCGGGTCGATGGCCTCGTCTTGGACAAGGCATGCGTCCGGTTCTATTACGAATTCGATTGGAACGGCGAAGAGCTATTGCTCCAGTCGCGTGCCATGGATGAGACCGGGTACGTTCAGCCGAGCAAGGATGCCTTGCGCAAGATTCGCGGCGTGAATTCGATCTACCACAACAACGGAATACAGACGTGGGCGCTGAAACCCGGCGGCGAGGTCGAGAATGTCGAAGTCGGCTAGAATTACGCTCGGCGTCGCCCTGCTCACTGCGTTTGCCACTGTGGCGATCGCTCAGACCAAAAAAGAAACTCCGCGCAACTATGGCATCGGTCACGTTGCCGCACCTGAGCAATTGGCCGGGTGGGACATCGACGTTCGGCCGGACGGGCAGGGCGCGCCGGCAGGCAGCGGGTCGGTGAAGGATGGCGAGAAGGTCTATATGGACAAGTGCGCAGCGTGCCACGGCGAGTTCGGCGAGAGCGCGGGACGTTGGCCGCAGCTCGCGCAAGGCAAAGGCACGCTTGCGTCGCATGATCCGGTTAAAACGGTCGGATCTTATTTCCCGTACCTCTCGAGCGTGTTCGACTACATTCGTCGCTCGATGCCGTTTGGCGATGCGCAATCGCTCGAGAACAACGAGCTTTTCGCTGTTACGGCCTATGTGCTCCATCTCAACGATATCGTTGACGACAAGTTCGTGCTGTCGAAGGAGACCTGGGGCGAGGTCAAAATGCCCAACGCGACCGGTTTCTTTGACGATGATCGCGAGACGGCCGAGAAGGCCTTCTGGAATCCAAGCCCCTGCATGAAGGATTGTCGTGGGCCCGCGCGGGTCACAGGGCGGGCGGGAGCGATCGACGTAACCCCTGACGACAAAACGCAAAAACGCGGCGTGGAGTAGCGCTCCGGTATTATTTCCCTTATGACATCCGGTCATATCTCCATCCGGGACCTTTATGGCGAAACTCAACCTTTCCATTGCCGTACGTGATTACGACCGTACACGGCCACTCAGCGACGGAATTGTGCAAATCGACGGGGTCGACCCGGTATTCATGGCGCTCGATCCCGAAGAGATCTTCTTCCGCGCCTTTCGCCATGCGGAATTCGATATTTGCGAACTGTCGATGTCGAGTTTCACGGTCAAGACGGCGCAGGGTAATTGCCCCTACGTGGGCGTGCCGGCTTTTGTCTCCCGCGCTTTCCGGCATACGGCCATCTATGTGCGCACCGATCGCATCAAGAAGCCGGCGGATCTCAAAGGAAAAAAAATCGGCGTTCCCGAATATCAACTCACCGCCAATGTGTGGGCACGCGCAATCCTCGAAGACGATCACGGCGTGAAACCGTCCGACATCCATTGGATCAGGGGTGGCCTTGAGGAGGCAGGACGGCCCGAGAAGATCGCAATAACGCTGCCAAAAGACGTGCGGCTCGACAACGCGCCAGAGGGGCGAACCCTCTCGAGCATGCTGGAAGCCGGTGAAATCGACGGATTTATCGGGCCCCGCGTTCCGTCGGGTTTCGGTCGTCACCCGCAAATCGGTTGGCTTTTCCCAGATCCGGTTGCGGCGGCGAAGGACTATTTCAAGCGCACCGGCATCTTTCCGATCATGCATATCGTCGGTGTCAGGCGCGAGCTTGCCGAGGCGCACCCGTGGTTGCCTGGTGCAGTTTTCAAGGCCTTCGAGCGCTCGAAGGCGATTGCATTGGAGAAGCTCGGTGATACGTCCTCGACCAAGGTCACGCTGCCATTCGTCGAGGAACGGTTGATCGAAGCGCGCGCACTAATGGGCGAAGATTTCTGGTCGTATGGTGTCGCGGCCAACCGCAAGACGATTGAAACGTTTCTGCGCCACCACCATTCGCAAGGTCTTTCGCCCCGGCTGGTAACGGTCGAAGAAATGTTTCATCCGGGTACGCTCGAGAGTTTCAAGCTTTGATGGGTGGAACCGCGATGAAGACGATTTCGGGATTGATCGCATTCTGCGCGTTTATGGTGACCAGCATGTCTGTATCGGCGAGCGAGATCAGGGTTATGAGCGGCGGTGCGCCGAAGGAAGTCTTCGTGCAGCTCACGCCGAAATTCGAACAGCAAACCGGAAACAAAGTCGTCTTCGTCTATGACGTATTGAGCGCCTTGCGCGAAAAGCTTGCTGCAGGCGAAAAAGTCGACGTGCTGGTCATGCCGGTGCCCATGCTCGATAGTTATGCCAAGGACGGAAAATTGCGCGACAACAGCCGCGCGACGTTCGGCATCGTCGGCACAAGTGTGGTCGTGAGGGAAGGTACGCCGAAGCCGGATATTTCCACCAAGGAGAAATTTCGCGAGGCCATGCTGAACGCACGGTCGGTGGTTCATGCAACTCCCGGAAAAACGCCCAGTGGCACGCATATGGGCAAAGTGATGGAGCAACTGGGCATCGCGGATGCGATGGCCAAGAAAGTCATTCATCGGCCGGCGTTGGACGGCGGGGTGCAGCTTGTCTCGGAGGGGCAGGCCGAAATCGGCATTTATCCCGCCAGCGAGGTTGCGGGGGTCAAAGGCTTGGTCGTGGTCGGACCGTTACCGGCCGGCATCGACTTGAACACGCTTTATGGTGCGGCAGCTACGGCCGACAGCGCTGCGGGGGAGGCCGCGGCGGCCTTCGTCAAATTCATGGCCGCCCCGGAAAACCGCGGCGTCTGGAAACACGCTGGATTCGATCCGCCCGGCTCCTAGGCTTTGGAAGGTTTCAGCCGGATGTGGATGTTCTTCTCTTGCGTGAAGGAGAGCATCTCCTCGAAACACTCCTCTCGCCCAAGTCCCGATTGCTTGAAGCCGCCGAATGGCGCGCCGAGAAAGTGTTTGCTGACTTCGTTGATCCAGACGTAACCCGCTTGCACGGCCAGCGCGGTGCGGTGCGCCGTGTTCAGATCGTTGGTCCAGATTGAAGCCGTGAGTCCATATTCGACCGCATTCACGGTTGCGAGCATCTTCGCCTCGTCGCGCCACTTGAATACACCGAGAACGGGCCCGAAGATTTCCTCGCGTGCGATCCTGTTCTTTTCGGTGACGGCGAACACCGTCGGCTCAATGAAGAATCCATTTTTGAGGGCCGGATCGGCTGGTCGTCCACCGCCGGTAATGAGCTCGGCACCTTCACTTTTGGCCGACTCGATGAAGCTCATCACCCGGTCGAATTGTTTCTTGGACACGATGGCGCCCATGGTGGTCGCCGGGTCGGTGGGGATGCCGGGCTTGTAGTACTTGATCTTCTCTTTTACCCGAGCAACCACAGCGTCGTAGATGGTCTCATGTATGAACGCGCGGCTGGTCGACCCGCAGGATTGCCCGCACCAGGTGAAATTCATGCCGCCAATGACGGCGGCAGCGACCTCGTCGGGGTCGGCATCGCCGTAGGCAATCAGCGCGTTCTTGCCGCCCAGCTCCAGCATAGTCCGCTTGACCGTGTCGGATGCGGCTTTCATGACCGCACGTCCCGTCGGCACGCTGCCAATCAGGGCGATCATGGCGACATCAGGATGGCTGGCGAGCCGCTGTCCGGCTTCCTGTCCTCCCGGAACGACATTGAACGCCCCGGGCGGCAATAGGCCACCAATCAGTTCAGCGAGCCGCAACGAGGAAAGCGGCGCCTGCTCCGGTGGTTTGACGACCACGGTATTGCCGGCCGCGAGCGGGGCTGCGGATTTCCCCGCGCAGAACATGAAGGGATGGTTGAAGGGAATGATGCGGCCGACGACGCCCAACGGCTCGCGCACTGAGAAATTGACCACATCAGGGCCCATCGGAATCGATGCGCCTTTCATTTCCGTGACAAAGCCGGCGAAGAATTCCATCTGCGCCGCCGCGATCATCGCGTCACTGACCATTTCCTTGACCGGATTGCCGCAATCTGCCGCATCGATCATTGCCAGCTCGTTGGCGTTCTGGCGGAGGATCTCAGCGATCCGCCGAAGAATCTTCGCGCGCTCGAGCGGCAGCACGCGCCGCCATTCTGCGAATGCAGTCTTTGCCGAGGCGATGGCGGCGTCGATGTCGTCCGCGCCAGAGTCCGCAACCTTCCCCAGAGACAGTCCCGTGCCGGGGTTGATCAATTCGACAAACCGGCCGGCTTTCGGCTCGTGCCACGCGCCCGCGTAATAGGCGCCGCGGTTCTTGGGCAACACCACCGCCTGGGCGGCGGCCGCTTGGGGTGAAACAGCTGTCGTCATGGAACCGTCCGTCTATTTGTCACTACTGACGTGGTGAGATCTCGATCAACTCGGCGATCTGTTCTTTGGTGAGCGGACCCGGAATGAATTTCAGGTTTACTGCTTCGGGGATCAGCGAGTTCGAGCCCGTGAATTTGATCGGGGTTGACCAGGCTCTTGGGGAAGAATTCATCGCGCACCCGCTTGGCCATGGGTTCCGGGACTTTGGCGAACTCGGCGTAGTCGGTGATGACCTGCGGATTCGACGAGTACATGTATTCGATGCTTTCACGATAGGCTTTCATGAAGCGCTCGATGACGTCCTTGCGTTTGGCAAGGATGTCCGCATTGGCCACAAGCACGCGGATCGTCTGCCCACGCACCAATGTTGCGTCGGTCGCGCGAGCAACCAGATGAATCTTGCCTTCTTCCATCTCCTTGAGGCCGAAGGGTGGTGAAGCCCAACCGACATCGACCTGATCGGTCATGACGGCGGTTAGTGTTGCGCTTGGATTGCCGGTAGCTTGCGGCTTGGCGCTGAGCTTGAATTCATCGATGAAGGCTCGGACGACGCTATTGGTGGAGGATCCGTTGGTCGAGAAGGCGATGGTATGGCCGTTGGTATCTTTCAGCGTCTTGATGTCCGGATTTTTGGCGTACCAATAGTCGGCCGCGCCGGTTGCCTGGGCACCGATAATGCGCACCGGTGCGCCTTTCGCATAAGCCGCCATGGCACCAAGCGTGCCAACCGCCAATCCAAGATCGACGCCGCCAGCGATCACAGGCTGCAGGGTTTCGCCGCTGCCTGAGGTGTAGATCATCTCAAGCTGCAGGCCGTGTTTCTTGAAAATGCCGGCCTTTTCGCCGAGGTGGGTGATCGAAGTATCCCAATTGCCGCGCTGGCCAATCGTCATTTTCACGAGATCGTCTGCGGCGCCCGGACTGACTTGCGCAATCGTTACGGCTGCAGCCGCAATTGCAAGGAAGTGTTTCATGAAGCTCCCTCCCGCGCTTTTCTAGTTTCTCTTTATGCTGTCGAGGCCGCCAAGTTTTCCGATCAGAGCGTTAGCGCCGATCGCCAGCACGAACAGGACGATCAGCATCGCGTACATGGCCGGCATGTCGAAAATACTGTAGGTCTGGATGATCAGGAAACCGATGCCCTTGTTGGAAAGTTTTGTTTCCGCGAGCAAAGTCCCGATCAATGCGAAGCCAAATCCCAGGCGAGCGCCGTTTATGATCGGATGACGCATCGCAGGCAGATAGATTTTTTGCACCATCTGCCAGGTGTTGGCACGGAAGCTGCGGCCGACGCGGATAAGAACTTTGTCTATTTGCCGCATTCCGGCTGCCACGTTGAGCGCAACGGGAAAGAAACAGGACAATGTACCGAGTGCCACTTTGGATTCCGGCCCAACCCCGAACCACATGATCATAACTGGAAAAAAGATGATCTTTGGTGTCGGTCCGAGATAATAGAGATAGGGCTCGAAGGCTCTGGACAGGAAGCGGTTGGCGCCAAGAACGAGCCCGACCACAAGGCCGGCGGAGCCACCGATCGCCAAGGCCGTGCCGATTTCTGCGGCGGTGACCCCGAGGTTATAATAGTAATTCCGGTCGGTGAGCAGCGCGGCCATTGCGCGACCAATCGAAAGCAATGACGGCACGACATCGCGGTATAGCCAGCCCGAGTGGGCAAGGAATTCCCACGCCGCCAGCACCGCCAGGATGATGGCGACACGCAGCAACGTCACCGGACTGATTGCCGGGGGGGCAACCGCCGTTTGGCTTAGGCGACCGGTCTCAGCCATCATCATCCCCTTTTGTCGTGCTCATGCGGACAACAAAGCCCGTAAACCCTGAATTCGGAGCAGTCCGCCGGGTTACCGAATAGCACTAAATACATCCGTTTCCGAAAATTCGTCAGCAAAAAATGGCAATAAGCGAAGGCGGATGCAGTCCCGATGCGCTTGATGGAGCCTAAGCAAATCGACCATGGCAGTGCTTGTATTTTTTTCCAGAACCGCACGAACATAGGGAGTTCCGAGACGAAGAATTTTGAGAGGAATCAATTTTTATTCCAGGCTGAGAAACTGAAAATTGAAAGAACTCGAAACCAACCAACCTGTTGAGGATCATTGCTCGGTTCACCAGGAACCAGGCCGAGCTCAATCTATGCGGATCACAGGGCTTCCCGGTATAATATCTTTGCATTGAATCAAGAGCAGGCAATGACAGCGCCGATCGACCGTAAGGAACTCCAGTCCGTCGATATTTCTCTCTCCACTGGGGCCTCCCGGCGTTTTTACTTTCGAAGTTCGGGCACCGACCTCAGCGTGATCAGGCAGATTTTCGAACAGCAGAACTACAACCTGTCTGGCCTTCCACTTAGTAGCAGATTGAAAAAATACGCGAATTGGGCAGCGTCCGACGGCGGCTCACTCTTGGCCGTCGACCTCGGGGCGAACATCGGCGCGAGTGCGGTTTACCTCATGCAACTGCATCCGCGGATACACGTTTGTGCGGTCGAACCGGAGCCAGGCAATTTTTCGGTCCTTGAGGCGAACTGCAACGGCCTTCCCATCAATGCAGTGCACGCCGCCATCGCGAGCGAGCCGGGGATACTGTGGATTTCGGATCCCGGCATCGGCGAATGGGGATTTCGTGTTGGAAGTAGCGGAGGGAGTCAAATTGAGGCAATCACCATGAGTTCATATTTTGGCGCGATTTGGAGAATCCGCGGGATTTAAACCGTTGATCTGCAAGATTGACATAGAGGGTAGCGAAGCGGAGTTGTTCAGCGCTAACGATGAATGGATTGATGATTTTCCCCTCATCGTCATTGAGCTTCATGATTGGCTGCTGCCCGGAACAGGCAATTCAAGAAATTTCTTGCGTGCGATTTCCAAAAGAAATTTCGATGTCGTCCATCGAGGAGAAAATACGTTTTGTTTCAATAACGATCTTCTCGCCAGAGTAACTGATGTCTAACTAGGCGACTGGTCTCAGCCATCTCTCAGCCTTTTCCAATCCCATAAAGAACAGCACACTGACCAGGATCACAAAGCAGATCGCAGCGTAGGTGCCGGCGAGGTCGTAGCGCTCGGCCAGGTCGTTGATCAACTGTCCAAGCCCGCCGAAATTGATCAGGAACTCGGTGCCAACCACGTTGATCAGCGCGAAGATCAGTCCAAGTCGGATGCCTACGAAAATAGTCGGTAGCGCCGCCGGAAATAGAATTTTCCAGAATTGTTGCGTTGCCGTCAGCTTGAAGCTGCGTCCGACGTTGACCAGAACCTTGCGCGTTCCAGATATTCCTTCGATCGTCTTGAGGATCACCGGGGGTAGAGCGGAGAGGAAGCCCATCATGATGATGGTCCAGGCGTTGCGGCCGAAGATCACCATGAACAGCGGATAGGTCAGTACCAGGGGCGCCGAAGCAAATGCCGCCACCCAGGTCTCGCACGCGCGTTGCAGCAGACTATAGCGCTGCATCACCACGCCAATGGCAATGCCGCATATCGTAACCATGACGCCGGCGATGAAGCATTCACCCGCCGTGAAGAAGAACCGGTAGACGATGTGCTCTTCCGTGAAAAGGCGGCCGAAGCTTGCGACGATTTCAGACGGTGGCGGAACGATGAAGCGGTTAAGCCAGCCGATGCGGATCACCGCCTCGATGACCAGCAAGAACGCAACGAACGTGCCGAAGCCGACCAGCGGCGCCGCATAGTCGCGGCCCGAGGTGACAACCGGCGTATCCGCCGTCGTCATAATGCCTGCTCCTCCCGCCTCAGCGCATTCTTCTCTTCGTCGCGCATGCCGCGGTTCGCTTCTTCGCGCAGATCATTCCAGATTTGTGCGACGTACCGGCCGAATGCTTCGCTGCCGACAATCTCAGACGTGCGCGGGCGCGGCAGATTGATCTCGACAATGCGCTTCAGCTTGCCCGGCCGATACGTCATCACGAGGATACGATCGGACATCTGAACGGCTTCGGTAATGTTATGGGTGATCAACAGCGTTGTCTGCTTGAGTTCCTGCTGTATCTGCAGAACCTTGTCACCGAGCAGGAGCCTCGTCTGTTCATCGAGCGCGGCGAAGGGCTCGTCCATCAGGAGAATCTTGGGCTCGGAGGCCAGCGTTCGCGCAAGCGATACGCGTTGGCGCATTCCGCCGGAAAGCTCTCCGGGGTAGCGGTTCTCGAAACCATCGAGGCCCACAAGGGAAATGAAATGATGGGCGCGCTCGACGCGCTTGCCCTTCGGCATCCCGATGAGCTCAAGCGGGAAGGCGACATTGTCGGTAACGGTACGCCAGGGAAATGTGGATTCTTCCTGGAACACCATGCCGATCGATTTGTGTGGGCCGGAAATGGTTTCTCCGGCGACACTGACGACTCCGTCGTAATTGTTCAGAAGGCCGCCGATAACATTGAACAAGGTTGATTTTCCGCAGCCTGAAGGGCCGATGACCGACAGAAATTCACCCGGCCTTACTCCAAACGACACGTTGTCGACCGCCGTGATCGGACCTTCGGGAGTTTGAAACCGAACAACGATATCGTCCGCCACCAGAAGGGCGTCATTTCGTACTGCATCAGGTGGCATCGGGAACTTACTCGCTCTTTCGCGTCATGGCGGCCGTCATCGCGGCGGTGTAGCCGGGTTCGACGCGTACGTCGACAACGGCGATTGCCCCGCTCTCGACGGCGGCAATCGCCTTTTCGAATGTGGGCAGCAGGTCGCCAATGGAGGTTACCGGCCCAAAGCCCTGTGCGCCTTGCGCGCGCGCCATTGCCGCAAGGTCGATATCGGGCTCGGAAATGCGCTGGCCGACCCAGCGGTTCTCCACGGGGCGATTGCGCATGCGGGCCATTCGTTCCTGGTGCAGTTCGTCATTGAAGAAAGATCGGTTATTGGCGACGACGATCAGGAGCGGAATGCGGTAATGTGCCGCCGTCCATAACGCGGTGACGCCCATCAGGAAATCACCGTCGCCGCAAACTGCAACAGGCAAACGGCCGCTGCCTTTCAGTGCCAGCGCTGCGCCGACGGAAATGCCAGGACCGCCGCCAACACCGCCACCTCCATCCGAGCCGAGATAGTCGAGCGGATGATTGAAGGCCCAGCTCGCGCCGTTCCAGGACAGCGATACGTGAGTCAAAGAGGTCGGGCGTTCGCCGACCGCGTTGCGCAGGGCGTCAGCAAGATGATCGACGGTGAGCTTGTCGTTCGAAAGCTTGGGGAATTCCTTTTTGGGTGCGGCCGTGGCCTGCGAACGGTGAGGCCCCAGCGCGGCGACAAGCGCCGGCACAGCGACATCGGGTTCGCAATCGATGAACACGTCAACCGGCGGGAGGCCCTGATAGTCCATGCTCCAGCCGTTGTGAAGATGATGGTCGACCGACACCTGAACGACGCGCGCGGATGGCACAGATGCGCCAAAGACAGATTTCAACGTTCCGGCGACATCCACCCAGTCAAGACTTAAAATCGCATCGGCTTCGCGGATGGCTTCGACGGCTTGCGAGGTCATGCCGATGGTGCCCGGCGACCCAACGTGTAACGGATGATGGGTGGGGAAGGCCGCAGCGACTTTAAGATCGGTGGCAACCCGCGCATTCATCGCTTCCGCGAGTACAACGCGCGCTTTCCAGGCGTCGAGATCGCGCGATACGCGTCCCATAAGGATCACCGGCCGCTTGGCAGTACGCAATATGTCGGCCGCCTGCCGGATCAGATCGGGCGCGGCAACATTGTTAACGGGCGGCATGAATCGCGCGGCTTCGATCGGCGGCACGGCTTCGGCGAGCTTGCTCTCCTGCATCTCCGCGTCGAGGTTGACGTAAGTCGGACCACGCGGCGCCGTATTGGCAATCCAGTTCGCGCGCAGCACCGCTTCACGGGCAGCCACGGGAGACGCCGGCTGATCGTCCCATTTGGTGTAGCCGCGCACCAGCGCGCCCTGATCGCGCGCGGTGTGAATCCAGTCGATCCATGGTCGTCGCTTGACAGCGTCGACCGGACCGGTCGCACCGAGGATCACCATCGGCATGCGATCGCACCAGGCGTTGAAGATTGCCATGGTCGCGTGCATCAAGCCGACATTCGAGTGCACGGCAGCCGCCATGGCCTTGCCGGTGACTTTGGCATAGCCGTGAGCGATCGCCACCGCGCTTTCCTCGTGCAGGCACAACAACAATTGCGGCCGTTCATTGCCGAGATAGTTGACGAGGCTGTCGTGCAGGCCGCGATAGCTCGCCCCGGGATTGAGGGCGATGTAGGGGATGTCCGTCGCCCGCAACGCGTCTGCAACCACGTCACTGCCGAACCCGGCGGCATTAACCCCGGCGGGAACCGGACGATCGAAGGTGGATAAGGTGCCGCCACTGGCGGGCGCTTTTGCGCTATCGCTTCTGCTGCTTGACACGGTCTTTGGCTGATCCTCTGCCGCCCGGCGGGCGGGAACGGCGGCATCCAACCGGATTACGAGCCCTGACGCAATCGGGCGAGCAATTTCAGCCCGGCGTAGCCGTCGGCAGGGTCCATGCCGACCTTTTTCTGGTAGGCGAGAATGGCCCTGATCGTGTCGCTCCCGGTGCGCCCGTCAATGCCGTCGGTCTTGAAGCTTTGCTCGTTGAGGCGACGCTGAATCTCCTTGACCTCGTCCAGCGTCGGCGCGCGCTCACCACCCGGGAACTGCTGATGGAACGGGGGGCCGCCGCGTATCAGGTCGCCCAAGTGGCAGAGCGCCAGCGTGTAACTGGTCGACGGATTGTACGAGAAAACAGCGCGGAAATTTTGCCCGACCAGAAAGGCTGGTCCGCCCGCCACCGGCAACCACAACTTCACATGATCGTTCGGCCGCGGAAATGCCGCGCCGTCGGCGCGGTGCACCCCGAGATCCTGCCATTTGGCGTAGGTTCGCATTGTACGGTTGTCGGCAAGCTTGGGGCGTCCAGCCGGCATCGTCACCTCGCAGCCCCAGGCTTCACCGCGCCGGTATTTGCCGCGTTCGACGAGATAGTGCGCGGTGCCGGCCAGTGAATCGTCCGGCTTGCCGAACGGTGAGGCGCGGCCATCGTTGTCGTAGTCCACACCCATGTTCAGCCATACCTCGGGCATCCATTGCGTGTGCCCCATCGCGCCTGCCCAGGAGCCGATCATGTCCGAGGGTTGCGCCCAACCGCGATCGACGATCGTCAGCGCATTGAGCAACTCGGCTTCCCAATAGGCACGTCGGCGCGGTTCGCCCCAGGCCAGAGCGGCGAGGGCAGGGATGACTGGCCGCATGTATTTCTTGTTGATGATGACGTCGCCGTACGACGATTCCATTCCCCAGAGGCCAAGCAGGATATAGCGATCGACACCGTAGTCTTTTTCGATGCGTGAAAGCAGACTGGCGTATTCCTTCGCGCGTTCCTTGCCCGTCATCACGCGCCAGCCGGAACAGCGGCGATTGATGTATTGCCACATCAATTCGGTGAATTCCGGTTGCGCGCTGTTCTCCGCGTATACGCTCGTGTCGGGCGTCACTGCACCCATCACACGGTCATAAGTCTGTTCGGAAATGCCGCGCTTGAGCGCGCGCGGCTTGAAATTTGCCACCCAACTGGCGAAGGCCGGAGGCTGCGTCGCCCAGGCATGCTCTTGGGTTACGACGCCGGCTGCAATGCCGAGGGCGCCGGCGAGAATGGAGCGCCGGCTTAGACGCCGAAGCGGAATGGACATCGGATAGATTCGCTGCATGGCGATAGTCTAGTCGGAGCGCACGTGCGCTGAAACCGTGATGCGGCGACTAGCCGCGCCGGCGTTTCTTCTTGGTGGCTTTGCGCTTCTTTGCGGGCTTCGCCTTCGCCTTGTGGGACTTTGCTCGCACGGCAGATTCCTCCGTGTGTGCAACAGGAGCCAGTGCAACCGCGGGTATTTCAGACGGCCGCATGATCACCGGCGGAACACCGGCGATCGGCGGAACCGGATCGCCATCTTTGATTTCCGTGCCGCGCGCGCCGATCAGGCGCTCATAAGCTGCTACAAGCGTCATGTACGGATTTACGAACACCCAGCCGAGCTTCGTCGGCACCTGCATGTCGAAATGCAGGTGATAGGTCGTTCCGCGCTCCCGGTTGTTGTAATTGCCGACTTTGCCGATCGGATCGCCCTCGTGCACGAGCTTGCCGCTGACGATGCCATCTGCGTCCAGCTGGTTGGGGTTCATGTGCATGTAGCGCACCCGCGCATGGGTGCTTGCTGTATTGATGAAAAGATAAACAGCCTCCTGCTTGGGCGCGCGCAGGATGAACCCGTCGTGGGCGGCAACGACCTCGTGCTGGTAGGGCTGGCAACGGTCCGCGCCTTCATTGAGCAGCTTGCATGAGCTAGGGCGGATATCCTGGCCCTGGTGGCCTTCGCCCCCCGGGCATTGACCGACGAAAAAGCGGCGATGCTCGCAAAAATTATCGCGCCATGGATAAGAGTAATTGCCAGGACCGCTCTCGTTGAAAACCAACGGTCTTCCGTTGACGTTGCATGAATAGGGTTGGTCTTTTCGACGCGGGCTCCGCACCGAGCGACCGGTGAAGTCACAATCGCCCCAATTGTTGAATGATTGCGAGTTGGCGAAGGCAGGCGCTTCCTTGAGCGGAAAGCGCAACCGCGCGTAGACGGTGTAGTCGGCACGGCCCCCGGTATCCTTTCTCAGCCCCGTGTTGGGGATGATCAGGCCTGGACTTAAATACGTAAAATCTTTCGACGTGTCTTTCGGCTGCTCGGCACGTACGGCTTCCGTCGGGACCTCGGCGGCAGGTGTGCCACCCGCCAGTCTGAGCGTTCGCAGGAAGCGTTCCATCACGCGGTCGGCCTGCCGGCATGTCAGGATTTTTTTGCGAGGTCGCGTGTCGAGGCAGTAGATGGCCGCGACATAGGTGACGCCATAGCGCTCGAAACTGTAGCGAATGTAAGATTCATGCAGGTAGCGACGCATGCCCGGGAAATTGTCCTGCAACGATTTCACCGGTTCGCCATCCGGGAGAGCAGGACCCTCGAGCTGGTAGGTCATGGCGAGACCCGAGAACAGAACGTAGACGGGGTCGCTGTAACGGATGTCCGACAGGTCCGGGACATTCGCCAGCGTCAGGGCAAAAGCGGCGTCGTACCCCGCGGGGCCGGTCAGGAAAAATTTCGTTGGCTGAAAATCAGATCGCATAAAGCGAGCGGCAGTCGCGGCAATCTTGTCAGGGGGCTGTCCCGGGTTGGTGGCGATCTCCTTGGCGAATCCGTCAATATCGAAAGGCAGAAGCACAGGCACAGCGCTGTTGGTGATCCCCGGGAACCCAACCTCAGAGGCCATATTGAGCTTGGCGAACGATTCCGCGGGACCACCCGGCAGTCGCTCGGCGAGACTTGCGGCGGCTGCGCCCCAATCGACGCGCGCGCGCGACATTTGCGGGCTCTTCATCTCCTCCGCTGGCGCGGCAGTAGCGATGAACAGAGCGATGCCAACAAGAAGGGCACGTTTCAATCCGGCTTCCCTCGTTTTGCCCGCCAGCCAGGACCAGTCGGATCCAAGAGTTAAGTGTATCGAATCGCGGCATACAAGGGCCGTATCCTTTGGTGTAGGGTGCCCCGCGACGCCCCAGCCGGGCGGGCGAGGACGTACAAAAAATGACAGTGCACGAAGCCAATTTGACGGCCGCCTCAAGCGCCGATCGCGAACCGGAAATCATGGAAAGTGGCGGTACGGCGCGGTTGCACGCGACGCTTGCCATCACCGACTATGACCACGTGCGCGACCTCGTGAACGGGGTTGTCAGAGCCGAGGGAATGGTGCTGACCGCCTTCGTGCTTCCCGTCGAGGAAATCTTTCACCGCTTTATCAAGAACCGCGAGTGGGACATTTCCGAAATGTCCTTCGGCAAGTTCATCGGCTATGCCTCGCAAGGGAACTCGCCCTTTGTCGGTATCCCGGTCTTTCCGTCGCGGGTGTTCCGCCATTCCGCAATCTACGTGCGCAGTGATCGCGGCATTTCGGGGCCGAAAGATCTAGAGGGCAAGCGCGTAGGAATTCCGGAATGGGCACAAACCGCCGGCATTTTTGCACGCGGATTTCTGTCGGAGACTGCCGGCGTGGATCTACGGAAGATCCAATGGGTGCAGGCGGGCATGAACGATCCCGGCCGTGAGGAAAAGGTCGAATTCAAATTGCCTGAGGGCATACAGTACCAGCAGCGCCACGACACGAGCATCTCCGCGATGCTGCTGTCCGGAGAGATCGACGCCGCAATTTGTGCACGTGTCCCGGATGCCTTCAAGAAGGGTGGCGGCAAAGTCGCCCAACTCTATCCCGACTATCGCGCCGAGGAGATGCAGTATCACGCAGCGACGGGAATCTATCCGATCATGCACGTGGTTGCGATGCGACGCGTTCTGTTTGAACGCTACCCCTGGGTCGCAATGAATCTGTTCAAGGCCTTTGAGGAGGCAAAGCAGCGAAGTCTCGAGCGAATTCAGGACCTGACGGCGTCACGTCTTCCGGTGCCGTGGTCTGCATCGATTGCAGCCGAGTTGACCAAGAATTTCGGCCCCGATCCGTTTCCGTACGGGCTTGAGGCAAACCGAAAAACACTGGAAGCATTTTGCCGCTTCGCCCACGTACAGGGCGTGACCGCAAGAAAACTTACCCCTGACGATTTGTTTCCGAAGGAAGTTCGGTCCAGCGTTCGGGTCTAGTCTTTGGCGCGTTCCACGTAGGAGCCGTCGCCGGTGTTGACGACCACTCGCGTGCCGACGGTGATATGTGTTGGCACCATGGTCCGCACGCCGTTCGAAAGCTTGGCCGGCTTGAAAGAGCCGGACGCGGTCTGTCCCTTGACCACCGGTTCGGTATCGACGATTTCCAGCGTGACCTTCTGTGGGATCTCGATGGCAACCGGAACGCCTTCGTGGACGCTGAGGTTTACGATCATCCCTTCCTGCAGGTAGGCGGCATAATCGCCAACGATGTCTCCCGTTACGTGGATCTGGTCATAGGTTTCCTGATTCATGAAGTGGAAGCCGTCGCCATCCTGATAAAGGTAGCTGAAATCGTGGTCCTCAACGTGAGCGCGCTCGACCTGGTCGGTGGTCTTGTAACGCAGCGAGGTCTTCACGCCGTCGGAAATGCGGCGCATATCCACCTGGGTGGTCGGAGTGCCCTTGCCCGGGTGAAAATTCTCTGCGGTGAGCACGACATAGAGTTTGCCGTCAATGTCGACCATATTGCCCTTGCGGAGCGACGAAGCGATGACCTTCACGATAACGATCCTTGATTTATTGGCGGCGGGGGCCGTGGTTTCGGGGCGCACCATACCGATCTTCTCGCCCGACGCCAGTCTTTCTCGCCTGTCATCTGGCTGAGGTAAACGTGCCGAAAACCCCGCCTTTCTGGAGCGCCGGCTCTTACGCCGCCCGCAGGCCTTACTTGCTGGCGCGCAGCCGCATTGCGGCTGCCCTGAGGGCATGGTTCGCGAAGCACGATTTCGTGGAAGTCGAGACAGCCGCTCTTCAGGTTTCGCCTGGCAACGAGACCCACCTGCACGCTTTCGCCACCGACCTCATTGGTCCGGGCGGAGAACGTCGCTCGTTATATCTGCATACCTCGCCGGAATTCGCCTGCAAGAAATTATTGGCCGCGGGCGAAACCCGCGTAGTCAATTTTGCCCGGGTGTTCCGCAACCGGGAGCGTGGCGATCTGCATCATCCTGAATTCACCATGCTCGAATGGTACAGGACGAATGAGGCCTATGAGGTGCTGATGGATGACTGCACGGCGCTTCTGGCTGAGACGGCGCGTGCTGCTGGCACAAAGGAATTCCAGTTTCGCGGCAAGACCGTCGATCCGTTTGCCGCGCCGGAGAGATTGACTGTCGCGGATGCGTTTACTCGTTACGCTGGGGTCGACTTACTGGCCACGGTGAGTGAGGGACGGGGAGACCGGACCATGCTCGCTGCCGAAGCCGCTCGTATTGGCGTTGCTACGGCAAGCGACGATACGTGGGGCGACATCTTCAGTCGTATCCTGTCCGACCGTGTCGATGCACGGCTGGGCATTGGGCGCGCCACGGTCTTATATGAGTATCCATTACCCTTGGCGGCACTGGCGCGACCTAAACCCGGTAGCGACAAGGTCGCCGAGCGCTTCGAGCTTTACGCTTGCGGGGTCGAACTCGCCAACGCCTTCGGCGAACTGATAGACGTTGCCGAACAGCGCGCCCGTTTCGAGACGGCAATGGCTGAAAAGCAACGTATCCATGGCGAGCGCTATCCGGTGGACGAAGACTTTCTTCTCGCATTGGGGCAAATGCCCCCTGCGAGCGGAATTGCACTCGGTTTCGACCGGCTGGTGATGCTGGCGACCGGCGCACGACGGATCGAGCAGGTGATCTGGGCGCCTGTTGCGGAGTCGTAGACGAGCAGAAAAGGAACGACCGATGACAACGCTACGCACCCCCGCGCAACTTCGCGCGAGCGGTTTGGTGACAAAGGAACGGCAGGCGCCGCTCGAGAAAGTCGCCGATCGCTACGCAGTCGCTATTCCGGACGCATTGGCGCAGCTGATTGACCGTAATGATCCGCATGATCCCATCGCGAGGCAATTCATCCCGAATATTGCAGAGCTCGATTATCAAATGGCGGAAGACGAGGACCCGATCGGCGACGACGCGCACAGCCCGGTTGAGGGCATCGTGCATCGTTATCCGGACCGCGTGCTGCTTAAGCCCACCCACGTCTGCGCGGTCTATTGTCGTTTCTGTTTTCGCCGCGAAATGGTCGGCCCTGGCAAGCCCAATGTGCTCTCGCATCAGGCCATGGAGCGGGCGCTCGACTATATCCGGACACATTCGGAGATATGGGAGGTCATTCTGACCGGCGGCGACCCATTGATTCTTTCGGCGCGCCGTCTGCGCTCAATCATGAATTCTCTCTCGAAGATCGATCACGTGAAGGTCGTCCGGCTTCACACCCGCGTACCGGTCGCAGAGCCTGGGCGTGTAACGCGCGAACTGGTGCGCGCAGTGAAAGCCAAAACAAAGGCGACCTATGTTGCTGTGCACGTCAATCATCCTCGCGAGCTGACGGCTGACGCGCGCGCGGCGTGCGCCCGTATTGCCGATGCCGGCATTCCGTTGCTCTCGCAAACGGTGCTGCTGGCCGGCATCAATGACACGCCCGGCGTAATGGGTGAGTTGATGCGCAGTTTGGTCGAGTGTCGGATCAAGCCATACTATTTGCATCACGGCGACCTGGCGCCAGGCACCGGTCATTTTCGTACCGACCTCGCGATTGGGCAGGAGCTGATGCGGGCGCTTCGCGGTCGATCGTCTGGACTGTGCCAGCCGACTTACGTACTCGACATTCCAGGCGGCCACGGCAAATCGCCCATCGGCCCGAACTACATCGAGCGAGTTGGCTCAGACGGCCATGCTCATATTGTCATCGAAGACTACAACGGGCAGCGCCACCGCTATCCCGGGCTAGTGTCGGATGGCCATCACGTCCAGAAAAGCGGCCGCAACGGCAAGGGTGGCAAAGCCGATGAACACGACGGCGATAACCGCGTGCCACACGAAGGTCGCGTCGCGCCTTAGGGATGCCACCACATTCTTGCTATTGATCATTGCCTGACGCCCCAAGAAAAGTTCGCAGGACCGCGATACTTGTACCTGCTAAGGAATCATCCGGCCCATAATTTGTATGTTAAAAAACGCGTGATAAGTGCGGCATCTGCGCATAGCAGCTATGATTGCGACAATTGATGCGACGAAGCGTCACAACTCATGCGCGTAAAGAACGCATAAAGCCAAAAATTATCGGTGCTAATCCGGTATCTTTCGGACTTCAGGTACTCGGGAACCAGTTCACCGGATCCTCCTACCTCGACGGGCAAGTTCCGAAGTTTGGGCAGGCGGTCCTTCATCGTCAGCACGGTCTCGGCTTGGTGCAAGTGGAGAATCGGCTTGAACGTCGTGCGGGGTAGCACTGCCGCGCGGACGTTGGGCCAAAAGCGGACGTTCCCGTGATAAACGTATGCCCGAACCACGTCCTGTATTGTTTAGCGCCACGATACTTGGGCTTAGCAGTCACCTTTTTGCAATGAAGAATCGGAAGCAGCGGCGGATCGCGGCCAAGCAGAGCCTCAGCCAGTACGACCGTCATCATGAAGCCGGCGCAGCGCCTACCGACGCTGACCTAATGGATGAAGCCCGACGGCAATTTCAGAGCGGGAACGGCAAGCGCGCCGAAACTCTATGTAGGGAAATTCTGGCGCGCTTACCGACGCACGTTGACAGCCTCAATCTGATTGGACTTATCGCACAGTCGTCCAATCGCCACAGGCTTTCGGTTCAGATGTTTAACCGCGCCGTTGCGTCGGACCCTTTAAACGCGGCGTGCCATTACAATCTAGCGTCTTCCTATCAGGCTCTTCATCAAGCTAATCAGGCTGTCGTCCATTTCAAAAAGGCAATTGCGCTCGGGTTGAGCGGAAACAACGTCGAAGACTTCATAATGCGGAGTCAGACGATCGCCGCATACCTCGATCAACTTGAAAATCCACGGCTACTGCGGCGTACTCCTGATTTTCTCGATGTTGTTGCGCTTAAAACCATTGCCGACGATTTGTTTTTGCGCTGTGCGCTCGAAAGCACGGTCATTAGAGGACAGCTGTTGGAGACGTTCCTCACTCGTTTGCGCCTCACGTTACTTCGTTTTGCTGCCAATAATACTGCTGCATCACCGCCTGTTATGGAGGCTCTTACCGCCTGTTTTGGCGCGGTGGCCCAACAGTGCTTCATCAACGAATATATCTACGCTCAAGAGGATGACGAAACTCGGCAATCGATCCAACTTCGCGACTTTTTGTTGGGGCAACTAGACAACGAAGGGGAGAAAATTGAGCCAATCACTCTTGCCGCCGTTGCGGCGTATTTTCCACTTTATCAACTCCCGCATGCCGAAAGAATTGTGAACCGAGACTGGCCGGAGACCATGTCCAGCCTGATCCGACAACAGTTGCATGAACCCTTGGAGGAATTGCGCGACCGCCCGACCATACCAGCGTTGACCGCGATCGATGGCGGCGTATCGCAGGACGTAATGCAGCAATACGAAGAAAATCCATACCCCCGTTGGGTCACTGACACGACTGCTCGCTATGCGAACGAGGCGGGTGATCCTTTTGGCGGCGAAATTCTTATTGCGGGCTGCGGAACCGGCCTTCACGTAAGCCAGGTGGCTCATCGCTATCCGAGCGCGCGCATTCTGGCCATTGATATCAGCTTACCGAGCCTCGCCTACGCTCGGCGAAAGATTCGTGAGGCCGGATTGCGGAACGTCGAATGTGTTCAAGCCGACATTTTGAGACTGGGAGCGATCGATCGTAATTTTGATCGGATTGAAGCCGTTGGCGTATTGCACCACTTGGCGGAGCCGACGACGGGATGGCGCATTCTTCTTTCGCTGCTGCGACCCGGCGGGCAAATGCGTCTCGGTCTTTACAACGAAGGAGGGGCTGCGCGGCGCAGCATAGTCAAAGCACGAGCGCTTGTTGCGGAACGCGGTTACCGCCCCACCATTGATGATATTCGGAAATGTCGGCAGGAGATATTTCGCGATGACGATGGGCGTTGGAAAACCATAATCAGCACTGTCGATTTCTATAGCATGAGTGGAGTCCGCGACTTGCTATTTCATGTTATGGAGCACCAGTTCACAATCATGCAAATCAGCGAATTTCTCGCCAAGCACGGACTCTCGCTCCTCGGGTTTGAGGCGGAGCCAGAGGTTATTCAGCTTTTTGAGCGTCAGTTTTCTCGTGCCGCAATGACAGACATTCAACAGTGGCACGCTTTTGAGACGGCCAATCCACTGGCGTTTTCTCGGTATATGTATGTGTTTTCGGTTCGCAAAAACACATGAGAATAGCCGCAATCGCGCCACTAAATGTGTGCGCGTTGGTTGGCGCGCCCTAGGGGATTCGAACCCCTGTTACCGCCGTGAAAGGGCGGTGTCCTAGGCCTCTAGACGAAGGGCGCCAAAGCCGCATCCGACGGCGGCTTATAGATCGGTCGGGGTATAAAGACCTTCGCCGCCAGCGGCAAGCGAGCTACCACTTACCGGAATTCGGCATCGACTTCCAAGGCTCCTGGGCGGGCAGGGGCGCGCCTTTCTGCAAGAGCTCGATCGATTGCTTGTCCGGAGAGCGAACGAAAGCCATGACGCCGTCACGCGGCGGGCGGTTGATTGTTACGCCGGCCTTCATCAGCCGCTCGCAGGTGGCGTAGATGTCGTCGACCTCGAAGGCGAGATGGCCAAAATGACGAGCCTCGCCATAATCTTCGGAATCCCAATTGTAGGTGAGTTCCAATTCCGGGCCGGGGCGACCGGCAACTTTGCTCGTTTCAACCAATTTTTCGTCTGCCGGACCGGCCAGGAACACCAGGGTATACCGGTTTTTCTCGTCGACCCGGCGGCGGGTTTCTTTCATGCCAAGCTTGTTGCAATAAAAATCGAGGGCCGCGTCGAGATCACGAACGCGCAGCATAGTGTGCAGATATCGCATAGGTTAAACCTCACTGACTGATAGAAGGCAGCGACTATACACAAATGATTGCCTCCGATCTTCCCACTGCAATTACGCGCTTGCGGCAGCTGATCGAAAATGCCTCGGTCATCATTCCGTTTACCGGGGCAGGTATTTCTACCGAATGTGGAATTCCCGATTTCCGCTCGCCCGGGGGCATTTGGACAAAGAACAAACAGATACCGTTCGATGCATTTGTGTCGAGCCAGGAGATGCGCGACGAGGCTTGGCGGCGGCGTTTTGCCATGGAGGAGAGTTTCGCGCAGGCAAAACCCGGCAGGGGCCATCGCGCTCTGGCAAGTCTTTATCGGTCCGGCAAAAGTCCCGCGATCATCACGCAGAACATCGACAATCTACATCAGACTTCGGGCATTGCCGCGTCCGACGTCGTGGAACTGCACGGCAACACGACTTATGCCCTCTGCCTCGACTGTGCAAAGCGGTACGAATTGTCTTGGGTGAAAGAAAAATACGACGCTTTGGGCGAGCGCGCCCCCGATTGCGGATGCGGCGGCTACATCAAAACTGCAACGGTCTCATTCGGCCAGCAGATGCCGATCGAGGCGATGCAACGCTCCGAGGAATTGACAAGGAATTGCGATCTATTCCTCGCCGTCGGCTCCTCGCTCGTGGTGTGGCCGGCGGCCGGGTTTCCGTTGATGGCCAAGCGTAGCGGTGCAGCGCTCGTCATCATCAATCGCGAGCCCACGGACTTTGACGAAATTGCCGATCTGGTCGTGCGTAATGACATCGGTGACGCGCTAAGTCCCTTCATCGCTCACTGATTCGCTGCGCGCTACGCTGTGTATAGAGCTGTGTGCAAGCCCATTTTGCCCCTTTGCCGTTCAGGAGCCGGTGTTATCTTCGATTCCGCAAGATTCGTCGAAGCGCCCATCAAGAGGCGCCAGCAAGGTGGCGGCGTTTGGCGTCATGGCGTCGGACGGGATCGAATCGAAAATGTCTGGGACCAATCTCCGCCAGGGAGTAGTGAGAGAACTCGTCGATGAAACGGCGACTAATCTCATCGAATTGAGCGGTGTCATTAAGTGGTTCGATGTCTCCAAGGGCTTCGGGTTCATCGTTCCTGACAACGGGATGCCTGACATACTCCTGCACGTGACCTGTCTGCGCCGCGACGGTTTCCAGACCGCCTATGAGGGTGCTCGGGTTCTGTGCGAGGTGCTGCAACGCCCCAAGGGTCTGCAGGCCTTCCGCATCGTTTCCATGGACGAGTCGACGGCCATTCATCCCGCGCAAATGCCGCCGGCGCGAACTCACGTAACTGTGACGCCGACCAGCGGGCTTGAGCGCGCGCAGGTCAAATGGTTCAACAGGCTACGCGGTTTTGGCTTCCTGACCCGTGGTGACGGAACTCCTGACATTTTCGTGCACATGGAAACCCTGCGGCGCTACGGCATTGCGGAGCTGCGACCAGGCCAGATTGTGCTGGTCCGCTTTGGACCCGGACCAAAGGGTCTGATGGCGGCCGAGGTCAGGCCGGACGGCGGACCATTGGGACTGGCGTCCCACTAGACCCCCCGATTTTACGATTGCCGCTGGCGGCGCAGCCGCGTAAAGGCGTGCCATGCGCTCGCTCAAATGGATTGCCTTTTTATTCGTCGGCTTGTTTGTCGCGGCCAGCCTCGCTCGGCCAGTCGGACCGCAAACAGTTGAAATCGCCAGCAAGACTGGCGTTCACGTCTTCGCGGTAGAAATCGTCGACAATGATGCCGACCGGGCCAAAGGGCTCATGTACCGCAAGGAACTGCCGGAAGGGCAGGGGATGTTGTTCGACTTCCAACGGGACCAGGAAGTCAGCTTCTGGATGCAGAACACCTATATCCCACTGGACATGATTTTCATCCGTGGTGACGGCCGCATCTTGCGCATTGCCGAGAACACCGAGCCCTTGTCGACGCGGCTCATCCCCTCGAACGGATCGGTCCGTGCCGTTCTGGAAGTTATCGGCGGCACGACGCGGAAACTTGGCATCGCGGTGGGTGACCGCGTCGCCGCACCGATCTTCAGTGCCCGCTGAGGTTTGCTTGCCGCACCATACCGAAGCGTGTATCGAACGCCGGTGTCCGGCGGGGCATAGCGCAGTCTGGTAGCGCGTCTGGTTTGGGACCAGAAGGTCGCAGGTTCAAATCCTGCTGCCCCGACCAATAAAATCAAGGCTTAGTTAAAATTCGCGTTTCAGCAAAAGCCACCGGGCTAACACGGGGCTAACATGACCTTCACGGAAATCGGAGCCTTGATCGGCGCGATCACTGGCGCGTTTACCGTCGTAGATCGCTTTCTATTGGGTCGGTTGTCCGTGTCGATCCAGCGTGGCGACTATCAATTGCGGGATTTGTGCTGCACCAACACGTCCAAACAGGACCTGCTGATTACGAAAATCTGGATGCGCCCTAAATGGCTGGGTGTCGCTTACGATCACTCACTGCACGCCATCTACGATATGGTCCAGGAACAGCACATTCCCGTCCTCGTGAAGGCGGGGGAAACACGCCTGCTTCCCTTGATCGTCCGCAAAGGCGAACTGCTGGACAAGGCCTGCACCGATCTTGCGCCGTTCATGATCGTCATTAGCTGGCGAAAAACCCGGTCGGCGTGGCTCCCCCAGCTTCCGGCAGTGATCTTTTCCTCGGCAAAGGCGCTTCGACGGCTCACAGCCGCAAAATGAAGCGCGCGACGGCTGACGATGCGCCGCGAGCGCACTTAATTGGGCACTTTTGTGCGCCCGAAATTCGTGGCGATACGCGACGGGCTGCGGCATTTCTGAATTATCAGAAATAAGCCCAGGCAGGTGACGCCCATGAACCCATTCGTTGCAACGCCAAGCGATCAGCCGCTCGACACATGGGTCAGCTTTGCCGACCTGCGTGGCGCCGGCATCGTCGACAACTGGGTGACGCTGCGCAGGTGGCAGCAGGACCCCGAAATCAGATTTCCGGCCGGCAGGTTATTCGGCCCGAACACGCGGCGCTGGGCGCTGCGCGGTGAAATCCAGCCGTGGCTCGCATCGCGCCCGAATGCCGGCGGCAGTGCCGACGTGCGGCTACACCGCGAGCGCAGCAGGCCGCGCAAGAGGGCCACGAGGCGGGCCGGTAGTCGTGCCTAGAATGAACCGGGACGGCCCTGGGGGGCCTTTGGGGTGCCGGGCGGGTAACACCGCTCCGTTTCAAGGAAAAATCAGCGCGTTTTTCACCGCAAACCCTCGCGGTCGTGTCGGCGTACCAACTGGCAGGAGCCGTCATGCCCGCGCTCGAAACGCACCCAACTGACCTCGGCAGTCCGGTCCACAACTCGAAACAACAAGCGCTGCCTTCGCCATCAAACTCCGTCGTAGTCCAGCTTGAACTCCTAGCCTTGCGAGCGTCTGAACTCGCAGATCGTGTTGCCGCCGGACAGCTTGCCTTTATCGACGCGGTCGATCTTGCCTATTCCGCTGCGCAGTGGTCGGGCCTGACCGAAACCGCTGGCGACGACATGGTGCAAAAAGTTCTTGCCGCCGCGTTCGTTGGTGCTCGCGGGGGCAATCAATGAAATCGCCGGTGAATGATGAAATCGGACCGAAAGGTGGTCGCGCTCGACCGGAGGCGCAGCGGCTTCATCCTGTATGCCGACCTGGCCACGGCAAGCCCGAAAGAATGGCTGGTGCACAACCTGCTTGGTGTTGGCGAAGCGTCGGCCATGTATGGCAAACCCGGCGATGGGAAGTCGGTTTTGGCCGAAGACCTCGCGTTGCATGTTGCCGCCGGAGTGCCATGGCATGGACGCACCGTTCGCCAAGGTGCAGCGGTCTACATCGCACTCGAACGTCGAAAACTGGTAGAGCGCCGCGCCATCGCCGTCCGCGAGCGTCACGGCTTCACCAACCTGCCGTTTGCCATTGTCGGCGGTGTTTATGACTTCCGCGAGCGGCGAACTGTCGATGACATTGTTGAAATCGTCCGGCAGGTCGAAGCCACGACTGGCGAAAACGTGGTTCTTATGTGCATCGATACACTTTCGCGCGCTTTGTGCGGCGGCGACGAAAACAGTTCAAAGGACATAGGCGCGCTCGTTGGCGCTACAGCCCGATTGCAGGACATCACCAATGCCCACATCATGTGGGTTCACCACATGCCGCACGAGGGAGAAAGGATGCGCGGCCACGGTGCTTTGCTGGGCGCGCTCGACACCACAATCCATGTTGTAAAGATGCCTGACGGACTGCGCACGGCGACCGTCATCAAGGCCAATGACAGTGAGGAAGGCGAGCGAATTGCCTTTGCCCTCGACAGCGTTTCAGTCGGTAATGACACAACGGCTCCGGTGGTGGTGTCCGCCGAAACTGCAGCGCGGGTTCAAGCAGACGGGCCGAAGCTGACGAAAAAACAACAGACAATGTTTTCAATCCTGCATGGGGCAGGGCCGTCCGGCCTAACCACCGAACGCTGGAATGAATTGGCCCGTAATGAAGGCCTCGGCATTCCTCGCAAGGCGGGTCTGTATGAAATCCGCAACGCTCTAAAGTCCAAGGGCCTTATGGCTGTGGCGTACCACTATGTAATCTACGTGCCGCAACGCGACGCCGCTGCCGATGCCGAGCGGCGTGACCAAGAAAACCGAGCAACAGCTGAAAAATTAGAAGCGGAGCAGCGAAAAATCAGAATTTCCGTTCGGTACGAAGCCTGCAACCGAAGCGCCGCTTCAAGCTACTCTTACAATTGGAACACTTCCTGCGCGAGAATTAGTCAGCTGGAACGCACCCGCTACAACGAGTGCATATCAAACAAGGGCAACACGAAAGATGTATGCGACCTTATCACCAAGCCTACCACCGAGCCGGAAGACTGTGCGCTACCGTCAGCTCTAGCGGATGGCATAAACAACGAGCTAACGCAGGCCAAAGACAGGTGTTTGCGAGAGTTTCAGTTGGGATTGGATTGATACAAAAGATAGTCGCTCACGATAATTTCCGCAGAAAGCTGTACGCTTATCAGCCCTTGCAGCATAAAATATACGCGGTGATGCCGGCGCTAACAGCCGCGCAAAACGCTGCTACCGCGCTCCACCGTGATTGCCGTTGCATGATGTGAGTGATCGATCCTTCCCCGGCTAATGGCGTATTCATCAGATCAGGAACGTGGATCAGCGCCGAACGCAGCCAGAAACCCGCTGCGAACGCAGATGCAATTGCATTAGCCCACTGTAACGACTGTAACGACATTCCACCCCCCATTCGGTTCAGGTTACGAGGATTGGTTACGTTACGGGGGTCTATAACTAGACCCCCCGTAACGTACCGTATCTCAGTATCCCGAAGTCCGTACCCGTACCGTACCTCCCGTAATCGGACTAAGGTTTCGGTTTGAAATACAAAGCTGCCAACCCCTTTTTCTTCCGCGGTTTCCGTTGCTAAGGGCGAAGCGCGTCGTGGCGCCTGGGCGCGCGACTTTTGTATGACATCTGCTACACGACCAGAGAGTTCTGATCCGAGAATTGACTGTGAAATACGGACTTCTGGCGTAGTTTCGAGCCGATCAACCGGCGCGGCTAATAGGCGGCTAACAGCCAGCCGCTAAAGGGGGTCAAATCGTGTCGGATGTCACGGCCAACGACGAGCGACCGGCCACGAAGCGGGCACTTCGCTATTCGGAGGCGCGACCAAAGTCACCAACCGAAATTCAGTGGTGACAGGATGTCTCGCTCACGCCAACGAGCCTGCTTGCAAGACGGTCTAAAACTGGACCTGAACCGCCTTGTCCAACAAGGCTTCGTAACGCCAGGCGCACAAACTGATCCGCGAGACATCATTTGGCGGGATGTCTACGGCCGCGCAATCGCTTTGGGGCGCGTCAGTGCCGACATGACAGGCCGCATTGATGGCTGGCTTCGTATAGAAATCGGTGGGGACCGTCAAAGTTTTGGTCTGAACGCGCAACCTCGGCGCTTCGGTGGTCGCCAATGGTATTTCATTTGCCGTGACACGAACCGCCGCGCCTCGGTCCTGTGGATGCCTCCCGGGGCTAATCGTTTTGCATCCCGGCATGCTTGGGACCGACAGGTGGCCTACGCCTCGCAATTCCAAAGCCCTGAGGATCGAACCTATTACCAGCAAGCCAAGATTAATTCGCGCCTTTGCTCCATCGGCGGGTTTGATCCAACCGAATGGCAATTTCCACCGAAGCCAAAATGGATGCGCTGGCGGACTTACAATCGCACTATGGAAAAATTCGACTACTACGCAGATAAGCGCCTGTCTTGGTAACAGCCATCAAAATTCTGGCATGTGTCCGCTTTCGGACGAAAAGCGGACATAGGCTATTGCAGCGCGGATGTCTGCTTTTGACCCAAAGCGGACACTGACCCACAACCATTTACCGTGTGAAGGCCCCGCGTTGTTGGGTCACATTGGCCCATAGTCCAATTAGAACGCGACATTGCGAATTGTTAGCGTCGTCAAGAGGCCGCCGACCGATTTAAGGCGGCCCGATACTTTGGGAGGGAAGATAATGGCTGCGATCAGAATATTGTTGATTAGTCTGCTAACGCTGCTTGCCGCTGTAATTATCTTGAACGCGCCAGCGTTTGCACAGCAGAAGACCAACATTGTCATCTTCTGGGGCGACGACATCGGCCAGTCCAATGTCAGCGCCTATTCGCGCGGCGTGATGGGCTACAAGACGCCCAATATCGACCGCATCGCGACAGAAGGCATGATGTTCACCGACTACTACGCCGAGCAGAGCTGCACCGCCGGTCGGTCTTCTTTCATCACCGGCCAATCTGGATTACGCACTGGCATGACCAAGGTCGGTCTGCCGGGCGCCACGCTCGGGCTTCAGAAGGCGGATCCGACAATTGCCGAACTGCTCAAGCCGCTCGGCTATGCGACTGGTCAATTCGGCAAGAACCACCTCGGCGACCGCAACGAATTTCTGCCGACCGTGCACGGCTTCGATGAGTTCTATGGCAACCTCTACCACTTGAACGCCGAGGAAGAGCCAGAACAAGCGGACTATCCAAAAGACCCGGCGTTCCGCGCCAAGTTTGGACCGCGCGGGGTGCTGGATTACAAAGCTTCAGACCGGGATGACCCGACGGTCGATCCACGCTTCGGCAAGGTCGGCAAACAGGTGTGCAGGGACACCGGTCCGTTGACCAAGGCACGGATGGTAACAATCGACGACGACGTTACCAATCGGGCCGTAGACTTCATCACGCGGCAGAAGAACGCCAACAAGCCGTTCTTCATTTGGGTGAACACGACCCACATGCACGCACGCACGCATACCAAGCCGGAAAGCATTGGCCAGTCGGGGCGTTGGCAGAGCGAATACCACGACACGATGATCGACCATGACAAGAACGTCGGCACAGTCTTAAAAGCGCTGGATGACCTTGGCATCGCGGACAACACCTTCGTTATGTATTCGACCGACAATGGTCCGCACATGAATACCTGGCCGGACGGGGCGATGACGCCGTTCCGCAGCGAGAAGAACACGAACTGGGAAGGGGCTTACCGGGTGCCTGCCATGTTCCGCTGGCCGGGCAAGATCAAGCCGGGCCAAGTGTCCAACGATATTGTCGCACACCTCGATATGCTGCAAAGCGGCCAATAGCCTGATTTGCAATGGTGCACTTTCGCTGGCGGTGTCGACCTGCAATATGGATTGGAGCACCTGGTGGGTAGGCTCGCGCACCCAGTGGAACATAACGAGAGACTTCTACATGGGTTTCGATACCATGTATTCGAAATTGCATAGTGCTGACTTTGGGCAAATCGGAACGTTGACTTCCTCAGCGCCTGTTGCCAACCGCTCTTTTCCCAGAGCCGATCAAGACAACTGGCAATTCCGTTTCCGCGTACACCGCGATTTCTATCCCTGATCGAGCGTTGCGATCTGGCAAAAGGCAAATCCCCGGCGGGCAACCGCCGGGGGTTTTGTTTTTAGGATTTTGGCTAGTGAATCGTGCGATCGCATCGATCCACGAATTCGGAAATGCGCCCGATCGTAGCCGCGTCGGTGAGCAGCGGCGCGTGGCCCTGGTCGGGCACTTCAATGACATCCATCGCCTTGCGCCGCGCACGCATGGCTGCGACCGTTTCGCCCGTGAGCAGGTCTGAGTTGGCGCCGCGGATTACCATCAGCGGCTTTGCCCTGAGCGCGTCGAATTGCAGCCAAAGCGGCGGGACGCGCCGTTCGGCGTCGACGCCGTTCATGGTGGTTGCGATCTTTACGTCGTAGGTGGGCACCAGCTGGCCTTTTTCTTCCTTGAACGTGCGATGCGCGCTCGCGAGCCAGTCCTTCGTGTCGAGCTTGGGGAATTGCCCGCTAAACAACCGACGCAGGATCTCTGCGCCTTCCTCGAAACTCCGCGGCTGCGGCAGCTTGCCGATATAGCTCTTGATGCGCATCAGGCCCTGCGACTCTATCACCGGACCGATATCGTTGAGCACAGCGCCGACGATTGCGGTCGGCCGCACGGCGGCCAGCAGCATCGTGAGGATGCCTCCGCGCGATGTCCCAACGAAAATCGCGGGCGTCACATCGAGCGCGGTCACCACGGCGAGCACATCGGCAAGCTCGACCGGCAGCGCGTAATTTGCCGGGTTGCGGTCGTATTGGGACAGGCCGCGCCCGCGATAGTCGAGCGCGATCACGCGGCGGAAGGGTTTCTCGAGCGAGAGCGCGGAAGCAAGCGCCTCGAAATCGGCCGTGGTGCGGGCGAGCCCAGGCAAACAGACGACGGGCGTGGCCGAAGCCGTACGGTTGCCATAGCACCGGGCATGCAGCCGCAAGCCATCCGACGCGGTGATGAAGGAGCTGGATACGCCGTTCTGCATGCGATGGTTATAACATACCACCGCACCAACGACCCCCCGACCCATCTGGGGTGAGTTCTTCTTTACCCACAACGCGGCAAGTACCTGCCCGTCATGGCCGGGCTTGTCCCGGCCATCCACGTCTTGGTTTCGGGCTAGCTCACTAAGACGTGGATGCCCGGCGCAAGGCCGGGCCTGACGGTGAGATGCGTGGGAACAAGCTCGGCGACGAGATTGCGCGGGTATGACGGGGAGGCAGTCCGGTCGGAAAACTACCGGTGCGAGCCGCCGCGCTTGATGTCGGCTTCGATCACCAGCTTACTGCCGCCGCCGAAGCGTGCGCGGTAAACCTGCAGGTTTTCCATGATGCGCGCGACGTAATTGCGCGTCTCGGCGATGGGAATCCGCTCGACCCAGTCCACCGGATCGACATGTGGATCGCGCGGATCGCCATAGGCCGCGATCCACTGCTTCACGCGGCCGCGGCCGGCGTTGTAGCCGGCGAACGTAAGAATGTACGAGCCATTGTAGCCGGTGAGGAGATTGGACAACTCGGCCGCACCCATCTGCACGTTATAGACCGGATCCTTCAGCAGGCGGTCGCGGTTATAGGTGACCTTGAACTTGGCGGCGGTGTCGATACCCGCTGCCGGCGTGACCTGCATCAGGCCCATGGCGTTGGCGCTCGATACGACCTTCTGGTTGAAGTGGCTCTCTTGTCGCGCGATCGAATAGGCGACCGCCGGTTCGATCGGCGGCGCAATCGGCTGATAGTCGGGCAGGCCCACCGTCGGGTAGGCGTAATAGTCGAGCGGCAAACCGCGCGCATAGGCATATTCGCCGAGCAGAACCATCGCACGGCCGTCACCGTTCTTGGCGGCAAGTTCGCCCATCATGGCCATGCCGGCGATGTCAGTCGCGCTTTCGCCGAGCTCGGCATAGATCGAGGCCAGCATGTCACGCTCGCCGAGCTTGTAGAGAATTTCTGCCGCGCGCACGACTTCGAGATTGCTCAGCGCGGCGTGATCCTGCTGCGTGAACGCCGGCGGCCCGCGCAAACCGAGATCCTTCAGTCCGAGCCGTGCACGCGCGAGTTGGCCATAATACGTCGCCGTGTATTGCGCGGCCGATTCGAAGAATTCCTTGGCCTGCGCATTCTGGTTCATCGCTTCTGCAGTGCGCCCCTGCCAGTAGCCGGCGCGCGAGAGCGCATGCGGGCTCTGCGAGCTCTCACTGATGCGAGCGAAATGTTCCGCAGCGGTCTTCGGATCACGCAGGAAACGCAGCGCTAGCCAGCCGGCGGTGAAGTGCGCGTCGACGCGATAGAAACCTTTCATCGGCGTCGCGGCGTCGCGCGCGACACGATAGGCGGCATTCGCGTCGTTTTCATCGAGCAGCTTGCGCACCAATAGCCGGCGCTCCTGCCACCACTGGTCGAGGTTGACGAGCGCTTCCGGATTCTTCGTCACGGTGAGGATCAACCGGCCGGCATCTTCCGCCTTGTTGTTCAGGCGCAGCCACTGCACGCGCGAGAAAATATAGCCGGCGTCGTTCTGCGCCGCGGCCGGCACGGCATCGAGCAACGCCTTTGCATTGCCGGCCTTGCTCAGCACCGCCGCGCGTGCCCGCGCAATGGCGATCTCGTTGCCGCCGAGGCGCTGGGCGGCACGCATGCCGGCAGCGGCATCGTCGGCGTAGAAACGCGCGTCCATGCGCACCTTGTGATCTGCGGCAGTGAGCATGCCGCCGAACATCTCGAGCACGCGTGTTTCGACGCCCTCGCTGGCGTCATCGTTACGCCAGGCCTGACGCACGAGACGTGTCGCGCCATCGCGATCGCCTTGCGCGAGCAAGGTGCGGGCCAGCATGTAGCGACCTTTGGCAGTGACCGGCTGCTGTTTCGCAAAGAAGGCACGCACGGTGCGATCATCCACGCCGTCGTTCCACAGCGCGTTCTCGGCGCGGCGGCGGAACAGCGGGGAGTGCGGCCAACTCGGATTGGCTTCGACCCAGGCGGCGTAGCGTTCGAACGAAGGATTGGTGTTGTCGGAACGCAGGATCAACCATTCGGCAAGCTTGCGCGCCACGGGATCGCTGATGCTCGCTTCGGTCGCGTTGGCTTCCGCTTCGCGGCCTTTGCGCGCCGCTTCGATCACGCGTTTCACTGCGTCGATGTCGGCGGCCGATGTCGATGTCGTCGGAGCGACCGCAAAGGGACCGGCCGCGGGGCGCGCCAGCGGCTTGAAGTGGGCGCGGGTTTCGAAAAGCGCGCCGCGCAGCCCGACATTGGCTTGCGCGTACGAGGAGAGGCCGGAGCCGTTGGCGTCCTGTTTGGCTTGGGGTTGTCGAGCGGCAACAGGCGTTGCCGCTTGGGTCTGTTGCGCGGCAGGAGGTGTTGCCTGCTTGGCGGTATTTAGCGGTGGCCGCGGACGCGGCAATGGAACTTTTTGTGCAGTGGCCGAAAACAATTCCGCGCACAGCCCGCAGGAGGCTGCCAAGGCTAAAAGAATGCTCAAGCGGCTTCGGCCAGTCGCTATCATCAAACCCCGTGCGGTCGGTCCCGGGCGACCCGAATCAGCGCGGGGCCGCTGGCAGTGGCCTATTAGGCCAAAAATATTGATGGATGGTACCCAAAAATTACATGTCCGGGAGACTACTTAGCGACGCAGGCAAAAACGCGGCAGACTGCCCATTTAGTCGCCCAGGCCTTTCATCGCCCCCGCCGACCCGATATTGATGGGGGCTCAAACCGGAACCCGCTGGGAGAAGTCGCGCCATGACCGCCAAGACGAGCTTTCGAGGCTCTTTTACCGCGCTGGTCACGCCGTTCAAGAACGGCTCGCTCGATGAAAAAGCCTTCCGCGACATCGTGGAGTGGCAGATTTCCGAGGGCACGAATGGATTGGTTCCGGTTGGGACCACCGGCGAGAGCCCGACGCTGTCGCATGACGAACACAAGAAGGTCGTCGAGTGGTGCATCGATCAAGTCGACGGGCGTGTGCCTGTCATCGCTGGCTCAGGATCGAATTCGACGGCTGAGGCCATAGAGTTGTCGCGTCACGCCGAGGAGGCGGGTGCCGACGCTGTGCTGATCGTCACGCCGTACTACAACAAGCCCACGCAGGAAGGTCTGTATCAGCACTACAAGGCCATCAACGGTGCCATCGGCATCCCGATCATCATCTACAACATCCCCGGCCGTTCGATCGTCGACATGTCGGTCGAAACGATGGCGCGCCTGTTCGAGCTGAAGAACATCGCCGGCGTGAAGGACGCGACCGCGAACATGACCCGCGTATCGCAGCAGCGTGCGGCGATGGGCCCGGACTTCAATCAGCTCTCGGGCGAGGACATCACCGCGCTCGGCTTCATGGCGCATGGCGGCCATGGCTGCATCTCGGTGACATCGAATGTGGCGCCGCGTCTGTGCGCCGAATTCCAGGCGGCTTGCCTGAAAGGCGACTTCAAGGCCGCGCTTAAGCTGCAGGACAAGCTCTCGCCGCTGCACACCGATCTGTTCGTCGAAACAAGTCCGGCGCCCATCAAGTACGCGATGTCGCTCATCGGCAAATGCGCCAACACGGTTCGGTTGCCTATGGTGCCGGCAAGCGAAAAGGCGCAAGTCGTTGTGCGCCAGGCGATGGTGCATGCCGGGCTGATCAACTAGTCTTTCCGTCAGACCGGTCGCGGCCGTTCACTGCAATTCACGCGTCGTGGCCGCGCAGGGGAGATCGTAGGTCATGCTCGAAGAATTCAAAAAATTCGCATTGCGCGGTAACGTCGTCGACCTCGCCATCGGCGTGATCATCGGCGCGGCGTTTTCATCGATCGTGAACTCGCTGGTCGGCGACATCATCACGCCGATCATCGGCGCCATCACCGGCGGGCTCGACTTTTCCAATCACTTTCTGCCGTTGTCCTCGAAAGTCACGGCAGACAGTCTGGTCGAGGCAAAAAAGCAAGGCGCGGTCATCGGGTGGGGGAGCTTTCTCACCGTCACCCTTAACTTCATCATCATCGCGTTTATTCTGTTTCTCGTGATCCGCGGGATCAATAAGCTTTCGTCCAAGCAGGAAAAGGCCGAAGAAGAGAAGCCGGCGCCGCTGACCAAGACGGAAGAGCTCCTCACCGAAATCCGCGACCAGCTCAAATCGCGCTGAACGAACAAGATCGCATCTGACATCCCATGGCTGCTAAACCAGAGCGCCGCTTCAAGGTGGTCGCGGACAATCGCAAGGCGCGCTTCAACTACGCGATCGGAGAAACGTTCGAGGCGGGGATCGTGCTCACCGGCAGCGAGGTGAAATCGCTGCGCGCCGGAAAGGCGACGATTGCGGAATCCTACGCCGACGCGCGCGCGGGCGAACTCTGGCTTATCAATTCGAATATCCCGGAATACCTCCAGGCGAGCCGCTTCAACCATGCGCCGAAGCGCGCGCGCAAACTTCTGCTGCAGAAGCGAGAGATCAACCGTTTGGTCGGTGCAGTCGAACGCGAGGGCATGACGATCGTACCGCTAAAGCTTTACTTTAACGAAAAAGGACGAGCCAAGGTCGAGATCGCATTGGCCCGCGGCAAGAAATTACACGACAAGCGTGAGACGCTGAAGAAGCGCTCCTGGGACCGCGAGCGCGGACGCCTGATGCGGATGAAGGGTTAGGGCGGGTCTATTGAGCGGTAGTTCAACCGTCATGGCCGGGCTTGTCCCGGCCATCCACGTCTTATTTCTGTTGCAGGAACCCGAAGACGTGGATGCTCGCGACAAGCGCGGGCATGACGATTTCGGGGCGCAGCCTCTGGCTGCGAACCCGGAATCCAGCGATATGCACGGCGCCTGCGTATGGATTCCGGTCCGGCGCTGACGCACCGTCCCGGAATGACGGGTCAAATCAGGACAAGCCCGGCCATAATGAGTTTGAGGGCTAACTACTGAATTACGCCGCAGGCGATGCGGCCGCCGGACTCGCCCGCAGGATCTGTCTTGTAGTCGTCGCTTCCGGCATGGATCACGATGGACGAGCCGTCGGCGTCGAACACAGAGTTCGGCTTGCCCTTTTCCAGCGTGATGTTGGCGTTCAGGATCTCGACCGTGAGGTCGCCGCTCTGCGGAACGTGCAGGTTGGGCATGTCGCCGGCATGCTGACCCCCCGGCGCCAGCATTCCGTGTTTCTTGTTGCCCGGATTGAAGTGGCCGCCGGCCGAGGTGAAAGGCGGCTCGCATTTGCCGACAGCGTGCACGTGGATCGCATGCTCGCCCGGCGGCAGGGCTTTGACGGCAACGTTGATCAGCACGCCCTGCGAGGTCTGGGTGAGATTGACCGATCCTATTTCCTTGCCGTCGCTGCCTTTCATCGGTGCGCTGGCGGTCTGGGCTGCAGCGGGGAGAACCGCGCAGAGGAGCAGGGTGGTCACATAAACCGGCTTGAGAAACGTCATAAGGTCGCTCCTGTTCAAGAGGAGAAAAACAGCCTTACACATTGACAGTATTGCCGACTTGACGATCGGCGGTAATAACATTGCCGCGACATTCAACGCCCCGGAGGCCGAAATGGTGCCAACCAAACTGGATCACTGCGTCATCCATGTGTCGGATTGGGGACGGTCCAACAGGTTTTATGCCGACATTATGGGTGCCGAGCTTGTGCAGCGCCCGACAGGCTGGGCCTATCGTTTTGGCGACAAGCAGCTCAACGTGCATGGGCCAGGCGTACAGCCCGCCGAGGTCGCGCGTCTGCCCGTGCAGCCAGGCAACAGCGATCTCTGCTTTGAGTGGCAGGGCGCGATCGAGGGTGCGATAGCGCATCTGAAAGCGCACGGAATTGCCGTTGAGCGCGGACCGATGCAACGGTTCGGTGCGAAAGGGCCGGGCACCTCAGTCTATTTTCGCGACCCCGACGGCTCGCTCATGGAATTTATGAGTTACAGTTCTGTCGTTCCCGCCGAGCCGCGCTAAGAACGAGAAAACAGCAATGACTGAAGCCCCAGGCACGCATAACCCGCAATTCCTGCCACCCGATATCCCCGCACCGCAGGATGATGGAGGCGCACGCCATCTCAGCGGCGCAAAACTGCCCGACATCGCGTTGCCGACAACCGACGGCACGGCGATCAACCTTTCGACACTCAGGGGCCGGACTGTCGTCTATGTCTATCCGCGAACGGGCGTGCCGGGCATCGATCCGCCCGACGGCTGGGACCAGATCCCCGGCGCGCGAGGCTGCACGCCGCAATCGTGCTCGTTCCGGGATCATTTCGGCGAACTCAAGCGCCTGGGCGTTGCACAACTCTTCGGCCTGTCGACGCAGGACACCGCCTATCAGAAGGAAGCGGCGACGCGATTGCATTTGCCATTCGCAGTCCTGTCCGACGAGAAGCTTGCACTCACCCGTGCACTCAATCTTCCGACATTCTCCACCGCGGGAATGACGCTGCTCAAGCGCATGGCGCTTGTCATCGACGACGGCGTGATCAGCAAAGTCTTCTACCCGGTTTTCCCTCCGGACAAGAATGCCGCCGAGGTGATCGCCTGGCTTCAGCGATCGAGATAGTTGCGGACGTTTCTGAAGACAGCGCGGAACATCTCGGGCGTGAGCACGCCCGTGTTCGTATTGTAACGCGAGCAGTGATAGCTGCAGAACAGCGCCAGCGGCCCTAGCTGATGCCGGTTGCCGTGTCCAAAGCCGGCGTCAGACAGTTTGCCGCCGAGGGCACGGACGGTGCTTTCGTGCGCAATCCGACCGAGCACAACGATGGCGCGCAGCTTTTTCATCTCGCCGATGGTTGGTGTCAGAAAGTCGCGGCACGTTTTAATCTCCTGCGGCGTCGGCTTGTTTTCCGGCGGCACGCAACGCACTGCGTTCGTGATGCGGCAATCGATCAGCTCAAGCCCGTCATCGGGGTGCGCGCCGTATACGCCGCGCGCGAAGCCGTATTTTATGAGCGTCTCGTAGAGCAGCACGCCCGCATAGTCGCCGGTGAATGGCCGACCGGTTCGATTGGCACCCTGGAGCCCGGGCGCGAGACCGACGATCAACAGACGTGCATCAAGGGGACCGAAGGAGGGGACCGGTGAATTGAACCAGGTCGGCTCCTTGGCACGCCATGTCTTTCGAAAATCGGCAAGGCGCGGGCAACGAGGGCAGTCGCGCCCAGGCTTTCCGTCGGCCCCAGCCATAGCCCAGGATCCCGAAATGCTACGCTATTCGAACAACTCGTCGTCGTCGTCAGCCCCGACATGCGCTCCGGCACGTTGTGGCGCGGTCGGCGGCCGCTGCAGGAATTGAGGCGTATGCGACGCCGCACGATCCTCGCGCGGCGGCCGGCCCTCGCGCGGAGCACGCTCTGAGGGGTCACGCCCGATCTTGGTCTGCAATTCGACTATGTCGAGAAAGACATCGGCCTGGCGCCGCAATTCGTCCGCGACCATCGGCGGCTGCGTCGAAACGGTCGAGACAACGGTGACGCGGACTCCTCTGCGCTGGACGGCCTCGACCAGCGAGCGGAAATCACCGTCGCCGGAGAAGAGCACCATGTGATCGATCGTGCCCGCGATTTCCATCGCGTCGACGGCAAGCTCGATATCCATGTTGCCTTTGACCTTGCGCCGTCCGGTCTGGTCGACGAATTCCTTCGTTGCCTTGGTGACGACCGAATAGCCGTTGTAGTCGAGCCAGTCGATCAGCGGGCGGATCGAGGAATATTCCTGATCCTCGATCACCGCGGTGTAGTAGAACGCGCGCAGCAGGTAACCGCGCGACTGGAATTCTCGCAGCAGGCGCTTGTAGTCGATGTCGAAGCCGAGAGATTTAGCGGTAGCGTAAAGATTGGCACCATCAATGAATAAAGCGATTTTCTCGCCAGATACGGTCATGGGTTCGTCTCACAATCCAATACGGTTTACGTCCAGACCCGGTCCGCACGACACGCGGATGGCGCCGCACGCGCGCTTTCGGATCGCCGTTAACTGAGCATCGCGGCCTTTCCAATAAACTGGGGCGCCGCCTGCGCAATCACGCGGTGCCAATAAAATCCCTGCCACCGGCTTGCCCGCGCAATTGTCGAGTAACAGACGGTTGCGGCTAAACCAAGACAAAAACGCTTGAAATTTCACATCCCAAAGGGTACTTAGCGGGCAAAATTCAGGACAAGTTCCACCAGATGGAGTGACAAGCCGATGGCCCGTGTCACCGTAGAAGATTGCATCGACAAAGTTGAGAACCGCTTCGATCTCGTCCTTCTCGCGAGTCACCGCGCGCGGATGATTTCGTCGGGGTCGCAAATTACCCTCGAGCGCGACAACGACAAGAATCCAGTCGTGGCGTTGCGGGAAATTGCCGAAACGACCGTATCTCCCGGCGATCTGAAGGAAGACCTAATCCACAGCCTGCAGAAGTATGTCGAGGTTGACGAGCCGGAGCCCGAAGTGCCGCTCATTGGAGCCGGTGCCGGTGCCAGCGTGGATTCCGACGATACTGAGGTAACGGCGGACCGCATGACGGAGGAAGAGCTGCTCAAGGGCCTCGAAGGCCTAGCGCCGCCGGAAGAGCCGCCGGAAGAAGACGCCGAATAGTCATTCTGTTAATTCCACTTAACGGCCCGGCCAAAAGCCGGGCCGTCGCTTTTCGTCAACCAGTTGGTCAAAGCCTTGCAGCTAGGATGAAACAGCGTGATATCTTGAGGTGGTATCCAAAGGGCAGCCGATATGGCGCGCACGCGTTCCGACCTTCCGCGCATGCAAAAGCAGGCCCCGATCAGGGCGCCGCGCCCGCCGGCCGTTGCCTCGGCCACCCCGACCACCGAAAAGCCGGCCCGAAAGCCGCAGATGATGCGGCAGTACGACCTGATCGAGCGGGTCCGGCGCTATAACCCCAACACCAACGAGGCGCTGCTCAACCGCGCCTACGTCTACGCCATGAAGGCCCACGGCGAGCAGCGGCGCGCGTCCGGCGATCCCTATTTTTCGCACCCGATCGAGGTTGCCGCGATCCTCACCGACCTCAAGCTTGATGATGCGACCATTGCCGCGGCGCTCCTGCACGACACCATCGAGGATACCGAGGCGACCCGCGCCGAGATTGACAGCCTCTTCGGGCGCGACATCGGCACGTTGGTCGAGGGTTTGACCAAGCTGAAAAAACTCGACCTCGTCACCAAGGAAGCCAAGCAGGCCGAGAACCTCCGCAAGCTGCTGCTGGCGATCGCCGACGACGTTCGCGTTCTCCTGATCAAGCTCGCCGACCGCCTGCACAATATGCGCACCCTCGGTTACATGCCGCCCGAAGCACGCCGCCGCGCTGCGGAGGAAACACTCGAGATCTATGCGCCACTTGCCGGCCGTATGGGCATGCACGAAATGCGCGAAGAGCTCGACGATCTGGCGTTCCGCGAGCTCTACCCGGAAGCCTATGAGGTTGTGACGGCGCGGCTGAATGCGTTGACCGAGCGCAGCAAGCTGCTGATCTCGGAGATCGAAAAGCAACTCACCAAGAAACTTGCCGATCGCGGCATCGATGCGCGCGTCGTCGGGCGGCGCAAGCGCGCCTATTCGATCTGGCGGAAGATGGAGCGCAAGTCGGTCGGGTTCGAGCAGCTGTCGGATATTTTCGGATTCCGCGTGCTCGTAAAGTCATTGGCCGATTGCTACCAGGCGCTCGGTGTCGTGCACAGCACCTGGCCGATGGTGCCGGGCCGCTTCAAGGACTACATCTCGACACCGAAGGGGAACGATTACCGCTCGATCCACACGACCGTGATCGGCCCCAGCAAGCAGCGCGTCGAACTTCAGATCCGCACCGTCGAGATGCACGAGATCGCCGAATACGGCATCGCCGCGCACGCGCTTTACAAGGATAATGTCGGCTCGCCGACCGAGCTTCTGTCGCGGGAATCGACCGCCTATGCCTGGCTGCGGCGAACTATCGAGCTTCTGGCGGAAGGTTCAAATCCCGAAGAATTCCTCGAGCACACCAAGCTCGAGCTGTTCCACGACCAGGTGTTCTGTTTCTCGCCGAAGGGCAAGCTGATCGCATTGCCGCGAAAGGCAACGCCGATCGACTTCGCCTATGCGGTGCATACCGACATTGGCAACACCGCGGTCGGCTGCAAGATCAACGGCCAGATCGCGCCGCTTACGTCCGAGCTCCTCAATGGCGACGAAGTCGAGATCGCGACGTCGAAAGCGCAGACCGCGCCGCCGGCCGCGTGGGAATCGATCGTCGTCACCGGCAAGGCGCGCGCGGCGATCAGGCGGGCGACGCGCGCTGCCGTGCGCAGGCAATATGCCGGGCTGGGCCGCCGCATTGTCGAGCGGCTCTTCCAGCGCGCGAAGATCAGCTATTCCGATGAAAGCCTGACGGGAGCGCTGCCGCGCCTTGCGCGCACCTCGATCGACGAAGTCATGGCCGCGGTCGGGCGCAGCGAACTGAAGGCGTCCGACGTCGCCCGCGCGATGTATCCCGACTACAAGGAAGAACGCGCCGCGGCCATGGCGGCCAAGCCGAAGTCGGAAAGCGGCTGGTTCGGCCTGAAGAAGCTGACCTCGGTCAAGTTCAAGCTGCCGGAAAACGCCGAGGGACCGGCCATTCCGATCCGCGGCATCAACGGCGATCTGCCAGTTCGTTTTGCGCCGGACGGAGGCGCGGTGCCGGGCGATCGCATCGTCGGCATTCTCACGCCCGGCGAGGGCATCACGATCTACCCGATCCAGTCGCCGGCCTTGAGCGAGTTCGAGGACAACCCCGAGCGCTGGCTCGACGTGCGTTGGGACGAGGAAGAGCACGCGCCCCGCCGCTTTCCCGCGCGCATCGCGGTGCAATCGGTAAACGAGCCGGGATCGCTGGCACAGATCACGCAAGTCATCGCCGAGCATGACGGGAACATCGACAACATCCGCATGACGCGACGCGCACCCGATTTCACCGATGTCACGATCGATCTCGAGGTCTACGACCTCAAGCATCTCACCGCCATCCTTGCGCAGTTGCGCGCCAAATCGGTGGTGGCCAAGGCGGAGCGCGTGAACGGCTAGGCCGTGCGCAAGGGTCACGCATGAAACGTCTCCGCCTCGGCGTCAACGTTGATCACGTGGCAACGATCCGCAACGCGCGCGGTGGAGGTCACCCCGACCCTGTGCGCGCCGCCAAGCTCGCGATCGCCGCGGGCTGCGATGGCATCACCGCCCACCTGCGCGAGGATCGCCGGCATATTCGCGATGACGACATCGCACGCCTGAAAGCGGAGATCGACAAGCCGCTCAATTTTGAAATGGCGGCGACCCGCGAAATGGTCGACATCGCGCTGAAGACGCGGCCTCACGCAGCTTGCCTCGTGCCGGAAAAGCGCACGGAGCGGACGACCGAAGGCGGGCTCGACGTGGTGGGCCAGCGCGCGCAGCTTGCTCCCGTCGTGCGCGAGCTCAAACATGCGGGAATCCGCGTTTCGCTGTTCATCGGTGCAGCTCCGGCCCAGATCGAGATGGCCGCCGAACTGGGCGCACCGGTCATCGAAATCCATACGGGTTCCTGGTGCGACGCACTGATGGGAGGCCGCGTCACCGAAGCGAAGGCCGAATGGCAACTCATCCGCGACGGTGCGGAGCTTGCCGCGAGTCTCGGGCTGGAGGTGCATGCCGGCCACGGTCTCGACTACGGAACGGCCGAGACGATCGCGTCACTGCCGGAGTTGGTCGAACTCAACATCGGTCACTTCCTGATCGGCGAAGCGGTGTTCGAGGGGCTTTCCGAGACGGTAAAATTCATGCGCGCCGCGATGGATCGCGGCCGCAAGGAAGCGGGCGCATGATCATCGGCCTCGGTTCCGATATCGCCGACGTGCGGAGGATCGCCGATGTCATAGAGCGGCATGGGGAGCGCTTTCTCGGCCGTATCTTCACGGCGACTGAACGAAACAAAGCCGAAGGGCGGGCGAATACCGTCGAAACATACGCCAAGCGCTTCGCCGCCAAGGAGGCCTGCGCCAAAGCGCTCGGTACCGGCCTGCGGCGCGGCGTTTTCTGGCGCGATATGGGTGTCGTCAATCTCGCGGGGGGAAGGCCGACGATGAAGCTCACCGGGGGAGCGCTCGCGCGCCTGAAGGCGATCACGCCGCCCGGATGCGAAGCCAGGATCGATGTTTCATTGACCGACGAAGGTCCGACGGCGCAAGCCATCGTCATTATTTCTGCGGTGCCGGCACGGGGAGAAATACGTTGAAAATAGGTCCTTCAATCGGATCAAACGTTTGTCATGTTCTGGGCTTGTTCATTGCCTGCCCGTGTATCAGCCGCTACAAGGTCGCCGGGGTGAGTGTGCCGTAATGCGGGACGAAAGGCCGATGAGTGTGACCTCAGGAACAAAGCGCAAAGAGGGCGGCGTTGCCGAAACAGTCCGCGTGATCATTCACGCGCTGATCATCGCACTGGTGATCCGCACGTTCCTGTTTCAGCCCTTCAATATTCCCTCCGGTTCAATGAAGGCGACGCTGCTTGTCGGCGACTACCTGTTCGTCTCCAAATACAGCTACGGCTACAGCAAATTTTCGCTGCCGCTGTCGCCACCGATTTTCTCGGGAAGAATTCCGGGCGAGTGGCCGCCGCAGCGTGGCGACGTCGTGGTATTCCGTCTGCCGAAAGACACCTCGACCGATTACATCAAGCGCGTGATCGGGTTGCCGGGCGACAAGATCCAGGTTGTCGACGGCGTCCTCAACATCAATGGCGTTGCGGTCAAGCGCGAGCGCGCGGCGGATTTTGTCGAGACGGAAGAGGGCACGCGCGAAGCGCCGGTCAAGCGCTGGAAGGAAACACTGCCGAACGGCGTGAGCTATTACACGCTCGATCTGGTCGATAACGGATTTGCCGACAATACCCAGGTCTATACGGTGCCGGCTGATCATTATTTCATGATGGGCGACAACCGCGACAACTCGACCGACAGTCGATTCAGCCAGGTCGGCATGGTGCCGTTCGAGAATATTGTTGGCAAGGCTCAGATCATCTTCTTCTCCGTCTTCGAGGGCGAGCGCGCCTGGCAATTCTGGCGCTGGCCGGTGTCCGTTCGCTGGAATAGGTTGTTCACGATCGTCAGATGAGCCGCAAGGCCAAGGACAGGACGGCGCTCGAGACCAGGATCGGCTATAAATTTGCCGACAAGGATCTGCTCGAACGAGCGCTCACGCACATTTCCGCACTGTCAGGGGGCAATCGCGCGGCCAGCTATCAACGGCTGGAATTTCTAGGCGACCATGTGCTCGGCCTCGTTATTTCCGACATGTTGTACCGGGCATTTCCTAGAGCGAACGAAGGCGAGCTTTCACGGCGGCTGGCCGACCTCGTGCGCAAAGAGACCTGCGCAGAGGTGGCGCGGGCAATGGATCTTGGTCCGGCGCTCAAGTTAGGCAATTCGGAATCGCATGCCGGTGGCCGGCGCCGCGTCACCATTCTCGCCGATGTCTGCGAGGCGCTGGTCGGAGCAGCGTTCATAGACGGCGGTTACAAAGCGGCGGACGAGCTTATCGTGCGTTTCTGGAAAGAGCGGATGCTCAAGCCGCTGCGTCCGCTGCGCGATGCAAAAACCATGTTGCAGGAATGGGCGCAGGCGCGCGGCCTGCCGACGCCGGCCTATCGCGAGCTTGCCCGGACAGGTCCGCATCACGATCCGGAGTTTCGCGTCGCCGTTGTACTACCGGATCGGCCGCCGGCTGAAGGACTCGGAAATTCCAAACGCGCTGCCGAACAGGCCGCCGCCGCCGCCATGCTCAGTCGGGTCGGCGTCTCGGCGGACAAGCTTGATGGCTGATCCGAACGCACAAGAGAGCCAAACGCATTGCGGCTTCGTCGCCCTGATCGGCGCGCCGAACGCCGGCAAATCAACGTTGCTCAATGCGCTAGTGGGTTCGAAGGTCAGCATCATCTCGCACAAGGTGCAGACGACGCGCGCGCTGATCCGCGGAATTGCCGTCCATGACCGTTCGCAATTGATCTTCGTTGATACGCCTGGGATTTTCTCGCCACGACGGCGGCTCGACCGCGCCATGGTGACGACGGCCTGGAGTGGAGCGCACGAGGCCGATCTCGTCGGCGTCATCATCGATGCGCGCAAGGGGCTCGATGAGGAGGCGGAGGACATTCTGCGCCGGCTCGGTGACGTCAAGGCGCCGAAACTGCTGGTGCTGAACAAGATCGATGTTGTCGCCAAAGAGGCGCTGCTGGGCCTGGCGAACGACGCCAACAGGGCCGCAAAGTTTGAATACACCTTCATGGTTTCCGCACTGACGGGCGACGGCGTCATGGATCTCAAGACGTGGCTCGCGCAGCGCGTTCCGCCGGGGCCGTGGCTATATCCGCCTGACCAGATGTCGGACGCGCCCATCCGCCAGCTCGCGGCGGAGATCACACGCGAAAAGCTGTTCGAGCGGCTGCACCAGGAGCTGCCGTATCATTCGACGGTGGAAACCGAGGCGTGGAAGGAATTGCGCGCGGGCGACATTCGCATCGAGCAGACGATCTACGTCGAGCGCGAAAGCCAGCGCAAGATCGTGCTCGGCAAGGGCGGGCAGACCATCAAGGCGATCGGCGAGGCGGCCCGCAAGGAGATTGCCGCCATTGTCGAAGTTAAGGTGCACCTGTTTCTGTTCGTGAAAGTGCGCGAGGGCTGGGGCGACGATCCGGAACGCTATCGCGCAATGGGACTGGCGTTCCCGAAGGAGTGACCTGCAAAGGTCGTCATCACGGGCTTACCCGGCGAACAGCACTACCTCTCGAATTGTCATGGCCGGGACAAACGCGGGCATGACGGCAAGAAGGCCGTCCTTCATTACACCGCCGGGCGGCACTTGTGACATCGCCCCGCGGCCCTAATCTAGGAAAGACTGGCGATTCCGGTTGAGACCATGCAGTGGATCGATGAAGGTATCGTGATGGGCGTGAAACGGCACGGGGAGGCGAATGCCATCCTCGAGCTGATGACGCGCGAGCATGGCCGCCATCTCGGTCTCGTGCGCGGCGGCTTCGGTTCGCGGCTCAAGCCCGTTCTGCAACCGGGTAACACCGTGAGCGCCACGTGGCGGGCGCGGCTCGACGAGCATCTCGGCAACTACACAGTGGAAGGCCTCGACCTTCGCGCGGCTAGTTTCTTCTCGGCGCCTCACGCAATCTATGGCGTCACGCATCTTGCTGGACTGATGCGGCTCTTGCCCGAGCGTGATCCGCACACCGCCCTCTACAATGCACTCGATGACATCCTCGGCCACCTTGACGACGCAAGGCTGAGTGCGCCGGTGGTCGTGCGCTTCGAATTGCAGGTTCTGTCCGAGCTCGGCTTTGGCCTCGATCTCGAACGCTGCGTCGCGACCGGAAGCTCCGGCGACCTCGTCTATGTGTCGCCAAAATCGGGACGCGCGGTGTCACGCAGCGCCGGCGAACCCTGGGCCGACAGGATGCTGCGCCTCCCGGCCTTCTTGCGCGAGCACGACGCAAAACCAGCCGGCAATGACATTGCCGACGGGTTCGCGCTCACAGGTTATTTCCTAAATCGTCACGTGCTGGAAGCGCGTGGTGTGGCGCTCGGTGACGAGCGCGCACATTTCATCGCGGCGCTGAACCGCGCCCTTCCGAGCGTCGCCTAGTTACCACCCGTAACGTCGGTAGGGCCGGTAGTAGCCACCACCGTAGTACGGGCCTCCACCGTAGAAGCCGTAGCCGCCGTAATAAGGCGCAGTCCGCCAGCATGCGCGTCGCCAACCGCAGCCATACGGCCCGCAGCGCCACACGCGGCGGCAGGCGACCTGGACGTCCTGAAGCAGGCTGTTTTCGTTAAGCGCATTCTGAATTCCAGACGGTGTCGTTACCGTCATGGCTTCGGCGCGATTTGAGGTAATTGAGCCAGCCGCGAGAATGGCGAGCGTGGCGGCAGTCGCAAGTACAATCCGGCGCATAGCGTTCTCCATCCGTGTAAAGCCTGGATCCGATTGTGGTCGGCGCAAGATAACGTCGACCAGATCGTCGAGTTCACACAATTTACAGGGAAAACCTGGAAGATTAGATGGCCACTGCGTTCATCGCTTGTTCATCGCACCACAACCGTCTAGCTATCGGGCATGGGAAAACGACTGATTCCCCCTGAAAAAGGGCATGTCGAGGAGGTCGCCCTACGCGAGGCGCTGGAAGAGCGCTACCTCGCTTATGCACTTTCCACGATCATGAATCGCGCGCTTCCCGATGCGCGCGATGGGCTCAAACCGGTGCACCGCCGCATACTCTACGGCATGCGGCTGCTGCGGCTCGAACCGGGGCAGGCTTTCAAGAAATCCGCCAAGGTCGTCGGCGACGTGATGGGCAATTTCCACCCGCACGGCGATCAGGCGATCTACGATGCACTGGTGCGGCTCGCGCAGGATTTCGCGCAGCGCTATCCGCTCGTGGACGGGCAGGGCAACTTCGGAAATGTCGACGGCGATAACGCCGCCGCCATGCGCTACACCGAAGCGCGGCTCACCGAAGTCGCACGGCTGCTGATCGACGGCATCGACGAAGACACCGTCGACTTCCGCGCGAGCTATGACGGCACCAGCCAGGAACCGGTGGTCCTGCCGGCGGCGTTTCCCAATCTGCTGGCGAACGGCTCGCAAGGCATCGCAGTTGGCATGGCGACGTCCATCCCGCCGCACAATGCGGCCGAGTTGTGCGACGCCGCGCTGTTCCTCATCGACAATCCGAAGGCGCGCAGCAAGACGCTGCTCAAATACGTCAAAGGCCCGGATTTCCCGACCGGCGGCATCATCGTCGATACGCCCGAGACGATCGCCGAAGCCTATAGCACCGGCCGCGGCTCTTTTCGCGTGCGGGCGCGGTGGAAACAGGAAGACACCGGTCGCGGCACCTATGTGATCGTCATCACCGAAATTCCGTGGCTGGTGCAGAAATCGCGCCTGGTTGAAAGGCTCGCCGAGCTGATCAACGAAAAGAAACTGCCGCTGGTTGCAGATGTGCGCGATGAATTGGCGGAAGACATCCGACTGGTGATCGAACCGCGATCGCGCTCGGTCGACGCCGAGCTGATGATGGAATCGCTGTTCAAACTGACGGAGCTTGAGGGCCGCATCCCGCTCAACATGAACGTGCTGGTGAAGGGCCGCGTCCCACAAGTGCTCGGCCTTGCCGAAGCCTTGCGCGAATGGCTGGACCACCGGCGCGAAGTATTGCTCCGCCGTTCAAACCATCGATTGGCGGAAATCGAGCATCGTCTGGAAGTGCTGGGCGGCCTTCTCATCGCCTATCTCAACCTCGACAAGGTGATCAAAATCATCCGCAAAGAGGACGAGCCGAAACCCGTCCTCATGAAGACTTTCAAGATCACCGATGTGCAGGCCGACGCCATCCTCAACATGCGGCTGCGCAACTTGCGCAAGCTCGAAGAGATGGAAATCCGCGCCGAGGACAAGGCGCTGCGCGAAGAGCGCACCAAGCTCAAGGCATTGATCGGATCTCCGGCCCAGCAATGGAAAACGATTGCTGGCCAGATCAAGGAGATCAGGGAAAAATTTGGCCCGAAGACCGACATCGGCAGACGCCGCACGACATTCGGTATCGCGCCGGCGCACGATGAAGCCGCGATCGAAGAGGCGATGGTCGTTCGCGAGCCGATCACCGTGGTCGTTTCGGAAAAGGGCTGGATCCGTGCGCTGCGCGGCCATGTCACCGATTTCTCGGGCGTCACCTTCAAGACCGACGACGCGCTGAAATTCGCTTTCCCGACCGAGACCACCGCCAAGGTGCTGATCTTCGGCAGCAATGGCCGTTTCTACACGCTCGACGCCTCGAAGCTGCCGGGCGGGCGCGGCCATGGCGAGCCGGTGCGCCTGTTCATTGATCTTGAGAATGCCGATGTGGTGGCGGCCTTGGCCTTCCAGGGCGGGCGCAAATTCCTGGTCGCAAGTCACCAGGGCAACGGCTTCGTGGTAGCGGAAGATGAGTGCCTTGGCACCACGCGCAAGGGCAAGCAGGTGCTCAACCTCAAGGTGCCGGACAAAGCCGCCGCAATGACAGCCGTTGACGGCGAACTCGCAGCGGCGATCGGCGCCAACCGCAAAATGCTGATATTTCAACTCAACCAGGTGCCAGAGATGGGGCGCGGGCGCGGCGTGCGCCTGCAGCGCTACAAGGAAAAAGGCCTCTCGGATGTAACGACGTTCACGGCCGACGCGGGCCTGTCCTGGACCGATACGGCCGGCCGCAGCTTCACGCTGCCGATGAAGGAGCTCAAGGACTGGCGCGGCAACCGCGCGGACGCGGGCCGCATCGCGCCCAAGGGATTCCCGAAGAACAACAAATTCCGCAGCCTGCCGAGCAACGGCAAGGCCGCCGCCGACGACGAAGCCGAGGATTAGGCCGAAAGCGGACGTCATCTGTCGTGGCCGGGCTTGTCCCGGCCATCCACGTCTTCCTCCGTGTGACATTCAAAGCCGTGGATGCCCGGCACAAGGCCGGGCATGACGATGTGAAAAGGTGCGATAGACAACGTTCTACAGCGAACGCTTCAATCTCTCGAGCAGCGCGGCGGCCGTGTCGCCGAAAAACAGCCTGTCGCAGGCACGGGCTCGGTCGACAGGTCGATCGGAGCCGCAAGCGCCCGACAACTCAGTGGAATTCGAAAAGTTCCCCGTGTTATGCAATTGCAAATTATTCGCAACTAGATATGTTTGATTGAGGCGATTTGTTTTTTAGAGCTTTCACAATGCATGCACGCATGGAGCCGACTGTGATCGCCGAACCGGCCGGTTGGCGCCGTGACCGAGGTCGGCCACCGCTCGCCGAAGTCTTCGGTTCGATTACCACCCGGCCAACCGGCTCACTCGGCCGCAAGCTCATGGCCTTTCTCGGCCCCGGCTATCTGGTCGCGGTCGGCTACATGGATCCCGGCAACTGGGCGACGTCGCTCGCCGGCGGCTCCAAATTCGGTTACGCGCTGCTCACGGTCGCGCTGCTCTCCAACCTGATGGCGATCCTGCTGCAGGCGCTGTGCGCGCGACTTGGCATAGCGTCGGGACGTGATCTTGCGCAGGCCTGCCGCGACGCTTTTCCGCGTTACGTTTCGTGGCCGCTTTGGGTGCTGGCCGAGATTGCAATCTGTGCAACGGATCTTGCCGAGGTGATCGGAACCGCGATCGGCCTCAATCTTCTGTTTCACATTCCGCTCGAGATCGGCGTCATTTTGACCGCGCTCGACGTGTTCCTCGTCCTCTGGATGCAGAATCTGGGCTTCCGCTACGTGGAGGCCTTCGTTGTCACGCTGCTCGGCGTGATCGCCGCCTGCTTTGCGGTGCAGATTGCCATGGCAGACCCCGATTGGGGCGCGGTGATCCGTGGCTTTGCGCCGACCACTGAGATCGTCACCAATCCGGACATGCTCTATCTCGCACTCGGCATCCTGGGCGCCACCGTGATGCCGCACAACCTTTATCTGCATTCCGGCGTGGTGCAGACGCGCCGTTTCGGCGAAGGCATTGAGGACCGGCGCGAGGCGATCAAGCTGGCAACGCTCGATTCGACGATCGCGCTGATGTTCGCGTTGCTGATCAATGCCTCGATACTGATTCTCGCCGCGGCGACCTTCTACAAGGCGGGTAAGCACGATATCGCCGAGCTTGATCAGGCGCATTCGTTCATCGCGCCGCTGCTCGGCTCGGCGCTTGCGCCGACCTTGTTCGGTGTTGCGTTGCTGTGCTGCGGGCTGAATTCGACCGTGACGGCGACGCTCTCGGGCCAGATCGTGATGGAAGGCTTTCTCGACATACGCCTTCCCGGCTGGGCCAGGCGGCTGATCACACGCTCCATTGCTATCGTGCCTGCCGCCATCGTCACCATCTGGTTCGGCGAAAAAGGCAGCGCGCAGCTTCTGATCCTGTCCCAGGTTATCCTGAGCCTGCAATTGCCGTTCGCGATCGTGCCGCTGGTGATGTTCACCGCCGATCGCAAAAAGATGGGCGCGCTAATCGCGCCGCGCTGGGTGACGGCGCTCGCCGTTATTACTGCGGCCGCAATCATTGCGCTGAATACCAAGCTGCTGGTCGACTTCGCGCTGGGAAGCGGCTGAAGCGCGCTATTTTTCCACGCGGCTCCAGCCGGACGGCATCAGCCGTTCCTGCGGCAGGAAGCGGCCCTTGTAATCCATCTTGCGCGAACCCGCGACCCAATAGCCGAGATAGACATACGGCAGGCCCATGCGGTTTGCCCGCTCGATATGGTCGAGAATCATGAAGGTGCCGAGCGAACGGTCAGCCTCATCCGGATCGAAAAACGAATAGACCATCGACAGGCCGTCGCTGAGCACGTCGGTGAGTGCGACAGCGAGCATGTGTCCCGTGCCGCGCCCGGTGATCCTAGAATCGGGACCGCGCCGTCGATATTCGACCAGACGAGTGTCGACGTGGCTGTCCTCGATCATCATTGCGTAATCGAGGACTGTCATGTCGGCCATGCCGCCATCACGATGGCGCGCATCGAGATAGGCGCGAAATACCGAATACTGTTCGGAGGTGGGCGCCGGGTCGCGCATTTCGCCGACAATGTCGGAATTGCGTTCCGCAATCCTGCGCATATTGCGCGAGGGCGCAAAGTCGGCCGCCACGACGCGTACCGAGACGCAGGCGCGGCAACCTTCGCAGGCCGGGCGATAGGCGATGGACTGGCTGCGGCGAAAACCGCCATGGGTCAGCAGGTCGTTCAGCTCGCCGGCGCGGTCGCCGACAAGGTGCGTGAAGACCTTGCGCTCTTCCTGGCCCTCCAGATAGGGGCACGGCGACGGGGCTGTCAGATAGAATTGCGGTGTATCGCGAGAGTGCTGGGTCACCTATCAGTCCGTCATTTCATGTTCATCGCTAGCATCGCGCGCCGGACGCTCTCCGTCAAAGCCTATCCGGTCCGGGCTGGCGGCATGGACGAGCGCAGCACCGACGCACGGGCTTTGCTATTGATGACCACCGTGCCGAGAAGGATGTCGTGCAGAAGCCGGCGCCGCTCGTTGAAAAACGGAACCAGCAGCACAAACGGGGTGAAAAAAGACACCGTGAACCAGAAGGCGACGGCGTGCACCGCGCCGAGCACGAAATAGGCCGGGCCGCCGTACCAGGTGCGCATTTCGAGGTCCATCACCCGCATCCCGACAGTGGCCGAGGCCCAGCCGCCGAGGGTGAAGCCGAAATAGAGAATCGCCCAGATCACCGTCGCGGATGGTAGCAGCCAGTAGAGCGCAAAGCCGAGACCCAGCGTCACGATTCCGAAAGCGAAAATGAACATGGCCGCGAGCACGACGGGAATGGAAATAATGATGAAATCAATGATGAAAGCGATGACTCGGCGCGCCAGGACGCCGTCGAACAATTCCGGCTGGGTTGCCGGATCATAAGCGTGGGGTTTGATATCGATCGACATGCGGCCAACTCTCGCTGCAGGCGTGAACGCATTATAGCGCAGCCCGATTTAGCGGAGATGGAGAAAGAATCGGGCGCGCGCAAGGGGTTGCCCGGGTGCTGGAACCTTCTCCGGCCTTGCGGCATGGTGCAGCAGTCAGGGTCCGGAGCACAGCTTTGAGCGTCACTCTTGCCGATGTCGAAGCCGCACGCCGCGTGATCGAAGGCGTTGTATTGCGCACACCGATGCTGCCGGCGCCTAAGCTGTCGGCGCTGACCGGCGCCGAGGTTTACGTCAAATACGAAAATCTTCAGGTCACGAATTCGTTCAAGGATCGGGGGGCACTGGTGAAGCTGGCCTCACTGAGCCCGGCCGATCGCAAGCGCGGTGTCATCACGATGTCGGCCGGCAATCACGCGCAGGCGGTGGCCTATCATTCGGCGCGCCTGGGCATTCCGGCAACGATCGTGATGCCGGTCACGACGCCTTTCGTGAAGACCGCGGCAACGCGCTCGCATGGCGCCGAAGTGGTGTTGCATGGCGAATCGGTGGCGGAAGCGCAGGCGCGCTGCGAGGAAATCCAGGCGCAGCGAGGGCTCGTGCTCGTTCACCCTTACGACGACCGGCAGATCGTCGCCGGACAGGGCACGATTGCGCTGGAAATGCTTGAGGATCGTCCCGATCTCGATGTGCTGGTTTTCCCGGTCGGCGGCGGCGGACTGATCGCCGGCAATGCCGTTGCGGGGCGGGCGAAAAATCCGAAAATCGAGATCGTCGGCGCGGAAGCCGCGCTTTATCCCTCGGTGTGGAATGCGTTGCGGGGCGACAACCGGCCGCTTGGCGGGCCGACACTCGCCGAAGGTATTGCTGTCAAGAATGTCGGCAAGCTGACGCTGCCGATTATCCGCGACCTTGTGGCTGAGATCATTCTGGTCGGTGAGGCTGAGCTTGAGCGCGCGGTCAATGCCTACCTGACGCTGCAGAAGACGATGGCTGAGGGCGCCGGCGCCGCCGGTCTTGCCGCCATGCTGACCAAGCCGGAGCGGTTCAAAGGGCGGAAGGTGGGTCTTGTTCTGTGCGGCGGCAACATCGATCCGCGCGTGCTTGCGTCCATCATGGTGCGCGAGCTTGAACGCGAGGAGCGGATCGTGTCGTTCCGGCTGACGATCCCGGATCAGCCAGGCGTGCTCGGGATCATCGCGACGCGCATCGGCGGCCTCGGCGCCAATATTCTCGAGGTCGATCACCGGCGGCTGTTTCTCGATGTGCCGGCAAAGGGCGCAAAACTCGACGTGACGCTCGAGACGCGCGATGCGGCGCATGCCGAGGAGATCATGGCGGCGCTTGCCGCCGACGGCTACGCGCCGATGCGGCTTGAGGCTGTCGCTGCGATCACTGCGAGAGAGTGAAGCGATCAGGCCGCCGATTGCGCCGGCATGTCTGGAAGCTGGAGTTGCTGGACGACGGGGTCGCTCTTGTGAACGGCGAGGAGGTTGTAACCGGCCTCGACCACTTTGTAGCCGCGCTCATCGAGGAAGGCGCGCAGGCGTTCGCGGCCGCACTTTCGCGATTCGAGGAGGAAGATCGGGTGGGAGCGCGCGATCGTCTCCTGCGCGCCTTCGAGTGCCTCCAATTCCATGCCCTGGAGATCGAGTTTGATGAAATCGACGCGCGGCAGGGCCAGGGCATCGATCGAGATTTTCTGGATCGCGACGGTCTTGCCGGCGGAATAGTCGATGGGCTGGCCGATGAATTCGGTGTCGGCGCGCGGCCGCAGTTCGAGATTGCCGAAGTTCGAGGGGAGGAAGTAGTCGGGGGTCGGGATCTGCATGATGCCGGGTTCGGAGGAGATCGCGGCGTGCATGGCGATGGCGTTGAAGCAGTTGTTGATGGCGATGTTCCCGGCGAGCGCGTAGTAGATGCGCTCCTGTGGCTCGATGGCGATGACCGAGCCCCAGCCGGTCATCGCAGTGGCCCATTCGATGCTGTGCACGCCGATATTGGCGCCGCCGTCGACGGCGACGACGCCGTCGCCGTGTATCTGGTGCCTAACTTCGATCAGCTGCAGCGCAAGTTCGACTTCGACAGGGTCGAAGGTGCCGCCCTCCAGCACCTGGTACCCGACGCCGATCCCCGCGTGGGAATTCGGTTCGCTCATGCGATAGTCGAACCGGTTGGTGATCATCGTGCCGTGATTGGTTGCGGCCAACACGAAGGCAAGCTTGCGTCCGACGTTGCGCATGAAAAATCTCCTCGGGGACGAACGGGCACGGACAAACGGGCGCGGGACGCACGCGAGCACGGCAACACCGGCGCGGTAACCGCGCCGGGCGAGCGAATCACATGCCATAGGGTAATACCGTCCGCGCCGGTGTACAGGTTGTGCGATCGCAATGTACAGATTGCGCGGGAGGCCGCCGGTGTACAAATTGCGCCGCGACCGCGGTGCGTTTGATCGGAACCGGCCCCCTGCGCCGCGCGTTTTCCTGCGGGTTTATTGCGGAGTGACCTATGAGTGTGCACACGATGACTGCCGATCCGACGCAAGCCGACATCCGCGCTGCCGCCGGAGTGAACGACACGGTGCTGGCCATCGGCCGCATCCTTATCGCGATCATCTTCGTCAGCTCGGGCATCGAGAAATTCATGGACCTGGGCGCGACCGCCTCAGCCATCGGCTCGAAAGGCCTGCCTTTTGCAAACGTGATTGCCGTGCTGACGGCGATCGTCGAGGCAGGCGGCGGCCTCCTGATCATCATCGGCTGGCAGACCCGGCTTGTCGCGCTTCTGCTCGCAATCTTCTGCGCCGTCGCGGCTTACTTCTTCCATGACTTCTGGAACCAGCCGCCAGGACCGCAACACGTCAACAACATGATTCACTTCATGAAGAACGTGAGCATCATCGGCGGCTTCCTGATGCTGTGTGCGGTCGGCGCCGGGCGCTATTCGCTCGACGGCCCCTGCATCCGTCCGGAATATCTGCGATCGTAATCGCTAGCGCGGCTGCATCGCCCGCCAGATGCGCTCGGGCGTCGCGGGCATCTCGATATGATTGACACCGAACTCGGACAGCGCATCGACCAGCGCATTGGTCACGGCCGGTAGCGCGCCGACGCAGCCGGCTTCACCAGCACCCTTGACGCCGAGCGGGTTGGTTTTGGTCGGCACCGGATTGCTCTCGACTTCCATGGAGCAGAAATCGTGCGCATGCGGCATGGCGTAGTCCATGAAGGACGCAGTCACGAGCTGGCCCGAACCATCGAAGTGGATGTCCTCCATCAGCGCCTGGCCGGCGCCCTGCGCGATGCCGCCATGCACCTGGCCGTGCAGCAGCAGCGGATTGAGCACGGTGCCAAAATCGTCCACCACGCTGTAGCGTGTGATGTCGACCTTGCCGGTCTCGCGATCGATCTCCAGTTCGCAGATGTGGCAGCCGTTCGGATAATTGTTGACCGGCGCAACGTAGACGGCGGTCGCAAACAGCCCCGGCTCCATGCCCTTCGGCACGTTCGCCGTATCATGCGCGGCCGTCGCGATCTCCTTGACCGTCAGCGTGCGGTTCGTTTTGTTGGTGGAGAAGACGCCGTCGTCGAATTTGAGATCGCTCTCCTCGACCTTGAGCATATGCGCCGCGATCGCGCGCGCCTTAGTCACGACCTTTTCGGTCGCTAGATGGAACGCGGAACCGGCGAGGGTCGCCGAGCGCGACCCTCCGGTGCCTTCACCGTAGAAAACCTGGTCGGTATCGCCCTGGACATATTGAGCCTCGTAAGGATCGAGGCCGAGACGATCGCAAACCAGTTGCTTGAATATGGTCTCGTGGCCCTGGCCTTGCGAGTTTGAACCGGAGAAGAGGATCAGCGAACCGGAGCGATCGAAGCGAACCTCGGCGCCTTCGGTGCTTGGCGCGCCTGCGCGCTCAATGGTGTTTGAAATGCCGAAACCAAGCAGCTTGCCGCGCTTGCGGGCCTCGGCCTTTCGCGCCTTGAGCCCTTTACGGTCGGACAGGTCCAGCGCGAGATCCATGTTCTTTTCGAACTCGCCGCTGTCGTAGGTGAACGTCAAACCGGTCTTGAACGGCATGGAAGAGGGCGGGACGTAGTTGCGTCGTCGCAGTTCGGCCGGGTCGATTTTCATCTCGGCGGCCGCGAGATCGACCATGCGTTCGATCACAAAAGCCGCTTCGGGACGGCCATTGCCGCGATAGGGCCGCATCGGATTGGTGTTGGAAAAGACCGCCGTGATGTCGACGTGGATCGCCGGCGTACGGTAGACGCCGGCCAGCGTGCCGGCATTAAGCACAAATGCCGGCATCGAGTGCTGGAGATAGGCGCCGATGGCGGCGAAGGTCTTCACCCGCAGCGCCAGGAAATGCCCTTCGCTGTCGAGCGCAAGTTCGGCCTCCGTCACGTTGTCGCGTGCCTGCGCATCGCTCAGGAAAGCCTCCGTGCGCGTGCTGATCCATTTCACCGGCCGCCCCGTGAGCTTTGAGGCGAGCAGCACCAATGGCGTCTCGTTGAAAATCGGCGTCTTCATCCCGAAGCTGCCGCCGGTATCGCCGGTGATGATGCGGATCTTGCTTTCCGGCACCTTGAGCACCTTCGCAAGCTCGGTACGCGTCGGATGCGGCCGCTGCATGGGCGTATAGATCGTGTAGCGGCCGTCGGCGGCGTTGTAGTCACCGACGGCGCCGCGCGGCTCCATGGTGGCCGCGGTCACGCGATTGATGATGAAGCGATGCCGCACAATATGGCTTGCGCGAGACAAGGCGGCTTCGACCGCCGCCTTGTCGCCGATCAATTCGACAAAGCAGATGTTGTCGGGGCAATCGTCCCACACCCGTGGCGCACCCGGCTTCGGTGCCTCGGCCGTCGAGGTAACCGCAGGCAATTCCTCGTAATCGACCTGGATGAGTTCGGCCGCGTCCTGCGCCTGCGCCGGCGTTTCAGCGACGACGAACGCGACATAGTCGCCGACCCAGCGCACGCGGTCTTCCGCAAGAATTGGATAGCGCGCCTTGTACATCGGCGAGCCGTCGCGGCGCTTGAGATTGCCGGGTACCGGAAGATCGCCATAGCCGGCGGCCTTCACGTTTGCCGCTGTCAGCACGGCGAGTACGCCGGGCGCCGCCTTCGCGGCCTTGGTGTCGATTGACCTTATCTTTGCGTGCGCATACGGCGAACGCAGCACGACAGCGTGCGCCATGCCAGGCAATTTGATGTCGTCGGTATAGCGGCCGCCGCCGCGGATCAACCGCGGATCCTCGAAACGCGACACGCCTTGGCCGATGGCGAATTCACCCATGGAAATTTCAACCTGTCGAATTCATGTGTCACCGGGCCGGTGACGAGGAGGGTCAGCGTGCCCTTATCGCGTCAACCCGCTTTGAGTTTTTCCGCCACGCGCGGTGCGAAATAGGTCAGTACGCCGTCACAGCCGGCCCGTTTGAACGCGGTCAGGCTTTCGATCATGGCGTGCTCGCCATCGACCCAGCCTTTCTCCGCAGCCGCCATTATCATCGCGTACTCACCGGACACCTGATAGGCGAAAGTCGGCATTGCAAACGTATCCTTCACGCGGCGGACGATATCGAGGTAGGGCAGGCCAGGCTTGACCATGATCATGTCGGCGCCTTCCTGGATATCGAGCGCGACCTCACGCAAGGCCTCATCCGAGTTGGCGGGGTCCATCTGATAGGTGCGCTTGTCGCCGGTCAGCGTCTTTGCAGATCCCACGGCGTCGCGGAACGGCCCGTAAAAGGCCGAGGCATATTTCGCCGCATAGGACATGATCGACACGTCGGTGAAATTTGCCGCGTCGAGTGCCTTGCGGATTGCACCGACACGTCCGTCCATCATGTCCGATGGCGCGATAATGTCGCAGCCGGCTTCCGCCTGCACCAGTGCCTGCTTCACCAGCGCGGCGACCGTTTCATCGTTGACGATGACGCCGTCACGCAGAAGTCCATCGTGGCCATGGCTGGTGAAGGGATCGAGTGCGACGTCGCACAGAATTCCGACGTCCGGCACTTCTTTCTTGATAGCGCGAATGGCGCGGCAGACGAGATTGTCGGGGTTGAGCGCTTCGCTGCCGGCGTCGTCGCGCAGGCCCGGGTTGGTGTAGGGGAAGAGCGCTATGCAAGGGATAGTCAGCTTGGCGGCCTTTTCGGCTTCGCGAATGATGCCGTCGATCGAGAGGCGATGCACACCCGGCATCGATGGAACAGGTGTGTTGTTGCCATCGGTGACGAATATCGGCCAGATCAGGTCATCAGTCGTCAGCACGTTCTCGCGCACCATGCGGCGGGCCCATTCGGTGCGCCGGTTGCGTCGCATGCGGATCGCAAGATTGAGAGGAGCGGTATCGGAAGCCTCGCGTGCCTCCTGTTCGACAGGCACGAAGCCGATTTTCCGCTCCAAAGGTCGGCCGAACTTTATGGCCATCAGAACTCTCCCGGCGCTCTTTTAGCGGGTCTCATGGGGTCCCGCTACCCAGTGTCGCAAAGGAGCAACCGGCGCAGTTAACCGGAGCCGGCTCGCCGTTCCATATCCACCCCGGCTTCAAGGCTCTCTTTGTCTCTATAGATTGAAGCGACGGCCAGAGTTCGTCCACCCGATTTGTAACGCACGACGCAATCACGCTTCATCACGTCGCCTTCGATGTCGATGGAATCCCATTTCTCGGCGTGTCCGACATAGTTGATCGGTACATCGTAGTGCTGGCTCCAAAAGAACGGCGCCGACCTGAACGGCGTCGCCACCCCCATTATGTTGAGCGCGGCGACTTGTCCCTGGCGTTCGGCGACGACCCAATGCTCGACGCGGATGCGCTCGCCCGAGATGGGATCGGGCCAGCGCGCGATATCGCCGGCCGCATAAATGCCCGGCGCGCTCGTTTCCATGAATTCATTCACCATCACGCCCTTGTCGATCGCGAGGCCCGCCTTTTCGGCGAGCGTGAGGCGTGGACGCACGCCGACGCCGACCACCACCAGGTCGCTCTCGAGCGTGCCGCCACTCTTGAGCGTCACGCGTTTGCCCTCGATTGCGCTGACGGAATCCTCGAGATGGAATTTGACACCATGCTCTTCGTGCAACGCGCGGATGAAATCGCCGAGCTGCGGTCCGAACACGCGTTCGAGCGGACGCTTCTCCGGCGCGACCACATGAACCTCGATCTCGCGGGCGCGCAGTGCGGCAGCAGCTTCGAGCCCGATGAAACTCGCACCAATGATGACCGCGCGTTTGGCGGACTTGGCGTTGGCGATAATGGCGCGGCAATCGGCGAACGAACGCAACGTGTGGACGTGAGGTTGGTCGGCGCCGGGAATCGGCAGCCTCACTGGCTCGGCGCCGGTTGCCAAGAGCAGTTTGTCGAATTTGATCTTGCTGCCATCGCCCAGGGTCAGTTCCTTGCCTCTGGCATCGAGCGCGGCAACGTCGGTTTTGAGTTTGAGATCGATTTTGTTCTCGGCGTACCAATCGTCACCGCGCAAAGGCACCCAGTCTTCGGGCGCGCTGCCGGCAAGATAATCTTTCGAGAGATTGGGCCGATCGACAGGTGTTGCATCATCGTTGCTGAGCATGGATATGCTTCCGGCAAAACCACGCCGTCGCAGCATCTCCGCGGCCGCGAAGCCGGCTGCGCCGCCGCCGACAATGACCACGCGTTCGTTTGACCCGGTCTTGCCCGGCGCGGGCTGCGTCTTCTTGTTTTTTACGAAGATCTTGCCGTTACGCTCTTCGGCCGACCAGCAGGTCACCGGGGTCAGGGCTGGCGCAGCGATGGCTTCACCCGTCTGCAGGTTGAAATGCGCGTGATGCCACGGACAGCGGATCGTCTCACCCACGAGCAGGCCGTCGGCAAGGGGCCCATGATAATGCGTGCAGTGGGCCGAAAGCGCGAAGAGCTTGCCACCCTGACGCACAAGCAAGACCTCGTCATCGCCGATGTGACCAGCCAGCATGGCTCCTTCCGCGAGATCGGCAGCCGGGATGCCGGCTGAAAGGTCGGGCCCGCTGGGCTTCTTCTCCTCTGTCGCCATTTTTTCCTCCGTGGTGCCTGCGCCTGGCCCTGGCCATTAGATGCTTGAGCCGCCGGAAAATTCCAGCATATGCCATAAATGTCCGAAGGGCCGTCCCGGTTGCCGCGATCCGGCCTTGCTTGCTAAGCCGCTTGGGTCAAGGCAGGGCCATTCATGGATTTCGAACTATCCGAGGAACAACGTGGGTTTCAGGCCACGGCCCGTTCATTTGCGCGCGAGGAAATGATGCCGAATGCGCGCGACTGGGACGAAAACGAGACTTTTCCGGTCGACAGCATGCGCAAGGCGGCGACGCTCGGCTTCGGCGGTATTTACGTGAAGGAGGATGTCGGAGGCGCCGCGCTCAGTCGTCTCGACGCCGCGCTGATCTTTGAGGAGCTGGCGCAAGGGTGCACGTCAACCGCAGCCTATATTTCAATTCACAACATGGCGGCATGGATGATCGATGCCTTCGGCAGCGCGGAAGTCCGCAGGAAATTTCTTCCGAAGCTTTGCACGATGGAGCATTTTGCAAGTTATTGCCTGACCGAGCCGGGCTCCGGATCGGATGCGGCAAGTCTGAGCACGCGCGCCCGGCGTGATGGCGAACACTATGTGCTCGACGGTACGAAGGCGTTCATTTCAGGTGCCGGCGTTTCCGATGTCTATGTTGTGATGGTGCGTACGGGAGAGCCGGGCCCGCGCGGTATTTCGTGCATTGCCGTTGAGAAAGACACAAAGGGTCTGTCATTCGGCGCGCAGGAAAAGAAGCTCGGCTGGAAAACGCAACCGACGGCAATGGTCGTCTTCGAGAATTGCCGCGTCCCGGTTGCGAATCGGATTGGCAGCGAAGGGCAGGGATTCAAGATCGCGATGGCCGGCCTCGACGGCGGTCGCCTGAACATCGGTGCCTGCTCGATCGGCGGCGCGCAGTTCTGTCTCGATCGCACGATTGTCTACATGAAGGAACGCAAACAGTTTGGCTCGCGCCTTGCCGATTTCCAGGCGCTGCAATTTCGCGTCGCCGACTACGCGACGGAACTCGAGGCTTCGCGCTTACTGCTGCATCGTGCAGCGGTTGCGGTCGGGGAGGGCGAACCGGCGGCAACGCGCTTTGCGGCCCAGGCCAAGCGCCTTGCTACTGATACGGGTTTCGAGGTGGTCAATGGCTGCCTGCAGTTGCATGGCGGCTATGGCTATCTGCGCGATCATCCCATCGAACGCGTCTTGCGCGACGTGCGCGTGCATCAAATACTCGAGGGTACCAACGAAATCATGCGCATGATCGTAAGCCGCGCTATGCTCGGTAATTAAAGGGAGAGGACACCCATGGAACAGCTTCCACGCCGTTATTTCTCTCGCGAGGACATGCAAAAGCGTATCGCCCGCTTCAAGGATCTCAAAGGCTCCGACGGTGGGCTGCCCGACAGCAAGATGCCGGGATGCGAGCGCACGCTGTTCAACGTGATAGGCTTTCAGCCGCCCAAAGGATCGGGCGGGGCAGTGACATCGCCGGTGGGCGATCACGCGGCGCAGCTTGCGGCGATCAAAATTAGCGAGGGCTTCAATCTCGGTTACTGCAAGGCCAAGCCCGGCCACGGTCCGGAGATGCACAATCACGACACCAACGAAACATTTATCCCGATGACCGGCACATGGCGCGCAAGCTGGGAAAACGAAAAAGGCGACGTCGAGTTCGTCGATCTTGGTCCGCTCGACGTAGTGTCGTTTCCCCCGGGCATGATCCGCCGCTTCGAAAACGTCACCAAGGGCGATCCGAATGCGGAATCGATCCTGATGTTCGTGATCGGTGGTGATGGGCCGCGCGCGGAATTCACCGATCAGGCGATGGAGCGCTTGGAGAAGGCTGGGGCCTGGTCGCCCGAACGCGCATAAAGCGGATCGGTGCATGAACGCCGCGCTGTGGACCGGCGAACTGGCTCTGGCGACGGCCGCGATCTTTGCCGGCGCGGCCGTCTATGTCAGCATCGCCGAACAACCCGCGCGGTTGAAGCTCGATACCCGGGCGCTGCTGACCGAATGGAAGCCGAGCTATGAACGCGGCGCGATCATGCAGGCGAGCCTCGCGATCGTGTCCGGTGTGCTGGGAATCATCGCCTTTCTCTATACCTATGACTGGCGTTGGCTGGTCGGTGCCGCGCTGATCCTCGCGCCCTGGCCCTATACGATGTTCATCATCATGCCCACCAACAAAGTGCTCAAATCGACGCCGCCCGAGCAAGCCACCGATCAGACGCGCGGCCTGATCGTTCAGTGGGGGCGGCTGCATTGGGGCCGCACCGCGCTCGGATTGCTTGCGGTCGTCGCCTATCTGTGGGCGCTAAATTGAGCAACGACAATATTCTGTTCGAGCGGCGTGGCGCGGCGGGCATTGTCACGCTCAACCGGCCGAAGGCGCTCAACGCCGTGACGCACGCGATGGTGCTGGCCTTGCGTGCGCAACTCACCCGCTGGGCCGATGATCCCGCGGTAACACGCGTCGTGATCACCGCAACAAACGGGCGTGCCTTTTCCGCTGGAGGCGATATTCGCGCGCTCACCGAACTGGGCAAGGCGGGACGCCACGACGAGGCGCTGCAATTCTGGCGCGACGAATATCCGCTGAATGCGGCGATCAAGAACTATCGCAAGCCTTACGTTGCATTGATCGACGGCATTGCGATGGGCGGCGGCGTTGGCGTGTCCGTGCATGGCTCGCATCGTGTCGCCGGCGACCGGTTCTCCTTCGCCATGCCGGAGGTTGGCATTGGTTTCTTTCCCGATGTGGGCGCGACGTGGTTTTTGCCGCGCATGCCGGGGGAACTGGGAACTTACTGCGCCCTGACGGGCGAACGCTTCGGGATCGGTGACGGGGTCGCCGGTGGCATTGCCACCCATCGCGTGCCGTCGGAGCGTTTCCCTCTGCTGCTCGAAGGCCTCGCCGGGACTGTTTCCGTCGATGCGGTATTGTCCGCCTTCAACGAGCCGGTAACCGAACAGCCGATCATGGCGCATCGGGCGGCGATCGACCGGCTGTTCGCCGGGGACATGGTCGAAAACATTCTCGCCGGCCTTGATCGCGAAGCGAACTCAAAGAGTGCCGATGCGGACTGGGCACAGAAAACCGCCGCCGTAATACGTTCGAAATCTCCGCTCAGTCTCAAGCTGGCGCTGGCGCAAGTGCGCCGCGGTAAGTCATGGGATTTCGAAACGTGCATGCGCATGGAATTCCGCATAGTGTCGCGTGTCATCCATGGACACGATTTCTATGAGGGTGTGCGGGCCGTGATCGTCGACAAGGACAACAAGCCACGTTGGCGGCCTTCGACGTTGCCCGATGTCGACGAGGCCGCGGTCGAGCGTCATTTTGCGCCACTTGGTTCAGCCGAACTGGTGATCTCGTGAATCGCCCCACCGCGCCCGAGGACATCCGGACGCTTGAGCCGGTTCGCGAGCATGAAGGAGAGCGTTCGGTCGGCCGCTGGACGCAACGGCTTGTCTTGTTTCTGCGCGCGATGGCGATGATCTCGATGATCAAGGGTCTCTATCACTGGGCGCAGGTGTGCGGCATCGGTTTCGGAGAAGTGGTTCCGTTCGAAACGCGTTCAATCGCCTGGCAGACCGCGACCGTGTTCTTTGCTGTCATCGATCTCGTGGCTGCCGTCGGTCTTTGGCTCGCTGCGGCCTGGGGCGCTGTGATCTGGCTCACGGCGGTTGCATCGATGCTGGCGGTGGAAATATTTTTTCCGCAGGTGTTCGGCGGCGGCTGGCTGACGGGCGTCCTGGAAGGCAGCTTGCTTGTGGTCTACCTGTGGCTGGCGCTGAAGTCGGCGCAGGAACACCCGCAATAGGATCGGGGAGGGCATCATGGCGCGCATTGGATTTATCGGCCTCGGCAATATGGGACTGCCGATGGCGCAAAATCTGCTCAAAGCCGGCCACAATGTCGAAGGCGTCGACGTCAATTCAACGGCCGTGGACAAGCTGAAAGCGTCCGGCGGTGCAGGCGTCGAAACCGCGAAGACCGCGGCGGCGCGTGCCGACGTCGTGATCACGATGCTGCCGTCAGGCAAGGAGGTGCGCGAGGTCTATCTCGGGTCCTCAGGCATCATCGAAAATGCAAACGCCGGCACCTTGCTGATCGATTGCTCGACGATCGATGTTGAAACGGCGCGGGCGGTTGCCGCGGCAGCAGAGAAGCAAGGCTTGCTGATGCTCGACGCTCCCGTTTCGGGTGGCGTCGGCGGCGCCACCGCCGGCACGCTGACATTCATGGTGGGTGGCAGCGCGCAGGCGTTCGCGCGCGCGGAGTCGATTCTGCAAAAGATGGGCAAGACGATTGTGCACGCGGGCGGCGCTGGCAACGGGCAGGCAGCCAAGATCTGCAACAACATGATCCTGGGCGTGTCGATGATTGCCGTGAGCGAGGCTTTCGTGCTCGCGGAGAAACTCGGACTCGATCACCAGAAGTTGTTCGACATCTCGTCAAAGTCGTCGGGCCAGTGCTGGTCGCTGACGACCTATTGTCCGGTACCTGGACCTGTCCCGACGTCGCCGGCAAACCGCGACTATCAGGCGGGATTTACCGCTGCAATGATGCTTAAGGATTTGAAACTTTCGCAGGACGCCGCAAAGACTTCAGGAACCAAGACAGAACTTGGCGCCGATGCGACCCGCATCTATTCCCAATACGTGGCAAGCGGGGAGGCGTCGCGCGATTTTTCCGGCATCATTCGTTTTATCCGCGGGTGATGCGGATTTTTAGAGTGAACGAAGCCTTGCGCGCTCACGTAAAATTCTACGATCAAGAGACCGTTCACCCTTTCAAATAAACCTAATCTTTATGGTGTTATTTAAGCCGATTTTAGATTGCCCCTTCTAAGGTGCGCCACATCCGGAGCGGGGAAAACAGGGCCTTGCAACCGGGGACAGATTTATAAAACGCAAGGGGCGTTGAACATGAAAGCCGTCGCAAAGACGGTCGAGCCCGCCGCACGCGAGGCGCAGCTCGATCAAATTCGGCCTCAGTATCTTGAGGCCTTGACGTTGGTAGAACGGCTGCATCGCCGGCTGCTCGACGTTATCAAGGACGAGTTCGATCGGCGCGGTCGCTCCGACATCAATTCGGTGCAGGCTCTGCTGCTCTACAACATTGGGGACAAGGAACTGACGGCCGGAGAGCTGCGCACGCGCGGCTACTATCTCGGCTCGAACGTTTCCTACAACCTCAAGAAGCTGGTCGAGATGGCCTTCCTTGATCACCAGCGTTCGCGCGTTGACCGCCGTTCGGTTCGCATCAAGCTGACCGAGAAGGGTCGCGAGGTGCGCGATATCATCGAGGGTCTCTACCAAAAGCACGTGCGCACTGTTGAGCAGGTCGGCGGGATCAACGCCGAAGAGTTCTCGACCCTCAACAAGTCGCTGCATCGGCTCGAGCGCTTCTGGACCGACCAGATTCTGTATCGGCTCTAACCCCACTGTGGGTGGACTGCCTTGCCCCGGCCGACTTGGCCGGGGTTTTCTTTTGCCGGGGGCGGGACCTTACGGCCCCTAGATATTGCGCCCCCGAGCACTCCACAGCCCAATGCTTGGCGGGTCCCGGTCAATGTGCTATTGCCGGGCCAATCCCGGACTTTTATCCGGGCGCCTGATCTTTCCCCGAAAACCGGTGTCGTTGTTTCGGGACCATGCGCCTGGCCACCGATCGGCGCCGATCGCTCGCGGCGCGAGGAGATGTGAATGTCGGCGACGTCAAATCAGAAGCGCCCAGGCGAAGTTGAGACCCTCTTTTCGGCCGCATTGCGCGATCTGGACCCCGAAATTGACAACGCCATCAAGCTCGAGCTCGGCCGTCAGCGCGACGAAATCGAGCTGATCGCGTCCGAGAACATCGTTTCGCGCGCTGTGCTCGAAGCGCAGGGATCCGTCCTCACCAATAAATATGCCGAGGGACTTCCCGGCAAACGCTATTACGGTGGATGTCAGTACGTTGATATTGTCGAGCGACTTGCGATCGAGCGCGTGACGAAATTGTTTGGCTGCAAGTTTGCAAACGTGCAGCCGCACTCGGGTGCTTCGGCAAATGCGGAAGTGTTTTTTGCACTGCTCCAGCCGGGCGACACTTTCATGGGACTTAACCTGGCCGCGGGCGGCCATCTCACGCACGGCTCGCCGGTCAATATGTCGGGCAAGTGGTTCAAGCCCGTGCCTTACGGCGTGCGCCGCGATGATCATCGCATCGACATGGACGAAGTCGCGCGGCTCGCCGATCAGCACAAGCCGAAACTGATCATCGCCGGCGGCTCTGCTTATCCGCGCATCATCGATTTCCGCGCCTTCCGCGAAATCTGCGACAGGGTAGGCGCGATGCTGATGGTGGACATGGCGCATTTCGCGGGCCTCGTCGCGGCCGGTGTTCACCCTTCGCCGTTTCCGCATGCGCACGTTGTGACGACGACAACGCACAAGACACTGCGTGGTCCACGTGGCGGCGTGATCCTCTCCGACAACGAAGACATAGCGAAGAAGCTCAACTCGGCGGTTTTCCCTGGGATGCAGGGCGGGCCACTGATGCATGTGATCGCCGCGAAGGCCGTCGCGTTTGGCGAGGCGCTCAGGCCGAGCTTCAGGACCTATGCGCGCAACGTGCTGGAGAATGCCAAGGCGCTGGCGGAGACTTTGAAATCGCACGGGTTCGATATCGTTTCCGGTGGGACCGACACGCATCTCATGCTGGTCGATCTGCGGCCAAAGCAGCTCACCGGCAAGGTGGCCGAATTGGCCCTGGGTCGCGCGCACATTACCTGCAACAAGAATGGCATTCCGTTCGATCCGGAGAAGCCGACGGTCACGTCGGGCATTCGGTTCGGCACGCCCGCCTGCACGACGCGCGGCTTCGGAATTGCCGAGTTTCGCCAGGTCGGTGAGATGGTCGTTGAGGTTCTCGACGTCCTGTCGCAGAAGCGCGTCGAAGAGGATTCACTCGTCGAAGCGGCGGTGCGCGACAAGGTCAAGTCATTGCTTGGACGATTTCCGATTTATCAGGACTGAGAGAAATTGGGGGCGTTATGCGTTGCCCGAGTTGCGGAAGTCTCGATACCCAGGTGAAAGATTCGCGGCCGACCGAAGATTCGGCCGTGATCCGCCGCCGCCGCGTTTGCCTGACCTGCAATTTCCGCTTCACGACGTTCGAGCGCGTGCAGCTGCGCGAACTGACCGTCATCAAACGCGCCGGCCGGCGCGTCCCGTTCGATCGAGACAAGCTGATGCGCTCCGTACAGATCGCGCTGCGCAAACGACCGGTTGAGCCGGAACGGATCGAGCAGATGGTCTCGAAGATCGTTCGCGAACTGGAAAGCCAGGGCGAGAGCGAGATTTCCTCGGAAGCGATCGGCGAGATCGTCATGGAGCATTTGCGCGAGCTTGACGACGTTGCCTATGTGCGATTTGCCTCCGTCTACCGCAATTTCCGCGAGGCCAAGGATTTCCGCGCGGCACTCGACGAACTGTCGGGCGATGAAGACGGACGGCCCGCGGCCAGCGCACGCAAATGAGCGAGGAGACAACGCCCGGCCCGGAAGGCGCCTCAGCCGATGAGCGTTATATGCGCCTTGCGCTTGCGCTCGGTCGCCGCAATCTCGGCCGCACCTGGCCCAATCCGGCCGTCGGCGCTGTGATCGTGAAAGACGGCATATTGGTTGGCCGGGGCTGGACTCAAAACGGCGGCCGTCCACATGCCGAAGTCGAGGCGCTCCGGCGCGCAAAGAAGATGGCGCAGGGCGCCACGATGTATGTGACCCTGGAACCATGTGCGCATCATGGCAAGACGCCGCCCTGCGCTGACGCCATTATCCGTTCGGGCATCGCGCGCGTCGTCTCTGCATTGGAAGATCCAAATCCGGAGGTGGCCGGGCAGGGACACGAGCGCATGCGGGCGAAAGGCATCGCCGTCGAGGTCGGTCTTTGCGCCGATCAGGCGCGCCGCGATCACGCCGGACATATCACGCGCATGACGCAGGGGCGGCCGCACGTGACGGTCAAGCTTGCGATTTCCGCCGACGGCAAGGCGGGGTTGCCGGGCCGGAAACCGGTGGCGATCACCAGCGAAACGGCACGCGATCGGGTATTCCAGATGCGTGCGGCCAGCGATGCCATCATGGTTGGGGTCGGCACCGTCCTTGCCGATGATCCGCAATTGACCTGTCGCCTGCCGGGTATGTTCGAGCGTTCGCCGGTTCGCGTGGTGCTCGATGAAAAACTGGTCCTGCCGCTCTCAACATCGGTCGTTGCGACCATCCGCGAGACGCCGACCTGGGTATTCACGTCCCACAAGCCGTCGCAGATTGCCGAAGAAATTCTTCAGGAAAAGGGCTGCAAGGTTTTTCGCGTCGACGAAAGCGATGGCCGGCTCGACCTGCGACAGGTTCTCAAGGTTCTCGCCGAGCAGGGCATTACGCGACTTATGGTGGAGGGCGGACCGATCCTTGCGGCAAGCTTCGTGGAAAGCAATCTTGTCGACGAGGCGATCCTGTTGCATGGAGTCAAATCAGTCGGCGCCGGCGGCATTGACCCGTTGGAAGGCATGCCGCTCGCTGCGCTCACAGGACGACTGACTTCACTGGGAAGAGAAAAGCTCGACGTCGATACGATCGAAACCTTCGTGCGCGTCTAGATCATGTTCACCGGTATCGTCACAAGCATAGGCGAAGTGCGTTCGGTCAAGCCGCGCGCCGACAATCTGCATCGCATCACCATCGCCTGCGACTACCCGCGCGCGGACATCGTTCAAGGCGCCTCGATTGCCTGCTCCGGCGTCTGCCTCACGGTGGTGGATGCCGGCGAGGAGGGTGGCCGCACGTGGTTCGCGGTCGATGCCGCAGCCGAGTCCCTGCGTGTCACGACGGTAGGCCGCTGGCGTCAGGGATCCAAAATCAATCTTGAGCGGGCGCTGAAATTCGGCGACGAATTGGGCGGTCATCTGGTCGCCGGGCACGTGGACGGGATTGCCACGGTCCTGGGCCGCGAGGACATGACCGAAATGGCCCGCTTCGTGCTGCGCGCGTCGCGCGAGACCGCGCGCTTTATCGCGACCAAGGGATCGGTTGCGCTCGATGGCGTCTCGCTCACGGTCAATGCCGTGGAAGGAGATACATTTTCGGTGCTGGTCATCCCCCATACCTTGCGCGTGACGACATTCGGCGAATTGCACAAGGGCAACGACGTCAATCTGGAGATTGATACGATGGCCCGTTATGCCGCGCGGCTGGCGGAGACGAAGTAGTGTCTTGTTTGGGCCGTGACCGCTTGCTACCACCGCGGTGAAACTGGATTTCGAGCATGGCCAAGAAGAAAAGCAGGACGAAAAAGCACGGCGGCCTGCATATGCTGATCGTGGAGTCGCGCTTTTACGACAGCATTTCAGACGAGCTTCTGGCCGGCGCAACGCGCGTGCTCGATCATGCCGGGGCGCGCTACGACCGCGTGACCGTGCCGGGGACATTGGAAATTCCGGCGGCCATCGGCATTGCGATGGATGCCTCGCGGCGCCGTCGCGCTCCTTATGATGGGGTGATCGCGCTCGGATGCGTGATCCGCGGCGAAACCCACCATTTCGAGATCGTGGCAAACGAGTCCGCGCGCGCGCTGATGGATCTGTCGGTGCGGGAGCGCCTTCCCGTCGGGAACGGCATTCTCACGGTTGAAAACGAGGCCCAGGCGCACGTGCGGGCGAAAGTGGAAGGTGAAGACAAGGGCGGACATGCGGCACGCGCGGCGTTGACCATGGTCGCGCTCAAGCAGACGCTGGTGTGGTGCTGATGGGTGCCCCCGCTTCACGCGATGAAAAGGACGCCCGCAAGGCAAACAAACGCGGCGCGGCCCGGCTCGCGGCCGTGCAGGCGCTCTACCAGATGGATCTCGCGGGGACCGGCCTTAACGACATTCTCGCCGAGTTCGAAAGCCACTGGATCGGCCGCGAAGTCGAAGGCGCGCAATACCTGCCGGCCGAGGCGGCCTTCTTCCGTGACATCGTTTCCGGTGTGGTTCGCGAACAGCGCGAGCTTGATCCCTTGATCGATGAAGCGCTTTCGAAGGGCTGGCCTTTAAAGCGTATCGAAGCGGTGCTGCGAGCCTCGCTGCGGGCGGGCGCCTATGAGCTGATCCATCGCAACGACGTGCCTGCGCGCGTGGTCGTCGCCGAATACGCCGATGTTGCCGCCGCCTTCGTCGGCCGCGATGAGACCGGCATGGTCAATGCCGTGCTCGATCAACTTGCGCGACGCCTGCGCGCTGGCGAATTCGACCGCGCTACGGGGTGAAACAATGCCCGGGCACGACGATAGGTCGGCCGAGGATCGCCTGATCGCGCGGTTCTTCGAGCCCATTGCGACCCATCCCGGCGCGCTTGGCCTGTCGGATGATGCAGCATTCCTCAGGCCGCCTCCGGGCTGCGACCTTGTGCTGAAGACCGATGCCATTATAGGTGGCGTGCATTTTTTTCCCGAGGACGCCCCGCGTTCGGTCGCCAGCAAGGCTCTGCGCGTGAACCTGTCGGATCTGGCTGCGAAAGGTGCACGGCCGCTGGGCTTTCTTCTGACACTCGCGCTGCCCAAGGACATTGGCGATGATTGGCTCGAAGGGTTTGCGCAAGGGTTGCGCGGCGATTCCATCCTGTTCGCATGCCCGTTGTTCGGCGGGGACACCGACCGGACTCCGGGGCCGATCACGATTTCCGTCGCGATGTTTGGCAGTGTCCCGGAAGGAACGATGGTGCGCCGCGCCGGAGCCGGCGCGGGTGACCACGTGTTCGTGAGCGGCACGATCGGCGATGCGACGCTCGGCCTGATGGTGCGCAAAGGCAAGGACTGGAAATTGAGCGAGCAGCAGCGCCAACATTTGGTTTCACGCTATCTGTTGCCGCAACCGCGGAACGCGCTGGCGGAAGCCGTGCGAACCCATGCCTCGGCGGCAATGGATATCTCCGACGGCCTGGTCGGAGATTTCTCCAAGCTCTGTCGTGCGTCCGGTGTAGCAGCCGATATTCAAGTGGTACGTATTCCCCTTTCGGATGCCGCCAAGGCAGCGGTGGCTGCCGATCCCGCCGCCCTCGAAACCGCTCTTACGGGCGGCGACGATTACGAGATCGTATGCACCGTGCCGGAGGCGAAGGCTGAAGGCTTTCGTGCCGCGGCCAAGGCGGCCAACGTTCCGGTCACTGAGATTGGTGAGATCAAGGCCGGAGAGGATGCGCGGTTTTTGGCGGGCGACGGCCGTGCGCTCGCGTTCAAGCGAACCTCATTCAGTCACTTTTGAGAGGCGACGGACGTGGCGAGCGCGGTTATAATGCGATCAAAGAACGGGACTTCCCCATGCACGATATGACGGCGAAAAAGTCGGCGGTGAAGCCAGTCGGCCAGCACCCGAATTTTATGAAACACCATAAGCATTTTCCGACCAGTGCCTGGTTGCGCCGTCGCGCGCCACACAACGTGCCGCTGTTCGCCTTCGAATATGGCGATACCGGTGCGGGGAACGACGTCGGCATTGCCCACAACTGGAGTGCATTTGACGCGATCAAGATCACGCCACGTTACGGTGTGATGCCGACCTTGCCGCCTGTGGACGTCAAACTGTTCGGACGTAACTATTCGGCGCCGATCGGAGTTGCTCCGATGGGCGGACCATCGCTGGTTTGGCCGGGCGCGGATCTTTTGATGGCAAAGGCGGCGCAGCGAGCGCGTGTTCCCTATACGCTCAGCGTTGCCGGTGGCACCACCATCGAGCAGGCCGCGGAAGCTGCGCCTGACGTGTTCTGGCTGCAGCTCTATCGGTTCTGGCATGACGACCACAAGATCGGAATCGACCTTGTCCGGCGAGCGGAAGCGGTCGAAGCGAAAGTCCTGACGCTCACGCTTGATGTGCCCGTGCGCACGACACGCTCACGTGAAACCTACGCCGGTCTTGCGCATGAATTCAGGCCCAATCTGCGCATGATCGGCGAAATGATGGTGCGGCCGCGGTGGTTGCTCGCGCTGATGCGTCACGGCTATCCGCGCTTTGCGACCATCGCCGACTACGCACCTCCGGGGGCCTGGACCAACGAGATCATCGCGTTTGCGCGCGCACGCATGGGCGGCGCCTTTTCCTGGGAAGAAGTCAAACGCTATCGCGACGCGTGGAAAGGTCCGATGGCGGTGAAGGGCGTCCTGCATCCGGAGGATGCTGCGAAGGCTGTGTCACTCGGCATCGACGGCATCTGGGTGTCGAACCATGGCGGTCGCCAGATCGAGGCGCTGATGCCATCCATCGATGTGCTGCCCGCCATCGTGGCCGAGGTCGGCAAAAAGGCAACGATCGTGCTCGACAGCGGCATTCGCAGCGGCCAGGACGTGATGCGGGCGCTGGCACTGGGTGCCGATGCTGCCTTCGCCGGAAAATCGTTCCTTTGGGCCGTGGCGGCGCTCGGTGATGACGGGCCGGACTATCTCATCGACCTCTACATCGACGAGTTGCGGGCATCACTGGGCCAGATCGGGGCTCGGACGATCGCCGAGGCGAGGGAGGCGAGCATTCGCCATCCCGGCGCCGTGACCTTCGAGGAAATCCCGCGGGCCGTTCGCGCGCCCCGCAAGCGGTAAGCCGCGCTCAATCCTGCCCTGCACAGGGGGCATTGGCGATTTCCGGGGATCGCCGCTACAAGGGGCGGCTTCCGGGAGCCATTCAATGTCGGCGACAGCCGAATCGTTCCAGCACATCAAGCCCGATGACACGCTCGCGCGCCGCAACGCGATAGTGCTGGCGGTCGCGCAGGCGCTTGCCGGCGGCAACAACACGGTGATCGTTTCGACCGCCAGTATCATTGGTGCCGTGCTCGCGCCCGACAAAGGGCTCGCGACCTTGCCGGTCACGGCCATGGTATTTGGCATGTGGCTCGGCACGTTGCCGCTGGGTTTTCTTGCGCGGCACTACGGGCGCCGCTTCGCCCTGCAATGTGGCTCGGCCTTCGGCATTCTGTCCGGGCTGATTTCCTACTCGGCTGTGATGAACGGCAGCTTCTGGGTACTGCTCTTCGGCACTTTCTGCGGCGGGCTCTACGCGGCGGCGCACCAGTCCTACCGTTTCGCCGCGGCCGACACGGCGAGCGATGCCTACCGTCCGAAGGTCGTATCGTGGGTGCTGGCAGGTGGTGTGTTCGCCGCCATCCTCGGCCCGCAGCTCGTTATCTTCACCAAGGATCTTTTGTCGCCGCACCTCTTCGCGGCGAGTTATCTGGGCCAGTCGCTCTGCGCGATCGTGGCGGCGGTTGTGCTGCAATTCGTCAAGGTGCCGCCGCTTAGCTCCGCCCATTACAAGGACGCACGGCCGCTCTGGGAGATCGTGCGTCACTCTCGCTTCATCGTTGCCGTAGCGTGCGGCATCGCGAGCTACGCCATGATGAACATGGTGATGACGTCCGCGCCACTCGCGATGGTCGGTTGCGGTCATTCGATAACCGACGCAGCGCTCGGCATTCAATGGCATGTGATGGCGATGTACGCGCCGAGCTTCGTGACAGGCTCGCTTATTGCGCGTTTCGGCGTCGAGCGCATCACCGGCATCGGTTTGGCCCTGATTGTCGCGACTGCCGCGGTTGGAATTTCCGGCATCTCGGTGGCGCATTTCTGGACAGCTCTTGTGCTTCTTGGCCTGGGTTGGAACTTGTCGTTCATCGGCGCGACCACTTTGGTGACGCAATGTCACCGGCCGCATGAACGCAACAAGGTGCAGGCATTCAACGACTTCCTGATTTTCGGCAGCATGGCGCTGAGCTCGTTCTCTTCCGGCCAGTTGCTCGAGAGATTCGGTTGGACGGCGATCAACGAGGTGATCTTCCCGACGATCTTCGTTGCCGCCGCGCTGCTTCTGTGGCTGTCGTTTCGTCCGCGCGCTTCGACCGTCTGATCAGGTTTCTCATCCGAAGGCATAATGGACCTCGGTCCAATCGACGCGCGGCGCGTCCTCTTATAGGACCTACGCCCGGAGATTGGAGCGGCCGTGAGAAAGATCGATGCCCAGGTACCGGCTTCCATGAGAGCGGTACCGCAACACCGACCGACCGCTTCAATTTTTTCCTGATGAACTATCGCGACGTTCCCGGTGGGCGTACGATTTTCAGTAGTCTTTAAAAGAGGCGAAGGAGCGAACTGAACGCGGTTCAGCTCCGGAACACAAGCCAAGCCCCAAGGCAGATTAGCTCAAGCTGAGGGAGTTGTCGGATGACAAGCACGCACATGGAATCAAGACCGCCTTTGGCGGGCTTCGCACTGTTGCGGACGATGGCGGACAACTGGTGGCTGGTGTTACTGCGCGGAATCGCGGCGATAGCTTTTGGCATTCTGGCTTTCGTCTGGCCAGTGATTACCTTGCTGACACTTACGCTCCTGTGGGGAGCGTATGCAGTCGTCGACGGCCTTTTTGCGCTGTGGGGTGCTGTCGCCGGCCCGCGCGGCCACATGGGCGCGCGCTTCTGGCTCATCATCGTCGGAATTGCCGGCGTCATCGCGGGTCTGCTCGCTTTCGCCTGGCCGGGCATCACTGCGTTGGTGTTGCTGTTCTTCATTGCCATTTGGGCCATCGTCATCGGGATCATGCAGATCTGGGGCGCGATTCAGTTGCGCAAGGAAATGGAAGGCGAGTGGCTCTTGATCCTGAGCGGCCTGCTTTCGGTTGCCTTCGGCGTTCTCCTGCTGGTGCGGCCCGGACTGGGCGCGCTCGCGGTGGTCTGGATGATCGGCTGGTTCGCGATCCTCGAAGGCTGTCTGCTGGTCGCGCTCTCTCTTCGCTTGAGGAAGCACAAACACATGGCGTGATCAGGGCGCTTTCGTTTGCGCGCTGCGATCGCGAACGGCCGCATCTGTTATTGATGCGGAAGCGTCTTCGCGCCCGCGAGATCAATAAATTGTGTTTGGTGCGCGTGCGTACGGCTGGGACGGTCGCCGCGCTTTTCGATAGATTATTTGCAGCTGAGGCTTTCCCGGGGGGCGCGTCCATGACACGACGCAACCTGCGTGGGTTTTTGCCTGTTCTCCTGATCGCCGGAGCCGCGACAAACTCGGCGTCGGGCCAGCAGGCTTTGGTCAACTATCCTACGGAAATTCGGCGCGCACTCGTCGTGGCCGATGAGGCTTGCCGCCGCGCCGGCGGCACGCGCGTGACGCTCTCCATCAACGCTGTACGCAAGCTCGATCTGAACGGGGACGGACGCGACGACTACATTGTCGATTTTCACGAAGCCGAATGCGTCGGACGCGCATCATTCTTCTGCGGGACCGGCGGCTGCGATCTCCTGATCCTCGTAGCGCTGCGGGGCGGCGCGCTGCGTAAGGTATTCGACGACCGTGTACGCGAATATGAAATTCTGTCGGGACGGGGCCCCAGCGAGATCCGGTTCATCCTGCACGGTTCTTATTGCAGTGGCCACGGCAATCCGTCCTGCGAAAAAACGCATCGCATCACGTCGGATCCGTTCAAATTCGAACAGCCAAACTGATGAGGACAATCGTGCTGCTGCCTTGCTATGCTCGGCGGATAGCGGAGGCACCAGCATGAAAGCCATTGTCACCATTCTCGGCGTCGTTCTGTTGATCGTTGCAGCAATGTATTTCCTCGTGCCGGCGGATTCGCTGCCGACATTTTTTCCGGGACATGAGACCGGGCTGATGCGTATCCGCGCGAAGCACGGAATGCTGGCCGGTGGTCTTGGTGTCGTTCTGCTTGCGGCGAGCTGGTTTCTCGGGCGGAAGTAGTCGGACCAGACGAGTGCATCGCACCGACATGGTACGATGACACTTCCTTTGTGACGCGCGTGGTGGCTGGCTACCTATTTCGCTGGCGCAGTGTCACAGCGATCATTTGATTTTTGCAGCTCCCGGCAAAGCTGGGGATTGCTGCAATTTGGTCACAAAAATATCCCGGCTATGCTTTTTTGGTAATTGTCGGCCACCGGCGTCACCCCGCCGGTGGCCTTCTTCGGGGCCGCCGTCGCAAAACGAGCGGCCCCTTTTTTTCAGAGCACACGGTGCGCTCCGAAAATTCCGCCTCTCATTCCCAAACGCTAGGACGGCGGGGGGCAGCCGACTGTGATGCGGGTCACAGGTTCGGCGATCTGTCGCACAAGCCTGTGGATTACTCTTTCGTCAGAAGCGCCAGGACCGACGCCTGGGAAAGCCGCCGGTGACGAGTTTGACGATCACCAACAGCAGCACTGCGCCGATGGTCGCCACGATGATTGCCGATAGTATGCCGCTTGCCAGATGAATCCCCAGACGTGGCATCAACCAGCTGCCGATCAGGGCTCCGACGATGCCGACGGCCATGTCGCCAATAAGGCCGAAGCCGCTGCCCTCGACAATCTTGCCGGCGAGCCAACCGGCAATGACGCCCACAAGCAGAATAACCAGAAGACTTTCGCCAGTGATGTGCATTGTGCCAACCCTTTCGCTGCCTCGTACGACCGACACATCGAGGGAATTCTCTCGCCTCCGACAATTGGCCCGATAAACGAAGGTTCCAGCCTGGCGTCATTTTGATGTGTGTTCGCGGTTGCGAAAGCGAAAACCTCAGTCGTACCAATGCGGCCAGTGATGATGAGCGCGGATGTGCGCGCGCCGTTGATACGCATAGGCCCTGCGATAGGCATTGGTATGCAGCGGCCGTGCCCCGCTATAGGGCTTGCCGTAGCTGTCGCCTTGGGCGGGTGCGTTAGGTCCGTAATTCGGAAGGCTTTGTGCAAATGAGACGGTTGTCGCGCTCACGAGTATGGCAATTGCGGCTGCGAATGTTTTCACGGGTCGATCTCCATTTTCAGGAAAACCCGTCGAAAACCGATTCGTTCCGGCGTTGAGGTTCCTTCGCTATCAGCAAAACCGCAGTCTGATGCCCTCAAGCTCGATACCCTTGAGTTTCGTGGTCCAGGTCTCGCCCGTCTTTACGGGCAGTGCGCGGGTCAATGTGCCGGTGGCAACAATCTCGCCGGCCGCGAGGGGCGGATTGTCGGGGTCGTTCTCAAGCAGATTGGTCAGGTGACGGACCACCGAGAGCGGGCCTTCGAGCACGTTCGAGCCGCGCCCGCGCTCCATCAACGTGCCGTCGCAATAAAGTTCGACTTCGAATTCCGGCAGAGCGCGCAGCCACTCCGTCGCGCGCGAGCCGATGTCGTGACGTGGCCCGATCAGCAGTGCGCCGTGCATCGCGTTCACGGCGACACTGTCGGCCGGAGTGAATTTCCAATTGCGGAAAACCGACTGGACGACCTCGAAACCGTGGGCAACCCAGCCGATGCACGCCAGCAGTGCGTCGTCATCCATACCCGGCGAGGGCGCGGCGGAAAACCCGATGATGATTTCCGGCTCGATCTTCGGCTCGGCATAAGTCGCAAGCGACAATGGCGTGGCGAGATCGTGCAGCGTGCGGTCGTAGACATAGCCCCAGTTCGGCGCACGCACGCCATATTCATCCCACATGCGCCTATTGGTGAAGCCGGCCTTGCGGCCGACGGGCCTGTATCCCTTGGCGAGGCGCATTGTGTGGCCGAGCGCGTTGACGCGATAAGCGTCGTGAAGGGCGAAATCCGGGTAACGGGCCGAAAACGATGGCAGCGAAAGGCTTCGGCCCTCAAACGCGCTGGAAGCTTCCTGCGCTATTTCGCGCAGCGTGTCGGCCATAGCCAGCGTCATTGGTGCGATCTCCAAATCCTGCGCCGACGATACCACTGGCCTCGCCCCTGCGGACAGGGGTCGCGCCGCCTTGCTATGCTGGCGCCGTACTTGAGTGCCGTAGGTGAAAGCGTGAGCCAGCAGGAAATCGATGCCGTTCGTGCACTACTGACATCAAAGCCGCGCCCGGTCGGCTGGACTGAGCGGCGTCAGCGCATCGACGAGGTCGGTGCGACCTGGCCAATCGCGGACGACGTGCGCCTCGAAGAGGTCGATCTCGACGGTGTGCCGGGCGAATGGTCGATCGTGCCCGGCAGCGACCCGTCACATGTGCTGCTGTTCTTTCATGGCGGCGGCTATTGCTCGGGTTCGATCGTCAGCCATCGCCGTATGGTAACCGAAGCCGGTCGCGCCGCGCGCATGCGCACGCTTGCCGTCAACTATCGCCTTGCGCCCGAGCATCCTTATCCCGCGGCACATGAGGACGCGATGAGGGCGTGGCGTTTTCTGCGCATGCAGGGGATTGCTGCGCACAATATCGCAATCGGTGGCGACAGCGCCGGCGGCAACCTTACGATCACGCTGATCAACCGGCTGCGGGCGGCAGGCGGGGAGCAGCCGGGCTGCGCCTGGCTTGCTTCACCCTGGACCGACCTGACGATGTCGGGCGCTTCACTTGAGGAAAAGGCCACCGTCGATCCGCTGATCCACAAAGCGTATCTCGTGGAGCTAGCGGACGCCTATGCGCCCGCGCCGATCGATCCCAAGGCTCCGCTGATCTCTCCGCTGTTCTCGGACCTGCGCGGCTTTCCGCCGACGCTCATCCAGGTCGGTTCGTCGGAAACACTGCTTGACGACTCCGTTCGCTTTGCCCGCGCTTTGGGCCTCGCCGACGTGAACGTCACCCTGCAGGTCTGGCCGCATATGATCCATGCCTGGGCGATGTGGAATGCGCGACTGACGGAGGGACGTCAGGCGCTCGAGCAGGTGGGCGAGTTTGTAAGGCGGTGGGTGCGTTCGTAGCCCGCCCTTCGGCTCTACCTCGCTACAAAGCTGATGCTGGAACTATCCGCGCCGGGCGCTGCATCGAAACCCGCCTCTGTGCGTTGACGTGACAACCGAAAACGGAGGTTTCGTCATGCGTTTTGTATTTTGCATCGTGATTGCGGCGCTGCTGCCGGCTTCCGCCTTGGCAGCGACGGGCCCCATGAGCTTGTCGAGTGCCCAGGCCGCCGCCGCGCGTGGTGACCAACAGGCCGCGGCTGCGCTCTCGACCACGACGAACCGCGATACCTGTCTGAGCGGATGCGCCTCGCGTGGTCATCCGAAAGATCAATGCGTCAGTGCCTGCCGCCCGGGCCTTTGTCACCCAGGCGCCGAGCAGCCCTACTGCGTGTCGAAATAGAGGGCACACCGTAGGTGCGTGAGTACATCGGCGCGTATCGAGCCGCAGCCGACGGTGGTATCCGAACAATTTGAGCCAATTTCGGCACCGGACTGAAACGGCCGGTGTCGTATGAAGCCGGCATGGCTCGCATCTTTGCTTTGGCGTTTGCGTTGGTGGTCTGCGGCGGCGCACAGGCCGCGGCTCCGGAATTCGACACCGAGCATTTTTGCGCGGATTTCGCGAGCGGTCGTGCGAGTGGCAACATGGGCGACATGGCCAAGGCGGTTTGCCTGTTGAGCGAACAGTCGACCAAGACCATCGTAGATAAGGCTTGGGATCGCCTATCCGCTACCAATAGAGACATGTGCCTCAAGACGGCGGGCGAGTCGTACGTCTATCTCGCGAAATGCTTGGGCTCAGTGCAGGGGCGATAAAGCTACTCCGCCGCCTCAATCCTTTTCTTCCGCTTTGGCGTGGCGCGGCGCAAAACCGGCGCCAGGAATTGCGCGGTGTAGCTCCGCTTCACCTTCACGATATCCTCGGGCGTGCCCGCGGCGACGATTTCGCCGCCGCCGTCGCCGCCTTCGGGGCCGAGATCGATCACCCAATCGGCGGTCTTGATGACCTCGAGATTGTGCTCGATCACAACTACGGTATTGCCGCCTTCAACCAGTTCGTGAAGGACCTCAAGTAGTTTCGCAACGTCGTGGAAGTGCAGGCCGGTGGTCGGCTCATCCAGGATATAAAGAGTGCGGCCGGTCGCCCGCTTCGATAGTTCCTTGGCGAGCTTTACTCGCTGCGCCTCGCCGCCGGAGAGCGTGGTCGCCTGCTGGCCGACATGGATGTAGTCGAGGCCAACTCGGTGCAGCAGCGCCAGCACGTCGCGCACGCGCGGCACCGCCTTGAAAAATTCAAGCGCCTCTTCAACCGTCATATCAAGAACGTCGGCGATCGACTTGCCCTTGAACAGAACCTCCAGCGTCTCGCGGTTGTAGCGCTTGCCCTTGCAGATATCACAGGTGACGTAGACATCCGGCAGGAAGTGCATCTCGATCTTGATTACGCCGTCGCCCTGGCAGGCCTCGCAGCGGCCGCCCTTGACGTTGAACGAGAAACGGCCCGGCTCGTAGCCGCGCGCCTTGCTTTCGGGGAGCCCTGCGAACCACTCGCGGATCGGGGTGAAGGCGCCGGTATAGGTTGCCGGGTTCGAGCGCGGCGTGCGTCCGATCGGTGACTGGTCGATGTCGATGATCTTGTCGATGTGCTCGAGCCCCTCGATCCGGTCGTGCGGGGTGGGTGCGAGCGAGGCACCGTTGAGCTTGCGCGCCACCGCTGCGTAGAGCGTATCGACCAGCAGCGTTGACTTGCCGCCGCCGGAAACGCCGGTAACGCAGGTGAACAGGCCAAGTGGAATCTCGGCGGTGATGTTCTTCAGGTTGTTGCCGCGCGCGTTGACGACCTTGATCGTGCGGCGCGGACTGTGCGGCCGCCGCTCGGGGATTGGCACCGAGAGTTCACCCGAGAGGTATTTCCCGGTCCATGATTTGGGTGCGTCGATCAGGTCCTGTACCTGGCCTTCGGCGACGATCTCGCCGCCGTGGATGCCGGCTCCGGGGCCGATATCGAGTACGTGATCGGCGGTGCGGATCGCGTCTTCGTCGTGCTCGACGACGATCACGGTATTGCCGAGATCGCGCAGGCGCTTGAGCGTTTCGAGAAGCCGGGCGTTGTCGCGCTGGTGCAGGCCGATCGACGGCTCGTCGAGCACGTACAGTACGCCGGTGAGGCCTGAACCGATCTGCGAGGCGAGCCGGATGCGCTGGCTCTCGCCGCCGGACAACGTGCCGGACGCGCGCGACAGCGTCAGATAATCGAGCCCGACATCGACCAGGAACTTCAGGCGCTCGCGGATCTCCTTGAGCACGCGCACGCCGATTTCATTCTGTTTGGCGTTGAGCTGCTCGGGCAGGGCCGTGAACCATTCACCCGCGCGCTTCACGCTGAGATCCGCGACCTGGGCAATGTTCTGCCCGGCGATCTTGACGCAAAGCGCTTCCGGCTTGAGTCGCGCGCCGTGGCAGGCCTTGCACGGCACGTCGGTGAAATATTTCTGCAGGTCCTCGCGCGCCCACTCGCTCTCGGTTTCCTTGAAGCGGCGCTCGAGATTGGTGATCACGCCTTCGAACGGTTTCTTGGTCGTGTACCCGCGCAGGCCATCGTCGTAGACGAACTTGATGTCATCCTCACCGGAACCATAGAGGATCGCGTCCTGCGTCTTCTTCGGCAGGTCCCTCCATTTGGTATCGAGCGTGAACTTGAAGTGCTTGGCGAGCGCGTCAAGCGTCTGGATGTAATAAGGCGATGACGATTTGGCCCACGGCGCGATCGCACCCTTCCGCAGAGTCGCGTCACGGTCGGGGATCACCAGATCGGCATCGATATGCTGTTCGACCCCCAAGCCGCCGCATTCGGGACAGGCGCCGAACGGATTGTTGAACGAAAATAACCGCGGCTCGATCTCCGAAATGGTGAAGCCGGATTCCGGACAGGCAAATTTTTCGGAGAAAATCAGTCGTTCCGCATTGGCGTTGCGGCCGCGATTGGCGGTCGCTCCGCTCGCTTTGGTGTCGGCCAGTTCGACAACGGCGAGCCCATCGGCGAGCTTCAGGCACTGCTCAAGCGAATCCGCGAGCCGCGTGCCGATGTCACCGCGCACCACCAGTCGGTCGACCACGACGTCGATATCGTGGGTGAACTTCTTGTCGAGCGGCTTGACCTCGCCGATCTCGTAGAAAGCGCCGTCGACTTTCACGCGCTGGTAACCCTTGCGCAGAAATTCGGCGAGTTCCTTCCTGTATTCGCCCTTGCGGCCGCGCACGACCGGCGCCAGCACGTAGATGCGCGTGCCTTCCGGCAGCGCCAGCACGCGATCGACCATCTGCGACACGGTCTGGCTTTCGATCGGCAGCCCGGTCGCGGGCGAGTAGGGCACGCCGACGCGCGCCCACAACAGGCGCATGTAGTCGTAGATTTCAGTGACGGTGCCGACGGTCGAACGTGGATTTTTCGAAGTAGTCTTCTGCTCGATGGAGATTGCCGGCGACAATCCGTCGATCTGGTCGACGTCCGGCTTCTGCATCATCTCGAGGAATTGCCGCGCATAGGCGGAGAGCGACTCCACATAGCGACGCTGGCCCTCGGCATAGATGGTGTCGAACGCGAGCGAAGATTTGCCCGAACCGGAGAGGCCGGTGAACACGACCAAGCGGTCGCGCGGGATCGCGACGTCGATATTCTTGAGGTTGTGTTCGCGCGCGCCGCGGATCGTTATCTGGCGGGCGTCGCGGACGGCGTTGCTGGAGCGTTCGGCCATAGGATCCGCAGCACTGAGGAACGGGACGTGTCGGGCAAACTCACCCCACCGGCCCGGCAAAAAGTTGCGGGGCCGTTCGGGCTTGCTGGTCGGAACGTAGTAAGAACAACTACCCTTTGCCAGCCCAGGCCCGGAATCGCAGTTGAAAACCTGTGCGGAAGAGACTAGAACATATCGGGAACGGAACCGCAAGGCGCCGTTCGGGGCAGCTCACCGGCGTGGCCTAAAGCCCTGTGGATTAGGGGCAACGCGCTTGCCGCCCCCTTTGTGACGCCAATTCGCGAGGTCTAGGGTGGGTTTGTTTTTCATCGGGACGCGTGCGGCACGCGGTCCTCAAACGGCGAGCGCCCAGCGGCTTCGGTTGAAGCGGCACGCGCTGATCGCCACGCGGAGAGCATCATGGCAGGCAGCGTCAACAAGGTCATTCTCGTCGGCAATCTGGGCGCTGATCCGGAGGTCCGACGCACCCAGGACGGGCGTCCAATCGTCAATCTGAGGGTGGCCACATCCGAGACCTGGCGCGACAAGAACAGCGGCGAGCGGCGCGAGAAGACCGAATGGCACCGCGTGGTGATCTTCAGCGAAGGGCTCGCCAAGATCGCCGAGCAGTATCTGAAGAAGGGCTCGAAGGTTTACCTCGAAGGCGCTCTGCAGACACGCAAATGGCAAGACAAGGATGGCCAGGACCGCTACTCGACCGAGGTGGTGTTGCAAGGCTTCAACTCGGCGCTGACCATGCTCGATCGCGCGGGTGGCGGTGCCGCCGGCGCCGATAACAGCGATTTCGGCTCGGCCGGCCCGACGGCTTCGCGCGAGCGCAAGCCAGCATTGGCCGGTGCCGGTGGCAAGAACGACGACATGGACGACGAGATTCCGTTCTGAGGAATAAGCTCACTCCCGCGTCACCGGCGGTCGCCTGATTGGCAGAGAACGACCGATCGTTCTGCAATCACGTCGTTATGTCGACCTTGTTGGCGGAATCGAAGGTCGCTGTGACCTGGATATCGATATTGACGGTTTCTGTATTGCCGCTGGGGTCGCTCGTATCCGTACTGTTCTGGCTGGATACGCCCCCGTGGCGGTGGTGATGATGACCGTGCGCCTGCTGTTGCTGCTGCAACGTGGCGAGGGCCTGTTGCGCGCCATCAAGATCGTTCGAGCTTAGATCTTTGCCGATTTGCTGAAGCGCTTGCGCAAAAGGACCGCTGCCCTGAGCCGCAGGCGACGACGCGAGCGTATTGTAGGCATTCTGCGCGGCGGCGAGATTGCCCGACTGCAGCGCGTTGGCGAGCTGGCTGAAAGCCTGCCGATAGTTCTGATAGTTTGAAGCCTGGGACGCACTGAACGACGAAATAGCCGAGATAGTCATGACCCTCGCTCCCGAACGGGAAGTGCATCCCGTGATTGAGAGTCGCCCCGCAACCTGTCTAGCGATTCGCGCTTACTGAGTTGTAAATGGTTGATTTACACGGTTTTTATTCTCTCGCAGCAAGGTGAGAGAACTAGCCCGACAATGCGGCACGTACGCCGTCGACGACGTATTGTACGGCGAGCGCCGCAAGCAGAACGCCGAGCAGGCGTGAAGCGACGATATTGGCGGTGACGCCAAGCCGCTTGGCGATGCGCGCCGCAAGCGCAAACACGACAAAACACAACATTAGAACGATCACGATGACCGCGAGCAGAATCGCAAGGCGCATGCTGTCGCCTTCGCTGCGGCTCGCCAGAAGAATGGTCGCAGTGATCGCGCCAGGTCCGGCCATCAAGGGAATGGCGAGCGGGAAGGCGGCGATGTTTCGCACGTGCTCTTCGATGGCCTGTTCGGCCTGCTGCGATTGACGCTCGGTGCGCACACCAAACACCATTTCAGATGCGATTGAGAACAGCAGCAACCCGCCGGCGATGCGGAACGCAGGCAAACCAATTGAGAGCGTGCGCAATAGCCAGTCGCCGACTAAAGCGCTGCCAACGAGGATCGCTGCCGCGATCAGTGTCGCGTGCAGCGCTACGCTGCGCCGCGCGCGTTGCGGCAGGCCGTGCGTGATCGCGAGGTAGGAGGGAACGAGGCCGATCGGGTCGACCACAACAAGCAAAGTGACCAGCGCGGAGATGAGAAATTCGAGCGGCATGTGTGTCGCCCAAGGTACTCGTTTGCGGCGATTCTGGCGCGTCAAAAAGGCAGGCGGACGGAACCTGGAGGCGATGTATAACCTGTTGAAAGAATGAACAATATTAAGCTGTATAGGCCGGCATTTCGGTTGGCAAAGCACCCCTGAATCAGTTAGAAAACCGCAACTAAAAATTCCACGCAGGACGTTGTCTTGGCCGATACCGAACCTCCGAAATCGGGGGACGCACCGCCTTCAGATGTGCGCCCGGTTTCCATCACCGAGGAGATGAAGCGCAGTTATCTCGATTACGCGATGAGCGTAATCGTGTCGCGTGCGCTGCCCGATGTGCGCGACGGCCTCAAGCCGGTGCATCGGCGCATTCTCTATTCGATGAGCGAGCAGGGCCATACGCCCGACAAGAAATATGTGAAGTCGGCGCGTGTGGTCGGCGACGTGATGGGCAAATACCACCCGCACGGCGACCAGGCGATCTACGATGCGCTGGTGCGCATGGCGCAAGATTTTTCCATGCGCCTGATGTTGATCGACGGGCAGGGCAATTTCGGTTCGGTCGACGGGGATCCTCCGGCGGCCATGCGTTACACCGAATGCCGGTTGGCGCATTCGGCCATGGCGCTGTTGGACGACATCGACAAAGACACCGTCGGTTTCCAGGAGAACTATGACGGGAGCGAGAAAGAGCCGGTGGTGCTGCCGGCGCGCTTCCCGAATTTGCTGGTCAACGGGGCGGGCGGCATTGCCGTCGGCATGGCAACCAATATCCCGCCGCACAATCTCGGCGAGGTGATCGATGCCGCGGTCGCGTTGATCGACGATCCGGCGCTCACCATCGATGACCTGATCAAGATTGTGCCGGGTCCGGATTTCCCGACGGGTGGCATTATTCTCGGCCGCGATGGCATTCGTTCGGCCTACAAGGACGGCCGCGGTTCGATCGTCATGCGCGGCAAGGTGGAGATCGAGACTGTTCGCAAGGAACGGGAAGCCTTCATCATCACCGAAATTCCATATCAGGTGAACAAGGCTACGTTGGTGGAGCGGATTGCCGAACTGGTGCGCGAGAAGAAGATCGATGGCGTTGCCGATCTGCGCGACGAAAGTGACCGGGACGGTTACCGCGTTGTCGTCGAGATCAAGCGCGAGGCGGTGCCGGACGTTGTCCTCAACCAGCTCTATCGCTTCACGCCACTGCAATCGTCATTCAGCGCCAACATAGTGGCGCTCGACGGTGGCCGTCCGCTGGTGATGACGCTGAAGGACCTACTGAGTGCCTTCATTGCCTTCCGCGAAGAAGTTGTGTCGAGGCGCACCAAATATCTGCTCGGCAAGGCGCGCGACCGCGCCCACGTCCTGGTGGGTCTTGCCATTGCGGTTGCCAATATCGACGAGATCATCAGGCTCATTCGTGCCGCCAAAAATCCTGAGGAGGCGCGCGAAGCTTTGATGAAGCGCGACTGGGCGGCCAAGGACGTGGCGTCGATGGTGACGCTGATCGACGATCCGCGCCACAAGGTCACTCCGAAAGGCACGACGAAGCTTTCGGCCGAGCAGGCCAAAGCCATTCTTGACCTGCGGTTGCAGCGGCTGACCGCGCTTGGCCGCGACGAGATCAAGGGAGAGCTCGACAAGCTTGCCGCCGAAATCGCCGATTATCTCGATATCCTGCGGTCGCGTTCGCGCATCCAGACGATCATCAAAAAAGAGCTGGCGGACGTAAGGAAGCAATTCGCCACGCCCCGCCGCACGGTGATCGCGGAAGCGGCCGGTCACGTGGAAGAGGAAGACCTGATCACGCGCGAGGAGATGGTCGTCACCGTCTCGCACCAGGGCTATATCAAGCGCGTGCCACTCTCGACCTATCGCGCGCAGCGACGCGGCGGCAAAGGCCGCGGCGGCATGCAGGTGCGCGAGGAAGATTTCGTCTCGCGCCTCTTCGTTGCCTCGACGCACGCGCCGATCCTGTATTTCTCTTCGCGCGGCAAGGTCTACAAGGAGAAGGTCTGGCGGCTCCCGATTGCGGCGCCGCAGGCGCGCGGCAAGGCGCTGATCAACATTCTGCCGCTGCAGCAGGGCGAGACCATTACCACCATCATGCCGCTGCCCGAGGACGAGGCATCCTGGGCGCAGCTTGACGCGATGTTCGCCACTACCAGCGGTACGGTTCGCCGCAACAAGCTGTCCGATTTCACCGACGTGCGGCCGTCCGGCATCATCGCCATGAAGCTCGAAAACGGCGAGTCGATCGTTGATGTGCAGATCTGCACTGAGAAAGACGACGTGCTGCTGACCGCTAATGGCGGCCAGTGCATCCGCTTCGCAGTTCCCGAGGTGCGCGTGTTCCAGGGTCGCACCTCACGCGGGGTGCGCGGCATCACGCTCGCCGAGAAGGATCACGTGATCTCGCTGTCGATCCTGCGCCACATCGAAGTGACCGCTGAAGAACGTGCGGCTTATCACAAGCGCGCCAGCGCAATTCGGAGGGGTGGAGCGGCCGAGGAGGAGGCGGGCACCGAAGCCGAAGAGGCGGTCGGCGCGATCGAGCTCGGCGAGAAGCGCTATGTCGAGCTTTCCGCTGTCGAGCAGTTCGTGCTGACAGTGTCCGAACGTGGCTTCGGCAAGCGCTCCTCGTCCTACGAGTACCGGACGACCGGTCGGGGTGGCAAAGGCATCGTCGCGATGACGCTGACGAAAAAGACGGGCAAGATCGTCGGGTCATTCCCGGTGGAAGAGGCCGACCAGGTGATGCTGGTCACCGATGCCGGCAAGCTCATCCGCACGCCTGTCGCAGGTATTCGCATCGCCGGACGCTCCACGCAGGGTGTGATCGTGCTCAACACCGCCGAGGACGAGCGCGTTGTTTCGCTCGAGCGCCTGAGCGAGGAAGAGAGCGATAACGGCGACGAGTAGGCGGAGGTCATGGCCGGGCTCGTCCTGGCCATCTCGATTCAATAGGCAATGCTATGCCAACTTAGGCGGGATCGCCGGGACAAGCCCGGCGTGACAGGTCAGACCCTTTGCCATGAACTATCACCTCTTCTCAGCATTTCTGCTCATCACCTTCGTTCTCGTCATTGTCCCGGGCCCGATCGTAACGCTGGTGATCACGACCGGCGCCACGCGCGGTATCCGCGCGGCCTTGATGACGGTACTAGGTTCCACACTCGGCAACGCGGTGCTGATCACCTGCATTGCTTTCGGCCTGAACTGGATTCTGCGGACTTCGGCAGAAGTTTTTGAAATCCTTCGCTGGACGGGAGCGGCCTATCTGGTCTGGCTCGGCGTCCAGGCCTGGCGGCATGCCGGCGAACTGGGGGAGGTCGCGCCGCCTCGCCATCGTGTGTACGTTTCGCGTGGTTTCCTGGTGGCGATGACCAATCCCAAGACCATCGCATTCTTCACGGCCTTCCTGCCGCAATTTGTCGATCCCCAGTTGCCCGTTGGCCACCAACTGGCGGTGATGTGTGTGGTTTCCGTAGCGATGGCTGCTGTTACGGACGCCGGCTGGGCGATTGCCGCCGGCGCAGGCCGTGCTTTTTTCCTGAAACAGGCGCCGGCACGATGGCTCGGCAGGCTATCGGGTATCGTCCTGATTGGTGGCGGTGTCTGGCTGTCGCTCGCGCGCCGCTCGAGCTAGGGGCACGTCAGGAATTCGGCACCGGCACGGCCGAGCGTTGGGTACGCGGGCGTGTGGTAAGGTATTTCTGCAGCACGCCCATAAAATCCCAGATATCCCTGTTCAGCCGCGTCATATTGCGAATGGCGTTTTGCAGTTCGCGGATCCTCGCGTCATCCATGGGACGCACGATGCCGAGCTGAAGACGACCCTTCACCTCCTGGACGCGCATGTGGTTCGTGTGCGTGATCTCGCCGCGCTCGTCGAGCACATACATGCAGTGGTTGAATTCGTTGCGCATGCGCGTGCTGTCGTTAAATCGCTCGATGATGTCATCGAGCTTCTTTTCCACCTGTTTGTCGACAACCTTGATCTTGGCCAGACGCTCGATCAGGTCGATACGCGCACGAGTTGTGTTGAGGGTGGCGAAAACGATCGCCGCGGTGGCCTCGTCGGTCTCCATCAGCAGCATCAATATATAGATGAACAGGCTTTCGTTGTTCGACCAGCAGTGGACGAGGTTGCCGATCAGGGTCAAAGTGACCATGCGCCGCCCGCCACCTTTGGGGGCTGCGGCCTCGATTGCCGCAAAGTCCGGCTTTGGAGGCAGAGACGACATGCACTTTCCCGCTTTGGAACAGCGATCATAGCGGGAGCGGGGAACGAATGCGAGCAGGGCAATTCCTGCTAGGATATCGCCATGTTCAGGGTTCTGAAGTCACGGCAGGCGCGTCGATCGGCGGTGGCGACTATTCTGCCCTTCGTCGAGCGAAGCCGTGCCGCGCGCGAGATTCCGGATTCGCTCTGGTTCGAGCCCTACTTTGTCGGCTTTCTTGGCATGCTGATTACGCTTACCGCATCATGGTACACGCGGTCGCTCGGCAATGACGCTTTGGCCGACGTGCAAAGCAAATCTTGGGCGGCAATAACCGGGATGAGCAGCGAACTGATCGGCGAGGAAATCTGTTCCCTTAGCGCAGCGCACGACGAGCGTTTCGAATTGGGATGCCGCAATGCGCTGTCCTTTTTCCAGGCGCTGCAATCGGAAGCCGGTGCGGACCTATATCCCGGCCGGCCGGAGGATCCTGAACAGCAGGCGCGAGCCGCGATTTGGGCGAGACATTTCGATACCTATGTGACTGATTACCTGAACGCGAATGAAATGATCCCGGTTTAGTGTTCGCGGAATGCGCGGTTCATGCTGTCGGTAACCGGCTTCATCAGATACTGGAAAAACGTCCGCGCGCCGGTCTGGATGTAGACTTCTGCCGGCATTCCAGGCTTAGGCCTGAAATTGGATTCGGGATTCGCGCCGATCTGATCGACATGTACGCGCGTAATATAGGAGTCGGGTGACTGCCCCGGTTTGGCATCGTCAGGCACCGCGTCCGCCGATACATAGATAACGTGGCCGTGTGCCATCGGCGTGGTGCGCTGGTCGAGCGCGGTCAGGCGGATTTCCGCCCGCTGTCCGACTTCGACGTGGTCGATATCGCGCGATCGCACGCGGGCTTCGACGACGAGGTCGCCCCTGAGCGGGACGATTTCCATGACCGGCTTTCCCGGTTCGATGACGCCGCCGGCCGTGTGGTAGCGAAGTTTGACGACCGCCCCGCGTACGGGAGCCTTGATTTCGATCCGGCCGAGGACGCCTTCGGCTGCGCGCATGCGTTCGCGCACGTCGACAAGATCGGCGCCGACCTGGTGCAATTGCTCGACCGCATCTTTGATGGCTGTGGCACGTACGCCGGCAATTTCCTCTTTCGTCCGGGCGATCCGCGCCTTTGCATCGCCGATGTCGCCTCCCAGCCGGCCCATCTCTCCCATCAGACTGGCTTCGGTTCGCTGCAACGCGAGCAGCTCGGATTTCTTGATCAACCCGCCGGGAAGGAGCGTGCTCTTGCTCGCAAATTCTTCACGGATCAGATCGACCTGTTGCTTCGTCGACACCTCCTGCAGGGCTCCTGCGTCTACTCGCGTCTGCAACGCGTTGATGAAATCGTTCAATGCTGCGATCTGCGTCTGAACGTTTTTCCGACGTGCGTCGAAGGCGAGCTTCTGCGTGTCGATGATCTCGTCGAGATCTCGGATGTCGATGCCGGCGGATTTCGGCACAAGGTCGGTAGGAACGTCGACCTCGGCATCGCCCTGAATTTCTGCCGTGTAGCGTGCCACCTTGGCTGTGTTGAGGGCGTTGCGAAGCGCCAGTCGGCGCAGCTCGGCGCGAGGGGTCGTATCGTCGAGCCGAACGAGAACTTGCCCGGGTTCGACGATGTCGCCTTCTCGAACGAGAATATCCTTGATCACGCCGCCTTCGAGATGCTGGATCGTCTTGTTCTGGCCGGTCGTCACGAAAAGACCGGTTGCGACGATGGCTCCCGATATCAGCGCTGTGTTCGCCCAAAGCCCGAAGCCCAACACCGTCAGCGCGACGGCAATATAGCCTCCCACCTTATGGGTTGTCGTTTTGTGCGGTATGTCGTCATACCACGATCGAGGCGTCGCGCTTGCGGGCACGTTTGCGGTTGTTACTTTGGCGGGGACCAGTTTCATTGGACCGTCCCAGAAGCGGTCGTCACCGGCGATTTGCCCGCTCCATTAGCGGCCAACAGTGGAATGATGTCATCGCGTTTTCCGATCGCCTGAGCGGTGCCTTCCTTGATGACCATGATTTTGTCTGCGCTTTGCAGCAATGCCGGTCGCTGGGTGATCGCGATTACGGTGATATTTCGCCTCTTCGCACGACTGAGCGCGTTGGCGAGCGCGAGCTCGCCGGGCGCGTCGAGATTAGAATTTGGCTCGTCAAGCACCACGAGACGCGGATCGCCAAAAAATGCGCGCGCGAGACCGATCCTCTGTTTCTGGCCGCCCGACAGCGGACTGCCGTCGATCAGCACTTGAGTCTCGTAGCCATGCGCAAAATGCGAGATCATCTCGTGCACGTCGGCAAGCTCGGCCGCATCGAAGATCATGTCATCGGTGACATCTTCCCGCATGCGGGCGATGTTAGCTTTGATCGATGCAGGGAACAGTTGCACATCTTGAGGCAGATAACCGACGCTCTGACCGAATTGACGTGGATCCCAGTTGCGCAGGTCCATGCGGTCCAGGCGCACGTTGCCGGCGGTTGGGATGATCGAGCCGACCAGCATGCGCGCTAATGTCGATTTTCCTGAACCGGAAGCACCGACAATTGCCAGCGATTCCCCGGGCTCGAGCTCGAAGGAAATGCCGTTGAGGATCACCTTCTTTGTCGGTGGCGGCACATACAGAATGCGCTCGACCGTGACGCGACCCTGTGGCCTTGGGAGCCGCAGCCTTTCCCAGTTCAACGGCGAATTTTCCAGCAGTGTCTTGATCCTGGCGTAAGCCGCTCGGGCCTGGATGAAGCTGCGCCAACCTTCGATCGTGCCTTCGATCGGCGACAGTGCGCGGCTGCCGATAATCGAGGCGGCGATGACCATTCCGCCGGTGATTTGATCATTCAGCGCCAGGCGCGCGCCCCAGCCGAGGATTGCAACTTGCGTAAAGAGGCGAACGAGCTTCGACAGGCCCGTCATGTAAATGTTGCGGTCCTGCGCGACGAGGTGCGCCTTGAGGGACGATGCCGTTTCACGGCCCCAGATCTGCACGCCCTCGGGGATCATGCCCATGGCATTGATCACCTGGGAATTGCGCGCCATCGCATCGGCCGCGAGATTGGCGCGCATCGCAAACGTGTTTGCCTGCGTGTAGGGAACCGCCGTGAGCTTCTGGTTGATGATGGCGATGATGAACAAAATTGCGCCGGTGCCGCCGACGATCCAGCCGAGGTCGGGATGAATAAGGAATGTCGCGGCGAGGTAAACCGGGGCAACAGGTACGTCCATCATCAGTAGGATAACGGGCCCGGTGATGAAGTGACGCAGATGCTGAAGATCGCCAAGCAACTGAAATTCGCGGTTTGAACCGTTCTGCGAGGCCTTGGCAGCCGCGCTGAGAACCGGTGCTCCCAGTTTCGCCTCCGTCTCGACCGCAACGCGCATCAATATGAAGCGCCGGATCATGTCGAGGAACACGTGCGCGACAATTGCCCCACCGACGACCAACGACAGCATGATCAGCGTGTCGGTGCTACGGCTCGTGTAGACGCGATCTGACAGCTGGAACAGATAGATCGGCATCGCCAGCAGAAGAACGTTGACGAAGAATGAGAAGATGCCGGCAGTCAGAATGTTACGCCGGCATACGGAAAGACCTTTTCCGAGAACGTTGCGAAAGTCGCTGTCGACGCGCTGCTGCAGGACTGGTGATGATTGTTGGCCGTTAGGCGCGCCGCCGTTGCCGTTTGATCCGTTCGCCTTGCCGTTGCCATTTGACCCGTTGGCACCGTTGGCCCCATTCGCATGGCCGTTGGCAGAACCGCCATTTGACCCGTTGGCGCCGTTCGCGCCATTCGCGTGTCCGTTAGCTGAATTAGCGGACGCCGGCCTCCTGGCCGTCCGTCAGGGAAGACGCTGCTTCGGTTTGTGAGAGGGGGTCCACCGAATCTCTCAATGGAGCGTACCCGACAGGACATCACTGCTGTTATGCGTGACGTCCTGCGGTGGAGGAGCGTAGACCTGCGGCGCATCCGTGGAGTGGTCGGTGGCGTCAGTGCCGGTGAAAGCGATGACTTCGGGTGCGAGTTTTGACGGGTCGTTGGTCACGACTTTCGAATCCGTCGCAATGATGTTGGTCTGGATCAGGATGGTGTCGCTATAGGCTGTCCCTTGCACGTATGGGGTTGTGACACTGCCGGCGTCGACGATGGTCGCGGCGTTGATCGAGGTGTTGCCGCCAGTTGTTAGTGATTGTTGGCCGGTTCCGCTGCTTGTGAGCAACTGTGCGGCAACGTCCGCATTTGAGATGACATTGGTCTGCGCAAGATAGTTAACGTCGTAATAGTCGCCCGTGACGTAAAGGACGTGAACGGTGCCCATCAATTCGGGGAAGGCTTTTGCAATCAAAGATGGATCCGGTGCCTGGTTGGTCGCCAGCACCTGGGCCAGTTCGGCCATCTCGCCGGTGACGCCGAGGCTGCCGGTCGCGCCGAAATAGATAATGCTGGCATCGTTGAGGACCGTATTGTTTCCCGCAGTGATGCTTTGGCTGCCGGACCCGTCGCCCGAACCCGCCCAATCCTGCGACGCATGGTTCATATCGAGAACCACGTTGGTCTGATTGATCATGTCGAGGCGGTGATAGCTGCCCTCAACCACGATCATATCCCATTGGCCTGTCGGACTTTGGAAATCGACCGAGTTCACCTGCTCGTTTGAGCCGGCGAGGATCAGGCTGTATCCGAGTCGACTGGGTCTGAGAAACGATATCGTTGTCGCTGATGTAGTTCGTCTGCGACATGGCTTTGACGTCGTAGAGCGAGCCGTCCAGCACCTGCACTGTCCAGTTCAGCGGACCCAGCAGCGGTCCACGGCCCCGTCATGGCACCTGTCGTGGAAATATCGGCAATGTTCTGCACGATATTCGGGATGTAGTTGATCCCGGCGTCACCGCTTGAAACCTGGAAATGATCGCTCTGTGAAAGAACATTCGTCTGGAATATCGCTTCAGTCTGGTAGCTGTTGCCGAGAATGAGCATCGAGCCGCTAAGACCGGAATCACTGATGAGGGTGGCGTCGTTGATGGTGACGTTGCCACCGAGAGAGAGGTTCTGGATCGCAGTGTCTGAGTAGTCACCTGCAGGAATCGCTTGCACCATTCCGGTATCGAGCGCATTGCCTGCAGCCGTGATCTTGTCATTCGTGAGTTGATGAACATCGGTTGTCGGGGTCTTGCACTACGCCGTTTACATACTTGCCCGTCACTGACGACGTATGGCGCTTCATCGGCTTGCGTGTCGGTCGGATCTGCGTCCCGAGCATTGACGAACTCGAGCACAGACATGGAGTTGCCTTCGTCCGGCAGGAGATCGAGCGGGACGGCTTTCTGCGCGTCGACTTCCATCGTTGCGAGCACAGGCGCGCTGTCGAAAGGCTGCAGCGGCAACGCGGTCGGACCGATGCTCGCGTTGTCATTGTTCTCCATGACGTTGAATTGGCGGAGATCCACGATCTCCTGATTGATGACCGGATGAACCTCTCCGAAACCGCCGCCGCCGCCGCCGCCGCCATCGCCGTCGCCCGCCGGTGGAAGAGATCGGCGGCTTGAATGGCAAATGCGTCGGCTTCAGCTCGTGCGGGTTTGGCAGCCCATCGTGCGCGCGCTGCGATATGTGAATGACCCATTTGTACTCATCGGGACCGACCAGGGTCGGTGTTTGGGACCCATCGCTGTCGAGGTCATTCGGAGTCGGTTTGAAAGGGTTTAGCGTTACGTCGGGCGAGGGATCGTCCTGCGGATTCTGGCCATAGGCGCCGTAATAGTTTGGCGAAACCCTTGCGACGCCATCGGGATCAAGCCGGAGATGACCGGTGAAGTGCCAAATCAGCTCGACGATCTCGGCAACGCCGCTCGGAACCATAGGCACCCCCAACTGGACAAAAAGCGCGGTTGACCGAGGGAAGTCTTAATCGACCGCGAGACTTCAATCTCAGAGACCTTTCAGAGCAGACCCGCGCGGTTTCCCGCGCGGGTCTGTAACAATTTCAAACCTAGCCTGCCACTGGCGCGAGAGTGTCGTGATGAGCGGTGCTGCCGTGGTCGGCAACAACGCTGTCATGACCGGTGAAGGTCAGGTTGTTAAGCTGGACATTGGCACCGAGCACGATGCTCTGGCTGATCGCGTCGACCGAACCGGCGCTATCGAGCGACTGGGTGAACGACGCGCCTTCGCCATTGTGGCTGCCGACGCTGCCGTCCCACTCGCCGCCATGATTGCCGATGCCGATCGTGTTGCCGCCGCTCAGATTCTCAACGGTGGCGCCCAGGCCATTGCTGACACAGGACACCTGGCCATTGCTGACGAGGTTGTTCACCTGGTCGAGGTTGAACACCACGTTGTTGGCGCCATCACCAGTACCGTTGATGGTCTGGTAGATGTTCTCCGGCATCAGGTTGATGATGCCCAGGTTGCCCGGCGCACAAATGTCGAGGTGGCTCATATCGATGGCCGCTTGTTGTGGCGACTCACTGATCTGATCGTTCACCTTTACATCCACGCAGACGGTCGTGGAGGAGGTGTTGTAGTTCGCATTGACGTTGCAGTTGGCATTGTCATTAGCATTGGTATTGCAATTCAGATTGCCGTTGACGTTGCAGTTGTCGGAGCTCTGGGTCTGGCATCTGAGCTCTGACCCTCGCCCTGACCTTGGCCTTGTGCCTGAGCCTGCAGTTCGCCTTGCGCCTGAGCCTGCGCTTCAAGTTGCTTCAGAAGATTGTTCTTATCCTGGTCGTCGTCGTGGCTGGACGGATTATAAGGAGGTTTTTGTGTCATTGGTGCTTCTCATGTTCGTAGAGAACACACCGCAATTGTTTCGGCACCCGCTGATCTTCTACGTCAGCAAGTGAACCGTTGCTTTTGCGGTCGAACTCCACATTGGTCTGACTTCGGTTCGGGCCCGCGCGGTTTCCCGCGCGGGGTCTATAACAATTGCCTTTAGCCCGCCGGGCTGTCGTGGTGCGCGGAACTGCCGTGGTCGGCAACGACGCTGTCATGACCCGTGAAGGTCAGGTTGTTCAGCTGGACGTTGGCGCCAAGGACGATGCTCTGGCTGATCGCGTCGACCGAACCGGCGCTGTCGAGCGACTGGGTGAAAGCTGCGCCGTCACCGTTGCCGCTCCCGACTTTTCCATCCCAGCTCGCCGCCGAAATACGAGTCGTTGCCAATGCCGATCGTGTTGCCGCCGCTCAGGCAGCTGACGGTCGCGCAGTCGCCGTTGCTGATGCCGGACACATAGCCGTTGCTGACGAGGTTGTTCACCTGGTCGAGGTTGAACACCACGTTGTTAGCGCCTTCACCAGTACCATTGATGGTCTGGTAGATGTTCTCCGGCATCAGATTGACGATGCCTTCGTTGCACGGCATGTCGATCTTCAGGCAGCTCATGTCGATGGCGGCCTGCTGCGGCAATTCGCAGATCTGATCAGAGACCTTCACGTCCACGCAAACTGACGTCGAACTAGTAGTTGACGTTTGCGTTGAAGTTGCAATTCGAATTGTCGTTCGAATTGCTGTCGCAGTTTACGTTGCCGTTCAGGTTGCAGTTCGAAGAGTCTTGATGCTGGCTCTGCGCACTGATGCCTTGGCCTTGGCCTTGGCCTTGTGCCTTGAGCTTGCAATTCGGCCTGACCCTGCAGCTGCGCCTGAAGCTGCTTCTGCAGATCGTCTTTGTCGTCGTGATGATCTTTGGAGGAATAACGTGTTCTGTCATGATGCATCTCCTAATCCGTGGATGACGCACCGCAATTCATCAGACACCCGCCAATCTTCTACGTCAGCGAATAGACCGATGTTGCTGCGGCTTGCTCCACATTGGGTTGACTTCACATCCGGCAGGCGGCGCCGGCGTGCAAAGCGACACACCAATGAGACCACCGGACCGTGCAAGCTAGGCGCCCAATGTTGCGGAAGTTCTCGTCGGCCAGTGACAAGATTTGACAAATTGTGACCGGCGGGCCTGCTGGCTCAGCGGGACAGGAAAGTCGGTCTGCCGGGATTGGCGGTAGCCAATTCCGTGACCCGTCAACCGTTCACATTATGAAATTGATGCGACCCTCGTGGGTCGCAAGGGGCGTGGTATTTAGGGCGCGAGTGAGGGCGAGGTTTTGCTCTTTACTGCGGTCTCGCTTTCATCGAGCGGGATCCACAGCTCGGCGCACGTGCCCTGTCCAAGCTCGCTTTGAATGCGGGCCGCGCCACCGACATTCGCCGCAAATTCCTGAACCGCGACAAGTCCCAGGCCGGTCCCGGCCGGCTTGGTCGTGTAGAAGAGCTCGAACGCTCGACCGAGGGATTCGCTCGCCATGCCGCGGCCGCTATCGCTGACGGAAACTGTGACGTAGCGTCCGGGCTTCACCCGCATCGCGTGTGCTTGCTCGGCATCAACAATGGCGTCCGCGACGCGTACTGCGACACACCCACCCTCGGGCATGGCGTCGCGCGCATTGAGTGCGAGATTTATGAGTGCGGTCTGGAACTGCGCCCCATTGATGTGGGCACGCAGGCCAGGTTCAGCCTTTATTTTCAGGCATATTCCGTTGCCAAGAACGCGTGTCAGAAGTCGGCTGGTGGCGTTCGCGAGTTCGCCAACATCGGTGAGCGCACGATCCAATTTTTCCTGACGTGCGAACGCCAGCAGGTTGCCGGCGAGTTCGGCCATCAGATCCGTGACGCGTACGGCCTCGGTGACGAGGCTCCGTTGCTCATGTGGAGAGCGGGTCTTCGTCCGTTCGTGCGCCAGCATTTCCAGATTGCCGCTGATGATCGTCAGCAGATTTTTGAAATCATGCACGATGCCGGAGGTAAGTTGCCCGACGGCTTCCATCTTCTGATGCTGGAGGCGCCTGGCGTCCACTTCGTTTGAGCAGTGTGGGAAAGGTGGCGAGTTTAAAATAGACTTTTCTAATTCACCCGTGGCCAGCTTTTTCGATTTTTGCAACAAATCAACCTGCGATTTCTTCCGCAACTTCGCTTCCGAAGTCGTGGTATCGCAGCTGTCCGTCCTCTTAAGCATGTCGTCCTCGCCGGAATTACTATCCGTTCGGCAGCATAGAGAGACAGGATTGCAACCCTTTATATCAGACCGCACACCTAGTCCGTATTTGTTAAACATATTGCGACCAATACCCGCAGTCTGTGATGCCAGTCACATCTGCGAACAAAAAATCACGCTTCTTTCGTAAAGAAAAAATAACATCAGGCTATGTACGAAAAATGCTTGTTTTACGGGCGGAATTTGATGTTCGACGGTATCAGAAAAACACACCAGTAGTTGAATACCTCCGGCTATTTCCCGTATTTAAATACCAAAGTTCCGGTTTTATCGGGCCTATTTGACGCGTCTGCGATAGGAACATTTTCGTAAACTTGTTGCGGGTGTGTTATCTTTCTGTGCCAAGTTTTGTACCGGGTAAGGGCAAACAGTATGGTAAGCGTTGCGTCATCCACGCAAAATTCGAACTTGCCGCACGTTCTTATCGTCGACGATGAGGACGCAATTTGCAGAATGCTGTCGCGGTATCTTTCCAACAACGGATTCCGAACTGCAGTAGCAAGTTCGAGATCGGGCATGATGTCGCGATTGGAGCAGGACAGCTACGATCTCATCCTGCTTGATCTTAATCTCGGCGTCGAAGACGGACTTGACCTGTTGCGCGAACTGCATGCGCGCGGGCGAAGCCGCATCATCGTGATCAGTGGAAGAAAAAATCCGGTCGATAGAGTTGTCGGGCTCGAGCTCGGGGCCGACGACTATGTATGCAAGCCGTTTCATCTGCGCGAAGTCCTGGCGCGCGCCAGGAAAGCGTTGCGCTCTTTCCAGCCGACGAAGCGAGAGAGTGCCGGTTGCGAGCAGGCTTATGAAACGCTGTCGTTTGAAGGGTGGAAAGTCATACTTGAGCGCCGCCAGCTGATTGCAGTGGACGGCTCTGAGGTGCCGCTGACCGGCGGCGAATTCAAGCTCTTGTCGGCCTTCCTGAAAAATGCCGGGCGGGTTCTCAGCCGTCAGCAGTTGATGGATGTGACTCACGGGGCGGGGTGGCACGCCTACGAGCGGACCGTCGATGCACAGATCTCTCGTCTGCGCAAAAAGCTCGAGGCCGATCCGAAAAAACCTAAATTGCTGAAGTCAGTGCACGGTGATGGCTACGTTTTCACCGCGACCGTCTCACGACAAGGCGCGCAGAAAAACTGACGAGCTGGTTTTACGCCTCATCCATGTCCTCGATACCTTTGGAATGGGGATAGGTGACCTTGGTATAATACCTATCCCGCGGGGAGCGGTTACGCTGATTCGTTAAGCTAAGTCCCTTTGCGTTTCTGTTCGGAGTGCGCCGGTGGTTCCCCTCCACCGGCGCAATTTTTTTGCCAGACCGTTTGTTCAACGCCGCTTAAACCAGCCGCCAAGCCACGGCGGCTACTTCGTTCGGGCCAAACTACTGATGTTTATTTCACCAATCGGTGGTGCGATGAGGATCAAGCTCGTAGGCACTGACCGCGGAGTCGGATCCATAAACTGCTTTTGTCTCAAAAGATGCGGCTACACATAACTAACTTTGGTCACAACATTGTCTTCCGACGGCAAAACGCAGTCGACGTCGGGGCGAAAAAGAGCAAAAATACTCGTTCAAAGTCTAAGGGCCACGGGGGATGCCATGATCACCATTCCCGAACTTGCGGCCGAGGCCTTGGGGTCTCACCTTGCCAATCACCTGTCCCGCCGTTTCGGCTCGACGGATCCAGCAGCGATAGAACGCGTTCAGTCGGCTGCCAGGCTTGCCATCGATTGTATCGGCAACAGCGACGCGCTCTATCACAACGTCGAGCACACGTTGCTGGTTACTCTCGTCGCCTACGATATTCTGAGGGGGCGAAGGCTCTTGATCGAGACATCTGCGAGCGATTTCGCGCACGTCATCATTGCGTGCCTATTTCACGACATTGGATACGTTCGCGGAATTCTGAAGGGGGACGACGAAGACGGCTACATCATTGACGCCGAAGGCAACAAGGCGAAGCTACCGCGAGGCTCCTCCGACGCCGCGCTGCTGCCATATCACGTCGATCGGTCAAAGCTCTTCGTGATGCATCGCTTTGGCTCGATCAAAACCCTCGATGCCGCCCGAATTGCAAATGCCATCGAATTTACACGCTTTCCCTCGCCACCCGGCGCGGGGGATATCGACAGCGAGGAGGGCGAACTCGTGCGCGCGGCCGATCTGATCGGTCAACTGGGCGACCCACATTATCTGCGCAAGGCCAATGCGCTCTTTTGCGAGTTCGAAGAAGTCGGAATGAACAAACAGCTTGGGTACACTTCGCCAGCCGATCTGACCGATCTTTATCCCAAGTTCTATTGGGGCAGCATATCGCCGCATATCCAGAGCGCGATTCGTTACCTCAATATTACGTCGAGCGGCCGGCAGTGGATCGCCAATCTCTACAGCAATGTCTTTTGTGCGGAACGCGACCTCAGTCTGTGCGGCCCTGAGCACTGAGACGGACGCGGCATTCATGCGAACTGGCAGCGTGGCTTCGTATCAGCGCGCACGGGCGTTCTCAAGAATCTTTGCCATCTCGCTGAAGCCACGCTTCTTGGCGAGCGCGAGCGGCGTTTCGCCGGAACGATCGGGAAGGTTGACATTGGCGCCCGCGTCGACAAGTGCTTTGAGTGTGGCGATGTGACGCTTTCCGCCGTCGCCGAGCACAATCGATTCGATCAGCGCGGTCCATCCGAGATTGTTGACGTGATCGAGCGGAGCTTTGGCGGCGATGAGCGTGCGCACGACTTCATCGTGGCCGAGATGCGCGGCGGCGATCAGCGCGGTCCCTTGATAGGGGCTGGTCACGTTGGTGGCTTTGCATCCACCTTCGAGCGCAAGTTTCAGCATCGGTACGTCGTTGGCGACCGCGGCGATCGTGACGATATCGTATTGTTGTGACTCGAAAGCATTGGGATCGGCGCCAAGCCGCATCAAAGTGCGCGCGGTGTCAGGCCGGCGCATGTAAACTGCAACATGCAGCGGTGTGCGCGCGCGGCTGTCGCGTGCATCGATCGGCGATCCCGCTTTGACCAGTCGTTCGATTTCGGTCGTATCGCCTTTGGCGGCGGCGGCGTGCAAGCCGCTATAGGTCGCAAGTTCTGACGCGCTCGGTGCAATTTGAGCGATGGCAACGCACGGGGAGATCAGAATTCCCAAGAACGACATAGCGTGCGTATCGCTGCGCATTTTTCGCTGCGTTTTGCCACGCTCAATCTGCCTTCAGATTCAGTGTGGCCACGAGCGGTTTCCATTTGGTGATCTCGCGCTGGATGTGATCGGCAAGGTCTTGCGGCGTGCCGCCCCGAGGCTCGGCGCCGAGCTTTGCCAGGGCCGCTTTCATCGGCTCGCCGTTGAGCGCCGCGTTGGTCGCGGCGTTGAGCTTTGCGATGACCGCGGGCGGCGTGTCATGCGGGGCCATCAAAGCGGTCCAGGCGCCGCTGGTAACCGCAGGGAATCCGATTTCGGGCATGGCCGGAACATCGGGCAATTCCGGCGCGCGTTTCGGCCCAACAATGGCAAGGGCGCGCAATTTCCCGTCCTGGATTAGCTGGAGCGACGTGCTCACGGTGTCGAAGGTCATCTGGACCTCGCCGGCCACGACGGCGGTGAGGGAAGGGCCCCCGCCTTTGTAGGGAACGTGCAGGATATTCGCGCCGCTCACCGACTTGAACAGTTCGGCATTGAGGTGCGGCAATGTGCCGATGCCGCCGGTCGAATAATTGAGTTTTCCGGGATTGGCCCGGGCATAGGCAACCAATTCTGCAACCGATTTGAACGAGAGCTGAGGGTTGATCACCAGTACCTGCGGTGTTTCGGCGACCAGGGCGATCGGTGCGAAGCTCGAGGCGTCATAGCCCGCGTTCTTGACGATCATCGGGCTCATGATGAGACCGCTCGCGGCCGAAACCATGAGCGTGTAGCCGTCGGGATCGGCAGCGGCCGCCTGACGGGACCCTATGGTATTCCCGGCACCGGGCTTGTTTTCGATGAAGACATTTTGGCCGAGCACCGCTGGCAGGGCATTGGCCAAGACCCGGGCCATGACATCGACCGGGCCGCCCGCGGGTGTCGGCACGATGATGCGGATCGGCCGGTTCGGGTAGTCCTGCGCAAAAGCGCAAGTCGCCCAAATCAGCAGCGTCGCAACGGCGAGGACGACCCGGCCCAATCGCTTTCCCTCGGCAGACAGCCGAGGCGAGCCTAGCGCCGAAGCGGAAGGCGGGTAAGCGCTACCGGGTCGAACTGGTGACCGCAATCAGCCGGATATTTGGGTTGCCGAATTCGGTGCCCACGCAATGGAGGTAGGGCCAGGGCCGCTCTTTGCATCTCGTGGTCGCGTCAACAGAAGGTTGGGGGAGAGGGCTTGCAGCTACATCGGCAGCCGGGGCCGAGATGACGCTGAAAAGCGGCGGCGATGATCGCAGCGGCCGCGATCGCGACGATTGGTTTCAGCATGTTGCCCCCCGTAGCCGGAATTGGCCTTGTGAGCATTGGTCGCGGCAAACGGGGAAAAGGTTCAAAGCATCAAGGGCGTGGCCTTGCGGGGCATCCGGGGGCGGGTTAGACCCCGATTTATGCCGAGAACTGCCCTCTATGCGGGGTCTTTCGACCCGGTCACCAACGGCCATCTCGACGTGGTGCGCCAGGCCGTGCGACTTGCCGACCGACTGGTTATCGCTATCGGGATACATCCCGGCAAGGCGCCATTGTTTTCCGCTGACGAGCGGCTGGCTATGGTGCAGGAAACTTGCGGCCCGCTCGCGCGCGAAGCCAAATGCGAACTGGCGAGCATCACTTTCGCGGATCTGGTGGTTCAGACCGCGCACAAGGCCGGGGCGACCATGCTGATCCGCGGCCTGCGCGATGGTACCGATCTCGACTATGAAATGCAGATGGCGGGCATGAACGGGACGATGGCGCCCGACGTGCAGACCGTCTTCTTGCCCGCTTCGCCGATCGTGCGCCCGATCACCGCCACATTGGTCCGGCAAATCGCCGGCATGGGCGGCGACGTATCGGCCTTCGTGCCGGGCCCCGTCGCTGCGCGTCTGAAGAAGAAATTCGCTCGCTGACGCGTCGTCTTTTCAATGGGGAAATTAATGACCAACCGATGGTTTTCTGCGCTCGCTGTCGCCTTTACTCTGTTCGCGACTTCCGCGGTGGCGCAATCGCCACTCTCTAATCCCACGGCGCTGCGTGAGCAGGCGCCAGCGACATATAAAGTGCGGTTCGATACCACCAAAGGTCCATTCGTCGTCGAAGTGACGCGGGCCTGGGCACCGAAGGGTGCCGATCGCTTCTACAATCTGGTGAAAAACGGCTTTTATGACAATGTCCGCTTCTTTCGCGTGATTTCCGGATTCATGGTGCAATTCGGCATCAATGGCGATCCGGCGATCATGGCGAATTGGCGCACCGCACAGATTGCCGATGATCCTGTGACGCAGAGCAATACGCGCGGCATGGTCACCTTCGCGATGGCCGGTCCCAACACCCGCACGAGCCAGGTCTTCATCAACTTTGCCGACAATTCACGGCTCGACCAGTCAGGCTTCGCGCCGTTCGGCAAGGTTGTGTCAGGAATGAACGTCGTGGATTCGCTCAACGCCGAGTATGGCGAGGGCGCGCCGCGCGGCCGCGGCCCGGATCAGAGCCGCCTTCAAAGCGAGGGCAATGCATATCTTGGCAAGGATTTTCCGCGCATGGACTATATAAAGAAAGCAACGATCGAGCGCTGAGGCGCTTGGACGGTCTGTATTGTCAGTTGTGAGAGGAATTGTGATGGCCAAGCCTGAGGATACGCTGACGCTGGAAACGACGAAGGGCAAAGTCGTGATCGAGATGCGACCGGACCTTGCACCCGGCCACGTTGCCCGCATCAAGGAACTGGTGAAAGACGGCTTTTACGACGGCATCGTGTTTCACCGTGTGATCGACGGTTTCATGGCGCAGACAGGCTGTCCGCACGGAACTGGCACCGGTGGATCGGGCAAGAAGCTCAAGGCCGAGTTCAATGCCGAGCCGCACGTACGCGGGACCGTTTCGATGGCGCGAGCCTCCAATCCAGATTCCGGGGATAGCCAGTTTTTCATCTGCTTTGACGACGCGCGCTTCCTCGACAAGCAATACACGGCCTGGGGCAAGGTGATCGAGGGCATGGAGAACGTCGACAAGATCAAGCGCGGCGAGCCGGTTAACGATCCGGACAAGATCGTCAAGGCGACGATGGGCGCGTAAATTTCGCGTGACTGGGCAATAGAGTGGTGCGGTGGCCGGGCTTGTCCCGGCCTTCGCCGTCTTTGACACTCGCAATGAACGCAGACTTCGAACGCAAGCCTTGCATGCCCGGCCCAAGGCCGGGCATGACGCAGGACTGTCATGAAAACCGAACTCTTTGATTTCGAATTGCCAGCTGACCTTATTGCGCTTCGGCCTGCGACGCCGCGCGATATGGCGCGGCTCCTAGTTGTGCAGCCGCGGGGCGTTTCGGAGCTGCAGGATCGAACGATTGCGGAGTTGCCGGACCTGCTACAGCCCGGCGACTGCTTGGTGGTCAATGACAGCCGGGTCATCGCGGCGCGCCTGTCCGGGCGCCGGGTCGGACGGGGCCACAGCGAACCTGCGATCGAAGCGACATTGCACAGACGCCTGGACGGTTCGCGCTGGCGGGCATTCGTGAAACCGGCCAAGAAGCTTGCTGTGGGCGATGTCGTGCGGTTCGGGACGGAAGGAAAAGTTTGCTTCCTGGGCCAGCTCGACGCTCAAGTTTCAGAAAAGGATAAGGGAGGGGAGATAACTCTTTCATTCGCTTTTCATGGCCCGATTCTTGACCAAGCGATCGCCGAACGCGGCGAAATGCCGTTACCGCCATATATCGCTTCCCGCCGGGAACCGGACGAGAAGGACCGGACTGACTACCAGACCGTTTTTGCGCACGAGGAGGGCTCCGTGGCCGCACCGACGGCTGGCCTGCATTTCACGGAGGGCCTCGTAGAGCGGCTCAGGGACCGCGGCATCGGTCTGCAGGCAGTTACGTTGCATGTCGGCGCTGGCACGTTTTTGCCGGTTAAGGCGGATGATACTTCGGGCCATAAGATGCACGCGGAATTTGGTACCGTATCGGCGGAGACGGCGTCCGCGCTTAACACGGTGCGGTCGCGGGGCGGACGGATCGTGGCAGTCGGTTCGACAGCTCTGCGCCTACTTGAGAGCGCCGCCGGCAAAGACGGTCGCCTTGGGACCTTTACCGGGGAGACTTCGATCTTCATCACGCCGGGATATGAATTCCGCGCGGTCGACCTGATGCTGACCAATTTTCACCTACCGCGCTCGACCTTATTCATGCTGGTTTCAGCCTTCAGCGGGCTTGACGCCATGAAGCGGGCCTACGCTCACGCAATCCGGTCCGGCTATCGCTTCTATTCCTACGGCGACGCGTGTCTGCTGTATCCTCAGACGTGAACCGTCATGCCTGGACCCTTTTCCTTCAGTTTGATTTCAACCGATGGCGCCGCCCGCCGTGGCGAGTTCGTTACGCCGCACGGCAGGGTACAGACACCAGCTTTCATGCCAGTCGGCACGCAAGGGACGGTAAAAGGGCTGTCGCCGGACGATGTGCGCGATACAGGCGCCGAGATAGTGCTGGGCAACACCTATCATCTGATGTTGCGGCCCGGTGCCGAGCGTATCGCCGCGCTTGGCGGGCTGCATAAATTCATGAACTGGAGGCTGCCGATCCTCACCGATTCCGGCGGCTTCCAGGTCATGTCGCTCTCCGAACTCCGCAAAGTTGATGAGCGCGCCGTGACGTTTCGCTCGCACCTCGATGGAGCCATGATCGAGCTCACGCCCGAGCGCGCGATCGAGATCCAGATTCTGCTCGGGGCGGACATTGCGATGCAGCTCGACGAATGCCTCCGGTTGCCGGCGTCGCGACAGGAAATTGACCGGGCGATGCAGTTGTCACTGCGCTGGGCCGAGCGCAGCAAGCGAGCCTTCGAAGTCACGGCGCGTGAGGGTCACGCACTGTTCGGGATTATCCAGGGCGGCGATGATCCGACTTTGCGCGCGAACAGCGCCCGAGCGCTGACTGACATGGATTTCCAGGGTTACGCTATTGGTGGCCTTGCGGTTGGGGAACCCCAAGAGGTCATGTTGCGGATCGTCGCCGAAACAACGCCGATACTTCCCGCCGACCGACCGCGATATTTGATGGGTGTCGGAACGCCGCACGATCTGCTTGAGGCCGTGGCGCGAGGCATTGATATGTTCGACTGCGTTTTGCCGACGCGCAATGGTCGCCATGGCATGGCCTTTACCCGGCATGGCGCCATTAATCTTGCCAATGCGCGGCACAGCAGCGACCCGCGCCCGCTCGATGCCGAGAGTCCTCATCCGGTGGCGCGTACATACTCGCGGGCCTATCTGCATCATTTGACCAAGGCCAACGAGATACTTGGCGCGGTGCTCCTTTCAACCATCAATCTCGCCTACTACCAGACGCTGATGGCCGGTATGCGCACGGCAATTGTCGCTCGACGATTTGCGGCGTTCCGCGAATACATCATGGAGGGGTGGGAGCTTGGCGATCTCCCTGCGCTTTGACGGGTTGTATGAAACGTGGCGCTTCGCTAAAGCCACCCCATGAACATCAAGCCTGAGTTTCTGACCCATCGCCGTAAACCGAACTTCAGACTGCCGGCAGGCAGTTGTGATGCGCATTGCCACGTGTTCGGGCCAGGGGCCATATTTCCCTATGCGCCGAATCGACGTTACACACCGGCCGACGCTCCGAAAGAGATGCTGGCGGCACTACACGCGCATCTTGGAATCGATCGCGCGGTAATTGTACAGGCGAGCTGCCATGGCACCGACAATGCCGCGATGCTCGACTGCATTGCCTCCGACCCACGGCGCTACCGTGGCGTTGCGATCGTCGATGATGACTTCAGCGACAAAGATTTTGACGCTCTCGACCGTGGCGGCGTGCGGGGGGTGCGCTTCAATTTCGTGAAGCATCTCGGCGGCGCGCCCGACCTTGCGGTTTTCAATCGCGTGATCGATCGCATCAAGGGACGTGGCTGGCACGTCGTTTTACACCTCGACGCGCCCGACATCATTCCGCTGTCCGAAATGATGCGCAAATTGCCCTTGCCCTTCGTCGTCGATCACATGGGTCGGGTGCCGTCGGCGGCCGGTGTCGATCAGCCTGCGTTGCGCGCCTTGATTGAGCTTTCGCGCCTCGAAAATTGCTGGGTCAAGGTCTGTGGATCTGAGCGCATTTCGATGCCGCCTTACACGGCGGCGGTGCCCATTGCGCACGCACTGGTCGAGGCGACGCCGGACCGCGTGCTCTGGGGCACCGATTTTCCGCACCCGAATGCAACGCATGAAGCAGACGAGGCCGATCTCGTCGATCTGGTGCCGAAATTCGCGCCCGAGCCGCTGGTGCAGAAGCGCCTGCTGGTGGACAATCCGACGCGGCTTTATGGGTTTGATTGAATAACAACAAAACGAAGGTGGAGGAGATGCACAATGGCCAGGAGGCTTGTTGAAATGATCGCGCGCCGAACCGCGTGGCTAGGGCTCGTGGCGATCATCGTCGCACTGGCGCCACAGGCTCAGGCGGCGTGGCCGGAGAAACCGATCAAGTTCGTCCTGCCTTTTGGTGCCGGCGGCGTGGCCGATGTCACGGCGCGAATTCTCGCCGACAAACTCAGCCAGAAACTCAACCAGCGCGTCGTGGTGGAGAACATGCCCGGCCCTGGCGGCATCGCTGCGGCGCGCGCGGTGATCACGGCGCCAGCCGACGGCTACACAATGGCCTGGGTTACCAACGGCGCTGCCATCAGTGTCGCAACATTCCAGAGCCTGCCCTTTGATCCGGTGAAAGACTTTGCCATGGTTTCGATGGCGGGCACTTTCGACCTTGTGTTCGTGGTCAATGACCAGTCGGAATACAAGACGCTTGCCGATCTCATCAAGGCAGCGAAAGACAACCCTGGAAAAATGAATATCGGCACGATTGCAGTCGGCAGCACGCAGAATCTCGGTGCCGAACTGTTCAAATCGCTCACCGGTCTCAACATCCAGATTGTCCCTTACAAGAATTCGCCGGACATTGTGGTGGCGCTGCTGCGCAACGACGTTCAGCTCATGATCGACTTCCCGCCGGCGGTGGCTGGACAGGTTGCAGACAAGAAGCTGCGCATTCTGGCGAGCTCAAGCCCGCAACCATCGCCGCTTCTTCCCGGCGTGCCGACAGCCGATCAGGCAGGCGTGAAAGGTTACGAGGTGATCTCCTGGAACGGCGTCGGAGTCCCCAAGGACACGCCTAAGGAGGTCATCGACACGATGAACAAGGCCATGCGCGAAGTCCTCGCCATGGCTGACGTACAGGAGCAACTTGGAAAGGTCGGAGTTATCGCAAAGGCAAGCACGCCGGAGGAGGCATTGGCGCGTTTGACCGCGGACATCAAGAAATGGAACGAGGTTGTCGATAAGGCGGGCATCCCGCGAAAATAGCCAGAACAGGTACCGTTGAAGGCGGGCTCGGATTCGCAATCCGGGCCCGTTGCACGAAATGTGGTCTACGCCGATTGACCTTTATTGCGAGCGGGTGACGCCTTCGTTCTGGGCTGAGCCGCTGAACGCGCTGAGCAACATTGCCTTTCTGATCGCAGCCTATGCGGCCCTCGATCTCTGGCGGCGTGAGGGGAGGAACGATCCAATTATCCTGGCGCTGATTCTGGTCGTGGCGGTTGTTGGCCTCGGATCGTTTGCGTTTCATACGATTGCGACGCGAGGCGCCATGTTGCTCGACGTGACGCCGATTGGCGTTTTCATCTACGGGTATTTCCTGCTGACGCTGCGCAGGTTCCTGGTGTTGTCCTGGTCGGTTTCGCTTTCGTCGCTGGTCGGGTTTATCGCGCTTTCGCTCGCTCTTGCGTCTTACGTGCCGCGCGAGGTGCTCAACGGCTCGTCCGGGTATCTTCCGGCGCTCGCCGCCTTGATTGGTTTTGGCTGGGTTTTGCGCGGACACGGTGCCGGGCAGGCCATGCTCGTCGCAGCGGGTCTTTTCATTGTTTCGCTGATTTTCCGTATCATCGATCTTGACATCTGCGCCCGCTGGCCGGTCGGTACACATTTCCTTTGGCATGTTCTCAATGCCGCCGTACTTTATATAGTGCTGCGCGGCGCAATCGCGGAACGCCAACATCCGCTAAGTCAGGAACGAAAATGAGCAATAAGAAACTTTCGGTCGCCGTTGTGGGCGCCGGTATGGGCGGTCTGGCAGTAGCGGCAACGCTGCGGCGAGTAGGGATCGACGTTCAGGTCTACGAGCAGGCGGCGCGTTTTGCCCGCATCGGTGCCGGCATCCAGATGATGCCGAATTCCATGAAGGTCCTGCGAGGTATCGGGATCGAGGAGCAGCTTCGTAAGACGTCGTTTGCCCCTTACTCCCACCTCAACCGCGACGGCTATAGCGGGGAAATGACCCGCGAATTGCCCATGCCCGAAAGCCTCTACAATGCGCCCTATCTCTGCATGCATCGTGCCGAGCTGCACGACGCGCTCGCCTCGGCGGTTCCACGGGACATCGTGCACCTAGGGAAGAAGCTGAGTGGTCTGGACCAGGCGCGCGGGCAAGTCACCCTGCATTTCGAGGATGGCACATCTGCGACCGCGGATGCGGTTGTCGGCGCAGACGGCGTGCATTCGGTCGTACGTGACATCGTGGTCGGGCCGGACGAACCGATCCACAAAGGTCGTATTGCCTATCGTGCCGTGTTTCCGTCGAGCTTGATGGGTGGGTTCGATATCGGCCGCTCGCGCACGAAATGGTGGGGCACCGATCGTCACATCGTCATCTATTTCACGACCAAAGCAAAAAGCGAGGTCTATTTCGTCACCAGTGTGCCCGAACCAGCTGAATGGCTCACGCGCGAGTCATGGTCGGCCAAGGGTGACGTGAGGGAATTACGCGCGGCCTATGATGATTTTCATCAGGATGTCCGCAGCGTGCTGCACGCGTGCCCGGACTGCCATAAATGGGCGATCCTTGAGCGCGAGCCCTTGCGCCGCTGGAGCGATGGCCGGGTCGTGTTGCTTGGCGATGCCGCACATCCGATGACTCCCTACATGGCACAGGGTGCCGCGACATCGATCGAAGATGCAGCCATCCTCGCGCGGTGCCTCGACGCGGTGAAAGGCGAAGACATCGAGGGGGCCTTCAGGCGTTACGAAGCCCACCGCAAACCGCGCACATCAGTGGTTCAGGCAATTTCCAGCGCCAATACCTGGATGCGCGAAGGCGATGGCGATACCAGCTGGCTTTACGGTTACGACGCGTGGAATGCGAACCTCGATCAGCCAGCAGCACATCCACGCGCGCAGGCGGCGTGACAGGAGGCAGCATGCGGCTTTCGCAATGTTGCAACTATCACGACTTCAGGGAACTGGCCCGGCGCAGGCTGCCGGGCCCGATCTTCGACTACATCGATGGCGCTGCCGACGACGAAACAACCTACCGGCGGAACACGCAGGCATTCGAGGACTGCGACCTGGTCCCAAGCGTCCTAACGGGCGTGGCGGAAGTCGATCTTTCGGTCACCGTCATGGGCCAGAAGTTGGCGATGCCCTTTTATTGTTCGCCGACCGCATTGCAGCGATTGTTTCACCATGACGGTGAGCGCGCCGTCGCGCGTGCCGTCAACAAATTCGGCACAATGTTCGGTGTCTCGTCACTCGGAACGGTGAGCCTGGAAGAGATTGCGTCGAATTTCTCGTTTCCGCAGGTCTATCAATTCTACTTTCACAAGGATCGCGGTCTGAACAAGGCGATGATGGACCGCGCACAGACAGCCGGCGTCAAGATCATGATGTTGACAGTCAACTCAATCACCGGCGGCAATCGCGAGCGCGACTTGCGGACCGGGTTCTCAATTCCGTTCCGGCTGACGCTTGCGGGTATGCTGCAGTTCGCCATCAAGCCCGGGTGGGCGCTGAATTATTTCACGCACGAGAGGTTCCGGTTGCCTCAGCTGGACGAGCATGTCGACATGGGTGGCGGTACGACATCCATCAGTGGTTACTTCACCAACATGCTGGACCCGTCGATGACCTGGGCTGACGTAGCTGAAATGGTCAAGCAGTGGAACGGCAAGTTCTGCCTCAAAGGCATCATGAGCGTCGAGGACGCCAAAAAGGCCGTCGATATTGGCTGTGCAGGTATCATTGTTTCCAATCATGGCGGCCGCCAGCTCGACGGGTCGCGAAGCGGCTTTGATCAGCTCGCGGAAATCGTCGACGCCGTCGGTGACAGGATCGACGTGCTCGTCGATGGCGGAGTTCATCGCGGATCGCACGTGCTCAAGGCCTTGTCGCTTGGCGCGAAAGCGGTGGGGGCGGGACGCTATTATCTCTTTGCGCTCGCCGCGGCAGGCGAAGCCGGCGTCGAGCGTGCTTTGGGGCTGATGCGGTTTGAACTCGAGCGCGACATGAGACTGATGGGCTGCACGTCCGTCAGCCAATTATCCCGTCGCAATCTCAGATTTCGTAATTCCGCACGCTGACGCAGTTCGGTCAGGGGCCACCATAGAGCCAAGCGATGCTGTCGTATGTTTCCTCCGGTGTGCGGGGAGAAAGCGCGAGCTCACGCAGCTCCGCTGTAACACCGCGCGCGTGATAGAATTCACCATAAACTCGCGCCATGATCTGCGTGCGGGCTGTGCGGAGGTAGCGTTCCTGTTGATAGGCGTGGAACGCCTTTGCCGGGTCGTCAGGAGAGGCTGCCACTTTGTCTGCAAGGATAATTGCGTCTTCGGTCGCCATGCAGGCGCCTTGTGCGAGATATTGCAGCATCGGATGCGCCGCATCGCCCAGCAGCGTAATGCGGCCGGATGTCCAGTTCTTCACAGGTTCGCGGTCGCATAACACCCACATGCGCCAGGTCTCGATACGCTCAAGCATGCGCAGGACCTGCGGCACCTGCATTTTGAAGTGTTGCCACATGACATCCTTGCTGCCTTCCGCGTTCCAGCCTTCCTCGTAGTGATCTGAGTGGAAGACGGCGACGAGATTGTACAGTTCGCCGCGGCGCAAGGGATAATGGACGAAATGGGTCCTCGGCCCAGCCCAGAGTACGACGTCCGGGCGCCAGAGGTCTTTGGGAACATCTTCGCGCTTGAGAACGGCACGGTAGGCGATGTGACCGGATACGCGCGGCTTGCCGTCACCGACGATACTTTCACGGATATTGGACCACATTCCGTCGCAGCCGATAAGGGCCCGGCCTTCGATGGTTTCACCGTTGTCGAGTGTGACAGAGGCGTAGCCGCCGTGGTCCTTGAACGAATCCACGCGCCGGCTGGTTTCGAGCGTGATGAGGTTACTACTCTGACATGCCTTCAGGAACGTGCCGTGAATGTCGGCGCGATGGGTGACGCCATAAGGCTGCCCGAACTTTTTTATGAACGCGTCGCCAAGGGGGACATTTGTGATCAGCTTGCCCGTCAGCGCGTCGCGCATTTCCTGGGCCGGCGGCCGATGGGCGTCGGCAAGGACCGCATCCTTCAGTCCGACCTTCTCGAGGACCCGAAAGATATTGGGTCCAAGCTGAATTCCGGCTCCAACCTCGCGGAATTCCGGTGCCTGTTCGAAGACCCTAACCGGAAAGCCTTGATGGGCGAGTGCGTAAGCCGTAATGAGCCCGCCGATGCCTCCGCCGGAAATGAGAAAGGGGGCGGAACCGCCATTCGTACGAGCCATGGAATAACCTCACTTCACTTGGAACGACCGATCAGGACCATAAAACCTGAAACGCCCGACGCAAAGCATGTTTCCGCATAGAAAAATCCGCCGGAATACCGGCGGATTTTTCGATCGACTGCAGGATCTGATCGGCGATTATTTGGTCACCTGGCCACGGACTTCGCCGCCTTTGTTGGCCGCGGTGTGAACGTTGACGTACCATTTACCGCCCAGCAGTTCGTCCGCCTGAGCATCTGTCAGGGTCGCCGAGCCCTCGAACGAGCCCTTGTCAGCGCCAGCAATTGGCACCACGACCCCGCCGTTCTTCCCGGGTTCGCCGGAATGGAAATGCGCAGCGGTCGCCGGTCCACTGAGGCCGGAAACGTCGCCCTTCCAGGACAATTTCTTGCTGGCAGTATCATAAGTCGCGGTCACCGAACCGGTCCCCTTGCTATCAGTCGGCGGGACCTCGCTCGAAGCTTTCAAATCGGCCTTGAGGTTGACATTCGCGGCCAGGGACGGGCCGGCGATCGCAAGGGCGGCAGTGCAGGCGAGGGCGGCCAAGGCGGACCGCAAAATCGTAGTTTTCATATGAGTCCTCCGTGGAGTGCTGGTGTGCACTCATGCGTGCCAACACCGCACCCTAACGCCTATTCCAAATGTACAGAAGTGCTGCCTAGTAAAAGGCGCCGGGAATCGACGTGTTGGAGAGCTCGCCGCAGGAATCGCACTCCCAGTGATGGCGGATTTCGCCGCCCTCGACGAATTCGGATGAGACCGGAGCGACCATCAGGTCACCGCAGTGAGGACAGCGCGTGGGAGCGGTGAAGGCGCGGGAGAGTTTCGCCTTGTAGTGATGAAGGTGCATGTCACGGCTTCCTTTTTCTTCCCCTGTCTGTGTCGCTGAGTAGCGGCGCATCGTGGCAACGGCGAGACGGTTTAATGAAACTGCGGTGGCCGGAACGCTAAGCTTTTGCGACACATGATCGCTCTCGGCGTCAACAATTTTACGTCTGAAATGTGATGGGTTGAACTCGAAACCCCTGTTAACAGCGCTTTCGACGCACTGCAGCGGACAACTTTTTGACCATTTCTGCGGACGCAAAGCACTACCCATAAACACAGCATAACATCACGTCTTCGCGAGCGACATTTTAACGGCCGACGATCAGACACCAATAGCGATCGCGGCCGCCACTCGCCGATGCAAGACCGTAGCTCTTGACGTCAGTGAGCAACATGTTGGCGCGGTGTCCGCCTGAATTTTCCCACATGCGCATCGCGCAGCTTTCGGTCGCGCATCCATAGGCTACGTTTTCTGCTCGCGCGCCGCGTGGTCCGCGCTCCGAGTAAAATCCATCATGATCCATCGAACGTCGCGCTGCCATGTTAGTGGCGTGACGCTGCGCCATTGCCTGTAGGTTGCCGCTGCGGTGGAGGGCCGGAAGACCGTGGGTCTTCCGAAAGGAATTAAGTGTGTCGGCGAGTGTCGGCGATACGCAGCCCACAAATATCGCGAGCGCAATCAAGACGCGGCGACCGCACATGGTGTTGTCTCCATAAATAAAGGGACCGCTGTTGCCAAGTTTCAGCGGTCCCTACGGGTTTGCCGATACAGGGGACACCCGAATTGGGGAATGTTCGGCATTCCGCGATCTACATCTTTCTCCGGAAATTCCACTCTGGTCTGTGAACTAAATCACAGTCGTGGCGAAATTTCACAAAACAAGTTGACGCTGGGTGGCTGAATACTTGGTGAACGAAGCACGCGTCTTGAGGTCGCGTTCCTTCGATTCAGTCTTCTTGTGGGAAAGCTTCGACCAACCTCGCTTCGCGCGGCAGCCAGAAATGCTGGGTTTTGCAGTAGGGGCAGCGGGTATGGGTGAACTCCTGCGGCACTCGCGCCAATGTTTCAGCATCGACATGAATACCGGTGGAAAAATCGCGACCAGTCTTGGGACATCTTACGAGCAATACGCCCACGACTCGCCTCCACCACCGTCAGATTTTCTGCACCTCGGCCTCGGCGGTCGCGAGCAGCCAACCGAACTGTGTCGCGGTGAATAGAATCGCCACCAGGTTCAAGGCCACGATTTCAAATGCAAACATGTTGGTCTCCCGTACGCATCCAACTCTTCAATTCCCACGCTAGTGGGCGCGCCGACAAATCACTGTGTTCGCGATCACAAAAATGCGGATTTGCCGGCATTCGTTCCCGGCATCGGCTGCCAGGCCCGCAAAATCGAGAACTCCTCAAGGGAAAATCAAGGGTTACTCAAGGACTGGTCGCGCGCCAGCCACTATAGCCCCTGATACATGAGAGCAATCCTTAACGCCGTAATCTGGGAAACCGATGATGTCCACACAATCGCACCACGCTGAAACGATGCTCCTTCACGCTGGCTGGCGGGCGGATCCCGCGACAGGCGCTGTCGCCGTGCCGATTTATCAGACCACGTCCTATCAATTCCGAGATACCGAACACGCGGCAAATCTTTTTGCCCTGAAGGAGCTCGGCAACATTTATTCACGCATCATGAACCCCACCAACGACGTGCTGGAGAAACGGATGGCCGCTCTTGAGGGCGGCGTTGCGGCTTTGGCCCTAGCGTCGGGCCAGGCAGCCTCGGCATTTGCGATCCAGAACCTGGCCCGGGCCGGTGACAACGTGGTGAGTTCGACAGACCTCTATGGAGGGACGTGGAATCTGTTCGCCCACACCCTCAAGGATCAGGGAGTCGAAGTGCGCTTCGTCGATCCGCTCGATCCGGAAAGTTTCCGGCGTGCAACCGATGAAAAGACCAGGGCCTACTATGCGGAGACCCTACCAAATCCGAAATTGACTGTGTTCCCGATTTCCGAGGTTGCCGCGATCGGTCGTCCGCTCGGTATTCCGCTGATCGTGGACAATACAGCGGCGCCATTCCTGACAAAGCCGATCGACCACGGTGCTGCCGTTGTCGTGTACTCAATGACCAAATACCTGGGTGGGCATGGCAACTCGATCGGCGGTCTTATCGTCGATGGTGGCAATTTCGACTGGGCCGCCCACCCGCAGCGCCAGCCGGCTCTGAATACGCCCGATCCCAGTTATCACGGAGCGGTGTGGACCGAAGCCGTGAAGCCGCTCGGCCCGATAGCCTATGCGATCAAGGCGCGCGTTACGCTGCAGCGGGACATTGGGGCCGCGCTGTCACCGTTCAACGCCTTCCTCACAATTCAAGGTCTCGAGACGCTCGCCTTGCGGATGAGGGAGCACTGTAAAAATGCACAGGCGGTGGTGGAATTTTTGCGCACCCGCAAGGAAGTGAAGCGCATCATTCATCCATCGCAGCAGCAGGGTGTTCATCGCGAACGCGCAGATCGCTATCTGGGCGGCCAATACGGCGGCCTCGTTGGCTTCGAGCTGGCCGGTGGAAAGGAAGCGGGACGAAAGTTCATCGATGCGTTGCAGTTGCACTATCACGTCGCGAACATCGGTGATGCTCGAAGCCTCGCGATCCACCCCGCGACCACGACGCATTCGCAGCTGACCGCCGAACAGCAGTTGGCGACCGGTGTTTCCGACGGCTATGTGCGGCTGTCAGTCGGTATCGAGCATATCAACGACATCGTCTCCGACATCAAACATGGTCTTGAGGCGGCTTCGCGAGCGTCCATTCGCGCGGCCTGATGAAACGCAGGAGCAGGATATGAGCATCACCAGCATCGACGTCGGGGGCATCAGTTGCCAGTACTTCTCCGTCGGTGCTGGCGAGCCGATCGTGCTTTTGCATTGCACCGGTCACTCCGGTCGGCAATGGGCAGAGCTTGCTGCGGCTCTCCGAACGGATTTTGAGGTTATTGCGCCTGACCTCTGCGGTTATGGCGGCACCGCGCACTGGCCGGGATCGGGTACGTTTAATCTGGGTGTCGAGGCCGACCTCGTCGATGCGCTGGTGGAAAAACTCGAGCGGCCTGCGCACATTGTCGGTCATTCATTCGGCGGCGCGGTCGCGCTCCAGTTAGCGTCGCGCCATCCAGACCATCTCAAGAGCCTGACACTAATCGAGCCGGCTGCATTTCATCTGTTGTGCGATGGTGACGATGAGGACAGGCGCGCCCTCAAGCAGATCTCCGAGATCGCGACGACAGTCGCGAGTGCCGTCAATTGCGGCGATTACGTCGGAGCGATGCGGCGCTTTGTGGACTACTGGACCGGCGACGGTGCGTGGGATGCCCTGCCACATACGCAACGGATCGCGCTCGCAAGCAGGATCAACAAGGTCACGCTCGATTTCTGGGCAACGCTTAACGAGCCCACGCGCCTCGGCGATCTCGTCGATCTTGTGGTGCCAACTCTGATCATATCGGGAGGGCATTCGCCATTTCCGACACGGCGGATCTGCTATCACCTCGCACGCACGCTGCCTGACGTGAAGCTGCGGACGTTCGATGACGCGGGCCACATGCTGCCGATGAGCCATTTCCGGGTGATACAGCCGCTTATCAAGGCACATTGCGACGCACAGTCTAGCCACACACGACGGATGCAAAGCGGCTTGACAGCGCGTGCGTACGCGTGACGAGAGTCAGCTGTACGAATTTACCAGTCACAATTGCGAATTTGGCTACGAATGTGACTGACGTCACATTCAACCGTAGAGGTTCGTCCCAATATTTGTGGTGAGAAGAAATGTAATTGGGAGGCAGTCATGACCACCCGATCATTTTGCATATCCGCAGCGGTTCTACTTCTAGCACTGACGTTGACCTGGCCAGCGTTCCCCAATCAAAGCAACACGAGCCGCATCGGCAGTCAAAGCTCAGGACCTGGCGCAGGAAAAGTCACCTTCAATCCGTTCTCGGTGACGAAGAAAGCAGACAAGTCCTCGCCCGCCTTCATGCGCAAAGGCGACGACGAGAAATTGCATGGGCTGACGGAAAAGGCCACCCGACGGACAACCGACTATAGCGGTGTCCGCTTTTGTCAAATCGGATACTCAGGCCGAGAAACCTTCAGCTAGGCTAGTGACTTGGTGGCTTCAGCCGCCTGTTCAGGCACGATGCTGATCCGTTCCGCGCAAGCGCATGGCTGCGCCTTTCGAGTCGGCAACGGAATCTTGCGCCCGTTGGGCAATTCGACGAAACGGCGGACAAACTGGCCGGCGCTTTCGACGACGTATTTGGTGCCCTCGGGCAGGCGTTTTGGCAGGCGATACGTATTACGCACTTTTGGTCCCCACTTCGGTTAGCTCGGGTACCACCAAGCGATACTATTTGTCCGGATAGTGACAGAATTGTAGCTATCCCCAGGTCGGGCCGTTGGAGGCCGTTATTTGCTCTTATCACGGTGCCATTTAACGACGGCCACACCGTTTTTGCGGTCAAGCGGTTGGGGTGGTCCTGCCTCGAGTCCGTGGCTGGCCAGGACATCCTCCGGCGCCCGTTCAGGGACCCCAGGAAAAACCGGCCGACCGCCAGGCAGCCGCACACCGGGTGCGCGCGTCAGGTAGAAAAAATCGTAGCGATCGAGAAACATTCCGAAGACATCAGTGCCCCCGATCACGCCAAGGCTGGCATCTGGAATGCCGAGCACGGCCAGGGCCTGGTCAAGGGAAGCGCCGGCTGGATTCCAGAAAAGCGCGTTGTTGCTGCTCGGATCGCTTGCTATCGCCGCGACTTTGCGGGTCAGAATCAGCCGTTTGCGTAAATCAGATCGCCGTTGATTTTCATGCGAATGTCGTCCGTGCACGACAACATCGACGCCATCGAGTCCGCGTTCAAAAAAGATCTGATCGGCTTCAAACTTGAGCGAGTCGGGCATGACGCCAGCTGCATTCGCAAGCATGCCGTCTTCGGAGACGATGGCATATCCTTCGATACGGTGAGGAGTTTTCACAGCGGCCGTACTTTCAGATGCACCCGGATGCGTGGCAGGACTCTGCCACGGCCGACTATATCTTTCTCATGGATTAGTCGACTTTATTTTTCGACTGCCGTGAACGCCTTCATGGCGGCGCGGACCGGCGTGAGTAATTAAGATTCGCATCTGCGGCCGGTACAATCATTTTGCCGATCGGCCAAAGCGCAATGCCAGCCAGTTTGAGATGCGCCCAAGCAAACGGAATGCCGATGATGGTGACAGCAAGTAGGATCGCCGTCAGAACGTGTCCGAGCGCCAGCCACCATCCGGCGAGTACGAGCCAGATCAGATTGCCGATGAATCCAAACAGCCCCGTGCCAACGTCTTCGACACCAGAATATTCTGCGCGCGGCACAGCCTTCTGGCCGAACGGGAGTAGCGTATAGAGACCGATGTTAATCGCCGCCCTTGCCCAGGGCAGGCCGATAATCGTGATCGCCATGATCACGGCGGCAACAATCCAGGCGACTGCCATCCAAAGTCCGCCGAACGCGATCCAGAGGATGTTCAGCAATAGCGAGAAAAAGGACATCGGACCCCCCTCATAGAAATACAAGTGCCGTCGAGCCATGTAGGTATTGCGCCCCGGCTTTTCCAGCCGGGCAGGGCAGCATTTTCCGCCAAGGGCCGTCGGCTCGGGAACGGAATCGTATTTGCGATGTTCTCCGGGTGGTTAGGAGATGGAGCGCACCATGAACATTCTGTGGCTTATCATTATAGGGTTTGTCGCCGGTATTATTGCCAAGTTCCTCCACCCGGGATCTTCGAACGAGCCGTCGGGCTTCATCCTGACGACACTGCTCGGCATCGCGGGATCGTTCGTTGCCACCTATCTTGGCCAGGCGCTCGGCTGGTATCAGGCCGGTGAAGGCGCCGGTCTCATAGGAGCCGTCGTGGGCGCGATCGTAGTGCTGGTCATCTGGGGAATCTTTGCCCCGCGGCAGCCGACAACAACCGCGTGACTTTGCGAGGCGACCATGACATCGACCTTTCTTCACGAGGACAAGAACGTTCCGCCGGACGAGGCTGAAGAGCGTGACGCACCAAAGTGCCCTGCATGCGGGCATCAGATGTGGATGACCCGCGTCGACACCCAACTGTCGGACGGCGGAACACAATCGAAGCGTGACTATGAGTGCAGCCACTGTGGAGCGAAACGATCTATCGAAACAAGCTCTGACCGGATTACTCCGCTGGCTTCCGTGGCGGTCGATACGGCGTAGCGACGAGAGATCTGACAAACAAAGTTGAAGCCGCCACGAATGGCGGCTTCAACTTATTTGCGGGTCACGGATGCGACTATTCGATGACCTGAGTTCCGCATGAAGTGTTTCCGAACCGAACGGAACCTTGTGCAATATGCGGAGCGTTGACACGAGCTCGTGCTCTTTTGCGAACCACCCGAGTACCTGTTGCAGGTCACATTAACCCTGTTATCCAATAGGTGCTGTGGTGTTGTTTTCATTGCCGACCGCGCCGCTTATGGGATCGTCTCCTCATTGAGAACCCCTAAAACTTATCCCCGCGTCACATCACGACGCGGGGATTTTTTTCAGGTCTCAGAATCGTTGGCGCGCTCGCGCGTCACCCAAATGCTAGAGTGCGGGGCGCTGTTTGAAGGTTGAGGAAACATCATATGAAAGAAAGTCGATTTGTGCCTCCGAAGGGCGCTTTTACGCGTACAGTACCTATTCGATTTTCTCACTGCGATCCGGCGGGCATCGTCTATTTCCCGCACTACTTTGACATGTTCAACGGCTTGATCGAGGACTGGTACACTGAGCAGCTCGGGGTGAACTATGCAAAGCTCATACTGGACGACCGGCACGGTTTTCCTTTCGTTCACATCGAAACAGATTTCAAATTGCCAAGCCGGATGGGAGAGCAGCTGGATCTTACGCTGCTGCTCGAACGCGTCGGGCGCTCTTCGCTGAGTGTCATCATCATCGGTCATTCGGCCGGCACGGAGAGATTGCGCGCGCGGTTGACGACCGCGATGACGTCGTTGGAGACGCAGCGGGCAGTAGAGTTACCAAATTCATTGCGCGACAGATTTGAGGCGTACCAGAAGCTGACCGGCGGGCTGGGGCTCGGGCATTCCGGCCTCAAGAGCGATCCCTAACGCTTTGGTTTATTGCGATCGCCTTACTTACTCGGCCTTGATGTGAGCCGCGCGGACGACTTTGCCCCACTTGTCGGTTTCTTCAGATACGAGTTTTGCGAAGTCATCGGCCGAGCCGCCAACCACGCTGCCGCCCAGATCGGCAAAGTGCGATTTCATGCCGGGGTCTGTGAGGGCCGCGTTGATTTCCCTATTGAGCTTGCCGATGATCTCAATGGGAGTGTTCTTCGGCGCGCCGAGGCCGATCCAGTAACTTGTCTCGAAACCCGACACAAATTCGCTCACGGTCGGGACCTCTGGCAACGCATCCGAGCGTGTCGCACTCGTTGTCGCCAGCGCGCGTAGTTTGCCAGCGCGAATGTGTGCGACGGCTATCGCCATTGGGGAAAAGAAAACGTCGACTTGGCTACCGAGCAGATTGACGATCGCTGGGCCGCCGCCGCGATAGGGAATATGCGTCATGTCGATGCCGGCCATTTCCTTGAATAGTTCGCCGGCTAACTGAGACGAGCTGCCGATGCCGGCAGACGCCATATTGAGCCTGCCTGGATTGGCCTTTGCATAGGCGATGAATTCAGGAAGTGTTTTTGCCGCAATGGACGGATTGACCACAATGACCAAGGGTGTGCGAAAGATGCAAACAATCGGAGCGATGTCGCGAATAAAAATGAAATTGAGCTTGTCGTAGAGCGTTGCATTGATTGCAGCCGATGGATCGAACAGGAGCAGCGTATTTCCGTCCGGCGCTGCATGCGCAACCGCATCGGTCCCAACATTTGTCCCGGCGCCCGGCCGGCTTTCGATGACGAAGGCTTGCGCAAGTCGCTCCGACAACCACGGTCCGATCTGACGGGCAACGGTATCCGTCGTTCCACCGGGCGCATACGGCACAATCAGGCGCACGGGCTGCGATGGATAGTCGAGCGCCGAAGCGACACGCGACATGACCGGGAAAGCGGCAACACCCGCTACGAGATGCAAGAGTTGTCGACGCAGAAGTTTCATAGCGATCTCGCGGCACCAAGGGCGAACGGATCACGTCAATTCAGAAAATGTAATGGTCGTCAGTCAATTCAACGCCAGGAATAGTCATTCTGACTATCGCGTAGACTGAGCGGGATTGTCCAGTAAGCGAATGGGCGCCCCGGAATTGGTTGCGGCCGGTGACTGACCCGTCGATTGCGGCGTCTTGCGCGTGGTGGCCGATCGAGGCTGAGCTGACGCGGAAGCCTTCTCTTTGAGGTCCTGCTCGGTTGCCTGCAGCGTCGCAATCTCTTGGGCCATCTCTTCTTGCTTGGCCGCGAGTTGCTTTATCGTCGTGGCAAGTTGGTCAACGCCGTGCCGGACGATCGCGAGATCAAGCGCAACAGGCTTGAGCTGCTGCGCAAGGTCAGCGGACGTCACCATGGCGGCGGCAGTCACTTGACCGTTGTCGACGGTCGACGCCGTTGGAGCCGGCACCAACCAGGTCAGAGATGGAGCCCAGGCTCTCACCATCGCCTTCGCTTCCTCGCCATGAGACTGCCAGGCCAAAGTACCGGCGACACCAATCAGAATTGCAGAAACCAAACGGAAGATCCCACGCAGCATTCGCCGACCAGTCGATCGTTTCGTCGTTGTGAGCGGATCGTTCCTCTGGACGGGAGGTCGAGACCTGCGAGGCCACTCCGGAACGATGTCGCGTTCGTAGGAGTGCGGCGAATTGTGTGAGGAATACGAAGCCGGCATTTTGTCCCCCTTGTCCCACTGTACAGCGCTGTAGCGGGCCATCGTCATGTGACAGAAGCAAGGCAAGAGGGTTCGTCGACAAGCGCACGATGTCGTTGAAGGCATTCTGCTACCAGCGTGGTATCGTATCGGACCTGAAGTTGGGGGACTGAAATGAAGCGACGCGATTTCATCGCGTTTGTTGGAGCGGTGGTCGCATGGCCGTTCGGTGCCCGTGCGCGACAACAGGACCGTTCGCAGAACGTTGGGGACCTTGAGGAGGCCAAGCGCCAATTCGAAAAAATCTCTCAGCCCAGTGAGACGGCTCGGTCGGACTACATCACTCGTCTTGTTCGAATGCGGGAAAAGGCGGCGCGCCTGAATACCGACAAATGGAAAATCATCGACGACGAAATAAGGCAGCACCCCGCGCCGAAAGAATCTGACAGCAAGATCTTGTCTGGCCGTTTGGTCGGCAAATGGTCATCACCGCGGCACGATTATCTCTACCGAGGTGATGGCAGCTGGACGATGCTGCCGGCCGACGAGGGCACAACCCACGGCACCTGGCGTATCGAAGGAAATCAGTTTTTCACAACCGCTAGCATAGGATCGTCTGCTCCGGACCAGTACACAATCATTCTGATCACGAACAAGGATTTCGTAATCGCTGACCGGTCGAGCGTCTTCTATGAGGAGCGTCTTAAATAATCGATTTCGCGAGGGATCGAATGCCAGTTCGCCGTATCGATCACATTTTGATTGCGATGCCGCCCGGTCGGGAAGACGAGGCGAGAGCGTTCTATCATGGCATTCTGGGCCTCGATGAAAAGGTGAAGCCGCCGCAGCTTGCTGCGCGCGGCGGCTGCTGGTTTGAGAGCGGAGGTTTGCAGGTCCATTTGGGCGTTGAGAAGAATTTCATTCCGGCTCGGAAGGCGCATCCGGCCTTTATCGTCGATGACCTAGCAGTGATGGTCACGAAAGCGATGCGGGCAGGTTACAAAGTCACGGCAGATGAGCCCATCGAGGGATGCGATCGGCGTCATGTCGAGGATCCGTTCGGCAACCGGATCGAGTTGATTGAGCCGCACGCCAAATGAGCTACGGTGGGCAGACGTAGCCTGGGCCGTTCGGATTGGGGAAACAGCCGACCGAAGCTGGTAGAACTTGCTTCGGCAACCACAGCACGACCGATGGAAAATAGATCGTGAACGCTATTGTTATTAGAAACACGACATAGATTGGACAAGCTGCGCGTAAGGCCTGCGAGAAACGAACCCCGACGAATTTGGAGGCCATAAGCAGAACGAGGCCATAAGGCGGCGTAATCAATCCGAACGCAAGCGTCGCAATCAGGACGACACCCATATGGACAGGGTTGATGTTTCCTGCCTCGGTCAGCGCGTTCACAAGTGGCATGAAAATGATAATCGTCGGCACCGGCTCGATGAAATCGCCGATAACTGTGAAAAGCGCGACCATCAGCAGCATGATCAGATGCGGGTCATTGCCGGCTATGTTGGTGATCCAATCTGCGATCACGATCGCGCCGCGCAAATATGCAAAGAGCCAACCGAAAGCATTGGCTGCGCCGATCGTAATGAGCGGCAACGAGAAAATCAGGCCCGCAAGGCAGAAATCATAAGCAAGAAATCTGATGTGGCCTCGGTTCAGCGCAGGAATGACGACAAAAAGAATATAGACAACTGCGACCACGCCGGCCTCGGTTGGAGTGAACCAGCCGGTAAGAATGCCTCCCAAAAGAATGACTGGGATCATCATGGGCAGCGAGGCCTCTTTCAAGGCACCGGCGACTTCGCGAAACGGAGCACGAGGGCGCTGTATGCCGGTCGGACCGAAGAAATAACAAAAGATCATCAGGCCAAAGCCGATCATCAGCCCAGGCACAACCCCGGCCATGAAAAGTCCGGCGATCGACACATTGCCGATTGCACCGTAAACCACCGCCGTAATGCTTGGCGGCACTAGCGCGGCAATTGTTGAGGCTGCTGCGATGATCGCCGCAATAAAGGCGGGACTATACCCTTCGTTTCTCATCGGCCGGCCAAGAGCCCGGCTGATCACCGCGACATCGGCGGTCGTCGATCCCGACATTTCCGAAAAAAACATACTGAACACGGTAACGACCTGAGAGAGCCCGCCACGTACATGGCCAACCAAGGCAAGTGAAAGATTGACGACGCGAACGACCACGTTGGCCGAGCTCATGAGTTCGCCGACAAGGAGAAAGAACGGAATTGCAAGTAGAGCTTCGACGTCCATTCCGTCGAACATTTTCTGGATAATCGCCACGTGCGAGACTTGAGTGAACGAAGCGCCCACAAGGACCCCCGCCATTAACGCGAACGGGACCGGCACGCCGAGATATCCGAAAAACAGGAATAAGAAACTCATCAACCCGAGAACGAGGCCGGAATTCATTCGCGCGGCCCCGTTTGGTCAGCGCTGTTAATCGGACTGATTTCTGGTTTGTCGTCCGGCTTTTCTTCGTGATCGAAGCCGTTTTTCAAGCCGTTGACGATTTGCTCAAGAGTAAACAGCGCGACCAACACACCACAAATCGGAATAGCCGCATAGAGCGAGGCGATGGGCGTCATCGACGGCATACGGAAACTTGAAAAGCCACGCAGAAAATTCAGGTATCCGAAATAGATGAAACTGATTGCTACGCCTAGCACAACGAGCCGGATGACAATCTCGACGACGAGACGCGCTTTGCCTTCAAGCGCTTCAGCGATGGCAGTCAGATAGAGATGGTCATTTCGGCGGGTGGCAACCGCAGTACCGAAGAAGATCGCATAGATAAACAGCGTCGACGTCACTTCCTGCAGCCAAAGCCAGGGAGCACCGATCGTACGGGTGATGATGTCGAACGTAACCGTGGTGCAGAAGCTGAATAGCAGGACTCCGCACAGCATCATCAGTGCCAGCTCAAGACCATCAAGGACACGCCATTTCAGATGGCGTTGTCGCGGAGCGACGAGCTTGGCCGCTATGGTCATCGGGAAGTCCGCTTGCGTTCAAAAGTGGAAGAGGGCCGGCAAGCCGGCTCTTCCGACCGCTTTACTGTACGGCCTTGATCAAATCCTTGATCTTCACCGCGTGCGGGCCAAGTTCTGCGGCGAGTTTGTCAAGATAGGGATCGGCGAGTTTCTGAAAACCGGATTTGTCGACGTTGGGGACTATTTTAACGCCAAGTGCCTTAAGCTTGTCCGCGGACTGATGCTCCAAGTCGATGGCCTTGGCCGGCTCTTTACCGCTGACCTCATCTGCGGCCGTCTGCACCCACTTTTTTTGCTCGTCGGTCAGACTCTTCCATAGTTTGTCGCTGATCCAGATCAGATTATTGTTGGCCTCATGCTCGGTCATTGAGAGCACGGGAGCGACTTCATAGTGCTTGTTCGCTTGATAGACATTGACGCCGTTTTCCGCGACGTCGACAACTCCGGTCTGCAGGGAGGTATACACGCTGCCGAATGGCATATGGACGGTCTGCGCGCCGTAGACTGGGAACATCAGGTCTTCGGTCGGCGTCGCCTGTACGCGGACCTTCAGGCCCTTGATGTCCTCAAGCTTGGCAATCGGTTTTTTGCTGTACATGTTGCGCAAGCCGAGCGTGATCACCGCGATTACATGCGCGCCTTGTACGGTGTCTTCGACCATAGCTCTAATTGCGCCGGTGACCTTGGGATCGGCTAGCGCTTTCACGAGATGATTTTCGTCGCGGAACAAAAAATGTAGCGACATCACGCCGGCCTGTGGTGTCAGGGTTGCGGCGTTGGCTGACGAACTGATGCAGAACTCGACATCGCCAGCTTTGACAAGTTGGAGAACTTGCGGCTCTTGGCCAAGCTGGGCGCCCGGATATTGATCGATCAGCATCGTGCCTTTGCTCAGTTCCTTGAGCCGCTCGGCGAAAATGTCACCGGCGATGCCGTATCCCGTGGTCTTTGGCTGGTCATAGGCGAAGCGATAATGCTTTACGTCCTGCGCCATCGCGGTTGGCATCCAGGATGTCGCAAGAACAGCGAGCGCAAACCCGTAGGCAGTCCGACCGATTGAAAGCATGATTTCCCTCCCGCCCAATAAGTTCGTTGTTGCTTTGTCGCGGCCAAAAAAGCTGTTTGTGCCCCCACGAGCAAGCCGCGAAGCCTAGCACTTTGCGACCGGACGTCGAATGGCAATCGGGGGCTGCGACGTCTACCTTGCTTCAGAGGCAGACATTCGCAGTGCAAAAACAATTGTCTGCTAAGGGCCAGAAGCCGACATTTGGAAATCGGATTTACAGCGAAAAAAGCCCCCGCTCTTTGCGAGGTCCTAAGTTTACTTTCTCTGTCCAATTGAATTGCCGCGGCCGATAGTTGTACGCTTGCGCGCAAGGGCGCCATTCAATGAGGCCGCCATGCGAAATTCAACTATATCCATCATCTTTGCTGTCTATCCTTGGCTTTAGCGTGGGCTCGTCAATGGCGAGCGAGACCACGATGCGCAAATCATCCGTGGAAGAACTCAAAAGCGTTTGCGACAAGGCCGGTGGGTCATTTTCGCAGGATGCGGGTGGCTACGGATGTGGAACAAATTGCCAAGGAAAGCCTGGGACCGATTGCGTGCTCAACTGCAAAAATAGCGAGAAAAGCTGTTTCGCTCAGGTGCCTGGGCGTTCACGCCCAACAAGCCCTTTGAATGCACTCGTCCGATCCCCGCGCGGGTAAAGCGCGATGGATCTAATGATGTTTTGAGCTGCGGCTGCGACCCGCTGGTCCTGGGTTGTAGAATTGGTTGGGCACGCAAAATCCGCCGATGCCGCTTACGGTCGCCCTGCATTGCTCAATTGTGAGGAAGCCGCAATTCGTGCCTCCGCCACCATTTCCGGCCGAATAGTCGGCGCACCATGGATAAGGATCGTAAGGCAGGGCGTTCGCGGGCGCTTTTGACAGCACCACCGGCAATACAACCAACACCGCAAGAATCTTGATCGAGAAACGCATTTACAAATCTCCTTGTCGTGCTGCCCTTAGATCCCCGCGGTTTGCCACACGGTCATCACGCAAGTCACGAACAGGCTCACGGTCAGTGCTTGTACGGTCTTGGTGATCGTTGAGCAGGCGGTCATCGCTGCCTCCCATGTTGCTAACCTCAACATAGGACGCCCTCACCATCTCCGGCTGTGACGCAGCTCACAGAAAAACCGACGTCGCGTGTGCCCTGGACTGGTAATGTCGTACCGGGAGATTACTTGGCCAACCTTACTTGGCCGAAAGAAAGCGGCTGACTTCTATTTGCCGTCGTTCCAGATATCGGCGGCGAGTTTCCAGTCGCCTTGGACCCTCTGCCACAAGACAAGATATTTGCCGGAAATTTCCTTCGGGGAGGGTCCCTTCGTCGTGAGCGCGAAGGTGCCGACCTCGCGCGCTGCGGAGGGACTCAATCGTTTCACTTCGAGGGTAGTCACCTTCGCGTTGGCAACTTGCTCTGCCATCCCTTTCCACATTGTACCGATTGCGGCCCGACCCCTCACCAACGCTGCTCCGGGCGGAAATGCGATTGCATCGATCGTATAGAGCTGAGCGACTCCGTCAAAATCGCCTTTGTTGAACAACTCCATCCATTTTGCATTTACGGCTTCGATCTTGGCTTTCTGAGCGAAGGCCGGCGCAACAAGCGTAAGCGCGAACGCGACCACCAGTGCAATCCGACGCATGGCATCCCCCAATAAGACTCTTCAAGTGTGCCTTAAAGCAATCCCCATTTCCAAGGGCGCATGTTCCCACTGGGGTCAGCCCCGATGGCATTAGCTCGCGCGGGAATGAATGTCACCGCGCGGGGCTTTGATGTCCGTTTCTAGAATTAAAGCGCACATCGAAATCGAGAAGTAGGCAGACGACTTTACTCGTCACGGACAAGAACAATAAATACACTGCCGCACTCGACAACCTGTGCCAAAACATTTGTCCAGTCTTGCAGACGAATGGGTGCGCGCAGCAGCAGAAAAACCCGAGGTACGGTGCCTATTAAACGGTCAAACGAAACTATAGTCGCACTAGTCACGACCGAGTTGTGTCACGCTCGCGTCTTGTTGGGTAGCCGCGAGCGTCCGTTGCAATTACCCCCGCCGGACACTCTTTTTCGTTTGCTGGTTGACGTGACTACAAACGATGCGGGGCCGCCGGTTGTGGCGTCCGACGACCCCGCAAGCGATAAGGTAAAAGGCGTACTCCGTCACAGAAAGGCGTTTCTTCAGAAAATGATCGCCATGGAAAAATCATCTTTTTCGACAATTTGCGGCCCGCGCCAATAATTTACCGCCACACGGGATACTACTTAGGGTAGAATTCACCTAAGGGGATCGGGTTTGGAAATGACGATGAGCGAAATCGTCGATCCTAACGATGTCCCTGCCGCCAACGCGCGTTCGGCAACGGCACCCAAGGTTCATCAAATTTGGAATCAAGCTTGGCCTTGGGTCATGGTTGCCCTCGGCTTCGCGTTCACTGCGGCTTGGATACTTATCTTGGCCTATGGATTCTTCAAAATAATCCGAGCTGGCAATCTAAGAATTGCGACCGCGTTGTAAATCTGAGTAGGTCCTGCCTGCTCGCCAGAACACCACGCGACTGTAAGTTCGACGGAGTTAAAGCCAAAACAATTACAGTCAAAAAATTCAGCGTCATTAGTTTGCTCCATCGCCACAATGGCGCAAGTCGACGATATTTAACTCACATGATCCATTGATCTAGGTCAACGAAAATTCACCACGTGGTAAAGCGAATGCCTTTTCGGTGTGCAGTTTGGTGCAACCGTACCTGTAAATGATTTTGTAGTTCCATTGGTCCGTGTTGCGAAGTCAATACTGCGACGCACAAACGCAGTTGATAAATTCAAGTGTACGCCCATTGCGCTTTCAAATCCGCCATCGCTTCTTCGGGCGTCGTCGCATAGCCGCGTGCGATCAGCTCGCGCCAAATTCTTTCTGAAACAGCGCTGCCCGGCGGTTTGCGCAACCGCAGCCTGATTTCTGGCGACAACGCGCAAACCCTTGTCGTCAGATCACGAGATTCAAAACGCTGAACATTCTATTTGTGGCCGGACGATTGCCCGCGCTGTCGTGGCTTAAGCCGACGGGCAACAAGGGCCGCGCCGAGGTTTGGGGACTGCCGAAGCGCGGCCCTCTGTTTTCTCACCGAGATCCAATCGTCACAAACCACGCTCGGAGGAGACCAGAAAAGTCAGGGGCCGCTGCGTTGTGGCATTGGCAGCGACCCCCTTCTACGCACAACCAGAGTCTGACGCTTGGGTACGTTAAATTCGGCAGTTCGTGGTCAGGCCCTCACTCAACAGCAAAGAAAAGGATGTGACAGAAGTCACAACTGCGGCGTTTACGTTAACGAACAGATTTCATTGCTCACAATCGCGGCCGCGGAGAGAGTTAGTTTGGGCAACGGACGTCCCCCGCTGTCCAAATCTCCGGAGTAGTGCGAAGCCGTCGGGCGCTGTCCCCAGTCGCTCGGCGGCTTTGTTTAGGGTGGCGGGCTACCAGAACAATTCGCGCCCTGTTCAAAAAATAATCTGGGCAATTCGGGATTGTTGCCGTCTATTAAAGTGGCCCGCGACGTTCCCCTATACGTTGCGGGCCAGTAGAGGGGTATTTGTTTCAACGAAGAACAGTCATCATGCCTCTGTTCCGGTTGCTGTTCCACTCTTTTGCATTGGCGTGAGCGGTGCGCCAATAGGGTTATCCCGATCGTGACATCGCGCGTCATTCTGTGGTCATTGTTTCCTCCGTCTCCTCGGAGGACGGATCTGGGGAAGTATTTGGTGACGCATGCAGGCGCTGCAAATCGACAACGAAATCGTGCAAGCATTCCATTGGCACCAAATATTTGCGCTCGGCCGAAGAAATATTTGTACGGAACGTAACCAGTATGCTCTTGCGGTCTTGCGAATAGCGTTCGGCTCTGAGCGCTGTCACGCGTATCGATGAGGCGTCGTTCGTACTCATGGATAAATACTTTCGGGTTACATTGGGGACCATCATTGCCGGCAAATGAATGTTGAAAACCAACCTTAGTATAGTACCAGTTCCGGAGCATGTTGGTAACCTCAGCTACGTCACCTAAGTCCCCTACGTTTCAGATCGGGTGCGTCGGCAGGTCCCCATCAGCCGGCGCACTTGATTTTTGAGGTGGCGCCAGTCGCGGCGAAAATAGGAACGCCAGGTGAATTCGGACAGGTGTCTGAAAGTTTTGCGGCGTCAAAGCACTGCCTGGTGCCGATCACCATAAGAAGCCATATGCTGTCTAGACGCCAAATCGACATGGCCACAGCCGGCCGTGGGAAACTGCGGGCGGCTCGCTAAGAATTGCGAAATGGCACGTCTCTGCAATCTAAGTCAAAGTCAAATCCGTCTTTCGACGTCCGAAAGCCATTGGTAAAACGCTGTGAGAAATGCCACACCCAAAAGTAAGGGCACGATGGTCGGTACCTGAAACAAAACGTCGTTGAAGTTTATTGCCCAGCCCCCTCCGGTTTTACTAATACTCGCTGTCAGAGTAGATCTCACCTTGATTGTGTCCTAGCGTGCTGAAGACAAACGATAGCGGAAGAGCTGGCCAGCTCCCGTCTTTAAGAAAAAAAAATTATTTGCCAACCAACGACCAGAACTGCGCAGAAGATGGTCAACACATCAGCGATCAGAGGCCGTCAGTTTGGCAAATAGAACAAGACGGATCGATGGCAACGGCGCCTCTCCAAAGTTACTTCACAGCCAAGAGCAATCGACGGCTCAAGGTCAGGTCGTATTTTTTCCGTCTGGCACATCTCGGCCTGCGTGCAAATCCGCTCGCCGGTTTGCTTAAGTCCTCCAAGAGCGGCAATGCCGATTGCGGCGGCAACAGTTGCGGGGATGAGAACCTTCTTCGCTACACTGACGTCATTGCTTGGAACAAAACGGATCGTCATTAGCCGCTTCCGTCTTTTCGCCACGTCTCCAAATCGGAGAAATGGTAGCACAATACCCAGTAGAATTCGCCGGCGAACTCGCTGGCTAAACTTCGGGTGCCTCAAAACGTGCCGTCGATCGCCCTCGTTGCCGCGGGTGATTTTGGATTCTTGACTTTGATCCAGGCTATTGAGGGTCCGGATTTATAAACCGACGTGATCTTCTTGCTTACAATCCCTTCCAGGCCGAGATCACAAACGGCGGCAAACAATTTGTCGCCATGCGCCCTCCGCATGCTCGACATATTGAATGCCGCCGCGCGATCGACGAAGCACCCACTGCAATGCCGTCTTGCGCTCAAACAGCGGCCTCCGCCGAATATCATCGCCCGAAACAAGAAGATCGAAAGCAAGGGCCATGGCTTTTCTCTTCGGCTTGCGGCTGTGCAGAGCATCGAAATTCGCAAAGCCTTCGGCACGAGACAGGAACCAACCTCCGCATCGATGATCAGGGGCTCACGAAGCCGCGCCGCCTCCTCGACAATGCGCGGATAGCGCTTGGTCCAATCAGCGCCGTTCATTGTGAAGAGCCGCACGCGACCGTTACGGACATGGATCTGCAGACGGTAGCCGTCGTACTTGAGCTTATGCGCCCAACCGGGCCCGGACGGCGGCTGCTTGGCGACGATCGGCTGGCACGGATGAATGAAAGCGGCGGGCGCGTTGAATGGTCTGCCGCGAGAGCTACGCAATGCCATGCAGCCGATATAGGGCTAGCGACCCGAAAGAAGAAGGTTACCTTGGAAACGCCGTTTCGATGGCCTCTGTCTATTGAGCTATAAACTCTGACGCTCCCCAGTGTTTGAGGCGGTGGTGGGGGCCGTCGGTTTTCACCATCCGACGGCCCTTTTAGCCCAACAAGAAGTAGGGGCGTTTTACAGTACCCTCGCCAAATCCGGACACTTCGCGCCGCTTTTATCTTCTAAAAAAACTTACGACACCGAAGACCACGATCATGCTAACGACCAAAAGCGCCCACATTGCCTCCTTTGAGAGTTGGTCAAGAGCCCAGTCGATCATTTGGCCTGCGGCCCCGACATTTCGATGTTTTCAATCCTTGCATCCAACAGTTTCAGTTTGTAGGCGGTGTCGAAATAGACAATAAGGATCGCAGCGACCAAGGCGATCATCGCGAAGGCAATCAAAATCTCTGTGTTGCTGACTTTTCTTTTTTTCATTCCACAAAATTATGTCGATGGAGCGGGAAAAATGACAGCAGAGCCGCGCCATGCTCGCGCACGTTCACAGCATCCTCGGCAAATCCGGGCAGCGCACCCACACTGATCATTCATGTGGTCCGCCGCTCGTCTGGGGCAGTCGGCAGAAACCTCTGCCAGCAAGTCAGCAACTTTGCCGTCGCGCCCGCGCTGCTCGATCAATCGTGCGATCCAGTATTGACCGGCGCGTGTACAGGTCGCGCATTCGACCCGGAGCGCACTGAGCTTTGCCGTCTAGGTCTCCGAATATGATCGCACCGTCACGGGGCATTGCGGAATGTCGGCGATCAGATCGCCATCTTGAGGGCCAAGCTAGCGCGGAAGGCGACCTTTTTGCTGGCCTTGATCTGGATCACCTCACCGGTCGCCGGATTGCGGCCTACGCGGGCAGCACAATTCCGCACTCGCAGAATTCCGAGACCAGCGATCTTCACCTGTTCGCCCTTCTTAAGGTGCTTGGTGATCATGAAGATCAGGTCTTCCAGCATTTCCCGACCCTGCTTCTTTGTCAGGTGATGCTGCTTCGCTAACGCATCGGCGAAATGCTTTTTGGTGACTGTTAAGGTTGCCATGGGCTTTATTCCTTGGGTGCACTGTGTGCCATGGCATTAGCCATATGAGATTCGCGGGTTTATGCTATCGCTCAATACATTGTGCCGTCGCCGGACATCGCCAATCCTACTCCCATTACGTATTACAACACTTTCCGCAAATCCGGGCACCGGGCACCGCATGGGTCACTGTTGTTGCGGGCTGTCAGTTCATCGAGCCAATCGACCACCCGGGCCAAGTCCCCACCGGTTAGCAAGTCGAGTCAGCAGCTACGCTAAGGCGTGGGCTAGGAACTCGAGCGCAATTGAAATGGCAAACAGCACGATGGCTGTCGAGACGATCAGAAACACCGCTGCCTGGATTCGATGCCACATGCCGCCAATTCTAGCGTCTCCAGCGGAAAGTCGGCGTAAAGGGCGCGTAATATCGCCTCACTCATCTGACGCGGCGACGTAACGTCACGAAACGGTCAAGCTTCGAAGATATTCGGCCGCTCGCATATCTAAAAAAGGCGGCGCATGACGCGGAACCGAGTTTCGTATCCGCAACCCGTTGATTGTCCCAAATGCATGGTGTGCGGGACGCCGATGCAGCTCGTAACAGTCGAGGAAGAGTATCCCGGCTACAACAGACGCACGTTTGGCTGCGCACGGTGCGATGGCACCATGACGGAATGGGCACCTACGCAGAGCGAAGTCCGAGCGAGCTAAATCCACGCGCCGACTGCCTGAGAGTGTTAATGCACATCCGAGATTGTTCTTTTTAAAACCAGGCCCATGGCTGCGTGAAGCCCTGCAAGTTGGCCACGGTCCAATCGAAACAAAAAGTTTTGGTCAGTTGCCAGCATCAACAAGAAGGTAGAGCCATCCACTTCAATTGGCCCAACAGCGCCATGTTGGGGCCGATAAACCGGCTCCGCTGGCGACATTGGGCGCGGGTTTCCAAAAGCCTGGATTGGGTGTCGATCTTCTGAAGACATAAATTCAATCCCCTGACGGGTTCGGCTGACGAAACCCCAAAAATACAAAAGGATCGCTGAGCGGGGACTACAGCGATCCTTCTGAGAGCCAACATGGGTCTGGGGTACCGTTGGGGACGGGGAACCACACCGGCTGGGCTTGTTGTTTTGATACTGCCCTGCGGCCCGGATTCAATCTGTGTTGCAGATCACAATTTGACGCTTTTTGTATTTGGTCGGAGGAACGCAGCCGACAGCGGCGTTTCCATAAAACTGATTTATAATCAGTAGAGCGGTAGCAGCAGACCTTTACATACCAGTGCTTTTTCTGCCCAGTCTGTTTCTATGTCAGCGCTGTGTCAGTTTAATGCTTCGCATCTGGCTCAGAAGCGGGGCTCTCGAATCGCTTTGGCTCATTAGGTCTGCTTTACCCCCGAAAGCGGACATGTGCAGCGCACAAGCCGATGTCCGCTAAGGGCCAATAGCGGACATCAACTGCCTTATTCGATCACCTCGTCGGCGCGTGCCAGCATTGCAGGTGGGATTGTGAGGCCGATTGCCTTTGCCGTTTTGAGATTGATGACCAATTCAAGTTTATTAGGCAGCATCACGGGCAGATCAGCAGGCTTATCCCCCCTCAGGATACGCCCACAGTAAGTGCCCGCCAGCCGGTGGGCCTCGCTCTGGCTACCACTGTAGCTTACCAAACCCCCGGCGCTGACAACTTCACGCCCGGCATAAATTGCTGGCAGTGCGTAACGGGCTGCGAGCGAAATTAGCTTATCGGTCCACCGAAACTGGAAACTGCCGGCCGCAACGATTACTCCCCATACGGCGCGATCCTTGGCTGTTGCAAAGGCAGCTTCGATATCGGCGCTGCTGTCGACTTTGATGATGACGACGGGTTGGCCAATTGTTTGAGCCGTCGTTTGAAACTCCTTTACTTCGATCTCTGCGGCTGGATTGTTGGTGTCTTGGAGATAGGCAATAGTAGCTGATGGCGATGTGAGCTCGCGCATTAATTCAAGTCGCTTACCGACCAAGGTGGTGAAGAAGCTTACCCCGGTGACGTTTCCGTTCGGCCGACTGAGCGAATTGACAAGCCCCATTTCCACGGGGTCGTTACCAACCGCAAACACCACGGGAATTGTGGAGGTTGCGAGCTTGGCAGCAAAAGCTGACGCATTTCCGCTTGCGAACAACACTGACACCGAACGCTGAACTAGTTCATTTGCAAGTTCAGCAAGACGATCATATTTGCTGTCAGCATACCGATATTCAATTTCAACATTATTGCCTTCAACAAAGCCCAATTCTTTTAATCCGTCGCGGAATGCCGCCAGACGAAATGCGGCGTCCGATTTCGATGTATTCCTGAGAACACCGATCATCGGCAACGGGTGTTGCTGCGCCCGCGCCACTATCGGCCACGCCGCCGCACCGCCTAGCCCAGCGATGAAATCCCGCCGCCTCATTCCAACCCCCATTGGCTCAGGAGTGGGCATCGTAGCGATTTAAGGTGCCGTGCTGGAAGAGGCGAATGTCCGCTTTGGCCCAAAAGCGGACATGTGCAGTGCACCTCGGCATGTCCGCTTTGTGCCAATAGCGGACATTCCTAAACACTCGCATCCGGTTATTTGTTAATCGTTATGCAAGCTTCATTAGCTTGAGCGCCGCTCGACCGTTCGGGCCGTATGGATTTCCCAGCGTCTCGCACATTTCGAAGTGGTTGTAGTTCGGCGCTTCAATCAATTCGACCGGTTTGCCAGCGGCCTTTACTGCTGCAGCAAAATCGCGATTTTGGCGTTGAAATTCAGGCGTCTCGTTGGTGCCATAAGTAACGATGATCGGTGCTCGCAATTTTTCGATCTGCCGTTGCGAGCTCATCGCTTGTTCCATCGCGTCAGTGAATTTGACGTAGGAGCTACGCTTCGAAAGACGGACCGGTTTTAGATCGTACATGCCACTCATGCAGAGCCCGCCCTTGACCATGTCTGCCGGAAGACCGAAATCCTTTTGCCAGTCAGTTACCAGGGCGACACCGCAAAGGTGACCACCGGATGAATGACCGCCAATATAAAGTCGGTTAGCATCGCCTCCAAAGCTTGAGGCATTCTTGTAGGTCCAGGCAATTGCGCGCCGGACTTGATCTGCCATAACGCTGATATCACCGTTCGCCGCGCCCACTGCAATGAAGTCAAGCGCGATGTAATTTACGTCGACATTGACGAAAAGTTCGGCTGGGAAGCCGTAATCTTTCGCCTCTCCCCGAAGCCATGCGCCACCATGTATGAACACAAAGATCGGCGCATTGGGTTTTTTGGCCGGGTATAAATCCAACGCTTCGACGGATGTTGACCCGTAAGCAAGCCGCTTCGGAGCACCAAGATGGGCCCGCGTTTCATTGCTGCTTGACGCATAGCGTTTAAGGATCTGTCCGATGAGCGGAGCGTAAATGCTTTGATCGTAGGCTGCGTCGAGCTCGACCTGGTCCAAGTCCATCCAAACCCGTGCACCCTTTTCGTGTGCGGGCGGGCCGATCAGACATCCCTCCGCAAACGCGGGCGTCGCTGCGACTGCAGCCGCCGTGCCTAGTACGGTGCGGCGCGATAGCTGTTTAGAAAATGGCTGGTGATCGATCGGCATCGCGATTTCCCCCGACCCTCGATGGCGGCGCAACTGTAACAAGCGCAAGCGAGTCTGCGACGAGAGGCATCAAAAACTACATACCGGTTACATGCCTCGTCGTGGTGTTTCTTCCAGCAACTTTTTTAGTTCTTGCGAATAGAACTTTGCATTGCCTGTAGTTAGATGGCCGCTGGTCTCGTCACTGGCCACGATCAAATACAATCGGCCGTTTTTCACTCGCTTTAACGCCTCAAGCATAAGTCCGGTTTCCGGGGGATTACGCTCATCGTCGGCAGAATTGATCGCAAGGACGGTCGCCTCGATTTTTTCGAGCCCGGGTGCCGCGTCGTAATCAGCAGAAGAACCCCACTGCCACAAGAAATCGTTTGCATCGGCCGTCGTCGCTGAAGCCAAACGCGCGTCAACGAGTTTGTCTGCCTGTTCTCGAGTTGGCGCTAACTTTTGATAGTTGAGCGTGCCGCCAGCGGTTGCGATACCAAAAAAGACACTGGCAAGCTTCATCGAATGCGGCTGGGCCGTGTAGTTCCCATTGTTATACTCCGGATCGCGGCGAATGCTTTCAAGCGTCATCCGCCGAAGCATCCAATTGCGGCTCGCCATTGCGGTGGGCTGTGATGCCATTGGCACCAATACATCCATGTATCCGAGGGTATTTCTCCCCCCACAACCAGGCATTCATGCCCCCCATTGAGTTACCAATGACCAATCTGACGTGTTGAATACCCAATCCCTCAGACAGCAATCGATATTGGGCGTCTACCATGTCGCTGTAATTGTATTGAGGAAACTTTGCTCTGAGGCCATCGGAAGGTTTGGAGCTATTACCGTGGCCGAGTGCGTCGGGAATAATGATGAAATATTTTTTCGCATCGAGTGGCTGACCAGGGCCAAATAATTCACCGGCAAATGCTGTGGTAAGCATGTTGTTTGCCGAACCGCCGCTACCGTGCAGCACCACGGCCGGTATTCCTGATGGGTCACCGATTGTCGTGTAGTGCAATCTAACCTCCGACATCACCTCGCCAGTGTGAAATCGGAAATCATGCGCAATCCAATCGCCTTGCTTTGGGGCTGGATATTCCGCCGCCAAAGCAACTGCGCTTAGCAGCACTAGTGCGACCACGTAACCGGTCGGTAAAGCGTCATGCGTGTCATTGGCTAACCTCGAGGCTCAGGACATAGCACAGTACCGCCTTCAACTGGGTTATTGGAGGGGGGATGCGACGATGTCCGCTTTGTCCCCGAAAGCGGACATGTGCAGCGCACAAGGCGATGTCCCCTTTGTGCCAATAGGAGACATCAGATCGCCTAACCCTCCGAGGGTGTTGGTGTAGCGTCTTATGAGAGCCGCCAGCGAGGTTATAAACTGAGCACTGAGCAGGCATCATGAAACTTCCCCGCCGCGAATTCTTGCATCTCGCCGCGGGCGCGGCTGCGCTGCCGTTCGCTCCGCATGTTGCGCGCGCACAGGCCTATCCGTCGCGGCCGGTGAAGATCGTTGTCGGCCAGGCGGCAGGCAGCGCCACCGACATCGTCGCGCGCCTGTTCGGACAATTCCTCTCGGAAAAGCTCGGCCAGCAATTCATCATCGAGGTCCGTCCGGGCGCCGCCGGCAATATTGCGACCGAAGCCGTGACCCACATGCCGCCCGACGGCTACTCCCTGTTGGCGGTCAATTCGCAGAACGCGATCAATGTCGCGCTGTACGAGAAGCTCAACTTCGACTTTGTCCGCGACATCGCGCCGATCGCATTGGTCGAGACCGTTCCGCTCATCATGGAGGTCCACCCGTCCGTGCCGGCCAAGACCGTGGTTGAGTTCGTCGCCTACGCCAAGGCCAATCCGGGCAAGCTCAACATGGCATCGGCCGGCATCGGCGGCCCGCAGCATATCGCCGGCGAACTGTTCAAGTTCATGGCCGGCGTGGACCTCGCCCACATCCCCTACAGGGGCTCGACGCCGGCCGTCACCGATCTCGTCGCGGGCCAGGTGCAGGTGATGTTCGATGTCACCGCCACGGCGTTGCCGCAGGTCAAGGCGGGAACGACGCGGGCGCTCGGCGTGACGACGAAAGAGCGGCTTGCGTCCCTGCCGGACGTGCCGACAATCGACAGCGTGCTCAAGGGCTACGAGGCGCTCGGCTGGATCGGCTTCGGCGCCCCCGCGGCCACGCCGCCCGACATCATCGCGACGCTCAACAAGCTGATCAATACCGCCCTTGGCGACCCGAGGATCAGGCAGCGGCTCATCGAACTCGGGGTCATACCGGCGGCGGCGAACTCGCCCGGCGAGTTTGCCAAATTCATCAGCGATGAAGTCGAGAAGTGGAGCAAGGTGATCAAGTTCGCGGGCATCAAACCGGAGTGACCAAACCGTTAGAAATTCCATAAATCCCGTTCAGCGAATGTCCGCTTTGGGTCACTAGCAGACATGAGCGCACGTCAACGGGATGTCCGCTTTGGGTCAAAAGCCTATTTGAACAGTAGGGTGTTCCGCCAAAGATCAAAGGCCAGAGCGCCAATAAACAATGCCATCACGTCGACCGTCGGCGCAAAACTGCCCCTTTGCGTGAAAATGCACCAAAGTATCCAGCCCACAACGGTGACGATGAACGTCCCAGCGTATTGCCAAACCCTGTCCATGCCTCCCCCCAACTCTGGGCACCGGACACCTACATCTTAGACTGGCAACCAGCGGGCGGCGAGGTTCGCGAATGTCCGCTTTGGGTCAAAAACGGACATGTGCAGCGCAATAGTCGATGTCTGCTAAGTGCCAATAGCGGACATTCCTCCATTTACTCGATCACCTCGTCCGCGCGCCCGACTTGTCCGACGGTCAAATATTGCATTTGGCCCACTTTGTCTGGCGGCTATTTCTAATTCCGAACGCAATCACCATTTATACGAAGTCTTCATTCCTCCGCATCGCTAGTCGGTTGGTAAAATTCTGTTCGGGCCACGCTACCAAAGTTCCAATTGCCAATGCCGCGTCGTCGACTTCGCTCCTTGCCTGCCAAACCGCCCGGGCGGCTGCAGCCCGGGTTTCGAGAACAATATGATCTGCTGGAAGCCCGACGCGCCCAAATGATCGCGCGACTGCATTTGCTGCGCAAAATTACGCAGCGTCATCCCGGCTACAAGCACGCACTCAAGTTGCTCAACTATACATTTCGCCGGCAAAAACTGGCGGGACAATTCGTGGTGCTGCAGGCCGCCAACTGGCTGATCAGGGTGCTGGAAGAACTCAACACTTTGATCTGAAAGGTCCTGCAATTGGTACCGGGACCGAGGCGTGTTAGGTTTTTTGTTTTAATTAAAATGCTTAATAACTGATATTGCGACCTTCGTCGTAAGACCTCCGATGTAGAGACGCGCCGCAACCCGCGGCGTATTTCTGTTGCGGGACGGCTTTTGGCGATCATACGGGTGGCTGTCCCGAATTTAAGAAACCAAAAACAAGAAACAAACAATCAACATAGGGACAACGCACATGGCAACGATGATGCAAGCCTCGGCACGCGCCGGCAGCATGTCGAAGGACGAAAAATTCGTCATCTTCGCATCCTCGCTCGGCACGATTTTCGAATGGTACGACTTCTATCTCTACGCGGTGTTGGCGCCGTTCTTCGCCGCGCTGTTCTTCCCGACTGAAAATGCTACGGCGGCACTGCTGTCCGCCTTCGCCACCTACGCGGCGGGCTTCCTTGTGCGCCCCTTCGGCGCGGTGATCTTTGGCCGTATCGGCGACCTGGTCGGCCGCAAATACACCTTTCTCGTCACCATCATGGTGATGGGCACCGCCACCTTCCTGGTCGGCGTGCTTCCAACATATTCGAGCATCGGCTGGCTGGCGCCGATCCTGCTCGTCTCGCTTCGCCTGCTGCAAGGCTTGGCGCTCGGCGGCGAGTATGGCGGAGCGGCAACTTATGTCGCGGAGCATGCCCGAGCGCATGAGCGCGGCTATGCGACCAGTTGGATTCAGACCACCGCAACGCTCGGCCTGCTGCTGGCCCTCATCCTGATCGCGCTGTGCCGCGGCAACATGTCCGCCAAGGACTTCGCCGAGTGGGGCTGGCGTATTCCGTTCCTGATCTCGGTCATCCTGCTGGTGTTCTCGGTCTACATCCGGCTCAAGCTGAATGAGACGCCGATCTTCCAGAAGATGGTGCAGGAAGGAAAAGGCTCGAAGGCTCCGTTGACCGAGAGCTTCTTCCACTATCCCAACAACAAATACGTGCTGCTTGCGCTGCTGGGCGCCACAGCCGGTCAAGGCGTGGTCTGGTACACGGGCCAGTTCTATGCGTTGTTCTTCCTGGTCATCACGTTGAGGGTCGACTACATCACGGCTTATGAACTGATCGGCCTGTCGCTGATCATCGGAACGCCGTTCTTCATCGTGTTTGGCTGGCTCTCCGACCGCATCGGCCGGCTCAAGATCATTTTGGCCGGCTGCGCCATCGCGGCGATCACCTACTTCCCGCTGTTCCAGGGTCTGACGCACTATACAAACCCGGATCTGGAAGCGTTTGCCGCAAAGAACCCGATCTCGGTCTCGGCCGATCAATCGACCTGCAACCTGCACATCTTCGTCGGTCCGTGGTCGAAGTTCAGCGACTGCGACCGCGCGCAGGACTTCCTGACCAAGTCGGGACTGTCGTTCCAAACCATCCACACACCCGGAGCGAAGTCGGCCGATCTGGATATCGCGGGGACCAAAGTTGCGGGCTGGAATGCTGCGACGTGGCAGGCGGCGCTCGACGCCAAGGGCTTCCCGAAATCGGCCGACCCGAAGAAGATCAATTGGTTCATGACCGAATTGATCCTGGTCATCATGGTGATCTACGTGACCATGGTGTACGGGCCGATCGCGGCGTTCCTGGTCGAAATGTTCCCGACCAAGATCCGCTACACGTCGATGTCCTTGCCCTATCACATCGGCAACGGCTGGTTCGGCGGGATGTTGCCGCTGCTGGCGACCGCGGTGGTCGCTGCGACCGGCAATATCTACAACGGCCTGTGGTATCCGATCGGCGTCGCGGTAATGACTCTGGTCATCGGCTTGCTGTTCCTGCGCGATACCAGGGGTGTCGATATCAGGACGGGGTCGGGTGTTGCGATCCAAAAGGGCTGATCGCTAGACGGCCGGCGGCAAAACATTCGCCGCCGGCCCCGTTATCGACTGCACGCCCCGTACCTCGGTGCGGGGCGTTTTATTTTGACAAGACCGCTGCCGTCGCCAAGAGCCTTGAAACGACCGCCGCTCCAACTTGGCTGGCTGACCGGCGGCATGCGGGGGCGGACGGGCAAACGGAAGCGGGTCTGCATGTCCGCTTTGGGTCAAAAGCGGACATGTGCGGCGCAAAAAGCCATCTCCGCTTTACCCCCAAAAGCGGACATTTGATCGTCATCAAAGACAAGACCGATTTTCCTCTCGTATACGTCTGCACTAATCATGGATTGCGAGGAGTCCGTGATGGAGCCGCGTGACCGAGTTGTTCAAGTCAGACGCTTCGGTGGTTACGACCAGCTAGAGGTGGTCGACGCTCCTCTACCAGCTGCTGGCCGAGGCGAGGTGCGGGTCCGTGTGCTCGCCTCGAGCCTCAACTACACCGAAGTGTTGATCCGGCGTCACCTTTACCCGCAAACGATGCGCCTCCGGCCGCCGTTCGTGATGGGCTACGACGTCGTCGGGGAGATCGATCAGATCGGCGATGGCGTACGCGACTTTCAGATTGGTGACCGCGTGGCCGACATGACGGTGGTCGGGTCGAACGCCGACTATCGTACCTTGCGGGCGGGCGACGTAGCCCGCGTGCCAGCAGGCGTCGACGCGGCGGAAGCGGCCACGCTGATCTTGAGCTGGACGACCGCGTACCAGTTACTGCACCGTGCGGCCCGGGTGCAGCGAGGCCAGCGCGTGCTCGTGCACGGCGCCGTCGGCGCGGTCGGCCAGGCGCTGCTCGTGCTCGGGGGACTGGCCGGCCTCGCGCTTTGGGGCACCGTCCGCGGTGAACACATGGCGCTCGTCCGAGAGCTGGGCGCGACGCCGATCGACTACCAGCGCGAGGATTTCACGCGCGTCCTACCGGGCGGCTTCGACGTCATCGTCGATGGCGTCGGCGAAGACGGCTATCGCCGCTCGTATGCGGCACTCAAGCGCGGTGGTCTGCTCTGCGCCATCGGCTTCTCGGCGAGCGTGCAGGCACAACGTCGCATGCTTCCTATAGTGATGGAAATTGCGCGCCTATATCTGTGGAGGCTGTTGCCGGGCGGCAAGCGTGCCCGTTTCTATTCGGTCAATGTGATGCGAGCGCGACATCCGACCTGGTTTAAGGAGGACCTGGAGCGGTTGTTCGGCCTATTGGCAACTGGCGCCATCCGGCCGCGCGTCGCCGAGCGGATCTCCTTCGACGAGGTCGCCGAGGGTCACCGCCGCCTCGAGGCCGGCGGTCTCGAGGGCAAGCTCGTCCTGTGCCCGGATCTTCCGTCACGACGCGACCGGGTTTCGCTTCGCAAGCCGCACCTCGCTTCTGCCCAGGTCACAGCCGCAACTTGGCCCTGAGTGTCGGTTTTAGTGGATCCAGAAGGCTGTTTGCTGACGCTACCCGAGCAGCTGCCGGCGCATTCTCATCTTCGACGATTTGAACCAGCGCATTCATTGCTGACGCAGTGTGAGCACGTGCAAGTTCCCTCACGTCCGCCAATATTTTGGGGCGTCCGCCAGGATTGCCGCTTTGGCCTTTTTTGAACGGCATCAAGAAAGCTCTTTGATCAATGTTGTTCTCAATGCTCCGCGGGGTAAAAAAATACGCGTTTGTAGTGCGGCAATCAAATTTGCTGACATGGCGCTGACATATAAAAGGCGACCGATAGTAACCGGTCGGTGTAGTCTTATAAGTGACTTAATTACTTATGGTTTTGGTGAGCCGGGATGGGATCGAACCATCGACCACTTGATTAAAAGTCAAGTGCTCTACCACTGAGCTACCGGCCCAAACTCCAAAAATTTCTACGACCAGCGTGCGACCAGCGCAACTGCGAGATTTCTGTCAGAAGAGTGCCGATTCCCGATCGAACCGGCGAAAGGAGCATGCGCGGGGGCCGGTGTAGGGGTGCTGCTCGATCCGGTCAATAGGCGCCTGAGGTCTTCTTGAACGTGAGGGCCTGGGATTTGCTAGACTGATGAAAAGGCGAGTGCCGCCCGGAGAGTGCTATGCCAGTAATTAACCGCGTCGCCGATCTGCACAGTGATATCACGGCCTGGAGGCGCGACCTGCATGCTCATCCGGAACTCCTGTTCGACGTTCAGCGAACCGCCGGCACGGTCGCCGAGAAACTCAAAGCTTTTGGTTGTGACGAGGTCGTGACAGGTCTTGGCCGCACAGGCGTTGTCGGCGTCATCCATGGTCGCAAGGGCTCCTCCGGCAAGACGATCGGCTTGCGGGCCGATATGGACGCACTGCCCATCGAGGAGGCGAACAACTTCCCGTACAAGTCGACAGTGGCGGGAAAAATGCACGCCTGTGGTCACGATGGCCACACCGCAATGCTGCTGGGTGCGGCGCGCTATCTCACCGAAACGCGCAACTTTACCGGTACTGCCGTGGTGATCTTTCAGCCGGCAGAAGAGGGCGGCGGTGGTGGTAGGGAAATGGTCGACGACGGGCTGATGGATCGATTCGGGATCCGGGAGGTCTACGGCATGCACAATTATCCGGGCATGCCGGTCGGCTCATTTGGCATCCGGCCCGGTCCTATGATGGCCGCGGCCGATGCGCTGACCATCGACATTGAAGGCGTCGGTGCACATGCGGCGCGGCCCCACCTCGGCATCGATACCGTTCTGGTCGGCGCCCAGATCATCAACGCCATCCAGTCTGTCGTTGCGCGCAATGTCGATCCCCTGAAGTCTGCCGTGGTGTCCATTTGCATGTTTCGCGCCGGAAACGCCGACAATGTGATCCCGCAGACTGTTCAGTTGCGCGGTACGGCACGTAGCCTCGCGGCCGATGTGCGCGACCTGCTCGAAAAACGGCTGCATGTCGTGGTGGAGAGCACGGCCGCGGCTCATGGCGCAAAGGCTAAGCTCACCTACAAGCGCGGCTATCCAGTTCTGGTGAACCACGAACATCAGACGGAATTCGCCGCCTCGGTCGCAAGCCAGATTGCCGGCCAGGACAAAGTCGACACGTCATTGCCGCCGATGATGGGCGCCGAAGATTTTTCCTATATGCTGAACGCGCGGCCCGGCGCATTCATCTGGATCGGCAATGGTGAAAGCGCAGGTCTGCACCACCCATCATATAACTTCAACGACGATGCGATCCCGTTCGGAACCTCATATTGGGTGAGATTGGTCGAGACGGCCTTGGCCGCGTGATGGTTCTTACTGAACCAGCTCGCCAGGTTTCGGCGCAGGCGTGGCGCGCGTTGCTTCGGCAACGGTTGCATTTCGCCGCATGATCGGCAGCAATTCGGCAACCTGCGCCTCGAGGCTGCGCCAATAGGCGAATTCATTGAGCCGCGTGCGCTCGATAACGGCCAACCCGACCGCGGCGACGAACGGCAAGCTCTGGATTAAGAGCACGACCGCAAAGATGTTGATCTCGCGGATTTCCTTGTAGTTCGTCGAAATTAGGATGCACGAGCCGAGGATCAGCAATCCCGCTAGCACTGCTTCCCAGAAGGCATGGAAATCGGTCGAATGCCGCATGCCGCCCTTTGAGGTTCGAACGAAGGGCAGGTGATCCTTGACGATGCCAAAACCCACGGCGCGCGCCACGGTCCATTGCACCGACATTGCTGCCAGCACCGAGCCCAGCATCTGACCTGCACGCGGGCGCACGCGCAGCCGGTAAAGAGTCACGAAATGCGCGACCGACACAATGAAGCTGACGATGATTGGCGCAGTTAGGATGCGATCAGGGACGGCAATATCAAGGAAAGCCACCACAGGCACCCAGACGATATTCAGAATGGCCACGACAACGCCAATGCTCTCTGCACCAAGCCAGTTAAGCCAACCGAGAGCGAATTCGCGCTTCTGTTCGCGCGTCAGTCGGCTTCCGCCGGGTAGGAAATCACGCCAGTGCTTCTTCAGGATCTGGAATCCACCGTAGGCCCAGCGGTGTCTCTGCTTCTTGTAAGCATCGAAGCTGTCCGGTAGCAGGCCATGGCCGTAGCGAGTGTTCGTGTAGTGAGCTTGCCAACCGAGTTCGAGCATCGTCAGGCCGAGATCAGTGTCTTCGCAAATGGTCTCGCTAGACCATCCGCCGGCTGCCTCAATTGCAGCGCGCCGGATCAGGCACATTGTGCCGTGGACGATGATTGCGTTGGCCTCGTTCCGCTGCACCATGCCGATATCAAAGAATCCGGCATATTCGCCGTTCATGGCGTGATGCATGACGCTGCGTTCGCCGTCGCGGTGATCCTGGGGCGCCTGCACCAGGCCAACGGTCGGATCGCGGAACAACGGCACAAGGTCTTTCAGCCAGTTCTGATGCACCACGTAGTCGGCATCGAGAACCCCGATCACGTCTGCATCGGCTGCCGTGTGGACCAACGCCAGCCGCAATGCGCCCGCCTTGAACCCTGCGAGGTTATCGGCACGCACGAACTTGAAGCGCTCGCCAAGCGTGCGGCAATGCTCCTCGATCGGCAACCACAGAGCCGGATCGGGCGTGTTGTTGATCACGACAATGCATTCGTAATTCTGATAGTCGAGGCGCGCGATCGCATCGAGCGTCTGCTTGAGCATCTCCGGCGGCTCGTTACAGGCCGGAATGTGGATGGAAACTTTCGGCGCTGTCGCTTCAGGCACAAGTGGCGGGCCTGCAATAAGTCGGAGCGGCTTGCGCCCGAACGCGACGGCGGCGATTTCCTCCACGCGCGCGAGCGCGATCACGATCAACGGCACGAGGAGTATGATTCCAAGTCCCAGTGCGAAGGCCGCACCCGGGACAAAGTAGTGTCCGTTCCAGTAACCGAAGACGGCGGCAAACCAGGCGCCGACGAAATTTGCGGAGGCAGCGAGCATCACAGTTTGCCAGACTGTCACCGCGCTCATCGCCAGCAACGGCAGCGATAGCAGCACGCTGACGAGGATAGCGATAGCGGCGAGTCGCCAATGGTCAGGATCCGTGATCGGTCCTGTCCATTCGAACTTCGGGTGGCGTGCGGCGTCAAAAATTCCCCAATATGGGCCGACGCCACCTTCAAAGATCTTCCACGGCTGATCGATTGCTTCGACAATGTTGTAGTCGATGCCGTAGGCATCGGCACGCGAAGCGAAGTCGCGTAACACTACAGCCTGATCGATGCGACCCGGACTCGCATTCTTGTAGTTGTAACCGGCGCTCGGCCAGCCAAACTCGGCGATCACGATGCGCTTGCCCGGATAGGCTTTGCGGAGTTTGTCGTAAATCACGACGGCCTGGTCGACAGCCTGCGATTCAGGGAAGCCTTCCCAATAGGGAAGAATGTGGGCGGCGATGTAGTCGACTGCTGAGACGAGTTCGGGGTGTTCGATCCAGACGTGCCAGATTTCGCCCGTCGTCACCGGAACGTTGGTCGAGCGCTTCACGCGCTGAATCATCTGGATGAGGTCGCCGACCTTCTGCTCGTCGCGGAAGATTGTCTCGTTGCCGACGATAATGCTGTTGACGTTGCTGTGACGCTTCGACAGATCGATGACCGAACGGATTTCACGTTCGTTGCGATCTTTGTTTTTGTCGATCCACGCGCCGGCGGTGACCCGAAGCCCGAATTCCGTCGCGATGCCCGGCACAAGCTCCACGCCACCAGTCGCGGAATAGGTACGGATCGCGCGGGTCAGCGGAGCCAACAGCTTAAGGTCGGAACGAATCTGTGTAGCGCGAGCAAACGTGCCGGAGTCCGGATGCGCCGATCCTTCGAAGGGCGCATAGGAAACGCTGGCCAGCTGGCCGCCGAAATCGGGGGCGTGCGCGTTGTCGCGAAGCAATGCCCAGAAACCGGCATGCACGCACGCCACAAGGGCGACCACGGCAGCGACGGTGCGCATACTACTCAAAACCAAGTGGGGCAGGATGGCAGACCCTTGAACCCGTCCCCTGGGCTCAGCCGAAACTCCGTCTGCGAGGATGCAGCGTAGCGCGGCGTAAGGTGGATATTCAAGTAACTAGGCCACATGGCAAATCCTTGGCACGCGCATGGCGTCCTAGTGAATTTCCTTAACGGAAACGCAAATTAACGTTGAGTTGTTCCGCCCGAAGTTGAAGCCGGGGGCTGAACGGCGGCTTCCGCCGGAGGCGGCTCCAGCCCAGGGTTAAGCCAGCAGGCGTGGACCCGTCCGCTAAGCGTTTCCTGGGCCTTGGGATCGATGTTTCCCTGCCGGACAAGGCAGCGGAAGGTCGCCTGGATGTGGGCGCTGGGGCAGCCAAAGCGGTCATACAGATCGAGGTGGCGGAAGGCCGTATCGAGGTCGTCGCGCCACAACAGGTTAACTACGCGGCGACCAAGCCAGACGCACTCCGGATTGCCAGCGGGGCCATTCAGGACCCGTGTTGCCTCGGCAATCTCATCGATCTTTTTCTGGGTTTCCTTAACGGCGTCAGCGGCCGGTTTTTGCGGTTCGGGCGGCTTGCCATTTCCGCTCTGGGAGTAGGCGGCTGGAATGGTGAGGCCTAGGCCGGCTACACAACACAGCACGGCAGAAAACTGACGCAACTTGAGAGAAAACCGCATTGTCCCCGTCGGATGTTTGCTCTTGGAGCGTGCGCTCGTTCTAAGGTGTGCGACCGGATTGGGACGCTAATACGGCGATGCCTCGCCCTTCCGTCCTGTCGTTTAACTGTATTTCATGAACGTAAGATTTGGCCTCAACCTGCGAATTTTGTCTAGCATAACCGCGAGCCTTGCTTAAGGCCGCCAACTTGGCAGGGGCATCAGCGCACGATAAGCCGGACGCCAGCCAACTGACGCGTCTAACCGGGTTTCCAATGCGCTATGCCATAGCTTGTCTGGTCCTTACGGCGGCCGCCATTGCCGGCGCATGGACTTGGCTCGGGAGCCCGGCGCTGCTGATGCTGTCCCCGATAGGCCCGGGCGAAAAGCTCTATTGCGTGTCCTACACGCCTTTCCGCGGCAGCCAGACGCCTTTGGACCCATCCACCATGATTCCGGCCGCTCAGATTGAAGACGATTTGGCGCGCTTGAGCGCGGTGACGGACTGCATCAGGACCTATTCGGTCGACTTCGGGCTCGACCAGATAGCGGGAATAGCGGCCAAACACGGCCTGAAGGTCATGCAAGGACTGTGGCTGTCCAGCAGCCCGGAAAAGAGCCACTACCAGATCGAGACGGCAGTCGCACTCGCCAACAAATACCCCGGCACCATCCGGTCGGTCGTCGTTGGTAACGAGGTCCTGCTGCGCGGCGACATGACGGCAACCGACCTCACCAACACCATCCGTGCGATCAAGGCTCGGGTGCAGGTGCCAGTGACCTATGCCGATGTCTGGGAATTCTGGCTGCGCAACCGAGACGTCGCGAACGCGGTAGACTTCATCACCATTCACATCCTCCCTTATTGGGAGGATTTCCCAATCGCCGCTAGCGCTTCAGTGGCGCATGTCGAGTCCATTCGGCGTCAGGTCGTGGCCGCGTTTCCTGGCAAGGAGGTGCTGATCGGTGAAGTCGGCTGGCCCAGCGCGGGACGCATGCGCGAGGCTGCACTGCCGTCGCCGGCCAACCAAGCCCGTGTCGTCCAAGACGTGCTTGGGTTGAGCAAGCGTGAGAAATTCAACGTGAACATCATCGAGGCTTTCGACCAGCCCTGGAAGCGTGCTCTCGAAGGGACGGTCGGCGGACACTGGGGCCTCTTCAATGCCGCAACACGCGCGCCGAAATTCGCGGGAGCTCAGGCCGTCTCCAATCATCCGCTCTGGATCTGGCAAGGTGTCGGCGGAATCATTTTCGCAATCATTGTTTTCGCCGCAGCCATGAGCGTTCGGTCCAAGGATACGCCACCTTGGCTCTGGCTCGCCGTGAGCGCAAACGCATTCGTCGGTGGCGTCCTTATCGGCTGGACAGTTGAGAACGTTCCAATCGAGAGCCTCGGGATGGGGGGCTGGTCGCGCTCGCTCGCTCTCGCGGCCGTGGCAATAGCTGCGCCAATCGTCCTAAGCGTTGCAACGATGTGCGGCACTCCTGTGCCAACGTACTTCAGGGTTCTAGGCCCAGAAAAAGAGCGGATGCAAAACCCGCTTGGGATATCTGCCGGGGTCATTCTGATACTCACAATGCTGCTCGCCTTCGTGGTTGCGCTCGCATTGGTGTTCGACCCGCGTTACCGCGATTTTCCGTTTGCACCACTTACGGCGGCGGTCGTGCCGTTTCTCGTGCACCGCCTTGCGGTCGCGTTTCCGAAAGGAACGCGTCCGGCAGCGGAGACGGTCGGAGCCAGCTTGCTCGCGCTTTCGGTGCTTTACATTATGTTCAATGAAGGCTTTGCCAATTGGCAGTCGCTGTGGGTGTGCGCGGCGCTGGCTGCGCTTTCTTTCAGTCTGGCTCGGGTGCGCGACGTGCCAGGCTGAGGACCAATAGCCCGGCCGCCAGCGAAGACAGACCCACATTGTAGAGCACGACTCCACTGCTCGCCGCGGCGAGAGCGAGGCCAAAAAGCACAAGCGACGGCCGCAACAGGTTGAGTGCGGCAACGATCAGCGCGACCCATCCGAAAACGGAATACGTGAACAAAACGATGGTGATCTGGCGTGTGAAACACAGCCAGGTATTCAGTCCGGCCTGACACGCAAGGCCGACTGTCGACTGCTCCACCGCAAGGTAGCGCATGTAGAGTGCATAGCCGATCGAACAGAAGCCAATGACCAACAGCCAATTGGTCGCGCGCGCGTTTGGCAGAAACAATTTCATTCAATCAGTATGCCGTCGTGTCGACGCACCGACAATCATTGCTGCGCAATCTGCTCGCCCTCGAATTTGACCGCGCGGCATGGGGTGCGTGCCGCGACAAAATGCGCGCAAAGACCGGTCGCGGCCGCGCTGTTAGGTAAGGGGCCGACGATCAGCCGATATCCCGTCACGCCTGCGCGATGATCTCGCGTCGCAAGCGGGCGTAATCCGCTCAGCAAAGGCCCGAAATTGGCTTTGACCGTGATCCAACGCAGACGCACCCCGTCTATCGTCGCGCCGCTGCCCAGATCGAGGCCGAACTCTGTTTGCTTTGGAGCCGTTTGTTCATTCTCAACCGCAGATGCGTTGGCGATGCGGGCGGGCGGCATGGGAATGGCTGGCGTGGCGGGGTCCGCCTTGGGCAAAGGATTGGGTGGGATCGAAGCGGTCGTATCTTTGTCCGCGCTCGCCGCCGGCTGGGTTACTGCCTGTGGCTTGGGGCTCGCTGTGGGCGAAGTTTCCTTTGCGGCGAGCACGGCCGCCGTCGCTGCAGCCTGTTTTTTGATTGTGCCGGACATATCGTCGATGCTGCTTTCAAGCAGGCCGATACGGCCGGACAGCCGGTCGCGTTCCGTGATCAGCGCGCGAACCTGTGCCGCCAATAGTTGCGTTTCGGACTCGAGCTGAGCCACTCGTGGTGGCATTCCGGCTATTGCGGACGTATCACCGGCGGCAAAGACGCGCCGCAGGCGCTGATTGGCAGTTTCAGTCTGGCTGGCAATTGCCAGAGCCAGCAGGGCAACTGCCGTCACGCCGCCCCAACCGCAAAGCCACATAAGCGAGTTGAGCTCGCGCCGCCGCCTGCGGGCGTCGCGCGAAGCGAGTTCCGGCGGCGTCTGCTCGGTCGCCATGGCCCCCTCGGTAGCCGAATCATTGAAAACATTAACAGAATCCGACAGCCGGCGCCCTTCACCCTGCTTTGCGAGGGGGTGTCCGTGGCCTTTTGCCTATGGTCCGGCTGGGCTATGGGATGCGCCGGACCTCAGCCCAACCCGAGCGGCCGCGAATGCCACCTCGAACATGCCTTGCGATCATCCTTGCGGCCGGCGAGGGCACCCGCATGCGCTCGCAAATGCCGAAGGTGTTGCATGCCCTCGGCGGCCGCTCGCTGCTCGCCCATGTGATCGTCGCATCGCGTGCCGCGGGAAGCGACGAACTGGCGATCGTCGTGGGGCCAGATCATGAGACGGTCACGGCCAATGCGCGCAAATACGCGCCCAAGGCGCAAATTTTTGAGCAGCGAGAGCGGCGCGGGACCGCCCACGCCGTTCTGTCTGCGCGCAAGGCCATCGCCCGTGGTGTCGACGACGTTGTAGTGATGTTTGGCGACACACCCTTGGTGCGGGCGGAGACTTTGTCGAGGTTACGCGGTGCCTTGGCCGACGGCGCGGCCGTGGCGGTTCTCGGTTTCAAGCCGGCAGATCCGACGGGCTACGGACGGCTTTTGATGCGTGGGCGCGAACTCCTCGCCATTCGCGAGGAGCGCGACGCAACCGCTGAAGAACGAAAGATCGGTCTTTGCAATGGAGGCCTGATGGCGCTGGATGGAAAACAAGCGCTCGCCATCCTCGATCGCATCGGTAATGCAAATGCCAAAAGCGAATATTATCTCAGCGATGCCGTGGCTGTTGCCCGCGATTTGGGCTTGGCGGCCGTGGCGATCGAAACCTCGGAGGATGACGTGCGCGGCATCAACACGAAGGTACAACTCGCCGAAGCAGAAGCGGTTCTGCAGCAGCGCCTGCGCATGGCAGCACTCGAAGGCGGCGTCACCATGGTCGCGCCGGAAACGGTGCACTTGTCAGCCGACACCAAATTCGGAAAAGACGTCACAATCGAACCACATGTCGTGTTCGGCCCCGGTGTCTCTGTCGACGATGGCGCGACGATACGTTCGTTCTCGCATCTCGAGGGCGCCCACGTCGGCAAGGGCGCGCGTGTCGGTCCGTTCGCTCGGCTGCGTCCCGGCGCCGATCTGGGCAAGGATGTCCACATCGGCAATTTCGTCGAAGTGAAAGAGGCGACTATTGAAGCTGGCGCCAAAGCCAATCATCTCACCTATATCGGCGATGCGCGGATCGGCGAGGGCGCCAATATCGGCGCCGGCACCATCACATGTAATTATGACGGCGTCGCCAAGCACCGAACGGATATCGGCAAGGGTGCATTCATCGGGTCGAATTCGGCTCTGGTCGCGCCGATCAAGGTCGGCGACGGCGCCTATATCGGCACGGGGACGGTGGTGACGCGGGATGTTCCCGCCGGCGCCCTGGCGATTGCCCGCGCCAAACAGACGGTTAAGGAAGGCTGGGCAAAGCGCTTGCGGCAGGTCAAAGCCTTGGGCAAGAACCTGGCCGGAAAGAAACGCAAAAAATCCTGAGTTTGCAGGGTAACGTCACACGCCGAAATGCGTTGTGATTTCCGTTAGCGGGCCTTGGGCCGCTAAACGATAGGTAACGGGCAAAGGGGCCATCCGGACGGATGTGCGGAATCATCGGAATCTTGGGAACGAAACCGGTTGCAGAGCAACTGGTCGACGCCCTCAAACGCCTCGAATACCGAGGTTATGACTCGGCCGGCGTTGCTACGCTCGACCACGGCGCGCTCGGTCGTCGTCGAGCAGAAGGCAAGCTGCGCGCGCTAGAAACGCGGCTCGATCGCGAGCCACTTGGCGGCAATATTGGTATTGGCCATACCCGTTGGGCGACCCACGGCCGACCGACTGAAGACAATGCTCATCCGCACGCCACCGATGCCGTTGCGGTCGTCCATAACGGCATCATCGAGAATTTTCGCGAGCTGCGTGAGCGGCTGATCAAAAAGGGATGCAAGTTCGTCAGCGAAACCGATACCGAGGCCGTCGTGCATTTGGTCTCGCAGGAGATGAAGGACGGTAAATCGCCGACTGAGGCGGTCGCCTCCACGCTCAAACAGTTACGCGGCGCTTTTGCATTGGCTTTCCTGTTCACCGGCAACGACGATCTTTTGATCGGCGCGCGCAAAGGGTCGCCACTCGCTGTCGGTTACGGCACGGGCGAGATGTATCTCGGGTCGGACGCCATTGCGCTCGCCCCCTTTACGGACACCATCGCGTATCTCGAGGACGGCGATTGGGCCGTGCTCACCCGCAAGGGTGCCGAGATCCGCGACGAGAGCGGGGCCAGAGTCGAACGGACGATCGTCAAATCCACGGCCTCGGCGCAACTGGTCGACAAAGGCAATCACAAGCACTTCATGGCCAAGGAAATCCACGAACAGCCTGAAGTGGTCGGCCATACGCTTGCGCATTACATCGACATGGTGAACGAACGGGTCGCTTTGCCCGGCAAGCTTCCATTCGACTGGACAAAGCTCAAGCGACTGTCGATTTCCGCGTGCGGCACAGCTTTCTACGCGGGGCTTGTCGCGAAATACTGGTTCGAACGTTTTGCGAAGCTGCCGGTGGAAATCGATATCGCCTCGGAATTCCGTTACCGCGGTGCGCCGCTCGAGGCGGGTGATCTCGCGCTTTTCATCTCGCAGTCGGGCGAGACGGCGGACACGCTGGCGACACTGCGTTACGCGCGGGAAAACAAGCAGCATATTCTGTCCGTGGTCAACGTGCCGACCTCGACAATCGCGAGAGAAAGCGACGTGGTGATGCCGACGCTCGCCGGGCCCGAGATCGGTGTTGCATCCACGAAAGCCTTCACCTGCCAACTGAGCGCGCTCGCCTGTCTTGCCATTGCCGCGGGTCGCGCGCGCGGACACATGTCCGAAGCGGACGAACAGAATCTTGTACGCGCCCTAATCGAGGTGCCGCGCTTGATGGCGGCGGCGCTTACTCTGGAGCCGCAAATCGAAAAGCTTGCACAAAACCTGGCCAAGGCACGCGACGTTCTTTACCTCGGCCGCGGCACGAGCTATCCGATCGCGCTCGAAGGCGCGCTCAAGCTCAAGGAGATTTCCTACATCCATGCTGAAGGCTACGCCGCCGGCGAGCTCAAACATGGGCCGATTGCGCTCATCGACGAAACCATGCCGGTGATCGTGATTGCACCTCACGACCGCGTTTTCGAGAAGACAGTCTCGAACATGCAGGAGGTCGCCGCGCGTGGCGGCAAGATCATCCTGGTTACCGATCCGCAAGGCGCGAGGGAGGCAACAGTCGATTCGCTGGAGATATTGTCGCTGCCCGATATGGCTTCGACGGTAACCCCGCTGGTTTATGCCATTCCGGTGCAACTCATCGCATATCATACCGCAACCGCCATCGGAACGGACGTTGACCAGCCACGCAATCTCGCGAAATCGGTCACGGTGGAATAAGTTTGCCCTATGAGTGAGACCGAAAAGCCGGGCGACGCAATGGCCGCGGATGTGGCGAAAGTGGCCGCCTCGCAAACAAGCTTTGCGGCTCGCATTCGCAATTACTTCCTGACCGGTCTTGTGGTCGCCGGACCTTTGGCGATCACCGCCTGGCTGGTTTGGTCGATCATCACCTGGGTCGATGATTTCGTTCGGCCAATGATTCCACCAACCTATCGGCCAGAAAGCTATATGCCGTGGCCAATTCCAGGAACGGGGCTAATCATTGCGTTTGTCGTCCTCACGCTCCTGGGATTCCTGACCGCCAACCTGGTCGGGCGGACGCTGGTTGAATTGGGTGAGAGCCTGCTCAGTCGCATGCCGATCGTGCGACCGATCTACAAGACGATGAAGCAGATCTTCGAGTCGCTTTTCTCAAAGACCGGTTCTAGCTTTCGCAAGGTGGCGCTCGTCGAATTCCCGGCACCGGGAATGTGGTCGCTGGTGTTTCTGTCCCAGCCGCCCGGCGGCGATGTCGTGAAAAAATTGCCGCCGGGCGAGCACGTCTCGGCGTTCATGCCTTGCACGCCCAACCCGACAACCGGATTCTTCTTCTACGTAAAGCGAAGCGATTTAATCGAGCTCGACGTTACGGTTGAGAATGCAATGACGTTGCTGATTTCCGCCGGCATGGTTCAGCCGGACAGTGAAGCGCAGAAAAAGCTTGCTTCTCTCGCGGCGACTGCAAAGGCGGCACAAGCGGCACGCAAGACTGAAACGGTCCAGTGACTAACCGGCACGGATTAACTTGATCGCCTCGTCTTTCCCGAAAAGATAGAGCAATTGCCGCAGCGCTTCGCCGCGCGGAGTCGATAGGGTCGGATCGCGTCCCAGAACGAGCGCTGCGTCGTCGCGCGCCGCACCAAGATATTTTCCGTGCAGCTCCGGCCGCGCAATCTGAAAGCCGGGGAGCCCGCTTTGTCGCGTTCCCAGCACGTCGCCTTCACCGCGCAGTCGCAGATCTTCTTCCGCAATTCGGAAGCCGTCTTCCGTTTCGCGCAAAATGGCGAGACGAGCCTTTGCGAGTTCTCCAAGCGGCGCCTTGTAAAGAAGGAGACATGTCGATGCGCCAGGTCCACGACCAATACGGCCGCGCAATTGGTGAAGCTGGGCAAGACCAAATCGCTCGGCGTGCTCGATGACCATGATTGTCGCTTCCGGCACGTCAACGCCGACCTCGATGACCGTCGTCGCAACAAGCAACCGGGTATCGCCGGCAGCAAAGCGGGCCATCGCTGTATCCTTGTCCGCTCCTTTCATGCGTCCATGAACAAGGTCAACCTTGTGGCCAAATTTCTCGCGCAGCGCTTCGAAGCGCGCCTGGGCAGCGGCGAGGTCGGACTTTTCCGACTCTTCGACCAGAGGGCAGACCCAATAGGCGCGTTTGCCTTCTGCAATCTCGCGCCCGACGGCTTCCTCAACCTCGTCAAGGCGCGACAAAGGGATAGTTCGTGTGTCGATCGGCTGGCGGCCCGGGGGTTTCTCGCGCAATTCGGAAATATCCATGTCGCCGAAAAAGGTCAGGACGAGCGTGCGGGGAATCGGCGTTGCGGTGAGAACGAGCACATCTACCGCTTCGCCCTTCTTTGCTAGCGCCAGCCGCTGGTGCACGCCGAAACGATGTTGCTCGTCGACCACGGCAAGGGCGAGGTCATGGAAGGCAACGTCTTCCTGGAAAAGCGCATGAGTGCCTATGAGAAGGTCGATATCGCCAAGCACAAGACGATCCAGGATCTCCTTGCGGGCGGCCCCGCGTTCGCGGCCGGTCAAAATGGCCATGCGGAGGCCTGCGGCATCGGCCAGGGGGGTGATCGTCGCAAGATGCTGACGCGCGAGGATCTCGGTTGGCGCCATGAATGTTGCCTGCCGTCCGGCCTCGATGACGGCAGCTGCGGCTGTGAGGGCCACGACCGTCTTTCCCGATCCGACGTCACCCTGCAAAAGTCGAAGCATGCGCTGCGGGCGGGCGAGGTCGGTGATGATGTCATCCACCGCCTTTTGCTGCGAATGGGTGAGGGCGTAAGGCAGCGCCTTCAGAATCCGCGCGCGCAGGCGCCCTTCGCTGGCGGAGCCGCGGCCGGCCTGGCGACGCATGTGCGCACGAACGAGCGCAAGGGCCAATTGGCCCGCAAACAGTTCGTCATATGCGAGCCTGGTCCAGGCTGGGTGCTCCGGAGCTATATCGGTTGGCGCGGTCGGCCGATGCAGGCTGTTTAGTGCCTGAGCGAAGGTGGGAAACTGCTCGCGCGCGACCCAGGTCTCGTCCTGCCATTCCGGCAAGTCGGGAAGACGGGTTAACGCGCCGTCCATCGCGCGTCGTACGTTGCCGAGGGCCAGACCCTCAGTCAGAGGGTAGGTTGGCTCGACCAGCGGAAGTGTTGCAAAGCCCGCCTCATCCACGACGCGGTCCGGATGCACCATCTGTAAAGTGCCGTCATAGAATTCGACTTTGCCCGAGACGTAGCGTGTTTCTCCGACCGGCAGGAGCTTCTCCAGATAGTCTCGGCGCGCGTTGAAATAGGTGAGGGTGAGATCACCAGTGTCGTCATGCGCATAAATCCGATAGGGCGCCCGTGAGCGATGCAGTGGTGATGGCCGGTGCTTATCGACCGTCACAGCGACCGTAACGATCTGGTCCGGCAACGCGTCGCGCAATTTTGGCCGCGCGCGCCGGTCGATGACCCCTGACGGCAAGTGGAACAGCAGATCGACGACGCGTGGCGCGTCTCGATCGAGCAGATAGGCATAAAGCTTCTCAAGCTTCGGTCCCACACCAGGCAGGCTGGTGAGCGAAGCAAACAGCGGATTGAGGATGAGCGGTCGCATCGGGGCATGCTGGCGTGCGTGCAGTGCCGACGCAATGCAGGCCTGTGCAAACCGGCGGCTGACATGCTGCGACCAAGCCTCTATATAACCCGTCCCGGCCCCGTCCGGGTTTTTGGCGTTGGAGACCAGGGTGAGTACCGGAACGAACATTTCGAGCGAAGGACTGGATGCGCGACGGCGACGGTTGCTGTTCCGCTGCTGGCATCGCGGCATTCGGGAAATGGATCTGGTTCTCGGCCGTTTTGCCGATGCGCAAATCACATCATTGAGCGATATCGAACTCGATGAAATCGAGCGTTGGCTCGAGGTGCCGGACCAGCAAATCTTCGCTTGGGTGAACGGGATGGAGCCTGTCCCCTCCGAATACGACACGCCCTTGTTTCTTCGCCTGCGCAATTTCAATACCAAGGGTGCCGTGTGAGCGCTGCCGCAAAATCACCGACCGATCGGTTGAAGCCCGGCAAGCCGCTGACCCTGTCGCAGGTCGCGGATGGTGCGGAGGGGTTGGTACTCGCCGATCTCGCACGCGCGATCGCTGCAAAAAAGAATGCGCCGGCCATTTCTCTCGCCGTCGTTTGCCGCGACGGGCAGCGAATGGCGACGCTATCGCGGGCGCTGTCATTTTTTGCTCCCGAGGTCCAGGTACTAGAGTTTCCGGCCTGGGACTGTCTGCCGTTTGATCGGGTGTCCCCGAATGCGGTCGTCATAGCCCAACGGATGACAGCGCTGTCGCGACTTGCGCGGGTACGCGGCCGCGACAAACCGTCTGTGCTGATGACGACGGTTAATGCTGCGCTCCAGCGCGTGCCGGCACGAGATTTTGTAACAACTCACGCGCTGTCAGTCGCACCCGGCAACGTCATCGGCATGAAGGGAATCGTCGATTGGCTAGAGCTTAATGGTTTTGTCCGCGCTTCCACCGTGCGCGAGCCCGGCGAGTATGCTGTGCGCGGCGGGATTCTCGATCTTTATCCGCCCGGTATGGATATGCCGGTGCGGCTCGACTTCTTCGGCGACGCGCTGGAAACGATCCGCACGTTCGATGCGCAAACGCAAATCAGCGACGATCAATTGCGTGGGCTCGATCTGGTGCCGGTTGCGGAATTCCAGCTTGTGACCGAAACCATTCGTCGATTTCGGACCGGCTATGTCGCACAGTTCGGGGCCACCACCCCTGACGATCTGCTGTACGAAGCGGTGAGCGAGGGACGTCGCTATCCGGGGATGGAGCATTGGCTTCCGCTTTTCCACGACAAGCTCGAGACGATCTTCGACTACCTGCCGGATACACCGCTGGCGCTCGAGCATCTGGCCGAGGATGCTGCGCATGAACGGTTTACCCAGATCACCGACTATTACGACGCGCGCCGCGATGCGTTGAAGCAGGGGGCTACGCCACCGTACAAGCCGTTGCCTCCCGAGCGCCTCTACTTCGGCGAAGCGGAATGGAAGGAACGACTGGAAACTTCGTCGCTCGCGCGGCTGACTCCCTTTGCCGTTCCCGAGACCGACGTTCTCGATGTCGGCGCACGCAGTGGTCGCAATTTTGCCGCCGAGCGGGCCGAGCCCGGGGCCAACGTGTTCGAATCGCTCGGCGCGCATGTGCTCGGATTGCAGGCGACCGGCAAGCGCGTTGCGATCGCCCTATGGAGCGAAGGCGCCCGTGATCGCATGAGCCACGTTCTGGCTGATCACAAACTCCACAATCTTCACTCCATCGACAGCTGGCCGCAGGCGCTTGCGCTTTCCAAATCCACAGTGGCGCTCGCCGTGCTGGGGATCGAATCCGGGTTTGAAACCGAAGACGCCGCGATTATCAGCGAGCAGGATATCCTTGGCGACCGGCTCGTTCGCCCGCGCCGTGCGGCTCGCAGGGCGGAGAATTTCATCGCCGAAGCCACAAGCCTCGCACCGGGCGATCTGGTGGTGCATGTCGACCACGGCATCGGTCGTTTTGCTGGGCTGCAGGCCATCGAGGCGGCAGGAGCGCCGCATGATTGCCTCGAGATTCACTATGCCGGCGGCGACAAACTGTTCCTGCCCGTCGAAAACGTCGATCTGCTGTCGCGTTATGGGTCGGAGGAAACGGCGGTCGATCTTGATCGACTCGGCGGCGGCAACTGGCAGGCGCGCAAGGCGCGGATGAAGAGCCGCATCCGTGAGATTGCGGGCGAACTGATCAAGATCGCCGCCGAACGCCAATTGCGTGACGCCCCCCGCCTGACAGTCGGCCCGGGAGCCTATGACGAATTTTGCGCGGGTTTCCCGTACGAGGAGACCGACGATCAGCTCGCGGCCATCGACGCGACTCTCAAGGACCTCGGCTCGGGACGTCCGATGGATCGGCTTATTTGTGGCGATGTCGGCTTCGGCAAAACGGAAGTCGCGCTGCGTGCCGCCTTCAATGCGGCCATCGGGGGCAAGCAGGTTGCCGTCGTCGTGCCGACAACTTTGCTGGCTCGCCAGCATTTCAAGACGTTTTCAGAGCGCTTTCGCGGGTTCCCAGTGAATGTTGCGCAGGCGTCCCGTCTGGTGCCGGCTGCAGAGTTGAGCAAGGTCAGGGCCGGTCTAGCGGACGGTAGCGTGGATATAGTGATCGGCACTCATGCGCTGCTCGGCAAAAACATCACGTTCAAGGATCTCGCTCTGCTGATCGTTGACGAGGAGCAGCATTTCGGCGTCGCGCACAAAGAGAAACTGAAGACATTCCGGTCGGAAGTGCACGTCCTCACGCTGACCGCGACGCCGATCCCTCGTACCTTGCAGCTGGCGCTCAGCGGAGTGCGCGATCTCTCAATCATAGCGTCGCCGCCGGTCGATCGGCTGGCGGTGCGGACCTTCGTGTCGCCGTTCGACCCAATCACGGTGCGTGAAGCATTGCTGCGCGAGAAATATCGTGGCGGGCAGGCGTTCTACGTGTGTCCGCGCATTGAGGATCTGGCGGGCGCCAAGGAATTCCTCGCCAAGAATGTCTCCGAGGTGCGCACCGCAGTTGCCCACGGGCAGATGCCGCCCACCGTACTCGACGACATCATGTCGGCATTCTACGACGGCAAATATGACGTGCTGCTGTCGACCACGATCATCGAGTCCGGTCTCGACATTCCGACTGCCAATACGCTGATCGTTCATCGTGCCGATCGTTTCGGCCTTGCGCAGCTTTACCAACTCCGCGGCCGCGTCGGCCGTGCCAAGCTGCGCGCCTACGCGCTGTTCACGTTGCCGGCGCAGAAGGCGATCACGATCCAGGCCGAGCGGCGCCTCAAAGTCCTGCAGTCGCTCGACACGTTGGGCGCGGGATTCCAGCTGGCATCGCACGATCTCGACATTCGAGGGGCGGGCAATCTGCTGGGCGAGGAGCAGTCAGGCCATATCAAGGAAGTCGGCTTCGAACTCTACCAGCAGATGCTGGAGGAGGCGGTGTTGAGTCTGAAGGCCGGAATTACAGCGCCGGTCGCCGACCGATGGTCGCCGCAGATCACCATCGGCACCGCTTTGCTTATTCCGGAGGAGTATGTCGCGGACCTGTCGGTACGGCTTGCCCTCTACCGGCGACTCGCCGAGATCGAGGACGAACGTACCATCGACGGTTTTGCAGCCGAGTTGGTCGACCGTTTCGGCAAACTCCCGCAGGAAGTCGAGCATCTGTTGCAGGTGGTCGCAATTAAGGCACTCAGCCGGCGGGCTAATGTCGAGAAGGTCGAGGCAGGACCCAAGGGGATCGTGTTGTCATTCCGGGACAACGTCTTTGCCAATCCGGAGGGGCTCATTGCGTTCATTCGCGAGCAGGGGTCAGCGGTGCGTATGCGCAACGATCCGAAGACGGCCAAGAGCCAGCAATTGGTATTCTTCGAGGATTGGCCGCGGCCACAAGATCGGCTGAAGGGCACCGCTGCCGTATTGCGCAAGCTCGCGTCGATTGCCGAGCAGGCGAAGGCCGCGTGACTGCACACTAACGAGGCATCCGTAACACCGGTTTTATGGTGCTGCCGGCGCTTGATTCCGTCGCGGCCCGATTGATGTCAGCCAACGGATAGAAAGTGATCATGCGTTCGACCGGGAAACGCCCGGCGACAATGTGGTCCACCAGCAACGGTATGAACTCTTTCGGCACGCTGTCGCCTTGGATCACGCCGCGGACGGTCCGGCCGTTTTGCAAGAACGGTGTCTCGAACGATACCTCGGTGCCTTTGCGCGCGCTGCCGAGAAGCACGCAAGCGCCGCCAGGAATCAGACAATCGACTGCTTCCCGGAACACAGCGGGAAGCGCGGATGTCTCAAGCGTAAAGCGTGCGCCGAGCCCGGTTATCTTTCTGAGTTCCGCAACAACGTCTTTGCATTCGGTGTGATTGATCGTGTGTGTTGCGCCGAGATCCCGCGCCAGAGCCAACCGATGCGGGTGGACATCGACCGCGATGACCGGATCGCAGCCAACGATCTTCGCGGCCATCAGACCTGAGAGGCCGACCGCACCGACGCCAAACACGACAAAGCTATCCCCCGCCCGCGGTTTCATGACATTGAGTACCGCGCCCGCGCCGGTCTGGCCTCCGCAAGCAAGAGCAGCGACGCTCTCGATTGGCGCGTCGTTACGAACTTTCACCGCGAAACGTTCGTTGGCGATGGTGAAGTTGCCAAAGGAGGACTGCTGAAAAAAAGCGCTGTAGACTGGTTTTCCATTTTTCGAATGAAGTGTTGAACCATCCGCGCGGGTACCGTTCATCTTCAGATCGAATGCATGCAGGCAATAGCTTTGTCTTTGTGTCCTGCAGTTCGGACACTCGCCGCACCAAGGATAGGCCATCACCACATGGTCGCCCGGCCTGAAGGTCGAAACCTTGTTGCCGATGGCGCGGACGATACCGGCGCCTTCGTGGCCGAACACCTTTGGAAACTTTGTCGGATAGTAAGCATCCCGCCCATGCAAGTCGGTCGCACACATGCCGCTGGCGACGACTTCGACGAGCAATTCATCAGCGCGCGGGTCACACAGGTCAAGCTTTTCGATGGTGAACGGGCCTGAGCGCTCGTGCACCACGGCAGCGGTGATTTTCATGGCGATGCGCCTGAACTTACTCGGCTGCGTCCGCCGCCCGCGCGACGCGTGCGATCGATTCGGCGAGATATTCCGGCGCCTGTGCGCCCGACACGGCGAATTTGCCGTCGAAGATGAAGCAGGGCACGCCTTCGATGCCGGCCTCCTTGGCTGAAAGGGCTTCGCGCTCGATTTCCGCAACATCCTTGTCGCTGGCCAGTGCCTTTTCGGTCTCCTCGGCATCAAGGCCGACGTCGGCCGCGGCATGGACCAGTACTTTACGATCTGTCAGATCGGCGCCTTTCGTGAAGTAGAGGTCCATCAACTTCTGTTTCATTTCCGACGCCTTGCCGATGCCTTCGGCCCAGCGGATCAACCGGTGCGCGTCAAGCGTGTTGGGCTGCCTGCTAATTTTGTCCATGGCATAGGTGAGCCCCTCGGCCGAAGCGGCCGTGGCGACACGTTGGGCGATGCCTTTGTAGCGCTCAGGTGAGCCGAATTTCGTCGTCAGGTATTGCTCGCGCGAGATGCCTTCGCGCGGAATCCAATCATTGAGAAAATAGGGACGCCAATGCACCTCGACTGGGATGTTTGAGCTCAGCTCGATCGCCCTTTCCAGCCGATGCTTGCCGATAAAGCACCACGGACAAACCACATCGGAGACGACGTCGATACGAACGGGCTGTTGATTGGGCATGGCTGGCTCCCTTTGCCAGTCAGCCTAGGCCGGGTGTTACTCTGCTGCAACCATACGACCGCCGGCGACGCGCAGCATCAGTGTGTCGAGCGTATCGCCGGCCTTCAAGGTCGCCAGCGTAACGTGAGCGCTCGGTGTTTCGCTGGCACTGCGCGGCCGCAACATGCCGCTCCTCAACAAGCCGGCAATGCGTCGTGCAATGACGTGCGTGTCACGCAGATCGGTCTGCGTGAACACGGCCAGAATGTCACCGTCCTCATCGCGGGTTGCGAAATCGATGCTGCGGATCAATCGTGTCATTAATCGCGCGGCATCGAGGCTGGTCCACGTATCGGTTTTGGCGAACGAAAAACGAGCAACCGACAGCGGTAGGCTGCGATCAGTCAATTCCGCTACGACGTTCTTCAAGTCACGCCAGAATGAAGCGCGCGTGAGCAAGCCGGTCTCCGGATCGAAAATGCCCTCGGTATCAAGTGACTTGAGCATGCGTTTGAGGCGCCCCTCGAAGGCGCGCATACGAACCAGTGGAATCATTCGCGCGACAAGTCGCCGCGGATCTGCGACCACCTGATCAATGTTGGGGAGCGCATCCGCAAAATCCGGAGGTGCCTCACCGATCACCGCGACGGGAATGTCGCGAAATCTCGGATCTTGCGCGAGCACGGTGAGAAACGCTTCGACCATTCGGGGGGAGAAGCCATCGCCAACGACGATGCCATCGATGTCGCGGCCATTGAGATGTCTGGCCGCGAACTCAACGCTCAGAGCGCCCGCGATCTTCACCCGTTCACCCATCGCGACACTGAGAGTCGGGTACAGTCGGCCACGTCCGGCGATCAGGACAGTTGCGTCGTCGAGAGCATCGCCGACAGGCAAAGTTGGCAATTTGCCGTCGTGTGATGCGAACAATTCGATCCGGCGCAGTACGGTGCCATGCAGCGCGCGGACGCGCATGGCCGACTGCAGGCGTGCAAGAAGCCGCTGGACAGGAAGGGCTGCGTCCGCAGGTAGTGCGATCGGTACAGCTGCGTCCTCATCGCCGCGTACGCACGCGATCACCGGCACGACCGGGCCGCTAAAGGTGGCGACCTGGAGACAGAGCATGCGCGCGGCCTCGTCATTCGCAGGCGGGCCAGGTTCGGCAACGACAACGGCGGATGGCTTAACGGTGAGGAATGCCGCCGGCGCATCCGCCCATTTGGTCTCGACGATGGGAAAGGCACCGGCTGTCCCCAGGGCTTCAACGAGAGCCGTGGCCGGGTGCTCGGCGACCACGATCAATGGGCCTTGAAGCGACATTGGGGAGCGCGCGCAGTTTGCCAGATGCACAATTCTAGAAGAACGCTGTTAACGCCCGGTCAACGATCGAACGAAATCAGGCGGCTTTGGACGGGTGCCGCGGTTCGAAGGCCCCCGACAGAAGCGGATTGGCGCCGCGGGCCTGTAGTCCGCTCCGTAGGGCTTCGCGGTCGGCTGCGTTGCCAGCGAGGCGTTGGCCGAGATCCGCATCGGGCAAGGCCACGATAGTCGCTTTTGGATCGACCTGAGCCACGGCGGCCTCTATCTGGCTCTGGCGGAAGCGATAGCCGCCAATGGATATCGTCCCGGCTGGTGGCGCGGTGATGACCAATGTCTGGGGATGTTGTGCGGGGCTACAGGCAAAGCCGGTATCGACATAGCCTCCGCCCGGGGTGGATTGGTCGGGGGATGCCTGAAAGGACTGCGCGGGGACCATACGGCCGCGCAAAGCCAAGGTGCCTCCTTTCGTGCGGCTGGTTTCAATGACGACAGGCGCGCCAGGCGCGCGATGAACCGAACCCACGGGACCAAGCGGGATTGGTGCCGGCAAACCATCTGCGCCGCGCCGCGCAGCGATCAGGCCTGTTTCGCCGAAGCTTGCGACGTCGATGAGGTTCGACGGGCCCTCCCATGTCTTGGCGCCAGTAGATCGCTCGGGCGTCCGCCAGAATGAAACAACGGTCTGGTGTACGTGATTGAAAGCTCCGCATTCGGAAAGGGCGGCTACCGCGGCGGCGGGCAGGACCACTATGCCCTCGGTAACTGCACGACACTGTGCGTCGAAGGCCGCGCCATCAAAACTGTGATGCAGGTGCAATGCGCCGCCGCACAACAGCCAAGGTATGACGGTCAACGCGATGCCGGCGAAGGAGCCGATCGGGATCGTCGATAAGGTTGGCGTGTCGGATGCAGCTCCTGTCTCGAGAAACGTTTCCAGCCCTCCGGCAACCAACTCGACATGGCTGCGCGCAATCGGCGCCAAGCCGCTCGCGTCCGGATAAAAGGTGATGGCAGCGACATGCGCTGCGGCAGGACCAATACGCGGAACGCTCACGGACGCGTCAGCGCCTCCGGTTAGAAATACGTCGTCAAGCGGAACGATGCCGTCCGGCAAATCCGGCCCGAAGCCGCAGATATGACGGATGGAAAACAATTCGACCGCGCTCTGCATGGCAATTTCGATTTGATCAGTCTTGCCGAACTGAGAGCAGCCGATCATGGCTTTGGGCCCAACCTGACGAAGGGCGGCCACGATCTCTTCTTGCCGCCAGAGCAACGGCAATGGCAGCGGAATCATGCCTGCACGCAGCACGCCGAGGAAAGCGATGATGCTTTCCACGATGTTTGGAAGCTGTATTGCTACCGCGCTGTCTGTTTGCAGTCCCAGACTGCGTAGTCTTGCGGCGACCGCGGAGATCGCGCGATCGGCCTGCGCAAAACTCAAGGCGCGCTGGCTTCCGTGAGTAAAGCTTTGGCGATTTGGCGGGTCGGCAAGCGCAAGCGCATCAGGATGACGCACCCCGGCGCGCCGAAACAGGTCGTCGAGTGTAGTCGCCGTGCCCACCGCCCGGGAAGTTTCACCGAGGATCATTGGCAAAGCCTCAAGGCTTCAGATCCTTCTGCCACCAAGTTTCCGGCAAATAGCCGAACAGGGAGGTATGTGAGGGATGCTCAATTCGCGTCCAACGCGCCACCCATTGTACCGGCGGGAAATAGAGCGGGACGACGTAAAAGCCCGTTAGCAATACGCGATCCAAAGCGCGTGTCGCGGCGACAAAATCGGTTCGGCTTGTTGCGGCAAGCATGGCAGCAATCATTGCGTCGACAGCGGGTGACTTGACCCCCATGTAGTTGCGACTGCCCTGCTGATCCGCGGCCGCCGAACCCCAGTAGAACAGTTGTTCGTTGCCGGGCGAGAGCGATTGTTCCCAGCGGTACTCCATCATGTCGAAATCAAAGCCAATGCGGCGGCGCTCGAACTGAGTTGCGTCGACGGTCCGAACCCGTCCGTCGATGCCCGCCCGTTTCAGACTACGTACGAATGCGAGCGCGAGCCGTTCATGGTCGCGGGTCGTGGTGAGAATTTCGAACGTGAGTGGCTTGCCGGTCCCGATATTGGTCAGCTGCGTGCCTTTAAGCTCATAGCCGGCAGCCTTGAACAGTGCGAACGCGCGGCCGAGATTGCGGCGGTCGCGACCCGAGCCGTCAGTGACCGGCGGGGACCATGTGCCATCCATGAAGTCGGCGCGTACGGCGTCCGGAAACGGCTTCAAGAGTTCGCGCTCTCGCTCATTCGCAGGAACGCCGTGCGCCGACAGGTCACACCCGTCGAAATAGCTGGCGGTTCGCTTGTACAGATCGAAGAAATAGTTGTGGTTGATCCACTCGAAATCGAACAGCTGCAGGATAGCCTCGCGCACGCGCGCATCCGAAAAAATCGTCCGTCTCGTATTGAAGACCAGGCCGTTCATGCCTTTCGGGAGTCCGTAAGGCATATCCTCCTTCACAACCTGTCCTGCGCGCAGCGCTGGAAAGTCGTAAGCCATTTGCCAACGTCCCGGGTCGGTCTCGACGCGCAAATCGTAGAGCCCTTTCTTGAACGCTTCGAAATGGGTGTTGCCATCGCGGTAGTAGTCGAAGCGGATCGTGTCGAAATTCCAAAGGCCGCGATTAATCGGCAAATCGCGCCCCCAGTAATTTTTGTCGCGTTTAAATGTGACAGTGTCGCCGGGCTTCACGGCGCTGACGCTGTAAGGGCCGCTGCCGAGCAGTGGCTCGAAGCTCGTGTCTTCGAAGGTTGCGAGATTGATGGCGTGCTTTGCCAGCACAGGCATTAGCCCGATGATGAGAGGAAGTTCGCGGTCATCGGCGCCGGCGAGATCGAACCGGATTGTCCGTTCGCCGGTTTTCTCCGCCTTCGCGACCTTGATGTAGTATGTGCGGAAATTCGGTCGGCCTCTGTCACGCAGCAGTTCCCACGAGAAAATAATGTCCTCGGGCGTCACGGGCCTGCCGTCCGAAAACCTGGCTGCGGGGTTGAGCCCGAACGTGACAAAGCTGCGAGCCGCGTCGGTCACGACGCTTTCGGCAAGGAGGCCATACAGAGTGAACGGTTCGTCATAGCCGCGAGCCAGCAGACTTTCGATGACGTAGCCGCGCATATTGGCGGCGGATATACCCTTAACGATAAACGGGTTGAGGCAGTCGAACGTCCCGAGGACACCCTGAACGAGCTGGCCGCCTTTGGACGCCGCAGGGTTCGCATAGGTCGGACTAGAGAAACTGGGACCCCATTCCGGTTCGCCGTGCATGGCCAAGGCGTGCGTCGCGGTCTCGGCGCGCGCGAGACGCAGGCCACCTGCCGCTGCCAGCAGCGTGCCGAGCATCACCGCACGCCGCGACACCCGCAGCTGCGTCAGCGCGGTGGAAACAGAGTTCAGCGCGGAGGACGGTCGAATGCGATTCGGTCCGATTTTTTGTGAATTTATCATAGGTCTACTGGGTCCGGCGCGCCGGCATTTTCAGTGCATTCGTGGCTTTATTGCAGGCTCAAATTCGGCTATCAGGCACCCCGAGGGTCACGCTCCCGCCGTATTTCACACGGAGAGAGCCGCCTGAAAGCCCCGTTCGACAGCCATTGGTCGCGAACGGGAAGAACAAAGGATAATCGCAATGGATCATCGGATTGCTTCGACCCGGCCGCTTTTGGGCCGGGCGCTGACCGTGGCCGGAACATTGGCGGCGCTGGTCTTGGCCGCACCGGCGCTCGCCCAGCAGCCGCAGCAGCAGAAAGCCCCAACGGCGCCAGCACAGAAAGCGGCACCGGCCCAGAAGCAGGCACCTGCGGCACAGCCCGCTCAACCGGCTCAACCCGCGCAGCAGGGTCAGCCCGGACAGCCGGGACAGCAACAGGCGGGAGGCGATCAGCCGCAACTCATGTATTCGCCGTGGATGAAAGTCTGCGGCAAGGGTCCGGACACCCAGAACAAGCAGGTCTGCGTCATTACCAAGGACGGTCGACTGGAGAACGGCATGCCGGTCGCGATTATCCAGCTGTTCGAGCCTGAAGGGGGACAGAAGGTGCTGCGCGTGACCGTTCCGCTCGGCATGCAGCTGTCGCATGGCACCCGCATGCTGATCGATCAGGGTCAGCCCACGCAATCGCCTTACAGCATCTGCTTCCCGGTCGGTTGCATGGCTGACTACCAGGTGACCGATGACATGATCAGCAAGATGAAAAAGGGGCAGAACATCGTCGTGCAGGCGATCAACATGCAAGGCACGCCGATCAGTCTGCCGCTGCCCTTGAACGATTTTGCAAAGGCGTACGACGGTCCACCGACCGATCCGAAGGCGTTTGAGGAACAGCAGCGCAAGCTGCAGGAAGAGCTGCAGAAGAAAGCCGATGAGGCCCGCAAGAAGCTCGAGGGTCAGCAGAGCCAGGCCCCGGCAGGGGCGGTGCCGACAGCTCCGGCGCCTGCGCAGAAGAAATAAACGCTTCTAGTTTCGTTGAAAACGTCAAGGCGCGGCCAAGGGCCGCGCCTTTTGTTTGAGACTAGTGCAATCCATTGCGACGGGGTCTGTAACCACCGTCATCATCGCGGTCGAAAACGTCTGCGACGTCCGGGTGACGAAGCGGTGTGCCTGACGTATCTGGAAGCAAATTCTGCTCCGACACATAAGCGATGTACTCGGTCTCCGAGTTCTCGGCGAAGAGGTGATAGAAGGGTTGGTCTTTGCGCGGACGGATTTCGGCGGGGATCGCTTGCCACCATTCCTCTGTATTGTTGAAGACCGGGTCGATGTCGAAGATCACGCCACGGAACGGATATACACGGTGCCTAACCACCTGACCGATCTTGAACTTTGCGTTCCGCATTTTTTCCATGACAGAGCTGTCCCTTACTTCCCTTACACGCCGTAACGCGCCGCCATTGCGGGATCTTTGGTTGCGACGAGCTTCGCCAGATCGAGAAGAACTTTAGCCTGTTTCCAAGTCGCATCGTCCTGCATTTTTCCGTCGATCATCACAGCGCCCGCGCCGTCGGGCATAGCCTCGACGATTTTCTTGGCAAATGCGACTTCCGTGGGGTCGGGCGAGAAAACCTTTTTTGCGATCTCGATTTGTGAAGGGTGGAGCGACCAGGCGCCCAGGCAACCCATAAGGAATGCGTTGCGGAACTGTACCTCGCACGCAGCTGCGTCGGAAAAGTCTCCGAACGGTCCGTAGAACGGCTTAATCCCCGCGGCAGCACATGCGTCGACCATTTTCGCAATGGTGTAGTGCCAGAGATCCTGTTGCGACGTTGCGCGCAGCTTTTCACCATCAGCGTCTGCAAGCACTTTGTACTCGGGATGGCCGCCGCCGACGCGCGTGGTCTTCATGGCGCGCGATGCGGCAAGGTCAGCCGGCCCGAGACTCATTCCATGCATCCGGGGCGAGGCCGTCGCGATCGCTTCCACGTTGTTGACGCCCTGCGCCGTTTCCAGAATGGCGTGGATGAGAATTGGTTTTTTCAGTCCGTGCCGGCCTTCGAGCTGCGCCAGCAGTTGGTCGAGATAGTGAATGTCCCAGGGTCCATCGACTTTCGGCAGCATAATGACATCGAGCTTGCTGCCGACCGCGCCGACAATCTCGGTGATGTCGTCGAGGGCCCAGGGGGAATTCAGCGCATTGATACGCGTCCATAGCCCGGTCGATCCAAAGTCGACCTTGCTTGCCATCTCGATGAATCCTTTACGCGCCGCTTCTTTTGATTCGACCGGGATGGCGTCCTCCAGGTTGCCAAGCACCACGTCGACTTGCCGCACAAGCTCCGACACCTTTGCCCTTACTTTTTCGTTGTGGGGCGGGACGAAGTGAATCATCCGCTCCAGTCGGATTGGCAAATCGCGCCGGGGCGCCGGGGCGCCGACAGCAAGCGGGGCGAAGAATTGTCGTGGTGGCTTCATGAGACCTTCCAAAATATGGCTCTGCCGTTTAGAGCAATGCAAAGGCCGCGCCAAGTGGGGCGGTTCGCGGGAATTGCCCGCGAAACCGTGCTTCCAGCGATTTCGTTAAGGTGCATTCATGCAGCCGTTGTCCGGTCTTCTTGTCGTTGACTTTACGACCTTACTTCCCGGGCCGCTGGCCACCTTGATGCTCGCCGAAGCGGGTGCGGAGGTGATCAAAATCGAGCAGCCGGGGGGTGAGAATGCGAGGCGCTTTCCGCCGATGATCGACGGCGAAAGCGCGGCGTTTGTCATGCTCAACCGCGGCAAGACCAGCATGAGCCTCGATCTCAAGAACGAGGTGGACCGTGCCAAACTGATCCAGCTCGTCAAGCGCGCCGATATCCTCGTCGAGCAGTTCCGCCCAGGCGTGATGACCCGGCTCGGCCTTGGTTATGGGGATGCACGCGCGCTCAATCCCCGTCTCATTTATTGCTCGATCTCTGGCTACGGCCAGAGCGGTCCACGGGTGCATGAAGCTGGTCACGACATCAACTACATCGGCGCCACCGGTCTGTTGGATCTGCAGCCCGGGCCGCTCGAACATCCCGTCGTCCCGCCGATGCTTGCGGCCGATATAGCCGGCGGAAGTTTTCCGGCGGTCATCAACATTCTGCTCGCCTTGCGCGCCCGAGATAAAAGCGGGCAGGGCTGTCATATCGACATAGCAATGACGGATGCGATGTTCACCTTCACGTGGGCGGCGCTCGCGCTCGGCGTTGCGACCAAACGATTTCCTGCGCCCGGTGAGATGTGGCTCGTGGGCGGCTCGCCGCGCTATCAAATCTATCCGGCGAAAGATGGAAAATTGATCGCGTGCGGTGCGATTGAACAGAAATTCTGGCTTGCTTTCACCAAGGCAATTGCCCTGCCGACACCGTTCGTCGACGACACCCGTGATCCGAAGGCGACGCTTGATGCTGTCGCAGGGCTCATCGCGGCCAAGACATCAGAGGAATGGCGGCCAATATTCGCTGTGGCGGACTGCTGCACCACGGTTGTGACTCCGCTCGAGGAGGCTATGCGCGATCCGCATTTTGTCGAACGTGGACTATTTGCTCATCAGGCCGCAACTGTGTCGGGCAAGAGTTTGCCGGCGTTGCCACTGCCGATCAGCCCGGGGTTTCGCGAACCGCCTGGCGTAAAAAAAGCGCCCAAGCTCGGTTAAAGTGCCTCGCCGCGCATCAGTCGCGGTCGGGCCGCCGCCGGCGCCACTCCTTCGCGCATAACCGCGCGTCGAAGCGGGCCGATGCGGTCAATCACGTAAAGTCCCAATCCTCGCACGCTCTGTGCCGGCAGGAAATCGCTGAGCAGCGTGCGATTGAGGAGATCGACCGCGAATGTCCGGCTGCCCACGTCGGCGCGCCGCAGGCGGTCGTAGTGAGCAAGGACTGCGTCACCTCCGATATCCTGATGCCGCCGTTCGGCCTGGATTGCGAGTTCGCTGATTGTTGCCGCGTCGCGCAGGCCCAGATTGAGACCTTGGGCCCCGATCGGTGGAATGACATGCGCAGCTTCGCCAACAAGTGCAATGCGCCGGTCTGCGAACCGCCGCGCTGTCACAATGCGAAGAGGAAAGCGGCCGCGAGTGGGCTCTGCTTCGATCTTTCCCAAGATCGAATACGATGCGCGTTCGATTTCGTCGCTCAGCTCAGCGTCATCGAGCGCCGCAAGTTCATCGGCATTAGCAGGATCAAGCACCCAGACCAAGCTCGACCGATCATCCGGCAATGGCACGAGCGTGAACGGTCCGCTGGGAGTGTGAAATTCAGTTGACGTGTCGCGATGCGGGCGCGCGTGTCGAACGCAGAGCGTAAGTGCTATCTGCGGATAGTCGCGTTCGTCCATGTCGATGCCGACGGCTGTGCGGCAGATGGAATTGCGGCCGTCCGCGCCGATCACGAGAGGCGCGCGGTACGTTGACCCATTCTTTACAACGACTGCAACCTCGTGTCGTTCAGGCGTGATCGCCAGAACCTCGCCGTCCACGATCTGCAAGCCGGATAGATTACGCGCGCGTTCCTCCATTGCGTCGATCAGATGGCGGTTTTCAATGTTGTGACCGAACGCATCCAGGCCGATTTCGCTTGCCTCGAATTTGACTTCCGGTGCACGCCACAAACGACCCGTGTCATCGATGATGCGCATGACCTTGAGTGGCGCGGCCTTGGCGTGACACAGGGGCCAGACGCCGAGCGTATCAAGGGCCGTAACGGAATCCGCGAGCAGGGCGCTCGTCCGGTTGTCCGGTTTCGCCGGGCGCGTGCCCACGAGAAGCGTTGAGATGCCACCCTCAGCGAGAGCGATCGCGGCAGTCAGGCCGGCGGGCCCGCGGCCGACCACGACAGCAGCGCATCGATGGTTGTGGGTTCCTGACATTAAATGGCTCCGCTTCGCGTTAACCGCACTAGCACGGGCCAGCGGTGTCGGAAACCAAGCCGAAGACTTGCAATACCCGGGGGTCTACATATGGGCTATGGACAAGGTTCGATGAGCGAAACAGCTGGCCACGATTTGAGACACCTCTCCGCGGCAACGGCTAGCCTCGGGCGTGTTTTTGGGCGTCCAAGGGTCTTAGCAGGGCTCTGCGTGATCATCCTTGCCGGTTTAGGCTGGCTCTATCTTGCGCTTCTGTCCGCTGCCGGGAGGACGGGCTCCTTTGGCAGTTTCGAGTTTGTCCAGGCCCTGTGCGGGGCGCTGCAGGATGGTTTCGCAGGTCCCTACGCAGCGGCAGTCGTCTTTTCGATGTGGTGCGCGATGACCTTGGCGATGATGCTGCCAAGCGCAGCGCCGATGATTCTCACTTACACGGAAATTGCGGACACTGCCGCGCGCAAGAGCGAACGGATCGTCTCGCCATTTGTACTCGCCGCCGGTTACGCAGTCGTGTGGTTCGGATTTTCGGTCTTCGCCGCTCTGGGGCAGATCGGATTGACCCGGGCGGCGTTGCTCGATCGGGGCATGGCCTCGGCGAGCCCGCTATTGTCTGGTGTGATTTTTATCTTCGCAGGGATTTACCAATTCTCGGGGCTCAAGCATGCGTGCCTTACGCAGTGCCGTCATCCATTTCCGGTTTTCTTCACGAACTGGGCTACGACGCCCGCCGGCGTATTCAAACTCGGAGTCAAGCAAGGTATCTACTGTGCCGGCTGCTGCTGGGCGATGATGCTTTTGATGTTCGCGGTCGGCCTGATGAATATAGTCTGGATGGTCGGGATCGGCATCGTCATGACAATCGAGAAGATGCTCACGGGGCGACGCTTCACTCATGCCATCGGTGTAGTGCTTATTGTCACCGGTGCCGGTATCGTTCTGGCGACCTTGGCGGGCGGCTGGTCACCGCGAACAGGTTGAAATAAGGCGGGAGTCGCGCGTTGACGGAAAGTTGGAGTTTGAAAGGCGAATTAGCCCTGTCATGCAGCTGTACTGTGTTTTGTCCCTGCGTGCTGTCGCGCGGAGAGCATCCGCCGACCGAAAGCCGTTGCCAGACCTGGGCTGGCATCCGCATCGACGATGGTCATTTCGACACCGTTGATCTTTCGGGGATCAAGGCAGGCATCATGATGGATCTGCCGGGTATCATGTCACGCGGCAACTGGACGGCTGCGCTGTTCGTCGACGAGAATGCAGCGGTTCAAGCGGTGAAGGGCCTGACCCGCATATTCACCGGTCGCGTCGGCGGCACCACGCATCTGCTGTCGATCCTCGTCGGGCAATTTCTCGGGGTGCATCAGGTCCCCATCACGTATGAGACCGAAGGGGAAACGCGCATCGTCCGGATAGAAAAATATGTCGACGGGGCGATCACCCCCGTTCGCGGCAAGGAAACGGGCCAGAATGTAACAATCCGAAACAGTGATTACTGGATCGGCTCTGATATCATTGTCGCCCGTGCCGATAGATCTCGCTTCCGCGGCTTCGGCCGCAACTGGAATCTGGCGGGACGGTCGGCTGAGATCGTGAAGCTCGACTGGGGCAACGGTTAAGTGGCGGGATTCGAATACGTCCGCGCATTTACAATTCATGTCTTCACCGCAACCGGCGCGGCGTTGGCATTGCTTGCGCTCATCCTTGGTACCGGGGGGCATTGGGCAGGGATGTTTCTGTGCCTAGGGCTCGCGCTCGTCGTTGACGGCGCGGACGGACCGTTGGCGCGTGCTTTTGAAGTGCAGAAGCTGGTACCCCGCTGGTCAGGCGAGACTCTCGATCTGGTAGTCGATTTCACGACCTATGTCTTCGTCCCCGCTTACGCGATCGCAGCAAGCGGGCTGTTGCCGCAACCGCTTTCAATCCCGGCAGGGATCGTCGTCGTTATCAGCGGCGCTCTTTATTTTGCTGACCGTGAAATGAAGACTACGGACAATTATTTCCGCGGCTTTCCGGCCGTCTGGAATCTGGTGGCGTTTTATCTGTACCTGCTTGAACCGCCAGGCTGGCTCGCAGCCGTCGCGATTCTCGTGCTCGCGGGCCTGAGCTTTGCACCCGTGAAGTTTCTCCACCCTTTGCGCGTACAACATTGGCGGTTGTTCAACATTGCAATTTTGACGATGTGGGTGGTGCTGGCTCTGGCCGCGGTTGTACAAGACCTGTCGCCGGGACCGTACGTCACGGTTCCATTGGCGCTCATCGCCGTGTATTTCTTCGCGGTTGGATTGTTGCCCGATCGTGTTCGATCCGCCGGCTGAGAATTGCAAATAGGCCCAGGAGCATTCCATGTCTCGACCAGTCTTGCTGATTGCCGGTGGCAGCCGCGGAATTGGCGCAGCGACGGCCAAGCTTGCGGCAGGGCAGGGCTACGATGTCGCGGTGAACTACAAGAGCAATTCAAACGCCGCTGCCTCTGTCGTCGAGGCCGTCAAGAAAGCCGGAGGCAAGGCGGTTGCCATCCAGGGCGATTTGGCGCTGGAGAATGATATAGAACGTGTCTTCGATACGGCGAGCGATACGTTCGGATCGCTGACCCATTTCGTGCACAGTTCCGGAATTATTGGCGAAGGCTCGCGGCTGGACGAAGTCAGCGCGAAGACGATCCGTGAAGTGCTCGACATCGATACTTTCGGGGCGCTGCTGTGTCTGCGCGCCTGCGTGCGCCGCATGTCGACAAAACACGGCGGCAGTGGCGGTGCCGTTGTCATGCTTTCGTCAATGGCTGCACCGCTTGGCGGTGCAAACGAATGTGTGTGGTATGCTGCGGCGAAAGCCGGTGTAGACTCCATGGTCATCGGCCTCTCGCGCGAGGTTGCCAAGGAAGGTATCCGCGTCAACGCCATAACGCCGGGCGTCATTGATACCGACATCCAGCCACCGGGACGCATCGAACGGGTCCTGCCCATGTTACCGATGGGCAGGCCAGGACAGGCCAACGAAGTCGCCGAAGCGATATTGTTCCTGTTGTCGGACGCCGCTTCCTATATCAACGGGGCGAACCTGCGCGTTTCCGGGGCGCGCTGACCCGCCTTGCGCTCGGCGTGCGGCCGCCTATTATCGCGGCCCGAATTCCTTCCCGCGTAACAAGTCTATCCAAGGAGTGAAAAATGGTCGCGGCAGTGCGCGTTCACAAACCCGGCGGTCCCGAAGTCCTGACCTACGAAGATGTCCAGATCGCCGCGCCAGGCCAGGGCCAGATCAAGATCAAGCAGCACGCGGCCGGCGTAAATTTCATCGATGCGTATTTCCGTATGGGCATGTATCCGTCGCCTGTCGGGATGCCCTTCATTGCCGGCAACGAAAGTGCCGGCGAAGTTATGGCCGCCGGTCCGGGTGTCACCGATCTCAAGGTGGGCGACCGCGTGGCATTCGTGGGTCCCCTTGGTGGCTACGCCGGCGAACGGCTGGTACCGGCGGACCGTGCGGTAAAATTGCCGGACAATATTTCCTATGATCAGGCTGCGGGCATGATGCTCAAAGGCATGACCGTGCAGTATCTGCTGAACCGAACCTACAAAGTCGAAAAAGGCACGGTGTGCCTGATCCATGCCGCTGCGGGCGGTGTTGGCTTGATCGCATGCCAATGGGCAAACCATCTCGGCGCAACAGTCATCGGTACCGTCGGTTCGAAAGAAAAGGCTGACATCGCCAAGAAGAACGGCTGTCACCACACGATCCTGTATCGCGATGAAGACTTCGTCGCTCGGGTGAAGGACATCACCAGCGGAAAGCTCTGCGATGTGGTCTACGACGGCATCGGCAAGAGTACATTTCCTGCCTCGCTCGATTGCCTGCGTCCACTTGGCTACTTCGTCAGTTTCGGCAGCGCGTCCGGCCAGATCGATGCCTTCAACATCAATATCCTGCAGACCAAAGGTTCGCTGTTCGCGACGCGACCGACCCTCAACAACTATGTCGCGAAGCGCGATGATCTGATCGCAACGGCCGCCGATCTGTTCAAGGTCGTCGGCTCAGGCGCGGTGAAGATTCCGATCAACCAGAAATATCCGCTCAAGGATGCGGCCAAGGCGCACAAGGAAATGGAAGGCCGCGACACGACGGGTTCGTCCATTCTGGTTCCGTAGAAGGTTGCCTGGATGATGCTGCGCGCGGTGGCGGGGGTTGTCTTCGCCACCGTTGCGCCAGCTGCGCAGGGCGGAAATATATCCGACACTGACGTACTACTCATCGTGCACAGGCATTGCGCGGCCTGCCATGCGGCAAGCCCAACGCATGAAAGCTTCCGCGAAGCGCCAAAAAATATAGTTCTGGAATCTGTCGCCGACCTCAAGAAACATGCTGCCGTTGTCTATGCGCAGACGGTGCAGGGCAGGGCGATGCCGCTCGGCAATCAAACCGATATGAGTGAAGCCGAACGGACGGCGCTCGGCCAATGGCTGAAGGAAGCCGCGCCGTGAAACCGTTTGGTATCTTTGCAACGTTTCTTATCGGAGCGTTTGCGCTTCTTGCCAGTCAACTTTCTGGAATTGTTGTACTAAGCGGATGGTACGGCCTCAGATTGGGTGAGGTGGCCACGTTGACGCAGGATGGCGGTGCGCTGATTCTGTTCATTTTTGTATCGGCGCCGGTGCAGGTCGCCCTGCTGGCCTTGGCCGCCAGATCCAGAGGCAACGCGCCCGAATATCTCGGTTACAAACTGCCGCGGCGCGGAGAAGTCATAGTTGCGATAGTGGCGGTGGCTATCCTGATAGCCGTGGGCGACGCGGCGAGTTGGCTCGCCGGGCGCAACATCGTCGATCGCTTCCAGAGTGACATGTATCAGGCGGCGAAAAACGCTGATCTGATGCTCTTGTTACTGGTCGCCGTTACGGTCCTCATTCCGATCGGGGAGGAAACGCTATTTCGCGGGTTTCTCTTTCGAGGATGGCTGAGAACGCCACAAGATGCATGGCGGGTTATCGTTTTCACCGCCGGATTATTTGCGATCATACACATCCAATACGATTGGTTTTTGATCGCCCAGGTCTTCGCTTTCGGATTGCTGTTCGGCTGGGTTCGATGGGCAAGTGGATCCACAATTCTGACCATGGTGATGCACGGATTGGTCAACCTGGAAGGCATGGTCGAGACCATGCTGACCTACAACGGCTGAGTGCACCTCAAAGCAGATTGGCGATCCGTGTGATTGCGGGATGGTGGGCAATGCCGGCGGGCAGGCGGGGAAGTCCGACCACCTCGACGCCGTTGGAAAATCGTTCGATGCTGGCCACGGTATCGTCCAGTGCCACGTGGTCGCGCTCGCTTTCGCTCACGACGATGGCTGCGATCGTCAATTTACGCTGCGCCAATACGTCGAGCGCAGTCAGGGTATGGCTGATGGTGCCGAGATAGCCGCCGACGATTAGCAATAGCGGGATGTCGAGCGCGGCCATCCAATCGAGCACGGTGCGTCGCCCGTCGAGTGGCACCATGATTCCCCCAACACCTTCAATAAACAGGGGGCCCTTTGCGCCAAGGACCGCCGCACGACTGAACTTAACCAGGCTGTCAAAGTTGACACTGCGCCCCTCGCGCGCAGCGGCAATATCGGGAGCGAGCGGGGCGCGAAACCGCCACGGGGCGATGCGTTGGACCTCTTCTGCTGATGTCGGCCGACCAAGCGCCGCTAGCAGAACCGCTGGATCGCTGGTTTCTGCAACTGAGGAGTCATATCCGCTAACGATTGGTTTCAGTGCGGATACAGGCTGGTTGGATTCGCGCATATAGCGAATAAGCGCGGCGGTCACGAACGTCTTGCCGATATCGGTACCGGTCGAAGTAACGAAATAAGCGGCCACGATTTATGCCAGTATCTTGTCGCGCACGATGTCCGCAAGCCGTTCGATTTGATCGTCCGGATGCTGAGCCGTGAAAGTCAGGCGCAGGCGCGCCGTGCCCTGCTTCACCGTCGGTGGGCGGATGGCGACTGCGAGAAATCCTTCCTCTTCGAGCATCCGCGAGTGCGCAAGTGCGGCTTCCTCGTCGCCTACGACGATTGGCACGATCGGGCTTTGCGCGTCCGCAAGGCCTGCGCGCTTGGTAAATGCTTTCGCCTTTTGGACAGGTTGAGCAGCATAACTCGGATCGCGCTCTATCAAATCGAGCGCGGCAATCGCGGCTCCTACGCAGGCCGGCGGCAAGCCGGTGGAGTAAATCAGCGTTCGTGCGCGGTTGCGCATCAGGTCGATGACCGACGCGGATGCACAGAGATAACCTCCATAGGAGCCGACGGCTTTCGACAAAGTACCCATCTGCAGGTGGATGGGAATATGCGAATTGCCGACGAAGCTTGATCCGCGGCCGCCGCCGACCACACCCAGGCCGTGCGCGTCGTCTGACATGAGCCATGCGTCATAATCCTCGGCGAGCGCGAGCAGTTCACCCAGCGGAGCGAGATCTCCATCCATTGAGAAGACCCCGTCCGTGATAATGATTGCGTGATCATGAGCTCCACGATGGGTGGAAAGAAGTTCACGCGCGTGCGCCACATCGTTGTGACGAAACGTGACGAGTGTGCCGCGGGACAATTGCGCGCCAGCATGGATGCATGCATGCGACAGCTCATCGAGCAGAACCAGTCCATCACGCCCGATCAGCGCCGGAATAATCCCCGTGTTCGCCAGATAGCCGGACCCAAAAACACAGGCAGCTTCCGTGCATTTGAATTGAGCGAGGCGGGATTCCAATTTTGCATAGAGAGGGTGATTGCCGGTGACCAACCGCGAGGCACCAGAGCCAGCTCCGTATTCCTCAATCGCTGCTATCGCCGCCTGTTTGATGGCCGGATGCTGGGTGAGGTTCAGGTAGTCGTTGCAAGAAAAGGAAAGTAACTGACGGCCATTTCGCTCGATCCAGATGCCATCCTCGCGAACGGTTTCGTTGAGCACCCGGTAAAGGTGCCGGCGCTCGAGTTCGTCGAGCTTGTCTTGCGCAAAGGCGTCGAGTGAGCGCATCAGTGGCCTTGCCAGGTTCCGCTCAGATGCTTAGCACGAACCCAGCAGGGAAACGTTAAATGGCCGGTCGAGCCAACGAAAACAGCGTCATGCCGGGTTGGTATCGCGACGGCCTGGAGCACATTTGGCTGCCTTACGCCCAGATGAAAACAGCGCCCGCGCCCCTGCCGGTCGCCAGTACTCGGGGTTCGCGTATTGTGCTTTCGGACGGGCGCGAATTGATCGACGGCATCGCCAGCTGGTGGACGGCGTGTCACGGCTATAACCATCCGCACATAAGACATGCAGTGGAGATGCAGCTTGCGACAATGCCGCACGTCATGCTTGGCGGCCTTGTGCACGAACAGGCCTTGCGTCTTGCAGGCCGCCTCGCGGGATTGCTGCGTGGCGACCTGAATCATGTGTTCTTTTCGGAGTCCGGTTCCGTTGCGGTCGAGGTCGCCATGAAAATGGCGGTCCAGCACTGGATCAATCGCGGCGCCGTTGGCAAGTCGCAGTTCGTCGCGTTCAAGGCCGGATACCATGGCGATACGACGGGTGCTATGGCGATCAGTGACCCCGAGGCGAGCATGCACACGGTGTTCGCCGGTGTGCTGCGAAAGTGTTGCGTTGTGGATCTGCCCGAAAATTCCGCGACGACCACAGCGCTTGAAAAATTAATAGCGGAGCACAGCGAAACAATCGCCGGGATCATTGTCGAACCACTGGTCCAGGGGGCTGGCGGCATGAAGTTTCACGACACGAGCGTGCTTCGGCGCCTGCGCACGCTTGCCGATAAACACGACATGCTGCTCATCTTTGACGAAATCTTCACGGGGTTTGGCCGCACTGGAGGCATGTTTGCATGCGATCAGGCCGAGATCGCGCCGGACATCATCACGCTCTCGAAGGCGCTTACGGGTGGCACCCTTCCTCTTGCCGCGACGATCGCGACGCGCCAGGTCTTCGATGCATTCTGGTCGGACGATCCCAAGAAGGCGTTGATGCATGGGCCCACATATACGGGAAACGCCCTCGCGTGCGCGGCTGCGAACGCTTCGCTCGATCTCTTTGAAGAAGAACCGCGACTTCGACAGGTCGCCGATATATCGGCTGCTATGGAGAGGGATCTAGCGGCATGTAGGGATGTGCCGATTGTGAAGGATGTTCGCGTGCGCGGCGCCATCGGCGTCGTTGAACTCAACCATGTCGACGACTTGGATAGCCTGCGCACTCACTTCATCGAACAGGGCGTCTTTATCCGGCCAATCGGAAATGTCATCTATCTGACGCCGGCCTTCACGATTTCATCCGATGAGCTGAAAACCTTGACCGATGCAGTTGTCAAAACCGTACGTCAACTAAATCGATGAAAAGGATTTAGAAGCCGACCGCCGTGCCGTGCAAGTCATATTCGTCAGCGCGTTCGATCTTCACGGTCGTGATTTCGCCCACTCGCAAAGGACGGCGGGCTGATACGTAGACTGCACCGTCGATTTCTGGTGCATCGGCCATGGAGCGACCTTTTGCAACGGTCGGCCCAACGTCGTCGATAATAACCTTCTGCCGCGATCCGACCTTGCGCTTCAGTCGCCGGGCCGAGATCTTCTGCTGCGTCTGCATGAACCGGTGCCAGCGCTGTCCCTTCACGTCGTCCGGTATCGGCGCCGCCATGTCGTTCGCAGCGGCGCCTCTCACCGGTTCATACTTGAAACAGCCAACTCGATCGAGCGACGCCTCGTCGAGCCATTCGAGCAGCATTTCGAAATCGGCATCCGTCTCACCGGGAAATCCGACAATGAAAGTCGACCGCAAAGTCAAATCCGGGCATTGCTCGCGCCAGCGCGCAATCCGCTCAAGAGTCTTTTCCTGCGCTGCCGGACGTCGCATGCGTTTGAGGACGTCCGGGGAGGCATGCTGGAATGGGATGTCGAGGTACGGCAACACTCTGCGTTCGGCCATCAGCGGGATGACATCGTCTACGTGGGGATAGGGATAGACGTAGTGCAGCCGCACCCAGACGCCGAGTTCGCCCAATGCGCTCGCGAGATCGATAAATTTTGCGCGCACCTCGCGGTCGCGCCATTTGCTAGCCGCGTATTTAAGGTCCAGGCCATAGGCCGACGTGTCCTGGGAAATAACCAGCAATTCTTTCACACCGGCCGCAACGAGCTTCTCGGCCTCGCGCAGCACATCGGCCGCCTGCCGTGACACTAGGTCACCACGCAGGCGGGGTATGATGCAGAAAGAGCAGCGATTGTTGCAGCCCTCGGAAATCTTCAGATAAGCGTAGTGACGCGGGGTGAGCTTGATGCCTTCGGGCGGCACGAGATCGAGAAAGGGATCGTGCTTCGGCGGAAGCGCTTTGTGTACGGCCTCGACGACAAACTCGTATTGCTGGGGGCCGGTGATCGCCAGAACGTCGGGATAGGTGGCAGAAATGCTTTCCGGCTCTGCACCCATGCAGCCCGTGACGATGACCTTGCCGTTCTCCTTCAGCGCATTGCCGATGGCCGCAAGCGATTCTGCCTTGGCGCTGTCGAGGAACCCGCATGTATTGACGATGACAAGGTCGGAGCCCTGGTGCTGGCGAGACAGCTCATAGCCTTCCGCGCGAAGGCGCGTAACGATGCGTTCGCTATCGACCAGCGCCTTGGGGCAGCCAAGCGAGACGAAACTGATCTTTGGCGCGGCGCCATCCGCTTTCGCGTCGGGGTCTTGCATGGATGAGGGGCTAGCCGCGATTGAGGGCAAGATCAAGGAGCGGCTTTACCGATTCCACTCGGACTCAATCAAGCTGATCCATGGGAAGATGGCTTTGTCGTAAATCGGCGGGTTCCCCACCGCGCTCAAAGCAAAATTGAGATGTTGGACCCATCCGACGATTCGCATGAAAAAACGGGTAAGGAGCGTCGGACGCTCCATCGGTCTTATGCCGATGGTGGCCAGTTTCTGCTGCGGACTGTGTTCGCTACAGCCCTGCGGGTCTGCAACGCTACGCAAACAGCGTCTCCTGAATCCACTGACGCAAAAACAGGGCTATGTAAGCTGAGGTTCCACAGGCTTTCGATTAAGATCGTTGGCGAAACCGTATCGGCGGCGTTATCTTGTTCGCGGCAGGCGGTGAGAACATGAAGCGCTCGCGCATCTTCTTAGGGCTCTTAGTGCTCGGCATTTTGATGGCCGCTATCCCGGCTAACGCCCTCGAAGGAAAGGGGCCGGTCTGGCGCTACAATGCGCACAGTGCGGATCTGCCATTCCCTCGCGGCAAACGGGCGGAAGCCGTATGGGCGTCGGGCGCCTGCTGGTCGGACTGTGGCGCCTATTGTGCCTGGGGACTGGCCGCTTGCCTGAGGGAAGATACCCAGGGCCGGTGCCTGAAATACACTGACAAGTGCGATCGCTATTGCCAGCGTCAATGCCGCACGCGAGGCGGGCCGCTCCTCTCGATAGAGTTTCCCTGGGAATAGGGTGCCGGTATCCGGTTCAAATCGGTCTTGCGCGACAATGCCGACCGGGTGAACTATCGGGTCGCGGAAAAATCAACGCGCGTTCGGGACCGCAGAAAGAAACAAGAACAAAGTTTTCGGTGGGGGAGAGAAATTCGATGAAAGGTCTCAATGTCTGTGCGTTCATAGTTCTATCGCTAGCAGCAATCGTTGATGTCAATGCAGCGGACTATCCGGAGCGAAACATCACTGTGGTGGTCCCGTTTCCACCGGGTGGCGCTTCAGACGTCACCGCGCGGCTGACCTCCAACAAGCTCAGCGAGCGGGTCGGAAAATCGGTAATCATTGAAAACCGTGCGGGTGCCAATGGCGGTCTGGGCGCAGCCGGGGTCAAGTCGGCGGCGCCCGACGGCTACACCCTGCTGATCGGGTCGATCGGCGTTTATGCAATCAATCCGGGGCTGTACAAGAATCTTAAATACGACCCGCTCAAAGACTTCGACCTGCTTTCGTTGCTTGTACGAACACCGAATGTACTGGTTACGAGCCCCGATTTTCCCGTCAGCACCGCGGCGGATCTGATTGCGCATCTCAAGAAGAATCCCAATCAGGTAACATTCGCGTCCTCCGGCATAGGCTCTTCTGATCATTTGACGGCCGCGTTGTTCTGGCAAAGGACCGGCACGACTGGCGTGCACGTGCCGTATAAAGGTGGTGGCCCCGCGATCAACGATCTCATGGGTGGCCATGCCAACGCGTCGTTCCAAAATCTCGGCGCCGTCGCGCAGCACATTAGAGCGGGCAAACTGAAAGCGTTGGCAGTCACCGGCGAGAAGCGCGCCGCGGCCCTGCCGGATGTTCCGACAACCGCGGAAGCCGGCATCGCCGATCTTGTTGTGTATTCCTGGCAGGCTGCAGCGGCGCCAAAGGGGCTGCCACCGGATGTGCGCACTAAACTTGAGAACGAAATCGCCGCCGCCATCAATTCTCCAGAAGCCACCAAGCAATTTAACGAGATCGGTTTCGATGTGGTCGCCGCCAATGGCGCGCAATTCGCCGATTTTCTGGCCGCTGAAACCCAGCGGTGGAAAAGAGTAATTGAGGCGGGAAATATCGTTGCAGAATAAAGCTCGGCCATGACCGATCGGGGCAAGGGCGCACCAGTCGTCTCGGACATGCAGGTTGTCCCGGTCGCCGGGGAAGACAGCATGCTGCTCAACCTGAGTGGCGCGCACGGCCCGTTGTTTACCCGCAACATTATCATCCTGCGCGACAATGCCGGTCGGACGGGTGTCGGCGAGGTGCCGGGGGGCGATCGCATCCGTCAGACGCTCGACGAAGCACGGCCGTTGGTTGTTGGTAAATCGATTGCCACCTTTAACGACATCCTGAATGTGATGAGGCAAAAGTTTGCTGCTCGGGACGCAGAAGGCCGCGGTTTGCAGACCTTCGATCTTCGGACCATGGTCCACGCGGTTACTGCCGTCGAAGCCGCGTTACTTGATCTTCTCGGGCAGCATCTCAACGTTCCCGTGGCGGCGCTCCTCGGTGAGGGCCAGCAGCGCTCAGCCGTCAAAATGCTCGGCTATCTGTTCTATGTCGGCGATCGAAACCGGACGAAGCTGCCGTATCGCAGCATCCCCGACGCAAACAACGATTGGTTTCGGTTGCGCGATGAGGAAGCCCTGACGCCAGCTGCAGTTGTCCGGCTTGCCGAGGCTGCACATGAGCGGTACGGATTTCAGGATTTCAAACTCAAGGGTGGCGTCCTCGAAGGCGACAAAGAGATCGCGGCCGTGACAGCCCTGGCGCAGCGATTTCCGGATGCACGTGTCACGATTGACCCGAACGGTGCGTGGTCATTGGAAGAAGCCATAAGGCTCTGCCGTGGTCAGCACGGTATTCTAGCCTATGCCGAGGATCCTTGCGGCGCGGAGAAAGGCTATTCCGGACGCGAGATCATGGCGGAGTTCCGTCGCGAGACGGGCCTGCCGACCGCCACGAATATGATTGCGACTGATTGGCGCGAAATGGGTCATGCGATCCAGCTTCACGCGATCGACATTCCACTCGCCGATCCGCATTTCTGGACGATGCAAGGATCGGTGCGGGTCGCTCAAATGTGCCGCGATTGGGGTCTCACCTGGGGCTCACATTCGAACAATCATTTCGATATTTCGCTTGCGATGTTTACTCACGTTGCAGCTGCGGCACCCGGCCATATCACGGCGATCGACACGCACTGGATCTGGCAGGACGGCCAGCGTCTGACCAAAGAGCCGTTCAAGATCGTCAAGGGAGAGGTCGCTGTGCCGCAGCGACCGGGTCTCGGTATTGAGATCGACATGGCGCAGATCGACGCCGCGCATCGCCGTTACAAAAGTATGGGTCTCGGTGCGCGAGACAACTCCATTGCCATGCAATTTTTGATCCCGCAGTGGAAATTTGACCCGAAGCGTCCGTCACTCGTGCGCTGACGGCTTTTGCCGTCCGCCACCCTTTGCCGTAGCGCCCCATCACGATACTGTCCGCAAAAGGACGACGTGAGTGCTGGCGCGTGACATCTCTCCATAAAGCCCGAATTGGGGTCGACATCGGCGGAACGTTCACCGACGTCGCCCTTGAAGTTGGCCTCCGTCGGTTCACAGCCAAGACCTTGACGACGTCGCGTGCACCCGAAGAGGGCGTGCTGGAAGCGATGCGTTCGGTTATTGCCGAGGCCGACATTGATCCTGGCGACATCGGCGTCGTCATCCATGGAACAACGTTGGCGACGAACGCACTGATCGAGCGCAAGGGTGCAAAAACTGCTCTTCTGACGACCGAAGGGTTTCGCGACGTCGTCGAAATCCGTCACGAAAACCGCTTCGAGCAATATGACGTCAACATCGATTTGCCCCTGCCGCTGGTCCCGCGCCGCCGACGTCTCCCGATCCGCGAACGCATCAATGCGCAAGGCGAGGTGCTCCAGGAGCTCGATGAGACCAGTGTCGGCCGCGCGGTAGAGACGCTTGCCGCAGAAGCCGTCGAGGCCGTGGCGATCGGATTTCTTCATAGTTTCACCAATCCCATTCACGAACGCCGGGTCGGGGATGCGGTCGCACGTGCTTTGCCCAATGTCACGGTCACATTGTCCTCTGATGTCTCGCCAGAAATGCGCGAGTACGAACGATTTTCCACGGCCTGCGCCAACGCGTATCTCCAGCCGCTGATCGGACGCTATCTCGCCAGTCTCGAGCGTGAACTGCAGCGGGCGGGCTTTCGGTGCCCCTTGCTGCTGATGACTTCCGGTGGCGGCATCACCAGTGTCGAAACGGCCATTCGCCTTCCTGTCCGTCTTGTCGAATCCGGACCGGCCGGCGGAGCGATCTTTGCTTCGTGCGTTGCGCGGCAGAACGGTCTCGACGAAGTCGTATCGTTCGATATGGGCGGCACAACCGCCAAAATCTGTCTGATCGACAAGGCGCAGCCGCAGACCGCGCGCGCCTTTGAGGTGGCGCGCATCTACCGCTTTCTCAAAGGGAGCGGGTTGCCCCTGCGCATTCCTGTGATTGAAATGGTCGAAATCGGCGCCGGCGGCGGCTCGATCGCCCGCGTCGATACTCTCGGTCGTATCGTTGTCGGACCGGATAGCGCAGGCTCTGACCCCGGACCTGTGTGTTACGGGCGCGGCGGAACCGAACCGACGGTGACCGATGCGGATGTGGTGCTGGGCCGCATCGATCCGGATGCCTTTTCCGGCGGTAAGATGGATTTGAATGTACCGAGCGCCAAGCGCGCGGCGGCCGAACGGATCGGTTCCAAACTCGCTCTCGCAACGGAGCACGCGGCTCTCGGTGTCAGCGAAATCGTAGACGAGAACATGGCGAATGCGGCACGCGTGCACGCGATCGAGAGCGGCAAAGATTTACGCACGCGCACCTTGGTCGCGTTCGGCGGTGCCGCCCCTCTTCATGCCGCTCGCGTTGCGGAAAAACTCGGTATCAGTCGTGTCCTGGTTCCAGCCAATGCGGGCGTGGGATCGGCGGTTGGGCTGTTGCGCGCACCCGTGGCATACGAAGTCGTCCGGGGCCGGCTGATGCGTTTGAGCAGCTTTGATGCCGTTGCGGCAAACAGCCTCTTTTCCGAGATGCGCGCCGAAGCGGAGGCCATTGTTCGGCGCGGCGCCCCTGACGCCGGGCTCTCCGAGCAACGCTCAGCTTTCATGCGGTATCGCGGACAGGGTCACGAGATTGGCGTGCAGCTTCCGGTGCGTGAGTTTGTCGGTGCCGATAAAGCCGCAATGATCCAGCTTTTCGAGACCGCATATCGCCGGCTCTATAGTCGTCCGATCCCCGGGGTCGAGATTGAGGTTCTGAGCTGGGTGCTGACGCTAAGTGCGCCTTCCGAGGGCGAGCTTGCCAAATCGGTGTCGACGAAACCGTATAGGCCGAAGCCGGACGGGCATCGGCCAGTCTTCGATCCTGGTACCGGTGAATTTCAAGAGGTGCCGATCTTCTGGCGGCCTGATCTTGAGCCGGGAGCGGAAGTGTCGGGGCCAGCGGTGATTGCCGAAGACGAGACATCGACCGTCATCAGCCCGCTGTTCGATGCCCGCATCGACAGGTTTGGCTATATCGAGCTTACGCGACGCGAGGTCTGATCATGGTCGCACGTCCCAACGCAGCACTCGCCCAGATCCATATTCAGGTGATGTGGAACCGGTTGATCGCTGTGGTCGAAGAGCAGGCACAAACCATGCTGCGGACGGCGTTCAGCACTTCTGTCCGTGAGGCGGGTGACCTCTCGGCTGGCGTGTTCGATCGGCAAGGGCGCATGCTCGCGCAAGCGGTCACGGGCACACCGGGACATGTGAACTCGATGGCCAATGCGGTGAGGCATTTTCTCGATGTCTACCCGCTGGCAACCATGAAGCTAGGCGATCATTTCATCACCAACGATCCCTGGCTCACATCCGGTCACCTTCACGATATCACCGTGGTGACACCGAGTTTTTATCGAGGCGTAGCCGTCGGGCTATTTGCCAACACGATCCACGTCGTGGACATCGGGGGTCTCGGTATGGGTCCCGACGGTCGTCAGGTATACGAAGAGGGTTTGTCCATTCCGATCATGCCTCTCGCGCGTGAGGGGCGGATGAACGAGGATCTCCTGCGTATCGTCCGCGCCAATGTCCGCGAACCAATGCAGGTCGAAGGCGACATCTATGCCTGCGCTGCGTCCAACGATGAGGGTGTCAGGCGTCTGATCGAAATGATGGACGAGTTCGAAATCACTAATCTCGACAGACTCGGCGACACGATCATTGAAGCATCACGGGAGGCAACGCTTGCGCGCATCCGTGCACTGCCGAAGGGCACCTATCGCAATCGACTGACGATGGATGGTTATGAAAAACCGCTCGTCTTGAACGCAGCTTTGACAATATCAGACGAAGGCTTGCACGTGGATTTCGACGGAACGTCGCCGGCGTCGAGCCACGGCATCAATGTCGTCTATAATTATTGCCTGGCTTACACGGCCTTCGGCGTCAAATGCCTCGTCGCTCCCGATGTGCCGAACAACGCCGGTTCGCTGGCGCCGATCACGGTCAGCGCACCCGAAGGCTGCGTGCTCAATGTCAATCGCCCGTGGCCTGTGGCCGCTCGCCACACGGTGGGTCACATGCTGCCTGACGCGGTCTTCGGCTGCCTTCATCAGGCGATTGCGGGCGGCGTGCCGGCCGAGGGTGCATCGTCGCTGTGGAATCCGCAAATCTTCGGCGGCGGCTCATTGGTCGATGGGATCGGCACAGACATCGACGCCAACGCGCTGCCCGCATTCAGCACCGTGATTTTCCATTGTGGTGGTGCCGGGGCGCGGCCAGGCAAAGACGGGCTGAGTGCAACGGCATTTCCTTCCGGCGTGCGGACGATACCGGTCGAAGCGACCGAAAGCGTTGCTCCTGTCGTATTCTATCGCCGGGAGTTCCGCGAGAGCTCAGGCGGTGCCGGAAAATTTCGCGGCGGGCTTGGTCAGGTCATCGAGTTGGGTGGAGCCGGCAATACTCCCATCGCATTACTTTGCAATTTTGAGCGGGTGCACAATCCCGCACGCGGACGCGAGCGCGGTGCGCCGGGCGCAAACGGCGCAGTGTCACTGCGTTCGGGCAAGCCCATTCGGCCCAAGGGGCGCCAGACCGTGCCGGCGCGAGATGCGATCTGCCTTGCCTTGCCGGGTGGTGGCGGCTTTGGGGATCCGCGGGCCCGCGATCCGCAGCAGGTCCTCGATGACGTGCTCGATGGGCTGGTTACGGCAACTGAAGCGCGTCGCGATTATGCAGTGGCGATAGACGGGCAGGGACGTCTCGACCTGATTGAAACCAAACGGTTGCGGTCGTCCTCAGCGGATCGGTGAGAACGTCGCCGGGAAAAAGATATCGACTTGCTGAGCGGCAATCTGGTCTGGCCCGCCCGGGGGAGGCCAAACCCCTTCATCCGCGGCTTTGGCGCGCAAACGTGCGCGTTCGTCTAGCGATTTGTATGGCCAGATATGGGTGAATCGAGTGACCGCGCCGGTGACCGATGTCATCGCCGTAAGCACAGGAGAAATTCGGTTGCGGGCAGGAACGGCCTTGCGCCAGAGTTCGCTCGTCGGCGCCAGCCCTCCGCCCTTGAGGATGTAGCTGCGGACTTCGAAGCACGGCCCCACTGAGCCGGGCTGCATCGGCGGCAGAAAATCGAAGGCGACAAATGTATCCATCGTCATGCCGGTCGAAAATTCGTCGACGCCAAAAGGATCCTTCGACTTCAGCATGGCCATGCGGCTTTCAAGGTTTGCCGCCGGGTCGTTGATAGTCCGAATGATCAGGATCTGGTTGAGGGCCCCAATGTCTGAATACCAGCACGCGAGCAGTGCCGGATCGTTCGACAACGTGCGCTCCAGCACGGACAGGGCCTTTGGATGCGTCGCCGGGCGCACCATGATGATTGTCACGTCGTACTGGTTCTGCATCTTGCCTCCCTGTGCGGCGCGCGACCGTGCGCGGAATTGACAGCATCGGGCGCCAAACCTAGCGTGGTTTGTACCGTTTCACGTTAGTTATGGAGCCACGTCGAGACAATGCCGGGTCGCCAGATCCGGTCACGTTCAAAAAATCGGTCCAGTGATCAATCGTGGCCGGGGAGGAAAACATGAAGAGATTTCGCGTGCTGAAAGCGGTCGCCGCTGCCGCAACCGCCTTCGCGTTTTACACCGCAGCGCAAACCAACGCCGCAGAGCCTGTCAAGATCGGGATTATCTGGCCGTTGACCGGCAACGCGGCAGCGGCCGGGCAGGCTTCCAAGGCGGCCGCCGAAGTCGCCGCCGATATCGTCAACAACCCGCACCCCGAGCTCGGCGACCTGCCTCTCGCCAAGACTGCCGGCTTGCCAAACATGGGCGGAGCCAAGCTCGAGCTTGTCTTCGTCGATCATCAAGGTAACCCGTCGCTCGCCCAGCAGCTCGCAACGCGACTGATCACCCAGGACAACGTCCACGTATTGATGGGCGCCTATCAATCTTCGTGCAGTTTCACGGCTACAGCAGTCGCCGAGCGTTACGGCATACCGTTCATGGTCGGTGAATCGGCGGCGGGCAATATCACTGGCCGCGGTTTCAAATGGGTATTCCGGGGTACACCGATCGCCTCCGATTATGCACGCACCTATATGCGGTTTTTTGCCGACATGAAGAAACAGGGCAAGAAGATCGATTCAATTGCGGTTGTGAACGAGAATACCGACTACGGCACGTCCGTCGCTGACGCCATCGTCGATGAAGCGAAGAAAGCCAACGTACCGGTCGCCTTGCGAATTCCGTATAGCGCGAGTTCGACTGATGTGTCTGCTCAGGTTCTCCAGCTCAAGGAGAAGAATCCGGATGTGGTGATCTTCATCAGCTACACGGCGGATTCGATCCTTTACATGAAGACAATGAAGAACCTGGAATACAGACCGCCGATGGTCATTGGTGACGATACTGGCTTTTCCGATCCTTCGTTCGTCCCTGCAGTCGCCGACGTTGCGCAGGGTGTCATGAACCGCAGCGCATGGGCGGTCGGCAAACCAGGTTCGACGACCTACAAGATCAACGAAATGTACAAGGCCAAGACAGGCCGCGACCTCGACGACACAAGCGCGCGAAATATGCAGAGCTTCTTTGCGCTGGCTGATGCGATCAATCGCGCGGGATCGACGGATCCGGAGAAAATTCGTGAAGCCCTGACCAAGACTGAGCTCAAGCCCGAACAACTCATGATGGGCTATCAAGGCGTGAAGTTCGACGAAACCGGTCAGAACATCCTTGCCGCCACTTATCTCATTCAGTTGCACGACAAGAGCTACGAGCTCGTCTGGCCCGACAATGCCGCCATAGCCAAAATACAATGGCCGATGGCGGGCTGGAAAAAATAGCCGATGCTCCTTTTGCAAGTGATCGTGGGTGGCCTCCTGCTGGGGGCCATCTACGCACTTTTCTCCTCGGGTCTCACGCTGATCTGGGGGATGATGAACTTTATCAATTTTGCCCATGGCGAATTCGTCATGCTCGGCATGTACGTCAGCCTGCTCGTCGTCGTGTGGCTCGGTGGTGGCCCGGCGACATTTGGATTTGCGGCTGCCTTTGGGCTCTTCGTGCTTGGGGTCGCGGTCTATCTCTCGCTTATTCGATATGTGCTGCGCGGGCCCATGCTGGCGCAAATTCTTTCGACCTTCGGACTGGCGCTACTGCTGCGCTACACCGCATTCTGGATTTTTTCCGCGAATTTCGTATCGCTGCCGCAAACATCGCTGTCGGGCACGATCAATATCGGCGGGATCCTGATGCCGATCCCACAGCTGGTCGCCGGCGTGATCGCAATTCTGCTGACGATTGGCCTGCACTTGATGCTGACGCGTACCACGATTGGCAGTCAGCTGCTCGCGGTGTCGGAAGACCGCGGGGCGGCGATGCTGATGGGCATCAAGCCTGATCGCATGCAGGCGCTGGCCTGGGGTCTGTCGGCGGGAGCGGCCGGGATCGCCGGTGCGTTAATGGCCATCGCCTACCCCTGGTCACCCTCCGTCGGAGAGACCTTCGGATTGACCGCGTTTGTTGTCGTCGCGCTTGGCGGTTTTGGCAGTGTGCCTGGCGCGCTCATTGCCGGCCTGATCATTGGATTGATCCAGGCGCTGTCAGCGTTCTGGTTCGGACCGATCTACAAAGACATTGTGGTCTATGGGCTATTCGTCGCCTTGCTGTGGTTGCGCCCTCAAGGCCTGATGGGCAAAGCGTGAAGAAAATTCTAACTCCGACGGTTCTGCTCGCCGCGGCTTTGCTCATATATCCGCTTGTCTTTTCCGGAGCGTTTTACCTCGACGTCGGCGTAACGTTCTTGCTGGCCGCAATATCGGCATCAGCATGGAATATCGTCGGGGGCTACGCGGGTCAGGTTTCGGTTGGCCACGCGATGTTCTTCGGGCTCGGCGCTTACGCGCCGCTCCTCTGCTACAAGCTCTACGGCTGGACGCCGATGGCTGGGATTCCTCTCGGCGTCCTGCTGAGTATCGCGCTTGCGATCCTGATCGGAATTCCGACGTTCCGGTTGACGGGTCACTATTTCAGCATGGCGACCATCGCCGTTGCCGAACTGATCAGGATTTATTTCGGTACCTGGGATTTGGTTGGTGCTGCAATCGGGCTGCAGGGACCTGCCACGGCACGCGGCTGGTGGGATCTCACTTTTCGCAGTGAGTTGCCGTACTACTACATCTTTCTGGCGGTTCTGGCGGTTCTTCTGTGTTTCACTCACCTCATGGAGCGCCGTCGATTTGGCTATTACCTTCGCGCGATCAAAGCCGGCGAACGCGCTGCGCGAAGCCTCGGCGTTCCGGTTCAGCAGACGAAAATCAAGGCGCTCGTTTTCAGTGCAGTGTTCACATCGATCGCCGGCTCGCTTTATTCGGTCAAAACAGGGTTCATCGATCCGGAAAGCGGCTTCGGCATTCTCGTCTCGGTTCAGATGGTCATCATTGCTGCATTGGGTGGTGCGGGAAGACTTTACGGTCCGCTGATCGGCGCGCTCATTCTGATTCCGCTGCAGACCGTAACCAACACATGGTTCGGCGGCGGCGGCACGGGACTCACGTTCATTCTATACGGCGGCATCATCGTGCTTATCGCGCGATATGAGCCCGGGGGCATATGCGACTTGTGGGAACAGATATCTCCGCGACGCTGGAGGCGCAGGCATGCTTCTTGAGGCGCACGCGGTTTCCAAGTCGTTCGGCAGCTTCTTCGCCGTGCGCGACGCGAACCTGTCGGTGGACCAAGGAGAGATCGTCGGATTGATAGGCCCGAACGGCGCGGGCAAATCGACTTTTTTCAATTGCCTAGCCGGGGACGCTGAACCGACCAGCGGCAAGATTGTCTTCGACCACCAGGATGTGACTGAGGCGACCCCGGAAGCGCACGCACGTCTCGGAATCGGTCGCACGTTTCAGGTGCCTGCGACTTTTGAAGGCATGAGTGTGATCGACAATGTGATGGTGGGTGCCTTTCTGCGGCACCCCCATCAAGGGGACGCGCGCGATAACGCACGACAGGTCCTGGAATTGACCGGGCTGAAGGCGCAAGCAGATCTAGCCGCGCATTCGCTCGGGACGCCGGGTCGCAAGCGGCTCGAGATTGCGCGTGTGCTTGCGACGAATCCGCGCCTTGTGTTGCTCGACAAGTCGCTCGCCGGCTTGACGCCGACCGAATTGCAGGAGGCGATCCGCCTGGTCCGCAAGATCCATGAGATGGGCATCACCATCGTGATCGTCGAGCACATCATGGAAGTCATCATGACATTGGCTGGGCGGGTCCTGGCGTTCAATCAGGGCCATGTTATTGCAAGCGGCAAACCGGACGACGTCGTGAAGAATGAAGCGGTGATCGAAGCCTATTTGGGTCGCGGGAGTCATCGAACTCGGAGGCGGTCCACGTGAGCGACCTTGTCGTCGAGCATCTCGAAGTGCGCTACGGCGACCTGATCGGGGTTGCCGATGTCTCAATGCGCGTCGAAAATGGCCAGATCGTCGCGCTTCTCGGTTCGAACGGCGCCGGCAAAACCACGACGCTAAATGCAATTGCTGGCTTGGTGCGAGTTTCGAAAGGCCGTGTCACATGGCGCGGCGAAGTCATTTCCGGTCAGCCGTCCTATCAGATTGTAGGCAAGGGGCTCGCGCTGTCGCCTGAAGGCTGGCGGCTTTTTGTTTCGCAGACGGTCGAGCAGAATCTCCGATTGGGTGCGACAGCGTTGGCCGATCGGGCTCGGATCGAGGTTTTGTTTGACAGGGTGTACCGGCTGTTCCCACGGCTGCACGAACGACGCCATCAGTTGGCCCGCACATTATCGGGCGGCGAAAGGCAGATGTTGGCGCTCGGGCGGGCGTTGATGAGCGAACCGAAAATGCTGTTGCTCGACGAGCCAAGCCTGGGTCTCGCCCCCACTGTTGTCGAGACGCTCTACGACACGCTGCAACAACTGCACGAGGAGGGTCTTACGCTCCTGCTGGCGGAGCAATCAATTCCACTTGCTCTCGGAATAGCGGACTATGCCTACGTCCTGCAGACGGGACGTGTGGCCATCGAAGGCAACGCGGCTGAAATGGAGAGCAACAAGCAGGTGCAGGAAATCTATCTTGGGATCAGTACGCGGGCAGAACTGCCGAGCTGAATTTTCGCTCATGGTCCTGGTGGTCCCGAAGGTTCACGACGAATGCTAGACTTGGAACGCGGAGCTAACGACGAAAACGGGAGGATCCGATGACGAAGGCGGGCTGGATTGCAGCGACTTTGTTCGTGGTGTCGGCCATTGGAATTCAGGCTCACGCAGCTGACGTTAAGATCGGAGTCATTTATCCGCTTACGGGAAACGCGGCGAGCGCCGGACAATCCGCAAAAGATGCGGTCGAACTCGGCGCCGAGATCGTCAATCGGGGCTATCCCGAACTCAAGGCAATGCCGCTTGGAGCAACCGGCGGATTGCCCAATCTCGGTGGTGCAAAGATCGTCCTTGTTCAGGCGGACCATCAGGGCAACCCGCAGGTCGGCCAGCAGCAGACCCTGCGGCTGATTACCCAGGACAACGTCGTAGCCATGCTTGGCTCGTATCATTCTTCGGTATCACTGGTCGCTACGGCCGCCGCAGAGCGACAGGGCATCCCGTTTTTGGTCGCTGACTCTGTGGCGCTCAACATCACCACGCGCGGATTCAAGTGGACGTTCCGCAGCGGACCGATCGCGCCCGATTTTGCCAAGGCCTATACGGAATTTCTCACCGACTTGAAGAAGTCAGGCAAAAAGATCGACACGATTGCCATTGTCAATGAGAACACCGACTACGGCTCGTCCGTTGCGGCAAGCATTCTGGAGGCGGCGAAGGCTGCGAGCATCACCGTGGCAGCGCAAATTCCCTACAATGCCAACAGCTCGGATGTTTCTGCCCAGGTCCTGCAGCTTAAGACGGCCAAGCCGGACGCGGTCATATTCATCAGCTATACGGCAGACACCATTCTCTACTTCAAGACGATGAAGAGCCTCGACTACCTGCCGTCCATCATTATCGGGGACGACGCCGGCTTCTCCGATCCCACATTCATTCCAAACGTCGGCGATCTCGCCCAAGGCGCGGTCAATCGTAGTGCCTTCGACATCGGCAAGCCTGGCAGCAACAGCTACGTCATCAACCAGATGTTCAAGGCGAAGTTCAATCGCGACCTGGACGATACCAGTGCGCGTTGGATGCAGGGGTTCTTCGTGCTGGCCGATGCCATCAATCGCGCTGGGTCGACCGAGCCCGACAAGATCCAGGCAGCGCTGAAAGCGACGAACCTCACAGCGGATCAACTCATGATCGGCTATCGCGGCGTGAAGTTCGACGAGACCGGACAGAACACGCTGTCAGCGACCTACCTGATCCAGCTGCAGGGCAAGCAGTACGTGTCCGTCTGGCCGGAGGACAGAGCCACGGCGAAGTTCGAGTACCCGATGAAGGGCTGGAATAAGTAGAAATCGCATCATTCGCAAAGGCGGTATTGCACTCTTTCGGCTCTTTGCCGCATTTCTTGCGGGCGGTCTTTCAAAGTCTGACTTGCGGCGGGGATGGAATGGCGGAAGGGGTGTCTCAGGCACTGCGCTCTCGGTGTCTCTCGGTGTCTCTCAAGATGCCCGCCGTCATTGACTTTCCCGCGTGAGCTATTTTCTGTCTGTCTCCCATTTTCTCGCAATGTCACAACCGCAACATGGGCGAGGACATGGGCACAGCGGCGATCGCCAGTTTGGCGGAAGCGCCGGGATTCAACTCGCGGTCCCAAGGCAGAACACATGGCACGCAACGGCATCCCGTAACGTCCTCCAACGTTGCGGGCCTTTTCACGTCCGCTTTCGGGGGTAAAGCGGACATCGTTCGGACATGCGGCAATGTGCGTCAATGACCCAAAGCCGACATTATCACTGGCGACGCCGATAACCGACAAACCCCAGATCAAGCGCGGTCCGGTCGACACCGACCGACGTATCTGACTGCGGCAAAGCAGATCAGCAACCACAAGAACCGCAACTACGGTGGCCTTGGGTCACTATGATTTTTTCTCCGGCCTCACAACGTACACGCCTACACCTAGGACGACGAGTGCCACCACGATGAATAAAGCGGCTGAGAATATGTCTGAGAAGTCCATCTGTCCCTCCATTAGGAGTGGGATCGATCCGTCATGCAGCCATATCGAAGACCCAAAGCATTCCGCGCTTCAATTCCGGATGTTTACGTACCTCTTGGACGGCCTCTTTCATTTCAAACTGGCGGGCAATGTCCGCTCTTGGCACTTAGCGGACATCGGCTTTTGCACTGCACATGTCCGCTTTTGACCCAAAGCGGACATCTCGCCTGACAAGCGGCCGCGGGCCCGGTTGCGTGCGGCTTTTATTCACGCCAGGCCGTAACTGTTATGGTCTGATGTCGCAGCAGGTGTAGGCCGTTCACAAAAACCAGTTAAAGCGATGGAGAGGACGATGACGCGCTTCATGCTATTGCTCCTCGTGGTGCTGCTTGGCGGAGCAGATCGTTTGGCGGCTCAAGAAAAGGTGGAGGCACGAGGCATCACTTCGGTGATCAAACTCGAGGAGGTTACCTTCGGCCACCTGACCGAGCTGAACGGTAAGTTCAAAATGCGGGCCACCGAGTTTACGTTTGCCCCAGGGGCCTACCTTGGAGCGCATCACCATATTGGGCCCGGGGTCCGATATATTCTTTCTGGCGAGCTCACATTCACCGAGGGAGGCGTTGCGACGGTCTATAAGGCTGGCGACTATTATTTTGAAACGGGCAACCTCGCACATACCGCCGAGAACAAGACAGACCAGCCGCTTCGCATTTTGATTGTGGAGATTCTTCCGAAAGACTGGACGGGTCCTGCAGTCATTCCACCGCGTTCCCAATGAGCGCGCGGCCGAGGAAGCACTAGGCTCGATGTCCGCTATTGGCAGTAAGCGGACATCGGCTTGTGCGCCGCACATGTCCGCTTCTGACCCAAAGCGGACATCTCACGACTGCCCCCTTCCCGAATGCCCGCGCAGGTTGCTACCGTTACGCGTCTGAGCCTTCGGGGGCGATATGAGGCGGCGCGAGTTCATCACCCTTCTTGGTGCGACGGCGACGTGGCCGCTTGCGGCACGTGCACAGCAGCCAGCGATACCGGTTGTGGGCTACCTCACCGCCACGTCACGGGACGGGGGCAGAGAGAGAGCGGCTGCATTCCGTCGTGGGCTACAACAATCCGGCTATGTTGAGGGCCAAAACGTAGCGATCGAATACCGCTGGGCGGACGAACATGTCGAACGATTGCCCGCGCTCGCGGCGGATTTGGTTCAACGGCATGTCAGCGTGATTGCTGTGGCTACTACGCCGGCGACGCTCGCGGCACAAGCGGCCACCACAACCATTTCGATCGTCTTTGAAATGGGAACCGACCCAGTCCGGCTTGGCCTCGTCACGAACCTAAACCAGCCAGGCGGCAATGTAACAGGCGTGACCAGTTTGATCGTAGAGGTAGCGGCAAAGCGGTTGGAATTGCTGCATGAACTTCTGCCAACCGCGAAAGTCATGGCCTTTTTAGTCAACCCAGACGATCGTGCTTTGGCCCAAGCCCAAGCCCGCGAGGTGCTGTCGGCAGCCCGCAACCGCAAGCTAGAGCTGCATGTTCTCAATGCGAGAAACGAAAGTGACTTTGATGCGGTCTTCGCAGACGTAAAACGTTTGCGAGTAAGCGGGCTCGTGATCGGCCCAGGCTCGGTTCTCTATGCCGGCATCAATAAGCTGGCTGCCCTAACTGCTCGCCATGCCGTGCCGGCGATTTGGCAGGATCGTGACTTTCCTGCGGCTGGCGGTCTGATGAGCTACGGATCGGACATTTTGGACAGCTACCGCTTGGCCGGCGTTTATACCGGCAGGGTACTCAAGGGCGAAAATCCTGCCGAATTACCAGTTGTGCAGGCAACCAAGTTTGAATTGGTCATCAATCTCAAAACGGCCAAGGCACTCGGCATCACGGTTCCAAACACACTAATCGGGCGCGCCGACGAAGTGATCGAGTGAGTCATGCGATGTCCGCTATTGGCACAAAGCGGACATCCCAAGTTGCACCGCACATGTCCGCTTTCGGGGACAAAGCGCCCGCACTATCGGGTCTGTCGCCGCGTGGCGAGTTTGATCCAGCGCAAGGCCGACTTCCCAGTCGCGAGGTAAGATTTAAAACTGCGAGTGATCCTTCCTGTGATCGTTCGCACAGTGCGGTCCTACTGGTAGGTCATGGCCCGCACTTTCACTTGGCTCCGGGAGTCAGACAACCCTCTCGGAGCCGATTTTGTGTCGCGATATTTTCCTGCAGCAGATTGGTGCGATGCTTCGCCTGCGCGGTCGATTCACAGACGCTGACGTCGCCGAAGTCACCACGCTCGCATTGTGCGGCCTGGTCCACCAACACGCCGACAGCGCGGCGTAGTTGGCGCGGCGCTTCCGGTGTCCGCCGCTATTACAGACGCCACGGTCGCCTTCTACTGAACTCGGGGGCAGTCTCAAACTCAACATAATAGCCGCGCAGCACGTTGCTCCCTGCGACAGCGAAACGGGAGCCGCGAGAAACACCGGCAAGGGGTTTTCCCTTACCAAATCTTGCGGTCATTCTGAACCCGGCCAGTCCGAACCCATACGTTCCAGTTTTTTTGAGGCGATACGGATGAAAATAGAATTTGCTCGGGTCGCCGACGCTGCTTTGATAGCGCTCAATGATAAGCTGATACTCAGGCAGCGCACTTAACGGCTTTGCTCCAAACAATACGTCTCGCGCGCTGGCCTCATATGGCCCCAATTTGACAGAGGCAAATCCGGGCCGCTTGCTGATAGATGCTCGCCACAGAATCGCGAGAACAAATCTTGCAAAGCGATCACCATCTACATTTCGAAGTTCAAAAGCACCGTCCTCAAGCTTGACGTGATCGCGCGCAAAAGTTCTGCAAACCTCGTTGCCGTAGTCATCTAACACGCCCAACAGGCCGTCGCATTTGGCGCAAAGGATATGCGCGTCGAATTCGCCAAGCTGTTGTTTTGCGACGGCAGCTTTGTGCCGCGTTATGCGGAAATTCCGCGTAGCGCCGTCGCGGATGTCGCGGGCAAATGATTGGGGGATGATATGAGCCTCGATCAATTCGGTGCTGGTGCAGCCGAGGCCGTGACACGCCCGCGTCATGCGTTGCCCAACTGTTTTAGGATCGGACAGGCTGGGCGCACGCTTTTTTTTGGCATGGGCGTGAACATGGGCGGAGAGGGCGAAGAAGCGAATTATGTATTGCTATCAATGGCTCATGGCGGAAGGGGTGAGATTCGAACTCACGAACGCCTTGCGACGTTGCCGGTTTTCAAGACCGGTGCCTTAAACCACTCGGCCACCCTTCCATCGCAGTAAGATCAATTACTTACACAAATCCAAAAAGAACAAATAGCGAAATTGGCACCGGATTGGACACAAATTGGACAAATCGACTTACTGCCCCAGGGCACCCTTCGATAGCATACCGATTAGCTCGGCAGCGGTAGCGTCGGCCTTCTTCGTCCGCTTTGCATAACTGCGGAGCATCGTCGCCGGATCGTGCCCGCAACGTTTCGCCACCGTTGCCGGCGACATGCCCTTGTCGAGCAAGTGAGTTTCATGGGTGCCGCGAAGGTCGTGGAACCGCAGGCCAGGGAATCCGAGAGCCTTGGCCTTGCGCACAAACTCCTTTGTGGTGTTCCGCGGATCGCGCAACTCGCTGAACTCTGGCGGGTCTGGAAACATCAGCGCGTCATCCGGCAGTTTGACTAGAGACAAGTCGACGGCAGCGCCGTCAGGCACCCCCGCGATGATACGCAAATACAGCTCGCGCTCCGCGATTAACACGGAGGCGAGATAGTCATCTATTGCGATGGTCCGCTTGTGGTCCTCTTTCTTCGGGCCCTTGATGCACAATCCGTGTTTTTTCGTTTGCTCGACCGCACGCTCAATCCGAAGTGTTTTTTTCTCGGCATCCAAATCGGACCACCTAAGCGCCAGTATTTCGCCACGCCTCGCGCCGGTGAACGCGGCCACGGCTACGATCGGAAACAACATCGAGCCCTTGAAGCCTTTGACTAGCTGCGTGAGTTCATCTTCTTCGAGGGCAATGCCGTGATCGGCTTCGCCAGGGGAGGGCACCTTGGCAAGCTCGAGCATCGGATTGCGCGAAAGTTTCCGCGTCCGCACCGCGCCGCCTAGGCAAGCGCCCAAAACGATGTGGACATGATGCGCCGTGCGTGCCGAAATCTTTTGCAACAATTTTGTATAGAGGTCATCTATCTCGGTTGATTGGATGTGCTGCAACGCCCGGCCGCCCAAGGTTGGGACGACATGGTAACGGAGCAATTCGGCATAACGCTCCTTTGTGCGTTCGCCTACTTCGCGGCGCCGCTTATTGCCAGGACAACCGATCGTAATCCAGTGTTCAATCCATTGTCCGAGCGTCATCTTATCCGGCGTCACATGTTCGCCGGTGTCGCCTGCGTGCAGTAATTGTCTAAGCGCCCGTTGGGCTTCCGTCTTGCTGCCGCGAACTGTTTTTGTGAAAGACTTTTGGTTAATCCGATAGCGAAGTCGCCACGAGTCTTTGCCGCGGGCATCCAAGCTGCCGCTTCTGTAACCGCGCTTACCCATTGGCGTCATCCTTTTTTTGCTCGTATGTGCCGCGCTGCGTTCGCCAATTTCTGCCTTGATCGGCGTTCCTGCGTGGCCTTGAGTTGTGGATATGGATTTTCGCGACGGTCGTCCCGTTCGCGTATTCGGCCGATTGCGTCCGGCAACTCTGCTGGTCCGAGAAGATCCGAGGCTGCTGCGCCCGCCGGCGGCGGAGCATATTCAGCAAGGCGCTGCACGACCGCAGCCACGAACGCCTCATGCGCCGGCGAGAACTCATGCCATTCTTGATTGGCGTAATCGGCGCGAAGTTTAGCGGCGAAGTCTCACCAGTGCGTAGATTAACTTGCGCGAGCACAGTGTCTTCAACTGTGTCGGCGTGATCATAACCACCAACCACAAGGCCGATGGCATTTACTTGCCTGCCGACGATCGGCGGCACTTCGTCGCCTGGTCCGCATTGTCCAAGGACAGCTTCGACGAGACTTACTGGATCAAGCTCTGGCGCTGGTACTGCGAGGGCGGCACGCGTGACGTGGCCGCTTACCTTGCAGAGCTGGACATCAGCGCCTTTGACCCTAAAGCGCCGCCACCCAAGACGCCGGCATTCTGGGACATCGTCGACGCCAACCGGGCGCCAGAGGACGCCGAGCTTGCCGACATCCTCGACAAGCTAGGCCTGCCTGACGCCACCACGTTGACGCGGATCGCGAACCATGCCGCCGGCGACTTCGAGACGTGGATCAAGGACCGCAAGAACAGGCGCGCAATCCCACATCGTCTGGAGAAATGCGGCTACGTGCCGGTGCGCAATGATCTCGCCGATGACGGCCTGTGGAAGCTCCATGGCCGGCGGCAGGTGATCTACGCCAGGAGCAGCTTGCCGATCGCAGCGCAGCTCAAAGCCGCCAACAGACTGCTTGCCGACACCACCAGTCAGTCTGATCAGTGAGGTCAGTGGTTTTGCTCTTTCTATCCATTAGCCAAATTAGGCCCTTTACCAATCAGGAAGCGCACGCGCGCGTGGATAGAGAAGGAAAGATCACTGACCACACTGACCGGCAGCCGGCCCCGCGTTACGCGTAACGCCACGAAATGTAGTTCTCCGGTAGAACCCTAGGCATGGAAATGCAGCAGGCGAGAAACGTCGCAATTCGGATGAGGCGTGCACGCCTGCGCCGTCGATCAGGTCTTGTGGTGCTGCCAATCGAAGCTGATCCGATCACGCTTGCCGACATGCTGATCGAGGCCCGGCTGCTCGATCCGAACATGGCCGATGATCGAACGGCGCTGGCCAATGCGACGACACGGCTGATCGAAATTTTCTGCAAGGAGCTCAAAGCCGAAATTCGCCGCCATGACGATGAACGGTAAGACAAACGACCATGTTGATCCTGCCGCAATGGCAGAACTTAATCGTGCATTCGCCATCCAAGACCAGAAACAGGCCAACGGCAATGGCGCAACGACAATGATTGGCTTCGCAAAGAGCTTTTGCCGACAATTGGCAGATTTGTCGGCGCACAAGTGAAACCACTGAAAGAAGAAATTGCCACGCTCAAAGCCAAGGTCGCGGCGTTAGAGGAAGGCGGCATTAAATAAATATTGCGGCGTTTACCAACGTGCAGGCGTGTACGGCAAAGGCAGTCTCGTCACCTATGACGGCGCGATGTTCTGCGCAGTGAAGGACGTAGCGCCCGCACAAGCCCCGCTCACCTTAGGTGTTTGGCAACTGTGCGTGAAAGCCGGGCGCGATGCGACACGCCTGCCAACCAAGGTAGTTCGCGTCCAGAGCTAGTGCAGAGACGCACCATGAGAACAATCGAACAGCATCTAGCCAAGGCAGCCGCCTATTTTGATGAGGTCATTGCACCGAACGCGCTTGAGCGCGCAGCTGCAACGATCAACACACACGGTGACCCAACCCAAGCGGAATACGAAGCCTTCATTCAGCAGCAGGCGCAACAGGTGCAGACAGAAAGAGCAAGGCTGCTAAAGGAATTGCGAAGTCTTTTGGAACGCGATGGCGAGCCGCTGCAATGAATTGCATCGACCAAGCTACTCCCTCTTGGCTGTCGATGCAGGCGCTGCGGATGCACTGTGTTCATGGCTTCACAGTGCGCCGCACCGCCAAGATGCACCGGGGGGTATGGAAATGTTGGAAATCGCCTTGATCACACAGCGGTCGGGCACCAACGCTTTGCTTTTTGGCATTTCTGCCATGAGAGGTTAGGTCAGTCATGAGACAACGTGGCAAACAATCCGCCGCCAGCCTGGAGGTGAACGGCATTGAAGATGCAGGACCGAACCTCCGACCGCCGCATCACCTGACCGCGAAGGAAGCGCAATTATTTCATGAAGTGGTGGCCAACACGCCACCGGGACAGTTTTCAGCGAGCGACACGTATCTGCTGGCGACGTTCGTGCAGATTACCGCGTTGCTTGAAGGTGCAGCAGCGACGGCGCGAAAGGCAGGCGACAAAACCCGCCAAATCAAATTCAAGATGCTGGCCGAACTTGCCAAGACGCAAAGCCTGATCGCTACCAAGCTGCTTCTTGTGCCGTCGGCGCGTATTGGTCCGCGCACCGCTGGACGCACACACGACGCACATCGACCGAGTGCGTACGACACCATGCGTGGTTTTGACAGGGAGTTCTTCGAAGATGGATGGTCACGCTGATCTACTGGGCGCCGTGGACCGTGAAGCACTGGAACGCGCCATGCAGGTTGCCCAGCGCAATCTGCTGCGCGCCGAACAATTGCAGGCCAAACTTGAGGACGAAGAATGGCGCGAGGTCGCGGAGTTTGCCGCCTATTCGTGCCAGATTGACGCGTTGTCGCTGAAACCGTGGCAGGACCCGCCCTGTGTCGCCGATGAAGACGATCCGGACGAACGGGACAAAAAGGCGCAACACCTCCTGCGCAAGATGCTGGCCGCTGGCGTGTCGCGCTACAACCCTGACCCGCTGAAGGCGCTGGCCGGGGCGAAACGAAGGCCATCCCGTTAGAAGCCATGTACGCCAAGCCAATGTCCGCTTTTGGGGGTAAAGCGGACAGGCGCTAGTGCACTGCACATGTCTGCTTTTGACCCAAAGCGGACATCAACGGCAGCTTGCGATCCATTTGGTTCCTGTAATGAACTCAAGTCGACGACGGCACCAGCGGTGTCCTCAGCGGCTCGGCAGTCGCTGGCGTCACCTGCTGAGCAAGCGCTGCGAGTTGTTTGGTCTGCTCGGTCAGCGTCAGAAGCTGCTGCTGTGCAAGCTGGGTCGAAAGTTCGAGGAACTCCGACGGCGATTTTACGCCAGATATTCGTTGGGCAAAATCGAACGCGGTTTTGGTATTGGCGTGAGTGAATTCGATCAACTTGTTGTTGTAATCTTGTACCCGTTTAACCGCCGTCGAATAGCAATTTCTAATAATGTCGGCCGTTTGGCCGGTGGCCGCGCTCATTTTCTCAACTTCGTTGGATGCATTCATTCTCTCATAAACTTCCTTGGATTGTGTGGCGCTCTTTTCAACCATGATGCAGAACTGGACGTTGGATTTGGTCTTGGACGTTTTGGTCTTGGCAACGGTTTTCCCTCTCGACTTGGCTTTGGTCGAAGTCGTGACCTTAGTCATGGATTTGCGCCTGGCTTTGGCCATCAGACCCTCTGAAACCGATCAATGAATGTATCATTGGAGCGGCTGTCTCCATTGATATATCGCAATCGAGCCCCTTGTTGCTCGTCGGTTCCGTTTGGATACGAAGAGCCGCAGCCCGTAATCGAGTGAGTAAAGGGGACGTGACGCGGACAATTGCGGAATGGCCGGTATTGGCACTTAGCGGACATTCCAATCTCGCTAACGGACGTCCAATTTTGGCTAGGACATCAGGGTTAGATGTTTGGACATGTACACTGAAAAGAGAAGCCCCGCCGAAGCGGGGCGACGCAGAGAAAATTTATTTGCGGACCTTTAGATTGCCTGCCAACTCTTTGCCTCTATCGGAAACAATCTCATAGTCGACAGTCGCGCCTTCATTCAGGGTGCTTAAGCCTGCGCTCTCGACCGCAGAGATATGCACGAACACGTCCTTGCCACCGCTTTGCGGTTGAATGAAGCCATATCCTTTTGTTGGATTGAACCATTTAACGGTACCAGTAGCCACAGCACGCTCCATAGATGTTGCCCGGTCAGATTGCCGGGCGCACCAACCTAGCATTGCGAGTGAGCTGTCGTCGATGTCCGCTATTGGCACAAAGCGGACATGGGCTGGTGCGGTGCAAATGTCTGCTTTTGATGTGGGATTTGATCGCGAATCTCGTCGATCACTTCCTCAGCGGCGGCGCGACCAACCTCTGGCTGCGAGCCGGCGCCGAGGCCTTGGGTCACACGAGTGCCCATCTGGATGATGCGCTTGGATTTGGACTTGATGAGCGCCTGTGCGTCGGTATTGGCGACGACGAAATCGACGCCCTGAAGACCTGCCGCGATCATGTTGTTGACGGCATTACCGCCGGCGCCACCGACTCCGAACACGGTAATGCGCGCTTGCATCTCGCGAATATCGGTGATGTTACTCATGTTTACTCACGATTGGACGCGGATTGCTACTTACAAGCCTTGCGATCTGCTCCCAGTACGGTCTCGGTAGCTGTCTGGAGCAGCTCCACCATCAGGCGAATCGGGGCGCTCGCACTCAAAGTCTGTCCGCCGCCGCGCTTGGTTCGACCGCGCGATCTCCGTCTGCAGTGCCTCGATCTTCCGTAGGCTAGGCTGCGTTGGTTGATTGACCGTTAACGGCGAGGGGCGATCTGCCACCAACGCCCCAGCACCTCGCCCAAACACTGCGACGATGTAGGGACTTGTTCGCGGGCGCGTCTCTCAATGTCCGGTTTCGGGGGTAGAGCGGACAAACTTTGGCGGAAAATTGCAGTTGCGCCTGCGCCGCAATGACTTGTTGAAAATTTTGCTCCGGTTAGATCGGGAAAAATGCGCCGGGGTAAACAGCGGGGTAAACAAACAGGCGATTCTGCAAAAAGCCCCTGCGCTGTGCGCACCTGCCTGCCATACTGGCTGTCGTGCTCGGTCCATTAGCCGAACGCACCAGCGAGCTTCCCAAGAGGCGAACCTGCTCAATTCCCCGCCTCTATGTGTCGCCCTTCACATTCGGATGATCGAACCGATGCTAAGCCCCGGCTGGTGAACCAGCGGGGTACACCCCATGCTGAGAAGAAAACCCGAAATAATAACGCTCGTGGCGGCTGTTGCTGTTGTTATCGCGATCCTCGCGGCCGGTGCCACTAGGGAAAGCACAGAGGCGGGAAATCACCCGCTGCCGGTCGCATCACACAACCGAATTGATCCGGCCACGATGCAGTTGAAGGTTGATATCTTCAATCTGCAACGAGCGACAGTCGATCTGCCGTACTAAACGCGCCGACACGCGAGCAATGTCCGCTTTTGCGGGTAGAGCGGACATGGCTTTTGCGTCGCAGGATGTCTGCATTTGACCCAAAGCGGACTTCCAAACGACGAATTTGTTACCGACTTTTTCGCTTGGGCCTTGCTGACGTTCGGCTTGGCTTTCGTGACCCGGCGAGCGTGGCAAGTTCTCGCCAGCGACCAGCGACCCTCTGGAACATTTGCTTTGCCATCTCGTCGCGACAATGCTTGGCGAAGTCTTCGGCGACTTGCGCTCGCTTGCGATAAAAGGTGGGCTTTTGCACGGCTGCGAATCCTACATTCGCTACGATGCTGTTGGCGGCGCTAGGTGCGCAACACCAAGTTGTCCGTATCATTAACGTCGAGATTTGTCGACGTATCCCTCTTCTCATCAGTGAACCGCCGCTATCGAGGGTAAAGCCGACCCCGGGGTTTCGGGACCCGGACCACAACCCGGACCCCAAGGCAAAATTTGCATCCCGAACAGATCGGGACTCGGCCAATCCGGCAGCCTACAATCTGCGCGGGTTGGGGTGGGGCGCATGGCAAAACTGATTAAAGATGCGCGAAAAAGCGTTACGCATCATAGCAGTCACGGCTGGCCTCTTGTTGTCGTTGGTAATCCTTTTCATCGCCGTCAATATGTTGAGCGATATCTTGAGTGAGTCGGTGAAATGATGACCCTCGGCAACATGCGCGTAAACGGCGTGCGGATTTTCAATCGACACCTTCTGCTTGTCGCGGGTTGGATGCTGATGTTTGCCGGTCACGCCGTTGCCGAAGAAGACATAAGCAGTGCCAACTACGTGATGATAGGGTGCCGTAATTTCCTATCACAATCTCCAAACGCCCGTCTGCTGCAAGGACTGTGCGCGGGCGCCGTAAGAGGCATTGCTGAAACTGATCCGAACGTATGTGCAAATGGTTCGGTTGCGGACTTAATCCGGGTTGTCGTTGCTTATGTAGACAGTAAACCTGAACGCCTGCAAGAAAACTTCAATAAATTGGCGCAGCAAGCACTCAGACAGGCTTGGCCATGTTCCAAAACGTGACGCCCATGACCCTAAATCAAAACCTTGCGCCAACATTGATACTAAGCATCGCTTTATTTGCTTTTGATCTTCCTCCAAGCCAAGCGGCTTCCGACGATTTGACTGGAAAATGGTTTTGTATCGTGGAACAGGCGGCGGGTGTGCTTTACCCCGACGCGCAGGCCAAAGAGCCGCTAGCATTTTGTTCCTGTTAGATTTGAGGGAGTTTTCCCCGGCAATTGGCTCGAATTTAACGGCGACCGTTTTAGCGCCGGGGAAACGCTCGATTTCGGACCTGTCGTTTTTACAGGCAAATGCGAGCGGATAAATTAGTCGTTACATGGGGAACGACGCGCAGAGATCATCCCGCGCCTTTCCGCTGCGCCTCTTCAATCGCCGCCATCGGGTCGGGATGCCAGCGGCTGACACCGAGAGACAACATTTGCTGAAGCAACTTCTTCGCTGCCGGGTCGGGATGATGATCGGAATCGCCCCAGCACGGCGGGCTTTCCCACGGCAGCAGATTCAATGACTGGCCCTGAACAACGTACGCGGCAAACGTCGCAACCTCTTCCCACGGCTCGTCCCGCAGCTTGGCATTGATCTGCTTTGCGCGAGCGGGAGACTTCGGCGCGGCATAGTGTAAGCGCCAGCTTTAATGCGGCGCGATCATTGCGCGTCATCTGCAAGCCTCATCCTTTCGTAAGCGCTGACATGTCCGTTGCCGGTGGCTGGATCAAAAACTTCCGGCCTGCCATTTTTGCTCGGCGTCCTTGCCAGCGGCGACAAGCGAAGCTGACGGCACAGCACCACAAGCATTTTCAGCAGACGTTCTTGAACGGTCAGCCACTGCGACGGCCGGCCCTTGGCAATGTCATCACGCAGCATTTTTGCAGCCTGATCACTCGCCGCCACCGTTTCAGCGTAACGCATCAGCAACGGCAGATCGCTCGGCTTGAACGCTTCCGGTTTGTTGGTGGTGACGGTGTGGACGAAAACGGAGCGCTCGGCTTCGCTCAATGAAGCAGGCGGATGCAACAGGTTTCGACCGACATCGACGTTGACCGTCGCAAGATGCTGGGCTGATTTTCTGCCGCGCTGTGTCATGCTGACACCTTAGCCGAAAACCTGACGGCCATTAAGTGCGCCGCGATCCAACACCACGTTGTGTTGACTTGTGACCTGCTCCTATTCGAGCGGTCGGGTGCTTCGCCAAACGTCGAAAGCCACAGCGCCAATAAACAATGCCACCGCGTCACCCGTCGGCACAAAACTATTCCTGCGAGAGAAAATGCACCAAAGTATCCAGCCCGCAACAGTGACGATGGACGCCCAACCGTATTTCCAAACCCTGTCCACGCCTCTCCCCAACACTCGGCATAGGACAGCTACTTTACACAGACAACCAAAGCGCGGCGAGGTTCTTGGCAGCTTTCGGCCCGCCGATCTGACAGCGAAATGGCTCTGCATCTTTCGGCATTTTAGCTGCAGAAAAGACGGCCATTAGCCGTGGACCGATAGCCCGGCGTTGCCGCCGCTTCGTTCAGCCGTTTTTTGAAATCGTCCCCCGGCCCCAATGTCCGCTTTACCCCCAATAGCGGACATGTGCGGTGCAAACAGGAATGTCCGCTTAGTGCCAATAGCGGACATCGGCAAACTATTCGATCACCTCGTCAGCGCGGGCGAGCACTGCTAGTGGAATTGATAGACCCAGCGCCTTGGCCGTCTTGAGATTGATCACCAGCTCGAACTTGGTCGGCGCTTGCACCGCTAGGTCGGCTGGCTTCTCGCCTTTTAAGATGCGGTCGACGTAGCCGGCTGCGCGCCGATACTGATCGGCGATATCTGTTCCGTAAGAGATCAAGCCACCGGCCGTAACGTACGACCGCAAATTGTAAACTGCGCATAACTTGTGCCGAACGGCCAACTCAATGATCAAGTTACGATGCAATAGGGCCAACGGGCTCGCCGTCACGATCATGCCGCCATTCGATGAGCGCGCAAAGGCAGAGACCGTACGCTCGATCTCGCCAGGATCGCGGACGTTGACCGGAATGAATTCCACCCCAAACGATGGCGCTACGGACTGGAGGGCGCCGAACTGGCCCGTCCCAGCGGCCATGGCCGGATCCCGAAGGACTGCCACCCGCGTCACGCTGGGCGCAATCTGTTTGAGAAGCTCGAGCCATTTCGCGCTTATGCCGTACTCGAACAAGACGAAACCAGTGGCATTGCTACCGGGCTGCGCCAAACTATCGACGAAGCCCGCGGCGACTGGGTCGACGGCGTGTGCAAACACGATCGGGACGGTGCGGGTTGCCCCCTGCAACGCCGCCACAGTCGAGCTAGCTGTGGCCAGAATGACGTCCGGTGTGAGCGCGACCAATTCCGCCGCGAATCTACGATCGAGGTCGGCATCGCCACCACCCCAGCGCACATCGACTTGCACGCCTTGGCCTTCAGCCCAACCCAATTTTTGCAGGCCTTGCCGGAACGCAGCAATACGCGCCTGTCCTTCCGGATCAGCCGCAGCAGTACTCATGAGCACACCGATGCGGCGCATGCGCTCGGCCTGCTGGGCGCGAGCGGCGAGCGGCCATGAGACCGCCGATCCACCGATCAATGAAATGAAATCGCGCCGTCTCATGGAGCCCCCGAGACCAGAACGGGGCATGGTAGCGGCTCAAGGGAGTAGTGGAAACGGGTTCGGGGCGAGCGCCAAACAATGTCCGCTTTGGGTCAAAAGCAGACATTTGCGATGCAAAAAGGTATGTCCGCTTTACCCCCAAGAGCGGACATATGCAACGCACTGGCTAATGTCCGCTAAGTGCCAATAGCGGACATTCGCAAGCTTATTCCAAGGACCGATTGGACTTAGGTCCAACTTACACAGTCCTTCGCCCAGGCAAATGATGGGTAAGCAGCCGGTGCAGCGCGTAGAAATCAAGCGGAGGATAAAATGTCTAAAGTGCGAATGTACATTCTGACAGCAGTCGCCACAGCTGGCATTGGACTTGGCGGAACCTTCGGTGCCTTGGCAGTGATGCCAATCAACGGAAATCTAGTAGGCGCAACTGCTCCCGCGCCTGAGCTACAGAAGGTTTACTACTACAATAGAGTTGCACGCCGACAGTACCGGCGAGCCTACCGCCGTGGCTACTACGGTGGTTATGCTTACAACCCTGGCTACTACGGTGCCTACAACCCTGGCTACTACGGTGGCTACGGTGCCTACAACCCTGGCTACTACGGTGGCTATCGTCGTTATTGGTAATGTAGTGCTGGTAGCCTGACAGTTATCGCGTCTGTGCGCTGCACAAGCCCGGCTCATTTGCCTGGCGGGGGCGGCGCTTTTTCTTTCCGCCAGGCTTGGTTTCTTTTAACCGCCAGCGCACGCGACGCACGCGATGTAGCCCTGGCTGTCTCGCGATGTCGCGCCGCTCGGAAGAGTGCGCTCTTCCCGAACCGCGTAGCGCGTGCGTGAGGCCCGACCAAAGTCCATTCGCTATGCTTGATCTAAGTCAACGTAATCTAACACTGCATGGTCATTCTTATGCGGGGGCTCCTCGGGGCGACAACCCATCTAGGAGATCAACCCATGCTGAAAACAGTAGCGGCCGGAGTAGCCGCTCTCTTCGTCGCTGCATCCCCACTTGCCCACGCACAAACACCTTCTGCTGCGACAGCGGATCGATTAAAGACATCGGAACGGTTAAGCCAAACGGACCGGAATGCCCTGACGGATTTGCGTATCGATCTGGTGAAGGGCGCGTTGCAGCTGACACCTGAACAGCAAAAATACTGGCCGCCTGTAGAGAACGCTATCCGTGCCAGAGCGGAGGATCGGAGAGACCGTTTTGCAAAAATCGCAGAAACAATGGGTAAACGGGCCGAGGAAAGTCCTGCCGAAGTCATGGGCAATCGTGACCCAATCGCCTTTTTGCAACGACGCGCCGAAGCATTGGCTCAACGATCTGCCGATTTGAATAAACTCGCCGAGGCGTGGCAGCCGCTATACAAAACTCTTAGTCCCGAACAGAGGCAGCGCATGGCGGCCCTCGCGGTCTTTGTACTCCACGATATGACTGATGCCGTAGAACGACGTCGTTTGCAGTCTGATGTTGACAACGCTCGATGTGACTTTCGGCATCGCCGACCAGTAGGCGTGGCGGCAAGCCGTCGTGAAAAAGCTTGCCGGGAGTCGCTCCCGCCGATTTCTGACCCAGACAGAACGTGCCTTCCTCGGGGGTTGCAATAGCGATGTCCGCTTTGGGTCAAAAGCGGACATGTGCAGTGCAAAAAGGCATGTCCGCTTTACCCCTGAAAGCGGACATTTCGCACAAAAACCCTTATTGCGTATGCGGACTCACATCGGGATCGAGCGTCAGCGCGACCTTGACCATCAGACGAGCCAGAAAAACCTTCGCAACGTGATCATCATCAGCAATCACGTTCGTCGCCGCATGCCGAAGCCGGAGCCGTCCTGGGAAAGAGACATCCAGGTCACGACGTAGCCGCCGTCCGACAGCGCGGCGCCCCACGGAAATTCTTGGTCGCCTGCCGTCGTGGTGTTGACGCGGGTCTCGCTTGCCGTCGTGGTGTTAACGCGGGTCTCGCTTGCCGTCGTGGTGTTAACGCGGGTCTCAGCGCCAGCCGACGTGGCTGAGCCAATTCAAAAAAACTTAAAACAACGGCGAAAGCCGGTGGCGACAATTGCTGTGCGTCGCGAATTGCGTCGCAAGCAAAACAGAACTCTCAAACAGGAACAAAAACATGAAGCGTATTATGATTGCTTGCGTCGCATTAGCGGCTTTTGCTGCACCGGCGTTCGCCGCCGATGGGGCCACCTACGAGTTGAAGGCTGGAACGGTACTATACCGGCACCAATGTTGATCCAACGAAGAACCCTGTTGCTTATTACTCCTCCGACGCCACCGGCAACGGCGGCGTAGTCGGTGGCAATGGTTCGGCATGGACGTGTTGTGCGTCGGTCACCGATCAGACGACATGCTCCGGGTTCTCGCGCTGACGCAGTCCAGGACGCTGCAGGCCATGCAGGGTCGGGGCAGAGACAAGTAATTTCCGCCCCCGCATACAATCCTAAAACCGCCACCTCTGATGAGGTGGCGGTTTTCTAGCGGTTCGGCGCGTCACACCGAGTGGCATGCTCAACCAAATGTCCCGCTCCGTGGCCGCGATGTTTTCTTGATGCTGTTCATTCCCTGGCGCGGATATTCATATTGGCGGTCCCGATGAACATCACCACTCGCGCTCTAATTCGGATAGGCAAGTCAGCCTTTTTCCTGACTACCGCGGTCGCGGTGGTTGGCGCGATATTTCTGTTTCCGCATTGGTCTAATGCGAATGCACCGGGCTACAAACTCGCCATTCTCGAGCGCGGCCCGATCGTCAGCACGGTGACCGCGACCGGTACTATCAATCCGATCACGACCGTCATCGTCGGCTCGCAGCTCTCCGGCCAGCTTGTCGAGATTCTCGCCGATTACAACGACAGGGTCACTGCCGGCCAGATCCTCGCCCGGCTCAATTCCGATCAGATCAGGTTCAAGCGCGATGCTGCTAAAGCGGATCTCGATCAGGCTCGCGCTACTCAGGTCATGCAAGAAGCCAAGATGGCCGAAGCGGAATTGATCCTTTCCCGTCAGGTGCGGCTCAAGCCGACCGGTGCGGTATCCGATGCGAGCTATGATGCGGCTCGTACCACAGCACTTGTAGCGAAAGCGCAGCTGGAAGTTAACGCCGCCAGGATCGATCAGATGGAGGCCGTTCTCCGCCAGGTCGAGGTAGACCTGGCCAATACGGATATTCGCTCACCGGTAGAATGGCGTGATCATTCAGCGCAGCGTGGAGCTCGGGTCAACCGTGGCTGCATCCCTGCAGTCGCCGACGATTTTCACGATCGCAGACGACCTGCGCCGGATGGAAATCGCCGTCTCCATCGATGAGACCGACGTCGGTCGAGTGAAGCCGGGCCAAAGGGTCGTATTTTCCGTAAGCGCATATCCCGGGCGCGAGTTCGAGGGCAAGGTCAAGCATGTCAGGCTCGGGTCACAGACCATCTCCAATGTCGTCACCTACACGGGAATCGTTTCGATCGAGAACCCAAAGATGGAGCTGCTTCCCGGCATGACGGCGAGTGTCAAGATCGAAACCGATTCGCGATCCGACGCACTTCTTGCGCCGAACGCAGCGCTCCGCTGGAAACCCGCGGGAGCGGTTGCGAAGGGACCAGGTGTCTGGGTGCTCGGACCGGATGGAGCTCCCAGGATGATACCGGTCCGGCTTGGCTTGGGCGACGGCAGCGTAACGGAGATTATCGCTACGGAACCGGTCCGCGAGATCATCGTAGGCAAGAAGCAGTGATCAGGACCGAAAATCTTAGCCGACACTTTCAGCTGGGTGAGAAGGTCACCGCGCTGGAGGGCGTCACTGTTTCAATCGATGCCGGAGAGTACGTTGCGATTACCGGTCCATCCGGATCCGGCAAATCGACCTTCATGGGAATAGTCGGGTGCCTGGATAGACCGACGCGCGGGAAGTGCTGGATCGATGGGGTCGAGACTTCCGAGCTTGGTTCTGACGATTTGGCTGCAATAAGAAATCGCAAAATCGGTTTCGTCTTTCAAAATTTCAATCTGCTTGACCGGCTGAATGCGCGAGAAAATATCGAGCTGCCCCTGATGTACGCAGGAGTGCAGCGGCGGGCCCGCAGAGAAATAGCAGATACGGCCCTCAGTATGGTTGGCCTCGCGGATCGGGGCAATCATCTCCCTTCACAGCTTTCTGGAGGTCAGCAGCAGCGGGTCGCGGTTGCCAGGGCGTTGGCATGCTCGCCTAGTATTATCCTGGCGGACGAGCCAACAGGAGCCTTGGATAGTAAATCCGCCAACGAGATGATGACGCTGTTCCGGAAGCTCAACGACTTCGGCAAGACCATCGTGGTCGTCACCCATGATCCACAAATTGCCCAGCACGCTTCCCGGGTGATCCGTTTTTTCGATGGCAGGGTTCAATGAACCCGTTGGAGACAATTCGTACCGCCGTCATGGCGCTCCGGACTCACAAGTTGCGTTCCGGTCTGACGGCTCTCGGCATCATCATCGGGACTTCGGCGACGATTGCGATGCTGGCTATCGGCGCAGGTGCTCGAGCGCAGGTTGCTGCCCAAGTCCAGAGCCTTGGGTCCAATCTGCTGGTGGTTGTCTCCGGCAACGTTAATCAGTCGGGTGTCAGACTTGGTGCGGGTGCGACGCCAACGCTCACGGATGAGGATGCTGCTGCGATCTCCCAGGAAATTCCCTCAGTCCAAGTGACGTCTTCGGTGATCAGCGGCAAGATTCAGATCGTTGCGGAAGCCGCCAATTGGGCGACAACTTTGTATACCGTGGACCTCGGTTATCTTGAAGCACGGGACTGGGGAGTGGAAAGCGGGCGTTGCGTTTGAATCGGACGAAGCGAAGAACGGTGCCCAGGTCGCGCTTCTGGGACAGACGGTCGCGAAGCAATTATTCCCTGACGTCGATCCGATCGGCCACGAGGTCCGGATCAAGAACGTGCCGTTCCGAGTAATCGGAATGCTCGCCAAGAAAGGCCAGTCCACCGCCGGGCAAGATCAGGATGATGCGCTTATTGTCCCTTTGAACGCGGGCAGGCGGGTGCTGGGAAGCAATCAGGCAAAGTTGCGTTCGGTCGCCGCGGTTCTGGTAAAGGTGCGCGACGGCGAGAGCATGGCGCAAACAACCGAAGACGCTGAGTCGCTGCTGCGCCAGCGACATCGATTGTTGCCGCTCCAGGATAATGACTTCGCAATACGGAACCTGTCAGTGGTTGCCGAAGCAAGAGAGGCCGGCGCCAGAACGCTGTCCATCCTTCTTGCATCGGTCGCCCTTGTTTCGCTCCTAACTGGCGGAATTGGCATTCTCAACATCATGCTGGTATCGGTCACGGAGCGAACCAGAGAAATTGGCGTCCGAATGGCTGTCGGAGCCCGGCGGCGCGACATTCTTCTGCAATTCTTGTTCGAGGCCGTAGGGTTGTCGGTGTCTTGGGGGCGTTGCGGGAGTGATATTGGGTTTAGTTGCCGCTTTCGGTTTTGCCTATGTGGCGGACTGGTCGCTGATCGTCGACTACTGGGCGGTAGTTTCGGCGGTGCTGTTTTCGATGCTGGTCGGTATATTATTTGGTTGGTATCCGGCACTGCGAGCTTCCCGGCTTGCGCCGATCGAGGCGATCAGGACCGCTTGAACTGCTTTGTGGGGGAAGCCTGGACATGTCCGCTTTCGGGGGCAAAGCGGACATGCCTTCTTGCACTGCACATGTCTGCTTTTGACCCAAAGCGGACATCCGTTCGAGCCCTGATAGTCCTACTAGTCACAATAGTGTCTTTTTAAATGCGTTGGACCAAAGGCCAACTTTTGCTTGCAGGACCTAACGTTAGGTTCAAGAGATAGTCCATTTTAGGCGGAGTTGACGATGACCAACGTTGATCTTGGCAATCCGCCAAAGTCTGGCAAGATTTTCGGCACGGCAGAGGCTTCGCTCGATTTAGCCGCAGCCATCGGCAACGATGAGGCGGTGAAACGTGCCTTTTCCGCCTTTAAACAAGTTCCCATTGGTTTTTACCGCGACAATGTCATCGCCTGCGAAGGAGATCCCGCCGAACACATCTTCTATGTAGTCCGCGGGGTTGTTCGCAGTTGCAGAACTTTCAAAACGGGCGTCCGCAACATCGTTGCCTTTTATCTACCCGGGGATTTTCTCGGTTGGACGGGTCTAAAACGCTCGCTGTCCATCGAGGCAGCAGCAGACGCGGAGGTGCTGTTTATCAAACGGAGCGCGTTATTGTCGCTCGCGTCACAGGAAAATCGAGTTGCCATTTTTTTGCTGCGGGCGACGACCAATGAACTTGAACGTGCGGAAGAGCACATATCGTTGATGAGCAAGAGCGCCAAATGTCGTGTCGCGACATTCTTCACTGACCTATGGGTGAGATTGGGAAGCGCGGAATATCTCGACATTCCAATGTCCCATCAGGACATTGCCGATCATCTCGGTCTCACCATCGAAACCGTCAGTCGGGCCATTTCCGATTTGGAAAGCTCGAAGATGATAACGCGCGTATCCTGTAAAAAATTATTCATCCGAAATAACTTGTCGCTGGGGCACATGTTAAATTGATGAAATGACCCAAAGCGGCTTTTTGCATCGCAGCGTAGAGCCAAATATGTAGGACCGGCAATCGAAATTGCCAACAGGAGCGAAAAATATTTGGCTAGCGTTTTGGATTAAGACGCTCCAAGGCAGGAGGAGACGATGCGTGCGGTTGGTTACCAGAAGCCCCTACCGATTGAGAATGAAAACGCTCTCGTCGATGTCGACCTGCCGAGGCGAAGCCCTCAAGACCACGACCTTTTAGTCCAAGTCCAGGCTGTGTCGGTCAATCCCGTCGACACCAAGATACGCATGAGAACTGGTGCGGGGCCAGGACCGTGGAAAGTGCTTGGATGGGACGCAGCCGGTATCGTGCATGCGACAGGACCGAAGACGAAACTGTTCAAGGCCGGTGATGCCGTTTTCTACGCTGGCGCTATTGGCAGACAGGGCACCAACAGCGAGTTTCATCTCGTCGACGAACGCATCGTCGGCAGAAAACCAAAGTCGCTCGACTGGGCAGAAGCTGCGGCATTGCCGCTCACGGCGATCACCGCTTGGGAAATGCTGGTTGACCGTCTCGATATCCGCAAATCCGTACCCGGCGCTGCTCCGGCTGTAGTCATAGTCGGTGGAGCAGGAGGCGTCGGATCAATTGCTGTCCAGCTCCTTAGGAAACTCACACCGCTAGAAGGTGATTCACCGGCCTCTCGTCCCGAGACGAGAGATTGGGTGGAGCGTCTTGGTGCGGATCACATCATTGATCACAGCAAACCGTTGGCATCGCAGGTGCAAGCACTCGGGATTGGGCAACCCGGCCTCGTGTTTTCAACAACAAACACCGACCTTCATTTCAAGGAAATCGCAGAACTGATCGCCCCGCAGGGACGATTGGGTCTTATCGATGATCCGCCCTCATTCGATATTGGCGTGTTTAAGCGCAAGAGCGTTTCGATCCATTGGGAGTCCATGTTCACGCGTTCGGTCTTCGAAACCCCTGACATGGCGGGACAAGGCGCGCTGTTGAACGAAGTTTCCAAGCTTGTCGATGAGGGCGTCTTGAAACACACGCTCGGCGATAATTTCGGTCCCATCAACGCTAAAAACCTAAAACGCGCGCACGCGTTGATCGAGAGCGGACGTGCAAAGGGCAAGATCGTTCTCGAAGGCTTCGATGCAGCCGTTAGTCGGCTTTCTCGTGGAACCGACGTCGGTCAACCGGAAAATGTTTAGGCAGGCGTTCCACTAGGCCGATGTCCGCGATTGGCACAAAGCGGACATGCCGAAAAGGCAATCGATGTCCGCTTTTGGGGGTAAAGCGGACATGACTTTTTGCGCTGCACATGTCTGCTTTTGACCCAAAGCGGACATTTGGCATCTTAGATGGTGCAGTGCGATGAAGCAGCGAGCGGCGCGCTGTCATGCCCGCGTCATTTCGTAGGTATCAAATTTTGTTTCCCTAAGGGCCAATTGACCAGCGGGCCTGTTTCACCTCCCACTACTTGCAGCTCGGGGTCTGTCGTGTCGCGTATCGTTATCTTTGGACCGAGAAGCCGTCGAGACGTCCGCAAATCAGCGCGGCAAGCGTGGCATTACAACTTTCGCCCCTCCCTAACAAAGCGACTGGAGCTTCTACGTCAAAATAAGGTCCGCATAGGGCCATTGCGCGCAAGTGAGCAGTATCGTGAGCGGGCGGAAGTATACCGGCTTCAGGCTGAGACTTTTCGTGACCCAAAAGTGCAAGAACGAATGCATCAGCTTGCAGCCATCTGTGAGCGTGAGGCGTCAAAGGCCGAGGAATTTTGAAATTAAAGGGCATCAAATTCGCGATGGGGGCGCGCGCCAATCGGACCGCCTGGGAGGCGTTAGGTGGGAGCCAGTGATCTATGGAAGGCACAGTTCAGCTCTCCGAGAGGAGTATCAAGATGACCAAAGATGAAGCGGAGAAAGCCCAAGCCAAAATGCTGCGTGATATCTTTGAGGGGATAAAGGGTCATCCGCCGAAGTCAGATCAGGAGCTAAATGAATGGCTCGCCACTGACGAGGGCAAAGAGGCGACAATATTTGAGCCCGCGGCTGCTTCGCGTTGGGGCGAGATCGGGCGGTCGTAACGACCGGCTAGCAGCTCGCTGCCTGCATCCGCCCGCAAGTCGTTGAATGCGCAATATCCGTCAATGGACCTTTGGGCCATTTCCAACTGCGCGCTAGCATTTGAATGGGACGGAAGACGCTCGGCTCCAGACCAAACTCGGTCGATTGGGTCGTTGCTCGTCTGTGCATTCTTGCTCTCGCGCCTGAGGGGCATGAAGCGGGAAAAGCAGGGTCGAAACATGTCTGAACGCGCTACCGTCGACGGCAACGAGGCTGCGGCCTCTGTTGCCTATCGCCTCACCGAGGCGATCGCAATCTATCCGATCACTCCCAGCTCGACGATGGCTGAGCTGTGCGACGAGTGGGCAAGTCGCGGGAAAACCAACATCTGGGGTGTCGTTCCGGAGATTGCCGAGATGCAGTCGGAGGCCGGAGTAGCGGGTGCGATCCACGGCGCTCTACAGGCCGGGGCGCTGGCTACGACGTTCACCGCCTCCCAGGGGCTCCTGCTTATGATCCCCAACATGTACAAAATCGCGGGAGAGCTCACGCCGTTCACTATGCACGTGGCTGCGCGTGCGCTGGCCACGCATGCGCTATCGATCTTTTGCGACCATTCGGACGTGATGGCGTGCCGCCAGACGGGTTTCGGTTTACTGGCATCGAACTCGGTCCAGGAGGCGCAGGACATGGCCGCCGTCGCCCACGCTGCGAGCCTTTTCTCGCGTGTGCCCTTCTTGCATTTCTTCGATGGCTTCCGGACCTCGCACGAACTGGCAAAGATCGAGCAGCTTTCCGACGATGACCTCCGGAAACTGATTTCGGAGGATGCGGTTATGGCCCACCGCCGGCGGGCCCTAACCCCCGATCGTCCCGTGATGCGCGGCACCGCCCAGAATCCCGACGTCTTTTTCCAGGCCCGCGAGGCTGCGAATTTATTCTACGAAGCCTGCCCAGATATCGTCGCGCGCGTGATGACTGCCTTTGCGGAGCGCACAGGCCGAAAATACGGTCTCTTCGATTACGCGGGCCATCCTGAGGCCGAGCGCATCATCGTGATCATGGGCTCCGGCGCCGAGACGGTGCACGAGACGGTAGATCGGCTTGTGGGGTGCGGCGAGAAAGTGGGCGTCCTCAAGGTGCGCCTGTATCGGCCGTTCTCTCGCGCAGCGTTCTTACGCGCGCTGCCTGCGAGCGCCCGGAGCCTCGCCGTCCTCGACAGAACCAAGGAGCCAGGGGCCATCGGCGAACCTCTCTACCTCGACGTGATGACCGCGCTCGCCGAGGCACGTGCCGAAGGGGTCTCTCCCTTGAGGGTTGAGCCGCTGGTCGTTGCCGGCCGCTACGGCCTTTCGTCGAAGGAGTTCACGCCAGCAATGGTCAAGGCGGTGTTCGACGAGTTGGACAAGAAAGCACCCCGGCGCCATTTCACGCTCGGGATCATCGATGACGTGACGCATATGTCCCTTGCCTGGGACGCCTCGTTTAGCACCGAGGGCGAGGACGTGTCCACTGCGCTGTTCTATGGCCTGGGCGCGGACGGCACCGTGAGCGCCAACAAGAACTCCATCAAGATCATCGGCCAGGAAACCGAGCGCCACGTGCAGGGCTACTTCGTGTATGACTCCAGGAAATCGGGTGCGATAACGGTCTCACACCTGCGCTCGAGCCCTAGGCCCATCCGCTCCGCCTATCTTGTAAACCGCGCCAGCTTCGTGGCCTGCCACCAGTTCAATTTCCTGGACAAGATCGACGTACTTGAGCACGCCGCTCAGGGAGCGGTCTTCCTGCTGAACGCGCCCTACGCCGCGGACCAGGTCTGGGATCATCTGCCGCGTGAGATGCAGGAGCAGATGGTCGAGAAGCGAATCCGGTTTTTCACCATCGACGCCTATGCCCTCGCAAAGCAGGTGGGGATGGGCGGGCGCATCAACACTATCATGCAGACGTGCTTCTTCGGCATCTCCGGCATCCTGCCCCGCGAGGAGGCAGTGGCGCACATCAAGAAGTTCATCGAAAAGACGTACGGCAAGCGCGGGACGGAGGTGGTGCGCCGGAACTGCGAACTGGTAGACCAAGCCTTGGCCAATCTCCACGAGGTCAAGGTGCCGGGGGCAGCGAGCGCTACGCGCGCGAGGCCACCCATTGTGTCTGAGCGGGCGCCCGATTTCGTGCAGAAGGTCACGGCGGTCATGCTGGCGGGCAAGGGCGATCTCCTCCCGGTCAGCGCCTTCCCCGTGGATGGCACCTGGCCCCTTGGGACGGCTAAGTGGGAGAAGCGTAACCTCGCCCCCGAGATCCCGGTCTGGGATCCGGAGATCTGCATTCAGTGCAACCAGTGCGCGCTAGCCTGTCCGCATGCCGCGATTAGGGCCAAGGTCTATGACGAGGGGGCACTCGCCAACCGACCTTCCACGTTCAAAGCCATCGCCTACCGAGGGAAGGAATACAAAGGCCGGCATTACACGATCCAGGTGGCGCCGGAGGACTGCACCGGCTGTAACCTGTGCGTCAATGTCTGCCCGGCAAAGGACCGTACAAATCCCAAGCACAAGGCGATCAACATGGCGCCAAAGGCGCCGCTGCTGGAGGCGGAGCGCGCCAATTACGATTTTTTCCTGGATCTGCCCGAGCTGCCGCGGGCGGAGGTTGTGCGGCTCGACCACAGGGGCTCACAGTTTCTGGAGCCGCTTTTTGAGTATTCGGGCGCGTGCGCAGGCTGTGGGGAAACGCCATACCTCAAGCTTTTGACCCAGCTCTTCGGCGACCGGTTGCTCATCGCCAACGCCACAGGTTGCTCGTCAATTTACGGGGGCAATCTGCCCACAACGCCCTACACAACGAACAAGGAAGGGCGGGGGCCGGCCTGGGCGAACTCGCTCTTCGAGGACAACGCCGAGTTTGGCTTTGGCTTCCGCCTTGCGCTCGACGCCCAGACGGCGGCGGCCCGACGCCTAGTAAAGCTTCTAGCTGCCCACATCGGGAATGTTCTTGCCACGGAGTTATTGGGAGCGGACCAAACAAGCGAAGCGGGCATTGCGGCTCAGCGTGAGCGGGTCGCGGCGCTGCGGAGGCGGCTCCGCGAATTGAAGGACCCAGAGGCGCTGCGTCTCGATACTCTCGCCGATTATCTGGTGAAGAAAAGTGTATGGCTGGTTGGGGGCGATGGATGGGCCTACGACATCGGATACGGCGGTCTCGATCACGTTCTCGCGGACCGGCGCGACGTGAACGTGTTGGTCCTCGACACTGAGGTCTACTCGAACACAGGCGGACAGCAGTCTAAGGCGACGCCGCTCGGCGCCGCCGCGAAGTTCGCCGCCAACGGAAAATCTGTGGGGAAGAAAGACCTGAGCCTCCTCGCTACCATGTACGGCCACGTCTACGTGGCCCGCGTAGCTTTTGGAGCCAAGATGGCACAGACCGTGCAGGCCTTCTTGGAGGCAGACAGCTATCCCGGCCCGTCTCTCATCGTGGCTTATAGCCACTGCATAGCCCACGGTTACGACATGGCTCAGGGTCCCGCACAGCAAAAGCGTGCGGTAGACTCTGGGGTTTGGCCACTCTACCGCTTCGATCCGGTGCGGCTCGCAAACGGCGACCCGCCCCTACACCTCGACTATGGTCCCCCGAAAGCCAATGTGGCCGATTACATGGGAAACGAGTCGCGGTTCCGCATGGTCGAGCGTGCCGACCCCGAACGCTATAAGAAGTTTATCCAAGAGTCGCAGGAGGCGGCGCGACGTCGATACATAGTCTACCAGCAGTTGGCAGGTATCAGCGTGCCGGCGGCTGAGACCGAGCGGCCCCCGAACTCGAGCGTCACGGAGGGCAAATGAACCTTGCCACAACCTACCTCGGATTCCGGCTGCCTCACCCATTTATCGTGGGTTCAGGGCCTCTGACCGATGATATCGGTATGGTTCGCCAACTCGAAGATGCAGGAGCTGCCGCATTCGTTCTCCGTCCTCTCTATGAGGAGGATATCGTGGGTGAACAGATCTCTTCGTTTTTCCACTCCGAAAACCACCACGACTCCTTCGCCGAGGCCACGAGCTACTCTCCCGATCCTCTAACGGCGCCCGGGCCCGACGAATATCTTGAGCACCTGCGGCGTGTGAAGGAGGCAGTGGGAGTTCCTGTGTTCGCCGCGCTTGACGGTCACAGCCTCGGTGGTTGGACTTCATACGCCCACCTACTGGAGCGGGCGGGCGCCGATGCGCTGGAGTTGAATCTCTATCACGCGGCCAGCGACCCCGAGACGAGCGGGGCCGAGGTCGAACGACAGATGCTCGAAATTGTACGAGATGTAAAAAGAGCGCTGCATATACCCGTCGCCGTCAAGCTCTCGCCTCTGTTCACGGCCTTCGCGCATTTCGCCGCACAGCTCGACTTGGAGGGGGTAGACGGACTTGCCCTGTTCACCCGTTTCCATCGCGCGGACATCGACGTCAAGGAGCTTGAGATCGTGCGCACATTTCCCCTCTCCGACTCCTCGGAACTCTTGTTGAGGCTGCGCGGGGTCGCGATGCTCGCGGGCCGCATACGAGCTTCCCTCGCAGTCTCGGGAGGCGTCCACAACGTTCTCGATGTGGTGAAGGCCACGATGGTGGGGGCCGACGCCGTGCAGATGGTGTCGGCACTCGTGCGGAACGGCCCTGGCCACCTGCGCACACTGCGCGCCGACCTTGAGGCTTGGCTGGTGGAAAACGAATGGAGTTCGCTCGAGCAGATGAGGGGAAACATGCGCTTTGATCGGATCCCAGACCCCGCCGCCTACGAGCGTGCAAATTTCCGTATGACACTACAATGAACTTTGTTTGCTTAGTTAGGAGTTCGGATGCTCAACGATGACATGGTTGCTAACCTATACGCATTCGCAATTAACTCCCAGAGGTCGAAAAATGTTATTGAGCGGTTCGCTGTTCGCCTGATTTCTGAGAGAGCGGCGTAGGCGGAGGCTGGCAAGCGGGGTGCGAAAACGAGGCGATTGAATGAGACGACGTGAGTTCATTTTGCTATTCGCTGGAGCAGTAGCGTTTCCGACTTCCTTAAGAGCGCAGCAAGCCACGCCCTCTCCAAAACCGAAATCCCCTGCGGAGATTGCAGCGGCAGAGGTTCTCGCTGAGAGAAACGAGCGTTGTCGGCGTCAGGCAAAAGAGCAGAAAGTGACTCTTCTAAAACGCCATCGCTTTTTTCGCAATTGCACCAAAAATTATCAAAAAGCCGAGCCCATAGAGCGCTAGTTCTCATCGAGGAATAATACCCGCGAACCAAAACGCCGAGGTTTTTGTTTGGCAAAAAAATAGATGTCCGCTATTGGCATAAAGTGGACGTCCATAGTTGCACTGCACGTGTCTGCTTATGACCCCAAGCGGACATCAATCGCTGCGGGTAGTCGCGCACCTAAAGATTCAAACATCGGCCCATTGACGTGGATCAATGCGAGTTCGCACTGCGCGGTCATCTTTTCGTGCGACTCCGGGGAGGCGACGTGCTTAGGAGGCCGTGATGTCGAAAGTAGTAACTGTCGGAGCAACAGCACTCTTCGCCTGCATTTTGTGGGCAACTCCCCTCTCGCTTCGCTTGTCGCCCGAGGGAAACGTGACGTTGTCCGTGGACAGCGCCTCAGCAGAGATTGGTCGTCCCCTCACTGCAACGAGCGTTGCGGGCGTGAACCGTAGGGTACATCGGCGCGCGTATCGGCGCGGGAACTACGGTAACTATGGATACGGATACGGGACCTACCAGCCGTCATACGGATATGGGTACGCGTATGAGCCGTCCACCCAGCAAACCTATTCTGGGTATGGCGCGTTGGCTTGTGGTAGAGAACTTAAAAAACAGTGCGGCGGTGTGCCAGTGCTCGCGAACAACATGCGCGAGTGTCTCCAAAAGAGCCAAGGAAAACTTTCCGAAAGATGCGTTGGGTTGGCCAACCATGTTGTGTACAGTTGTGAGAGAGACGCATTGCAGCATTGCCAGGCCATCGCAGCGGGTCAAAGCAACATTCTCGGATGCCTGAGAACCGCCACGCGTGTCGTTTCCTCGCAATGCAATGCGGCTCTCGATACGGCTTTCCTGCGCCAGTGAAATACGAGAGTCGTGCGGCAATACTGACTGACGGTTTTGCGCGGCTGCCGCGAGAAGCGAAAGAGGCTGCTTCTCGCGCAGCCATCTGATCGAAACAAGAGAGACCGCTGCGAGGCGGTCTTTCTGTTTTCCGCAGATGGTTTCCCAAATGTCCGCTATTGGCACGTGGCGGAGATTTCCAAGACACCTGCCGCTAACCCCGACTGGTATTATCGAAGGTTTGTGCAATGCAAACTTCGCCCCACTATTGATCTGAATCAAGAGAATTCGGGAATTGCTGAATTAGTCTGGAAGGCGGATCCCTATCCTGGCTTACCCCAACCGGATTTGAGGATTGGCTCATGATTAATTTTCCTCATATCAGACGGCCAGACGAGATTTTGGCCTATCGATCGCTATCACGAATTCTTGGTACCAGGCCGAGAACCCTTTGGGCTGTTGGCCCCGCTGACAGCACACTGACCGCACTGCAGGTCATGGGCGATAAGAAGACCGGTTTCCTCGTTGTGTTGGACCAGGAGCGGATGGTCGGCGTTGTGTCTGAGCGCGATTTTGTGGGGCGGGTAATTCTGGCCAAAAAGTCACCGGAGACTACGCCGGTCGCGGACATCATGGTCCGCAAAGTTATCACGGTCGATCTTTCAAGCACGTTCCGCGACTGTCTAAATCTAATGCAACAACACAACATTCGCTATCTGCCAGTTATCGACAATGGCAAGCCGATCACCGTCATCTCCATCCGAGATTTGTTGAACGAGGCGGTCGTATACCAAGAAAAAGTCGTTGCTGAACTTGAACGCGAGCAACTCACCGTTTTCACATCGACAGCCTGAGGGTTCCTTGGCGGCGCGGTGCGCTGCCTGACATGAAAAACGGGAACGACCGTCATGAGTTTTTTGATTGTGTTGGGTGCTCTGGCGTTCCTCATGTTGGTAGCCTACCGCGGCTACAGTGTGATTCTGTTCGCCCCGGTCGCCGCGCTTGGCGCCGTTTTGCTCACCGACCCGGCCCTGGTCGCGCCGATGTTCTCCAGCGTCTTCATGGAGAAGACGGTCGGCTTCCTCAAAAATTATTTCCCGGTTTTCATGCTGGGAGCGGTTTTCGGCAAGGTCATTGAGCTTTCTGGATTTTCCAAGTCGATTGTCGCCGCCGTGATTGGAGTGCTTGGCCGGGAGCGTGCAATCCTGGCCATCGTCATCGTATGCGCCATTCTGACTTATGGCGGCGTGTCATTATTTGTCGTGGTGTTCGCAGTCTATCCGTTCGCGGCCGAAATGTTTCGACAGAGCGGCATTCCCAAGCGGCTCATTCCTGTCACGATTGCCCTTGGCGCATTCACCTTCACCATGGATTCGCTGCCGGGCTCGCCGCAGATCCAGAACATCATTCCCACAACATTCTTCAAGACGACGACCTGGGCCGCCCCATGGCTTGGCGTGATCGGCGCTCTGTTCATTCTTGTCATCGGCCTTGCCTATATCGAGAACCGCCGCCGTGCTGCTCAGGCGAAAGGCGAGGGCTACGGCACCAACCTCCGCAACGAGCCGGAGGCATTCGAAGCCGAGAAGTTGCCAAACCCCTGGATCGCGCTTCTGCCGCTGGCGGTAGTGGGCGTCGCAAACTTTGTGCTGACGTTTGCAGTGCCGCGTGCCTATGGGACGACGCACGAAATCACGCTCGGCACGGCCAAACCGATCGTCACCCAGATCTCCAGCGTGGCCGCGATCTGGGCGGTGGAAGGTGCGCTGCTGCTCGGAATACTGACCGTGTTCGCGTTTGCCTGGCGCCCTGTGCTTGCGAAATTCGCCGACGGCAGCAAGGCGGCGGTCGCCGGCGCCCTGCTGGCATCGCTGAATACTGCATCCGAGTATGGATTCGGCGGGGTGATCGCCCTGCTGCCCGGTTTTGTGGCGATCGCCGATGCACTCCGGGCCATTCCCAATCCGCTCATCAACGAGGCCATCACTGTGACCGTGCTTGCCGGCATCACCGGGTCGGCGTCCGGTGGGATGAGCATTGCGCTTGCCGCCATGTCCGACACGTTCATCGCCGCGGCCGAGGCGGCGAAAATCTCGCTCGAGGTCTTGCATCGCGTCGCGTCGATGGCCAGCGGCGGCATGGATACTTTGCCGCACAATGGCGCCGTCATTACGCTGCTGGCGGTCACCGGCCTCACTCACCGGGAGGCTTACAAGGATATCTTCGTCATCACACTGACCAAGACCGCCGCAGTGTTCTTTGTGATCGGATTCTACTACCTCACTGGCATCTACTAAGGGAATGGCGAGAATGTCAGCTGTTGCCACCGCTCAAACGAAGCTCACACAAATTCGGGCCCCCGACACTGGAAAGATTGTCACCGCCGAGGAAGCGGTGCGTCTCATTCGCGACGGCGACACGGTCGCGACCGGCGGTTTTGTCGGCATCGGTTTTGCAGAGGAAATTGCGGTGGCGCTGGAGGCGCAATATCTGTCGAAAGACATTCCGGCGAGCGAAAAGCCGCGAAATCTAACCCTCGTTTACGCTGCAGGCCAGGGAGACGGGAAAGAACGTGGGCTCAACCACCTTGGCCATGAAGGGTTGGTGCGTCGCGTCGTCGGCGGGCACTGGGGCCTCGTACCCAAACTGCAGCGGCTCGCCATCGACAACCGGCTGGAAGCGTACAACTTCCCTCAGGGAGTTATTTCGCACCTCTTCCGCGACATCGCGGCTAAGCGCCCTGGTCATCTCACCCGCGTGGGTCTCGGAACGTTCGTCGATCCGCGGTATGGCGGGGGCAAAATAAACGAGCGCACCAAGGACGATCTCGTTCGGTTAATTGAAATCGACGGCGAGGAGTTTCTTTTTTATCGCGCGTTTCCGATCAATATCGGCATCGTCCGTGGAACCACAGCCGATCCCGACGGCAACATCACCATGGAAAAAGAGGCGCTCACGCTCGAAGTGCTGGCGATCGCCATGGCGGTGCAAAATTCCGGAGGCCTTGTCATTGTCCAGGTGGAGCGAATAGCTGAACGCGGGTCGCTCAACCCGAGGCAGGTCAAAATACCCGGCATTCTTGTCGACTGTGTCGTCGTGGCCCAGCCCGAATACCATTGGCAGACGTTCGCGGTTCAATATGACCCGGCGTTCAGCGGCGAAATTCGGGCACGCGCGGGATCGATCGCGCCTTTGGAGATGAACGAAAGAAAAATCATCGCGCGGCGCGCGGCGTTGGAGCTTAATGCCAACAGCGTCGTCAATCTGGGCATCGGCATGCCCGAAGGCGTTGCGACAGTGGCCAGTGAGGAAAAAATCGCGGACCTGATGACGTTAACGGCTGAGCCGGGAGTCATTGGTGGCGTACCGGCAGGCGGCCTCAACTTTGGCGCTGCGGTCAACGCGCAAACCGTTATCGATCAGCCCTACCAGTTCGACTACTACGATGGCGGCGGCCTTGATGCCGCCTTCCTCGGTCTTGCCCAGGCGGACAAGCAGGGCAATCTGAACGTGAGCAAATTTGGTCCCCGTCTCGCGGGCGCCGGCGGGTTCATCAATATCAGCCAGAATGCCAAGAAGGTGGTGTTCGTCGGGACCTTCACTGCCGGAAAGCTCCAGCTGGCGATCGAGGATGGCCGCCTGCGTATCGTCAAAGATGGCAATGTGAAAAAGTTCGTTCGCGAGGTGGAGCACAGGACATTTTCCGGCAGCTATGCAGCGAAGCGCGGACAGCCGGTTCTTTACGTGACGGAGCGCTGCGTGTTCGAGCTCACCCAAGAGGGCCTGGAGCTTGTCGAAATCGCTCCCGGCATCGACATTGAGCGTGATGTTCTGGCCCAGATGGAGTTTCGGCCCGTCATCCGCCGCGATCCTGCCATCATGGACAAGCGCATATTCTTGCCGGAGCCAATGAGACTACGCGACGACCTGCTTCGCATGCCGCTTGAGCAGCGCTTTACATATCACCCCGATAAAGATCAGTTCTTCGTCAATTTCGAAGGACATGTTGTTCGGAGTCACCAGGACATTGAACGAATTCGCCGCATTGTTGAATCCATGCTTTCATCAGTCCGGCGCAAGGTCCACGTGTTCGTCGATTATGACAATTTCAGCATCTACCCCGACGTCCTTGACGAATACTCGGCAATGGTCCGCGATCTTGTGGACCGGTTCTACTCTGGCGCCACTCGCTATTCGACCAACGCCTTCCTGCGCAGCAAGTTGGGCGACGCATTAAGCCGGCGCGCACTGGCGCCCCATATCTATGAAAGCGCCGACGAGGCCAGCGCTCACCTGCACGAACTGGAAAGCAAGGTCGCAAGCTGACAACGCAAAACACGGGCACCCACATGAACAAGCCGGAGAAACCGACCACCCAAACGAAAGCTCGTGAGACTGCGAGTGCTAAAAAGAACGAGCCTGCCGCGGGAGGAAAAAAGGCGAGCGCGGGGGCTGTCGAGACCCTCACGGACATCACCAATCGCAGCACAAATCTTTTTCACCTCTACGCGGAGAAGCTTAGGGCTGACGATGGCTACCAGGTCATCAACCCCAAAACAGTCACCGGGACGTTTCAGGAGTTCGCGCAGAAGGTCGTGACGGACCCCACTCCGATCATCAAGGAGCAAGTTGCGTTCTGGACGGACCTGGGGCTGCTGTGGCAGCGAACCGCTTTGCGCACGATGTTCAACATTCCCGCCGAACCGGTCATCGCGCCGGCTAAGCAGGACAAGCGGTTCAAAAACGAGGCTTGGACCGATAATTGGTTCTTCGATTACGCGAAACAGCAATATCTGCTGCTGTCGCGCTGCCTTAAATCGTCGGTTCGCGGCGTGAAAGGTGTCGACCCCCACACCCATCATAAGGCGCAGTTCTATACCCGGCAGTTCGTCAACGCATTGTCACCGACCAACTTCGCTCTGACCAATCCTTCCGTGCTCAACGCGACGGTTGAGACCCGCGGCGAAAATCTTCTCAACGGTTTCAGGAATTTCGTCGAAGACCTCGAGCGTGGCGGCGGCGGCCGACTGAGCCTGCAAATGAGCGATCTTTCGGCCTTCAAGTTCGGCGAAAATATTGCGAATTCGCCAGGGAAGGTCGTTTTTCAAAATGAGCTCATGCAGCTTATTCAATATGCGCCGTCGACACCCAAGGTGCAGCGCCGTCCTTTGCTCATCGTGCCGCCCTGGATCAACAAATTTTATATCCTGGATCTCAAGCCCAAGAACTCCTTCATCAAGTGGTGCGTGGAGCAGGGTCACACGGTTTTCGTGATCTCCTGGATCAATCCCGGTGCCGAACTCGCTGACAAAAGCTTTTCCGATTATTTGCTTGAAGGGCCGCTGCAGGCCATCGATGCGGTCGAAAAGGCGACGGGGGAATCGGAGGTCAATGTCATAGGATACTGCATTGGCGGAACGTTGGTCGCCAGTACGCTCGCCTATATGGCCGCAACAAACGACCGACGCATCGCCTCCGCCACGTTGTTCACGTCGCTTCTGGATTTTTCAGACGTCGGCGACATCTCTGTGTTTATTGATGAAGACCAACTTCAGCTTGCGGACGAGCATATGAATCGTCTCGGTTACCTTGAAGGTCATCATATGGCCGAGGCATTCAACCTCATGCGCGAAAACGATTTGATCTGGTTCTTTGTCGTCAATAACTACCTGTTGGGTCGCAGTCCCGCAGCCTTCGACCTTCTGTACTGGAATTCGGACTCAACTCGCATGCCGGCCAGGATGCAGTCCTTTTATTTGCGCAACATGTACCACAGGAACGTACTGAAGAAGGCAGGCGGAATTAATCTTGCCAATGTGCCGATCGATCTGCGGAAGATCGCCGTTCCTGTCTATTTCGTGTCGACGCGAGAGGACCACATCGCTCCATGGCGTTCGACGTATGCGGGAACGCAGCTGGTGTCAGGACCGGTTCGCTTTATCCTCGGCGCCTCGGGCCACATCGCCGGCGTGATCAATCCGCCGTCCGCCAACAAGTACGGCTATTGGACCAACGAGAAATTGCCAGCCGAGCCGGAGACTTGGCTGAAGGGAGCTGCTTATCACGAAGGCTCCTGGTGGCCCGATTGGGCCAACTGGATTGCGGGCCATGCGGGTGGACAAGTGCCGTCACGACAGCCAGGAAGCGGCAAGCTTCCTGCAATCGAGGATGCCCCTGGATCGTATGTAAAGGTACGTGCTGCAATAGCAGCTTGAGACCGCTACGGTGCAAATCCGGCGGCTTTGCGCACCTCACCTTTTACTTCCTTGAGCTGATCCCGAAAGCTGTCACTATGACCCGCGATGTTTCCCGGTATCTAGCGCCGGATTTCCTATCGCTCACCATTGGCCTCGTAGTCTATTTCGTCGGTGTTCTGACCACGCAACACGTGAAGTTTTTGCGAAATTTCAATATTCCAGAACCGGTGACCGGAGGGTTTATAGCGGTCGCCGTTATTTCGTTGATCTACTTTGTTTTCAACCTCGAAATTGGCTTCGACCTCACGACGCGCGACAAGCTGCTAGTGATTTTTTTCGCCACCGTCGGCATCAATGCACGGCTCGCCGATCTTATGGCGGGCGGGCGGACTTTGGTTGTCCTGTGTGTGATCGCATCGGTGTTTGTATTCATTCAGAACATCGTCGGCACCGCTGGCGCGCTCGCCTTCGGCATGCCCTCTGCAGCGGGGGTGGTGATCGGCTCCCTGGCCTTGTCGGGCGGTCATGGGACCACCATCGCTTGGGCCCCCCTTATTGCAACTGAGCATGGTTTTCCAGCGGCTATGGAAACTGGCATCGCGGTAGCAACACTCGGGCTGATCATATCCTGCGTGCTTGGCGGCCCACTCGCAAAATACCTTATCGAAAAGTACCGCCTACATCCCTCGTCGGCGCACCCAGTGCCAATCGAGCTAGCGCCGGAAGACGACACGGCCCCAATAGACAAAATGGGAGTGATGCGAGCGATACTTGTTGTGAACATCGCCGTAATCCTTGGCTATCTGGTGCACGACTGGATTTCCAACGCTACGACCATAAAGGTGCCGCTGTTTGTTCCTTGTTTAATAATGGGCATGGTCCTCTCTAATACTGTTCCGAAACTTTTTCCCCGTTGGCCTTGGCCAGCACGAACAGCGTCGCTCGATCTTATTTCAAGCTATTCGCTGTCAGTCTTCCTCGCCATGTCGCTCATGAGCATGCAGGTTTGGACTTTGGCTAAGGTTGCGGGGCCGCTGCTTGTTATCGTGGGAGTACAGACGCTGCTGGCAGCGATATATACCTTGCTCGTGGTCTTTCCTGCACTTGCGAAGGACTATCAGGCTGCGGTGCTGAGCGCTGGGTTCATCGGCATATCGCTTGGCTCAACGCCGACAGCCATCGCAGCCATGACAGCGGTCACCAAACACTACGGACCATCGCCCGATGCTTTCGTTATTCTGCCGCTGGCATCAGCTTTGTTTGTCAGTCTCGTCAATGTCGCCGCGATTACGCTGTTCTTATCTTTATAGGCGGGGCGTAATTCACCCCCGCAGACGAGGTGATCGAATAAAGCTGGCTATGTCCGCTTGTGGCACTTAGCGGACATGCGCTAGTGCACTGCGATTGTCCGCTTTCGGGGGTGAAGCGGACATGCCCTATCGCAGTGGACATGTCCGCTTTTGACCCAAAGCGGACATGACCTTTGTGCCACCTCGCGCCAAGGGAATTCTCACGCACAAAACGAATGCGCCCGGCAGCGGGGACTGGCCGGGCGCATCGGATGAAAAGGGGCTCTCATCCTTTGGAGGTGAATTCAAGCTAGTCGGCCGGGGACACCACGGCACATTATACGATCGTATAGCTCGCATAACACCGATGAGAATCGGGCGTGAGGTGGTCGATGGGTACAGTGCAGGGAGTAACAATGAGTGTGGAGTAAACGAATGGACGCGCTTAGTCCCCCAACCCTGAAACTCCTGAAAACCATTTTGGATGAAGCTTGGGAATCTCTAAGGCCTGGAGAACGAGCCCGGACAAGCAAGACACAAGTTGCTGTACGCATTCTTGAAGCTGCCGCCGAAGGGGAGCGGGATCCCATACGTTTGCGCATTGAGGCCATGACCGAAATCGTTACATCCCCGCTTTAAACTCGCAAACCCTCGCCGCAACATGCGGCCATTCTAGGTGGGGTGACGATGACCGACATTGATTTTGGCGATGCGCCGAGAAAGATTTTCGGCACGGTAGAGGCTTCAGTCGATTTAGCCGAAGTCGTCGGCAATGATGACGCGGTGAAACGCGCCTTTTCTGCCCTTAAACAAGTTCCTATTCGTTTTTACCGCGACAATGTCATCGCCTGCGAAGGAGATCCCGCCGAATACATCTTCTTTGTTGTCCGGGGGGTCGTCCGCAGTTGCAGAAATTTCAAAGTGGGTGTCCGCAATATCGCTGCCTTTTATCTACCCGGAGATTTCCTCGGTTGGACAGGTCTAAAGCACCCGCTCTCCATCGAGGCAGCAACAGACGCGGAGGTGTTATTTATCAAACGGAGCGCGTTATTGTCCCTCGCATCACAGGAAAATCGAATTGCCATTTTTTTGCTGAGCGCGACGACCAAAGAACTTGAACGTGCGCAAGACCACATATCGCTAATGAGCAAGGACTCCAAATGTCGTGTCGCGACATTCATCACTAATTTATGGACGAGATTGGGAAGAGCGGAATATCTCGACATTCCCATGTCACATCAGGACATTGCCGATCATCTCTGTCTCACAATCGAAACCGTCAGTCGGGCCATTTCCGATTTGGAACGCTCGAAAATGATAACACGCGTATCCTGCAAAAAGTTGTTGATCCGAAATCGCTTGTCGCTGGGGCTCATGCTAAATTGACGATCCGCTTACAGCGCCGTTCAATTGAGCTTTGGAGCACTCCTCCGGGAAAACCCGCCTAGTTGCCGCATTTCTGCGAATGTCCGCTATTGGCACTAAGCGGACATGACGTTTTGCAATGCACATGTCTGCTTTTGACCCAAAGCGGACATTGAAGTCACGCCCGTTTGCATCTAAAGCGGACGGCCACCTGTTCAATCGCCAGACGTGGTGCTGCACTGGCTCCGGTTGCAAATTGGGCGTATGCACTCAGTGTGCACAAAAGCCCCACGCAGCGCATAGCCATAGGGGTTCACATCCCTCGTATCTGCGCAACCGCGGGGCTCGTTATTTTCCTCGCGGTGTCGCTGGGTTGTCCGGCTGGATTCGCGGCGGGGTCCAAGCGCGTAATGCTGCTTCATTCTTTTGGCCTCGATTTCAAGCCGTGGAGCGAATATGCCAAATCCATTCGCACGGAACTCCTGGTGATGAATGCAATCGAGGCCATGAGTTCCTCAAAGAGTGACCATCGGGTTCTGGAATTAAAGACAAGTGTCAACGAAGGCCATGAAGTTTTGGTTACAGTTGCGGACAGTGGTCCTGGTGTTGACGCGGAAAACTCGGAAAAGATTTTCGACGCTTTCTTCACCACAAAACCAGATGGGATGGGGATGGGACTGTCAATTTGCCGCTCGATCATCGAGATCGCATCAGGGATCGCTGACAGCGATCCCAAATATACCCCGTGGAATGGAATTCCGGGTCGTTCTACCGATTGCAGCTTAGGTTGGAGCGAAGGCACGTTAGAGGGCGAAGGTCCACGCGAAGACCAAAAGCACAACTGCCGCCGCGCCGAACAGCACTAGTTGATTAGGTTCATAGTCAGAATGGTGGTCATTTCGACTTGTCATGGGCGATCCCCACCCGAAGGACTAATCGCGATGCTATTTCTTCGCGGCGGCAACGGTACTGGCACATAGTCAAGTGACACTGCACTTAGGAATAGCCAACATCCCGATACCGGGGGAGCCGTCGATGAATGTCCGGGGGTAAGCAGACGTCGAACTGAGTTACGCGAATGTCCGCTTTTGGCACTTAGCGGACATTCACTTGTGCGCGGCACATGTCTGCTTTTGACCCAAAGCGGACATTCCGCCCGTCGACTTGAACGTTCACTGGACCCTGGGAGGCAAAAGATAAAGCGTCATGGCGAAGACCAGGTAAACGGTCATGATAAGCACCCCGACGAACCACGCCGAACGGCCGGTGTTGCTCACCAGAGCCGCGGTCATGGTTGCGATCAATATCATTGCCACGGCGCCCGGCCAGAATTGTAAATTCATGGGCATCGGGCCGATGACGTAACTGGCAAGGACAAGCACCGGGGCAACGAAGAGTGCGATTTGGGACGCGCTCCCCAGCGCAATGCCCACGCTCAGGTCCAGTCTATTTTTGCGTGCGGCGGATAATGCGGACACCATTTCCGCCGCACCGCCTACCAGCGCCACAATGATGAAGCCGACAAACGCGGGAGAGATCCCAAGCGCTGTTGCAGCCTGCTGAACCAACTCGACGAAGACTTCGCTGACAAGGGCCACCAGCACCGTGACACCGGTTAGCGTCGCCAAGGAAAGGCGCAATGGCCATTGTGCCTCGCCGGACTCCCCGTGATCGGAGCCGGCGAAGAATTCGGCATGTGTCTTGAGCGTAAACAGCAATCCCAGACCGTAAGTCACGATGAGCAGCACGGAGAGGCCCAGGCTGAGCGTCTGGGTAAATTGTGCGGTTGTCGCCGTTACATCGGCTTCCGTGACTACCGATGGAACCAGCAGCGCTACCGTCGCCAGGAAGAGCAGGCCTGCCTGAATGCGAGCATTATTACGGTTGAATTCCTGTACGCGATGCTTGAGCCCGCCCAGGAGAAACGATGCACCCAGCATGAACAGTGCGTTGGTGACAATCGCCCCGGCGATTGAAGCCTTGACTAGAACGTATTGCCCGGCGCGCAACGCAGCCAAAGCGATGAGCAATTCGGTTAGATTCCCGAGTGTGGCATTAAGCAGGCCGCCAATCATATCCCCCGTCCTGGCGGCAACGGATTCTGTGGCGCGGCTCAGCAACGCGGCCAATGGCACGATAGCCATGACGGAAAGCAGAAACAGAAGCGTGTGCGCTTCCGGCTTGAGTACCTGCGCGGCCAGAACGATAGGCACGACCGCCAATAGCCAGAGTAACGGGTTGTCCCGAATGTCCTTGAATAAAGGAGTCACGTTAATTTCGCCATCTGTGAGAAGACCGGCGGAGGAAGTCTAAAGAGACTTTACGCGATTCGCGGTTAGGGGTTCATCGCCCCGTTTCAAGCCACGCGAGTGATTGGCACTTAGCGGACATCGGCTTGTGCGCTGGACATGTCTGCTTTTGACCCAAAGCGGACATCGACCTCTCGGCATGCTGATGGTGTACTTTAAAGGCAGGTGTCCGGATGAGCGGAGACGCCCAGTGGCTAATTCAAACCAAACGAAAGCTTTGCGACAAATGTGGCGCTGCACCAACGTGAGGTTAGGCCTTCCGGGTTCGTGACGGGATTGATGCTGCCGCCCGGCCTTGCGTTGGGGTCTCCAGTGAAGACGAAGCAGTTTTCCTTCGACAGATTGGTGTCGTAGTAACGCAGGTCGAGGCTGAAAATCTTGCGCGTGAACGTGACGCCGGCTTGCCAATTGAGATAGGCGGGCAGCGGAAAGCCACCGAGTTCCTGAGACTGATTGCCGAACCAGGAGTAACCGGCGCCTCCGGTGAACGATACGCCGATGCCCTGCGGCAGCAGACCGCTCGGCACGTCGTATCCCAAAGCAGCCGCCGCGTACCAACTCCAGGCGCCAGTGTTAGAGACGTTTGGTGAATAGGCGAAAGCGCCCGCGACGCGTATCAATTCGGCGATCCGTCTATCCGCGCGAATGCCCACCTCCCAATAATCAATGCCGTTGGTCGTGCCGTCTGTTGTTTCTCCGGGATAGAGGTAGTAGGTCATGCGCAGATCGAAATCGATATCTGCGATCTTTGGACGCACTCCGCCGCTTACCGCGATTTCGGCAGCCGGTTGTGTCGGCAGCTTGACGCTGGCCACCGAGACCCCGGCGTAAAGTTGGGCAAACGTCACTTCCATGGCGGCACCGACCGCCGGTTTGTGATCGGATAGCGTCACTCCCCGATACATGTAGTCGGATGCAAACCCGGCGCGGGCGTCAAACCCGAATTGGTTCGCCGGGCGATCGGTGGGCGTACCTTCGGCCGGGGACCCGTCACGGCCACCGAGGCTGATCATGCCGCCAGAGATTTGTGCGGATGCCTGTCCATGCGCCGGACCGACGGCGACCGAAATGAGCCATGTCGCGGTGATCACGACCACTTCGCTCGCACGTGAACGATGCAAGTCAGTCGATCGCAAATGCCGCTCCGGCTTAGCCCTCAACGCGTCGGGCACGAATGGCGTCGAGTTAGGATGCTTGTGCTTCTTTAGCCGGAATGCAAGTGCGATATGGATGCGTTCCACCAGGGTCGTGGCCGTTCATTGGAATGGGGCGGCAACAGATAAAACGCCATCGCGAACGCAATGGTCATCACCTATTGCCCAAACGGAGCAACGGTAACAATACTCGGATGTGTGGCGCCATGGCTGGGGCAATTCAGCCTCCGGGTCAGGGGAGCCGCAAAAACATTATCCGGGCGGCGGGTCAAACTCGAAAAGTCTCGTTAGCTGTATCCAGCAGAACGTCGCCTGACGGACTGCCAAATGCGGGCATTCAATGAAACTTCCTGATCGGATACTCGAGCCAGCCGAACGGATAGCGGAAATTCTCTTTGGTCTGATCATGGCCCTTACAGTCACGGGCGCAACGAGCGTCGTCATGGCGGACCGAACTCAGATCCGGACCATGTTGATTGCGGCACTCGGCTGTAATGTCGCCTGGGGAGTCATCGATGCCGGGATGTATATTATGGCGCGTCTTGCCGAGCGAGGCAGCAATGCCTTGTTGTTGCGGGAAGTGCGCGGGACCGCCGATCGTGAAAGCGCCAACCGTATCATTGCAGACGCGCTCCCGCCGCTGCTGGCGTCGATTTTTCAACCCCCGCAGCTGGACTTGATCCGAGAAGGACTTCGCCGGCTGCCGGATTCCGAAACGCGTGCCAGACTGACGGGGCGCGATTGGCTGGGTGCGTTGGGCGTTTGCATCCTTGTTATTCTGTCCACCTTCCCGGTCGTGATTCCCTTTCTCGTCTTTGAAAATGCGCAAACCGCGCTGCGCATCTCTAACGTTATTGCCGTGGTATCGTTGTTTTTTTGCGGGGTCGTTTTTGCGCGGCATGCTGGGCTTCGGCCCTGGGTAACGGGTCTTGTAATGGTGGTCATCGGCGCTGCGCTGGTGGGAATTGCTATCGCGCTCGGAGGATGAATTTCCCCAACGCGGCACGAGGTAAGAATGTCCGCTATTGGCACTTAGCGGACATCCCTAGTTGCACTGCACATGTCCGCTTTCGGGGGTAAAGCGGACATTGAAATCCCACCGCTTCGCATTTGACAACTGTGCATAAAAGGCTCCATAAGTGTGCAGTCAGAGCTATATGGGGCGAAAAATGCCACCTGTTTCAGCCCTCAAACTGCTACGCCCAAGCAACGAAAAGCGCACAGTTGGCCGGAAGGCCAATGCCAAATACCGAACGCGCGAGCACTTAACGGAAGCTGAGGTTGAAAGGCTGATCGAGGCCGCCAAGGACAACCGTTACGGCCACCGCGACGCCACGTTGGTCCTGATTGCCTTTAGGCACGGACTGAGGGCGTCGGAACTGGTGGACCTGCGCTGGGAGCAGGTCGACCTGAAAGGCGGCATCCTGCATGTCCGCAGAGTCAAACAGGGCAGTCCGGCGACGCATCCCCTCACCGGTCGCGAACTTCGCGCCCTGCGCCGGCTCGAACGGGAGGCGGCGGGATCGCCCTTCGTCTTTGTGAGCGAGCGTGGTGCGCCGTTCTCAACAAGGGGCCTTCAGGCAATGGTCGAACGTGCGGCCAAGTCCGCCGGGTTCGATATGAAGATCCACCCGCACATGCTGCGGCACGCCTGCGGCTACAAGCTGGCAAACGATGGCGTCGATACCCGCACCATCCAGGGCTATTTGGGTCACAAGTCGATCCAGCACACGGTGCGCTATACGGAGTTGGCGCCAACGCGCTTTAGGAGTCTGTTCCGCGATTAGTAGTGGCGAAAGTATCGGTTCGTGGCATGTCCGCTTTACCCCAAAAGCGGACATGGTTTGATAGGACGGCGCGGAATGCGTAGAAATTTCTAATAAGCCACCCAGTCGTTGTCAGAGCCTTCAAAGTCATATGTGCGGTAACCGCTATCCTTTTGCTTCTCCGGTTCTGGCTCAGGTTTATTTCCTGGCGTGATGTGATCGAGCAATTGGCCGATCAATCCCAGTGCATCCACAATGTCGTCATGCTTCCCTGCGGGAAAACCCAACAGTTCCGATCGTAGATCACTCAGCCATGCCGCGTTCTGTGGGACGTAAAGCCCGTCCAGCGCCATGCGGCCGCGAATGGACTGCGCCCGCACCGCCTTATCACCACGGGTCGGAAACTCGCGGCGATAGACCCATGCCTTGTGATCGCGTTGCATTCGCTCGATGAACGGTCCAACGCCCGCCTTGATCTGGCCTTGCTCTTCGGCCCATTCGTACGGCTTCCATTCGTTTACCAGTGAACAAAACGCCCCGATCCACTCGTCGGATGCCGCCTGCTTGCGCCACATATCCAATAGATACATGTGCCCGTCTGGATCGACGCCGACGACTACGTGAACGGTGTAATCGCCGCCGTCCGCCGTCACCGCATAGTCGCTAGCCCCATAGATCGCCAGCGTCTCTTTTGCCGGAAGGGTTGCATACGGCTTGAGCCATGCCGCTTTGAAGTAATCGCCCTCCTCGGGGGCTGGTCGCTGCTGATAGAGCGCCGACCACATCATTGGCGATGTTTCGCGCTGGCGCGCGCGAAGGAATGCCGCGTAATCATAGCCGGTCGGTTCGTCCCAGAGATATTCCCCGGGCTTGCGGCCAAGCACGTCATTCTGCTCGGCAATAGCCGGCATTGAAATCACGCGGCCTTTGACCACGCCCTGCTCGATCTGCTCCAGCACTCGCCCGGCAACATCCTCCTCGTGCCAGCGCGTATTCATGAGAATCCGCTTGGCGCCTGGCTTCAGGCGCGCACTGAAATCGTCGATGTACCAATCCCATCGCTTTTGACGCACGGTCTCGGAATAGGCATCCTCACGATTTCCGAAAAAGTCGTCGCCAAGCCCAAGATCGGCGCGAAAGCCCGAGATGCCGACACCGGCTCCGACGCCGTAATATTCACCACCGCTTGTCAGCGCCCATCGATCAGATGCCTGGCTATCCTGCGCCAGTTCGATGCCAAGCACATTCAATTCCAAAATGATGTCATTTCGGACACGCCGGCCCCAGCGTTGCGCAAACTCAACCGAATGGGTGGCGGCCAGAATGCTGTTCTTCGGAAACCGCGCTAGATAATGCGACGGGAACAGATACGAAAGCCAGGTGCTCTTGGCTGATCCAGGTGGGGCGAATAGCAAAAGCACCTCATCGTCGCTATTCAGGAAAGCATCAATTTCCCGGCAAATCAGCCGATGATGGGGAGCGGGCTCAAAGCCCTTGTAGCGGCCCCATTCTGTTAGATCCTGACGGATCGCCCGGCGCCTCAACAGCTCCTTCGCGGCGGGTTTCCGCAGCGGATTCATTAATCCCACCATTGTTCCCCACTGTTCTCAATGTGCCGTAGTGTCTGCGTCGCGTTCGTCATTTTCTGGTTGTGCTGCAATTGCCAGCAATTCGGCGTCTGTCATCTGGTCTGGAGGCTTGTCTCGACTTGCTGAGCTGATTGTCTGTGACGGCCGACCATAGCCGCGATCGAGAATCGAATTGGCAGCGAATCCCCGCGCTGCAGGTGGTGCCTTCCTGTCGCGCATGATGTCTCGCAGTGTTGCAACCGCCTCTGTCGTTAATTCACGGGCCAAGTGCCTGCACCTCACCAACCACCTTGGGCCGCCCGCCAGGATTGCCCGATTTTCCCTTTTCAAATGGCACGACTATCTCCGTTTTGTATTTTCGAATATGTTTTGTAAGCGGGTCCTAACTCTTTGACGTAATTGGCTCCCGATATGTCCGGTTTTGCGGCTATCCATTTGATTTGTTGGAAAACCATCTAGCTTCCCAAGCTGCATACGAGGGTTCGAATTCCCTTCGCCCGCTCCAATGCTTAGCTTCGGTGAACGCGGACATCGCTTCCTAATGACCTAGAG
>CAVVUW010000004.1:0-462633 GCA_963751535.1 uncultured Alphaproteobacteria bacterium
TAAGCCGCGGTTTGTCCGCTAGTGACCCAAAGCGGACATCGGCTGACCCACCACACATGTCCGCTTTCGGGAGTAAAGCGGGACATCTAAGTCTGAACTGTTATGTCGGCTATGGCCAAGGACTGCGGCGACGCTCGCAGTTCGTCATTTCGCGTAACCTTGAGAGCGCAGCCAAGCTATTTTGCGGCTGCCGCCCATCCAATCGTCAATATCGGCTTTGTCCTTTAGTCCGGTGATGTAACGAATCTCGGCTCCGGGATAGTGAGCCTCGATTTGCCAATCGCCTTCAGCGATACGCTTTGGACGAAATTCAACTCGGGGAGTTTTGCCCATGACCCCAATATGGGGCTATTCGGGTAACGCCGCTAGCCCGCTTCCCAACAGGATGTGATGTCCGCTTTTGGCAATTAGCGGACATTTCGCAGTTACCGATCAACGTCTGCTTTTGGGGGCAAAGCGCCCGCCATTATTTGTCCCATCGCCACTACGTAAGGGTGGGCTCCGTCATCTATAATTATCGCGCTGGCAATGGAGGTGACAATGGCACTGCAACTTCGGCCGAACTGCGAGTATTGCGACAAGGATTTGTCGCCGAATTCGACCGTCGCTCGCATTTGCTCGTATGAATGTACATTCTGCGCCGACTGTGCCGAATCTGAACTGCACAATGTGTGTCCAAACTGCGGGGGTGGCTTTGTACCGAGGCCAATTCGTCCGACCACCGAGTGGCGTCAGGGGCTCTCCGTGGCAAAACGACCGCCATCAAACACCAGAGTGCATTTGTCCTATAGTCTTGATGACATCGCAGCCCACACGATGCGGATTAAGGACATCCCCCCAGAAAATCGATGACCGCTGGACGCAAGTGAGCCACCGATCAACGTCCGCTTTCGGGGCTAAAGCGGACATGGCTTTTTGCGCTGCAAATGTCCGCTTTTGACCCAAAGCGGACATCGGCCCGATCAGCATCTGGGCCCAGCTGCGTCCATTTCGCACTCGCCGCCCGATCGCAAAGTGCTAGGCTTTTTAGGCATCACACAAGGCCTAGTTTTAGGGGGGCGCATGCGGCGGCGCGAGTTCATCACGCTTCTCGGCGGCGCGGCAGCCGCGTGGCCGCTCGCCGCGCGTGGGCAACAGGGCGAGCGGATGCGGCGTATCGGAGCCCTTTTGCCGTTCAATGCAGAAGATGCCGAAGGCAAGACCATTGTTGCGGCGCTGCGGCAAGGACTTGAGAAGCTCGAGTGGATTGAGGGTCGCAATATTCGGATCGACTTTCGCTTTGGTGGCGGCGATGTGATGCGGACGCAAATCTACGCGAGGGAACTCGTAGATTTGTCGCCGGAGGCGATCTACGCACATTTAAATGGCCAGCTTGCCCCGCTATCGCGTGCGACGCGCACAATTCCAGTCGTCTTCGTCGGCGCTTCGGACCCCGTAGGGGCCGGCTATGTCGAAAGTTTTGCGCGCCCAGGCCGAAACATTACTGGGTTTATCCTTTTTGAACCGTCAATGGTCGGCAAGTGGCTGCAGGCATTAAAAGAGCTCGCGCCGTCTGTGTCTCGGGTCGCAATGATGTTCAACCCGGAGACGGCAACCCGCCAAGGGACTTTCTATTCACAAGAGTTCGGTACTGCCGCTGCAGCACTTTCGGTCGAGCCGTCGATAGCAGCTGTGCATAGCGCCAACGACATTGAGGCCGCGATCTTCGCTCTCGGACAGAAGCCTAATAGCGCGCTCATCGTAGCGTCGGATACCTTCACCTCAGTCCACAGCGAACTTATCGTCACGCTCGCGGCCAGGCATCGCTTACCAACAATCTATCCGTTTCCGCACTTCGCAAAAATCGGCGGCTTGATGTCTTACGGTCCTGATACAGCCGATACTGTCCGACACTCGACCTCCTACATCGACCGTATTCTCAAGGGTGAGAAGCCGGCCGCCATGCCGGTGCAGGCACCGACAAAGTATCAGTTGGCAATCAACCTAAAGGCCGCGAAGGCACTAGGCCTTGACGTGTCCTTGCAACTCCAGCAGCGCGCCGACGAGATGATCGAATGAATGGCGACGATGTCCGCTATTGGCACTTAGCGGACATGCATGGGTGTGCTGCACATGTCTGCTTTTGACCCAAAGCGGACATTGGCTGTCCGAGCTCGACGTAAGCCGCTACGATGCCCCCTTCGAACCTCGGGCGGGGGTGGCATGAGACGACGCGAGTTCATCACGCTTTTCGGTGGTGCGGTTAGTTGGCCGCTTTCGGCCCGTGCACAGCAGACCGCAAACATTCCGAAAATCGGAGTGTTGTGGCCCGGAGCGGCACCTCCGAGTTCACCTCGTATGGAGTCGTTTCGAGTTGCGCTTCGGCAGTTCGGTTATATTGATGGCCAGACGGTCGCAATTGAGCTTCTCTACGCAGAGAAAGGCGTTCGACAGCTTTCTGAACTGGCTGCGGAGCTGGTTCGCCAAAAAGTCAACGTCATTACTGCTTTCGGTGATCTAGCGCCCAAAGTGGCACAGCAAGCGACCGGAACAATCCCAATCGTCGCAATCTGCGACGACATCGTTGGTGCTGGTCTTGTTGTAAGTCTCGCGCGGCCCGGCGCGAACATTACAGGATTTACCATCCTTGCCCCAGAACTCAGTGCGAAGCGGCTCGAATTGCTAAAAGAGTTCGTACCTGGGGTCTCGCGGGTGGCTGCGCTTTGGGATCCGACCACCGGCAAGGCACAAGTCGCAGAATCAGAAAAGGCGGCAAAGTCCCTGAATCTAAATCTTCAAGTTTTGGAAGTAAGAAATAGAGATGCTATTTCCGATGCGTTGGCGGCTGCCCGCGACGCGCGAGCCGAAGCTATCAATGTCTTCGCGTCGCCTATTCTCGCCTCGCTCAATAGAGAGATCATTACTCTCGCCGCCGAGTATCGATTGCCGGCGATTTATCAGTGGCGCGAAGCCGTAGAAGCCGGCGGCTTGTTGTCTTATGGAGCAGACTTGGCGTCGATGTGGCGACAGAGCGCGGTGATTGTGGGTAGAGTTCTAAAGGGAGAAAGACCTGCAGACTTGCCAATCGAGCAACCGGCGAAGCTAGAGTTGGCGGTGAACGCGAAAACGGCATCGGCGCTAAAACTGCCGATACCATCCAATATCCTTGTGCGCGCTGATGCGGTGATCGACTAGGTGAATATCCTGTCGCCGAGTGCGCTGCACAGGTCTGCTTTTGACCCAAAGTGGACATCGCCAGCTGGAGTTACGCAATACCATGCAGGCGATATCGGACTAAAGTTATCAATTTGCGCGCAACTATTGTTGAGTTGCTTCAGCAAGTAGAAAGTCGGACTTTGCTTTGGTTTGACGGAGGAGGAGTGAGCCAAAGGAAAGGCCCCAAACATGCCTAGGATATTTAAGAATATCGCAGCATTGGCATTGATGGTTGGTGCGCTCATTGGAAGCGCAGGAACTAGCGATGCTCAAAACTACCGCTACTACGATAACGCTTATGGGTCGGGACCGGCATATAATGGCGTCTATCGTTCTCACCGCGCTATGGCGCCTATGCCTTCTCAGCGTGGCTATTACACAAACTCGTTCAATAATAGCCCAAAATGCTGGCGATCACCTGCGTCCCTCGACTACGTTCCGTGTTTTTAACTGAACAAAGAGGTTGTTGGGGCCGCGCCAACGCTGGTCCACGGACTAGTCGGGCCCCACATAACCGCTTTAGCGGAAGGTCCGCTATTGGCCCTTTGCAGACATAGGCTGCTCAGTGCGCATGCCTGCTTTTGACCCAAAGCGGACATCAGCCAGCATTTCATCTTGCGTAGCGAGGCCGATTTCAACCCCTATTGAAGGACTCCATTGAGCCGATACGATGCTCAGTCTGAGTCGGGGGCAAGGATGAGGCGGCGGGAATTTCTCGGCGTTTTGGGTGGTGCGGCGGCATGGCCGCTGGCGGCGCGCGCGCAGTCAAAAGCCATTCCCTCAGCGGACGTTACGAAGCAGGATGAGTTTGCTGGCAAACTCAATTCCATTTTGCGACAGGCGGAGGAGCTCGGCGCTCCCATAGCCGCAATTCAGCGCGCCGTTGCGATCTCACGCCAGCCGCCTTTCTCCAAAAAAGACGTGTTCGCGGTCTTCGACATTTCGCAGCCGTCGGCGAACAAGAGATTCTACCTTTTGGATTTCAAATCAGGTCAGATCACCGCCCACTTCGCGGCGCATGGAAAAAGCAACGGACCCCACGCGAGAGCCACCAAATTCAAAGGCTTTCAGCGGGACCTGAACATGGTCCCGCTGGGTCCGCTCAAGACCGTGCCCGCGTCTGCCGAGGTGACGGCCCATTACCGGACGATCGTGGACCGCTACGACAAAACCGTTTATCGAAACATGATCGTTGGTGTCCTCGAGGGTGTGGCCCCGTACAACCGTTACATCAACCACACGCCGCCATATAAATGGGTCATCCACCCGAACTGGTACACGACGGCTGGTTATCGCGCCAAGAATAACGGCATGCTGGGGCGGAGCCTCGGCTGCATCACCGTCGATCCGGCAGAAAACAACAAGATCATCGCGCGCCTTCAGGGAGCACTGATCTACGTGACGGTCGGAGATGCCCCTATAGAACAATATTTGTAATAGCTTTCCGCCCAGTCAGCGGCAGGGTTTCGCTTCTTGTGTGCAATTTTGCTGTACGCGCGCATGCCCTCAACGGTGTGATTGAATAAATACCGCGATGTCCGCTATTGGCACTTAGCAGACATCCGCAGTTGCAACGCACATGTCTGCTTTTGGGGGTAAAGCAGACATTACGCTGACACACCGTCATGTCCGCTAATGAGCCAAAGCGGACGTCAGCGGCAGCTTGCAATCCGAAGCAACTTTGCTTTGCTCCTGTAACGAACCTCAAGTCGACGACGGCACCAGCGATGTCCTCAGCGGCTCCGCAGTCGCGAGCGTCATCTGCTGGGCAAGCGTCGCCAGTTGCTTGGTCTGCTCGGTCAGTGTCGCAAGCTGCTGCTGTGCATGCTCGGTCGAAAGTTCGACGAACTCCGATGGTGACTTTACGCCAGACATCCTTTGGGCAAAGTCGAAGGCGGCCTTGGTGTTGGCGTGAGTAAACTCAAGAAACTTATTATTGTAATCCTGCATCCCTTTAACCGCTGCCGAATAGCAATGCTGCATAACGTCGGCCGCTTGCCCGGAGGCTGCGCTCATTTTCTCGAAAACTTCCTTGGATTGTGCGGCCCCTTTTTCGGCCATTTCGCGTAACTGTTCCGGCGCGTCTGTCTTTGATTTCGCCTTGGGGTTTGTTTCCATCAGAAATGTCCTCTGTTGCTGGCCTAAGTTGGCGGATCTCGACGCCATTGGGACCCTTCTTAGAAGCTAATGATGTAGTGCCGTTACTGCCAGCGCCCGAGAAACAAATAGGTCTAGATACGTCAACGACACTGTCTGATCCATGCGAGAGCGTGGGGTTGATCCAAATCAATGCTAGTCCGCCTACGTGGACTGAAATTTGATGCTTGCAGGCGGCGACTTCTAAATTAGATCAAGTAAGCAGATTTTTTAGGAGAGATGTCATGCCAATCTACATCTCGCGTGGTCGCTTCACTTCAGATGCCGTCAAGGGCATGGTGGCTAAGCCGGAAAATCGTAAGGAAGCTGTTTCCAAACTCTTCGAGAGTGTCGGAGGCAGGCTTGTCGAGTGGTACTTGACCTTCGGCCGCCATGACTGGCTGGTTATTGGCGAGTTCCCTGATGATAAGGCCGCCGCTACTGCGATACTTGCCGCTGCCGCAGGGGGCAGCTTGTCTGATGTCGAGACGACCCCGGCCATGACGGCGGAGAATGCTCACGCCACTTTCGTATCCGCCGGAAAGGCAGCAAAGGCCTTCCGGAGTGCCGGGCGCGCATAGGTTCTGGGAAGGCTTTAGCCAAAGGCAAGCATCTGCGTCCGTCACAGCAGCTGACGCGCTAGTCACCTGCGCCCGGATTTGGTGAGAAAAATTTAAGCTTGTCCGGCTTGCCTTCCCATTCTTTTGAATCTGCGGGAGGGTCGCGCTTGACCGTTATGTTGGGCCAAGTTTTTGCATAGTCAGCGTTGAGCTTGAGCCACTTTTCGGCCCCGGCCTCGGTGTCGGGCTTGATCGCCTCCACCGGACATTCCGGCTCACACACGCCGCAATCGATGCATTCATCGGGATGAATGACGAGCATATTTTCGCCCTCGTAGAAACAATCAACGGGGCACACCTCCACGCAATCCATCAGCTTGCACTTGATGCAGCTTTCATTGACGATATAGGTCAAATGTCATCCTCCTTCTGGAAGAAGCCTATCAGGTTTCCACCAGGGCGGTATGTTTTCATCAGTTTTTGTATCAAGTTACCGCAGATGTAGCTCGGCCCGGGAGTCATTTGGGAAAATGCCGGCTAAAGGGAAAGTCGCACCATGACTGAATATATCGTCGGCTTAAGACAGGGAAAACGATCCGAAGTTCTGACCACAGAGGCCGAGGATGCATTAATTGCTGCGCTCAAGGTCAAACACAACCACCCCGAGGCCGTAATTTCCTATGTTCGCAAATCTAATCGGCGCGGTGATCGTCGCAATCCTCACCGGAAGGAGTGAAGGTTAAGAAGCGTCCGCAGGCGCCTAAGCCCCTTACTCCAGCCACCAATGTTCGAATAATGATGCTGTTTGCTGCGGTGCATTTGCCGGCTTTAGCGACATCCCGGCGGACGCTATAAAAATCCGCCTTCGAGGGTAAAACGGACATTTGGATCAACTCAGCGGTGACGGGGTAGTCATGCTTGACAAGGCGGTGGTCGATCTTTCGCACTGGGATGTAGTCGACAGTTTTGAAGATGCAAAAGATGATGGCGTGGTCGGCATCATCCAGAAAGCAACCGAATCGAATAACTATTTCGATCCGACTTATAACCAGCGCAAAACGGATGCGCTCGCTGCTGGCCTGCTCTGGGGCGCTTATCATTTCCTGCGGCCGGGCATCATGAAAGATCAGGCACAGTATTTTGTCACCAAAGCAGGGAAGGATCTCGGTCTCTATGCCGCCGATCACGAAGATGAAGACGTTTCGCTCGATGATCTGAAAACCTTCCTGCGCGAAGTGAAACGGCTGACCGGCAAAAGCCCGATCATCTATTCGGGCCATGTGCTAAAAGAACAGCTTGGCGACGGGCGCGATTCTGAACTGTCGCAGTATCGACTCTGGCTGGCGCAATACACATCCGGTACGCCAAGCTGGCCAAAAGCGACATTTCCGCAATGGTGGCTCTGGCAATACACAGAGCATGGTGAATGCGACGGCATTCCCGGCGACAGCGAAGGCAATCTCGATCTCAATAAATATGCCGGCACCAAGCAACAGCTAATCGATGAGTGGGGCGAGGAGGTGCCGCCGACGCCCGCGCCTCGAACGAAGAAGCGGGGGCCTCGACGAACGCCGCGTGCCAAAGCGAAAAGGCCAAAGGCCAGAACCAGGAGCGCGCTGCGCAAGCGAGCAGCACGCAACTGATTGCCGCATCACCCTTGAGCCACTGGCGACGTCGGCCAAGTGTATGTCCGCTTTCGGCGGTAAACCGGACATGGCTCCCGCGACGCAAAATGTCCGCTAATGACCCAAAGCGGACGTATGTGGCGACGTCTTTACTGTACCACTACGGTTGTGCCGACCGGTACCCGGTTATAGAGATCCGCGATGTCCTCGTTCCTCATCCGGAAACAGCCGGATGATTCCGCCTCGCCGACCGAATCCGGATCATTCGAGCCGTAAATCCGGTAGAGCGTACTGCCGAGATACATCGCGCGCGTGCCGAGCGGATTGTCCGGATCGCCGCCCTTCATGTGCCTCGGCACATCCCTTTGCCGCGCGATCATCTCCGGTGGCGCCGTCCAATTTGGAAATTCTTTTTTTGCGGTGATCTTGTGCGTGCCCTTCCACTGGAAGCCGGCCCGGCCGACACCGATGCCATAGCGTAGCGCCGAGCCGCCGCCTTGAACGAGATAAAGCTGCCGCTCGGCCGTGTTGATGACGATGGTGCCTGGCGCATACTTACTGTCATAACGCACGGTGGTGCGGCCGAGGCCGGTGCCATCGAAGCCAAAAATGTTGTAGATGCCCTTCTTGGTTGCGCCGCCGCGCAGTATCTCGCTGTCGGACTGGGCTTGCGCGAGATTGACGGGACCAAGCAGGGCGGCGATTGCAGCTACGGTCGCAACATGACGTATCAACACGAGTTCTATCCCCAGATGGAAATGGTGCGGCACTGTAGAGATTAAGTCTACGATCTCTCCCGTGCCACGACAATTGCCCCAATCACGACACGGTCGAGCCCGCGCGTGGTTTCGAGCAGTGGGCCATGTCCGCTATTGCCACTTAGCGGACATCGGCTTGGGCGCTGCACATGTTTGCACTAGATCGCGCCATAGAAGACCTCCTAATCTAGCCCTGTGTTTAGACGGGCACGAGGCTTGCGGTTTCGGCGAACTCGGGTTTCCTCAAGCGCGTTGATCTTAGCGAGCAAGGGTTGATGTTCCAAAACTCGATCAGAAGAAAAATTGTCGGCATCGCCGTTGGCCTCATCATACTGATGGTGGTCACATCAGCTCTATCGATGCTGATGGAAGCCAAGATAGGTCACCTGCTCGACGAGCAAACGACCAAATACTTCCCGGCGTACAGTCATCTGGCCCGGGCGAATATCCGATCCCTCGAGCGAGCGATCACGCTGCGCCGAATGGTCATCGCCAAACTGCAAAATCCGCCGGACGAAACCGGCTATGCCGAAAATTTGAAGGTTTTCGACCAGAAGGGTCCCGAAATCGAGCAAGAAGCGGAAGCCGCGAAGAAGTTGATCGTCGAGATCATCAATGATGTCAGCACGCCTTCGGATAATGCCGCGCTGGCGCGCATCGAGACGCGGATCGATAACGCGGTCAATGACCTCCGCCATCGCATGAACGACGAGAACGCTGCACTGCTTGCCCAGCTCGATGCGAAGGATTTGACGGAGGCCCGAAGGGGGATTGCACGAATTGATCGGCTCCGCGACGAGTTCAACCAGAAGATCGACATGATCCGCGCCGATATGCGGAGCCAAGTCAACGCGAGCGCCGCCGTCGTTATTCAAAATCAGCAGAGAGCGATCGTGATCTCTGTCATCGTGACGGCGCTTGCCGCAATAATAGGACTGGTGTTCGCAATGCTGGTCAGCAGTGGCATCACCCGTCCAGTCCGACGTTTGCTGGAAGGCACACGAGAGGTCGAAGCAGGCCGCCTCGACAAATCCATTGACGTCATCACGCGGGACGAGATTGGCCAATTGTCGATTGCGTTTAATCGCATGGTCGGACAATTGCGACACAATGAACGGATTCGAGAGACCTTTGGCAGATATGTCGATCCGAAAGTCGTGGAAGGTTTGATTGATCAACCGGCATTGGCCGCCACCGAAGGCCAGCGGCGGATCATGACCGTAATGTTCTGCGATATGAAAGGTTTCACGGCCTTGAGTGAAGGCATGACGCCGCAGGGTCTCGTGAAGGTCATGAACCGCTATCTGTCCACAATGTCGGAGCAAATCCGAAGTCACCGGGGCATCATCGATAAGTACATTGGCGATGCGATCATGGCGTATTGGGGACCTCCATTTATTGAAGAGGCAGACCAAGCTCGCTTGGCCTGTCTCGCCGCGATCGACATGATGGGTCGGGTTAGGACACTGCGTAAGGAATTGCCCGAACTGCTCGGGGTGCGTTCCATACCAGTAGAATGCGACGTTCGGGTTGGGATCGCCACAGGTGAAGCGCTGGTAGGCAGCATCGGCTCGGAATTCATGATGAGCTACACAGTTATGGGTGACACTGTGAATCTCGCGTCACAACTCGAGACTGCGAGCAAAACATACGGTGGCCGATCGCTGATTTCGGAGGCCACCGTCGCGGCAACAGCCGGCGCAATCGAGGTGCGTGAAATTGATCGTCTGGTCGTGGTTGGCCAGACCCAGCCTCAAGTCGTGTTCGAAATCATGGGGCGGAAGGGGGAACTGACGCCGGAACAGACTTCGCTGCGGACCCGCTATTCCGATGGTCTTGCAGCATATCGAGCGCGTCGTTGGGACGAGGCGCGACGCTTCTTTGATGCGGCGCTTGAAGTATCCCCCGGCGATGGTCCCTCAATGACACTCATGAACCGCGTCGACAGTTTGCAGAAGCATCCTCCTGCTGCCGATTGGGACGGTTCATGGCATCTTGATCGCAAATAGCCGTGAGAGCATGTCCGCTATTGGCACTTAGCGGACATTGCGAGCGTGAATATCTGCTTTCGGGGGTAAAGCGGACAAGTACGAGCGCTGTGGAATTAGCCCGCTGCATGTCGGCGCCGTCACAGGATCAAGCCGCGCCGCTGTGGCAGCCACCGCTTTATTTCGACCTTGCCCGCATAAATCTCGACAGCACAACGCCCGCAATGATGGCGCCCGCGATCACCAGAATCGTCGTGAGATCAGTGTTCATCGACTATCCCTCTTCGCGCCAGAGTCGCGCAAGGTTAGGCATTATTTGCGATCCTCGCCAAGACGCCAGATGAGGGGCCGCAGTCGCACGTAACTCTGAGGTTGGCGAGCGGACATCCCTAGCTGCACCCCCCATGTTCGCTTTTGCGGGTAAATCGGACATGGCCGACCGCCCGGCGAATTGGCCTGAAGGCATACCCGGGGGCCCTTCCAGCGGGTTGGTTCGAGCCCTTACGATGGCTTTGTCCCGGGCCTGGGGGTAGGCAATCAGAAGGCGCGAGTTCATTATGTTTGTTGGCGGCTAGGCGATGATGCGATGGCCTATCGAAAATTGAACTAGGAGACGAGCCAGATTTAGCCAAGCGCGTAGAACAGGCTTACCTCGGTCAAAAATAGTTTCGTTTCGCAGCAACTAAACAAAACGATAGGGGAAACGGCATGAAAAAAACGAGGATCGGCAATATCGTTCTTGTGACGGCAACGGCCTGCGGTCTGATGCTCTCAGGTGCTGCCAGCGCGCAGGAAAAACTCACCGTCTGGTGGGTGAAGGGATTCTACAAGTCCGAAGACGACGCGCTGTTTGCGGCCATCAAAAAATACGAGGACAAGACCGGCGTTAAAGTCGATCTGTCGCAATATGCTGTGCAGGACATGATCCCGAAGACGGTCTCGGCGCTCGACGCCGGCACGCCGCCCGACGTCGCCTATGCCGACGTCTATGATTTCCAGGTTGCCGGCAAGTGGGCGTTCGAAGGACGGCTCGAGGATATTTCCGACGTCATCAGCCCGATGAAGGCCGCCTTCGCGCCGAATACCGCCGAGACGGCGTTCCTCTACAACGATAAGACCAAGACGAAGGCTTATTACGCGTTCCCGCTCAAGCAGCAGACCATGCACGTCCAGTATTGGATCGACATGCTGGCTCAGGCGGGTTTTAAGGAATCCGACATTCCGGCCACTTGGAAGGATTATTGGTCGTTCTGGTGCGACAAGGTGCAGCCCGCCAGCCGCAAGGCCACCGGCCAGCGCACCTTCGGCATTGGTCAGCCGCTTGGCGTCGACTTCGAGCGAACTCGTTCTACTCCTTTCTGACGTTCATGGATGCCTATGACGTCAAGCTGGTCGACGACAATGGGAAGCTCTTGGTCGACGACCCGAATGTGAAGAAGGGCCTGATCGGCGCGCTGACGGATTACACTGACATCTACGTCAAGGGCTGTTCGCCGCCGTCTTCGACAAGCTGGAAGGATCCGGACAACAATGTCGCCTTCCATAACAAGACGACGGTTATGACTCACAACGCGACAATCTCGATCGCCGCGAAGTGGCTCGATGACGCTAATAACGAAAAAGCAACACCGGAAGTCCGCGCAGCAGGCAAGAAAGCCTACGAAGAGCAAATCGCGACCTCGGGCTTCCCCAAGAAGCCAAGCGGTCAGCCGATGATCTATCGCGCTGCCGTCAAGGTCGGTGTGATCTTTGCGGACGCCAAGCAAAAGGCGAAGGGCAAGGACTTCCTGAAATTCATGCTGCAGGAAGAAAACCTGACACCTTATGTCGAAGGGTCGCTCGGACGCTGGTTCCCTGTGACGAAGCAGGGTCAGGAGTCGCCATTTTGGCAGGCCGACCACCACCGCAAGGCGGTCTATAACCAATTCAAGGCCGGCACGACATCGTTCGAGTTCACAAAGAACTACAAGTTCACGATTCTCAACAACGAAAATGTGTGGGCCAAGGCGGCGAACCGTGTCCTCAACGACAAGATCCCGGTCGACAAAGCCGTGGACGAAATGATCGCTCGCATCAAACAGGTCGCAGGCTGATCGAACCGAAGCCGGCCCCCGCGTGGCCGGCTTCAACCTTTCCGGTCCATCGATGGCGTCGACGCTTACGCTTCCGGAATCGAGCACCGTGCAGGTTGTTCCTGCCAGGTGGCTGACACCGTGGCAGACCTGGGGCGCGATTCTGATCGTTCCCTACGTCATCATATTCATTCTGTTCGTGGTCTATCCGGTCGGTTACGGGTTCTGGATCGCGCGCCATCCACACAGCTACGTCGAATTGTTTGACGATCCGATCTTTGCGCGATCGGCGGTGAACACCCTGGTGTTTCTTGTGATCGGCATAAATATCAAGATGGTGATCGCGCTACTGCTGTCGGGTTTCTTCATCCAGGCGCGCACCTGGATCAAGTGGCTGTCGGTCCTGTTCATACTGCCCTGGGCGGTGCCATCGATCCCGACCATCCTGTCACTGCGCTTCATGCTTAACCCGGAATGGGGCGTGATCAATTCGTTGATCTTCCGCGTCACCGGCGAGGACGGTCCGAATTGGCTGAACGATCCTTCCATCGCGCTGTCGATGGCGATCGCAGTTCATATCTGGAAATCGCTGCCGTTCTGGACGCTGATCCTGATCGCCGGCCGGATGGCAATCCCGGAGGATCTATATGAGGCGGCCTCCGTCGACGGCGCGACCAAATTGCAAAAATTCAAGTACGTGACATGGCCTTCCTTGCGCACGCTCTATATCACCTCGACAATTCTGTCGATGATCTGGACGCTGGGTGACTTCAACAGCGTTTATCTTTTGACCGGCGGCGGCCCGGCGGACCTCACTCACGTTCTCGCGACGCTCGGCATCCGCTATCTGCGGCTCGATCAGGTTGACATGTCGATGGCGGCCATCATGGTCGCCCTGCCTTTCGTGCTTCCGCTGGTGTTCTTCATGATGAAGCGATTGTCGAAATGAAACGGCCGACTCTCGGTGCTGTCACAACGGAAGCAAAACTGCTGCTGGTCGGCATTCCCGTGGCGATTTGGACGTTGTTGCCGATCTATCATTTATTCCTGTTTGCGATCTCGCCAAAGGAATCGGCGTTCTCCGGGAAACTATGGCCGGACCATCCAACGCTGCATAACTTCGCGGTGGTTTTCAAACAGGAGCACTACTATCTCCACCATTTCTGGCAGCAGCTCTGGAATTCGCTGCTGATCGCTGTGGCAACCGGCGCGCTTACTTTGCTGGTTGCAACCGGCGCGGCCTTCGCGATAAGCCGCCTGAAGGTTAAAGGCGGGCGCGTCGTGATGAACCTCGCTCTATTCACCTACTTCATTCCCGCAGCGTTCCTCGCCGTGCCGATGTATCGCACGATGGGATTGTACGGTCTGCTCAACAGCCAATGGGCGCTGATTTTAGCAATGGTGACCATCGCCGCGCCGTATTCGATCTGGGTTTTGAAGCAGTCGTCCGACCAGTTGCCGGTTGAGCTCGACGAGGCGGCGATTATGGACGGCGCCTCACCAATGCAGTTGTTCTGGTTCGTCTATGTTCCGCTGATGGCACCGGCACTTGTTGCGATCGGAACCTATGCGTTGCTGTTGGCATGGAATGAATATCTCTACGCCTTCCTGCTGCTGTCGAAAGACACGGCCGTGACGCTGCCGGTCGGCCTCGGCAATTTTCTGGCGGCGGACGATTCACCGTGGGAACTGTTGATGACGACCGGCCTGATCTACGCGCTGCCGCCGGCGGCAATCTATTACACGTTTAGACGATATATGGTGTCCGGATTGACCCAGGGCGCGGTCAAGGGTTAAGCGCGGAATTGGAAGACCCTGACCACCGTCCGCTTTGAGGGTAAAGCGGGCTTCGCGCGGGCTTGTCGCAATGTCGGCTAATGACCCAAAGCGGACATCGACCACCGTATGTTAATTCGGCGTTTATGGCCCTAAGGGCAACTGGACCAGTGCCGACGAAAGCGAAGAATCGCTTTGCAACGTGACGGACGCGTGCATTTGCGTTTCAACAACTCAAAACACGGCGTGAGGAAATCATGCTCCATTTCAGATTGCCCCAGGTAACGACGGCGCTTGTAATGGGAATTGGGACCGTGGCAGCTGCCGAGATGCCGAAATTCGACCTCACTGCGGCCTGTCGTGGGTCCGGCGCTGTGGAGACGCGTGCAAAGTGCATGCAAGACGAAGAGGCAGCGCGTGACCAGCTTGCAAAGCTGTGGCCGCAATTCAAGCAGTCGGATGCGTCACGTTGCGTCCACATCGTGACGACAGGAGGGGCTGCAAACTACACCGAGCTGCTCTCATGCTTGCAAGCAGCAAGGATCGAGGAAAAGCCGAAAGACCCCTTTGGTCCTACACCCGGCATAGCCAAATGAAGAGCCTTGCGTGGTTCGGGCCGTGATTTATCTAGATGATTGCTTCCGCACATAAGCTTATCAGCTATTGCCGGAGCCTTGACCGCTGACAGGGAATGAACGACGCGATGTCCGCTATTGGCCCTTGGCAGACATCGTTAGTTTGACCGCACACGTCCGCTAATGACCCAAAGCGAACATCACGCCGTGCACAAGTCTCAATTTTTCGTAGTCGCCAATGAATAGCGCGAATACAGATCGGTAACGCGTTGCTGCCACATGCCAACAAATGCAGCGGAGGTCAGCTTATCAACTGATTTCCAAGCTTGTTTGATAGCGGGAAGTGTGTTGCCCCAGATCGCTCGTTTGCACCATCGTTCACCTTTTTCTTTGCCTTCTTCGGTGGCGCACATTGATCTCCAGGCGATGCGCTTCGGATTGGCAACGTGTTCTGCGGCCCCTTGCCATCCTTGTTGATGAATCAAATACAGATCACTGAAAGTCGGTTTTTTGCCGGTACTGTACTCAAAGAGCAAAGCCTCCGTCGCAAATTTGTAAGCACCGGCAATGGCGTTGTCGCGCGGATCGATGATGTTTCCTGAACCGTATCGTCTGAACTCATACTTACTGAGCTGGAATAGCCCGATATACGATCCAGTGCGTTGCTTCGGATTGAAGCCGGACTCGATTTTAGCCACCGCTTTCATAAAGCTGAAATCCAGACCGAAAGCATCAGAGGCGCGTTTGATCTCCTCAACAGGTGTTCCGACTGGAACGCCTTTTATCGTCCCTAAAAAAGTGTCGGCCGGCTTCTCGTCAGGTGGGATTTCAGAAAAAACGTAATAAGCGAGATGTGCGAAGTCGCGCTTGAGAGGCGCCGCAACAGGAGAATAATTTTGAACTGAGTCCATTCGTACTTGTGGTTCCAGAGCGGCTGTTCTTATTTTTTGTTCAAGCGCATCTGTTCTTGCTCGTTGCTCCACCGCGTTTGTTCTTATTTGTTGTTCGAGCGCATCGAAGGCCGCTTCCAGCCTGGCTTGCTCTTTTTCCAGGGCCTCGGAGCTAATTTCCCCTTTGCGTAAGAGCGACAGCCCACGTGGGACAGGCAACGCGGACGTGACGAAGTTGCTCGACGCTACTGAACCGACGTCCATCTCATCTGCGTCTTCGGGTGAAGCGACGCTCGTCGTCTTCCCAGAAATAATCTGGTAAGCCGCGGCTATTGAGAATGCGGCTACAAGACAGGCAAGTTGCAAGGATCGCGTTTTTTGCAAATCGTCCCCTCACGGCGAATTTTACACACGAATGTCGGCAGCGGGTCCGCAACATGTTACCGCCGTCTTCCCACAGTACGCTGACATGCAGAGTGCGGCACGACAGTGGCAGAGCCAACTCGATCTAGCCCACTCAATGGAACCCGGGGCTAAAGCCGCTAAGGCTTACTTATCAATGATTTGCTCGATTGATGCAACAATTAAGGTTTCTGCGAGAAATGCCCGTTAGTGGCCCAGTTTCGCCAGGAAATGGCACTTAAAAATGCACCCCGCACCTGGGTGCGCCAAGGGATACGTGATGAACATTCGGTCTGCAGTTAGGGTCGCGATTATAGCAGCCGCAGGCATGCTTTCGGCATGCGCAACAGATAGGCCGGGCGAAGACGCACGCCGGGAGTACGAACGCTCCGTTGCGGACTATGAGAACTGCCTCGCAGCCAACCAGATGAGCACATGTGAAGGGGAGCGGCGCATCATGAAAGCGAATAAGAGAGCGCTGTCAGCCATCGAAAAGCGCATGAGCAGATAAGGTCGGGGTCTGACATTTGGCGCTCGGCGGACTTCGGAAATGATTGACGACAAAGGCTGCGACTTCTTCAAGGATTTAAATCTGAGGTGGAGTGGTGAAGCCTCCTTCGCTATCGGTCCAGTCGGTCGTTCAGTGGCTCGTCCACGGCGCGCGCAACGCCCCGCTGTCGCAGGAAGTGCTGACTGAACTCTGCGAGCGGTTGACCGCAGCCGGATTGCCGCTATGGCGCGTCACTGTGTTCGTGCGCACGCTGCATCCGGAGATCGTCGGACGCCGGTTCGTTTGGCATCCGGAGACCGGCACGGCGGTCACCGACGGCAGTTTTGATCTGCTCGAGCGCCAGTCTTTTCTCGACAGTCCGATGGTGCACGTGAGCAATACGGGCGAGGCCTTTCGGCGGCGACTCGCCGATCCGGACTGCGTGATGGACTACCCGGTCCTGCACGACCTGCGCGACGAAGGCGTCACCGATTATGTCGTGGCGCCGCTGCATTTCTCCGGCGGCGAGGTGCATTTCTCGTCCTGGGCAACACGGCAGCCCGGCGGGTTTACCGATACCGAGATCGAGGTCATCCAGTCGCTGATAGCGCCATTGGCGCGGGTCGCCGAAATCCGCGCCTGGTATCGCGTCGCGGGCAATCTCCTGACCACTTATGTCGGCAAGAATGCCGGCGAGCGCGTGCTCGCGGGACATATTCGCCGCGGCGATACCGAGGCGATCCACGCAGCGATCTGGCTGTCCGACATGCGCGGCTTCACCACGCTGGCCGACACGCTGCCGCCGCAGAATCTGGTCGATCTGCTCAATCGCTATTTCGACTGCCAGGTGCCGGCGATCGTCGAGCATGGCGGCGAAGTGCTCAAATATATGGGCGACGGACTGTTGGCGATCTTTCAAATCGGCGCCGAGCGCGACTACTCGACGATCTGCGCCGCCGCACTGAAAGCCGGCAGAGCAGCGCGCAATCAGATTGCCGCGCTCTCTGCGATTGACGGCGATGGCAGCGGTCTGCGCTTTGGTCTGGCGCTGCATGTCGGCGACGTGCTGTTCGGAAATATCGGCAGCGGCAACCGCTTGGATTTCACTTGCATCGGCCCGGCGGTAAATCTGGCGGCGCGGCTTGAGAAACTTGCCGGCCGCTTGGGCCGAACCATCCTCGCTTCAGAGGATTTCGTCGATCACTGCCGCGACGGTGGCTTACAACCGATCGGCCGCTTTGCCGTCGCGGGATTTGCCGCCGAGCAAATGGTGTATGGCCTCGCCGACGACGGAAAAGACGCGCCATGAACGGCCCATAGCGCCCCGTCCGTTAATGGCCCAACCAGCTTCTATGGCCTTACGAAATTCGTCGGTTGACTAAGTCCCGGGCCGATCATCCGCCCCACGGCATAACCCGTTGCCGTGAGTTGATAACGGTAACGGTTGCGCAGATCGACCGTGATCCAGTTGTTCGCGATGGCCTTGTTGAGCCCGCGCTGAAAATCGCCGTCGCGTACGTCGAAAAAATCATTGCGCTGAAGTATGCCGCTCGCCGGTATCCGGTGGCGCACGAAAATGCCGAGGATTTGATGGCTAACGTCCTCGTCGGAAGGTCTGTCAGGCATAGCTCACCAGGCTCAGTAAATGCACTCACTAGCTATAAGCCGATGCGTGCTTGCTGTACGGTGAATCCGACGCTTTCTCGAGAGTTATCCTCGTTTGTATTTAACCGCCCACAGCGTCGCGAAGGGGCACAGGTCAGGCAGGAACAGCAGAAGAACCTGATTTCTCGGTCAGTTCGACCAGCGTTCGCGCACGCTCTTTTGCGTCGTACACATTAACCTGGATTTGTGGATATTTTTTCTTGAGCTCCAAGGCCGACTTCATCGCCGCTTCCGAACTCTCGAATTCCGATTTGAACTTTCCGTCAATCTCGAGAACATAGCCCTCGGATGGAAGGGTGCCGGCTGACCGATTTTTCGGCCTGTGCGTATCGTTGCTCGCAGGCTGCTCACCTGTTGGCTCTTTCATCGCAAGAGCTGGCTTCTTTGTATTCACGCAAAGCTCCTTTTTTCGAGCGGATATTGCTCGCTCGCGTAGAGTGCTTGAATGTCCTTGTAGTTGAGACGCCGTTCGTCAATCTCGATGCACGCGCCGAGTAACAACAGCTCAGGCAGTTCCTCTACCGCGAACCAAATCGCATCGGCTGCTGTTTCGAAGCGGCGATAACTGAACTTCTTGGCGCTCTTGCGATTGCGCCCCGGATACAATTCGGCCGGTGCATTGTAATCGAATCTGTCCACGCCAACCTCCAGACTATTCTGCCGATACAAAATTGCTCTTTGCATTCACTTTTTCGTTCGCCACAATTGGAATCCGGATTTTGTAATCGATGCCTCAATGAGATCGCGGCTTAGATTGTGGGGAGGCATTGCCTCCGGGCGGACGACGCCAATCGCGTGCCAGGGCCGGAATTGCGCCGGTAGCGTATGGCCACCCTGATCGTCCGAAAACGCACGCAAGTCCGGGCTTGTCTCCGACTTAAAAATGAAGATGCGCATGAGGGCATTTCTGCGGGCAGCCGTCCCGCTGCGAGAGAAAGCTATGCCTAGCCGCTAGTGCAGCATGCTACGGCAATAACCAGTATCACCAACACGACGTCTGGTGACACAAAAGAACGCAAGTAAAATTAAGTTGCCAATCATATATGTGTACGCGGCGTGGCAATATCAAGACGCTGTGGCCGGTTAGTCGATCTGCCGAAAGGGCGTTTCGGTAAACCGTTGGGCATCGCAAAGCTCGTCTTCGTGGAAGATCTCGTCGATTACCGCGCGTCGACGCACGGGATCAATCTCCCCGAACACGTCATGGAGGTTGCGAAGTAACAAGGTCGAGACAGTGTAGGACATTGTTTTGGCCCCTATCGAACATTACCGAACGCTGGGCGCCAATTCATCCGCCCAAAGTCTTGGTTTTCGATCCAAGGCCCGGCCACCGTATGTCCGCAATTGAAGGCGACTTTGTTTCACACCACTTCATCAATGGAGCGAAACATGGCTAAGCCAAGCAAACCGAGCATCGTATTCGCCCACGGACTTTGGGCCGATGGCTCATGCTTCCAGAAGCTGATCCCCGCACTGCAGGCGGATGGGCACGATGTGATGTGCTCCCAGCATGGCCTGGACTCCCTGAAAAGCGACGTGGAGTGCGTCACCCGCTGCTTCGGGCGGGTGAGTGGTCCCATTGTCCTTGTCGGCCACTCTTACGGCGGCACCCTGATCACCCATGCCGGAGTGGACAAGCGCGTCGCCGCCCTGGTCTACATCTCGGCCCTCGCACCCGACGAAACCGAAACCTCGCAAAGCCAGCAGCAGAAGTTTCCCGTCACGGAGGTATTCTCTCACATCGAAGTCGCTGATGGACGCATCTGGCTAAAGCCCGACGGTATTGGTTGTTTCGCGGGTGATCTGCCCGAGGCTGAGCAGAAGATTGTCTGGGCGACGCAAGCCGTGCCTGTCCCCGACCTGTTCACTCAAAAGGTCGACGGTGTCGCTTGGCGGTCGAAGCCGAGTTGGTTCATTGTGGCCACCGAAGATCGCACCGTTCAACCAGACCTGCATCGCTTCGCTGCAAAGCGCATGGGCGCCACAGTCGTAGAGTTACGCTCCAGTCACGTCCCGATGCTCTCCCAGCCGAATGCCGTGCTGGACGTCATCCGCGACGCCGCGAAAGCCGTCCAGAAATCGCTGGCAGCATAATCTCGAGCAGCCAGAACCGCGGGATCGGAAAGCGTGTCACGACCTTCGAGAGACCGCCGCGAGGCGGTCTTTCTGTTCGCACTCGATCATCTTTCTTGATGTCCGCTTATGCCAAAGCGGACATTAAGCGCGACGGCGATACCGACGTCGAACACGTCGTACTTGGGCCTCACAGGCGGTTGATTTTGGCGATGCGCCGGGTTACCTCCGCCGGCGTTTCATTGTCGGCTTTCGCCTTGAGCGCCAGTGCCTTTCGGGCGGCCGGCCGATCGAGACAGCGCGTGAGCCAGGCCTTGAGGTTCGGTATCCCAGAAAGGTCCATGTCGACCGCGCGGCTAATGACCGCGGCAACGTTGAGATCGGCCACCGTGAAATCGTTGCCGAGCAGATATTTTTGTTTGGCTACCGCCGCGTCGAGAACCTCGAACGGGGCCGCCAAAACCTTCAGGGCCTCGTTGCGCTTTATGGCATCACGCTCGGCCGCCGGCAGGCGGATGGCGTGCAGCGACCAGATGTTGACGCCGCGATCGACTTCAGTGACGGCCCACAAGCTCCACTGCCAGGCGCTTGCCTCACCCTCCAGCGTGCCGGGATAGAGTTTGCCATTGGAGTGCTTCTTGGCGAGATAGAGCGTGATCGCAAGCGACTCGAAAAGCACGAAGCCGTTGTCCGCGATGAAGGGCAGGCGCCCGTTAGGATTGATAGCGAGAAACTCCGGCGAGCGGGCGCCGTCAGCGCCAATCTCGATCGGCAGGTGCTCGTAGTCGAGCCCGAGCTCATTGGCCATCCAAAGCGCTCGGAACGCGCGGGTGCGGGCGATGCCGTAAATGCGCAGGCCGGACAAGCGGTCTCCCAGGTTTTGCAGGGAGCATATCGACACCGGCGGCGGTCGGATAGCATCGGCTTCGACAGGCGCGATAACAGCGATTTTATGCGCGGGCTCCAGCACAAACCGATACGATACCTCGGTCCTAATCCTCAGGATGGGAAATGAGGCGGCGCGATTTCATCAAAGTTATTGCGGGCGCTGCGGCTTCGTGGCCGCTTGCGACGCGCGCGCAGCAGCTAGCAATGCCGGTGATTGGATATCTCGATGTTGGTTCGCCTGACGGATCCGCGCCTTTCGTTGCCGCATTCCGCAACGGCCTGGCTCGTACAGGCCAAGTCGAGGGCAAGAACGTCGCCATCCAATATCTCTGGGCGGATGGACACAATGATCGATTGCCCGAGTTGGCAATGGATTTAGTTCGTCAGAAAGTGACCGTGATTGTCACGCCCGGCAGCACTGCGGCCGCACTGGCCGCGAAAGCGACGACCACAACAATTCCGATCATCTTCGCGATAGGAGCCGACCCGATCGCTGCAGGATTGGTTCCTTCTTTGAACCGGCCAGGCGGCAATGTAACGGGTGTTGCCACCCTGAACGCGGAGGTAGGGCCGAAACGACTGGAGTTGCTGCACCAGATAGTTCCTGCGGCCGGTGTTGTTGCGCTACTTATCAATCCGACCAACCCTGTTATTTCGGAGCCTCTGGCGAGAGACGCGCAGGTAGCGGCTCGCACGCTCGGGATAAGGCTTCACATTCTTCGTGCGAGCAATGACGGGGAGATCGAGGCGGCTTTTGCGGCTTTGGACGGACTGCAAGTCGGCGGGCTCGTGATAGGTTCCGACCAATTCTTCAATAGCCGGAGAGCGCAACTCGCCGCACTGGCGCTCCGGCACTCGCTTCCGGCGATCTACCAATACCGCGAGTTCACAGGCGCTGGCGGATTGATCAGCTATGGCGCAAGTCTCACCGACGCATTCCAACTGGCCGGGGTCTATACAGGTCGCATTCTCAACGGTGAGAAGCCTGCAGACTTGCCGGTCCAGCAGTCAACGAAGGTCGAGCTGATCGTCAACCTCAAGACCGCAAAGGCGCTCGGCCTCACGATTCCGCCATCGCTGCTTGTGGCCGCCGACGAGGTGATCGAATAAATACCGCTCAGACCTCGCGCAATGTCCGCTAATGACCCAAAGCGGACATGGGCTTGCGTGTCTGCGTTAGATCCGGACGTCGAACGATCTAGCGAGGGTCCCTCGCATCTGGACTTACGGAGGAGCCAGCAAATCGCTATCATTCAAGAAAATTTAAGACGCATCAGGAGAACTCCAAGGCACTCGAGGGGGAAAACCATGTCCGAGATTGAGCGGCGCGCTCTCATGAAGGGCGCGGCACTAAGTGCGCTTGTATTCACGGCAGGCGGTGCCAAGGTTTTGCTCTCACCGCGCCAGGCCCGGGCGCAGAATATTGCGTTCAAAACGCTGACGCCGGAGCAGGTTGAAACACTGGAGGCTATGGGCGAAACGCTAGTGCCCGGCGCGAAACAGGCTGGCATCTCGCACTTCGTCGATCAGCAGCTTTCGGTCCCGCCCGGCGAGGCTCTACTCGAAGCGCGTATTCTCAACGTACGGCCGCCTTATGCGAATTTCTATCGCGCCGCGCTCGGCGCCGTGGATAAGGCAAGCAAGGCGCACAACAGCGACCGTGGCTTTGCCCAACTCAAAGACGACGAACGGTCCGCCTTCGTCGATTTGATGCGCCAGAACAAGATCGACGGCTGGCAAGGTCCCGCCGGTCCCTTCGTCTACCTCATACTACGCAGCGATGCCGTCGACGTCGTCTACGGCACGGTGGAAGGCTATGCGACGCTCGGCATTCCCTACATGCCCCACATTGTGCCCGAGAAGAGGTGGTGACATGGCAAACGAAAAAATAGATGTCGTCATCGTCGGCGCGGGTGCTTCGGGAACTTTGTACGCCTCGGTGCTGGCCAAGGCCGGCAAGAAGGTCGTGTTGTTGGAATCTGGGCCCGACTGGCAGCTCAGCGATCTAATCAGCTCGGATTTTTGGGGTCGGCGAGTCAAACCGGCCGGCATTCCATTTCTGCTCGAGGGCAAGAATCCTTACGGCTACGCCTATCAGGCCGGCTGGGGTGTTGGCGGTGCGGCGCTGCACTATTTCGCGAATTTCCCGCGCTACATGCCGAACGATTTCAAGGTGAAGAGTGAATACAATCGCGGCCTCGACTGGCCGATCTCGTATGCGGACATCGCGCCCTACTATGACAAGGTTGCGGCGGAGATTGGCGTGTCCGGCGACGCCAAGGCTGAGGAAATTTGGCGGCCGAAGGGTGAACCCTATCCGATGCCGCCGATGAAAACCTTTCGCAATGGTGATGTTTGGAAGAAGGGCTGCGAAGCGGCCGGCATCCGTATGGTGCCGGCGGCGGTCGGCATGAACTCGACCGAATTCAAGGGCCGGCCGGCCTGCATCTATGACGGCTGGTGCCATGTCGGTTGCCCGATCGGCGCGCTGGCCAATCCGCAGGTCACCTATCTTGCGGACGCCAAGAAAGCGGGCGCCGAGGTGCGGGCGCTGTCGACCGTTACACGCGTGTTGACCAATCCAGGGGGCACCAAGGTGACGGGCGTCGAATATTACGACGCCAAAAGAGAAAAGCAGGTGCAAGAGGCGAGCGTCGTCGTCCTTGCCGCCTGGTCCGCGCAGAATCCGCGTCTGATGATGATCTCGGCGACCGACAAGCACCCAAAAGGTCTCGCCAATTCAAGCGGCCTGCTGGGCAAATACATGATGGCACACTACGCTTCGGGCACCTGGGCGCTGTTCGACGAAGATGTCGAAAATCACATGGGCACCGTCGGCGCGCAATACATGTCGTACGATCGCTACGACAAGACCAGTAAGAAGGACGCGTTCGGCAGCACCTTTATTGTCGCCGGCACCGCGCTTAAGACCAGCGACCTCGGCGGCTTCGCCAATGCGCGGCTGGATTTATTCGGGCCCAAGCTCACCGATTTCATGAAGAGCGCCAAGCGTGGCATCACCCGCTTAACCGCCTTTGGCGAGGAAATGCCGAATGTTGAAAACCGCATCGAGCTCGCTGACGGCAAGGACGAGTTTGGCATGCCGCTCGCCAAGATCGTTCATAGCTTTGATCAGGACGCTGTCGCGCTGTGGAACGCCAATTTCGAGGAAGGGCTGACAATCGCCAAGGCCACCGGTGCCAAGGAATTCTGGTCGGCACGCGGCAATCAGCCGACGATTCATTTGTTCGGCGGCACCATTATGGGCACTGGCGCCGGCGACTCGATTGCCGACAGCTACGGGCAAACCCACGAGATCAGCAATCTATGGGTTGCCGGCCCCGGCTTATTTCCGACTGAAGGCGCGTCGAACCCGACTTTCACGATTTTTGCAGTGTCGCAACGCGGGGCTGAGCAACTCGTTTCGAAGTGGGGCACGATCGCTGGATAATTGCAGGTAGTTCCAGCGCGCGAGTATAACGAGCGACCCGCGGTGAGTTTCCTGCATCGACCGTTGCGTTCGCGCGCCGAGTCCATATCTTGGGCGTCATGTGGCGCACACGCAGGGTCAAAGAAAAAAGGTTCTCGGCAGGGGATGACCACGTCAGATAAATTTGATCCGCGGCCGCATTTCCTGATGTGCCGGCCGCGACACTTCGCTGTTACCTACAGCATCAATCCCTGGATGAATCCGGCCGCTTGGCAAGAAAGCGGCGACGCGCTGCACGCCACCGCCCAGCGGCAATGGGACGGCCTGTTCGACGCGCTCTGTTCCAGTGGCGCCAGCGTCGATTTGGTCGAGCCGTTGGGTGGCTTGCCCGATCTCGTCTTCACCGCCAATTCCGCTGTGGTGCTCGATGGCAAGGCACTGCTCGCGCGTTTTCGCTACCCGCAGCGGCAGGGCGAGGAACCGGTTTATGCCGCGGCGTTTCAGGCCCTGCGCTCGCGCGGTTTGATCGGCGAGGTCGCCACGTTGCCCTCGGGAGTGACGCTCGAAGGCGCCGGCGACTGCCTCTGGGACGCGCACCGGCGGCTGTTCTGGATGGGTTGTGGCTTCCGCTCAGGAGTGGAGGCGCGCGAGGTTGTTACCGCGCAATTCGGCGTGCCGTGCGTCGCTCTCCCTCTTGCCGACCCAGCCTTCTACCACCTCGACACCTGTTTCAGTCCGCTGCCGTGTGGTGCCGTGATGTATCATCCGGCCGCCTTCACGACAGAGGGGCTGGCACAGATTCATGCGCGCGTCGCGCCAGAGCAGCGCATTGCGATAGCAGCAGAAGACGCCGCGTGCTTTGCAGCTAATGCAGTCAGCTTCGAGCGTACCATTCTGCTGTCGAGCTGCAGCGAGACGCTGCGAGGGCGGCTCGAAAAGCGCGGGTATAAAGTGGTGGAGGCGCCTCTCACGGTCTTTCAGCGCAGCGGCGGCTCAGCCTGCTGCCTGACGCTGCGGCTGGACTACCGATCGTCTGCGGCCACAGCGACAGCGCGTGCCGCCAAAGCTACACGCAGAAGGTAATCGACCAAGACGCGCCGAACAGCACAGACTCCGCTTCAGCGTGACCACCACGGCTGGTGAGCGAATCCGTGATTCCCCCAGAATCCTTGGTAGCTGTACCGCTCGTGCGCTCCATACACATAGCGGTTAGGACTGTATGCCCCGTAGCCGGAGCCGCTATAGCGATAACGGCCGCAAGGGTAAAAGTAGGGCAAACCAAAACTCGCCGAAGCTGTCGAACACCAGCGAATGTGTCCGCCGTACCCTTGTTCGTGGCGATGGTTCGCGTTTGCAGCACTCGATAGTGTGACAACAGCGCTCGTGATCACAAAAGTTGTGGCTCGTAATGTGGCACCCATGGCTTTCGTCCTTTGGACTGCGTTCTTAGTATAGCGAATAACACCTGCCGGAGACACGTCTGAATGTCCGCTATTGGTCCACAGCAGACATCGCGAGTTGCACCGCACATGTCCGCTTTTGGGGGTAAAACGGACGTTGACCTCCTCGAAATGTCCGCTAGGACCCAAAGCGGACATCGCCGATTCTGATTGGCAGATGCACGCGCTTGGCGTCACGCGTGAACATCGTTTCCTTGCTCCTACGAGCGGGTTTCCGCTCCACTACTGTTATTTCAGTTTGTTGGACGATCAAGCCGACTTGCGACGACTTCGACGCAATTCCACGAATTGGGCGCTCCACCGAACGCCGGAATCGATGCAGCCGATCTTTATTTCAGGCAAACGGTCGCTTACCCCTGTGGTTCTCGCAATTCATCACCATATATGACTGTCGCCTGAATGGATCATTCCGCCACTTTGGCGGCCCGTCGTCTGCCTTGTCAGGGTATTAAATATGACGATCAATTTTCCGAACCGCAGCCGCAGCTACGATGCGACGCGGCGGGCGGTGCGTTTTTGGGGATATGACAAGTCAATGGAGCGTTCGTTCTTTATAATGGCTGATGCATTGAAACAGATGGAGCCGGACCTTCAACTCGATGCGATGGATATTCTGCGCGCCTTCGACCTCAACCGTGATCGCATCTACTCAATTGCCGCCAAGGTCTATGCCCGAGGACGGAGGGGCACTTACGATCTCAATGTTAGTGATGTCTGAGCTTGATTTTATCCGGCGCCGAGCTTGATGAGCCAAAGGAACTGAAACATGGGAGAGCCGCTTAATAAGTCTTGGAGTTTGGAGAGAGATAACGGACGTATACGGCGGCAAAATTACCAAGGCTTCGTACAAGTTCTCCGACAGAATGGTGACTGTTAGAACGTCATTCGGGAGCAAGACGACTCAAATAGGGGGTCACGCTCCCGAGAGATTGGCGAGAATATTGCTGCGCGAATTGGTGGACAAAAGTAACGTCTAGAGATCGCGTGCGAGGAAGGCGCCAAATGAGCACCAAATCATTTTCTTATCATGAATTGATGAGCGGCAAGATTAATCGCATGAAACTCGAAGCCTTGGCGAAGTCCGGAAAGCTGAATGAGGAAACCCTTGCTCGAATAGGGCACGTTGGCCAATTCTACCAACGCATAAGCAAGGCGTGTCCCAATCCCAATCTCAAGATCAGCGATGTTCTCACTGGAGATGAGCTACAAAAACTCTGGAAGGAAACCGCCGACGTGGGAACCGAAATTGGTCAGTGCCCGCTAGTGCACTAGTATTTATTCCTGCGCGGGCCTTCACTTGTACATATAGCTTCAGTTCGCGCATCAGCGCTAAGCGTTACGTTTTCGCCTGCGTTCTTCAAGCCAAGCTTGACCGCCGGTATTGATCCAGCTTGACGCCTCTTCCTCAGAAGACCCCTCGAAGATTTCCTCGGGTGGGATGCCTTCAAGCACCGCCCATACCGACCACACGGCGGCATGAGGGGCTTTGCGGACAATCAATTTTGGTTCTTCTTGGCTCGAACGAGCAATATCCAGAATATCGGTCATACAAACTAAATGTATCCCTTCGGGGCCGTTTGCAAGCACCGTTCGGTCTGTTTCGGTCTATCGAACTACAAGTGCAACGTCCGCTTCTGTCCCTGAGCGGACAACTCTAGTTACCCCGTACATTTGCACTTTCGGGGGTAAGGCAAACATCTCCTTGGGGCGCTTGAATGTCCGCCAATGACCCAAAGCGAACGTTGCTGCTTTGCATCACGACGGATAGTCGTGCCTGAAAAGAGTTCTTGAATTGGACCAAGGGCCAATGCCGGAATGAACATCAGCCTACAGGTGTAAGTTAGGGTAACAACTTAGGAGGCCTTACGATGCGCTTCGCGACGAATGTTATGGCTGCGCTCCTTGTTACGCCCGTAGTGCTGACGCAGACGCCAGCCAATGCGCTGCCGTGCGATAATACCCGATGGTGCGCCCAATATGGGGGAATGGCTGGCGGTGCCACAAACTGCGGCTTTTTCACTATTGAGCAGTGCAGGGCAACCGTGAGCGGTATCGGCGGGTTTTGCGTGCCTAATCAATTTTACAATCCCTGTGGATCTTCGGGCCGTCGCAGCTCTCGGTATCGTCATTAGCTAATGTCCCAATGTCGCAGCGGGCGTGATCGAACGAGGCGCGATGTCCGCTTTTGGCCCTGAGCGGACAACTCTAGTTACCCCGTACATTCCCGCTTTCGGGGGTAGGCGGACATCTCCCGGGACGCTTGAATGTCCGCTAATGACCGCGGACGTGCGACAATCATTGCAATACACGGACAAAGTCATTACATAGGCGATGTTCGCGATTGCGCCTGAACTTGCAATTTTGGCCTTAAGGGCCCTCCCAAGACACGCAAAATCCCGGATATGAGGACCCATGCGAATGGTTTGCATGGGAAACCACGCCTTTGCGCGTTTAATAAGGAGGCCATTTATGGCCACAGGTACCGTTAAGTTTTTCAATGCCCAAAAGGGCTTCGGCTTTATCGTTCAAGACGGTGGCGGCCCGGATGTGTTCGTTCACATTTCGGCGGTCGAGCGTGCTGGTATGCATAATCTTAACGAGGGCCAGAAGCTTTCATACGATGTGCAGGCCGATCCGCGCAGTGGCAAGTCCGCTGCTGCAAACCTACAAGCGGTCTAGCTTCCGTTTCTGAAAATGACGCCAGCGCGAAAACGCTGGCGTCTCCGAACTGACACCAACGGACAAGGCGGGATGGCTTTATGTCTCCGATTGAGTCCGGCCGGTTCACTGCCGATCTTTGCCGAGCCAAGGCGAAAGAGTGTCTATCTCTCGCGGAGCAAGCGGAATCGTGCTCGCAACGTATCATGCAGCAGCACATTGTTTAGACTTGGTACCGAATTGCCGACGGATCCCCGGCGGATGATGCATAAATATTCAATTGGCCAGGCCGTTCATTTCGAAGGTGCGTTCCGGTACAACGCTGCGAGCGGCCAATACAAGATCATTAGATTGGTGCCAGTCGAGAGAGACAATAGGGTCCTTTATCGGATCAAGAACCAGGCGGAAGCATTCGAGCGCACCGCTGAGGAATACCAACTGACGCTCGCGCCCGCGTAATCTTTTCGCTGTCTTCTCGCGCCCGGCGCGTAGGGTTCAAATCGGGTTGCCTTTGTGCGAGTGCGCTGCTTCCTCTAGATAAAGGAACATCAATTGCAGGTTTTTGTGCGCGACAACAATATCGATCAAGCCCTTCGTGTTTTGAAAAAGAAAATGCAACGTGAGGGTGTTTTTCGTGAGATGAAGCAGCGGCGCTCCTATGAAAAGCCTTCGGAGCGCAAAAACCGAGAGAAGTCCCAAGCGATCCGCCGCGCGCGCAAGCTCGCGCGCAAGAAGGCACAGCGCGAAGGCCTCATTCCTCCCGACGTGCGCAAGGTGAAGCTGCTGGACGCCAAGAAGCCCGGGCAACGTCCTGCGTTCCGGCCGTTTCCGTCATTCTGAAACGGGTTCCTTTGAGAGATCAATGACAGACCATCCCGATTTTTCTGTTGTCGTGAAAAGCGGGGGCCGACCTCCAAGCCCGTGCAAATGGCAGATTTACCGCGTCGGCAGGAAAAGCCCGGTCAAACAGTCAGAGGTTTATTTCAGCGACGCAAACGAGGCGACTCGTGCAGGGAAAAAAGCACTCAGCTTGTTCCTGAGCGAATTCCAGGATGACGTAGCGATGAGTGGAACGGTCGGCAGACAGTAAGTTCAGGTCGATGTCCGCTGGCCCTTGGCGGAACATATTCATCGCGTCGATTAATGTCTGGTATCGGGGGAAGAACCACCACCGAATGGTGGGGCCCTTAGAAGCTCATCGCCTTCATTTACAGTTCGAAGATTGATCATGTCGATCAGTTCGGCTCTGCGTCGCTCAAGGGCTGCCATTGCTGACGTGGCTTGCTTGGACGTAGTCAGGTTTGATCCGAAAACGACTACGCCACCAATGACGGCTGCCATCGCGCCGATCACAGCCACGGCATTAAACCAGATCGCGCCGAGCAAACATGCTGATAGGGAGATTATTCCAGCGGCAATGGCCACTTTCGAAAGCAACATGGCTTTTCGACACCCGTCCAAGGTGATGGCATGATCTTCGATGTCAATTTCGATGCGCGCGATTTCATCGCGCAGGTCATCGTTGGCCATATACCGACTTCCTCTCTTATGGACCTGACTTTGTCGACCAATATCGTCGGGCCGCCGTCCGCGCCAACCTGCCCGTAGCTGACGAGGTGATCGAATGAGGGCCGCTATGTCTGCTTTTGGCCCTTAGCAGACATCCATAGTTGCGCGCACATGTCCGCTTTCGGGGAGCAAAGCGTACTTTGCAGGCCGTAAAAGAACATCGCAATCGTTGTGACACTAGATAAAATTATTCGACTAAAACGATACCGCTCAATTGCAAAACATCCGCTGTGATAGTGTCCATCACCAATTTTTCGATCTACGATTCGACGGACCAACAATGAGAGCTTTGAAGCGTTTTTTGCAACGTTTGGTGATTTTCGGACTAGGGATCTTTAGCGCCTGGTTCATCGTCTTTGTTGTGTTTGAATTTGCGGATCGCAGACTGCCGTGGTTCCTGGCGTTGGCCGCCACCTATGGAGCCACAGCGTACATTATCCTTCCGCGTGTCGTTCGAATGGGTCTTAAAGTTCTTCAGCACAAACGGGTGCCTAGTTATACGATTACCGGTGATGGCCTGCCTGGTGATCCCGTCAATCTTGTGCTTGTGGGGACACTTGAACAGCTTCGCGCCGCATTTGCGACTGCCGGTTGGTCGACGGCTGATCCACTGGGATTGACAAGTTCGTGGCGTATGGCCCGGGCGTTTGTATTAAATTCACCTTATCCGACCGCACCGTTCAGTACGCTTTATCTTTTCGGACGCGGCCAGGACATCGGCTTTCAGAAGGCAATCGATGGCAGCCCTCGGAAGCGCCATCACATTCGATTCTGGGCCTTGGATACTGCGCTTGCCGATATCACATGGGGCACGCCGAAATTTTGGTTAAACACCGATCGGCCTTCGCAGAACGCCAGCGTTTACTGGATCGGAGCTGGGACCAAGGATACCGGTTTCTCGCTAACCCGACTTACATTCCAGATTACGCACGCGACCGATTCCGATACCAACGCCGAGCGGGATTTTATCATTTCCGACTTGCAGGGTAACAATGCCATTGGGCCCGTCGGTAAGGTTCAAGCGGGCCAGCATATCGAGCACATCAATCACTACGTCACTGATGGCGAAATCGGGCTCGCCGCCTTGAGTGTAGCGGCCCGCACTTCCTCTATGAGTGCTTAGGCATCGCAGAAAAGTTGCCTATGTCTAGGGTGCGCTCAGGGCTTCCGGCCCTTAGCGGACATTGACTTGTGCAGATCGAACGGCTGCTTACGCTCCGTTTCATCGGCACTCCTCCACGTCGCCCATGTGCAGCCAATCTGCAAGGCTGCCAGCGCAATAGCTTTGTTGCGCCAGTACGATCCAGAACATGCTCGCGAGGAGCACCCCCGCCACAAACGCTGTCGCCTTACTCATGTTTAGTTCTCCTTCCCAGTCACAGGTGTCGTCCAATGTCTGGATTCGGGGGTAAAGTGGACATCGGAGCGCTAGCGTATCTCATAAACAAAAAGCCGAAGCAGAAATTTGTTCGATGTTTAATAGATAGGTTCGTTGGGTTAGATGCGAATATATCGACCCCAAAAGCGGATATGTTTTGCATTTCGCTGTTACAAGGAAACGGGGCAGAGCAGGGCACTCTTCGCACCGTCCTTCCAGCCAGCTAACTTTGCCGTCGTCATAGTCGTGGCGTCATGACAAACAAGTTCGGAATCTCCCAACCGGTGCGACGCAGTGAGGACCGGCGATTTATTGCCGGAATGGGATCATTCGCCGACGATGTAAATGCGCCAGGTCAGGCCCATGCGATCTTTCTTCGTTCCAATCATGGCCACGGATTGATCCGAGCCATCCATACCGGCGAGGCTCTAAGCGCGCCTGGCGTACTCGCTGTCATTACCGGAGAGGATCTGCGCGCTGCCGGGGTTGGTTACATCCCGTATCTCCCGCTTGGCGGCTTCACCATGGATCCTCCCACCGATACGCCACGTCCCGCGCTCGCCCAGGATCGGGTACGTCACGTCGGCGAACCAATCGTACTGGTCGTCGCCGAAACGGTCGCCCAGGCCATCGATGCCTGCGAGAAAGTCCTGGTCGAGGTCGAAACGCTGCCAGCGGTGACGGATGTCGAGCGCGCCGTCGCGGACGGAGCCTCGACGGTTTGGCCCGACGCACCGAACAACGTGGCATTGACTTGGCGTCACGGCGATCGCGCTGCCGTCGAATTGGCCTTCACTAAAGCCGCTCATGTGACGACGTTGAAGCTTGTCAACAACCGGGTTCTTGCCAATCCAATCGAACCACGCAGTTGCATCGGCTCTTACGAGCCCAACGAAGCCACTTTCACGCTTATTGCTGCGAGCCAAGGGGCACACTTCTTTCACCGCGTCCTGTGCGATCACGTCTTCCGCATGCCGCGAGAGAAGATGCAGATCCGCACGTTTGATGTCGGGGGAGCATTCGGATGCAAAGAGCAACCTTATCCGGAAGATATTGCCGTGCTTCATGCGGCGAAGCTGCTCGGAAGGCCGGTGAAGTGGTCCGGAACGCGTACGGAGCATTTCCTCTCCGACAACCATGCACGAGACGCTGTCATTGGGGCCGCACTTGCCCTTGACGCAAGCGGCAAGTTCCTCGCCATCAGAGCAAAAATTCTCGATGGCATCGGCGCCTATTGCTCGTGCCATGGGGCGCATATTTCCATACGCAATACGACCAACGGACTTCCGTTGATGTATGACGTTCCGTTGTTGGACGTAGAGATCAGTCTGGTGCTGACCAACACTGCGCCGATCGGTCCTTATCGCGGCGCCGGCCGCGAGCAGGCGGCCTACATCACGGAGCGTTTAGTCGAACAGGCGGCTCGTGAGCTCGGCATGGATTCGATCGATTTGCGTCGCCGCAATCTCATTTCAACGAAATCGATCCCCTATAAGTCGGCATCCGGACAAACCTACGACAGTGGAGATTTCGAAGGCTTGCTGGACAAGGCATTGGCGCTTGCCGATTGGACTGGATTCGACGATCGGGCGCGTGTGTCGACCGAAAATGGCTTTATCAGGGGCCGCGGATTGTCCTGTTTCGTCGAGTGTGTTGGCGCCTACCCGTATGAAGGTGTGGACATCCGCTTCGCGCCGAATGGTACGGTGATTGTGGTCACCGCCACCCAATCGTCAGGCCAGGGCCACGAGACAAGCTTTGCGCAACTCGTTTCGGAGCGCCTTGGCGTCCCGTTCGACAGGGTGCGCATAAAGGAGGGCGACAGTTCCGACCTGCCGAAGGGCTTGGCGAGTGTCGGCTCGCGGTCGATGATCATGGCCGGGTCGGCGATCGCGATCGCCAGCGACGCGGTGATCGAGAAGGGGCGAGCGCTGGCGTCGCACGTTCTTGAAGTGAGCAAGGCCGATCTCGAATTTCGTGACGGCTCGTTTTACGTGCCGGGAACCGATATTTCGATCAGCCTTTCCGACCTCGCCATGCGAGCGCGAACCCTGCGCGATCTGCCGGCGGATGTTCCCGGGACACTCGACTCGACCGGTGAATTCACTGCCCCTGGTCTTCATCATCCGAATGGTTGTCACATCTGCGAAGTCGAGATTGATCCCGAGACCGGAAAGGTCAACGTCGTTGCCTATTGCGCCGTTGACGACGTTGGAACCATCATCAATCCGCTTATCGTGCATGGTCAGGTTCATGGCGGGGTAGCGCAGGGAATCGGGCAAGTCCTGTTGGAACGGATTGCCTATGACGATGACGGCCAACTGATCACGGCATCGCTGATGGACTATGGTTTGCCGCGCGCGGCCAATCTTCCCACGCTAAGCGTTGATTTTCATCCGACGCCTTCGACAAAAAATCCGATTGGCGTAAAAGGATCGGGTGAGGTTGGTGTCACGGGATCTATTCCAGCCGTGCTGAATGCAGTCAACGACGCGCTCGCACGCGTCGGTGCCTCGACCGAAATCAGTATGCCGGTGACGTCGGAAAAAGTCTGGCGCTACTTGCGTGAAGTGAAACATCCGAAAGCCAAACGTCGGCGAGCACTATCTGCAAAGCGTCCCAATGCACCAGTGCTCTTTTGAAAACTTCTTGAATGTCCGCTATTGGCCCGAAGCAGACATCGCTCTTAGCGAACTCACCGGCGTGAACCTCCGCCCGCTTCGGCGCCAACGCTTCCGCCGATTTTAATGCAGGTACTCGAACCCGGCATTTGAACGAAGCCTACGCCATACTCGGCGCAGGGATTGCTGCGAGCAGAATGTGGCCTGGAAGCCTTTTTTGGGTGACCAGGCGGACGATCGGTTTGCTGCGCGGCAGCCCAGGTTGGCAACACCGCGATAACGAGCGCAAGCGCGACTTTTCTCATCAGTACTTTTATCACGGCCGCAGGGCACGCGTACGCCGATTGATTGTCCACTTATGACCCGAAGCGGATCTGCGGAAATATGGAACTCGACGTTCGCTCGGATCTGCCCGGTCCTGTTGTGAAGGCTTACGCGTTGCTTTCTGGTCGTCATACACAATGGGCTCGGCTGGGGCACCTTGACCTCCCGTACGCGCGGTTACATTCTGGGACTTCATCGCTAGGGGACTGGGATGCGCCGCCTCGGTTTGGGATTACTCGCCACAACCGCCTTGGCTACATTTGGCGCTGAAGCGCTGGCAGGCGATCCACGGGTCAATCCGCCCTATCCAGCTCCTGTATCTGTTCCCTGGATGGGATGGTACGCGGGCGCCAATGTCGGCGGCAGCTGGGGTCGTTCGCAAACCGACTTCGGCATTACCGGCTTTCTTTCTACGACGATTGGTGCGTCGGATTCCCTCACAGGGAGTGGTGTCATTGGCGGCGGACAGGTCGGCTATAACTGGCTGGTCGATCCGAACTGGCTTATCGGCGCTGAGGCAGACATCCAGGGATCAGGGGCAAAGGCCAGCACTACGCGGTTCGACACGGTGGACACTGAGGGCGTGACCACCAACTACCAGACAAAAATCGAATGGTTTGGCACGGTGCGCGGCCGGTTAGGGTATGTCTTCGATCGGCGCATCTTGCTCTATGCGACCGGCGGTCTTGCATATGGCAATGTGTCGATCTCGGGAACGAGCATTCCCGTTCTCGGAGCGCCCGCTACATTCTCTAATTCAGACGTGAATGTTGGATGGACAGCCGGAGCCGGCGTTGAGGGCGTGGCGTGGGATCCACGTTGGACTTGGAAAGTCGAGTATCTCTATTTGGACCTTGGAAGACTGGATTCGGTGGTCTCGACATCGTTCATACAAACTCTCGCTACGACCAAGTTTACCGATCAGGTCGCCCGCGCCGGTTTGAATTTCCACTTCTAGTCGACGCCTCCGCGGACCCTCACATCGATATCGGCTGCAAACGGATCGTTCTGCTTTGCCGACTTGAAAGCAGGGTTTGAGCAAAGCCCACAGTTGCATGCGCCTCGACTTCTCAGACCTGCCGATAAGAGAACGGGCTTTCAGCGAAAAGCCGATGACTTTTTGCGATCCGGAGCCGAAAAACTTTCTTTCGGCAATTCTCGACATTGGCGCGATCGAAACCGGAAATCCGCTTGCGCGCGAGCACTGGCAAACGGTGCAACTGAAAAACCTGATCAAACATGCAACTGAGCGTTCGCCATTTTGGCGCCAACGAGTTGGCGCGCGGAAACTCTCAGGCTTGGCGTTATCATCGCTTCCTATTCTTGACCGCGGCACCGTTGTCAAACAGATCGCCGATGAGGGGTCGCTTTTACGCCCCAGTGATCGGATCGCGGTCAACGACAGTTCGACATCGGGCTCATCGGGCGTACCGGTCAAATTCTTCGCGTCGGCGATGAACGCGCGCTACAATCACGTTCGCTCGGTCGCAGAATATTTTCTGGAAGAACGCGATCTCAAACTCAATCGGGTGCAAATCGACTATTCCCCGCAACTGGATAAAGGGGCATTGAAGGTCACGAGATCTGAAGCGTGGCTCGGCGCTCTGAGCAGCTTCTTCGGCTGCGGCGCGAACAAAGTGATTGAGTATTTTGAACCCGACATGAAGCGGTTCCGCGAGGAACTTGAACGCGACCCGATCGGCTATCTGGTCACCGCGCAGTGGACCCTTCAAACATTGCTGCAGTCGGTCGACCCCGTCACTCTCAAGCGAGCTGGATTGCGCATGTGGATCTCGGTGGCCGACGCGGTCGATCCCGGCTTGCGCGAAGCTCTGACGTCTCAAGGCATCCCCGTGCGCTCGACCTATTCAGCGCAAGAGGTTGGTCCGATCGGCTTTGAGTGCCAACATATTTCCGGAAATTATCACGTGGCCACCAGTAACGTCATTGTGGAAGTAAACTCCGACCAATCTTACCTGCTGGGCCCGCACAGGCTCGGCCGCGTTCTGATTACGCACCTACATTCATACGCAACTCCGTTCATTCGCTACGATATCGGAGACCTTGCCGTCCTTTCGCCCGAATGTGCATGCGGCCATCGGCGGCCGACGCTCTCAAATGTTTATGGCCGCGGGAAAAATCTGCTGAAGCACCGGGACGGAACGGTTTCGCCATTCTATTTGGGACCATCGTTGATCGCGAAGCTTCCCGAATTAGCGGAATATCGGATCAGACAGACCGATGTCGGGACGCTCGTTGTCGAGGTAGGCGGAAGGACCAATCTGAATCCGAACGAACGAGACACAATCATAGACCTGGTCAAAAAGCAGGCGGGGAATGGATTTCAGGTGGAACTGAGAATTGTCCCGGAAATCGACTGGCGGGGAAGCGTCAAACGGCTTGGATTCTACAACGAGGTGTTATGACGGCCGAACCCCGACTGGAATAGCCAGACGGCTTGGTGTCTGCTTTCGAAAAGTGAACGGACCCGATTGCGCCGATCACCTTTTTGCCTTGAGACGTGCGATCGCTTCGCGAATAGGTGCGAAGGGGCCGTACTTGTGCTGGTCCTGACTGAAGCCGTCGGATGGGCCGTAGGGGGTGTCGACCGGCGGTGAGGGGACACAACGATTGCGAGGCAAGGCGAACACCGTTGAATTTTCTGGTTGCAGAAATGCAACGGCGCGGTGATTTTCGATGATGGCGGCCTCGCCCTAATTCAGTACCTCTCGTCGCGCGTTCGCGCACCTAGGCTGCAGAAATGCAAATAGAGGTCCGGGCAATGCGCGCCATTTTGTCTGCGCTCATATCGGTCACTGTCGCAACATCGGCAATTGCTGCCGACCTGCCGGTGAAGGCGCCGATGCAGCCGCCGCTGCCGGCGTTCTACAACTGGACCGGCTTCTACCTGGGCATTGCAGGCGGCGGCGGTTGGGCGGACTCTCGCCATACGAACGCGGTCAATGGAATAAATTCGGGCAATGTCGGCATCAGCGGCGGCCTGTTCGGCGGCACTTATGGCTACAACTTACAACTTGGCTCCTGGGTGCTCGGCTTCGAGGGCGATTTTTCATGGAGTGGCATCAGGAGCAATTTTTTTGACAACAACGGAAGCGATTTCTGCTCTCCGGCTGTAGAGATCCAATGCGTTACGAATTTGCTTTGGTTCGGCACCGATCGCGCACGCCTTGGCTATGCGTGGGACCGCCTGCTTGTCTACGCTACGGCCGGCGTTGCTTACGGCAAAGTGGAAGGCACCGTTGCCGGTGCATCATTCCTCGTAACGAGCGGCCAGAATACGCGCACGGGATTTGTCGCGGGCGCCGGGGCGGAATGGGCGTTTGCTCCAAACTGGTCGGTGAAAGGCGAATATTTGTGGACCGACTTGGGCAGCAAAACCACCTACACCGTTATCAATATTTTCCCTGAGACTGTTTCGCTGACGAATATAAACATCGTCCGGCTTGGCTTGAATTATCACTTCCGATAGTTGCACTGCACGCGTCTGTTTCTGGGACTTAGCGGACATCCCCATTCCGACATCGCAGGCGGAGACTGCTTTACGCCCTGGGTCGCGTCGCAAAGAGCTCGCGCATGTCGGGTATCAGTGGAGGACTTTCATTTTGAAACGCCCGTAGCGATGCCTCAATGTCCGCAGCTTGAAGAGCCTTGCGTTCATAGTCGTCCGCAAGCTGAAACATCTTGAGACGCGATTTTTCATTTTGAAATGACCGAGCCATCATCCGGCATTCATGCGCGAGAACACGACACCTCTCGCTGAAAGGCAGCGGTTTATTACCCGACATATCACGACCTCACGCCTTACAAGTACACTGCAATAATAATTTTATGTCATTGCGGCGATTATCGGACGGTAGCGGAATGAGGATCGAAAAATTTTCCAATTCTCGCGATGCGCGACCGTTGCAATCCGGCTGCCGCTTTCCGATCGTTTTGATTTGTCGCAATGTCCGCTAATCACCTAAAGCAGACATCGGCAATCGCTGTGTCACTTCGTATGGGGTGATCAATTGTTGTTTAAGGATCGAAAATCTGTACCAGCTTGTCGCCCACCAGTTGGAGCTTGCTGTTTTTATAGACCCACACCACTACCTTTTTTCCATCTCTCGTAATTAAGTCTGAGGTTCGAATTGGTTTCTGCGTGCAGGCAGACAATACTTGCGATGTTGTCATGCCAATTTTTAAATCACTTAAATTTGCGCACAACTCGCCCTGTACTGTCGACTGGTGGGTCTGTCGATCTCCCTCTTCTGAGTTTGTGGACGCGAGTTGGTCTACTGACCCTACGCATGCGCTTAGACCGGCGCATAATGCGGCTACAAGCAGTCGCACCGGATTTCCAGCCATGTGGCGTAAATTCGTTATCGTTGGACCAGCGTCCAGCCGCTGAACCTGATGAAATTGAACATCTTGTTTAACAATCCCTCGACTGCGACGACCGCTGACATGACGGCCGGAAACGGCGAAGGGCGAAGAATGTCCACGAACATGCAGTAGCGCAGTTGGTCGGTCTCGTTGGCGGAGACATGCAATAGCGTGTCGTCGAAGATAAACAACTTGTCATCGCACCAATAATGCGTCTTATCGCCCACCGTTATATAGGCGGACTTATCTTTTATGTCGTTGATGTTGTACAAAAGCCGCAAGGTCGGCCGAAGCCATCCGAAATGCGGTGAGGTGGTAATCTTCCTGTTGAAGACGGAGAGACCGATAGTCTTGACGTATTTCCATCTCTCATCGAAAGCGGGGACATTCACAACCGGGTCGAGTTTGACGCCATAGCTGCGCCAAAAAAACATTGCGCGCTTATGTTGTTTTGCGCGCTCTTCGACCCGACTCACAAGATTTGCTTCATCGGTGACGCGGATCAGGCGCCGAATCTCGGTCTGATGGTCAGATGGCAGATCCTCCAGGCGATAAACGCCCTTATTGATGTACGGCAGCGAAAGCAAATCGAGAAATACATTAATGGGAGAAAGCATCCACAACAGGAAACCGTTGCCGATGAAGTAGCGGCGGAGCGTCGACAGTTTCAGTCCGTGATTTCGGCTGACGTCATATAGACCACAGGCTACGTAAAACAACGCAACTTTTGGAAAGAAATAAGCGAAAGGAACAAACACGCAGACGGGAACTAACACCCGCCTGAGCGTAAACTTCCAAAGTCGGTCAAAGAGAGCGCGACCGCGTAGTGGTTCACTGAATGTGGTGCTCACGTGGCGCCTCTCTAACACTACTCGCTACGCCTTGGTCCGGAGTGCGTCCCCTAAGAAAGCGTACGCCCGATGACAATCAATTGGAAATAAAATCTCAGATACAACATTTCGCAGCTATCCGATGCGAAATGTCCACTTATGGCCCTTAGCGGACATCGGCTGTTCGCAGGGCGACAAGGATGCCCGGCAGCCCAAATGACCCTGGGGAGCTCAACGCCTCGAGCGGCGTGTCCGGCGCGTCGTCTTCGTGATGTCGACTACCATCTGTCGCTAGTCGTGAAATCCGGCGATACTGTAACCGAGCCGGTTGTCCGCAATGCAAATTCTGCGATAGCCTTTCTGCACGTGGAGGGTCGCATGAAGCGGCGTGAATTTCTGGGCATGCTCGCCGGCGGCCGCTTCGGCGTGGCCGGGCTTTGCCTACGCACAGCAAAATCAGGCTCCAAAGCGGGTCGGTTTGTTGGCCAATCTGCCGCTTCAACCACATGCAAAGGTTTCGCCAGAAAGTTGCAGGCGCTGGGTTGGGTCGAGGGCAAGAATCTCATCATCGAATATCGATACGGCGAGGGCAGGGATGAGCGCTTTCCGGAGTTCGCCGCTGAGCTCGTATCGATGCCGGTGGATGTTCTTGTCGTCTGGGGAAGCCCTGCCGCATTTGCTGCCAAGCACGCCACCACGACGATTTCGATTTTGATCGGTGCGGCGGGCGATGTTGTGAACACCGGCCTTGTTTCGAATCTTAGCGCGGCCCGACGCCAATATCACCGGGTTCATCGCGCTGAACGTCGATCTGGAAGGCAAGCGCCTCGAATTGCTGAAGGAGGCGATACCGGGTCTTGCTCGGGTCGTCGTGCTGGCCAATTCCGCCAATCCACTGAACCGGTCTCAATGTGAACACCGCGCGGCAGGCCGGCTGAGAAGCTGGGCGTGAAAATCGAAGTCGTCGAAGCGAACAGCGCTGCCGAGGTCGACGAGCGCACTCGCCCAGAGTAAAACAATTGCGTCCCGATGCGGCATTGCTTGCTTCGGACACGCAGTTACTGAGCAAACGCAAGGAAATTGCCGAATTCATGGCTCGCGAGAATATTCCCGCAATCTATCCGTTCCGCGAATATGCGAGCGTCGGCGGATTGTTCATCTACGGCGCGAATATTTCAGTTCTCTTCGAGCGCGCCGCCGACTACCTGGACAAGCTGTCTCAAAGGCGAGAAGGTCAGCAACTTGCCCGTCCAGCAGGCCACCACTTTTGAGCTGATCGTCAACGCAAAGACCGCGTCAGCCCTTCGGTTAAATCTGCCGCCCAACATCCTGCTGCGCGCGGACGAAGTGATCGAATAGCGGTTCCGGTTTCTTGGCCACGCAGGCAATCCGAAAAATTGAGGCCAAATTTACGAAGCGACGGCCGGGATTCCATTATTGTCTGGCCAGCGGGGCATCAAATGCGCAAGAGGGCGTGTGCCGGTGGCTGAAAACAGTATCGCGTCAGGGCTTGACCAACCTGGAATGCTGGGTGCCTTCGGGCAAAAGCGTTCAATTCTTCTGCCGATCGTGACGGCCGTATTGGCCGCCGGAATTTTTGCCGCGGACACGGCGACCAATCTGGAAATTGCCGTCCCTGTTTTTTATGTCGCCGTCGTATTGATTGCTGTCCGCTTCCTGGACAGACGCGGCGTGATCCTCGTCGCCGCGGGATGCATCGGGCTGACGATGCTCAGCAGCATTTTCACGGCGAGTGAAGTGAAACAGACGGGGTTGATCAATACCGCGATCAGCATTCTGGTTGTCGGCCTGACGACTTTTCTCGCGCTGAGAATCGAATCGGCGAGGGTTACTGCAAAAACGCTCATGGAGGCCGATCAACTGCGTGATGCGTTGATCGGATCTGTCTCGCACGAATTGCGTACCCCGCTGGCGTCGATTTTGGGCGGCGTATCGATCATGGCCGAGATGCCGACGATCGCCAAAGATCCGCGCCTGGCATCGCTGGCCAGCGGGATCCGGGACGAAGCCATGCGGTTGAACAGCGACATTCAGAACCTGCTGGATGCGGCGCTGATCACGAGCCAGGGGCTGCATTCGCGTCGCGACTGGACCGATCCGACCGACATTATCGATGCCGCGGTCGAACGCATGCGCCGCCGCTATCCCGACCGCCGCATGGAGCTGAGCCTCGGCAGCAATCTGCCGCTCGTGCACATCGATCCTGTTTTGGTCGAGCAGGCGCTCAGTCAGATCATCGCCAACGCGGCAAAGTTCTCCTATCCGCCATCGGGCATCGAGGTCTCGGCCTTCGTCAAAGACGGAGAATTGCTGATTTCGGTTCACGATGATGGTGTCGGCCTGACGGCCGAAGAAAAAAGCAAGCTTTCCGATCGGTTCTACCGAGGCCAGCGTCACATCGGAAAAATCCCTGGATCGGGATTAGGCCTGTGGGTGGCGAACACTTTCATCGTAAGCAGCGGCGGAAAACTTGAGGCGACCAGTCCCGGCGAGAGCAAGGGGACGACGATCCGCGTTGTATTTCCGATCTCTCACTACGCCGCCGATGAAAACGAAGCGGCCATGCAGGAAGCGTGACCTCGCTAAAACCGCGCTGTAATGCCGAAGATGGGCCCGTGCATTGTGAGGTCGTATTCGTAACGGCAAAAACCCGAAGCGTTTGCGCCCAGAAACCCGATGGTTGGAATCTTGCCCGGCTGCTGCGCACGCGTCGACAGCGGCCAAATTGCAGCCACACCGCCAACAAGTGTGATGAAGTCGCGACGTCTCATCGCCGTTCTCAGAAGCGGACTAATCGCGCGAATTAAAAGATCCCTATTCGAAAATTTCATCGGCGCGATTTTGCAGCGACTGCGGCACGGTGATGCCGAGGGCCTTTGCAGTCTTGAGGTTGATGAGCAGCTCGATTTTGCTTGCCTGTTGCACCGGCAAGTCGGCCGGCTTCTCGCCCTTGAGAACGCGGCCGACATACCCTCCAGCGAGGCGGTAAGAGTCTATGATGCTGCCCCCATAGCTAGCCAAGCCTCCGGCTGCCACAAACTGATGATATTCATAGATGGCAGGCACCGAATTGCGCAGCGCCAATGTGGCCAATTGTTCGAGGCGGTTATTAAAGAATGCATCCGTGCCTATCACGAGCGCGCCGGCACCCGATTGGCGGAAGGTCGTGAAGGCCTCATCAAGTTCTGCGTCGGTGCTGACGTACAGAATGTTGAGTTGGATTCCGAGTTTGAGGGCCGCCGCCAGTGAGTCGCGTTTCACGAACTCGGCCAATGGATTTTTCGGATTGATGAGCATGCCAAAAGTGGTCGCCTGCGGGACCAATTCGTGAGCCAGCTCCACCCGTTTCGGCGCAACTTCTCCGGTCATTTGCGTCACGCCCGTGACATTGCCGCCGGGTCGGCTCAAACTCGCGACAAGTCCGAGCTGGACTGGGTCGCCGCCAGTGGTGAAAACAATCGGAATCGAAGTGGTCGAGGCCTTTGCTACGAGATTGGCAGGCGTGCTGGTCGCGGCAATGACCGAGACTCGGTGTTGAACGAGTTCGCCAACCAATGCGGGCAGGCGATCGTATTGGCCGTTCGCCCAGCGATATTCGATGCCGACATTCTGGCCCTCGACATAACCGGCTTCTTTCAAACCCTGAAGGAAAGCACTGAGCATGGGCGCGAAACGATCAGGCGACCCACTGTTGAGAAATCCGATCACCGGCATCGCCGCCTGTTGGGCGCGCGCGGTGAGCGGCAATGACGCTGCTGAAGCAGCCAGTATTTTTATGAAATCGCGCCGTCTCATTCGCCCCCCAAGGCTCGAGGCTCATCGTACCAATCAACAGGAGTAGTCTGGAAGGGGCAAACGGAGGTCCTGATACGCCTGCTCGGCCGCTCGTGATTTCCAGATCAGGCTGGAGGTCCGCCAAGGGGCAATAGCGGAAGCGTTGCTTTACTCAAGTATGTCGTCGGCTCGCGCGGACAAACCAGGCGGCACTACGATGTCGAGCTGTTTTGCCGTCTTCAGGTTTATGACGAATTCAAACTTGGTCGACTGTACGACAGGTAAATCAGCAGGATTTTCGCCTTTGAGGATACGCGCAACAAATCCAGCGGATTGCCTGAACGAGTCAGTCAAACTGGTCCCGTAACTCATCAAGCCCCCGGCTTCTGCAAACTCCCGCCATTCATATATTGCGGGTACGCGGAGCTGCGTCACGGGGTCGATAACGAGTGAACGCCGGCTATTGAAATAAGGATCGGCTCCGACAAGCACCGCGCCAGCACGGTGTTGCCCGAATGCTTTAAAGGCCTTGGCGATTTCGTCCTCAGTGCTTGCTCGTTCGACGTGGACCTTTACGCCAAGTGTACGAGATGCCTCGTTTAAATCCTTCAACTGACTATCAAAGAAAGGGTTGTTGGCGTTCAAAAGCACACCGATCAACTCAACGTTTGGGACGAGCTCGTGTAGGAGACCAAGACGCTTACTCTCCATTTGGTTTGTAAAGAAGCTCACTCCGGTCAAGTTGGCGCCCGGGCGATTTAGCTGTGCTACCAGCCCCGATTTGATTGGATCAGCGCCCATAACGAACACGACAGGCACCGTTGACGTTGTCTTTTTTGCAGCGACCGCTCCGACTGTTGTGCCAGTCAGTATCACCGACGCATTGCGACGGACGAGTTCAGCGGCAAGTGCAGGCAAGCGGCTAATGTCGCCCTCTGCAAAACGTAATTCAACCGTGACGTTGCGGCCTTCCTCAAAGCCCGCCTCTCTCAAGCCCTTGCGGAAAGAACCCACCATCTCGGCTTCGCCTTTGGCCGAGGTGAGGCCGAGATAACCAACCAACGGCTGCGACGGTTGTTGCGCGTCCGCGGTGAGTGGCCACGCGACTGCTACGCTGGTGAAAAGCGCGATGAACTGTCGTCGATCCACTGCCGCCCCCAAGGCTCAGGATAGCAGATCGTAGCAATGGGAGCAGGGCGCTGAAAGGGGCGTCGTTATGTCGGCTTTGGATCAGAAGCGGAGATTTGCAATGCAACGGGCCACGTTTGCTAAGCGTGCGCCGGGAGCCAATTCAATTCCTTTCGCGCCCAGCGGTTAACAGGCGATCCGGAGAGAACCGGTCAATAGCTGCTTAGAGTATATTCCGTGCTTGCCGTCAGTTTCGCGGCGAGATCACGCCCAACGACTCGGTCAACGGCTGAAGCCACCAGATCGTCTGTTCGCACAAGATTACGCAGATTCTCCATTTCAAGAATAAAGGCGCGCGTTAAGCGCTCCACAGTTACGGTTGCTGACGCGCGGTTGCCTGACACGAGTGCCAGTTCGCCGACCAATGACCCGCCGTGCAAATGTGTGATCGTTCGGCCCTGAGTTTCGACGACCATTTGCCCTTCGCAGATCAAAACCAGTTCCTTCACCGGTTCGCCCTCGCGCGTGACTTGGGTTCCTGGCTCGAAGGTTCGCCAACTGCCGACTTTGACAAGCTGTGCCAATTGCTCCCGGGTCAAGCTGGCAAAGGCGCCTTGGCTGAGAAGGTGCAACTCCTTCATGTACCGCAAGCGGCGCTCATCAGCGACCAGGCGGAATATCTGATACAGATTGATGATTATGAAAATGATGTCCCAGCCAATGCCCGTGTGCATGGCACCGCCGGACATTCTGAAGTACAGAATCTCAAAAATAAGGCCGACGACAGCGATGACGCGCAGCCAAAAAACATTCGTCATCCAGTAGGAGATCGCAATTAAAACGTATGACACGTGTCCTGGGACATCGGACCAGGAGATACCCCACTCACTCATACGCGACCCCCACCGATAAACTTGTGCTGGCACAGACAAGGTATTCGACTGTCAGTAGAACCCTGTCGCCGTGGGCATTATTTCAAGGTGAGTGGCTATTGCGAGTTGGACTGAGGTCCAATCTGCGAAGACAATGTCCGAAGCCAATTACTTCGCGTAGCCGACTATAGCCGGCGGCTATTCCTTGCTTGCGCCAATAGGCCCGGATGTGGAGCGAGCGTTGCACCAGCTTATGTCTGAAACCCGATGGTTGGAATCTTGCCCGGCTGCTGCGCACGCGTCGACAGCGGCCAAATTGCAGCCACACCGCCAACAAGTGTGATGAAGTCGCGACGTCTCGTCGCCGTTCTCAGAAGCGGACTCATCTCGCGAATTAAAAGATCCCTATTCGATAATTTCATCGGCGCGATTTTGCAGCGACTGCGGCACGGTGATGCCGAGGGCCTTTGCAGTCTTGAGGTTGATGAGCAGCTCGATTTTGCTTGCCTGTTGCACCGGCAAGTCGGCCGGCTTCTCGCCCTTGAGAACGCGGCCGACATACCCTCCAGCGAGGCGGTAAGAGTTTATGATGCTGCCCCCATAGCTAGCCAAGCCTCCGGCTGCCACAAACTGATGATATTCATAGATGGCAGGCACCGAATTGCGCAGCGCCAATGTGGCCAATTGTTCGAGGCGGTTATTAAAGAATGCATCTGTGCCTATCACGAGCGCGCCGGCACCCGATTGGCGGAACGTGGCGAAAGCCTCATCAAGTTCTGCGTCGGTGCTGACGTACAGAATGTTGAGTTTGATTCCGAGTTTGAGGGCCGCCGCCAGTGAGTTTCGTTTCACGAACTCGGCCAATGGATTTTTCGGATTGATGAGCATGCCAAAAGTGGTCGCCTGCGGGACCAATTCGTGAGCCAGCTCCACCCGTTTCGGCGCAACTTCTCCGGTCATTTGCGTCACGCCCGTGACATTGCCGCCGGGTCGGCTCAAACTCGCGACAAGTCCGAGCTGGACTGGGTCGCCGCCAGTGGTGAAAACGATCGGAATCGAAGTATTCGAGGCCTTTGCTACGAGGTTGGCAGGCGTGCTGGTCGCGGCAATGACCGAGACTCGGTGTTGAACGAGTTCGCCAACCAATGCGGGCAGGCGATCGTATTGGCCGTTCGCCCAGCGATATTCGATGCCGACATTCTGGCCCTCGACATAACCGGCTTCTTTCAAACCCTGAAGGAAAGCACTGAGCATGGGCGCGAAACGATCAGGCGACCCACTGTTGAGAAATCCGATCACCGGCATCGCCGACTGTTGGGCGCGCGCGGTGAGCGGCAATGACGCTGCTGAAGCAGCCAGTATTTTTATGAAATCGCGCCGTCTCATTCGCCCCCCAAGGCTGGAGGCTTATCGTACCAATCAACAGGAGTAGTCTGGAAGGGGCAAACGGAGGTCCTGATACGCCTGCTCGGCCGCTCGTGATTTCCAGATCAGGCTGGAGGTCCGCCAAGGGGCAATAGCGGAAACGTTGCTTTACTGTCGTCGGCTCGCGCGGACAAACCAGGCGGCACTACGATGTCGAGCTGTTTTGCCGTCTTCAGGTTTATGACGAATTCAAACTTGGTGGACTGTACGACAGGTAAATCAGCAGGGTTTTCGCCTTTGAGGATACGCGCAACAAATCCAGCGGATTGCCTGAACGAGTCAGTCAAACTGGTCCCGTAACTCATCAAGCCCCCGGCTTCTGCAAACTCCCGCCATTCATATATTGCGGGTACGCGGAGTTGCGTCACGGGGTCGATAACGAGGGAACGCCGGCTATTGAAATAAGGATCGGCTCCGACAAGCACCGCGCCAGCACGGTGTTGCTCGAATGCTTTAAAGGCCTTGGCGATTTCGTCCTCGGTGCTTGCTTGCTCGACGTGGACCTTTACGCCAAGCGCACGAGATGCCTCGTTCAAATCCTTCAACTGACTATTAAAGAAAGGGTTGTTGGCGTTCAAAAGCACACCGATCAACTCAACGTTTGGGACGAGCTCGTGTAGGAGACCAAGACGCTTACTCTCCATTTGGTTTGTAAAGAAGCTCACTCCGGTCAAGTTGGCGCCCGGGCGATTTAGCTGTGCTACCAGCCCCGATTTGATTGGATCAGCGCCCATAACGAACACGACAGGCACCGTTGACGTTGTCTTTTTTGCAGCGACCGCTCCGACTGTTGTGCCAGTCAGTATCACCGACACATTGCGACGGACGAGTTCAGCGGCGAGTGCAGGCAAGCGGCTAATGTCGCCCTCTGCAAACCGTAATTCAACCGTGACGTTGCGACCTTCCTCAAAGCCCGCCTCTCTCAAGCCCCTGCGGAAAGAATCCACCATCTCGGCTTCGCCTTTGGCCGAGGTGAGACCGAGATAACCAACCACCGGCTGCGACGGTTGTTGCGCGTCCGCGGTGAGTGGCCACGCGACTGCTACGCTGGTGAAAAGCGCGATGAACTGTCGTCGATCCACTGCCGCCCCCAAGCTCAGGATAGCAGATCGTAGCAATGGGAGCAGGGCGCTGAAAGGGGCGTCGTTATGTCCGCTTTGGCTCAGAAGCGGAGATTTGCAAGGCAACGCGCCACGCTTTGCTAAGCGTGCGCCGGGAGCCAATCCGATTCCTTGTCGGCGCCCAGCGCTTTAACAGGCGATCCGGAGAGAACCGGGTCAATAAGTGCTTAGAGTATATTCCGTGCTTGCCGTCAGTTTTGCGGCGAGATCACGCCCAACGACTCGGTCAACGGCTGAAGCCACCAGATCGTCTGTTCTAACAAGATTGCGCAGATTCTCCATTTCAAGAATAAAGGCGCGCGTTAAGCGCTCCACAGTTACAGTTGCTGATGCGCGGTTGCCTGACACGAGTGCCAGTTCGCCGACCAATGACCCGCCGTGCAAATGTGTGATCGTTCGGCCCTGAGTTTCGACGACCACTTGGCCTTCGCAGATCAAAACCAGTTCCTTCACCGGCTCGCCCTCGCGCGTGACCTGGGTTCCTGGCTCAAAGGTTCGCCAACTGCCGACTTTGACAAGTTGTGCCAATTGCTCCCGGCTCAAGCTGGCAAAGGCGCCTTGGCTGAGAAGGTGCAACTCCTTCATGTACCGCAGGCGGCGCTCATCAGCGACCAGGCGGAATATCTGGTACAGATTGATGATTATGAAAATGATGTCCCAGCCAATGCCCGTGTGCATGGCACCGCCGGACATTCTGAAGTACAAAATCTCAAAAATAAGGCCGACCACAGCGATGACGCGTAGCCAAAAAACATTCGTCATCCAGTAGGAGATTGCAATTAAAACGTATGACACGTGTCCTGGGACATCGGACCCGGAGATACCCCACTCATTCATACGCAACCCCCACCGACAAACCTGTGCTGGCACAGACAAAGAATTCGGCTGTCAGTCGAACCCTGTCGCCACGGGCATTATTTCAAGGTGAGTGGCTATTGCGAGTTGGACTGAGGTCCAATCTGCGAACACAATTACTTCGCTTAGCCGACTATAGCCGGCGGCTATTCCTTGTTTGCGCCAATAGGCCGGATGTGGAGCGAGCGTTGCACTAGGTTATGTCTGAGCCAGGGGCCCGGAGTTGATCGAGGTCATGCCAGAACCGCTTGGTGTCAAACAGTTCGAGTTCGTCTTTCTCGGTAGGTTTGTGCGTGGTCGATGAAGACGGGCGACTACTCTTCCACAATCCGCGCCAGAATCTCGCGGAATTGCCGCTCGTGCTCGGCCGCCTCAACGCCAATGGCCCTGTCGGGGGCCAGTTACCTTTTGACATCGCTGAACGATAAGTCTCATAAAGCTGCAACAACCGCCAGGAGGATTCACAATATGCCGCGACAAATGACAACGCTCGCCTTTGCAGTGGCATTGGCGTCGGCCAATTTGGCTGGACCCGCCATTTCGCAGGAAAAATCGATTGTCGTCGCCTCAACAACCTCGACCCAGGACAGCGGCCTGTTCGAATATCTGCTTCCAATCTTTCAGCAGAAGACCGGGATTGCAGTGAAGGTGATTGCGCAGGGCACAGGGCAGGCGCTCGACACGGGCAGGCGCGGCGACGCTGATGTGGTTTTCGTTCATGCGAAATCGGCGGAAGAGAAGTTTTTGGCCGAAGGTCAAGGCGTTAAGCGAAATCCGGTGATGTACAACGACTTCGTCCTTATAGGCCCCAAGAGTGATCCTGCGGGCATCAAGGGCAACGACATCGCCGCGGCTTTGAAAGCAATAAAGGAAAAGCAAGCGTCCTTTGTTTCACGCGGTGACCGCTCGGGAACACACATCGCCGAACTTGCACTTTGGAACAGGGACGGCGGTATCGATATCGATAAGGAAAAAGGTTCTTGGTACAAGTCGATTGGTCAGGGCATGGGTGCCGCGCTCAACATGGCAAGCGCCAGCAGCGCCTATGTTTTGTCGGATCGTGGGACGTGGCTATCTTTCAAGAACAAAGGTGATCTGCAAATTCTCGTCGAGGGCGACAAACGGCTGTTCAATCAATACGGGGTTATTCTGGTCAATCCGGCAAAACATCCGACTGTGAAAAAAGAACTTGGCCAGGAGTTCATTGATTGGCTTTTGTCGCCCGAGGGACAAAGAGCGATCGCCAACTACAAGGTCAATGGCGAGCAGTTGTTTTATCCCAATGCTGATGATCCGAATGCTTGAAGCGTGAACGATTTCGCCGCAGCCTTTACGACCGCATTTGATTTGATTGGCAAACTCGATCCGCATCTGCGCGAGATCGTGTTTCTGTCGATGACAGTTAGCCTGACTGCGAGCGTTTGCGCGTTCGCGATTGGCGCGCCGCTGGGGAGTGTGCTGGCGGTGTATCGCTTTCCCGGTCGCAGCACGTTGATCGTCATCGTCAATGCGCTGCTGGGGCTTCCACCCGTCGTCGTAGGGCTTGTCGTCTATCTGCTGTTGTCCCGTTCCGGGCCCTTGGGATCATTTGGCATCTTGTTTACTCCAAGCGCGATGGTGATCGCACAGAGTTTGCTTGCGCTCCCGATCGTAATGGCGCTCGTCCATCGGACGACAACGAGCCTATGGGCGACTTACGGTGATCTTCTTCTAAATGACGGAGCGACCCGGTTTCGAAGTCTCTGGTCCCTGATGAATATCGGTCGTGATGGGATGCTCACGGCATTTCTTGCCGCATTCGGCCGTGCCATTGCCGAGGTCGGCGCCATCATCATCGTGGGCGGAAACATTCAAGGTTATACCCGCACGATGACAACTGCGATTGCGCTTGAAACGAGCAAGGGCGATCTACCGTTAGCTCTTGCGCTTGGGATTGTTCTCATCGTTCTTTCAATGACTGTCAGCGGGGTCAGCCTGTACTTTGGACGGGGCCTTGGCAGCCGCTGAGCCGTCAGGACAAACTGATGCACTTTTCTGAAGCCTGGGTGCTCAGGATTCTCCGGTCTTGCGGGCGCGCTTTGCGCGCCACATTTTGAAAGCGAAGGCGAGGTTGGACCAGACGCCTGCCGCCAACACACCCATCAAGAGCCGCCCTTCATGAATTCCGGGCGTCTGTTGCAGCGCCACCAGAATCATTTCGACGATTATTCCAACCGCCGCTGCGGCAATGACAACTTGCCACCAGGTCCGGCAGAAATACCCTGCGACCAGTGCCGGCACGGTCGCAAATGGATCAAGAAGTTTTGCGACAAAAATTACAAAAGCGACCTTTAAAGTAAGCTCTGACATTGCTTCTGTCCGCCGGGTTTCTGCGTACGACTTCCTCAATTTATCCAAAAAACGAACACGCGGCATCGGAAACGTCTGCCAAAAGCCAAAACATTCATTTATTTGTGTGGCGACCGTATGCGCGGCGGCAAGCTATTTGCTGAACACCCAGGGATTCGGTCGATGATCCCAAGTGTATGCTTTTACGATACCCTTCTCGACTGAGAGCTCACGGCAGATGAGATTGCCGCCGGCAAACCGCGTGTAGCGGACACAGAAGTGTCCGTTGGGCTCGATCCACCAATTTCCGCGATCCAGCGAAAATCCGCCGGTGGCAAACTCAACTTTGACTTCGGCTAAGCCTCCCGCTTTGAGCGTCATTGCAAATGGCTTACCGGTTACGGTCGAAATGCCACCAACGGTGTTTCCCACATAGGGCTGCATGCGTTCGAGAGCGGCCGCATCCACTTGGGGCGCGGCGGACATGGCAGCAGGCCCCGGCGCGTTGGACGGTGCTTCGACCGTCGGTGCGTCGGCGGGCCGCGGAATACAGGATCGGACTCGCGGTTGCCCGGTCGTTACGTTGCCGCCGACGATCTTTTTTATCTGTCCGTCCGGACAAGTGCCGTCATCAATCAAGGCTGTCGCACCGGTCGGCAGTTGGCCGATAGGAGGCTCGGTTTTCAGGATTTGATTTGACAATGCCGGCGCTGACAGTTTTTCCGTCGGCATCGGCGAGGCAGTTTTGTCTTGTGATGGTGCAACAGCAATAGGCGCTCCGGCGGAATGCGGCACATGCTCTTTGCCACGTTCGCTCCAATAAAACGCAGCGGTACCGACGACAGCGACAAGTGTTGGCAGCAGTGCCCAACGCCAATTGAAGGATTTTGCCTTGCTCGTTTCTTGCCGTGCGACCGGACTTGGCGCCAATCGATAGGCGAGCACCGGCTCCGGTATATTTTTCACCGTCTGCGGACCGATGTCTTCGAACCCGTATGAGAGCTTGTTCTTAACGAGCGCGAATACACTGCCGGAGATGCAAGTGCTGCCCGGCACGGCGATCCCTTCGAGCCTCGCAGCGATATTGACCCCATCTCCGTAAAGATTATTGCCGTCAACGAGTACGTCGCCGACATTGATGCCGATACGAAAGTCCATGCGGCGGTTTTCTGGGATCTCGGCATTACGAACGCGTAGTTCCTCTTGGATCGCAATAGCGCAGCGAACCGCTTCTACCGCCGAGCTAAACTCAGCAAGGACACTGTCGCCCGCGGTATTGAAGATGCGGCCCTCATGGCGGACGATCAACCGATCGATTACGGCGCGATGCGCCTTGAGTGTCCGCAACGTCTCTTCTTCATTTTCTGCTGAAAGGCGGCTGTATCCGAACACGTCGGCTGCCAGGATCGTGGCAAGGCGGCGCTGTTGACGATCGTCCGTCATGGGGGTGGGCCGCGGAGCCGCTCTATCCAATTGCTAAAGCGCGCCGTGAGGACCACGCCCAGGGATAGGAACCATAATCAAAATTCGGCAGCGCCCCCGTAAATTCGGCCTCAATTTTTCAAGGGTCCGCTTGAGGTAGCACTAAGCGAGAAGGGGCCGTGGCTCATTCGATCACTCTGTCGGCCCGCAGCAAGACCGTCGAAGGTACGTTGAGGCCCAGCGTTTTTCCGGTTGCAGCGACGTCGTTCGATTACGAGGAAATATGACAGAAGCAAAGCAAACAGGATCACCAGGCCGAGCATCACCCATATCTTTACAGGTATCCTGGGCTCGTTCATTTTGATTCCGATTTCCTGCCTTCGGTCGTTGCTATCCAAATGCCGACAAACACAGCGATTAGTCCGATGACGAGGTTGAGAGTGATCGGTTCACCGACCAGCTGCGTTGCGAGCAATCCCGCGGCAATGGGGTTGACCGTCATCGTATTCGCCACGCGGGTTGGCGACGCTCTTTCGAGGGCGAGAACCCACAGGATGAAAGCAAGCGCGCCGCCGGCAACGCCGAGATAGACACCCGCAATCCATTGCGGAATTCCAAAAGTGCTCAAGACGGCAACGCGGCCTGTGACCAATCCAACGGCTATAAGTGCGGCCGCTCCAGCACCCATGCCAACCGTAAGAAAACCGAGAGCGCTCGATCTTTGAATGAATGGGCGAGACCAAACATTGTAGAACGCCATGCAAAGCACTGCGCCGGTCATGATGAGTTCGCCCCGCCAAGCCCCCGATGGAGCAGCAGCGAGACCGGATGCGAGCGCAGCAAAAACTCCAAATATTGCGATACAGACTCCGGCGGTTTTCCTTTTGGTCAGCGGTTCTATTCCAAGCAGCGCGCCGACGACCATTGTTTGGAGAGGCAAGGTTGAAAGGGCGAGACTGGCACGAGCGGCCGTCGTGTAACTCATTGCAATATTGTACAGGACGAAAAACAGCCCAAAGAAGCAAACGCCCAAAGCGACAACGGCCATCCAGTCGCTGCGCTGCGGCCATCGGACCCGCAGCAAAAGCGCGGTAGGCCATAGGCATAAGAGACCAATTCCCCACCGCAGAATGGCGAGCGTAATGGGGTCGGCGCTTCCGACCAGATAGCGGGTAACAGCGGCCGCGGTGCCGCCCAGTGAACTGGAGACGACCGCGATCAGTACCCCGATCCATTCACCCAAAAACCGCGGCTCCAGAATTCCCAAAGAAGGCGAGGCTACACCTTTCGAGGACGAATGTCCGCTTTGGGTCACCGGCAGCTTGAAAATTCCACTTCGGCACGACCAGACCTTGCAGTGCGATCGCGTCTCTTCTCGACTGTTCCTGCGGCAATTTGGATGGCAAAGTTGATCGACTTCGCCGGCTTCGAGAAAGGCTCAAGCTGCGATTGACTATTCGAACGGGCTTGTGGGAAACGCAGACGATGTTCGGCACAGCAGCAGACAAGCTCGCGGCGGCACTCGCAGCCTATGAGCGCGACTTTGCGGCGCGCATCAAAAACCCGACAAATGTAGATGCCGAGAGTGCGCGGGCGATCGTCAGGGAGGCGAATACCATTGTCCGGGAAAGTGGCCTTGGAACCGCGCTCGCCCCGACTCTCATCGAGCACGTGAAGCACTGGCCCAGTTCGTACAAACACAACGATTTCCAGCAGACGGTCGGATTTCCTGCCACAAGCATCTACGCGACCTCTGAAAAGCACGACAAGGAAGAAGTACTTGGCGTTCTATTCACATACAAGAACGAGCGCTATGGAATCCGTTTCGGCCACGAGGGAAGCACCTCGCTACCTGACGGGGACGTCGACCAGAGTGGCAGGGTCGACTTCTTGTTGAACGGCGACACTGTGCTCGGCGTGGGCGTCTTCCTGGAATCAGGCGAGTTCGGGAAGTGGTGCTGGCGCGACGTCCAAGTGTTCAAGGTAGGGGAATGGGCCAAGCACCTTCTTGAGATCGCTGCGCATATAAAGCAGGACGAGGGTTACTCGATCAGAAGGCAGAGCGAGAACGACGCAATTGAGCGCGCCAAGAACATCCGCCTGCGATGATCTCAAGTAACCCCGGAAATAAGCACAGATAACGGGTGTCTGTGCTATTTCATGCGTCCAGGGCTACGCGGCCTCGTTTTGGAATTCGTGTGGCTTGAGTCAAAAGGAAGCGTGCCGCCTCTATCGCCTCACCGACATCACTGCACTTGCAACTATCAACTCCGGTGCGAAGGCCTCGATCATAGAGTTCGACCCAAAGGGTCGCTGCTTGGCGGGCATTGACTGATGGTATTTCGAGCAAACGAACTTCGTACGCTCCGATTTTATCAATCACGACGTGACGAGAGTCGCCGTTCTTGGAGTTGAGAAACAACCTCGCATAAGATTCTGTGACACGCGTAGCAATCATTTTGTCTATCCGTGTTGAAGGTCGCCTTTGCACCAGCATTAGCCCGACCGTTGGTCGAGTACTTATGGCCAATGCCCGCGGCAGTCTTGCGAGAGCGCGCCAACTCATTGCTAATTTTTGTCAGTGACAAAGAGCATTCGATACCTTCGTATAGTTATTCTTCTCTTTTGAATCGTAAGACGAGAGAAAACCTATACGCGCGCCGGTTCGAAGCAGTACGCGGGCGCCTTTTGCTGGGCGCCCGCTACGCTTTCCGCAATTATTCGCCCGCGCGACTGGTCGTCTTCATGTTCTTAACCTGCTGCATGACCTGCTCCAGGTTGTAGCTGGCCGGGTCTTGCAGCGGCGGGAACGTTGATGTAGGTCTCAAGCTCCTTCAGCCACAGCGCCTGGCCGATGGGCAGCATATTCCAGTCATAGACATAGGCGGTGGAGGGAGAAGCAAGCGCCCCGCCCATACCAAAGAGCGTCTTGTATTGCGATCCGATAGAAGTCTCGAAGGGATCGCGCTTGATGTTGACGACCTGGGTCCAGTGATAGGGAACCACGCCCGTTGATGAAGCCCGCGGGTGAGTCGGACACCATCGCGAAGTACATCTTCCAGTTCTTGTAACGGACCGCCGAAGGGTCCTTGCCGGAATAGTAGAAGAACGTATCGCGCGCCGACTTTCGACTTCCGTTCAGGAAGTCGAGCTGGTTGACGCCGTCGAGTGTCGTCTTGACGATGCCCGGATATTGTCCGGCTTCGATCTGCTTCTTCAGTGCGTCGCCCTTCGGGCCGCCGGCGATGTTGACGAGGGTCGGCACCCAGTCGAGAGAGGCGAACATCTCGTTCTTGACCGTGCCGGGCTTGATGACGCCTGGCCAGCGGATCACCATCGGGGCGCGCATGCCGCCCTCCCAGGTGGTCAGCTTGCCGCCCTTGAAGGGGGTGATGCCGCCGTCCGGGAAGGTGATCGGTCTCGGCGCCGTTGTCGGTGGTGAAGACGACGATGGTGTTGTTGGTTTGGCCCATCTCCTCGATCTTCTGCAGAACAACGCCGATGTTGTCGTCCATCTGCTTCATGCCGGCTTCGTTGACGCCCCAGTCCTTGCCGCCGGGCTCGCCGACCATGGCCAGGTACTTGTCCGGCAACACGGTGGTGATGTGCATGCGCGCCGGGTTGTACCAGACGAAGAACGGCTTGTTGGTCCGACGCGGATCGTTGCGGTCGAGGAAGTCGACGACCTTGGCCGAAATCTCCTCGTCGACTGTCTTCGACCGCTCCAGGGTCAGCGGACCCTCGATCCTGGCATGTCTGGTTCTTCGAGCGTGCCGTCGGAGGATTTGCACCAGAGCACGGGGCGCGGTGGCGTCAGGCAGATCGTGGTCTTGGGATCCACCGCACCGGGGACCTCGGGCAGGCCGGGGATCGGCGTGTTCCTGCACGGCGGCGCGACGGTCTGCTGCGTCGGGGTCTTGTTGATGTCGGGGAAGCTCACGCCCTGCATCGCGTCGAGGTGATACAGGTAGCCCCAGAATTCCTGGAAGCCGTGCGCGGTCGGCAGCGCGTCGGTGTGGTCGCCCAGATGGTTCTTGCCGAACTCGCCGGTGTTGTAGCCGAGATCGAGCAGGAACTTGGCGATCGCCGGGGTGCCGGGCTGCAGGTAGGACGGGCTGCCGGGAAGCTGCGGCGGGATCATGCCGGTGCGCAGCGGGTGCATGCCGGTGAAGAAGGCGTTGCGACCTGCCGTGCAGCTCTGCTCGGCGTAGTAGTCGGTGAACATCGCGCCTTCCTGGCCGATCTTGTCGATGTTCGGCGTCTCTCCGACCATCAGGCCGCGGTGATAGATGCTCGGCTGCATCCAGCCGATGTCATCGCCCATGATGAAGAGGATGTTCGGCTTTTGAGCCGGAGCCTGCGCTTGAGCTTGTGTTGACCATAGTCCAGCGCAAAGCGAACCCGTAACAAGCAAAACAGCCCAGCCGAACAGGCTGAACTTTCGTTTGAATTCATGTCCCATTTTCAACTCCACTGACAGACACAGGCGATAGTCTCGACAATCACCAGTTGAAACTTTTTGGAGATTGATTTTTTTATTTGCGCATTGGTCCGATGACAGCGCGATCTTACGGATGGAAATGAACTTTCCCATTGGACGCTGGTCCAACTCGGGATTACTCGGGTAGGGAGGGTTTGCATGTCCACTTTGGGTCAAAAGCAGACATGTGCGACGCAACAGCCAATGTCCGCTAAGGGCCAATAGCGGACATCAGGTGATCCGTGCGGGGCTTTTGCTAGTCGGCCGCTACGGTCGCGGCTATTGCGTTTTGATTGGGGTGAGCGCCGGCACGAATAGCGTCATCGCGATGTTTGCGGGCGAGCGCGGCCTCACCACCGGTGGTTTCGTGATAGAGCGACAGACGGTCGAACTCGTCCTGCTGCGGCGGCGCAATTGCGATGTCACTATAAGTCCAGCGGTCGTGCGCGGTTAGCGCCTCGTTTAGTGCGGCCTTGAGCTGACGATAGGTCCGAAGATAGCCCCAAACTTTCTTGAGCGTTTCCCAGCCGTAGCGAGGGTAAAAGATCAATGGGCTTTCGATGTTCTCTCCGAAACGACGGTCGCGGCGAAATTTCAATCGAAAAGCACCACCTTCGAGCGGGTGCACGCCCTCGAATAAAATCATCAGGTAGAACCACAGTATCGTTTTAAGCGTGGTGCCGGGGCGTCCGAGCTTACAGGCGGCGGAGCGGCGCAAAATCGTATGCACGTGCTCCGGTGTGTAGAATGCTGCCCAAGCAGAGCGATAGGCGTCTTCCCATTCAGCATCGCTCATTTTGGAATGATGTGAGACGCGGTGATTAAGGTCGTATTTATTCATGTCCGGATCCATCCAGATGCCCTTCTGCAGGAGCACCTTGTGGTCCTCGGACCCAGGCAATGGCGTAAGAAAGAAAAACTCAAGAATGTCGATTGGTAATTCGCGTTTGATGATCTCGATGTCTCGCGCGATCGACTCTTTCGTGTCGGCCGGGAAACCGAGTATATAGCCGGCATAAGTTATCGCGCCGTGGTCGCGCCATTTCTGCAGCATCTCCCGATATTCGGTGATCTTGTTTTGCCGCTTCTTGGCGGCGATCAGATTGTCGGGATTGATGTTTTCAAGTCCGATGAAGACGCGCCGCACGCCGGCCTGCGCTGCCTTTTCTATGAAATTCGGAATCTTGTGACAGAGCGTGTCGACCTGGATGGTGAACCCAAGGCCGGGAAATTCGGTCTTGCGTAAAAGAATAAGACGATCAAACAACAGCTCCCAGTCGCGATTGCGTGCAAAATTATCATCGGTGATGAAGAAGCGCTTGATACCTTGCGCGTGGTTTTCCCGAACGATCTTTTCGAGATCGTCGGGCGTGCGAAAGCGACTCTTGCGACCTTGCACGTTGATGATTGTGCAGAATGAGCACTGATAAGGGCAGCCGCGTCCAAGGTCGATACTGGAAAGCGATCCTGACGTCCTGCGAACATGCTTCAGCGGCAGAAACGGCGGCGGCTCGCCGGTCAACGCCGGCAACTTGTCCATGTAGTTGTAAATTGGCTTGAGCTTTGCGTGCCATGCATCCCGCAGAACCTCGTCAAGCCGCCCTTCCTCACATTCGCCCGCGAAGAACGAGATTCCCATGGCCTGCGCGGCGCGGATGTCAGGCGGCAATTCGGGAAGCATTGCAATGCAGCCGGACACGTGGAAGCCGCCGATACAGACCGGCAGACCGGCAGCCAGGAACGGGCGGGCTAGGTCGATCGAGCGCGGAAATTGGTTCGATTGCACACCGACCAGGCCGATCAGCACGCGGCCGCCTTGCTTCCGTACCATGCGAATAATGCGGTCGGGCCTTACCCGCCGGTTAGTCTCATCGTAAGTGTGCAAGCGGATTTCAACATTCGGCCCCAACACCTCACGCCGGCGCACATCCTCTGCAAGCGCATTAAGACAAGCCAATGTATTGGAAGGAATAGCGGAACGAACCCACTGGATCGGATAGCCGTCGTCGTCGTAGTGCGACGGCTTGATCATCACAAAATGCAATAGTCCCGCTTGCGCGGCTCCTCCGGAAGCCAACATTCGCCCACCCACACACCAATTTGCGCTAATCACGATATCACAGGGGGCGCCTCAGCGTGTTTTTAATTTCAGGCGGTAAATTCTGGAGGTCGAACAAAGTGATCATTTCGATAAGAAATCCAGATCGGATAGCCGCTTTGAGCCAATTTTTCCCAAGCTGTAACTTCAGCAGTCCTGAAATCGCTATTGAACGCATAGCGACCATGACTCAATCAGAAGAGGCCAAACAACCGACTTGCACCCCAAATGGCAACGACGATTGCCGCGATCAAAAGCCATATGGTGCCTCCACGAGAGAGCGAAGCCGCAGCGATTACGACGAGCGCCGCCAAAGCAATGAAGTCTATCGCTTTCATGTAGTCACTGACGAACTGCATAAAATCCCTCTTTGTGCACGCTAGGGCGAGGGCGTCGGAACTGGCGGAACGCTAGCGGATATCAGACAATACCGGACGCGACTTATTCGATGACCTCGTCGGCGCGAGCAAGAATGGCAGTCGGGATTGTGAGACCAAGCGCCTTTGCCGTCTTTTGATTGACAAAGAGTTCGTATTTCGTTGGCGCCTGCACTGGAAGATCGGCAGGTTTTTCACCCTTGAGGATGCGATCGACATAGGCAGCCGCGCGGCGAAACGGATCGACGCGATCTGGCCCGTAAGAGACGAGGCCGCCGTCGGTGACGAAGAAATGATACGGATACACGGCGGGCAATCGGTGGCGGGCGGCAAGCCTGGCAATCAGTTTGCGGTGACGGACCGCCGGCGTTCCTGTCACCACTATCAAACCACCGTTTGGTGATCGCGCGAACGCCGTGACGGCGCGTTCGATTTCATCTTCGCTGTCTCCGATCCCAATCGGGCTTACCTCGACTCCCGCCGAAGACGCTACGGCCTGAATTGCGGCGAACTCGCCGGTTTCCGTGATGTTTACGTCGCGGTCGCGAAGCACGGCAACGCGCGTCACATTGGGCGCGATCTCCTTGAGCAACTCGAGCCATTTGCTGCTCATGCCATATTCGAATTGCGTAAACCCGGTGGCATTGCCACCCGGTCGTGCCAGAGTATCGACGAAGCCGGCGGCAACCGGATCGACGACGCCTGCGAACACGATTGGGACTGTACGTGTCGCCCTTTGCAACGGAGCCACCGTCGAGGTGTTGCCGGCCAGGATCACGTCGGGCGCAAGCGCGACCAATTCCGCCGCATTTTTTCGCGTCCGCTCCGGATCGGCGCCGCCATAACGATAGTCGATCTGGATATTGCGGCCATCGATCCAGCCTAACTGCCGAAGCCCCTTCACAAACGCTGCGATGCGAGGTGGTGCCTCCGGATTATCCTCCGCGTAGGCCAGAATGACGCCGATGCGTCGTTTTTGTTCGACCTGAGCTTGCGCTGAGAGCGGCCAAGCAGTGGCCAGGCCAGCAATAGCCGTGATGAAATCTCGCCGCCTCATGTCGCCCCCGCAACTTCGACATGCAATGGTAGCAATCCGTGCCTACGATCGGGAAGGCCAAAATATGCGTTTGAGTGCTTCGGTCAATTCGTGATCTAGTTCTGATAATGCACAACGCGTTCGTGACACTGGCTTGCTTTGCTGCCGCCTTGGTTGCCGGCACGGCTCCCGCTCGCGCACAGGCGTTGCCGGTTTACGATGTGGATGCTGAGACGGCGAAGTGCATGACGCAGGCGGAGACGGGAAAGCAGTGGACAGACGCGTTGAAGAACTGGTGTCAGTCGATTGGCAAAGATGAGCACCTGGCCCACGACCAACTGGCGGAGCGTTGGGAGTCCTATGACAAGGGCAAGAGGACGTCGTGTGTTGCCGACAAGGGCATCGCCGATTATTCCAGCTTGAAGAAATGTCTGCGGCGGAACGGAACAATCGCAGGGCCAGAACCAGGCAAAGGCAGCGACGGAGGCGGAAGCAAACCAGAAGGTTTACTTGGATGCGATCAGGGAAGGTAATGCGGCTTACTCCGCTGGTAGGTTTGACAAAGCCATTGCTGAACTTCGATCAGGCGATACGCCTTCATCCTGATGACGCGTCTGCCTTCAACAGCCGCGGGAAAGCCTACGCACAAAAGGGCAACCTCTACCGGGCCATAGCTGATTACAACGAAGCCATCCGACTCAAACCCAACTTCGCTACGGCATTTTGCAACCGCGGAATGGTCCGGCAGAAACTAAACAACACCAGGGACAATGACGATAAGGCCAAAGCCAGGCAGTTGGACGCTTCAGCCTGCCGGTGAGCCGCAGGGCCATTGGAACAAGGCCTTTGCCACTGTAACCTTGCGTCAAACGCAAACTCGATCGTTCCGCAATGCTTGGGTCAAACCGGCCAGCTTTAAGTTCGAAAACTTACGACGTCGACGATTTCGCCGCCGCGCAGGAGCTATTCCACAGCAACGGCTGGACGGACGGCCTTCCGGTGGTGCCGCCGACAGAGGCCGCGGTCGAAGCCTGTCTTGAGTGGGCCTTGATGCCGCCGGACCAGTTGATCGGCATCGAACCCGTTCGCGCGCAACCGATCACCGCCGAAAAGCTCGCGATCAATGCGGTCATGGCCGGCTGCCTGCCGATGCATTTCCCGATCGTCGCGACCGCGTGGCAGGCGATGATGAAGGAGGAGTTTCTCCTGCATGGCGTGACCTCCAGCACGGGTGGCTGCGCCATCCTGGTCATCATCAACGGACCGGTCCGTCTTGAAATCGGCGCCAACGCTACGTTCAACGCGCTGGGCAACAGCGACCGCGCGACATCCGTGATCGGGCGGGCCATCCGTCTTGCCTTGATCAATCTGATGGACGTGCGCCCCGGAGGCATTGACCGTACGACGCTCGGCCACCCGGGCAAGTTTTCGTATTGCCTGGCGGAAGACGAGGAGGGGACCGATTGGCAGCCGTTGTCGGTTATGCGGGGAATTCCGCAGGGTCTCTCGGCGGTGACCGTGATGGCGGCTCTCGCCCCGCGCCAGATCATGAATGAGTGGACCACCGACCCCAAGGAAATTCTCGAAACGTTCGCCGCCGAGATGCGTGCCAACCAGCGTCACTATTCGATCTATGGCGGCAACTACGCCATCGTGATTCCGAAACAGTTGCGCGACATCATTCAGGCGGCAGGCTGGACCAAGCGGGACATTGCCGAATTCATCTACGAACGCGCACGTGTTCGCCGCGGCGAATGGGCCGACGTCGGCAAAGGCGCAATTGTTCGCGACCGACCCAACAAGATTCACACGGCGCTTGAATCGCCGGACCATCTGCTTGTGGTTGCGGCCGGCGGCCCAGCCGGCGGATTTGGCGCGGTCATTCCGCCATGGATGGGCAGCAAGACCAAAGCGGTCACGGCAGCGATCGGCGCCTGCGTCGATTGTGAGCCGCCGAAGGGCTAGCTAAAGTCAGGCTTCCGCGACCCTTGAAGGGACAGCACATGATCGTTCGTGTTCTCGATCCCACGCACGAATTGAAGGCAGCCGGTGTGCAGCCTGCCGAGAGACCATTGTCGCTCAAAGGCAAGACGGTCGGCTTCATCTCGAACGGCAAGGAAGGCACGAAGGGTTATTTCGCACAGCTCGAGCGCATGCTGCGCGAGGATCTGGGCGTTGCCGATGTGATATTTCGGACCAAATCGAACTACAGCGCTCCGGCGGATGCCCACATCATCGACGAGGCGCGGCAATGGCACGCGGTCGTCACCGGCGTCGGGGATTGAGGGAGTTGCTCATCGTGCAGTCTGCACGACTCAATCGCAGTTGAACGTCAAGGCGTCCCGGCACTGGCCGTGATGACGTCGCGCTTCGTGAGCGCGGCGGAACTCATGTGCAAGGTGCTCGGCATGCCCGACTACAAGTTCGCCATTATCGACCACCCGATCAGCAGCGCGTCAGACGGACAGCTTGCCGACTATGCACGAGCGACTATCGAGCAGGCACGACAATTGCTCCTGAAGAGTGGGCCGGCGCAAAGGCCGCATGGATGAAGAGGGCCCTGATGTTCGCTTTACCTAAAGAGCGGACATCGGACCATTCATAGTTTTGCCAATAGCGAGCATTCGCCCATTGTTTAAGCGGAAACACCAATGACCCACCGCGCTACCAATGCGGCACAGATCAATAGTAAGTATGGTTGGTGATGCGCCCCGCCGCTTACCTTATCGCTGTATTCATCCTCTCCGCCGCGGGTCCTGCGCTCGCGCAGCAAAAGCACGTGATTGACCCGATGCTTCCAGGCTCGCTCAATCCCGAGCCTCTGCCGCCGCTGCAGAATCCGAACGCGTCGACGACGCCGGCTAAGGAACTGTTCGCGCGCAAATCAACGCCGGTTTCCGGACCGTCGCGCTCGATCGGCATCCATTCCAAAGGTTGCCTCGCCGGCGCTGTGCCGCTGGCGATGAACGGACCTGGATGGCAAGTCATGCGGCCTTCACGCAACCGCTACTGGGGCAATCGGCAAGTCGTTCAATTCATCGAGCGGCTTGCGAAGAACGCAAAGAAGATCGGCTGGAACGGCCTCTTGATCGGCGACATCGCGCAGCCGCGCGGCGGACCGATGCTCGCCGACCACAGCAGCCATCAAAACGGTCTCGACGTCGATATCTGGTTCACGCCAATGCCGGACCATGTGCAAAGCCGCAAGGAGCGCGAGTTTAACCCAGGCACAGAAATGGTCGCGCCCGATCAGCTCGACGTCGATCCGCAAGTGTGGACGCCGACACATGCCGCGCTGATCCGCGCCGCTGCGCAGGATCCGGTGGTCGTCCGCGTCCTGGTCAATGCGGCGATCAAAAAGGCGCTGTGCCGCGAGGCTGGGATCTGACCGCACCTGGCTTTACAAGGTGCGTCCCTGGTATGGCCACGCGGAGCACTTTCACGTGCAGACCGCGTGTCCGGAAGACAGTCCGGACTGCAAGCCACCGACGCCGACGCTCGCAAACGACGGCTGTACCAGCGACCTCGATTTCTGGTTCAAGGAATCGACGCTGAATCCGCCGCCGTCCAAACCGAAACCGCCGCTGACGCTCGCCGATCTGCCCGCAGCTTGCAGGCAGATCGTCAAGGCGCGGTGACTGAGGCCGGGGTCGAAACGATCAGTTGTTGATCACCAGCCCAAGCTTCTTGATGACGGCCTGCCACTTGCCTTCTTCGCGCTGGATGTTTTGCGCGTATTCTTCCGCCGTGCTGGCGAGCGGATCACCCCCGGCATCAAGCAGGCGTTTCTTCATATCGTCTGACGTTACGATCTTGCGCAGTTCTTTGTTGAGCCGATCGATGATCGATTGCGGCGTGCCCGTCGGCGCGACCAGTCCGTAATATTGCACGATCTCCAGACCCGGCAGGCCGGATTCGGCAATGGTCGGTACGTCGGGGATGGCGGCCATGCGCTGCGAAGATCCGACAGCAATGGCGCGCAGCGCTCCGGCCTGGATACTGCCGATGGCAGGCGGCAGCGTGTTGAAGGCAAGCATGACATGTCCGCCAACGAGATCGTTGGTGAGCGGACCGGTTCCTTTGTAAGTCACGATGGTGATCTTGGTGCCGGTCATGGCCTTGAATTGCTCGGCGCCGAAATAGTTCAGGGTAGGGGCGGGCGGCGTGCCCACCGTAACCTTGTCGCCGTCTTTCTTGGCGAGCGCGATCACGTCGGAGATCGTTTTCACAGGCACCGACGGGTTCGACATGATGACGATCGGCACCGACGCGATCAGTCCGACCGGCGCGAAGTCCTTGCCCATGTCGTAGCCCGGGTTTTCCGGCAGGCCTGCTCCGGTCACCAGCAACAGCAGCGTGTAGCCGTCGGCCTGCGCGCGGGCGACGTCACGTGTGCCGATCACGGACCCGGCACCCGGGCGATTGACGACGATGACCTGCTGACCGAGCGCCTCGGTGAGTTTCTGCGCGACCACCCGGCCGACAGTGTCCACGCCACCGCCAGCGGGAAAAGCCACCACCAGCGATACAGTGCGGGACGGATAGTCCTCAGCCGTCGCAAGCACCGGCATTACGGCGGTGACCAACGTGGCGATGGCGGCTGCGCCGATAAACCGCAAGTGCGCGCGCATATCCTTGCCTCCCTGACAGTTTTTATTTGAAGGTTGTCCCCGCGCATTGTGCGCAAACCGGCAGCTCTTGCCAACCGTCCCCACGCATTGTCATCGCAAGGAGCCAAAAAATTTAGTGATTTCCTTGGCAGCGCGATCGGGATCTTCCCGATGCGGAAAGTGACCGACGCCCGGAAACATTGCGACATCCAGTTTGGCGAAGGTTTCGCCGAGCCTGTCGGTCCACGCATAAGGGAACAGAGGATCGTGCTCGGCCCAACGGACACAGGTCGGCACTTGTATCTTTGGCAAATTGGGCACTTCGCCCTTCATCATCGCGATGCGGCCGGCATTTGCGGCGCGATAGTGAGCGAAGCCGCCCGCCAGGTTGCCCAGCTGCATGAAGTTATCGGTGAAAGCTTCAAGCACGCTGTCGAAAGCATCCTTTCGGTAGGCCCAATGTCGCAGGAAGTGCCCGATATAGGTTTCGCAGCTGTGCCGCGTCGCGCCGACGAGCGTCGGTGCCATCGCGGTTTGATTGAACGACTGGTACCAGATCTCCTTGAGGCGCTCCGGCTCTGCCATGCGCGGGCCAATACCGGGGTAGACGAAATCAAAGAAAAACAGTCCGACGAGACGATCGGGTGCCGAACGTGCGAGAGGTTGCATGATCGCACCGCCAACATCATGACCCACGACGCCGGCCCGTTTGATGCCAAGCACGTCGAGCAGCGCAATCATGTCTTTCGCATGATCCGGAGGACCAAACGGCTCAACAGGCTTGTCGCTTTTGCCAAATCCCCTGAGGTCCGGAGCTATCAGCGTGAAGCGATCCTGCAGACGCGCCATCAGCGGCTCCCAGGTGAGCCAGAACTCCGGCCATCCGTGCAGCAGGAGCAGAGGTTCGCCGGTCCCGGTCTTCGCGACGTGGAATTGAGCGCCGTTGGCGGTAATTGTCAGGTGCTCCATTACAACCGCCTCTAGTTGAGAATGCCAACGGCGCGCGATGCCACCAACGCAATAGTGGCAAAGGAAATACCGGCCTCAGCCATCATCAGAAGCTTGGCGCGCACGGTGAGTGGAAACGTGTCGGCGGGTGAAAACGCCGTCGCATTGGTGAAGGCGAGAAACAGGTAATCGATGAAGCCCGGTGTCCAGCCGGGATGCAGACACGTTTCGCCGGCCGGTTGCTGCTGGGTGAAGAGAAAGTCGTTGCCGACATCGGGCCTTGTTCCTTTCGAGGCAGGGCTGCCGCGATCAAGCGCCCAATACCACAGGGCGAAGATGATGACGTTGGTTGCCCAGATATTGAGCGCATCGAGCAACAGCGTGCGACCACTTCCGGCATTGCCCGCCAGGATGGCTTCGACCAGGCGCGCCAGTGCGCCGAAATTCACCAGCGTCACGAGAGCCGTCAGAGAAATCGCCAACCGGCGCATCATCAATCGCTGGCGGCCGACAAGATTCCACTGCGCGTCTGTCGACGCTTTACGCGCGCGCCGTTGCGTCCATACCGTCGCGATCGACAGCGGGATCAGAAGAGCGAGTTCAAGAACGGGCGCGAGCCATCGTGGCCCCACCGAGAGGTCGTTCACGATGATGATCTGCAAAATGACGATCGTCAGGATGGCGCCGCGCGCGAGCCAGAAATCCAGAGCTTTGTCCGTGAGGTACTTGTGGGAAGGGGCCATTGGCGCGCACCGTCAATATCGGAGTTTTACTCCGCGGGCGGGGGGAGGCGCCATCAGGGAGATCGTTGGATTGCCTATGCAAAAGCTTGGCACGGCGGGAACCGGCTAACCAGACCAGATGAACTGATTGCAGGTGGCGAAAGGGTCTAGCGCGCAAAACCCCAGCGGAGCAAAGGCGCAACGGGCCACAGAGTCGCGGCAGAGAGCCGAGAGTGTCGCAACCGCCATGATCCTCAGCATCTTCGCCTCCCTCAGCGACCTTTGCATGTGGAACACTATGGGACGAACGCCACCCCCTCCATTGTACGAGCGCAGTACCCACTATTCGAAAAGGACAAGGCACCTACCCAAAGGTTTAAGCTTCTATCCCCGAGACTAACCTCGATGAGTACCCAAGGGCACACTGGCAGCGCACGTGGTATCTTGGCCACCCTGAGCTCCAATCGCTGGAGGTGAGATGAGACGGCGCGATCTCATCATCGGTCTTGTTGGTGGCACGGCGCTGTTGCCACTTGGGATCAGTGCGCAACAGTCGGCCAAAATACCCAGGATTGGCGTGCTTCTGCCCGGCACACCGGAATTCTTTCGCATTACGCACGAAGGCGTTTCTTGAAAGCCTCAAGGAACTTGGCCACGTCGAAGGAAAAACGATCGAGATCGAATGGAAATGGGGACAAGACCGAATTGAGACCTTGTCTGAACGCGCGGCTGAGCTTGTGCGAAGCAATGTCGAGGTTATTGTAACGGGCGGCACAGCTGCGGCCAAAACGCTTAAAGCCGAAACTCGGACCATTCCAATCGTCATGGCCATCGTCGGCGATCCAGTCGCGTCCGGCCTGGCGGACAGTCTTGCGCGGCCAGGCGGGAATGCCACCGGCTTCAGCATTGTATCGCCTGAGCTTGGTGCGAAACGCCTGCAGTTGCTTAAGGAGATTGAGCCGAAGGTGTCGTCGGTCGCAGTCCTTCTGAATAGCAAGAACTCGCTATCGAAGGTCGAACTCGAAGAGATGCGGCGCGCGGCGCAGGCAATGGGACTGCAGCTGCATCCGTTCGAAGTCTCAACCGAAGATGGACTCGAGGATGCATTCGCGAGAATGCGCAACGCTTCTGTACAAGCGCTCATCGTTCTGACCGACCCGATCCTGTTCAGCCAAAGAAAGCGGACCGTCGAATTTGCCAACGGGAACCGGTTGCCGGCCATGTACTTTTTCCAGGGATTTGCCGAGGACGGGGGCTTGATGAGTTACGGCCCAAGCGACGCCGATCTGTATCGCCGCGCCGCGGGTTATGTCGACCGGATCTTGAAAGGTGCGAAGCCGGGCGATTTGCCTATCGAGCAGCCCACCAAGTTCGAGCTATATATTAATCTCAAGGCCGCGAGGTTGCTCGGCCTCACGATTCCGGAATCAGTGCTCGCCCGCGCCGACAAGGTGATCGAATAGGACGAGCTATTCGCACGCTTCGCGTTGCGATTCCACGCCCATGCTTGTTCGCGGCGCGATTCCATTCGCTCTACTCAATGACTTCGTCGGCGAACAACAGGAATGATTCGGGAACCGTCAGACCAAGCCCTTTAGCGGTCTTCAAGTTCACCACCAGGCTGAATTTTGTCGGCAGCTGAACGGGAAGATCGCCCGGATTTGCACCATGCAAGATGCGATCGACGTAAGACGCCGCTTCACGCACGGTCTCCAGTTGATCAATTCCGTAAGAAACCAGCCCGCCGCTCGCGACGTAAAAACGGAATGGGTACACCGTCGGTAGCTTCACTTTGTCGGCAACGGCGATAAGCACGTCTCGTTTCGTCGCCGTGAGCGGGCTCGGTGTTACGATCAATCCGCCATTCCCATCCTGGGCAAAGTCCGCGAGCACCCGCTCGAAATCGCCGGCGTCACGAACGCCCAGCCCGGAGACGGTCATGCCCAGCGGCTTGGAAATCGCCTCGGCCGCGCGAATAAAGGCTACATTGGCGGCGATCTCCGGAACGTGGACAAAGCCCACCCGACGAACCTGCGGCGCAATCTGCTTGAGAACGCCCAGCCATTTCCCTCCAACCGCGGGCTCGAAATTATGAAAGCCGGTAACATTGCCGCCGGGATGGGCAAGGCTGCTGACGTAACCGCTTCCCACCGACTCGGACACCCATGTAAAGACGATCGGAATCGTGCGGGTTTCTTTCAACAGCGCTGACAGCGCTGGATTCGTCGTGACGAAGAGCATATCCGGTTTGCTGCCAACCAGCTCGGCGGCGGCCTGCCGTGTGCGTTCGACACTTTCGCCGGCAAACCGATATTCGAACTTGACGTTCTGCCCTTCGGTCCAGCCGAAATCGCGCAGCCGTTCCCGGAACACGCGAAGGTAGGTCTGCCAGACTTCGTCTGTTTCGGCAAAACCCATCAGTACGCCGATACGGCGTGGTTGATCACGCTGCTGCGCAAGGGCGCCAAGCGGCCACGCCGACACGGCGCCGCCAAGATATCCGACAAACTCGCGTCGTCTCATTTGCAGCCCCTGCCGCCATGGACAGGACATCGTATCCGTACCGTTTGCCCGCTTGAAGGGGCCAATCCGCTATGGGTTTGCTCGAAAAAATCAGGGCCAATTGTCGCGTCGAATTTTGTCGCCGCAGCAGGGGAGGAACGAGCGCGGTCCGAAAAGGTTGTGGGGTATAGGCGCGTCAGATCCTGGCGCGCGTCAAATGACACAGGAGGTATTTATGGACTGGGATCGTGTTGAAGGAAACTGGAAGCAGCTGAAGGGCCGCGTCAAGGAGAAGTGGGGCAATCTCACCGACGACGATCTGGATAAAGTCGCCGGTCGTCGTGATCAGCTCGAGGGAGTGATCCAGGAACGATATGGCATCGCGAAGGACCAAGCCAGAAAGGACATCGATACTTGGCTGGACTCGCAGAGAATATGACATCTGGACGAGTCGTCTAGAACCCGCGGACATCTGAGCAAACGGATATTCCCGAGCTCCGATGTCCGCTCACCCCAGAAGTTCCCTCACTTAAATCCGCCGACGCGGCCTCTTGCCGGTCAAAAGGTCTTTGCAACGCGCCATGACTGTTCGAGCGTCAACGCGCCACGCGAGGCAAGGTCACTCTGATTTCAGTGAACGCGCCGGGCTGCGTATCGACCTCGATTGAGCCGCCGTGCTGCTTGACAATGATGTCATGGCTGATGGAAAGCCCCAGCCCGGTTCCTTCGCCGGCTGGCTTGGTCGTGAAGAATGGATTGAACATCTTGTCCTTCACGTCCGGAGGAATGCCGGTGCCATTGTCCCGGATCGCTATTTCGACCCGGTCCCCGAGATTCTTGGTGGTGGCAGCCAGGATTGCTTCGCGGCCGTCATTTATTTCCGCGCAACGTTTTGATGCGGCGTAAAAGCCATTGGAAATAAAATTGAGCAGAGCCCGTGTGATTTCCTGCGGGAAGATATCAGCCTCGCCGGCCGCCGGATCAAATGATCGCTGCAGTGTGATGTTGAAGCCCTGCTTTTCGGCACGCGCACCGTGATAGGCGAGATTGAGAACTCTCTTCGACGAGGGCATTAACATCGACGATCCGGTGGTCGCCAGAGCCTTCGCGCGAGTGCAGCAGCATGTTCTTGACGATGGAGTCGGCACGTCTGCCGTGCTGCACGACCTTGTCGAGGTTGCCGCGCAGCGTGTCCATCAATTCAGTCACTTCCACACGTGTCTTCTCATCGATCGAAATTCCTTTGAGGGTATCCTGCAATTCATCGATCAATTCGCTCGAGACGCCCGAGAAATTGTTGACAAAATTGAGAGGGTTTTTGATCTCGTGCGCGATACCGGCAGTGAGCTGGCCGAGCGATGCCAATTTCTGTGTTTGGACGAGGCGATCCTGAGTGGTTCGCAGGTTTTCTAACGAAGCCGCCAATTCGCGCGTGCGATCCTCCACGTTTTTGAACAGCCGCACATTCTCGATCGCAATGACCGCCTGGTGGGCGAATGTCTCGACGAGCTCGATCTGCTTGTCGGTGAACGGCCGGGGATCTCTGCGTTGCAGGGTGAAGACGCCGACAATGGTTCCCTCACGCATCAGCGGGACGCCAAGTCCGCTGCGTATGTCGACGACACCGGCGAAATCCTGAAGCCTGACCTTGTCGAGGTCGGGATCGGTCAAAAGATCAGGAACGTGGGTCGTGCGGCCGTCGAGTATGGCCCGCCCGAAAACCGAACCTCGGTCGGCCTTGGTCGAGTAGCGTGTGAAGTGGTCGCGCTGTTCTGCGGTGAGGCCGAAAGTTGCCGCGACGGGATATATGTCACCCTCACGCCGGCGAATAATCCCAGTGTCTGCTTCGCATACGCGAGCCGCCAACTCGACGAGTGAGTCCAGCACCGCCTGCAGATCGAACGTCGACCGACTGATGACCTTGAGCACGTCGGCCGTTGCCGTCTGCTGCTGAAGCGATTCGCGCAATTCGTTAAGCAGACGCGTATTCTCGATGGCGATGACGGCTTGTGCCGCAAAATTCTTGACCAGCTCGATCTGCTTTTCCGTGAACGGCCGTACTTCCTGACGATAGATAACGATGGCGCCGACCAGTTTGTCCTCCTTCAGCATCGGCACACCGACAAAGGACCGCGCACCAGCCTGTTCGACGCTGATCACGCGCAATGGCTCCCTTTCACGGTAGGCAACGCCGTCCTTCAAATCAGGGATATGGACGACTTGCCTGGTATGCGCGATCTGGCCAAGAGCAGTGTTGGGGTTTGGCTGTATACGGCCATGCTGCTCCCAAAACGAACGATAGGCGGGCGGAACGTCATGCAGGTGCGTCCCCTGAAAACTGTCGCCGTCGTACAGCAGGATATGGCCGAACTTAGCCTCACAGATCCGCAAGGCATTCGCGAGCATTGCGCCGAACACAGGCTTCATGTCGCCTGTTGATGAACTGATGACTTTCAGCACATCCGAGGTCGCTGTTTGCTGCTCCAGCGATTCCGAAAGGTCGTCGGTACGTTGACGCAGGTCGTTGAGCAGCCGCACGGTCTCGATCGCGATAACCGCCTGATCGGCGAAAGTGTCGATCAGGTCGATGTGGTTTTGCGAGAACGGTCGTACGTCCTTGCGTGCCAGCAAAAGCACGCCAATCGGAGTGCCTTCGCGAAGGAGAGGCGCTCCCAACATTGTGCGAAAGCCGCCTTTTTTCTGGGATTGGAGATAGGCGTAGTCGGGATCCGACAGCACATCGCGGATCTGCACCGGCTTGCCTTCGAGCATTGTCCGGCCAATGGTGCTCCGGCGGTCTACCGGATGCGCGATGCTTTTTACAAACTCAAGGTAGTCGTCAGGAAATCCGTAACTCGTCGCATAATAAAACGCGGAGTCTTTCTCGCGCGCAATCGCCGCCATATCGGCATCGCACAACTTCGCTGCTGATTCCGTCAGCGTATCGAGCACCGTCTGCAGGTCGAATGCGGACCGGCTGATGACCCTAAGCACATCCGCGGTCGTGGTCTGGTGTTGCCGCAACTCGTCGAGCTCCGTTCTAAGCTGCTTGATTGTCTGAGTTGATTGTTCGGCGCCCTGGTGTCGATAAGTTGCTGCCCGATGGCGTTTGACCGCGACCGGCTTGCGCCCCCGCGTCTTCGTATCGCCTTTCCCTCGTCGCCGCTTCATTGGCGCCCCACGGCTCAGGAATTGGCATGCTAGCGGCTTAAGCGACTACACAGAAGTGGGTGGGGATGATACGAGCGAGTGTCCGATTGGGTTAAAATGTCTGTTTCGCAGCCCAATCGGCATGCGAGTTGGGGGTGACCAATGCATCGCGATCTTTGGCTATCGCGCCGGCTGTTCGTGGCCGGCTCGCTTGCTTCGCCGCTGTTGATGTTTCCGAACGCCGTTGCACAAGACCAGCCGGTGGACCCTGCAACGCTCAAGCCAGGTGAATTTCAGTGGCATCCGGATCGATCGCAAAACGGGCCGGTGGTCGTGCTGGTATCCATCCCCAAGCAGTGGGTCGTTATCTACCGCGGCGGCGTGCGCATCGCTGCTTCAAGCTGTTCGACCGGCAAGCCGGGGCACGCAACTCCGGCTGGCGTATTCGTCATTCTGCAGAAGGACCAGCACCATCATTCATCGACTTACAACGATGCACCCATGCCATACATGGAGCGGCTGACCTGGCAGGGCGTGGCGCTTCACGCGGGCAATCTTCCGGGCTATCCGGCGAGTCATGGCTGCGTCCGGCTGCCGATCGAGTTTGCAAAACTTCTGTTCAGCGTTACCACGCTCGGTACACCCGTGATTATCGCCGACGGCGAACCGGCATACACCGACATGCAGCATCCGGGCCTGCTGATCGCCAACCCCGCGGAGGAGATGGCGCGCGACGCTGTCAAACAGGTTTCCGCCAAGGCTCCGCATCCGATGACCGCCACAACGGAAACGCATGAGGCATCCGCATTCGTGATCTCGACCGCTGATCGCAAGTTGACCGCGTTTGTGAACGGCAAAGAAAGTTTTGTCGCCCCGGTCGAGATTCAAATGCCCGAAAAGCCATTCGGTACCCACGCCTTCACGCTGACGGGCCCGGATTCCGACCCGCGTCATCTCAAATGGCTTGCTGTGGGTCTGCCCGCCGGGACAAACGTCGTTGTGCTTTCCGCGCTTCTCGCTTCAGAAACCATGAACCGCGTGAACCTGGCGCCCGAGACGGCGCAGCGCGTGAGTGCTCTGATGCATCCGGGTTCAACGATGGTCATCACCGACCAACCATCGCATCAGGACACGCGAACCGCCCCGGGCTTTACCATCATCACGCATGACACGTGAGTTCGCGGAGTGTTGCGGCCGTCCTTTACCTCAACATTGAGGTAACCGGCGGCGCATAGCGACTCGACGCTCTCTGTTACTATCAATCATGTTCGAGCAGCTGGTTCAGAATGTCCTGGATCAAGCCCGTCTGGTCGCGCAGGCCCCATTGGCCTTTGCAGCGGGCGTTCTGCTTCTCGGCGCGATCATTTGGTCAGCGTTGCGATGGCGCTACGCGAAGATGATCGAACATCGCAACGGTATTATCGCGCTATACAAGGCGCGGCTTAATGGTGCGAGTCCGGATCAAGCCAAGGCCAGAATGGAGGGCCTTGAAGGGCAAGTGGTCAGTCTCAAAAACCGCGAATGGCCAAAACTTTCGCCGGCGGCAGTGGCGGATTTTGAAAACATCCTCACGTCACAAGGATCTCATGTCGTTTCTATCGTGCCGCAGGACAGGGACTCGGTCTTTTTGGCCCGCGACTTGGTCGATGCCTTGAACCGGATCGGCTGGAAGGCAAAGCGCGATACAAACATGAACGAGGTGCCCGACGGATTGAGCGTTTGGCCGGAAGACGACGTGGCCCGCGCCATATGCAATGCGCTGACGATGGCCACTGGCGCGCTGGTGACGCTGCGCAAGGACCAGCACCTCAAGGACCAAGGCGTCTACGCGATCGGAATCGGATACAAGCTGGACTGAGATTTATCGTGGCCGGTCTTGCGTCTCCGCCTGTGGCCCAAGGGGACATGAACTATTCGGCGGGTGTCGGTCCCGAGGCGTGAGTACGTGATGTAGCGAAACTCAACGGCGGGGCTGCCGCCGCAAGACAGCGATGTCGGTCTGTGGGAGCGAAGTCCCTAACAACGCTCCTGCGAACACTAACAGTGACGCGATGATAAGCGCGGCCATCCAAGTCTCCCTGTGAGGACGGCTTTACATCACGTGTGAATGGCCGGTCTTGTGACTTCCTGCCAACGATTTGTTAGTTGAGCGATTTTGGACGCGGCGACGCCCTTGCGGTCCCGCGAGACCTAGACAAGAAGATCGAGGATCTCCTTCGCATGGTGGCAGGCATTTAAGATGCGCTGAACCGAGGCGAATATTGACCGCTTGTCCGGTGTTAGTACGGCATCGAGCATGGAGGCCGACGATGACTCGTTTGGTTTTGGCTACCACGGTTATTCTTGCGGGCGCGTTCTTCGGGATGCAGCCGGCAAAGGCTGAGGCTCCCTGGTGCGCGGTGATCACGATAGGCGAAGACAGTGTGATTTGGGATTGCCGGTTTCGCTCAATAGAAGAATGTCGACCGAACGTGTTGGCTGGCAATCGTGGCTTCTGCAATCCCAACCCGTACTTTGTCGCTGCATCTCAGCCGGGCGAACGTAGACGCCAACGGAAACAGTAAATCTGCGAAACCTCACGGCGCTTGCCGTTCGGCGGTGTCCGCATCCGGCTTTCGGCGCGATTATTCTGTCGCGCACGACCATTAAGGTTTCTTCGTCACCATAACGACAAGCTGCGGTTGTCGCCGCATGGCTTTTGGCTCACGTAGGCATTGGATCCGCCAATGCTGCAAAGACTGACCTCCACCCGGGATGCCGTACAAGTCCTGAGAACTGCGACGCGCCGCCGTCTCGATGATGGCGCTTGGCACGTGTGGACGGTCACGCTTCCCAGACGTTCAATCACCGGCCGTCTTGTGTGGGGCACTGTCTGGCGTCGCCGCGACCAGGGCCGTTGGCTCTATAAGCGCTACGTCGAGCCAAGAGTTAAGACGGCGGCAAGCTGACATCGGCACACCGCGCGTGGGACGCGACATCCGCGAATCCGAAGTGTCCCAAGATAAATATCCCAAGATAAATCCCAAGATAAATCCCAAGATAAATCCCAAGAGTTGTACTGGCTCCGCTCGCGCGATCTGCGCGCATGATGGTGGTCTGTAACCACTTCCAATCTTTTATCACTTTGTCGCCCAAGATCGCTCGCAACTTCGCCGCAAGGGCGTGCGGTTTTTCAGGCCGGGCCGCATTTTGCGGGAGGGGAGTGAATTGCATGAGAACGCTGCTCATCGGCGCTCTAATTGCGACCTTAATGGGCTGCTGTCGCACTCCGCCGCAGGCGACACTTGAACGATGCACCGCGAAGAACTGCATTCAAAGAACTACGGCGAATCCGCAGACTGAAATCAAACGAGTGGCATTCAAACCCAGCCCTGCGCCGGCAAACGTTAAATCGATCCCAGATCCGGCCGCTGCGCCAGTGTCCACGCCGGAGCCAGCGCCTGCGCCCGCCGCACAAAATGACCAAACCGGTCTCATCGGGAAAAGAGCAACCCCAACGATAAATTCGCCGCCCGACACTTCGGTGCCGAGTTCAGTCCGCTGAGACGCTCGATGCCGTCGTGAACAAAGCGAAGGCCACGACCGCGGCGACCTTGGCGGATCCGGAGTCCGCCGAGTTTGATGATATGAAACGGGCGATCAGGAAAGACATGCTGGGGCAACCTGTCGACAGCATTTGTGGTCGCATCAAAGTGAAAAGAGCGTCCGGCGAAAGCATCAGCGATCGGCCTTTTTTGTATCTCGTAAAAGAGGACAAGGCCTTTATCGATGATGGTTATCCGGAGTCAGTCGCGGCAACCTGGTATCGCGCCGTCTGCATCGACCGGGATTCGCCGAGACAGGATTCCCGCCAGCAACCGAGCAAGTGAGACAGGGGAATGTCGGCAACCGCCGACATTCAGTGTTGTCGCTATTGCGGGCGCGTCCAGGAAAACTCGCAACGTGTGAACGAGGCCACCTGGTGAGTGTTTTTTGATGCCAGGCTGATCGCTTGCTGGCTGATAAATGCTATCCCCAATTTTGGAAAGAATGAGAAAGTCATTATCGACCAGGGCTCCGTCTGAACGGCTGAAATCTGTTCGTCGAAAAACTGAACGACGTTGCCCCGCGCAGCCGGAACCGGCGGGAGATGAAGCAAGCCGGCCTCCTTCGCCTGTTTCTGCAACTCGGGATCCTCGGGAAATTCGGTCCAAGAAATGGCGACATTCTTTTTGTCTGTGTCGATAACGAAGGTCGGTTTGCCGCGATAGCTGTCCTTTGTCGGGCCCTTCAGACTTGGTTCGACCTTTCCTGATTGACTGCCGCCTGACGCATTCATGCGCTCAGCGAGCGAAATTCCATACGCCATACTCACGCCCTCCGGCCTCTCGCACGAAATCGTCACGAGCGGTTCAGCAATGGCGTTCGGGGCGAGTGAGATCGCGAGAACGGCACTAAGAACGGGTAGTTTGAAATCCATCGGCAGCCTCCACGGGCCAAGCGCAAAGACTAGCACATTTCACCAAATGTAACCCGCCACGAAAATAAGCAAAATGACTATCGCCACGCCTATGAAGATAAATCGATCGGCTTTGTTCTGAAAAAATCGGTGAAAATTACTTTCATTCGGCATCGCCACGTAAGCCCCTTTTTGTCCGCGAATGTGTTGTTGCAAATAAATTCAGATCGTAAGTTGGAATGCCTCAGGTGCGTGCGATAAAGCGTTTCAGTCTTTTTCGCTATCGACCGTGCATTCGGACAATACGAACACGTGACGCTCTTTGCAGATCTCGCAACGCAGCTGCATGGTTTTGGCGGGTGGTATCTCTTTCAGTTCCGCGCTGGTCACTTTGAAATTTGAGCGAAATGTCCGATGCGTGGTCGGACATTTGAAAATCAGCGCGCCCATCGATGATCCCTGCCGGTTGTTACGGCGGTTCATGGCTTTGAGGCGCAGGGCAGTCTGTGTTGCAAATCACAATAAGGACGCCTGTGGCTTATCCTTTCGTCTCACATCGGCCGATGTTGACTGGGTTTATTGGTTCAAACCGGCCGACCCGTCAGTCGAGCCGGTGCATTCCGCTGCGTTTCAACTGGCGCGGGATTTTTGAGAGTGTCGCGCGGATTTCAGCTCAGTTTTCTGCGTGAATGCCCGATTATTGAGCGTTCTGGCTCTTTCGGCTCGCTTGTGGTGACGAGCGCGGGTGGTCGGCGGCCGCCGCGGCACATCAGAATTTTTAACGCTTTCCCGCTAGGCTTTATTTACTTCCAGTTAATGGATGGCGCAGAAGCGCCAGATGAGCACCAGCACGGCGCAACTGATGAATCGTGGACCGCTGATTTCTGAACTTGAGGACGCTGTCCGGCACGGTTCGCAGGAGAAGCGCGTCAGAGCGCTTAGAGGAATCACCGACCTCTTCCTGGGCACGAAAGAAAGGCTCAGCGAAGAGCAGATCGATGTGTTCGACGAAGTTCTCTGTCATCTGATCACGCGCATGGAGGCGAGGGCGCTGATCGAACTCAGCGAGCGGCTTGCTCCGATCAACAATGCGCCGACCAACGCCATCCACACGCTTGCGGTCGATGACGAGATCGCAATTGCAGGTCCTGTTCTCACGCTGTCGGATCGCTTGACGACGCCGGACCTCGTCGAGATCGCAACGGCCAAAGGTCAGTCGCATCTGCTGGCAATATCGAAGCGAAGCAGTCTCAACGAGTCTCTGACCGACGTGCTTGTCGCGCGGGGAGATTCTCACGTCATCACTTCGCTTGTCGAAAACGCCGGCGCGAAGTTGTCGGAAAAAGCATACGCCGATCTGGTGGACAAGACCGAAGCTGACGAATCGCTGCTGGAGAAGCTTGGTCTGCGTCTCGACATTCCGATTCATATTTTCCGCCGCTTGCTGCAGCGCGTCAGCGAAGCTGTGCGCGCAAGGCTTCTGGCAGTGGCTTCGCGGGAACGGCGCGATGATATTGCGGAAATTCTAGCCAGCATTTCAAACGACGTCGTCGAACCGGACGATCTCAACTCCGACTTTTCGGCGGCAAAGTTTCGTGTGCAAACGATGCACGAGAAGGGCGAACTCGATCAGGTCGCGCTTTTGGGATTCGTGAAGGCACGCCAGTATGCTGCGGCAGTGACCGCGCTTGCGACGCTGTGCTCCGCTCCCGTCGACATGCTCAAACAGATGTTGAAGGACGGGCGCAATGAACCGCTGCTTGTCCCTTGCAAGGCTGCAGGAGTGTCCTGGCCAACGTTGCGCGCGTTGCTGCAAAGCGACGTTTTGGGACGAATGGCCCTCGACGATGAGCTGATCAAGTTCAAGAACGATTACAACAAACTATCTTACGTAACGGCGACCAAAGTGCTGGAGTTCTGGTCGGAGCAGCAAAAAGCGACGCGCTAGCTCTTCGAACGATCTATTTTCCGCGAATTCGCTTTTTGAGGCCTGCAAACACCGTCGAACCCTGAGTAGTATGCAGGTTCATCGGGGGATTCCATGCGGCTGTTTGGGCGTGTACTCGCACCTGTTGAACGGCTCTCCGAAATTCTTTTCGGTTTGATAATGGCATTGACCGTCACGAGCGCTGTCAGCGTCGCGACTGCGGATCATATGCAGATCCGCACCATGCTTATCGCCGCGCTTGGCTGCAATCTGGCATGGGGAATCATCGATGCCGGAATGTACCTGATGGCTCGCCTCGGTGAGCGCGGACATAACGCTGTGGTAGCGCGCTCAATACGCAAGGCGGCTGATCGCGAACAGGCTCATCGCATAATCGCAGACGAACTGCCGCCGGTGTTTGCGTCAATATTTCGACCCGCACAATTGGAAGAGATACGCGAGCAAATTTGTCAGATGCCTCCATCTCCCACGCATCCCGGACTGGCGGGTCGCGACTGGCAGGGCGCGCTCGGTGTTTTTGCCCTCGTTGTTGCTGCCACGTTTCCCGTCGTCATTCCGTTTGCCATCATTGACGACGCCAGATTGGCTTTGCGCATATCCAATGCGCTTGCTGTCACATCGTTATTTCTGTGCGGATTTCTTTTTGGGCGGCACGCTGGACTTCATCCTTGGCTCACGGGGCTGGTCATGGTGGTGGTTGGAGCAGCCCTAGTGGCGACTGCGATTGCCCTTGGGGGCTGATCCAATGGTCAAGTCTGCTCGACTGGAGCTCTCGACGTGTTCTTGAGCCACTCCAAAAGAAGCTCCGCCATTGATCCTTGGCATGCATGCTGATTGCAGCGCAAAATACCCGTCATCCGTGCACAGCAGAGCAGTCATTCGTTGCTCACATATCCGCCAATATCGCAAGCAGACGTGCGTCTATTTTTCAACTGCACCCAAGTTCAAATGCCTCAAGCGCTCCTGAAGAATAAATAAAGGTTTCCTAAATGCTATGATGGTTGCGGCAACCTAGCCGCCGACTTATTTCGCGTGAGTGGCTGGGCATGCTCGGGAGTACATCTTGCTACCGGATAAAAAATATCAGGCCACCGATACTTCTCCAGTTTGGCAAATAATGATTCTTGCGATCGCGCCAGCGATCGGAATTGGCATTTGTCGCTTTGCATATTCGCTCGTCTTGCCTGACATGCGAGATAGCCTCGGCTGGTCGTATTCGGTGGCCGGTATCATGAACACCATCAACGCTGCCGGGTATTTGGTGGGTGCGCTCGGTGCGAACGCCGTCATCCGACGATTTGGCATGCTCCACACAATTCGCGTCAGCACCATTGTTTCCGTGCTCACGCTTGCAATGTCTGCGCTCACCGGCGACTGGGTGGTGTTCGGTTGCGCACGCTTATTGTCTGGCGTGACCGGCGCATTCGCCATGGTGGCGGGGAGTGCCGTTGCGACGAGCATTGCACAGGCCCAACGCCAACATCAGGCCTTCTATCTGAGCCTGTTTTACCTTGGCCCAGCCATTGGAATTCTGGTCTCGGGATTCGTCGCGCCGTTTCTTTTGGAGTGGCACGGACCTGGGTCCTGGTGGATTACCTGGAGCGTGCTGGCTGGGATTTCAGCTTCGCTGACAGTTCTGCTGCTGATGGTAAGTGTCGAAGAGTCATCCGCGCCGACCGGTGCAGCAACGGCTCAGGTCAGAGCTACGCCTGTGCTCTTCTATCTGATTGGCTACTTCCTGTTTGGTACCGGCTATATCGCGTACATGACCTTCATGATTGCGTACGTGCGCAATGTTGGCGGTGGTGCGCTGGCACAAAGTGCATTCTGGACTTGCATCGGAGTTGGCGCGCTTGCCCATCCCTGGACTTGGTCAGGTTTGATGGCGAAAAGCCGTGGGGGAGGTGGCACCGCGTTGCTAACAGGAATTAGCGCCGTTGGCGCAGCGCTGCCGCTCTTTGGCACATCGCCGATATTGTTCGGCATTTCCGCGCTGATCTTTGGCAACGCGTTTTTCGCCGTCGTATCGTCGACCACCGCGTTTATACGAGTGAACTATCCGCGAGAGGCATGGTCGAAAGCCATTGCCATGATGACAGTGGCGTTCGGCGTTGGACAGATGGTCGGCCCGATAGCAATCGGTATCATCACCGACAAGATGGGCAGCTTGTCCTACGCCCTGAATGTTTCAGCCGCGATTTTGGCTCTTGGTGCGGTTGCTTGCATGTGCCAGCGCCCGATTGACCAACAAGCTCTACAAATTCGAGTGCAACCGACTTGAGCTAGTTCAGGCCCGCTCGCCGCAAGGCTTCCACATAGCGCTCGCGTTGGGCTTCGTTGACAGGCATCTGGCGCGCCATCCAATCAAGAGTGATGTCTGGCTGCACACGGCGAACCTCCTGGATCATGGCCTTGGCGAGATCGTTATCACCTGCCATGGCGGCGGCCGCAGCAAGCAGGCGATAGGCGCTGACGAAATCAGCACGCTGCCGGATCGCCTCGCGCGCGAGCCGCATTGCCTCATTATAGTTGCGCCCGACAAATTCCGCGTAGGCGGCGACGCCATTGTAGATAGCTGAGAACGGATCACGCGGACTTAGACGCAGCGCATGGCGGGCAGCTTCGGAGCCTTCCTGCCACCGCCCAACGTATGCCAGGCCCAGTCCATAATAACCTTGCGCGAGCGCAAAGTTCGGATTGAGGCGTAAAGCTAATTCGAAGTCAGCAAGCGAGTCCTCGAAGCGGCGTAAGTACACATGCGCGGTAGCAAGCGCGAGATGCGCCCAAGGGTCCTCGCTGTCGGCCTGAACCGCCGCCAATCCCGAGCGTTCGGCGATCGAAACTGCGGTTGGCACATCCTCCCAACCCATATGAGCGCCGAAGGTGTGACTGACGGCAAGGACGGCAAGCGCCTGGGCGTAGTTGGCATCAATGGCAATTGCCTGCTCAAGCAACTCTTGAGCCTTGAGATTGTCGTCGCGGGTCACCCGCCAATAGTGCGACAAGGCCCGCATGACCAGGCCCCAGGCATCGAGGTTTTCGGGAGCTTTGCGCCGTGCGCGAAAATTCTCTGCAGCGTAAATCTGCGGCTCGATGGCCGCAACGACAGCATCGGTGATCTCATCCTGCACGTCGAACACGTCAGCCAGCTGGCGGTCGTAGCGCTCCGACCAAAGCTGATTGCCGATCGCGGTGTCATTGAGCTGTGCCGTGATACGCACGCGATCGCCAACCTTGCGGACGCTGCCTTCGATCAGATAGTTGACGCCGAGCTCCTCGCCGATCCGTTTTGTATTCACCGGTTCGCCTTTGTAGGCGAAGGAAGAATTGCGTGCGATGACCAAGAACCAGCGTACCTTGGACAGCGCTGTTATGATGTCCTCGCTGATGCCGTCCGCAAAATAGTCCTGGTTCGGCTCGCCGCTCACGTTGACGAAGGGAAGAACCGCCATAGCAGGCCGATGCATCGAGGGAGCGCGCGGCGGGACCTTGGCCGGCGCAGGAACATCCGCTGGTTCGCTATGGACCGGCTCTGTGCGCACTTCGCCGACAAAGCGCACGCCCCGACGCGGTATGGTGCGGATTAGCCTCTGCACCTCGCCATTGTCGCCGATCGCTCGACGCGCAGCATTCATGCGACTCGAAAGCGTCGAGTCCGACACGTTCCGGCCGCGCCAAACCGAAGCAATAAGATCGTCCTTGCTGACAACGCGGTCGCGGTTCTCAACGAGGTACATGAGCAGGTCAAAGACCTGCGGTTCGACCGCAACGGGAGTGGACCCGCGGTGCAGCTCCCTCCGATCGGTGTCAAGTTTATGGTTGCCAAAGAAAAATTGCACTTTGACGTCCTGCGAGCACATCGTCTCAATTATTTGGCAATGTCGTTCAAGCACAAAACAGGGCTCCATCAAAGCGGACTGGGAGCCCATTGATCAACCGTTGAAAATCTTTTCCAAAAGTCGCGTTTTGCGTTAGATCAGTGCGGCCGGACAAAACTAAGTAGATTGTCGAGTGGGGTCTTCAGCGGCGATGTCAAACAGGACTGCGGGCAAAAAAAGCAAGGCGACAAAAAGCCGAAGACGAACTGCTGTGCGCCGCCAAGCGGGCAAGCCCTTCATCGAGTCAGAAAATGAACTGCGGACGAACAAGGCATGGTGGCAAGCCGTGGTTGCAAACCCTTTCATGGGCGTCACGGTTCTCAGTAAAACTCAGCATTTCACGGCGGCCAACTTAACCTTCCAGACCATGGTCGGTTACACCGAAAATGAACTCAAGGAGCTGACGCCCCTTGATATCACTCCCGCCGGTGATCGCGAGGCCAACAGGGTTCTGTTGAAGGAGTTGCAACGCGGCAAGCGCCAGCACTACGAGCTGACAAAGCGGCTGCAGCGCAAAGACGGCGAGGTGATCTGGGTTCAGCTTTATGTTTTTGGAATTCCAGATCAGGGCGCGGTTGGCATGACGGTCAACATCACGGAAAAAATGCGCGCGGAGAATGCCCTGCAAGTCGCGCGGGCGGAGCTTGCGCGCTCGGCCCACGTGAGCCGAATGGGTGCGATGACCGCTTCAATCGCCCACGAAATCAATCAGCCTCTGGCGGCGATCGTAGCGAATGCCAGTGCCGGGTTGCGCTGGATGCAACGAACTCCTCCTCATTTAGATGAGATTCGGGAAAGCTTTGAGCAGATCGGGCAGGAGGGCCGACGCGCCGCCGATGTCATCGACAGCGTCCGCTCAATGTTCAAGTCCAAGGAATTGGCGCACGGGTCTGTCGATCTCAATCAGCTCATTCGCGAAGTGCTGTCGCTGGTCGAGGGGTCCATTCAAAAGCACGGAATTGCCATGCGCACCGAATTGGATGAAGCGCTTGTTTCCGTGACGGGCAACCGGGTGCAACTGCAGCAAGTCCTCTTTAATCTCCTGACCAACGCCATCGAGGCAATGGAGTCTGTTGCCAGCCGCAAGATGTTGGTCAAATCCGAATTCAGGAACGGTGAAGTCCGGGTCACTGTTGAAGATTCCGGCAGTGGCATCGACCCGAAGGACATCGACAAGATCTTCAGTTCATTCTTCACGACCAAGGTTGAGGGCATGGGAATGGGCCTGTCGATCTGTCGGTCGATTGTCGAGGCGCATGGTGGCCGCCTTTCGGCATTACCTGGGCACTCGCACGGAGCGGCTTTTCAGTTCACGTTGCCGGTCGCCGGGGTCTAACGTTCAGCGATGCAAAAACTCAGTTGCGCTCGGTCTGGTTGTGCCAGCAACTTTTCCGCGCGTGCCGATGAGTTGATCGCGCAAGGCACGCAATTGCACGGGTAAATTGCGCATAAAAATTCCATTGTGAATCAATTCGACGTCGACCGCGGCAACAAGCGCTCAGGCATTAATCCAAATTTCATACCCGCGCGACTATGGTTAACGCGGTCGTCACCATTTCCCGGTCCAGCAGCGGTCCACTCAATGTGCGGAATTGCAGTTGCGATTGGCTGGCCAGATGCGGACTCGACCGTCAAAAAGCTTCTTCAAGGCATTCTGCACCGGGGTGATGTGACCGACCCGGTCGTATCGTTTCGCAAAGATATGGCCATGGGAACGCGTCGGTTGCGCATCGTCGACGCGGACCACGCGACGCAACCGCAACTGTCCTTCGACCGGCGCATTGCGGTTGCCTTCAACGGGGAGATCTACAATCACGCCGAGCTGCGTCGCGAACTGCGCGGGCTTGGTGCCGTATTCCAGACCGAGTCCGACACCGAGGTCCTTGCAAGCGCACTTCAATTCTGGGGGCCACACGCTCTTGAGCGTCTGGTCGGCATGTATGCCTTCGTCGCGATGGACATTATGTCCGGCGATTTTTTGGCCGCACGCGATCCCTTCGGCGTGAAACCTCTTTATGTGATTCAGTCTGCCGACGGCTTCCTGTTCTGCTCCGAGATGAAGCCGCTTCTCGAAACAGTGCCGACCGGTGACGTCCTTCTGGTGCCTCCCGGATATATGGTATCGGCAAAAGGTTGCGGGCGTTACAAATCGCCTGTCTACCCGCGCACAGATCTGCCTGTTCAAAGCGATCCGGACACGCTGGATGCGATCTTGGCGGAGGCGGTGCGCGTGCGACTACCGCCAGACCTGCCGGTCGCAACGCTGTTCAGCGGTGGAATAGACAGCACCTTGGTCGCGCATTATGTGCGGCGGCATCGTTCCAATGCGCCGGCCTATTTCGTCGGAAGCAGCAAAGCGCCGGATTATCCCTTCGCCGCCGAATATGCCGATCGGGTTGGTCTCGATCTGCGCATGGTCCCGTTCGAGGCGGACAGCGACGACGTCTTTTCGCTGATCGGACAGGTTGTCGAGGTTAGCGAGTCATTCGAACCGAACCTCGTTCGGGGCGCCGTCTGCTCTTTGATGGCCGCCGAACAGATGCACCGTGACGGCTACCGGGTCGCCTTGTGCGGGGAAGGTGCCGACGAATTATTCTGCGGCTATCCGCCGCTTGAATTGGCATTCCAAGAAGACGAACCCGAGGGCCGCGCCGTCCGGGACGAATGTCTGTCTCTGATGCATCGGATCAGCTTACAGCGCGTGGACCGTTGCTCGATGCGCCATCAGGTGGAGATGCGTGAGCCGTTCCTCGATCCGTCGGTGGTCAGATATGCCCTGGGTCTCGACGCCGGCGCGCTCGTGCAAGATGTGAACGGGCAGCCGCGCGGCAAGGCGCCGTTGCGCGATCTCTACAATCTCTATCCCGACGTGTTGCCGCGGTCGATCCGTGACCGGACCAAGATTCCGTTCGGGGAGGGTGCAGGGCTCGACGTCACACCACAGGACTCGGTGTGGAAACGCCGCTTCGACGACGTCATTCCGGATCGCGATTTCCTCGAAGGACGAGTCGAATTTGCCGAGTTCAACATCCAGTCGAAAGAGGAATTGTTTTACATTCGAAGCCTCACGCAGGCGATCGACATATCGCGCGTACCTCATCTGCGCGACCGCGCGTGGATTTCCTTCTCGGTCAAGCAAAATCAAGAAAAACTGAAGGCGTATGCCCACTTCAGTTTGTAACCCCTGCAACTCCAGGCTGACAAATGCACCGCTCAAGCAAAATCTATAAAGACACTGCCAATATCGTCGCCAATCCACGCGAGGTGGAAGCAAATCTGCTTTACCAATCCGCTTCGCGCTTGCAAGCAATTCAGGATCATTGGGAAGAGAAGGCAAGCGAACTCAAGGACGCTCTCCTGTATAATCGCAGGCTCTGGACGATCTTTCTGACGTCCGTGACACACGCCGAGAATCCGCTTCCCAAGGAAATTCGAGAGAATGTCGCAAATCTCGGTTTGTTCGTATTGAGACGGACCCTCCTGCTGCAGGCAGAACCGCGACCCGACCGCCTCAGCGTTCTGATCGGAATTAACCGAAATCTTGCCTCCGGTCTGTTGAACACGGCCCGCTGATCAACGCCCGGTTTTTGGGCGCATAAGGCATTGCTGCAAATCTTTTCACGCCCCGAGCGATCGCCGTGCCATGGCGCGAATTGGGGGATTTGCCTAGGATTGAGCCTCGTTGTGAACGCACAGGGGCGGCATGCAGCGACGCGGTGGCAAGGCAAAGTCCGGGAAGGTTGCGCGTCGGCCAAAGGTTCGGACCAAAGCTGGCAAAGCGCCCGCGCGCGCATCCATTGCCGCGCTTGAAGAGCGGCTGCGTCAGCGCAGCAGCGAACTCGAAGAAGCGCTTCAGCAACAGACGGCCACCAGCGAAGTACTGAGTATCATTCGCCGGTCACCGGCAGATGCGCGGCCGGTGTTCGAAGCGATCGTCCAGAGTGCGACACGCCTGTGCGACGCCGTTTTCAGCGTTTTCTATCTGTACGACAATGACCGTCTTCGCATTGCCGCCTTGAAGAATTTCACGCCCGAGGCGACCAACCAGATCTACGGGCGCCTGGAGCTGCAAACACCAAATCGATCCTTCGTCGGCGGCCGCGCCGTTTTGGATCGCGCAGTCGCGCTGGTCCCCGACGTACTTGAAGACCGGGAATATTCGCGCGAATTCGCCCTCGCCGGTGGATGGCGGGCCGTGCTCGCCGTGCCGTTGCTTCGCGATGGAAAAGCCATAGGCGCAATAACGGTCGGCAAAGCAGAACCGAATTCCATTTCGGAGCGAGAAATACAGCTCTTGAAAACGTTTGCCGATCAGGCGGTGATCGCAATCGAGAACGTTCGTCTGTTCGATGAGGCGCAGACCCGCGCGCGTGACTTGAGCAAGTCACTGGAACAGCAGACTGCGACCGCCGATGTGCTCAAGGTCATCAGCCGATCGACTTTCGACCTGAAGACGGTACTCGATACGCTGGTCAAGTCAGCCGTACGGCTTTGCCGCGCAGAGAAGGCGAATATCGTGCTGTTGCGCGACGGCATATTTCAATATGTCGCGAGCAGTGGGTTTTCCCCCGAACTCATAGAATACATGCAATCTCTGAATCTGGGCGTCCACCGCGGATCAATTACGGGACGAGCAGTATGCGAGGGAAAAGCAGTTCATGTGCCCGATGTTTTGGCCGATGCGGAGTTTTCCTATCCTGAGGCGCAGAAGATCGGAAAATTTCGCACGGCACTTGCCGTTCCTTTGCTGCGGGAGGGAGTAGCGATCGGCGCCATTTTCTTGTCTCGCGAGACTGTCGAACCGTTCGGTCAAAATCAAATCGAACTCATCGAAACTTTCGCCGACCAGGCTGTGATCGCGATCGAAAACGTGCGCTTGTTCGATGAGGTGCAGTTGCGAACGGAAGAATTGACTGAATCGCTGCAGCAACAGACGGCGACGGCCGATGTGCTCAAGGTCATCAGTCGTTCGACCTTCGATCTGCGGGCTGTTCTGCAAACTCTTGTCGAATCCGCGGCCCGTCTCAGCGAGGCCGACAAGACCCAAATTCTGCGCCCGAGCGAAACCGAGCATGGTTTCTATCCCGCAGCGAGTTACGGATACACGCAAGAATATAACGATTATCTCAGTAAGCTTACGTTTCCGCCGGGACGCGAGGGGGTTGTTGGGCGCGTGCAGTTGGAGCGTAAACCTGTGCAAATTGTCGATGTTCTCGCCGACCCGGACTATTCCTTGCGCGAGACTCAGAGACTTGGTGGCTTTCGCACGCACCTCGGCGTGCCACTCCTTCGCGAGGGAAATCCTATCGGAGTGCTTGTCGTTAGCCGCGTTACGGTCAAACCATTCACAGATAAGCAAATAGAACTCCTGACGACATTCGCCGATCAGGCGGTGATCGCAATAGAGAACGTGCGTCTGTTCGAAAGCGTGCAAACGCGAACGCGCGAGTTGGCCGAATCCCTGGAAGACCTACGCAACACACAGGATCGTCTTGTCCAGACGCAGAAGGTCGCCTCGCTCGGTCAGCTCACTGCCGGTATCGCGCACGAGATGAAAAACCCGCTCAATTTCGTCAACAACTTCTCGACACTTTCCGCCGAGCTCGTCGATGAGTTGAATGACACGCTGAAGGGCTTGCCGTTCTCCAATGATGCGCGCGCCCAGCTCAATGAGCTGACCGGCACGTTGCGCGACAATCTAGAAAAGGTCGTCCATCACGGTCGGCGCGCGGATACGATCGTCAAGAACATGCTGCTGCACTCGCGCGAATCGTCCAGTGAGCACCGGCGCGTCGATATCAATGCTATCGTCGAAGAAAGCCTCAAACTCGCCTGGCACGGCGCGCGGGCGGAAAAGCAGGGCTTTGAAATCGCCATCGAGCGGTCGCTTGACCCGACAGCGGGTGAAGTGGACGTTTTTCCGCAGGACGTGACCAGGGCGCTTTTGAACATGATCGCGAACGGCTTCTACGCGGCGCGCAAACGCAAGACGGACGCCGATAGCGGTGGCTATGAACCCACGCTTGCGGCCTCGACGAAGAATTTGGGTGATCGCGTGGAAATCAGGATCCGCGACAACGGCACAGGCATGCCCGCTGATGTAAAAGCGAAAATGTTCGATCCATTCTTCACGACGAAACCGGCCGGAGAGGGTACCGGGCTCGGTCTTTCCATCAGCCACGACATTATCGTCAAGCAACACGCAGGCTCGATCGAAGTCGAAACACGACCCGGGGAGTTCACCGAGATCAGGGTCATTCTGCCGCGTTCAGCGGTGTTTGTCTGAGGTCGGTTGGGCCCTTGACCGCGCCGTGCTCACAAAACAGGCACAAATACATTAGCCTTCAGTCCAACTCGATCTGAGTGTCCGCATATTGAAATATTCGGGCGCTAGACACCTGTGGGCTGTTCCTTCGATGGAGACGAGCACATGAGTTTTGTGAAAACGAAAGATGGCGTGGAAATCTTTTACAAGGATTGGGGCAAAGGTCAGCCCATCGTGTTCAGCCATGGCTGGCCGTTATCGGCCGATGACTGGGACACGCAGATGCTTTTCTTTCTAAATCATGGCTTTCGCGTCATCGCTCATGACCGGAGGGGACACGGCCGATCCAGTCAAGTGAGCGATGGTCATGACATGGATCACTACGCCGAAGATCTGGCTGCGGTGACATCGCATCTCGATCTGAAGAACGCCATCCACGTTGGTCATTCCACCGGCGGTGGCGAGGTCGTGCACTATGTGGCACGGCATGGCGAGAGGGTGGCGAAAGCGGCGATCATTTCGGCGGTTCCTCCGTTGATGCTGAAGACGGCTGCCAATCCCGGAGGCCTTCCCAAATCGGTTTTCGATGATTTGCAGGCGCAGCTCGCGGCCAATCGCTCGATATTCTATCGGGATCTGTCCTCTGGGCCCTTTTACGGCTTCAACCGCCCGGGCGCGAAACCTTCGGAGGCGATCATTCAGAACTGGTGCCGGCAAGGCATGATGGGCGGCGCGAAGGCGCACTACGACGGCATCGTCGCCTTCTCGCAGACCGATTTCACCGAGGATCTGAAAAAGATCACGGTGCCCGTGTTGGTGATGCATGGCGACGACGATCAGATCGTCCCTTACGCCGACGCCGGCCCGTTGTCGGCAAAGCTTTTGAAGAAGGGAACGCTCAAAACCTACAAGGGCTTCCCGCATGGCATGCCGACCACGCAGGCGGACACGATCAACGCCGATTTGTTGGCTTTCATTCAATCATAACACCGCGAATCCGGATGTCCGCCTTTAGCTTTGGCGGGCATCCACCCTTCAGTTGCCCACTATCAGTCAGTACTAATACTGGCAGGCCGCGTGACCGCTGCCAGTTCGCCTTCAAGCGCCACAATTCGGCGGCGGAGTTGATCGTCATTGATTTGCATAAAAACACTTGCTGCCTTGTCGGCTAATTCCGCCAGCATGGAGCGTTCTTCGTGGCTGAGCGCATTGCCGGTCGCGTGCGGCCCATAGAGCGCCAGCCCAAGGCAACGCAATCGGTCTCCCACCGGGACTGCCAGAATAGGCCGCGTCAGACCATCAGGAAGTTTATTTCGCGTGGCAGCCGCAGCGTCGACATCATACGGCCGATGGGTCTGTGCAGGTCCGAGCAGCGGATCACTCGGATCGAGTATCCGCGTTGCGCCATCCCATGTGTCATCTGCTGCGGTACGCCGGAAGACATGGTCCTGCTCGCGAAAGACACTTGCTGAAGCAAGCCCAAGGGCGTTGTGCACTCCCTGGACGAGCTGCGCGTCAATCTCGCCATAGCTTCTTGACTTCAATACGGCGTTGCCGAGCCGTTCTCCCGCTTTCGCGACCGAACGATTGAAAAGCCAATCAAGGTAGTGGACGGCGTTGTCGTGAATTTTTGAGGTCAGAAAAAGAATGACGGCCGCAACTCCAACCCAGGCCCAGGCCGGCAATGTTACTTTCTCGCTGATCCCTTCGCGAATGTGATCAATGCCCTCGTGCAGGAAGAGTATGGGCAGGCTGAGAAGCAAGCCGAGAATAGTCACGCGACGCAGCGGAATGCTTACTTTCACAACATATGGTCTGCGCAAAGCCTCGCTGACGAGAAGGCAAAGCACGCCATTTACGAGATAAAGTAGACCCCACAGTTGTTCAGGCGGGGAGTAGCCGGGCCAGAGAAAGTCGAGAAGGGTTGTCGTCGTGCCTGCGTCCGCGAAGACGAGAGCTGGTAGTCCAATGACGCAGCCCCAGATCACCCAGCGCAGGCGCTGATAGTCCTTCGGCGGCAGCTCGCGCTGACGCGCAAGGAGAATCACGAACCCGCACACGGCAACAACGAGGCCGCTTGCTACACCGATACGCGTCACGATCTCCGTGGGGTAGCCCAGGAGATTCGCGTAGCTCAACGCAAGCAACAGCGCGAGCAAGATCGCGACAAAGGGCAGACTCCGTTCGACCGGTCGCCACCGTGGCGTCGTTTCATCAGTCGGCGCTCTGAGCGCGAACCATATGAACCCGGCCAAGCCAACGCCCTGCGCTGCGGCACCCGCCAAGCCCTGTGTCAGCAAGGCGACAGGCGAATAGAGCTGCAAGAGCGCGTAGTACTGTGCGGACTGGCCCGGGTTGAACCAGATGACGTAAAGGAAGAATCCCCACGTCATGATTCCCGGCCTCGTCCAAACCAGCCAGGCGGCAGCCAGAATAACAAGCATCGCCGCGAGCTGATCGAGCAGCAAAACAACAAGCACCCATCCGTTGTATGGCCGTTGTTTTGCAACGATATCGACCTTTCGCGCTGGTCGATCGGACGTGGCAGACAGCGCGAGTTCAGCATGCCGTTGATTGGCGACGAGGCGGAACCCTCCCAACGCGGCCATCGCGCTCGCGCATCTCAAAGTGTTTAGAGGAATGCAGCGCATTTGCTCGAGATCGAGCCTGTCACCGACTCGCACGCCGGCCTGAAAAGCAGGGGAGTCCGTCTCGTGGAGGAATGGTCCCTGTACATCGGTAACAATGCCGTCGTTGTTGGCATAAAAACCGAATGAACCCAGCGGCTGATACAACCGATAGAAATCGGGAACGATCATCGCCAGCGCCCAGAACGTGAGCACCACGAGTAGTGCGCGACCTGCGATGTGCCGTGAACTGCGCATGCCGTTGTGATTTTCTACGATCCGACGGAGGAAGCCAACGGGCTTGCCAATCGCCGGCCAATGATCGCCTTTGTGGTCGGCCTCGCCGAACATCATCGGGACGTACTTTGCGCCAGTCGGAAACCGAACAGCACCACGATCACACCGGCTAACTGAAAAACGGTCGGGGTCTCGCCGAGCGCCAGCCATCCGATCAGCAGCACAAACGGCGGCACCAGCGAAGGAAATACGGCCGCGCGTCCTGCGCCCAGCAGATGGACGGACTCAGCGTACAGGTAAATTGCAGCGGGACCTGCCAGAACGCCCTGCAGGATCGCCTGCAGCAAAACTTCCCGCCAGCCCAGCGCCATCATGCGATCGAAACCACCGAACACCCAGTCCACGGGAACGATGACCAGCGATATGACGCTGATAACCATGGTGGCGGGCATTGCCGAGATACGCCAGAACCGGAGCAGAATTCCGAACGTCGCGAACATCAGCCCGGTCAAGACGAATACGAGATCTCCGGCAACGCCGTGGATTCCTATCGCAACTGCCAACTCGACGCCGATCAGCAACAATCCGCAGACGATGACAGCCGCACCGATTGCGCGCGTCGTGGTGATCTTTTCTCCCAGCCAAATCGTTGCCAGAAGCAGTCCGCCGAGCGTTGCGCAGGATGGCTGGATCACGCCGCCATGCCCGAGCGGTACCAACAGGAAACCTGCGTTGCTGATGAGCACGAAGCAGGGGCCGCCGAGAATTGCCAACAGGATTGCACGACCCCAGCCGATACCGTTGAGGTCACGGACACCGCCGCGAATGACCAGCGGCAAGAATGCGATGCCGGCCCAGAAATAGCGGTGAATTGCAAGATCGAGTGGCGAAAAGCCGACGGTCAAGCCGTGACGGACGCCGGCAAATCCGGCGGCCCAGAAGAGGGATGCCCCAATTCCGCAGACCATGCCCACAGCAGTTGAGTTGAATCGACCGGTCGAGTCCAAGCGTCCCCCGCGATCCTCGCGTGTACCAGACTATGGAGACATTGCGTGGGGCTACAAGGCCACGCGGCAACCTTGATCAAAATCGTCAATGATTGTCTGCAGCTCTTCGGCGCCCGCGGCTATTCCGACATCTTTCGATCGAACGTCTGCTATCGGTCATTAGCAGAGATGCCGCTTCTCGCTTACCACCACCAGGCGCGGCCTCGACATACGGTCTCACACGTGTTGCGCGTGGACGCGTTGTAAAATGTGGCGTTAGCGCAGTCACCGTACCAACTGCCCGAGACAAGCCTGACAGGTTGTCCGGGAACCCAGCCGAGACAAGCCGGCGTTACACCGTCGTAGCGAAAGCCGTTGATGACAAACTGGCCACTGAAAGGCGGAGCAACCAGTTCAACCACGTGTGGATAGACAGCGAAGTGCCGGTGGCGATGCCGCATATTGCCCGGTTCATCTGAAAAGGCCGGCTGGCACAGCAGCAGCACAAAGGCGATCGAGGCGACACGGGCGATCATTTTCAGTCTCCGAATAAACAGCTCCGCGCGTTTTCGAAGTTTGACCGAATCGCCCGCTGTCCGCAACGCTTCGTCGGCTGAGTTTTGGGGACTCTGCTAGTGGCCCGAAATGACAGGCGTTTCACGCCCGCGCGCGTTCAATGGCCTCCACGAGCATCTTCTTGGCTTCCGCCACATCCCCCCATTTCACGACTTTCACCCACTTGCCCGGTTCGAGGTCCTTGTAGTGTTCAAAGAAATGCTGGATCTGCTGCAGCGTGATCTCGGGCAAGTCCGTGTAGTTGGCGATGTGCTCGTAGCGCTTTGTCACTGCTGAGACCGGCACCGCGATGATTTTCTCGTCTCCGCCTGCCTCGTCTTCCATCTTGAGCACACCGATCGGCCGGACATTGATGACTGCCCCAGGCACAATCGGCCGCGTATTGGCGACCAGCACATCGATCGGATCGCCGTCTTTCGAGAGCGTGTGCGGCACGAATCCATAGTTTCCCGGATAGCGCATCGGCGTGTGGAGAAAGCGATCGACGACCAGAGTACCGGCCGCCTTGTCCAACTCGTATTTTATTGGCTCACCGCCGATCGGAACCTCGATGATGACGTTGACGTCGTCGGGGGGATTGTTCCCGATCTTGATGGCATCGATCCGCATGAATGGTGCTCGCTGCTGGCGACTACATTATAACTACGCCCGCTTTCAAGACGCGACCAAGGAATATGCAGCCATCGACCGGAAATCGTGAAATGCCCAGCTTTCAACCGGGGCCGACACGTTCCGGGCGTGCGAATGGTGTCCGAAATTGCGGTGTTTAGCGATATCTTGCTGCGCAGCAATAACCTTTTGGTGATGAGACGAGTTTCTGGCGCAACGCGATTGTTCATTGCCGGCCAGAGAACTAAGCTTCGATTCTTCGGACTGTCGGCGGACAGCCCGTGCAAAAAAAATCTGATCCGGGAGGATGCAGAATGCTTCGTCTTACCATCAACGGAAAATCACACGATGTAGATGTGGAACAGGATACGCCACTGTTGTGGGCGATCCGTGATTCCATCGGCATGACCGGCACGAAATACGGATGCGGAATCGCGCAATGCGGTGCCTGCACAGTGCACATTGACGGCGCGGCGGTGCGTTCATGCGGCGTCACGGCCGGCGATGCCGTCGGCAAAAAGATCACCACCATCGAGGGCCTCGCCGAGAACGGCGTTCTCACGAAGGTTCAGCAGGCCTGGATCGACCTCGACGTGCCGCAATGCGGCTACTGCCAGAGCGGCATGATCATGGCCGTCTCGGCTCTGTTGAAGGAAAACCCGAAGCCGACCGACGCTGACATTGACAACGCGATCACCAATATCTGTCGGTGTGGAACATTCCAGCAAGTACGCGCGGCGATTCATGCCGCGGTCAGCGCGTGAGGGGGAGGGCACCATGAATTACATGCCAAAACTCGACCGTCGCTCGTTTCTTGCCGGATCGGCAACTGTCGGCCTGTCACTCGGCTTCCACGTGCCATTCGTATCGCCGACGAGCGCGGAAGGCGCGCCCGAGGTCAATGCCTGGGTCGTCATCAAGCCCGACGACACCGTTATTATCCGCATCGCGCGTTCGGAAATGGGCCAGGGCACGCTTACGGGGCTCGCACAGATGGTCGCCGAGGAACTCGAATGCGACTGGTCGAAAGTGACGACCGAATATCCAACGCCAGGCGAAAGCGTCGCACGCAAGAATCCCTGGGGCGATTTCGGCACTGGCGGCAGCCGCGGCATCCGCACGTCGCAGGACTATGTACGCAAAGGCGGCGCGGCGGCTCGCATTATGCTGATCCAAGCCGCCGCCAACGACTGGAAGGTGCCGGCCTCCGAGTGCACCGCGAGCAACAGCGTCATCACGCACAAGGCCTCGAACCGTTCGACGACTTTCGGGAAAGTCGCGGCTGCAGCGGCGCAAATCGAGCCACCCAAAGATGTGCCGCTCAAGGATCCAAAGGACTGGAAGCTCATCGGCAAGAGCGTCAAGCGTCTCGACACCGCCGACAAGACCGTCGGCAAGATGATGTATGGCGTGGACGTAAAGTTGCCGGGCATGCTCAACGCGACGATCAAGGCCTGTCCGGTGTTCGGCGGCAAGGTGAAGAGTTTCGACGCCGCCAAAGTCGAGTCGATGAAAGGCGTCAAGAAAGTCGTGCCGGTTGGGGACAATGCCGTCGCTGTCGTCGCCGATACGTGGTGGCACGCCAAGACCGCGCTCGATGCACTTCCCATCGTCTGGGATGGAGGCGAGAACGCCAAGGTATCGAGTGAATCGATTGCCAAGTGGCTCAAGGAAGGCCTCGACGCCGAGCAAGCCTTCGTCGGCAACAAGAACGGCGATGCAAAGGCCGGACTTGCGAGCGCTGCCAAGAAAGTGGTGGCCGAATACGGCTACCCTTACCAGAACCATGCGTGCATGGAGCCCTTGAACGCGACCGCACTTTACACGCCGGACAAATGCGAAGTCTGGTGCGGCACGCAGCACGGTCAAGCGGCATTCGCCGCCGCACTTGAAGCGTCCGGCCTGCCGGCCAGCAAAGTGGAAGTCTACAAGTACATGCTGGGCGGCGGCTTCGGCCGGCGCGGCCGCTCTGACTATGTCACGCAGGCCGTGTTGATTGCCAAGCAGATGCCCGGCACGCCGATCAAGCTTTTGTGGTCGCGCGAAGAGGACATGCAGCACGGCACTTATCATCCCATCACGCAATGCCGGCTGACAGCTGGCCTCGACGACAAGGGCAATCTCAATACGTTGCACGTACGGCTTTCCGGACAGTCGATCCTCACGGCTTTGCGGCCGGAAGCGCTCGTGAACGGAATGGATCCAGCAACCTTCCAGGGGCTCAACGCGTCCGGGGAGGCGGCCATCGGCTATTCGGTACCCAACCTTCTGATCGAACACGCGATGCGCAATCCGCACGTGCCGCCCGGCTTCTGGCGCGGCGTCAACGTCAACCAGAACGCCATCTACCTCGAATCATTCATGGACGAACTGGCCAAGGAGACGGGCGTCGATCCGGTGGAATTCCGTCGACGGTTAATGGCCAACCATCCGAAACATCTCGGCGTGCTCAACGCAGTCGCCGAGCGAATCGGCTGGGGCAAACCCGCGCCTGCCGGCCAATTCCGCGGCATTGCGCAGTTCATGGGCTACGGCAGCTACGTCGCGGCTGCCGCGGAGGTTTCCGTCAACGACAACAAAGTGAAAATCCATCGCATCGTCGCGGCGACCGATCCTGGCTACGCCGTGAATCCGGGACAGATCGAGCGGCAAATTAGCGGCTCGTTCGTCTACGGATTGTCCGCGTTGTTCCTCGGCGAATGCACGGTCAAGGATGGAGCCATCGAACAGACCAACTTCGACACCTATGACAGCATGCGGATTGCGCAAATGCCGAAGGTCGAGTGTATCGTCATGCCGTCCGGAGGTTTCTGGGGCGGGGTTGGCGAGCCGACGATCTGCGTGGCGCCTCCCGCCGTGCTCAACGCGATCTTCGCGGCAACCGGGAAGCGCTATCGCTCATTCCCACTCAAGAACCACGGGCTCAGCTTGGTCTGACAAAGCGGGGCGGTCGCTTTCGGCCGCCCCGTCCAAAATCAAAGCGCGTCACCAAGACATGCGCATATGAGAAAGAATCGCGTAACGCGGCGCGACTTCGTCAGGACTGCAATGGCGGCTTCGGCCGCCATTTTTCCAATGCCGGCGGTTGCACAGGACGGCAATGCGCGCGTTGTCGTCGTGGGTGGTGGATTTGCCGGAGCAGCCTGTGCCCGCGCGCTCAAGCGCGCGAATCCGCGCTTGGCTGTGACCCTCGCCGAGACCAATCGCACTTTCACGGCATGCCCAATGAGCAATGCGGCAATTGCCGGCCTGCGCGATCTCAAGCTTCAGGATTTTGGCTACGATCACGTTACGGCGGCCGGTGTGAGCATGGAATTCGTCGCCGCAACGGCCATCGACCCTGCGACGAAGGTCGTCACCCTCGCCGACGGACGCAAACTCGGTTACGAGCGCCTGGTGCTCGCACCGGGCATCGATTTTCGCTGGGAGGCTCTCCCCGGCTATTCGCCCGCCGCTGCTGCCGTCATGCCGCATGCGTGGAAGGACGGCGACCAGATCGCTTTGCTGGCAAAGCAAGTTGCCGCAATGGACGATGGCGGCGTGGCGGTGATCTCCGTGCCTGTAACACCGTCGCGTTGCCCGCCCGCGCCATATGAGCGGGCAAGCCTGATCGCGCATATGCTCAAGACCAGAAAGCCACGGTCAAAGGTCATCGTGCTCGACGCCAAAGATTCCTTCACGATGCAGCGCCAATTCCAGGGGGCATGGAAGGCGCTTTATCCGGGCGTGCTTGAATACGTCGCACTGTCTGACGGCGGACTGGTCACCGCAGTCGACGTCGCGAGCAGGACTGTCGTGACCGACTTCGACAAGTTCACTCCGGCAGTTACCAACATCATTCCGCAACAGAAGGCCGGTCGCATCGCCGAAATCGCCGGCGTTGCCGACCGCACCGGCTGGTGCCCGATCGATCCGGTAACTTTCGAGTCGCGACTGCAGCCGAACATTCATGTCATCGGCGACGCCGCGATTGGTGGAGCGATGCCGCGTTCCGCGTCGGCCGCCAATTCGCAAGCAAGAATATGCGCAGGGGCGATTATCACGCTGCTTGCCGGCGGTACGCCAACGGAACCGACTTTGACAAGTTTGTGCTACAGCCTGATCACGCCGGATTACGCGATTTCGCAGCGCGGCAGCTATCGTCCGGTCGGCGGCATCTATAACGAAGTCGAGGGGACCGCCATAACAAGTCCCGTCGATGCGCCGCAAGATCTGCGCGCCAGGGAAGCGGGCGAGGCGGAGAGCTGGTTTGCATCCCTCACCGGCGAGGTGTTCGGATGAGAGCAACGATCGGCGTAGTCTTGATTGCTCTCGCAGTCGGTAGCGACAGCCGCGCCGAAGAGTTGGTCCAGTACCGGGTTGTCGACAACGTCATTCCCGGATCTCTAACCGGGGTACCTGGTGACGCGGCACGCGGCCGTTCGATCGTGCTCAATCGCGCGGTCGGGCTGTGTCTGTTGTGCCATTCTGGCCCGTTTCCGCAGGAACGGTTCCAGGGCAATCTGGCTCCGGACCTTAAAGGAACCGGCGCGCGTTGGTCCGTCGAGCAACTGCGCATGCGCATGGTCGACAGTCGAAAGTTAAACCCCGACACAATCATGCCGGCCTATTATGCCCTTGATGGGCTCAAAAGGGTGGCGCCGGCCTATGCCGGTAAGCCGCTATTGACCGCCGAACAGATCGAAGATGTGGTGGCTTTTCTCGTCACCTTGCGCGACTGAAACGGAGACACGATCGGTAATCTATGGGCAAGACCAAACCAGGAGCGACCCGGCGCGCAATCATGCTCGGAGGTCTGGCCGGCGGCCTCGCGGCGACGATCAGGCTCGAGCCCGCGCAGGCAACGCCTGAACGCATGCGTGCGGCGATCCGCAACGTTGTCGGCGAAGCATCCATCCGCAAGGGTCGGGTCGATCTCGAGGTGCCGCCGCTCGTCGAGAATGGCAACACGGTGTCGCTCACGGTCTCGGTCGACAGCCCGATGACCGCAACCGATTACGTCAAGGCCATTCACGTCTTCAACGAAAAGAACCCTCAACCCAACGTCATTTCGGTCCATCTTGCCCCGCGCGCCGGCAAGGCGAAATTTTCAACCCGCTTTCGTCTTGCCAATTCCCAGATCGTCACGGCCGTCGCCGAAATGAGCGACGGCACGTTCTGGTCTGCCTCGGCCGATGTGATCGTGACGCTTGCGGCTTGTGTGGAGGGCATCTAGATGGCGCGCCCGCTGATCAATGTGCCGGCTAGCGTCAAGCGCGGCCAGGTATTCGAGATCAAGACATTGATCTCCCACATCATGGAGACGGGGTTTCGCTACACGACAACCGGCGCACAGATCCCGCGCGATATCGTGACGACCTTCTCGTGCAGCTACAACGGCGAGGAAATCTTCAGCGCTGATTTCTATCCGGCCATTTCTGCCAATCCGTTCCTCACTTTCTCCACCGTGGCGACAGAAAGCGGCACGCTGGACTTCAAATGGGTCGGCGACAACGGCTTTTCCGAAACCGCGTCCGCCAAGATCGTGGTGGAATGAGCTGGCGAACGCCACGCGTGCCCGCTGTTATTTGCCGTGCGATGACCATTGCCTGCGCGCTGATCACTGTTGCCAGCGTGGTCAATAGCGCGGATATCCCACTCGACCAGCGTCGCTCCGGTTATCTCGATCTCGGCCGCGACAGCAAGGCAATGCAGGATGACGACACCATCAACCCGGCAACGCTCTGGGTGCAGGATGGGGAGACCCTGTGGAATCAGAAAGCCGGCGCCGCCAATCGGTCGTGCGCCGACTGTCACCAGGACGCAACGGTCAGCATGAAAGGCGTTGCGGCGCGTTATCCTGCATTCAGCCCGGCGCGCAATGTTCCAGTCAATCTCGAGCAACGCATCAATTTGTGCCGCAGCGAGCAACAGCAGGCACCGCCGCTCGCCTATGAGAGCCGCGAACTTCTGGCGCTCACCGCCTATGTCGGGCGGCAGTCGCGCGGAATGGCGATCACACCGCCTGACGACGGACGGCTCGTGCCTTTCGTCGAGGCCGGCCGCACACTGTTCAACCGTCGGATGGGCCAGATCGACATGAGCTGCGCTCAGTGTCACGACGACAACTGGGGCAAGAAGCTCGCCGGCAGTTTTATCCCGCAGGCTCAGCCGACCGGGTATCCGATCTACCGGCTGGAATGGCAAAGCCTCGGTTCATTGCAACGACGATTGCGCAATTGCATGAGCGGATTGCGCGCCGAAGCTTACGACTATGGCGCACCCGAGAATGTGAACCTGGAGCTGTTCTTGATGTGGCGAGCTCGGGGATTACAGATCGAGACGCCAGCCGTACGGCCATGACGGCGACTTGAGAACGTTCATATCGGGACACGTGGACCGCGGGCCGGTATACTCCCTCCGTTGGCGTTCGGAACCGTGCTCGACTGAGGTGAGAAAATGACTTCCACCATCAACCGCGTGCTCTGTCTTGTGGCTGTGTCTATCGTGTTTGTGCCACTGGCGCAGGATGCTTCGGCGCAAGAAACGGCAAAAGGTCTACTCGCGATCCAGGCGCGGGCCCAAGGTTACCGTTGCGACAAACCCATCAGTGCAAAGAGAGATGCGAAGCGGTCCAAGCCGGACGCAGCGCTGTGGGTTCTCCGGTGCGAACACAAGTCCTACACGATGCGGCTGACACCGGACATGGCTGCGCATATTCAGCGTCTCAAGTAGCCGACTCGAGTCTCGATCGGCGGCCTGCATCCGTTGGCCCAACGGAGCAAGGGCGCGCAGGAAATCCATTTACGATTCGTTAACGATTGCCGGCGCATTCGGGCACAAGCCACGCGCTTGTCGCCTGCGTGTGTGCCATTTGCGCCACGCTCAAACACAAATCTTCCGATTTTTGTGGCTGCTTAACAAATTGCACAAGCAGCGGCGGTTAAATCGCACCGGACGAGTTTCAATCGCCTGCCGGGCGTAGGAATTGGAGGGCAACAATGCAAAAACATTTCGCGACGCTGCTTGCCGCAGCGACAATCGGTCTGGCCGTTAGCCAAGCTTCAGCGGCTGACCTGCCGAGAAAAGCCCCTGCGTATATGCCGCCGCCGCCACCCGCCTTTACGTGGACGGGGTGCTATATCGGCGGCAACGTCGGCGGAGCCTGGGCGAATGTCGAAGTGAGCGACGTTCCGACCGGCGTCACCGCCTCGCGCAGCAACAGCGGATTTGCCGGCGGTGGGCAGATCGGTTGCGACTATCAAATGGGCGCATGGGTCGTCGGCATTCGCAACATGTTCGATGGAACGAGCATTCGCGAGACCACACCGTTTTCGGACGGCGTCTTCACCGGAAGCTTCGACAGCCATGTGCGCTGGTTCGATACTTTGACGGGCCGCGTCGGTTATCTCGTGCAGCCTAACCTGCTGTTCTACGCCCAGGGTGGTGCGGCATGGACTCAGGCGACCTTCACATTCAACGACCCGACAGGCCTGGTTGTCGGCGAGGTCTCCAGAAACAAGACCGGTTGGACAGCTGGCGGCGGAGCCGAATGGATGTTCCTCCCGCACTGGTCTGTCTTCGTCGAATATAATTTCCTGGGCTTCGGCACGAACAGTTCATCCGTCATAGCCTGCGGCGGCGCCTGTATTCTCAGCGGCAAGGCCGATCTCCAGAACGTACTCGCCGGCGTGAACTACAAGTTCTAGAGCAACGCTTGCGCCGACCATTCGGTCGCGACTTAAATCAGAGCCAAACCCCGAGCATCCACATGCTCGGGGTTTTTCGTTGCGAAACGGGGCACTCCGCAGAAACGAAATTTCTGCGATTACCAAACGTTAATTCGTCCGAAACGTCGCCGTAATGCCGTTCTCCCCATATGAGCGCCACCACTTTGACGCTGGGCGGGCGACCGGTGGTGGACGTTATGTGGCATCCAATTTCTACGGCTCCGTTCGATCATGAGCTGGAATTGGCGGTGATCGACGACAATGGCACGCGGGCAATCTGTTTTGCCTGTCGGCGCATCCTTGGCGGCTGGGTTAAATCGGATACCAGACGCCCGGTCGAGCTCTGTCCGACCCACTGGCGCGACTGGACGAAAAAATCCTGAAACCTGCGGTTGGTGTCGGTGCGTCAAAGACTGACGCGCTTCTCGCCACGGTATGCTATGACACGCGCAAGCTGACTGTGCGTCCACGCCATCCGACCGACAGACATGCCAATTTTCGATGAGCCGAAGATCGATTGCCATGTGCATGTGATCGATCCGGCTAATTTTCCCTATAGCAAAGACGTCACCTACAAGCCGGCCGGACAGGAGATCGGCACGACTGCGCAATTTCGTCACGTCATGGATTGCTACAACGTGAAGCATGCGCTGCTGGTGCAGCCGAATTCGGGTTACGGAAGCGACAATTCCTGCATGCTCGACGCGATCGAGAAAGGCGAGGGGCGTTTCAAGGGCATCGCCATCATCGATCTCGATGCGGATATCGCGTCACTGAAACAATACAAGACACGCGGGATCGTCGGCGCCGCGATCAATCCGACATTCCATGGCAACGATTACTATAGGCATGCCTCGAGCCTGATGAAGCGGCTTGCGGATCTCGACATGTACTTCAATGTGCAGGTCGAGGACGACCAGTTCTTGATGTACGCGCCTTGGATCGAAACGATCCCAGTAAAGGTACTGATCGATCATGTTGGACGACCGACGCCTCCGGCAGGTCTCACCCAGCCAGCCTTTGCGGCCATTCTGCGGCTGGCAAAAACTGAACGCGTGAACGTCAAGTTGTCCGGCTACCTGAAATTTGCTCGTTCACCTTATCCGTTCGAGGATTGCTGGCCGTATGTCCGCGCGATGGTCGACGCCTTTACGCTCGATCACTGCGTATGGTCGTCGGACTGGCCTTATCTGCGTGCGCAGGAACGGCAGGATTACGGACCGCTGGTCAAGCTGGCTGGTGAGCTGTTTCCTAAAGCGGCCGACCGACGCAAGCTTTTTTGGGACACGCCAAATCGCCTGTTCGAGTTTGCCGGATAACCGAAGGGAGGGCGGGAATGGAAGGCAAGAGCATGGGCACCCAACGCCTCGAAGCGTTCACCGATGGCGTGATTGCCATCGTCATAACGATCATGGTCTTGGAAATAAAAGTGCCGCACGGCGCAACCCCCGAGGCACTCCTAGCCATTCTTCCAATCCTGCTCACCTACGTGCTGAGCTTCATTAACGTAGGTTTGTTCTGGAATAACCATCACCACATGCTGCACGCCGCCTCGCGGGTCGACGGGAAAGTTCTGTGGGCGAACTTGTTCCTGCTCTTTTGCCTGTCTCTGGTGCCATTTGTCATTCGGTGGATCGATGAGTCCGGATTTCAGTCGCTGCCAACGGCTGCTTATGGCGCGGTTCTGGCGATGGCGGCCGTTGCTTACCTGTTGCTGGAGCGCGCGCTCATCAACTGCAATGGACCCAAGTCGACGCTGGCGACAGCGGTCGGCAACGATCTCAAAGGCAAGATTTCATTGGGTATTTACACGATTGCCATTGCGCTCGCATTTTATCGACCGTGGATTGCCATCGCTCTATACATCGCTAACGCAGCCGCATGGTTTCTGCCCGATCGGCGCATCGAATCGATGAAAAAATCTGATTAAACTCGCGTTGCCGGCTTCGGGGGGCCGGCTCGCTGGCCCCGGATAAGATATGGGACGTCATTGAATGTCCGTTCGTAGGTCAAGAAGGAAATTGCTTGCGGTCGTGCTTGCGTCCAGCATGATCCTGTTGCCCGCTTTGACCGGGAGTAACCTCGCGTTGGCGCAGACCTCTGCCGATAATTCTCCCGAGGTTGCGATAAATCTCGGCGGTCGAGGATGGTCCGCACCCAACACCAGTGTTGACGAGAAGAAGCGTCCGGCCGACCAGTTTGAATTCGAAGCGCGCGGTGGGTTTGCGACCGACTATATGTACCGTGGGACGACGTTATCGGATCATAAACCAGCCGTTGGTGCTGCCTTTGAGGCGGCATTTTCCAGCTTTTACGCAGGTGTTGCCGTCGCAAGCGTCAAGCTGCCGACCCAGCCGTCGGCCGAAGTTTCCTTGAGCGCAGGTCTGCGCAAATCCATCGCCGATATCAATTTCGATCTCGGAGCGACTTACTTTCTTTATCCCGGCGAGACATCAGTGGGCGGGGGCGAAGGTATCGACTACTGGGAGGCGGCCTTTCGGGCGGATAAGGGCATTGCCGAAAATGTGCGCATCGCCGGTGGTTTTGCTTTCTCGCCAAACGTCTCCAATACCGGTGCATGGGGCGCCTACGCCGCTGGCGGCGTGGGCGTCAGCGTGCCGAGCCAGTTTCTTCCACCGGACATCACCGTGTCGTTTACCGGCGGGGGAGGTTATTCCTGGTTCGGCAATCAGTCGCCGCAGTTCGGTGGCTTTCCTTTGCCCGCTTATCTCAATTGGCAGTTTGGCGTGACTTTCACGCGTAAGGTTTTCAACCTGGATCTGCGCTACTACGACACCAATCTCTCGCGGGAAAACTGTTTCGTTCTGACCGGCGACCCGAATGCGAGGCCTGGCGGTGCCATTAATCCAGTTTCCAATCCCGAAGGTCTGACTTCAAACTGGTGCAGCGCCACTTTTGTCGCGAAGATATCGTTTGCTTTGAACTGAGACTTAGCGGGTAGCCGTCATGACAATTGCCCGCATGCGACCGTCTATGGCTGCCACGCCAAAGCGCCCCGCCAGAGCGTTTGTCGCGTGTTGAGTAGCGTCTTCAAGAGACGCACCACCACGGGCTTCGATCTCGTTCCTGAGTGGAGTTCCCTGGCAAAACGCGACCGCAACCTCGCGTGGCGAAGAAGCCTTGCTTCTGGCGTCCACCGCCTCGATTGAGACATCGCTAAATCCGGCAGTGTTTAGCTCCTCGCGAATGCGATCTGTGTCGCAATAGCCGTGCGGCGTGCGGGCGAGGAAACGAGGAGGGTCCTGAGGAAAGAACGAGGCGAGGGCCTGGGTGACGACGTCGGCAAATTCGTTTTCCGCAATGCGGTCCCAGACGCTGAAAAGGAAATAGCCATTCGGCTTCAAGACTCGAAGCGCCTCGCGATAGCCCCGCACCTTGTCGGGAAAAAACATCGCCCCGAACTGACAAGCCACAACATCGAATGTCCGATCTTCGAACGGCAGCGCCATTGCGTCGGCCTGCTTCCATTCGATCCACCCGTTTCCGGATTGTCGCGCCTTTGCATGATCGAGCATCGGCTGGTTCAGATCGGTGGCAACAATCCGCGTGTTCGTGAGCGAGGACGCGAGAGCTCTTGTCACCGCTCCTGTGCCCGCAGCAGTCTCCAGCACAAGCTGTGGTCGCGTTCCAGTCACACGCTTCGCAAGATCACGCGCGTAGGGCTCGAAGATGAGCGGGACGAGCAGCCGGTCATAGAGGTCAGGAATCGATCCAGCAAATAGCGTGTCGCTTGTTGCCATGACGATGGTCCTGCGATTGGAAGTTAATCTATCCCAACTCGACTCCTATCTGGCTCGTGCATCGGCAGACAAGTCTGTTTTTCGAACCCTACGGCTGCTTCGCATTTACGGGAACGCACCCTACCGCCGCCGCATTGCCGCGGCGTCGTTTTGCGTTGCGTGCAGGCTTTCAGGCTGCGTGCTTTGCGCTCTTCGTGTCTTTGGGTTCCGTCAAATGCACCGCGAGGACCCACGCGAGCCAGAGGATGGCGAAGAACAGCGTCAATGAAACTGTCAGACTGGCGGCCGGAAAAATACGATCCAGCACGAGACCAATCGCAATTGTGACGGTCTCACCGACCAAGACAATCAAAGTATAGACCACCATGATCCACATTGGGTTGGCTCTGCATTTGGTGGTCGCCCCTGAAAAATGTGTACGACGCCCTGCACCGCGGCGAACGTAAATTGAGCATTAATTCATGCCGACATTTGCGCGGGCTGGCGTGGGTTGCCGATTTTGACTACATCTGACTGAGCAGTGCCTGAGCGGGAACCCCGCCGCGGCTTCACCGGTCCCAATTGGGAGTCTGCCATGTTCTCAGTAGACCAATTCATTGTTTGGATCGTCGTCGGGCTGCTCGGCGGCGCCCTCGCCGGGGCATTGATGACCTGGGATCGCAGCGGCTACGGCCTGTGGCGAAATCTCGCACTGGGCCTTGCTGGCGCGATTATCGGCGGGTTGTTGTTTCGCATATTCGGGATATGGCCGGGTCTCGACAAAATCGCCATCTCGCTGCGCGACATTGTTTCCGCGATTGTTGGCTCGCTCCTCGTGCTTGCGGCCCTCTGGCTGTGGCGCAAGTTCGCGACCTCACAAGAAAACATATGATTTCGGTTGGTGGGCCAGCTTCTCTACTCACGCCTTAGCACGGACTGGCCGTCCCTTAACGTGCCTTGTCTGAACCGCTACGATGTCGTGTTTCGGGGGCGGTTATGAAACGTCGCAAGTCAGGCAAATCGGCCAAGTCGCAGGGCCGCAAGAACTTGAAGCGACGCGCACGGGCGTCGGTGCGACGCCGCGGTATGCCTAAAATAAAGGAGGCGAGTGCCGCGCGGTTTCGCCGTGAGCGCGATGAGGCGCTGGAGCAGCAAGCGGCCACCTCGGAAGTTTTGCGAGTCATAAGCGCGTCGACCGACGACCTTGAACCGGTGTTCGACACTATCCTCGAAAATGCCACCCGGCTTTGCGAGGCCCGGTTCGGTACTCTGAACCTTTACGACGGCGAGGCCTACCACAGTGTCGCCCTGCACAATCCGCCGCCCCAATTCGTTACGCGGAAAGGCGAGACCATTCGTCCGCATCCGGAAAGCGGCCTCGCCTATGTCGCAAGAACCAGAAAGATTGCGCACATTGACGATATTCGGACTCGCCGGCCTTACCTGGAAGGGGACAAAGCGGTCGTCGGTCTTGCCGATCTCGCCGGAGCGCGCACGCTACTGATCGTCCCGCTGCTGAAGCAAAGCAAGTTGATCGGTGCGATCTCTATATACCGCCAGGAAGTGCGGCCGTTCACCGACAGACAGATCGAGGTGGTCAAGAATTTTGCGGCGCAAGCAGTCATCGCCATTGAGAACGCGCGGCTACTGAACGAATTGCGCGAGTCGTTGCAGCAGCAGACAGCCACTGCCGACGTGCTCAAGGTCATCAGCCGTTCGCCGGGCGAGCTTGAACCAGTGTTTCAGGCAATGTTGCGGAATGCAGTGCAAATTTGCAGCGCTACTTTTGGAGTGCTGTTTCGGTACGAGGATGCTTCATGGCGCGCTGCCGCCATGTTCGGGGTACCTCCGGCGTTCGCCGATTTTTGGCACCGCGGACCTCAGCGACCGAGTGCACGCAGCGCTTTGGGGCGTATTGCTCAGACCAGACAAACGGTTCATATCGCCGATGTCACCAAGGAGCCCGCCTATATCGAGGGCGAACCCATATTTGTCGCAGCGGTCAATCTTGGGCAATTCCGGACGATCCTCAATGTGCCCATGCTCAAGGACAGTGAGCTCATTGGTGCGCTCGCGATCTACCATAAAGAGGTGGCGCAATTTACCGGCAAGCAGATTGATCTGTTGACGAGTTTCGCGTCTCAGGCCGTGATCGCCATCGAAAACACGCGTCTCCTCAGCGAACTTCGCGAGTTTTTGCAGCAACAGACGGCCACGGCCGACGTACTCAAGGTCATTAGCCGCTCGACCTTCGATCTTAAGAGCGTCCTGGGTACGCTCACCGAATCCGCTGCCCAGCTTTGTCAGGCCGAGAAAGGCGCGATTTTCGAGAAAGACGGCGATCTTTATCGGCTCGCCGCCCACTACGGGATGTCGCGCGAAGAAGAAGAGCAGGCAAAACATTACACGCAGGAACAGCCGTTGGAGCCCGGCCGTGGCAGCCTCGTTGGGCGGGTCGCGATGAGCGGCCATGCAGTCAACATTCATGATGTCCTCGCCGACCCCGAATATCAGGCGAGTATCTACCAGAAAGCGTTCGGTTTTCGCTCAAACCTCGGTGTGCCTCTCGTGCGTGAGGGCGCTGTGATCGGCGTTTTCGCGTTGATGCGAACCGAGGTGAATACGTTCACCGAAAAAGAAGTCGAACTCGTCACGACGTTTGCTGACCAGGCGGTCATCGCAATTGAAAATGCCCGCCTGTTCGATGAGGTGCAGGCGCGCACCCGCGAATTGGCCGCATCACTCGACAACTTGCGCGCCACCCAGGATCGCCTGGTGCAGACCCAGAAACTGGCGTCGCTCGGGCAGTTGACTGCCGGAATCGCGCACGAGATGAAGAACCCGCTCAATTTCGTTAATAACTTTTCGACGCTTTCCGCCGAGCTCGTCGATGAGTTGAACGATACTTTGAAGGCTCTGCCGTTCGCGGATGACGCACGCTCCCAACTCGATGAGTTGACCGGCACCTTGAAGGATAACCTCGACAAGGTCGTGCATCATGGCCAGCGAGCGGATGCGATCGTCAAAAACATGCTGTTGCACTCGCGGGAAACCTCGAGCGAACACTGGTCTGTCGACATCAACTCCATTGTCGATGAAAGCCTGAACCTCGCCTGGCACGGTGCGCGGGCGGAGAAGCAGGGTTTCGAAATTGCGATTGAGCGGTTGTTTGATCCGGCGGCGGGCGAAGCCGATATTTTTCCGCAGGACGTTACCCGCGCTCTTCTGAACGTGATCTCGAACGGTTTCTATGCGGCGATGAAACGCAAGGCGGAGGCCGGCGATGGCTTTGAGCCGAGCCTGGCGGCGTCGACGAAGAGTTCTCGGAGACCGTGTGCAAATCAGGATCCGTGATAACGGCGCCGGCGTCGCGCCCGACGTGAAGGAGAAGATGTTCGATCCATTCTTCACGACAAAACCTGCGGGAGAAGGGACGGGTCTCGGCCTTTCCATCAGCCACGACATTATCGTCAAACAACACGGCGGGTCGATTGAGGTCGAAACGCGGCCAGGCGAGTTTACGGAAGTAAGCGTGACCTTGCCGCGTGCGGTTGGTGCTGTCCTTGAGGCCGGCAAGCGGGTGTGACCCGGTTTCCAGCCCGGTTCCGGCAATGTTTATGCAGGATTTATTGGCCTTCGGGCCAATCGCGCAATATTTGGCTCCTTTATAGCCTCCCGCAACACGCGTAGATGTAGCAATCGTTTCGCGACGGCGCTGTAACCGTGGAGACAACGAAATGCCGCTGTCAGTAGAGTTACGAGCCGTGAATCTGGCAACGCGCGCCGAGCGGTTCAGGCAAGGCAAAAAGCTTCGCCAGCATGTTGCGCGAGAAAGGCATGCCGATCTCAAAGGCGTGGGTTCGAGAAACCCCGTCGCCATCCTCGCCGAGAGCGATGCGGAGCGCGTTCCGGAACTCGTGCCCGAGCGTTACGCGCGCATGATGCAGAATCCCTTCGCCTTTCTGCGCGGCGCAGCCGCAGTCATGGCAGCAGACCTGGCGCATCAGCCGGTGCCCGGAATCAAGGTCCAGGCCTGTGGCGACAGCCATCTGATGAACTTCGGCGCATTCATCACGCCGGAGGATAACATCCTGTTTGACGTCAACGACTTTGACGAGACGATTGCAGGCGCGGATTTCACTGTCGACCTGAAGCGCCTCGCGGCGAGTGTCGCTGTTGCCACTCTGGCGAACGGCGAAAGCAAAAACCGCGCTCGCGCTCTGGCTGCGGCAACCGTCGCGGCCTATCGAAAGCATGTGTTCAATCTTCTCGATCTGTCACCGTTGGAGATCTGGCACAGCCGGATCGATCTCGAAGAGCAACTCAGGTTGATCAGCAATAAGGCCTTGCGGCGCAAACTGGTAACGATCATCGGGAAGGCGCGCGGCGAAGGACTCGAAAAAGATGACAACTTTCCGCGTCTGATCAGAGGGAGCGAGCTGCGCATTGCCGACAAACCGCCGACGATTTTCCATCTCGACCCGAGTACCCACGTGGCGCACAAACTCGATACCGATCGCATCTTTGCTATGTATCGCGACTGCCTCGGGACCGATCGGCGTCACATCCTTGACCGCCACAAGATAGTGGATCTTGCGTTCAAGGCCGTCGGCGTCGGGTCTGTCGGCACGTATTGCTACATCGCGCTGCTGATGACTGGCGACAGCGAGCCTCTCTTCCTTCAGCTCAAGCAGGCCACACGTTCGGTCTTGGAGCGGCTCGGAGGCGGGATAGCCTATGTCGGGCATCAGGGCCGACGTGTCGTGGAAGGTCAGCAGATGATGCAGGCGGCGAGCGATATTTTTCTTGGTTACACGCAAGACGACGAAACCGGCCGTCAATTCTACGTTCGCACGTTGAAGAACCACAGGCTCGGCGGGATCAGCGAAATCAGTGAATTGCAGGCACTGTCGGATTACGCGCGCGTGTGCGGTCGTACGCTTGCGCGGGCCCATGCGCGGTCGGGCGATCCGGCCCTTATCGCAGGCTATATGGGCAAGAGCGAAACGATGGATGATGCGCTCGCCTCGTTTGCCATCGCCTATGCGGGACAGACGGCGATCGACCACGCGGCCCTGGTCAAGGCAAGGTCGAATCGAGACAAGAAAAGGCTGAAACTGGTCGCGGCATAGTTCGCAGACAAGGCCGCTTTCGGAAAAGCCGGCGGTCGCATCGGTTTCGGGGCCGATGCGGATTGCAAATCGCAAATATTTATATGAAACCTATGCGATGCAGCGTCTCGCTTTCCGCGCGGGGCCAGGGCGAAGACTAACTCCAAGCGACGGCACAAGGGTTGAAGCCACATTGACTGCACCCGTTCTCGTCTTCGGAATCCCGTTCGATTTCATCCTTTTCGCGCTGACTTTGCTCGGCATTGCTCTGTTTCATAGGCACACGCTGCCTATAGCGCTTGTCGGTCTTGGTACCATTGCCGCTTACAAGCTTGCTTTTACCGGTTTCAGAGATGGTCCTGGGTTTGCAGGTCTTGGCCTGCATCTAAGTCACGAGTTTTCGCTCCTCAGCAATCTGTTCCTCCTGCTGATGGGATTTGCGTTGCTGTCGCGACACTTCGAGGAAAGCGCCATACCCGACAAGATGCCAGCGCTCCTTCCGGATGATTGGAAAGGCGGTTTGGTGCTGCTTGTCATGGTTTTCGTGTTGTCGAGTTTTCTCGACAACATTGCTGCGGCGATCATTGGTGGCTCGGTCGCACGCCATGTGTTCGGCGGCAAGGTCCACATCGGCTATCTCGCAGCCATCGTGGCCGCATCGAATGCCGGAGGCTCGGGTAGCGTGGTCGGCGACACCACAACGACCATGATGTGGGTTTCCGGTGTCAGCCCGCTGAGCGTGCTCGAAGCCTATTGCGCAGCGATCGTTGCGTTGGTCCTCTTTGCCGTACCGGCGTCGTTGCAGCAGCAGCGCTATTCGCCCATCACGAAACATGCGCGCAAGGGACTCGTCATCGATTGGACACGCGTTTTCATCGTCGCTGCAATGTTGGTTGTCGCCCTCGTGGTGAACGTCGTCACCAATCTGCATTTTCCTGAACTGCTGGGCCGCGTGCCGGTGCTCGGACTTTCGGTATGGGCCGTGCTTATTGCAACCGCGCCGTTGCGGCGGCCGGACTGGAGGGTGCTTCCGGAAACGTTCAAAGGCACGATTTTCCTTCTCGCGCTTGTGACAGCCGCCTCGATGATGCCTGTCGAAGAACTGCCTGGCGCATCATGGCAGACGACACTCGGCCTGGGGTTCGTCTCGGCGGTATTCGACAACATTCCGCTGACAGCCCTTGCCCTCAAGCAGGGCGGGTACGATTGGGGCTATCTTGCATATGCGGTCGGGTTTGGCGGTTCGATGATCTGGTTTGGCTCGTCGGCGGGTGTCGCGCTGTCAAACCAGTATCCCGAAGCAAAGTCGGTCGGTCTGTGGCTCAGGCACGGCTGGCATGTGGCACTGGCCTACGTAGTCGGATTCTTCGTGATGTTGGCTCTCATCGGATGGCATCCTGATCCGAGCACTTAACGGCTCTAATCGGAGGCGCTACGATGTTTTATTGGGATTCCGGGGGCGGAGAAATATGAGGCGGCGCGAGTTCATCACGCTTATCGGTGGTGCGGCGGCCTGGCCATTAAGTGCACATGCGCAGCAGGGAGCGGGCGCATCTCAAGCCGCGAACATGCCTCTTGTCGGCTTCCTGAACACAGCGTCTCCCGACACGTATCGTTTCAACGCAGACTCTTTCCGGGAGGGCCTGGCGCAAGCAGGCTTTGTCGAAGGCCGGAACGTGCGCATCGAAGAACGTTGGGCGAGAAGCGACTATCAAGCTCTGCCGCGACTAGCGGCCGAACTCGTCGCCAAAGGCGTTGTTGCGATTGCGGCAACCGGCGATGTCGCCTCAGCGAAGGCTGCTCAACAGGCAGGCAAAGTCCCGGTCGTTTTCACGATCGGGACTGATCCGGTCCGTTTCGGACTTGTGGCAAGTCTCAATCGGCCAGGCGGTCATGTGACCGGCGTGAGCTTGCTGACGTCGATGATTGGCGCAAAACGCGTTGAGCTGTTGCGGCAGGTTGCTCCGAACATCTCTCGCGTTGCCTTGGTGATGAATCCAAGCAATCCGAGCGCAGCGGCCGAACAGGCGGACGCCGAGGATGGTGCACGGAAGCTGGGTCTTGAAACGATCGCGCTGAAGGCCGGCAACGCGCACGAGATCGACGGCGCGTTCGAAAAACTTCTCGCAGCCAAGGCCGACGCCTTTTTCATTGCGACTGACCCGATCCTCCTTGACCGCCGCGAACAGATCATCGGATTCGCCGAGCGTCATGCACTGCCAGCGGTATATTTCGTGCGTCAATTCGCTGTTGCCGGTGGACTGCTCAGTTATGGGCCAAGCATCAGCTGGATGTATCGTCAGGCAGGTCTGTACATCGGTCAAATTCTCAAGGGTGCAAACCCCGCGGAGATGCCGGTGATGCAGCCGACGCAATTTGAATTTGTGCTCAATCTCAAGACTGCCAGAGCGCTCGGTCTTAACGTCTTGCCGACCGTGCTTGCCACTGCCGACGAGGTCATCGAATAACAAATGCGCCATTTGCTTTACTGAGCGGACGGGTCAGCGCATCTAAGTCATTTGCGCTAAAGTCATTTTTACTTTTTGGCTGCCATCGCGCCGCTTCCGACGCGGCGGATTGAACGCGTCTTGGCCCCTTTCGGCCTACCCACATATACCGGTAGAATGATACTTGCGGGCTGGGGGTCGCGATGAGGCGACGCGAGTTCATCAAATTGCTCGGCGGGACGGCTGCCGCATGGCCGCTCGTTGCGCGTGCGCAGCAAGCCGCTCGTGTGAGGCGGATCGGCGCACTTATGAGCATCGCCGAGAATGATCCGCAGTCGACAATCTGGGCCTCAGCATTTGAGCGCGGTCTCACCGAGCAGGGCTGGAAACTCGGCAGCGATCTGCAGATCGAATATCGCTGGGCCAACGACGAAAACCTCTATCGGAGATTTGCGCGAGAACTGCTTGCACTCACTCCGGAGGCGGTTCTGGCCGTCAGCGGATCGAGTGCGAGCGCGCTGCAGGAGGTCACCAGCACCGTACCGGTGGTCTTCATGGCCACCAGCGACCCCGTGAACCGCAGACTAATCGCCAGCATGGAAAAGCCCGGAGGAAACTTCACCGGGTTTATCGAGTTTGAACCCGGAATTGGTGCGAAGTGGCTAGAACTGCTCAAGCAGATCGCGCCGAATGTCACGCGCGTCGCTATCCTCCGGGATCCTACGCGATTTTCCTGGAGGAGCCTGGTGACCGCCATTGAGAAAACGGCGCCTTCGGTCAGTGTAGATATCAGCCTGATCGATGCGCGTGACGCGATGCAGATGGAACGTGCAATCACTGCGTTCGCGGGCAATCCGAACAGCGGCCTGATTGTCACGCCGAGCGCTTATTCGGCGATCTTTCGTGAGCGGATCATTGCACTTGCGGCTCAGCTTAAGCTGCCGGCCATCTACTTCAGCCCGTTCTTCGCGACAGACGGCGGTCTTTGCTCCTATAGCCCCGATATGATCGACCAATATGGTCGCGCGGCCGGTTACGTGAATCGCATCCTCAAGGGCGAAAAGCCCGGCGACATGCCGGTGCAGGGACCGAGCAAATTCGAATTTGTCATCAACCTCAGGGCGGCCCGGCTGATCGACCTGGCCGTCCCTGCGGGGGTGCTCGCGGTCGCCGACCGCGTAATCAAGTAAATGCCGTGATGTCGTCACGCAAAAATTAGGGACGACTATCCACCCAGACGGCGACGCGCGAATTGCCAAGCGGCTGCAAAAACATAGCCGATCATGGCTAGTGCCGACGCGGCTGAGACGATCACCCCCTCCATATAGTGATCGCCTCCCACGAAGGTAAAAGGACTGATCTTTGTGATGATGATTCCGCCAACGATGCCGGCGAGCAGAAGCGCCGCAAACAAAGGCCATCTAATCCACCGCCGGTCGAGGATCGCAAGCCCAACGCCGACCGCGACGATGCCCGCCCAAATGATATAGCGGGCCAACTCACCACTCATGCTTGTATCCTTTTTGTCAGCTGTACGGCTTAATCTATATTGTGTGTTGCGCGTCTGTCTTAGGGGGCTGAATGAACTATCAGGAAACCAGGGACAATGAACAACTTCGTTTTCTCGACGAGACGATTACTGAATTTCTCAGAGATCGCCCGCCACAAAGCCAGACAATCATTTTTTTTCCCGGCGGTTTAGCGTCGAGGCTGCTACGCGCAAAGACACCTTACGATGCCAATATCTCGGCGCCGCAAAGCTTTGACTTCGATGGTCAAGAAGTCTGGCTGAGCGCCTGGACTTTCGGACATCCCGAGCTGAATGCGCTCAAGCTGAGAATGCACAAGGGAGCAGATCGCTTTTATCACGACGCAGATGATCGAATAATCGTCGCCGACGGCTGCATCAAATTTGCCGGAATTACGCCGTACGATGACTTTGCGGGTTGGTGCAAAGATAACGGTATTGGTTTGCTCATCTTTGGCTGGGACTGGCGCCGGCCTCTTGGCGATACTGTTACGTTTTTCCTTGATAAATTTTTGCCTCACCTCAACAGCCGGTTGGGCAGCGCCGGTCCGCTGAAAAACTACACACTGGTGGGCCATAGCTTTGGGGGAATGATCGTCAATCTCATCCTAAAGAGCGGGAAGCGGTTGGATGGAATGAACAGGGCGATCACAGTGGCGACGCCATTCTATGGATATGGAGGACAAATTCATCGATGGTTTGAGGGAGAGTCATTGCTCAACCATCTTGGAGAAAACAAAATTGATATTATTAAAACGCTTTCTTCGCTGCCCTCCAGTTACACATTGAATTGGCTGGGGGAGGACACGTTCAACACGATCCGTGAGCGCCTGGGGGCCGGTGATTTTGCGATACAAGACTATCCAAGCAAGGATCGCGCCGACCCTTACAATCCACCCGATCCGGATCGAAATGGAAAGGTTCGATACGCGACGCATCTGGGCTTCAGTATCGACGAACTCAAGCTTGGGCGCGACGTTTGCAAGCAACTCGCGGCAGGACTGCCGGACGATCTGGCAAAAAAGTTCTTCAACATCCGGGGTGTGCAAACCGGCTTCGACCTCGAGACTCCCCTTAAACAGACGATTTGCGGTACAAGCTGGCAGCTCATTGATCCAAATTTCGACCCGAGGAGACAGGACTCACCGGTCTCGGACGATCTTGGTGCGGGCGACGAGGTTCTACCGGCTTGGTCGACGCATCTGGTTACATTGCCCAGCGACAACCGCAAAACCGTGAAAGGCATTTTGCATCACTCGTTCATACTGTCATCTGGCAAGGTTCAGGATGCGCTCGGTGGCTTGCTGGGATTGGCTTCGCCAACGCAAAGGGTGAATGAAGAACTGAACGATGAACTTTCAGGCAAGGGTGCTGCGTCGAAAGCGGATGCCGAGAAGTTCGTTCAGGAGCTCAATAACTTCTTCCAGAATCCAAAACGGAATTTCCCGCAGGTGGTCGGGCGGCTAAAAGATGATGCCGGGGCCTTTGTCGAGAGGCTGGGAAAATTCCTGCAGGATCCAAAAAGTACATCCGTACAGCCGGACGAAATTCTCGCTAACGTGCTCGGGGTGGTTGCAGCCGCACGGGGATTCTCCGACGACAGCCTACGCAGTATTGCTCGCCGCATCATGATGGAACTGTGCCGGTGAGTGCCTTCGAACCGAACGCCTCGCAGTGACCCGTTCCAGAACGTAGTCGGTCCGTTAATATTGATGTCCGAGGTTGGAGCACATATGCAACGACGCGTGTTCATCACGTTTCTTGGCAGTGCGGCGGCGTGGCCGCTTGTTGCGAGAGCGCAGCAGAGCGAGCGTATACCACGCATCGGCGTACTCCTTGGGTCGTACACCGAGAGTGACAAGGCAGGGCAGGCACGTATTGCAGTTTTCCTGAAGACGCTTGCGGAACTGGGCTGGAACGCTGACCGCAATATCCGGATAGATTACCGCTGGGGCGCGGGCGACACCGAGCAAGCCAGGAAGCTCACGCTGGAAACGGTGCAATCCTCGCCCGATGTCATTGTCGCCACGAGCGACCCGGTGTTGGCACAACTTCACCAACTATCGAGCACGATCCCGATCGTATTCACCCAGATTTCCGAGCCGGTCGAAACCGGTCTCGTTGCCAGCCTTGCGCGCCCGGGTGGCAATATGACCGGGTTCCAGAATTTCGAGCCGGCGATAGGCGGGAAGTGGCTGGAGGTGCTCAAGGAGATTGCGCCAAATCTGAAACGCGTCGGCGCATTATCGATGCCGGACGCCAAGCCTCATGCGTCGTTTCTTGATGCGGCCCAACAGGTCGGGCCATCTGTAGGGATTACCGCGACTGTCGTCGATATCCAGAATGACATTGAACGTGCGATCGTTTCGTATAGCGACCAGCCAAATTCCGGTCTGATTGTTTTTCCTCACCCAAAGACGATCGCGAACCGAAAATTGATCAGTTCACTGGCAGCGCGTTATCAATTGCCGGCGGTCTATCCGTATCGATACTTTTCAGCCGACGGGGGTCTGATCTCGTATGGTCCGGATCAGATCGATCAATGGCGCGGGGCTGCAGCTTACGTGAACCGCATTCTCAAAGGTGAGAAACCGGATGGGCTTCCGGTACAGACGCCGACAAAATATGAGCTGGCGATCAACCTTAAGACGGCAAAGGCGCTTGGCATGACGGTGCCGCCGAGCCTGATCGCGAGAGCCGACGAAGTGGTCGAGTGACGGACGAGATTGGCGCCCACGAGTTCAGTTCACAGCCTGTGCAAGCTTCCCCCAGTCGCCGGCCTGGACACGAGCAATCAGCTTGTAGCCGCCATTGCCGTCAGGTTTGAACACCGAAGCCTCGCCCTCGCGCACGTCGAACCAATCCTTGCCGAAAGCGTCCAGAATGTTCGGCTTGTGGGTGACCACGATGATATTGGTTCCTGCGGGCGGCATTGCTCCGGCCATTTTTCGCAAGGCCGCTGCACGCCGATTGTTCTCGATCGGAGTAACCACAAGGCCTCCCTCGGTGTAGTCGGCGGAGGCCTTTACATCGCCGAAACCCATCAGCGCGCCGGTATCGATCGCCCGCTGAAACAGGCTGGTATGAACCTGATCAACAGGGATATTGAGTTTGCGTAACGATTCTCCAATCGATTTTGCCAGCGTCCGGCCATCGTCGTTGAGCTGGCGCTGCTTGGCAACATTGCCTGGGTTGAGGGGATCAGTGTCGGCCTGATCTTGATAGGTCGCGCCATGACGGAAAACGATCACATAACCGCCGGCACGCAACGTATTGATCCACTCGGGCTGCGGTGCCGCAGTCTGGCTGCCGGCCGGCGCTGAAAAAAGTGCCAGAATGCATAGCCAGGCGATTCCAACAATGCGGGTTATCATGTGACCTCGCCTTTCTCCGGAACTCGGCTCACTGCTGCACGTGGGCGTGCGAATGGTCAGTGAGCATGGCCGGCGAACTTTCCTGCGCATTGATTGCGGGCCATCTCCAAAACAACGATACAAATACCAACACGATGATGCCGATATCGAGGCAGATGGCGGCGATCCTTGTGACGGGGTCTTTCATTCAAACACCAGACATTGCGACAGACGATAGATGGCGATAGCGGGCGTGCGCGCGCGGAGGCTTTGCAGATAGCTCGTTGCTTTGCCGCGGCCTTGAAGATGATCTGGAGTTTTCTTTGAGGAGGGCTTGATTTTTTGCGGACGCGGGTCCGTCTGAGGACGAAAGAAAAAGCCCGCCCGGCTTTCGCGGGGCGGGCAATCTCCTTGATCGTTCCTGGTATCAGGCGGCCCCGGCTTTGCGTGCCGGACTTTTAGCGAAGAATTGGCGGATTTCGTGGGCCGGGCGGGCGTGGCTGAAGAGGTAACCCTGCATCTCGGTGCAGCCGATCGCCTGCAACACTTCCATCTGCTGCTGCGTTTCCACGCCCTCAGCTGTGGACGTCATGTTGAGGCATTTGGCGAGGCCGGCAACGGCGTTCACGATGGCCAGCGGCTCCGCGCCATTCGAGAGATCCTGAATGAAGGAGCGATCGATCTTGATCTTGTCGAAGGGGAAGCTGCGCAGATAGCTGAGCGAGGAATAGCCCGTACCGAAGTCATCGAGCGCAATCTGAACGCCCATCTTGCGCAGTTCGTGCAAGGTCGCGAGGGTGGTGAATGTATTTTGCAACAGCACGCTTTCGGTGATCTCGAGCTGCAGCTTGCGCGGCGGCATCCCGGATTCGCGCAGCGCCGCAGTGACCATGCTGACAAGATTGCGGCTGTTGAGCTGGGCTGGGGAAAGATTGACCGCAACCTTAATGTGCTCCGGCCAATTCACGGCTTCATCGCATGCCGCCCTGAGGACCCATTCGCCGAGTGGAACGATCAGCCCCGTTTCCTCCGCGATCGGAATGAAGTCGGCTGGAGACACGAGCCCGCGCGCAGGGTGATTCCACCTCAGCAGCGCTTCGAATCCGTTGACCTCGTTCGTTTCCAGGACAACAAGAGGCTGGTAGTAGAGCTGGAATTGCTCGCTGGCGAGCGCCTTGCGCAGGTCCATCTCCAGCTCGCGCCGCACCTTCATGCGCGTGTTCATCTCGGGCTCGAAGAAGCGGAAGGTGCCGCGCCCGTCTGCCTTTGCGTCGTAGAGGGCCATGTCTGCGTTCCGCAGAAGCTCGTCCAATTCGACGGCATCCATCGGTGCGACTGAAATTCCGATGCTGATATCGGTGACGATCTGATGGCCTTCGACCTGGTAAGGCTTGATGACCGAATCCCGGATGCGCTTCGAGAGTGTCGCAGCGTCGGCCGCCTGATCCATTTGCGTCATGATGATGGCGAACTCGTCGCCGCCCATGCGGGCGACGATGTCGAGTTCGCGCGTGCATCCACGCAACCGCTCGCCGACGAGCTTCAGCAACTCGTCGCCGATATGATGGCCAAGGGCATCGTTGACGCTTTTGAACTGGTCGAGATCAAGACAGAGAACCGCGAGGCATTCGCCACGCTTGACGCGCTTGATCTCATGGTTGAGCTGTTCCAACAGCAGCATGCGGTTGGGCAGGTCGGTTAATGCGTCATGGCGCGCCATGTGCGCAATGCGCTCTTCCGAACGTTGACGCTCGGTCACATCTTCATGGGTTGCCAGCCAGCCGCCATCGGCGACAGGTTTGTTGACGACGGAAACTGCCCGGCCGTCCGGCAAATTCACGATGTTATTGAAGGTTTTGCCCTCGGCGATGCCCTCCGCAAGCCGCGCGGTGTATTCGTCCGGGTCACCCGAGAAGCTGCCGCGCTCGATTCTGTGCTTGAGAAGATCGCGAAGAGAGCAGCCGGGCTTAACGATTTCCGGCGAGAGTCCATACAATTCTATGTAACGTTTATTGCAAAATATTAGGCGTGTTTCGGGATCGAACATCAGCACGCCTTGCGACATATTGTTGAGAACGGTCTGCAACAATTGCTCTTCTTTCCGCGACATGTGCGGGAAATTCAAAATATCCGCGCGGTGTGCGTGCTGCTTCGGCTTGTCCATGCGAGGCCCCCGAGGCGAAAGAGGTATCCTGGTCGGAGGCCATCCTTACCCACGGTCTGTGTGGAACCCGTAAGAGAATTGGCGTCGGTTTTAATTAAAAAAAGAGCAGTTAACCGAGCCGGCCGGAGGGAATCGGGACCTAAAAGAACGCACGCGGGAGCATCGCGCACTAAATCCACAAACCGCTTTTTTGTGATGACGAGCACAGCGCGGATTGACGGCGCGCTTACATTGTTTTCAGAAAACGCAAAGGGTCCGAAATTCGGTTTCGCCTTTGCAGCAGAAAAGGGAGATGTCAAATGCGTATCCTCCTTGTGACTGCTTGCTTGATAGCGCTGGTTATCTCGGCCTGGTCGAACTATTCGTCCGTCGCCGATGCCAAGCTGCGCGGCGACTTTCCGGCCAACGCGAGTGGCCAGATGAGCTCCACGAACCACTTTCCTGAACAGAAGCCCGGCGCGTTCTGAACGCGCATTCGGCAACACAAACGGCCGGGCAAGCCCCGGCCGTTCGCATTTTCGTCGTTTCAATCGGTCGAGCTGCTCAATAGCAGACGCGTACTCATCTCTACACGCGGTGACCCCAACGGTTGATCACTGCCCGCCGGCGCATCACGCAGTCGGAGTGCCGTGCGCATCGTTTCCTGCAATTTTCCTCCGAAGAATCATCGCACTAGTGGAATCAATGACTCTGCCCGGCCGAGGTCCGCGGAACTCATGGAATGGGGACCGATGCGGCGGGGAGCGACTATCCCAACGTATCGAGTGTGAACTGGCTTACACAACGACGTCTGTGCGGGGGTTAGTTTGCTCTCATGACGAATGCCGGAAGCGGACCGCGCACGTTGTCGATTTTCCGACGTAATGCGCGAAAGGCTTTCGCGCACGCGTGTCGTGCGGCGAGCGGAGCGGGGCTTGCAGCGCTCGACCGTCGATCGATTTGTGAACGTCGTTTATCGCCGTTCGAATTGATTTTGCCGGGAACTTGAGACCCGACCGTCTATCCGCGATCGGGAGATTTCGATGCCAAAAAACATTGTGCTCTGTTGCGATGGAACTGCGAACGAGTTCGCGCAGGATCGCACCAACGTCGTCAAGTTGTATTTCACGCTTGATGCCGATCCGACGCGCCAAGTGACCTACTACCATCCCGGGTTGGGGACGATGGAGCCACCGGGCGCGCTGACGGGGGTGACACGTCTGTTCACGCGTTTTGCGGGCAGGGCCTTCGGCTACGGGCTCGAGGACGATATCGGCGACGCCTACATATTTCTGATGAACAATTTCGAGGAAGGCGATCGCGTCTTCTTGTTCGGGTTCAGCCGCGGTGCCTATACCGCGCGAGCGGTTGCTTCGCTGCTGCGCATGTATGGGCTCATTCCTCGTGGCAACGATGCGCTCGTGCCCTATGCCGTCCGATTGCTGATGGGGATCCACGCGATCGACAGCCGGAACCGTCATCGCTGCGCCGAAGCAAAGCGCTACTTCAATCTCGCCGCCGACTTCAAGAGCACATTTGCGACGCGGGTCTGCGAGCCGTGGTTTGTCGGCGTCTGGGACACCGTAAGTTCGATCGGCTGGTATGAAAATCCGTTGCAATTGCCTTTTACGGGCGACAACCCCGATATCGAAATCGGCCGTCACGCGATCGCCATCGACGAACGCCGGTCCTTTTTCCGGACCAATCTCTGGATTCCGAAGAACCCGCCGCCGTATAGCGGTCCGCGCGATCTCAAGCAGGTCTGGTTCCCGGGCGTTCACTGCGATGTCGGTGGCGGCTATCCGGAACCCGAAAGCGGCCTTTCCAAGATTGCGCTCCGCTGGATGCTCAAGGAGGCCATCAATGCCGGCCTTCTCGTCATTCCCGGACGTATGGATCTCGTGCTCGGCAGAAGCGGTGCTTATGCCGTTCCCGATCCCCATGCGAAGATGCATGAGTCACTAACCGGACTCTGGTGGCTGGCCGAAGTTCTGTGGAAGCGGCACTACAACTGGGCCCGGAAGAAGTGGGAGCGGCGGCTCAATCTGGGCCGGCGGCGCACTATCCCGCCAAACTCCCTGATCCACGAATCGGCCTACCAACGTGGTGGCGATTACGCGAGGCATCTGCCCCCCGATGCGATCCCAACAAGCTGAGCAGGGGTTTTCGGCACTTCCCGCCGCCCGTGGGAAGTGTCATGCAATGTGAGCCCTCTCACTCGATTACCGTGGCCTTGCGCGTTATTATTGGCCCGAAAATTGGCAGCTTTGGCCATTGGCAGCTTTCCGCGGGGAAAACATGCTAGCCGTAGATCCTGATTCCACTATAGGCCGCATCCTCAATTTCATCGGCCAAAACCTGAAGGTCGACAAACTTTTCATCGACTTGGGTTTTGACCCCAATCATTTCACTTGGGATGCAGTCTTCCATCGTGTCGCAGAAATTGCCTGGGCGAATGTCAATCTCGCGAACATGCTGGCTCTGGTTGGCGCGGTTTTTTACGTGGCTACACTGATGATGCGCACCATCGTTCCGCTGCGTGTGATCGGCATCATCAGCATCGCGTTTTTCATCGCCTATGGTGTCGTTGCCGGCGCGGTGTCGACTTTCCTGCTTTATCTTCTGTCGCTACCGATCAACGTCATTCGGCTGCGCCAGATGTTGTCGCTGGTGAAAAAGGCGCGCATGTCGTCGCAAGGCGACCTCTCGATGGATTGGTTGCGGCCTTACATGACGCCGCGCAAGTACAAGAAGGGCGATACGCTGTTCCGCAAAGGTGATGTCGCGAACGAGATGTTCCTGACCGTCACGGGAAAATTTCTCGTGAGTGAAATCGGCGTCGAGGTTCCGCCTGGACGTATTATGGGCGAGCTCGGCTTCGTCGCACCGAAGAACAAGCGCACGCAGACCGTCAAATGCATCGAGAGTGGAGACGTCCTGACAATCACATATGAGACGTTACTCGAGCTTTACTTCCAGAATCCCGAATTCGGCTACTATCTATTGAGTCTGACCAGCGAACGTCTTCTGCAGAATGTTTCGCGCCTCGAAGGGCTCGTCGAAGAGTACAAGACGAAATTGGACCAGCAGCAGATCCGGCCAGCAGGCGCGCCGATCCCCGCCCAGCACTAGCGCTTTGTCGGGCTGTTTCTGATCGTCTCGGTGACGCAATCTCTGAGAAATGCGCGGCTCGCCGGAAACCGGATTTTTTTCGCCTTTGCTTCGGCTTTGCATGACGCGATCGCGTTCTTGATGGCCGCATCGTCGGCTTCCGACAACTTTGGCGCTGCTGCGGCGACCGACATGAATCCCAGCCCGCTGCAGATCAAGAGAGCGACTGTACCCGCGTATAGAACTCTGATTGGACCGAGCATGATTGGTTCACCTGCCACGTCGCACTGGGAATACAATGTGCAGCATCGTCGCGTGGCGTTGCAAGCACAGGTACGATGAGTTACTGGTTATTTCACCAAAACCTGGTCGCGTAGGAGGAGGGGGCGGCATGCGGACAGGACGTATTGGCTTGATTGCGGCAACTATTGTGAGCGCAGCCACGTCGGCGAATGCGCAGGTCCGCGACGCGGTCTATCGCGGCACGATGATCTGCGACAAATTGCCGTTCACGGCAGGCAAAAGCCGCGAGGCTATCGAAGTCACAATTGCCGGAGGTGCGGTTCGTTACGCTCGTGTCGTGCGGATCCGCGGGATTGGGTCATTGCCGCGTGAGGAGGGCAGCGGAACACTCAGCGGTCAGAACATTAGCCTGCAGGGCGCCTGGAAGAGCGGCAACCGCCATTATGAAGCGAAATATGCCGGCACTTTCGTGCGTCGGCACGCCGATCTCAAAGGCACACAGAACTGGAATGATGGCGGCAAGACGATAAGCAGGGACTGTTCCGGCACCATCAAGCGACCGCTGCGTGTCTTCCTGCCGCGCGACAGAAAGCAGCCGTAAAACTGTGACGAAATCCCAGTAGACGGACCCCACAGCAGATGGGCATTCTAGGTGGGAACCAGAACCGCCCCGTGCGCCTTAACGCCGGGGTTCTTGACCCTCAACACGAACTTGAAGGGGAATAAGCTCTTGCGACGCACATTTGGTCATTCATTTCCGCTTTTCCCTGCTGTTTTTCTGGGCTGTTCGCTTCTGGCTCTGGCTTCGGTATTCCCTATCGGCGTACCGTCGGCTTTTGCACAGTCAGCTGGCCCATTCGCCGAATTCACCGGTAGCTGGTCCGGTGCCGGACAACTGCGTCCGCAGAACGGTACGGCCGAACGGATCCGCTGTAACGCGACGTATCGCCCCTCCGGCAAACGCGATATCGAGTTGCAGCTGAGGTGCGCCAGCGACAGCTACAATTTCGATCTCGTCGGTCAATTCACGGCCGACGATCAAAATCAGGTTAGTGGCCGCTGGACCGAGCGCAGCCGCAGCACCGGCGGCACCGCAATCGGAAACGCGCAAGGTGACCGGCTCCAGCTTCACATCGAAAGTGCCGGCTTCGCAGCAGAAGTCATCATGGTGACGCGCAATCGCAAGCAAAGCGTCGATATCGACTCACACGGCGCTGGCCAGGTCGTTAAAGCCTCGATCACCTTGAACCGGAGTTGAGTATCCGATCGGCTAGCTAGTGCCAGCGCAGCTTGAGCGATGACACACCGGCGATCACATTGATCGCGGTCGATCCCTGAAGCGAGAGTGGCTGCAGGGCTACCGTGCGATTCGATCCGCCGAGCAGCACGTTCGCACCGGCGCCCAGACCGAGACCTACATCTGCCGAAACGCCGACGTACTCGCCGGCGAGCGCGCCGGCGGGCACCCCAGTGGTGGGTGCAAAGACTGCCCAGCCCAAGACGCTTCCCGTGCTGATCCCAAGGGCAATGCCCACGGTACTGAGGGCACCGTCGTAGGATTGCGGTGGCACCTGCGGTACGGCACCCGGGGCCTGCGTGTAGACACACTGCATCGGCTGATGGCCGATAATGATGAATCCTGATGTTCGGATCAACCCTGCACGACAGCGTGCCGACCTGTGTCCAGGACTGCGCTGTCGCCTGTTCGGCAAACGTCGCCCCCAAAGCGAGCGTGGCGAGCAATAGATAAGTACGAAGCATAGTTGTCATCCTCTTTCAGGCAATCTCGAATTGCACGGTTGCGCGATCAGCGGCGAAAGCAGCGCGACAATAATGATTGTCACGACGACGGTTCGCGACACGCTTGCCCCCTACTGGAAATGACCCGCGTGGGACGCGGGCACATTCCCAGTGAAAACAGCTTAGTTTAAAGGCGCGCACTGCGGAAGGCGGTGGCGGTCGGTGGAAATTGTGAAGCACTGCAAAGGTAAATGATCAAGTTTACATTGGTACCATCCCCCGGCTGGGGAGTTCAGCATCACAGCCCCGCGTTTTGGGCCAACCTTTTGTCGTGTCAGGCAAAGCCGCCTATGATATTGACTGCGCAAATTCGGGGTGTGGCGTAGATGTTGGGAATAGGTGTGGCCGCCGGCTGCCGCCTGCGCAGCTTGCACGGCGGTATATTATTTGGGGTGGTCGCCATCCTGTGCGCACTGCTGGGTGGCTGCGCGACGCTCGAGCGCCTTCCGGCTGTGACTTACGCGCAGGCGAAACAGGTCGATATCCTGGATATTCCGGATGCGCGTTTCTACGTCAGCAAGTCGAAGCAAATCCTCGACATGGCGATCAAGGCGAACCAGCGTCGTAACATGACGCGCGGCGTTTCCGCGACGCGAAATTTTCTCGCAATTTCCGGAGGAGGGGACGATGGCGCATTCGGTGCCGGGCTGCTCGTTGGATGGAGCGATCGCGGTGACAGGCCCGAATTCGATGTCGTGACTGGTGTCAGCACCGGGTCTCTTTCGGCGCCGTTCGTTTTTCTCGGTCGCGCCTATGATCCTCAGCTGAAGGCGGTCTACACTGAGACAAGCGCGAGCGATGTCTTCGAAAGGAACGCGCTGCTCGGTGCGCTCACCGGCGATGCCCTCACGAACAACGCACCTCTCCGAGCAATGATTTCGCGGCGTCTCGACGACGAAATGGTTCGCAGGATTGGTGAAGAATACGGCAAAGGACGGCTGCTGTTCATCCTTACGACCAATCTCGACCAGGCCCGTCCCGTCATTTGGAACATCGGCGCGATTGCAGCGAGCAATAATCCGAAGGCTCGCGACCTGATCATCGATGTTCTGCTGGCCTCGACTTCAATTCCGGTCGTTTTCCCACCGGTCATGCTGGACGTTACGGTTGAGGGTCAGAGACACCAGGAGATGCATGTTGATGGCGGCACCATTGCGCAGGCCTTCCTGTATCCTCCCTCGATATCGCTCAGAACCGGCGCAGCGCGCGCCGGAATCAACGAGAAAACTTTGCGGACCGAAAGAAAGCGCGTTGCCTACGTGATCCGCAATGGACGCTTCACGCGGCCGGAAGAGAGCGTTCAGCTGCGAACGATCGCGATCGCGAAAGAAGCGCTGTCGACGATGACCGCATCGAGCGGCGTCAACGATACCTATCGCATGTTTCTTCTGGCCAGACGGGATGGCGTCAACTTCAATCTTGCATCGATCGGCGATGAGTTTGACGTGCCGTACAAGGGCCCGTTCAATCAGGAATATATGCAGTCTCTATACGATTTCGGCTATCGCAAAGGCCGGGCGGGGTACCCGTGGCAAAAGGCGCCGCCAGGTTACGTCAATTAGACTTATCCAGTTGAAGTGCCCTTGGAGAGCCGTGCCGGCCGGTGTTACGTTTGTGCGTTCGTGGTGAAAGAAGGTAGGGAGGCTATGATGTTCGGTATTTCTCGTATGACAAAGTGTGGCGCTGCCATTCTGGCTGCGGCGATCATGCTTGTTACGTTTGCTTTGCCCTCATATGCGGATTCGGGGACGGTCCGTTTTCGAATAACAAGAGCTGGGTTCATCGTCGGCGCTGGAGGCGGTACGGGCACATTGGTCTTTCATGGCAGGGCCTATCCGCTGAGCGTGGGCGGATTGAGCGTCGGCACGTTCGGAGCGGCCACCGCTGATGTCGTCGGCCGTGCGGTCAACCTGCGGCGGGCGTCGGACATCGTCGGTACGTATACGGCAGTCGGAGCGGGTGTTGCGATTGCCGGTGGCGCTACTGCGGCGCGCCTGCAGAACCAGAACGGCGTTGTCATGGAAGTGCGCGGACGGCAGATCGGTCTTGAGGCCTCCCTTAATCTCAGCGGCATGAGCGTCTCGATGCGCTAGCGCTGCGCAAAATGACGAACTGAAAATCAAACCCCGGGCCTCGCGCCCGGGGTTCTCGCTTCCGCAAAAAAGAGGCCGCGCGTTCTTGAGGAACGGCGGCCTGAAGCGTTCCTGCCGGCGCGGGGGAAGGGGGGATTCGGGCCGGCAGTCCGATGCTTAACGTCCTTCCGCCGACAAAGTTCCGCCCCGCGATATTGGGCGGCCGAAGAGGTGGCCGGCCCGAAATCTCAATTAAGGAAAGGGGTTAGAGGTTTTCCACGGCCTTCAAAAAATCGCGCAATTGGTGACCTCCATCACAGTGCGCCAACCGGGCATGCCCTACGTTTGTTGGGTCAAAAACGAGTTTGCCTTTGGAGTGGAGGCAAAAATGCAAAAAGTGTCCTCAGTGTTTGCCTACGTGGTCAACGAAGGCAGAGTGTGTGCTCTTAAGCCGTCGGAGTGGTCAATCCTCCTCGCCGGTGTAGCACTCTGTGGTGTCGTCACGATGGGAGTGCTGCTCGCGCGCGTCTAGCCGTGTCCCACCGCTGCCCTTTCCTGCAACGGATCTGTAGCGGTGTCAGGGTGCCTGCGTTGGCATCTCGCCGCACATGGTCTCGACACCCTTCTTGGTTCCGACGACAATCGGCCGTCGCCAGGCACGCAAGTCGGGTTTCTCACCCGCCCGCTGAGCGGGTGCGAAATGTTGCATTGGCATCCAACGCATTCCGTCATGTTCACGGATCACGCCGCCGCCGGCCTGCACCAAAGCAATTCCCGCAGCCACGTCCCAGATGTTGGGTGAGGAAAAGCGCGCCACCTCCAGGAGTCCGGCGGCTACGAGGGCGCATTCGAGCGCAGCCGAGCCGGTTTTTCGAGTTTCCCAGCCAGCTTCGTCGGCATGCGCGGCAACCGGAACTCCAGCCAGACGACGAAGTACGTCGGCATTGACCTTGGGCGTCACGTCGTTGCCTTCGAAACGCAATTTGCGGCCGATCGAGGCATGGTAGACGCCGGCGCGGAGGGCGTGACTCACCGAACACCAAACCGCCCCGGCAACAGGCGCTCCCCGGTGCAAGACGCCGATCGATGCCGCGAACATGGGAAAGCCATTGACGAAATTCGTGGTGCCGTCGATCGGATCGACTGCCCAAACACAATCCTGACCGCGGCCTGGACGCTCCTCCATTTCCTCGCCGATGATGTCATGGCTCGGAAAGCGTTCTGCCAGACGCGCGCGGATCAGCGTCTCGACGCGGCGATCGATCTCGGAGACAGGGTCGCGTAGGCTGCTCAACGCACCTGCGGCGCCGGTCTTGTAGCGTACGGTGAAAATTCCGCCATAAGTCGTGACGATCTCTGCGCCGGCGAGCGTGGCAAGTTCGACGGCCATGTGCTCGATATCGTCGAGGTCGTCCAGGACATCCGCTTCCGAAGTCGGTTAGCGGGTATGTTGCTTCATTTGCCATCGGCGCTCTTCCGTACGGCCGGATGCGGTGCCGGCACCAGAATTTGCAAAGGCTCAGGGGCGCAGGACAAAGAGACTTCCTGCCAATCCGATTTTGCCTTGACGAGTTTGTCGTCGATACGGCTCTCGACACCACGCCAGCGAACACTGATCTCCATTCCTTGGCGTGTAATGACGGGCGGCGCGGTTTCGTGCGGCGACTTGAGCCAGTCAATGACCGCTTCGCCGTGGCCCTGTTCAACGCCTACTGCATCCAACAGCTTGTCGCTTGGGTCGGCATCGTGGGCGAGTGGCAGGGCGGGGCCAGTGAAAGGGATACTGAGAACCTCCACTCCGAGCAGATCGCTCTCCCAAGGCTGCCCGTCGATATTGATCTCGACGTCGTGGGGCTCAGCTTCGGTCAAAATTTCTTTGAGCGCCCGCCGCCCGCGGCGGATGTCGTCGGCGCCATCGGCTTTCTTGCCTTTGGCACGCCGCTCGATAAGCGTTGCGATGAGGCCGACACCAAATGCTTCCGTGCACAATATCTTTTCTTTGAGACCGCTCACGACAATCAGGTTGAAGGCCCTGACATGACCGGAGCGCCATTGCTCGGCGAGCTCCGGTGGCGTGCCAGCGATCCCGAGTGAGCGGGCAATATTGTTTGCGCTTCCAAGCGGTAGTACGCCGATTGGTACCGAATAATCCTGCATATGTTTGAAGACATAAGCGACGGTGCCGTCGCCGCCGGCGGCGACAACCAGGTCAGGTGCGTTTTTCAACGCGTCCTTGACCCCATCCTCCTTGGTCGAGACGTAATCGACCTTGAAGTCAGCAAGGTGCAAGGCATCGACAATGCTGTCCTTGTCGTGGCTTTTTGTTCCAGCCGTCGGATTGTGCACAAGGAGAGCCCGCATGGGGCATTAACGGCAAGGCGTGGCGCTGGTTCCAGACTTGCAACTATTTGTGCAAAAGCCCCGGCGTTTTACTGAGGGGCGGCGCTAAGAAGCGACGCGGACTTGCGCGAGGTAACGTTCGACTTCTTGCCGCAACAGATGTGATTGCTCGGCCAATTCGGCGGAAGCGGTCAGAACCGTGGAGGCAACCTGACCGGTTTTAACTGCGCTGTTTGATACTTCGGTGACATTCTCGGACACATCACGAGTGCCCTTTGCCGCAGCGCCAGCATTGCGGGCGATTTCCTGGGTCACGGCATCCTGCTGGCGCATGCCAACCGCAACATCATTGGCGACGTCGCTAAGTTGCTCGATTGTTGCCGCGATTTTCTTGATCGCCTGAACGGACCGTGCCGTCGTTTGTTCGATGGACACGATGTGCCGGGTAATTTCCTCGGTGGCTTTTCCGGTCTGAGTGGCAAGGCCTTTGACCTCCTGGGCCACCACGGCAAAGCCGCGGCCGGCTTCACCTGCGCGAGCAGCCTCGATTGTTGCATTGAGCGCGAGGAGGTTGGTCTGCGCAGCAATGCTGCTGATGAGGTCGCTGACTTCGCCGATTTCGTCGACAGATGCCGACAGACTCCCGACGGCATCGGTAATTGCCTTTGCTTCGCCGGTTGCCTGACTCGCGATCGTTGCGGAATTGGCCACGCGGGCCGCGATGTGTTCGATCGACTGCGCGATTTCCTCGGCGGCTGTCGCCACTATTCCGACATTTGTCGTCGCTTGCTCTGAAGCTGCCGCTGTGGCGAGGGCCTGTTCCTGATTGCGCGTGGCGCTGTTCGCCATGTCGCGCGCAGAGCTATCCATGGCCGCCGCAGCGCGGTCCAGCGTTTTGGCGATATCGGACACTACGCGCTCGAATTCGTGGGTTGCGGTTTCGACGAGCTGCCGTCGCGATTCAAGCGTGCGCGTTTGCTCACTCTCCTTGCGGCGGGCGCTGGCTGCGTCCGCTGTCGCCTGGCGGAAGAACACAAGCGCACGGCCCATATCGGCGATTTCGTCACCATGGCGGTCCTGAATGTCGACATTCAGGTCGCCGTCGGCGATGCGCCGCATGGCATCGCTGAGGAAACCCAGGCGCTTGGCGACATTTCGCCCGACGTAGAGCCATGCGACCAATGCCGCGCCGATCACGGCGGCGATCGAGAGCACGATCAGTATTAATTGGCCCGAACGGATTTGTCCGCTGGCGTAAGCCGATATCTCCTGTGCAATGCGGCTCTGGTCTTCCACGAGCGCATCGACGGCGTCCTTGAGCTTGGTTGCCTCCGCTTGGGCGGAATTGAACGCGACCTGCGCATCCTGCTGCTGGCTGAGCTCGTAGGCGCGCGCTGCGATAATCCCGTCGTCAGCTCCAATTGAGCCCAGCTGCTTGTAGAGGGCAGTCAGCTTCTGTTGCTGTGCGTGGTCGGTGATCGCATTCAGGTCTTTCGTGATCTTGCGTTGCGCGGAATCAATCAGGTCGCGCAGTGGCTCGAGGCGCCTGGGATCGGTAACGAGTGATGCTTCCGTGAGAAGCCCGGCAAGAAGGTTCGATTCCGATTCCGTCTCGAGAAGCCGCCGCAGATATTCGAGCCGGGTGTCGAGTGCGGCAACTCCCTCCTGCTTGGCCCCCATCATGAGGTCGAAGTTGGCATCATCGATTGCGGGAGCAAGACCGATGAGAAGCGCCTCGTGGGCCGCCCGGACCGACGACGCCAGGTAGGAACGTTCATTCGACATGATGATCCGGTTAGAGATCGTCCGGTCGAGAGCATGCAGACGTTCTGACAGGGCTTTGCGGCTGGCCTCGATGTCATCGGCTTTGGTAATGCCGAGCTTTTTCAGTCGCGCAATTCCATTTTCAAGATTTTTCTCCTGCTCGCCGATATTGTCCATGATTTCCGCGCGGATCGCGTCGGTGCTGGCCGCCATCAGGCGCGGACCCGACGAGACCAAACTGCTTGCCTGTTCGGCAAGGCGCAGGGATACGGCGGTTGTCGGCAGGCTGCGCGAGACGATTTCATTTGTCGTGAGGCCAATGACAGTGAACTCATAGAAGGCAACGGACGCCCCTATGATTGTCAACGACGCGGCAAAGCCGAAGGCGAGATACAGTCGACCTTTGATGGTTGAAATCCAGCTCGCGCTCGGCGCGCCTTTTTGTCCGGTCTTGGGATTATGCGCTCTGATCTGGGTGGTCCGTCCCGTGAGCATTTGTCCACTCGCTGTCAGCGTGCGACGGTTTTTACGAGCTTCGTGACGGGTCTGAACGAGCCATCGGCCTGAAGCACGGTGAAATAGACCTGATTGGATCCCTGATTCTGCGTGGCGCTGAAACTGAGTGTCATGCCGCCAAGATCGAATGGACTGCTTTCAATGGCGTTGAGAAACGTTTCGCGTGAAGGCTCGCCTGGAATTCGTTTAAGCGCCTCGACGACAAGCCGACCGACGATGTAGCCCTCGAACGAAACAAAGCCCGGCTTCGCACCTGGATTGATTGCCGACAGCGCGGCTTGGTAAGCCGTCACCAGTGGCAGCGATCGGTCGCCAGGGAAAGGAACGACCTGGCTGACAATCACGCCCGCGCCCTGGTTGCCAAGTTCCTGTGCAAGTGAGTCCGATCCGACAAATGAGATTGCGACGAATACGGGGTCAAACTTGAGCTGTCGTGCCAGCTTGATGAATTCGGCGATCGGCTTGTACGGGCCGACTGTCACGACGGCCTGGGGTTGGCCCTTCATGATTTCCAGCATGGCCGATTTGATCGCGGTGGTATTGCGCTTGAACGTGCCTTCGCCGACCAGCGCCAGGTCGCGTTTTGCCATAGCCCGCTTCACGCCGGCCAGACCGGCAAGGCCAAACGCATCATCCTGATAAAGGATTGCAATTTTGGTGATGCCAAGGTCGTTGCTCAGATGCTCGATCCAGGCTTCGGTTTCCTGGAAATATGAGCTGCGAATATTGACGATGTAGCGGTTGAAGGGGTTACGAAGAAACTCGGCGCCGGTAAACGGACCGATGAACGGCACTTTGGCCGCTGTGGCGATGGGTTGACCGGCCTTCGAAGTTGGCGTTCCAACCGCTCCGACAAGTGCGAAAACCCTTTCTTCCGTGATCGCCTTGTTGGTGGCGACGATGGTCTTTTCGGGTTCGTAGCTATCGTCGATCGATTTGAGTTCAAGCTTTCGGCCGTTCACCCCGCCGGCGCGATTGGCGTCTTCGAAAGCCGCGAGAATTCCCTCGCGCATGCCCTGGCCCAGCGCCTGCGCAGGGCCGTTGAGGGCGGCAACTTGACCGAAAATGATCTTGTCATTCGATACACCGTCGGCCGCATGCAACGGCGTGCTGCAAAAGGCCAGAAGTGCAGCTGCGAGGGTGCAGAGCCGGCTGCAAATAGCGCGCAAAGGAGAGGTCCCCACCAGCGAGGCGTGTAGGTAGGATCGTGCGCGAGCATGGTTTACGAACTGTTAAAACGGCGCGAATTGCGAGGCCGGCAAACAGAAATTCGCAATAAATGGCGCGTAAATTTCTCGGCTGCCGGTGTGGCGCGGGTCGATCCCGCGCGTGCGCCGGCACAAAGACCAACCGTCCACCCATGACGCCGACGTCAGGGCGGAAAGGCGCAGCAGCGGCAAGGCACTCAAGCCGTGCGCGCTGCCAGGAAACCTCTAGGCGGCCATCCTGTTTTTGATCAGACCGACGATTGCCGTCAGGATCGCGCCGGCAATTCCGCCGCCCGCAAATTGGCCGATAAGCGCGCCAATGTCGACGGAACTACCGGCCTGAGCGAGCGCCGGGATTATTGCAGACAAGATTTGTCCGCCAACACCGCCGCCGATCGCGCCGGCGATTGTATTGCCGGCTGTTCCCAAGCTCAGGTCTTTTGATGCCCCGCCCGCTACATTGCCACCGATTGCGCCAGCAACAATCTGAATAATGAGATTGATGAGAACGCTAGACATTGCAACCTCCTCACAAGAGTTCCGCGTGAAGTTTAGGTCTTGATGTCAGCCGGCAATTTTCCACCATTGGCCGCAAGCTTTGTCATGACCTGCTTGTGCAACCAGACATTCATCGTTGCAGAGTCATTGGTGTCGCCGGTGTAGTGCAGTTCCTTCGCAAGCTGCTTGCGCGCTGTCAGGCTGCTGTCGAGATCGAGCGCCTTCATCAAGTCGACGATCGATGTCCGCCACGCAAGCTTTTCGCCTTTTGCCGCCGCTGCCTTGTCGACAATTGCGGCGACGTCCACCGTCTGCGCTGGCGCACTTGCTGGCGTTGCAGTCGGCGCCGGAGACCCGCTAGGCGCCAAGGATGGCGAAGCGTTCGCCGCTTGCGCAGAGCCGTGGCCGAAAATCTTGCTCATAATGCTTCCGAAAATGCTCATAACGGATCCTCCGGTCGTTTGTAACTGAGGTGCGCTTCTTTACTTCGATACCGCCTTGCAGAAGCAATCACTATAGCATCGTCACCATCTTTGGTTATGGATAAAATTCACGCGAGTGGCACAGCTCTGCCATCACTCGCCATGTTATTGTCACCGCTGCGTCATAACGTCAGAAATAAACGTCGCAAATTATTTCACGCGTTCAACGGGAGCCGAATATGGGTCTGATTGATGTCCTCAACGGCATGCAGAATGGACCGCGCGGAGAGCGCAATCCGAGTGCAACGCCGAACAGCGGCAGCGGAGGAATGTCACCGGTCACGATGGCGATCCTCGGCCTGCTTGCATACAAAGCGATGAAAGGTCTTGCCGGCAGTCAGCCGTCTGCTGCGCCGGCGAATACTCGCGTACCGCCCGGCGGAAAGGCGATCGACGTCAATATGCCTGGCAGCAGTGCGCCAGGTGGTGGCATGCCCGGCAGCGACGCGCCAGGTGGTGGCGGCGGAATTGGTGATCTGTTGCGAGGCGGGCTTGGCGGTCTGCTTGCGGGTGGCGCTGCAGGTAGTGTGCTGACTGGTGGTTTGAACGATCTGCTCAAGCAATTTCAGCAAAACGGTCACGGCGATGCCGTCGATTCATGGGTCGGTACGGGGCCCAACAAGACCATTGCGCCAAAGCAACTGGGTCAGGCCCTCGGTTCGGACCAGATCAATGCGTTGTCGGCGCAGACCGGCATGTCGCGTGACGAGTTGCTTGACGCTCTCAGTCATTACTTGCCGCAGGTGGTCGATCGTCTGACGCCGCAAGGTCGCTTGCCAACCGACCACGAAGCCCAGCGTATGCTTTGATGCATGCACGCTTCGCTTGTCTGACATGGATTCGGCCGACGGAAGCGCCCGCCGGCCGCTGGTGGTGTTGTCGTTGTAGATAGGAGGGGCGCATGGGAATTATCTGGATCATTTTGATCGGCTTTGTTGCGGGTCTTATTGCCCGCTGGCTTTCGCCGGGCCCGAATACGCCGGGAGGATTCATCCTTACCACCGTGCTCGGCATTGCCGGCGCATTCTTTGCAACCTGGCTCGGCCAGGCGATCGGTTGGTATCGCCCTGACCAGGGTGCGGGCTTTATTGGTGCGACCGTTGGTGCGATCCTCGTTCTGTTTATCTGGAACAGGCTTGTTGCCTCACGCGTGATTTCCGATCCGGGTGCAGGGCCACGCGTTTAGAGCGCGCGTGTCTCAGGTCGTCAATCTCGTCACCGGCGTCTATTATCGGCTAAAGTAAGGCCGCGCTTTTCGTTTGTTTTGGGAGTTTTGTCATGACCATCTCAATGGCGTCCGTACGCAGCTTCACCTTTGCCGTCATTGCCGGACTGACGCTCGCCGGATGTGGCTACAACACCATTCCCACGCTTGAAGAGCAGGCCAAGGCAAAGTGGGGAGACGTGCAGAACAACTACCAGCGAAGAGCCGACCTTATTCCGAATTTGGTCGCGACAGTTCAGGGCTATGCCAAACAGGAGCGGGATGTTCTCACCTCGGTTATCGAGGCGCGCGCGAAGGCGACGCAGATCAAGGTCGACGCGTCGCAGTTGACCGACCCTGAAAAGGTTAAGCAATTCCAGGATGCGCAAAACCAGCTGACCGGTGCCCTCGGACGGCTCATCGCGGTCAGCGAGAACTATCCCGACCTAAAATCCAATCAGAACTTCCTTGCCCTCCAGTCTCAGCTTGAGGGCACCGAAAACCGCATTGCGGTCGCGCGCCGCGACTACATCGAAGCGGTGCGAGCGTATAACACCGAGCTTCGCACATTCCCCGGTATCATATGGGCCAACACGTTCTTCCGTGGCAACAAACCGATGGTGGAATTCACGGCGGGCGAAGGTGCGGACAAGCCGCCGCAAGTGAAATTCTGACGAGCCGTCGGGACACAAAGGCATCAATATGATTGCGGGCCGTATCCCTTCTGCCTTTGGTGGAAGAGGGGCCTGGCTGGCAGGCGCCGTGGCTTCGGTGCTGCTCGCAATTGGGGCGAGCTTTGCCCTGAATTTTCCCGCTCTGACGGGCCGGATCGTCGATCAGGCAAACATCATTCAGCCAGCGACCCGCGTCGCACTCGAAAGCAAACTTGCTGAACTCGAAAGTAAGTCGGGCATCCAGCTCGTTGTCGCCACCGTCAATTCGCTGGAAGGCCAGGATATCGAGCCCTACGCCAACGAGCTGTTTCGGAATTGGAAGCTCGGCGAGAAAGAAAAGAATAACGGCGTACTGCTGCTCGTCGCGCCGAACGAGCGACGCGTGCGTATCGAAGTGGGTTACGGACTTGAGAAAACGCTCACCGACGCGCTGTCGAAGGTCATCATCACCAATGCAATTACGCCCCGTTTCAAGGCGGGCGATTTCAGCGGTGGAATTTCGCGCGGTGTGGATGACATCATCACGGTTCTGACCACCGATGCGCCGGAATGGGAGCAACGCCCATCACTGCAACTCGACAAGGACCAGCAGACCGATCCGACGAGCTGGATACTGTTCTTCGCTTTTCTCATTTTCATCATATTGGTTGTCGTCTCGCCGACATTCCGCTGGTTGTTCATAAACGCGTTGGTCAGTGCTTCGGCCAGTTCCGGCCGAGGTTATTCCGGCGGTGGCTACTCTGACGGCGGGGGTTTTTCGGGAGGAGGCGGCTTTTCCGGTGGTGGCGGATCATCCGGGGGCGGTGGCGCTTCGGGGAGCTGGTGATGGACATTTCGAAAGAGGACCAGGATCGCATTACCAGGGCGATCCGCGCCGCCGAGGCAAAGACGTCAGGCGAGATCGTCTGCGTGCTTGCGCAAACCTCGACGCAGGCGGCGGCATCGCCGATTTTCATCGCAGCAATTATCGCGCTTGTGGTGCCTTGGCTGCTCACAGCGTTCACTGCAATGACCGTCGTCCGCATTCTGTCATTGCAGGTAATCACTTTCCTGGTGTTGGTGATGTTGCTCTGCCTACCACGCGTACGTGTCGCATTGATGCCGCGAAAGGCGCGCCGCGCCGCCGCCTATCGGCTTGCCATGGAGCAATTCGTCAGCCGCGGCCTCGCACGCAACAGGAGTCAGTCAGGGGTTCTCATTTTCGTTTCACTCGCGGAACGCTATGCGCGAATTATTGCCGGTACGGGGATCGCCGCTCGCGTGCCTCAGGCCCGATGGCAGGAGGCCGTGGACGCCCTGATCGCACACATGCGAAATGGCCGTATCGCCGAGGGGTTTATTGCCGCGATTGGGATGTGCGGGGACGAGCTTGCCCAGCACTTTCCCCCGACCTCTGCGGACCGCAATGAGTTGCCGGACCGTATCTACCTGATCTGACAGTCCGCCTCACACTTGTCCCGTTTTCTTGGGAACCGCGCGGGGTTCCTCTGCATTATCGAACATTATCCCATGAGGGGCATCGAATGGTCAGAAGCATAACTACCAAGGCGAAAAACGCGATCACGGACGTAGCGCAACGCGGCGTGGAGAACGTCCGGTCGGTGGCCAGCGACGCTGGTACAGCTGCGAAGGCGGCTGCAGACGCTGTGCTTGAATCGACTAGCAGTGCGTTGCAAGCCGGCCGGGCGAGGGTCAAGCAAGTCACGCCGGCGATGAAGCAGGCGATCGGAATCACGCCTCGACGGAGGAAAAAAAAGGTCGCGAAGAGGAAGGTGCCCCGGAAGAAAACGGCTTCCCGGCGGAAGACGAAACGTCGGGCACGGCGATAAGGCGCGAAGTTATCAGTCGACTGTGACCGGAAATGGAATCGGGGCGGCCGAGATGAATTGTTGCTCGGCAAGACGGGCAAATCGGCCGCCGGCCTGGACCAACTCGTCGAACGTACCTTGTTCGACAATCTTTCCCATGTCGAAAACGAGAATGCGGGACGCCTTCCGCACCGTCGAGAGCCGATGCGCTATGACGAACGTGGTCCGACCCTTCATGACTTCGTCGAGCGCGCGCATGACTTTCGTTTCGGTATCGGCGTCGAGCGCGCTCGTGGCTTCATCGAGAATGAGTATCGGTGGGTTTTTGAGAAGCGCACGCGCGATCGACAAGCGCTGACGTTCACCGCCTGAGAGCGAACGGCCGCGTTCGCCGACGTTGTCAGCAAAGCCCTGAAATTTACGTTCGATGAAGTCGAGAGCCTGCGCGCGTTGTACGGCGTCACGCATTTCAGCTTCGGTCGCGTCGGCTTTTCCGACCTTCAGATTTTCAGTGATTGAACGGTTAAACAGCAGGGCCTCCTGGAATACCACGCCGATATTCCGTCTCAGGGCCGCGAGCTTGAATTTTCGGATGTCGGTGCCGTCAATCTCAATCTGGCCGGACTGCGGATCGAAAGCGCGATGAAGCAACGCAATCGCAGTGGTCTTTCCCGCGCCGGTGGCACCCACAAGCGCGATCGTTTCGCCCGGCATGGCCGCAAAATTGAGATCCTCCACGGCCATGCGTTTGCCGTCGTAAGAAAAAGAAACGTGCTTGAACTCGACACGGCCTTGCAATCGTCCGGGGTCGATTGCTCCGCGCCGGTCGCGAATGGATGGGACGGTATCCCAAACCTGGAAAAATTCGCGCAGGCGTGGTGCCTCCGAAACCACCGAATTGGCGAAACTGACGCTGCGCTCGAGTCGCGCAATGATCAACCCCGCAAAATTCATGAAGGTAACCATCTCGCCGACGGTGGCTTGGCCTTTGATCGTCAGCAATGTGCCTACGATGATGATAGCGAGCACGGTCAAGGTGGTTGCGGTTCGCGTTAGCACATTGGCGAGAGCCCACCAGGACAACACAGGCATTTGCGCCGACAGCAAACGCTCGACGACGAGCCGCAACTCGGCAACCTCGGCTTCCAAGCGCGCAAAACTCTGCACGAGAGCAATGTTGCCTAGCGTGTCCGAGGCGCGTTCAGCCAAATCGGAGTAGTGACGCTCGACCGAGCTTTGCAATCTTTCGGTTTTGCGAACAATCACCGCCGTCAGCAGTGCAAAGACGATGCAGAGGACGATCAGCAGTAAGGCCAGCCGCCAGTTTATAAAAAGGGAGATCGGCAGCAGCACGAGCAAAGAAATGATTGAGGAGAGGTTGTCGCGGAAGAATCCGACCCACAATCCCCACAAGGCCTCCGTACCCTGCAACATCATCTTCATCAATCGGCCGGAGTGCGTGTTGCCGTGATAGGAGAGCGGCAATTGCAGCACGTGCTCGAAGTAGCCGGTCAGAACCACGTGGCGGCGGCGATGGGCGAGGCGGTCGGCATAGAGTGCAATCAGTGTTCCGCAGGCGATGGTGAAAAGACCGAAGCCCGCCCAGGCAGCAAGCAGTGTTACTAAATGCGACCACTGCGGAACCTCGCCTCGCGTTTGGGCTCCCGTCAATGCATCGATGATGCGACCCAACAATACTGGCTCGGCAAATTGTGCGGTCGCGAGGGCAACATTGGCTATCGCCAACCCCCAGGCCAACGGAGCCTCGGGGCCGAGCAAAGCAAGAACGCGCCAATAGAGTCGAAGAATATTCATGCCCGTCGCAAGCTATCACAGACGAACGTCATTCGCGTGGTTCCCGACGCCCGTCGCATCAATGCATAGTTGGGTAGCCAGCGGCTAAAGTGTGTCACCCATTATTATTGACCTGAAAATTGCATTGCCACCAAGCGGAGGTGTGCTCCTCTTCAGCCACGCCATCTGGTTTGCCGCAAAGGTGGCCCATCCGATTTCGGAATTCCTGACGCTCGACAAGGTGGTCGGTCCGGCGGAAGAAGAGGGCCTGGCGGTAGTGATGTTGGTTTTAGTTTCAGTCGCCGCCGGTTTTGTCGCGCGCACCACCCTGGGACGCAATCTCATGCGCTGGTCCGAGAATTCGCTTCTGGGCGGTTTACCGCAATACCGACTGGTCAAGAGCGTGGCAGAGGGACTTGCCCAGATCGAGAACGCCGAAGATCTCAAACCGGCTCCGCAGGCGCCGACACCAATGTCGGGCAATGTGATGTACTTGCCCGCAGAGCGGGTGGGCCTATTGTCCAACACGATGGTTGAACCCATGTCGATCGTGAAGCGCATGGGCATGGGATCCGCCAAGGCGCTCCACGGGACAGATCTTGCGCTTCTCAGGACGACCTGATGTCGGAAGAAGGACGTTGATCTCGATCAATTCCTCTGGCCTGATTGGCGATATTGAAAGGCCTGTCGGCGGAATTGCAGACGTCAGGACTTCGCAAATGGGGGAAGACCATGTTTCGATTTGTTTGTGTGTGCTTGGCCTTTTTGTTCGCGACAGCAGCTTCTGCACAAATTCAATTTCCACCGGATAGCCGCCTAAAGGCCATCACGAGCAGCAAGACAATCAAGATAGCGTACCGGGCAGACGCCAGACCGTTCTCCTTCGTGAACGACAAGAACGAACCGGTCGGCTTCACGATTGATCTCTGCAGGCTGGTGGCGAATTCAATCGGCCAACAATTCGGATTGGGCGATCTCAAGATCGATTGGGTGCCGACGACTCTTCAAACGCGATTTACGACTGTTGCCAGCGGCAAGGCAGATATGGAGTGTGGCTCGAGCACCGCGACGCTCGGACGAATGAAGGAGGTCGATTTTTCAAACTTCGTGTTTGTCGAAACCACGGGCATCATCGTCGCGAAAGCATCCAACATCCGCACATTCGCGGACATGGCCGGAAAGAAAATCGCCGTTGCTTCCGGCACGACCAATGAGCAGGCCATCATCAACCAGATCAAGCAGCAAAAGATCGAAGTGATGCTGATTTCCGTGAAAGACGGAAGCGAAGCCGTCGCACTGCTGGAAAGCGGCAAAGTCGACGGTTTCGCGAGCGACAAACTCCTTCTGGTTGGTGCGCACATCAAGAATCCGCAAGATCTGATGATGCTGCCGGATGATTTGTCAGTTGAGCCGTATGCAATCGTTCTGCCACGTGGCGATTGGGCATTCCGTCTCGCAGTCAATACCGGATTGGCTCAGATTTACCGGGATGGCCGGGTCATAGGTGTGTTCAAGGCGTGGTTCGACCGGGTTGGGCTTCAGATGAGTCCGATCCTGAGGGTCGTATATGGCCTGGGTTCGCTATCAGAATGATTACGGCCTCGGCGGTTTTCGCGATCAGAAAGCTTAGATTCTCATCCGCATTGGGGGCGTCCGGCGGTCGCCCGTGCTCATGGGAAAGGTATTTACAATAATCTCACAATCCCACGAGGAAATGAGCGGGGGGCAGACGAAATTGTTCTGCAAATGCAGAGGCGCGGCCTGAGTCCGATTCGCTTCGGAGCTAGCTGAGGAACGCACAGCTCGCGCGACGGCGAGCGTCGCAATCAAAGCCAATGCGGTAGCGACCACAGATATAAATTTCAATTTTCGCCATGTCACAATTTGGCACCTCGTTTGGAGCAGACGGAGTATCTGCGGGGCGCGAGAACTAGGCGCGATCGATATGACGTGCTTGAAGAAGTACTTTCGCCAAGCATGAATTTTCATGGAGATAGTATGGAGTCCAACTAATTGGCCGCGGTCTCAAGCTTTTCTCCAAAAATTGCCCTTATTGAATGTGTGGTAATTCCATCCGCCGCTGTTCCATGACGTTTTCGTGATCAGCGAACAGGACACCGTGACTTCGGCCCAAATTAAGGGCATAGCATCGCTTCGAAGCAGGGTGCCCGCGAAAGTCGCGACACCTCATTCCGGCGAAATTTCAAGATGGAGAACTAGCCGAACGCGCGCGGGGCAATTCGGAATTGCTGGATAGGTCTGTCTCGATTCGTCCAAAAATTTATTCCCGAAACAAAATTAGAGCTTTCCGTTCTGTGAGGGCCCTCACAGTCAAGGGCATTTCTTTCGCGCTAGAAGAGATCATGAAGACTTTCTGAAGAAGTTGAATGGGTCACATCGGTACGTCAGGGGGCGAGCCAATGCGATACTTTGGACTGCTGGAATCGGACGAAGCCGCCTCGCAGGTGAATAGCGCGCCATTCCGTTTCGCGAACTTTGAAATCGATGTCGCGCGTCATGAACTGCGTTGTGCTGGCAAGATCATCCCGATCGAGCCGCAGGTGTTCGACCTGCTCGTTCATTTGATTCGCAACCGCAACCGGATCGTCAGCAGAGAGGAATTGATCGATGCGGTGTGGAAGGGGCGAATCATCTCCGAAGCGACGCTTAGTTCGCGCGTCAGCGCAGTGCGCCGTGCCATCGGTGACAATGGCGATGATCAGTTGTTCGTTCGCACGCATCACAAGCGCGGTTTCCGCTTCGTGGGTCAGGTCGAGGATGCTGCGCCCTATGAGACGGTGGTGACGGATCGGCGACCGGTTGCAACAAAAGTTACGAACAGTCTGACGCAGAACAATGCTGCCGTGCCGGCGTTGGCTCTGCCCGACAAGCCTTCCATCGCGGTTCTGCCGTTTCAGAACAGGAGCGGAGATTCCATTCAGGAATACTTTGCCGACGGGCTGACCGAAGACATTATCACTGGACTTTCGCGTCAGCGATGGTTCTTCGTCATCGCCCGCAATTCAAGCTTTGCCTTCAAGGATGAATTTGTCGATGTACGCAAAGTCGCGAGCGAGCTTGGCGTGCGGTATGTGCTTGAGGGCAGTGTGCGCAAGGCGTGCGACCAGGTGCGCGTGACCGCGCAATTGATCGACGCCAGCAAAGGCGTCAATCTCTGGGCCGATCGTTACGACCGCGACCTCTCGAATATCTTCGAGCTGCAGGACGAGATTACCAACCGCGTCATCGACTTGGTTGGTTCCCAGATCATAGTCGCCGAAGCAGCGCGCGTTCAGCGCAAGCCTCCACAGAACATCGAAGCCTGGGACCGCGTGATGCAGGCCTTGCCTCACATGTGGCGTATGAGCGTTGAGGAGCAACGTCTGGCTCAGGAATGCCTGCGGCAAGCGATCGATCTCGATCCGGAGTATGCCCATGCGCATGCACTGCTCGGTTGGACATATCTGTGCATGTTCAACCTCGACGCGCGGATGCCGATCGGGGAGTTCACCGACAAGGCGCTCGAAGCTGGCAACCGCGCCGTGGCGCTTGATGACCAGGACCATTGGGGGCATTTCGTTCTGGGTCTCGCGCACTCGCGCCGGCGGCGTCCCGAACCGGCGGTGATGCATCTTTCTAAATCCGTCGAACTGAACCCCAATTTCGCTCTGGGCCACGCCGGCCTCGGCTATGCCTATGCGTGCGGTGAACAGCCCGAACGTGGATTGCAATCACTGGAGCAGGCACAGCGGCTGAGCCCGTGCGATCCGTTTCTCGCAATCTATGTGCCGATCGTGCGGTATATGGCGCTGTTCGCTCTCGGGCAGTACGAGGAAACGGTTGCAGTATGCCGTTCTCTCACGGCGCTACATCCGCACCACGCTGGCGCCTGGCGGTTGATGACGGTGTCACTTGGACTACTCGGGAAGATTGACGAAGCGAAGGAAGCTCTCGCACGCACGCTGACCCTTCAGCCCGATCTTTCGAGCGCGCACGTGGCCCACGATACTGTCTTCGTCAATCCCGACGATCGCGCCCGGTTTCTGCTGGGCCTGCAGAACGCCGGACTAAAGGACTAGGCCGCGACCGCCGCGGATCAGTCCAGGCCGGCACGACGGAAACCTTCCAGATAGTGTTTCCGATCGGCGTCGTGCTGGAACGGCATCTGGTGCGTAAGCCAGGCCATCGAGATGTTCGGTTGCACGCGTCGAAGCTCCTGCAAGGCGGCCGCTGCTGCGTCGGTCTGTCCAGCCATTCCGGCGGCGGCGGTGAGCACCCTGTGGCCACCGACGAAATCGGCCCGCTGGCGGATAGATTCCCGCGCAAGCCGCATGGCTTCCTCATAGTTGCGCCCGTTGAACTGCGCGTACGCGGCGATGCCAGAATAGAGTGCAGAAAACGGATCTCGTGGACTGAGTCGCAACGCGCGTCGCGCGGCGAGGTCGGCGTCCTGCCAGCGCCCGCAATATGACAGCGTCAATCCGTAGTAGGCCTGCGCCAGCGAGAAGTTGGGATTGAGCTGCAGAGCCAGCTCGAATTCGGCGAGCGAATCATCGAACCGGCGCGTGAACAGATGAACATTGCCCAACGCGTGATGTGCCCAGGGGTCCTCACTGTCGGCTCTTATCGCAGCCAAGGCAGCACGTTCTGCGAGGAGCACCGAGGCCGCCATGTCCGCCCAGCCCATGTGAGCGCCGAATGTATGGCTCGCGGCAAGCACGCCAAGTGCCTGACCATAGTTTGGATCGATCGCGGTCGCTTTCTCGAGCAGCGCCTGCGCGACCATGTTGTCCTGCCGCGTCAACCGCCAATAGTGGGACAGTCCACGCATCACAAGATCCCAGGCGTCCATGCTGTCGGGTGCTTTGCGCTGAGCACGGAAATTTTCCGCAGCATAAAGCTGCGGTTCAATCGCGCCGACTATAGCCTCTGTAATTTCGTCCTGCACCGCGAACACGTCGGCAATGTTGCGGTCGTAGCGTTCAGCCCAGATGTGACTGCCGGTTGCGACATCAATAAGCTGTGCGGTGATACGCACGCGCTCGCCTTCTTTTCGTACGCTGCCCTCGACGACATAGCCGACGCCGAGTTCTTCGCCGATCTGCTTCAAATGGACAGCTTTGCCCTTGTAGGTGAAGGATGAGTTGCGCGCGATCACGAAGAACCAGCGCAATTTCGACAGCGCAGTTATGATGTCTTCGCTAATGCCGTCAGAAAAGTATTCTTGTTCCGGCTCGCCGCTCATATTGGCGAACGGCAGCACCGCGATGGCTGGCCGATCGGGCAACGGCAGCGCGGTGCGGAGGGAATCGCCAATCTCGGTTTGAGACTGCGCGGACGACGGTTCGGCGCCTGAAGGTTGAAATCGCACGTCGCCGACGAAGCGAAGGCCTTTGCGCGCGATCGTTCGGATCAATTTCTGCTGCTGACCGCTGTCACCAATCGCTTTGCGGGCGGCATTGATACGACTGGTAAGGGTTGAGTCAGACACCACCCTGCCGCCCCACACCGCTTCGATGAGGTCGTCCTTGGTGACGACGCGATCGCGATTTTGCAGCAGGTAAATGAGTAGGTCGAACACCTGCGGCTCGACAGCAATCGGATCCGCGCCGCAACGCAGTTCGCGCCTGTCGCCGTCAAGCGTATGATCACCAAAGAGAAATTGCACGTCGCTGCCCCCGCGATAGCAAGCTCGGCCTCAGGAAATAATCAAGGTGGTCTAAAGGACAAATCAAGCTCTGGACAAAGTCTTTTGCGCGAGAGGGGCGTACTCACAGCCCAATCGTGTTGGAAATTGGACAGGAGCTATCAATGCCCGCAGCAACCCTTACTGCCGAGAAGCCGGCCAAGCAGGTCGCGCCGACCGCATCTCCCGAACTTGTAGCCATTAAGGCCCGCCAACAGGCCGCCTGGTCCTCGGGTGACTATGCCGTGGTAGGCACAACCCTGCAAATTGTCGGCGAGGAACTGTGCGAAGCTCTCGATTTACGGGCCGGCAAGAGAGTTCTCGACGTAGCCGCCGGCAACGGGATGGTCAGCCTGGCCGCCGCGCGACGCTGGTGCGACGTCACGTCGACCGACTATGTGGGTAGCCTGCTCGAGCGCGGCCGCGCCCGCGCTATGGCTGAAGGCTTGCCGATCGATTTCAAAGTGGCCGATGCCGAAGCCTTGCCGTTTGCGAACGAGTTTTTTGACACGGTCGTCTCGACGTTCGGCGTGATGTTCACGCCCAACCAGGAACAGGCCGCAGCCGAGCTGTTGCGCGTGTGCAAATCCGGCGGGCAGATCGGTCTCACAAACTGGACACCCGACGGCTTCATCGGACAGCTTTTCAAGACCCTCGGCAAATACCTACCGCCGCCGCCGGTCGCGAAATCCCCCATGCTTTGGGGCACGCGCCCGCGTATCACCGAACTGTTCGGAGCAGGTGCGAGCTGGATCAAGACCGAACCGCGTGAGTTCAAGTTTCGCTATCGCTCTGCGGAACACTTCGTTGACGTGTTCAGGACCTACTACGGCCCGACGCTCAAGGCATTCTCGGCGCTGGACGTGCCTCAACAGATTCGGCTGGAGAAGGATCTGTACGGTCTCATCGGGCGCATGAACACGGCGGACGACAAGACAATGGTTGTGCCGAGTGAGTATCTCGAGATCGTCATCGTAAAACGGTGAGCTTCCTCAGCCTCAGGCTGAGATCCGTGCAGGTTGTATTTCTGAGCCTTGTCTTCAAGAAGGAAAACCTGATGCATGTCGCGACCTTCGGGGGTGCTCGCACCCCCGCTACTGCAGTTACCAAAGGCAAGCGGGTTAAATCGCGTACGTCGATCTTTGCCCGGTTCATGAATGGGCTGAAGGAGTCGCGGCTTAAGGAAGCTCGCCGCGTGATTGAAAGACACAGCCACCTGTTGGCGTCGGACAAATCAAGCGATGAAGGACGAAACGATGAAACGTTACTTGATCGAACGTGATATTTCGGGTGTTGGCCATCTAAGTGCCGAGCAACTCAAAGGCGTTGCCGCGAAGTCCAACAGCGTGCTCGCCAAGCTTGCTCCAAATATACAGTGGCTTGAATCGTACGTGGCAGCCGACAAGACGTTCTGCATTTACCTTGCTGAAAGCGAGGCACTCGTCTTCGAGCATGCCAAGCTGGGTGGATTTCCGGTGACGAAAGTCACCGAGGTGCCGACTGTAATCAGCCCAATGACCGCGTATTGAGGGCGTCGGCTGGAGGCGGCTTTGAAGGAATTGCTTTGGGAAAATCCTTGGTTCTTCGCAGCGCCCAAGCAGAACGGCGATCCACCAGCCAATTGTCCGATTACCGGCTTCCCCTGCGAGGGCGACCTTTCGTATCTGTGCGAGGATTACGGTTGCGCTCGCAAGGCCGGCCTGTCACCTCGATCCGAGGAAAACTTCGGCTGAGACCACGGTTGCTGACTCCGCGGTCCAGAGCCGCTGGTCGTTCGCAACAGTGCTCGCGAAGCTTCGTCAGCGAGGCTTCAGTCTGACCGGCGAGCGGTCGAACGAAGACCATATTGGCTGGTTGAAAACGCCTTCAACTGAGTCAGGCCCTGTGCAATTTCGCGCTGTTCGGCAGCTTGTGCCATGCGCTCGAAATCCAAGGCGGCCTTGAGCATCTGATCGCGGGAAGTTTGAACGCGCAACCGCTCCGCCATCGTCCGGCACTCTCTAGCCCGGGTGCGGCACCTTCGGCTTTCTGGAATGATCGACGGAGACATAATGCGTCCGGCTAAGTCGGTCGATAAAAATTCGGTGCTTCAGAATCATGAAAATAGTCGATGGCTGCCGCGGCGAAAAAAAGGCAGCCCGCACTGAGGGGGTAACGGGTCACCTTCGCGGATAACCGGGATTTTTTTCTCGCTTTTTGTCGGCGAGTCCGAAAACGTCTCAGCCTCAAGGGGGCGGCCTTTATAGAGGGGATTAAAGGTCGACTGGGCAAGTCTGACGCGTTCCGTCGCATAGCGACGGTAGTCGATGGCAGAAAATGGCGGCACATATCTCTGCCGGACGCAGCGGTAAAATCCGCGTCTCAGTATTGGTTCCCGTACAAATTTCTCTCACACAGTTGTTGAAGAACGAAGTTCCAGCTCTGGACGTCGCTGTCTCAGGTGGATTGAGGAGGCGGCGTTGCTTGAATCCCGGAAATATCGGCAGTTCGCGGCCGATTGCATTCGGCTTGCGCGAGCGATGGCTGCCACGGACAAGCAGACCCTGCTTGAGATTGCAGCCGCGTGGGAAAAGCGGGCGCTGAAGCCGAACGTCGGGAAAAGCGCAATAGCTGACCGCGCCGATCTATCACGCACTCTTTTTCATTTCGATTTCCATCCTTCTCGCTGAAGGCGCAGCACCTTGCATGGATGGGTGCTCCTTCTGCAGCCGGTCAAGTAGCTGCTGCAAAGCCTTTTCCAACCGCTCGGTTTCAAAAGGTGAAGTCGACGCTGGGGGCTCGGGGCATTGGTCAATTGCAGGAGCCGGAGCAAGCGGCATCTCGACGTCGGCTACGGGTTCGTTCGGGGTATCAGTTGGCGCCCATCGCGGCGCCTGAACAGGCCTGGCCAAACGTCGGCGCCGTCGCTCTGAATAGTGCAGCATCGGTCCGGCAATGGCTAACGTCACGAACATCAGCAGGAGCAAAGCAAAGGTGTGATCATCATCGACAATCGACGTCGCGGACTTCGCAATAGGTACGATGCGTCGTGGTTCTTCGGCACGCGTGACTGTTTGCGGCAGACTATCGCCTGCGCTGGCCACCACGCTGCGCGTCGGAGCAGGCGACTCGTCCGCGGGCGACGGTGGATCAGACGAACCGGCTGATCGCTCTTCTGAAGAAGGTTGTTGCGCTGCCGGCGGAACGGTAGACGACTGATTCAGCAATTTGGAGGCGTCGAGCCAATAGGCGGGGGCTGCCGCCGCTGCCACATTGGTCTCCGGCACAACTTCGGCCGATGCGTGTCCCGTTGTCACGGGACGCTGGGTGCGTGCAGATGTTTCCGACTGTGTCGCTGCTGCAGGCGCCGAGCGTTTCTCGGATGCTGGCGCTGCCTTCTGGACACGAAGACCCACCGGCCCCAGACGCCAGCATTGACGGCCATTGGCATGATCCATCCGGTAGTACCAATGTTCCCCCTGCGGTGCCGGTGAATTTGGTTTGCTGAGACACTCCTCGGCGGCGCGCACGCCGTATGTCGATTGCGCAAAGACTCCCGCAAGCGAAACAAACGCGACAGCGCTCAAGATCCGAGTCGATTTGTATTCTGGCATGCCTGCCCTCCTCAACGTTGCACCAAGCACGCGATCAGAAACTGAATAGTCGGCGCGGATTGGAGACTGCGATTGGGGCTGCAATACGTTGCAAATTCGGCAAGTGCCTAGTGACACAATGGTAGTGCGGTGTGTGCCGTCGTTGCAGCAGCGCTATGTTGCAAAGGTTTTTTGTCGCGTGTTGGCGAAAGGTATCGTCGCCCAACGATTTGCGGCAATTAAATGATCATGCACAACTCATTCACTGAGTCGTAAAAATGTTTCGGCAGGACCCGCTGGGCCCTGCCGACAATTTTCGTAGCGTCCGGCTTACTTCGCAGCGACAATCTTCTGCCGTTGTTCGCCGAGCTTGTCGATGCCAAGTGTCACGATGTCTCCGGCCTTGAGAAATACTGGAGAGGGTTTCATCCCGAGGCCGACACCTGGCGGCGTTCCGGTGATGATGACGTCGCCCGGCTCCATCACGAAAAACTGCGAGCAATACCAGACAAGATGTTCGCAATCGAAGATCATCGTCTTCGTATTGCCGCGTTGGCGTTTTTCACCGTTGACGTCGAGCCACATGTTGAGGTTCTGCGGATCCTTGACTTCGTCCTTGGTGACGAACCAAGGACCGATCGGTCCGAAGGTCTCGCAGCTCTTGCCCTTGTTCCATTGTCCGCCGCTGCGTTCGATCTGGAAGACGCGCTCGGACACATCGTTGCCGAGGAAATAGCCGGCGATGGCGTCCTTCGCTTTGTCGCGCGCGAGGTAACGTGCGCGTTTTCCGATGACGATGCCGAGTTCGACCTCCCAGTCGAGCTTGCCCGACTCGCGTGGGATGATGGTGTCATCGTTCGGCCCGCAGATGCACGTCGGCGCCTTGTTGAAAATGATCGGCTCTTTCGGAATGGCCATGCCGGCTTCTGCAGCGTGGTCGGAATAATTGAGTCCGATGGCGATGAAGTTGCGCACATTGCCGATGCAGGGACCAAGCCGTGGTTTGCCGGAGACGGGTTTCATACGCTTGAGATTGGCTTTTTTGATTTTGGCGAGACCACCTGATGCCAGCATCGCGCCGTCGATGTCCTTCACGATGCGCGACAGGTCGCGGACCTTTCCGTCGTCACCGATAATGCCTGGTTTCTCGCGGCCGGGCGCGCCATAGCGGACGAGTTTCATAGTCGGGTAACTCCCTCGAGCGGTTCTGTTTTTGAAAAATTGGCAGACAGGTGGGCGCCATCATGCATGGCCGCGAGCGGGGGGCAACCCTCCTTTGCACGAGAAGGCACGCGCCGTGTGTGGGTCAAAGTCGCGGGACATCAAGCTGTTGCCTGACCGCTGCGACATGGCATTGGTCTCGGGGCACGACAGGATCGGCGGGCCCGCCGCGCTGCTACTTGGCCTGGCGTCGCAAGCTGGCGGTTTCCCGGGCGGCAGGGCGGTGCTCGAGCCATCCGGGTGACGGCAGGGTTATACCTTTTGGCACGATGATCGGGTTTCGCAGACCCGTCCTGTTGCAGCAATTGCTCAACGCATTGCCGGGTAAAAGAATCCGTATTGTTGCAGTGCACTGCGGTGCTGTGTCATCGAAGCAACATGCCGGCTATTTTTGCGTAAACCCCCGCCGTTTCAGCAATTTTCACATTGTCGACTCTTCAACCTGCGGTCACGATGCCTGAAAGCTAAGACCGTGAATTGTTTGGGGGAGACAATGTCACTTCGGGGGCGGGTAGGCTTCTTATTACACGCGACGAGCGCGCTGGGACTTCTCGTCATCGCATCCACGCAGGCCAATGCCGGCGGTTTCGCGGTTCACGAACAAAGCGTCTACGGACAAGGAACGTCTTTCGCCGGCATCGCGGCGGGGGGTGCCTTGTCGTCGATGTTCTGGAATCCCGCAACGATGACTTAATTTGCCGGGAAGGGTCTTGAAGTCGGTGCGTCGGCGATTTTCCCTTATGCCTCGAACACGCCTTTGCCGGGCAGCTACGCTCTTCGGCACTCCGGTATTTGGTGGCGGCACTTTTGACACCGGCAACGACGCTCTGGTGGCCAATGGCTACTTCACCTACCAGTTCACGCCCAACCTTTGGCTCGGGATGTCGTTGAATTCACCCTTCGGTCTTTCGGCAAGTTTTCCGGACCTTTGGGCAGGACGCGACTACGCCGCAAACAGCAGCAAGCTGGTGACTTACAATGCGGCGCCAAGTCTGGCGTATCGGTTCAACGATTGGATCAGTGTCGGCATCGGAGCTCAAATCCAATATGCCAAGGCAACACTGAACAAAGGCGCTACAGTTGCGGGCCACCCGGGTTTGCAGATGTCGCGCTGCACGGCGATGGATGGGCTTACGGGCTGACGGCCGGCGTGACCCTCACGCCGACGCCAACAACGACAATTGGAATTGGGTATCGCTCGGCCCTCAATCAAGACATCGACGGGACCTGTTGCTGGCGACCGGCGCAATCGCAGGCTTTAGCAACGGCGTCGATTAACACTACTGTCAATCTTCCCGACACCGTGTCCCTCGGCCTTCGGCAGCGTGTAACGCCGCAGCTGACTCTGCTTGGCACGGCCGAATGGACAAATTGGAGCCGGATCGGAACGTCCAACATTCTGCACGGCTTCGGGAGCGCCCGCTGCCGTCGATGGCACGCCCGTAACGATACCGTTCCAGTATAAGGACGGCTGGTTCTTTGCGCTGGGCGGCGAGTATCAGTGGAGCGACCGGCTGACGGTGCGCGCCGGTGCTGCTTACGAGATTTCCCCGATCGACGACCGGGTGCGCATACCACTCGTACCTGACAATAACCGGGTCTGGGCCTCGATCGGCGCAAGTTGGCAGGTGTGGAAGGGATTCTCGTTCGATCTCGCCTACTCGCACATCTGGGTGCAGGATCCATCGATCAACATCACGGCGGTGTCCGGCAATCCGTCTTTTGACGGCGTTAATTACATTGGCACCGTTAATGCGCACGTTGACGTTCTGTCGCTCGCGATGGTGTTTCGTTGGGGTGCGCCGGAGCCGGCGCCGGTGGTCAAACCGATTATCGCGAAATAAACCCGCGGGGGCGGGAAGGGGCGCAAGGGCCGGCCGGGGAGCCGGCCTTTGCATTTTCAGAACGCTCCGCTGAAATTGCCCCCGTCGATCAGCAAATTTTGTCCGGTGATATAGCCGGCATGCGTTGAGCAAAGAAATGCGCAAGCTGCACCGAATTCATCCGGCGTACCGAAGCGCTTTGCGGGAATCGAGGCCGCACGTTCGGCGGCCACCTGGTCGACGCTCTTGCCTTTCTGCTCGGCGGTCTTGCTCAAAGTGCCGCGCAATCGGTCGGTGTCGAAAGCACCCGGCAATATGTTGTTGATGGTGACGTTCTTGTCCGCAACGGTGCGCGCCACCCCGGCCAGAAATGCGGTCAGGCCCGCGCGTGCTCCCGATGACAGATCGAGGCCGGCCAATGGCATTTTTACCGAGGCAGAGGTGATATTCACGATGCGACCGAATTTTTGCTCGCACATGGGATCGATCACCTTCTGAATCAATTCGATCGCAACCGCCATGTTCGCGATCACGCCATCGATCATTTGCTGGCGCGTGAGCTCACGAAAGTCCCGCATCGGCGGGCCGCCATTGTTATTGACGAGGATGTCCGGCTGCGGGCAGGCCGATAGAAGCGCCTTCTGGCCCTCGGGTGTCGCTACATCGGCGACGACCGGTATCACCTTGACCCCCGCAAAACTCGACAGCTCAGCTGCAGTCGCTTCCAGTTTTTTACTATCGCGTCCGTTGATCACCACCTCGCAACCCGCTTCCGCCAGGGCGCGCGCGCATGCTTTGCCGAGCCCTCGGCTCGACGCGCAAACAATGGCCTTGCGGCCGGCAATTCCAAGATTCATGGGCTCTCCTTTTTGCCAGCGCGAGTGTTAGGGCCGAACGTCGACCCGTCAAGAGCGTGACGAGGGCGATGGCTGTCGTGCGGCCTGTCGTGACACAGTGTCGCCGTCCTGTAGCAATCGGTTGATACCTGATCGCGAACCGCAACTCACTGATTTGGGGAGGACACCGATGTTGCGCGATCCTGATCGTCATGTGATGGAACAGGCCTATGCGCGGTGGGCGCCCATCTACGATGCCTTGTGCGGCCCCATTTTCTTGAACGGTCGACGCGCTGCTGCGTCGGCCGCCCGTGAGGTCGGCGGCCGAATTCTCGAAATTGGAGTGGGGACGGGACTGTCGTTTGATGACTACGACGCAACGACGGAAATCGTCGGCATCGATATTTCAGAGCCTATGATTGCACGCGCACGCGAACGGCTCCTGAGTTGCCGCTATCCATTCGTAAAGGAACTGGCAGTGATGGATGCGCACGAACTGGCCTACGCTGATGCCTCCTTCGATTGCGTAGTCGGTCAGTTCGTGATCACGCTCGTCGAAGAACCCGAGCGCGTGTTGTCGGAATGCGCGCGCGTGCTTCGTCCGGGTGGCCAGATCATCCTGGTTAATCATCTGTATTCCGAACGTGGGCTGATGGCCGCCGTTGAACGGTTGCTGGCTCAGAAGGCGCGCAAGGTGGGCTTGCGCCCGGAGTTTCCGTTTCAGCGGCTGGCGGCTTGGGCGCATGCGCACGGCGGTACCGAACTCATCGAGCGGCGCAAGGTTAAGCCGTTCGGCGCATATACGTTGGTTCGGTTTCGTCGTGCCGTATCGGCGAACGGCGCAAAACCCCAATAGTTTGAAATAGGTAAACGACGCTGTCACAAAACTGAAACGGCTGGCTGGTAAATGTCTCACATGATCATCGCATTGGAGATCGTCGTATCGTGACGGACAACGCCACGCGACGGTTTCGCGCGCTTTTCATCTCGGATGTGCATCTTGGTACGCGCGGCTGTCAGGCCGACAAGCTTCTCGATTTTCTCCGCCATCACGAAGCCGAGACGATCTATCTCATCGGCGACATTGTCGACGGTTGGGCATTGCGCTCGTCTTGGTATTGGCCGCAAACGCACAACGACGTCGTGCAGAAGATTCTTCGGCAGGCACGCAAGAGCGCTCGGGTCATCTATGTTCCCGGCAACCATGACGAATTCCTGCGCGGGTACTACGGCACGCATTTCGGCGGCATCGAGGTCCTGGAAAACACCATCCACACCGGTGTCGATGGCCGCCGCTATCTGGTCGTCCACGGCGACATATTCGACCTTGTAGTGACTCAGGCGCGCTGGCTCGCGCTGCTCGGCGACAAGGCCTACGAATTTGCACTCACTGCCAATCGGGTTTTCAACGCGTTCCGTCGCGTCCTTGGGGCGCCTTATTGGTCATTGTCGAAATGGGCGAAGCTGAAGGTCAAGAATGCCGTCAACTACATTGGTGCGTTCGAGAAGGCGCTGGCGACCGAAGCCAGACATCACCAGGCTGACGGGGTGATCTGCGGTCACATTCACACGGCCGCCATGCACGACGATTACGGCCTGCGTTACATCAACTGTGGCGACTGGGTGGAAAGCTGTACGGCGGTGGTGGAGGGACTAGACGGCCGGTTCGAGATCATCACCTGGACGCATACGGGCCATGGCGCCGATGCGGCCGTGGTGGTGCCCCCAGCAGCGAAAGCGGCCTGATTGCATGAAAATCCTGGTGGCCACCGATGCCTGGCATCCGCAGGTCAATGGCGTCGTTCGCACATTGGGTCATGTCAACCGCGAGGCGCGTGTGCTCGGATTTGAATTGGAGTTCCTCAGTCCCGACCAGTTCTGGACTTTGCCAATGCCGAGCTATCCCGAAATTCGCTTGGCCTTGGCTGCGTCCGGCCACGTCGCACGCCGGCTGGAGCGAAGTCGGCCGGATGCGATCCATGTTGCAACGGAAGGCCCGATCGGACACGCCGTGCGTCGTGTCTGTTTGCGCGACGACATGCGCTTCACGACCAGCTTTCACACCCGGTTTCCTGACTATCTTGCGGAGCGCCTCCCAATGCCGGAGCGGTGGACTAGCGAGGTGACGTGGGCCTGGTTGCGCCGTTTTCATGCGCCGGGGGCTGCAACGCTCGCTGCAACGCCGACGCTTGCCTCCGAGCTCACCGCGCGCGGATTTAAAAACGTCAAGCTGTGGCCGCGCGGTGTCGATGCCGAGCTTTTCCGGCCTCGCACGCAGGCCAGTCTCAATTTTCCCCGCCCGATCTTTCTGACGGTCGGTCGGCTCGCGGTGGAGAAAAACCTTGATGCGTTCTTAAAGCTTGACCTGCCGGGCACCAAGGTCGTCGTTGGGGACGGGCCGGCACGAAACGGGCTGGCGCGGAAATTTCCGGATGCGGTCTTTCTCGGGTCGCTTCAAGGTGAGGCGCTTGCCGAAATCTATGCGGCGGCTGACGTCTTCGTGTTCCCGAGCCGAACAGACACGTTCGGGCTTGTGCTACTAGAGGCACTGGCGAGCGGAGTGCCTGTTGCTGCATTCCCGGCTGCGGCACCGCGCGACGTCGTCGGACATGCTCCTGTCGGTGTGCTGGACGAGGATCTTCGGCTTGCTTGCCTGGGTGCATTGGAATGCTCACGGCAAGAATGCCGGGGTTTTGCGCTCGGCATGACGTGGGCGGCGAGCGCACGAATATTCCTCGAGCATGTGACACATGGAGCGCGCTCCGGACGCAAGCCCACAGCCATTGATGCGGGGCTCCCCGTCAATATGAGCGCCGGGGTCGAACACTGAGCCCAGATTGGATCGGGCCGGTCCACACATGACAGGGTCTCTTGGCCGCGCTACGCTCTTGCCATGGGAGCTATCGACAATACCATTCTACCCACGGCCGCGGATATCGAAGCCGCATCTCAACGGCTTGCCGGTGTCGCTGTTCGCACTCCTCTGATCAATGCGCCAGTGCTCGATGACGCGCTCGAAGCCCGAGTCTTTCTGAAGTCCGAAACATTGCAGCGCACGGGGTCGTTCAAATTCCGCGGCGCCTACAATAAGATTTCGTCTATCCCGCAGGATCGGCGGGCAGCCGGCGTGGTGGCCTATTCAAGTGGAAATCATGCGCAAGGCGTAGCGGCCGCAGCGCGCCTGCTCGGCATGCGCGCGACCATCGTCATGCCGGCCGATGCGCCCAAGGCGAAACGCGAGCGCACGCTCGCCCTCGGAGCTGAAGTCGTACCCTACGATCGGAACACCGAGGATCGTGCGGCCATTGCCCACAAAATCATGTCCGAGCGCGGCGCGACGCTTGTCCCGCCTTACGACGATCCCTTGATCATCGCTGGTCAAGGCACAATCGGAGCTGAAATTGTGGAAGACCTCGCAAAGCTGTCGCTCAAGCCCGACGTGGTCGTCGTGGGTGCCTCGGGAGGCGGTCTGGCCGCCGGCATTTCACTTGGAGTAAAGGCACGGGTGCCATCGGCAAAATTCTACGTCGTCGAGCCGGAAGGCTTCGACGACACGCTACGCTCATTTGCTAGTGGCAAGCGCGAAGCAAACGCACGCATGAGCGGAACGATTTGCGATGCGTTGATGAGCAATACTCCGGGAGAGCTGACATTTCCGATTACGCGTGAGCTTATCGGGCAGGGCACGACCGTCACCGATGCAGAAGTCGCGCGCGCGGTCCGCTATGCGTTCAACGAGCTCAAGCTCGTGGTTGAACCGGGCGGCGTGATTGGCCTGGCCGCGCTGCTCGCCGGCAAGATCGATGTAAAGGGCAAGATTGTTGTCGGGATTCTGTCCGGAGGCAACGTGGACGTGGATATGTTTGCCCGCCTGATCGCGGCGTGAATTTCGTTAGGTAAACAACGCAAGCCGTTCGTCCTCACTCAACGACATGATTGATGACAATGGGCCGGTCGGTGGCGCGTTTGTATCGACCTGCTTTTCGGCTACTGGCGTCGGCCCATCCGAACGCGTGCTGGTCTGCTCGGGTGGTGTTTCGACAAAAGCCACTTCTGCCAATTCGGTCTCGCCACGGACCAGCGCAATGGCCGGCGGGCTCGAGGCGTTTGGCGATGGAATTGGCAATTCGGGTTGGTCGGGTAGCGGAACGACCGCGAGATAAGCTCGGGCGGGTTCTCCGGCTGGTTCGGCGAGCACTTCGGATGCGGGGGGTGCGGTTTCGACCTCCGCTGAAGGGTCGGAGCGAAGCGACCAGAGGATTCCTGAAATTCGGCTTTCGACCCGTGCGATCAATTCGGAAAGCGCTTCTGTCTTCGTGGCAAGGAGCATGGCATCGACCTCGCATTGGGCGGTGCCAATCTCGTCGAGGAGTTCACGAAGCTGTCGTTTGACCAGTTCGGGCCTCTGCGGCGGCGACTGCGCGTCCATGACCGATTGCAGCTGCTCGATCGCCAGCTGGAGTTGCTCGGTATCGGCGCCCCGGCTCCGCCGCGCATATTCAGCGAGGAGCGCGCGGCCGCGCTCGCTCGCCGAAAGCGTCTTGCAGAACGCTTGATAGTCATCCTCGTCCGGCGCACCGGACAGCGCGCTCGGTCGCGCGATGGTTTCGGCCGGCATGGGCAATCCCTGCTCAGCCGTTTATCAATCATGCAGCTTGATTCGGCCAGCGTCTTTGAAGCCGACGGGCCCCGGGATTCGTACCGAAAGCCGAGTTTCTGCAATATGTTGCCCAAGGGGGCGAGGCGAAGGAATTGCGGTCAGTCATCCAGACATTCGGGGGCTTCGTGCCGCGCCTGGCGATGCTTTACGCGGCCTTGTTCATTCTGCCCGGCATCCAGATGCCCTTCTTTCCCGTCTGGCTCAAAGCCAAGGACGTGGATGCTAGCCTGATAGGTATCGTCCTGGCGGTGCCGATGGTGGCACGGGTTCTGGCCATACCAGTGGTGGCCCGTGAGGCCGACCGGCGCGATGCCGTCCGCGATGTCCTGATCCTTGCGAGTGTCGCGAGCGTTGCCGGATATATCCTTGTGGGGTTTTCCACGAGCGCCGTCGCGATTCTAATCACCTATACACTGACGTCGCTTTTCTACACGCCATTGATGCCGCTGGCGGAAACCTATGCACTCAAGGGCCTTCCGGCGCGGGGACGAGCTTATGGGCCGGTGCGCCTGTGGGGCTCGTTCGCTTTCATTTTCGGTAATCTCGCGGCTGGCGTGGCGGCCGATGTCATTCCTGCTCGCCAACTGATCTGGCTGATGGCGGTGGCGAGCGTTCTGATCGCGCTTGCGGCATGGAGATTGGAGCCACTGTCTCTCAACGCACCTGAGCATGGCGCGCAGCCAGCACACCACCAGGCGTCGTTGCGCGACCCTACGTTTGTTGCAGTCTTTGCGGGTGCCAGTCTCATTCAGGCGAGCCATGCCTTGTTCTACGGGTTTTCGGCGCTGCAATGGCATGCAGCGGGTCTCGACGGGACCTTCATTGCTGTATTGTGGGCGCTTGGCGTGGCCGCTGAGATCGTGCTGTTCGCGGTGCAGGCCCGACTGCCGCCATTTTTTTCACCAACGACGCTGTTGATGGTCGGCGCTGCCGCGGGTGTATTACGCTGGTTGGGAATGGCGGCCGATCCGCCCGCGCTCGCGCTGCCTTGGCTGCAGCTGTTCCATGCGCTGTCTTTCGGAGCCACTCATCTTGGCGCACTGATGTTTCTTGCGCAGAACGCGCCGGCGGGGCAGGCGGCAACCGCGCAAGGCTATCTCGCAATCGCGGCCGGCCTTGCGATGGCGGTCGCCACCGGAATTTCAGGCGTGCTGTATCAGGACTTCGGCAGCCGGGCGTACCTAGCGATGGCGCTAGTGGCGTTCGCTGGAGGCACTTGCGGATTCGTAGCGCACTGGACGCGGCGTAATGCTACGAGCTGATCGTGCCTGATCCCGAGTGTCGCGATCGCAGCTCGCCACGATGCCGTTGAGCTCGCTGCCCTGCATGAAGATCATTTTGCGTGATAGGCCGCCGTGCCGGAGAATCCAACGGCGGACTGATGTCGGGTAAATGCTCCAAAGAGCCTGAGTCCCCAGTGGGCTGGTTATAGGCCGTCCATCGCGATCGGGCATCCATGCTGCGTGAAAGCCGAAGCGTGCGCGCGAGGTGGCGCATATGCGCTCTCGCGGGACCACACCGAGCACCAGCGTGCAGGCAGACAGGCAATTCCCGTCAACGACCACACGTTCGCCCGATGTTCGCACCGTTGCAAACGCGTCGAGATAGTGGCCGATCTGACCGCCGCGATCCTCCGAGATCCGCATAGTCGCGGACGCCGATGTCGCGCTGAGCGCCACCACGGCGGCGCCGAAAAGCAAACCCCGAATTTGCATTTCCCCGTCCCTGTCGTCGCCCTGCCTCAAGCGGCGGTGCGATCTTGGAATCGAGTGTAAGCTAAGCCAAACGGCTGGCAATCGAAAAGCTTTGTTTACCAAAAAAATCGGAGGGGATGGGTTCACGACTGGGCAATTTCGTGAACGGAATCAGATAGGTGTTGCGATACCGGTCGCGGCCCGCCACAAGGTTCCATTCTGGACATCATCCCCAGAGGGCGGACGAGGGTGGATAGACCAGACTGTCAGCGTACCGCAGGCCATTAGGGCGATCTTTACTGAGCAAAAGTGGTCCATCGAGATCCACGAAGGACGCGTCCTGCGCGAGTAAGACAGCCGGTGCCATCGCAAGCGACGTCGCAACCATGCATCCAACCATGATGGTGAAGTTCCGCCGCCGGGCCTCGGTCATCATGACCATCGCTTCTGTCAGGCCTCCCGCCTTGTCGAGTTTTATGTTCACCGCGTCGTATTTTCCGGCGAGCGCAGAAAACGAGAAATAGTCGTGAACGCTCTCGTCCGCGCAGACCGGAATCGGCCGCTTCATTCGGCCAAGCGCCTGATCTTTTCCCTGTGGCAAGGGCTGTTCGATGAGGGTGACGCCGGCTTCAGCGCAAGCCGCGAAATTGGCAGCTAAATTGCCGTCGTTCCAACCTTCGTTCGCATCCACGATGAGGGCAGAACGAGGCGCAGCCGCACGAACCGCAGCAATACGAGCCGCATCTCCCTCAGCTCCGAGTTTGACCTTTAATAGCGCCCGGCTGGCTGCACCTTGTGCGGCTTTTGCCATGGCGTCTGGCGCATCAAGAGAGATCGTGTAGGCCGTTGTGAGTTCGTGGGGGACAGGAAGGCCTGCGATTTCGTGGATTGGAATATTGCGTCGCTTGGCCTCGAGATCCCAGAACGCACAATCGAGCGCGTTGCGTGCCGCGCCTGGCGCCATCGAAGTCTGCAACGTGAGGCGGTCGAGGCCCGCATCGAGCTTGGGTCGCATGGCGTCGATCTGTGACACGACGCTATCAATGCTTTCACCGTAGCGAGAATAGGGAACGCATTCGCCACGGCCGCGGGCGTCACCATCGCGTAGTTCCGCAACGACGACGACGGCTTCGGTTTTGCTGCCACGGCTGATGCCAAAGGAGCCGGCGATGGGCCAGCGTTCGACGGTGAGGGCGAGGGTAACAGGCGTGCTCACGGCGGCATCCGGAAATCAGATTGCGCCGGGAGCGTCGCGATCAGTCGAAGCGACCCGCCGCATGGGCCAGCATGGTATAGACCTTGCCGGTTTCGGACGTGAGGTAGGTTCGCGCCACGACCTGTCCGCGGTCGTCGCGGGAAACTTCCTCGAGCAGCCGTTCGAATTCGTTGATGTAGCGATCCACAGTCTGCTTGAACTCGCGGTCCGCGCGATACTTCTTGCGGATGTCATCGAATGCCTGCTGGCCCTGCAAGGTATAGAGCCGGCGGGTAAAGACATTGCGTTCTCCGCGCTTGTAGCGGTCCCAAAGGTCCGCTGCGGCATCGTGGTCAATCATGCGAGCGATGTCGACGGAAAGGGAATCGAGCGACTCGATCGTATGCCGGGGGGACCTGTCCTCATTTCCCCGCGCGGTAGCTGGCTCGCGGATATTCTCACGCGGCAATTCGCGCTGTGGCTCACTCTCCTCACGCGACGCGCGGCTGAGCAGATCGGTCAGCCAGCCACGCCCGGGTGGAATCGGCGTGGGCGTGAGCGGCGGTGGCTCGGAGCGGCGCGGCGCAAAGCCACCGGCCTCGGTTCGTGGCGAAGAGCGCGGCTGGATCTCATTACGCGGCGGCGGCGGCGTTTCGTTGCGTGGCGTAGATTCATTACGATTGCTCACAACGGCAAGTGTCGGCTCCTCGCGCGTGCGACGGACCGGCTCGACCGCATCGAGGTTCCGGCCATGACGGGCGACGATGCGATTGAGTTCGGCCAGGGCCTCGATCTGGTCCACGATGACCCGGCGCATCTGCGCGGCATTCTCAGCCGTTTCCTGCGGCAGCTCGAACACCCCGCGACGCAGCTCGCTGCGCGTTGCATCCAGTTCGCTTTGCATTTCCGCAGCCATCTGTTTCATGCCCTGGACAGCTTCTGCAAACCGCTCATTGGCGTTGCGGAAGAGCGTTTCGGTGTCGCTGGTGGTTTGCTCATAAAGCGACCGCATCGCCCCAGTGGCGCGTTCGCGCTCTTCTTCGGCATTTTCGCGCACGCGTTCGTATTGTTCGCTGATCGCGCGCGTGCCTTCGGCGCTCGATTCTGACACCAGACGTGCAACTTCGCGCGCGCGCGTCGAGGCAGCTTCGAGGGATTCATCGAGCAGGCCAGAGAAACGGTTCAGCCGTTTCTCGAGATCTTCGGTGCGTATATCGAGCGTCGCCACCAGCGAATTGAGTTGGACGCGCCGCTCGTTGAGCCGGTCGTCTGTGTGTTGATTGCTGTGTCCGATCAGGTCGACGGCCTTGGCGAGCTCGCGTCCGTGAATATCGAACTGGCGCGCAAGTTGACCGAGGTCATTGATGACTTGGGCGGTGATGTCGCGGAAATTGGCGATGTTCCTTTCCACGCGCCCCGTGGCCTCCCCGGTAGACTGGGTAATCTCCGTCATAGCACTGACAAATTCGGACACGCGCAGCATGAGCGTATTTTCGAGCGCGCCCATGTTCTCATGGGCGCCACTGAGCACTTCCTGCAACATGATGTTGGCTTCGCGCAGCCGCTCGAACAGGGCGGTGGTGTCGGAGCGCAGCATCGTGTGCGTCTCCAGCATTTCCTTGACGCTTGAGGTTGCAGTCTCTTTTGAGCGCGTGATCGCCTTTTGTGTGACGTCGTTGAGCTCAGTCATCGAGCGGCTGACGGCGCCGGTTGCCGCCTCGCCCGCAGTATTGATCATGCGCGAAATTTCGGTGCTGTTGTCCATCATCGTGCGGGTAAAGGCGAAACCTCGCTCTTCTATCGCCTTGACGGCCTGGTCGGTCGCGTTGGTCACTTCGCGCGTGAAATGGTCAGCCTTCTCCGTGATTGCGAAGAGCACGCCACCACTCTTCTCGGACAGCACGGTGGTCATCTCGTTTGCGCGCCGGCTGACAGCGGTCGCGATTTCCTCGGCCTTGCCAACGAAATTGCGCGCGACTTCCTCGCTAACCCCGACAAGTGTGCGCTCCGCGTCGCCTGCGCTTGCGCGAATTGCCTCGGTGGTCGACAGCGCAAGCTGACCGAGCGAGCGCTCGGCCTCCGCGGAATTGACCTTGATGGCCTGGCTCAATTGCTCCAGCCGCGCATTGAGTGCATCGGCGGCGGCCTTGCTGCGGGTCTCGATCTGGCTCGTGACCATTTCGGCTCGCCCGACTAAAAGTTCTTCGAAGCGACCGATACGGTTGTCTAGATTGTTGGCGACCTCAAGCGCGCGGTCGCCCAAGGCCTTGTCCATCTCGCCGATCTTGATGCCGATTGCATCTGCAACCTCGACCCCGCGCGAATTGATCGTGCCGGCCACCTCGCCGATACGCTGATCGAGCGCGCCGACCACTTCCTTGCCTCCCTCGGTCAGAGTTTTGGCTAGCTCGGAAACGCGCGTACCAAGCAGCGTTTCGAATTGCGCCAGCCTCTGGTCGAGTGTGCCGGAAATATCGCCGGTGCGGCCGGTCACGCGCTGGTCGAAGGTGTCGAGGTAATTGCGAAGAGCCTCGGCTACATCCTGGGTCCGCTGGCCGAGCCGTCCGACCAATTCCCCGCCATAATTCTTTACGGTGTGGTCGAATTCGGTGATGTGGCGGGTGATGAGGTTTCCGAGGTTGCTGGCGTCTCTTGATATCTTTTCGCTGAGTTCAGTCCCGCCCTGATTGAACATAGTTTCGAAGGCCTGCAGGCGCGCGGCCAGCATTTCCTTGACCGCATCACCGCGGTTGCCGAGCGTTGCCACCATCGATTCCGCGCTTTCGCGGAAGGTGTCGGCCACAGCGTTGCTGCGGTCGGCCATCGTATCGTTGATGCGCGCGCCGGTCTGTTCAAGCTTTGAAACGACATCGCCGCCGCGCAGCGAAAGATCAAGAACGAGCGAATCCCCTGTCGAGCGGAGCGCCGTGTTCACCTCGTCCGCGCGCGCGGCAATTGATTCTGCAAGGCGCGAGCTTGTCTCGGCGATCGCGTCGGTGAATTGCTGCGAACGCGTCGCCATGGACTCGATGGTGCCGGATGATTTTTCCGCAAAACCCTGTGCAACTTGATCAAGACGCGCAGTCATCATCTGCTGCAGGCGCGCAGCGAGTTCGGCAAATTCATCGTGCACATGCTCGGTCTTGAAATTCAGACTGGCGGAAAGACGGTCGCTTGCCGACGAAATTGCCGTGGTCGCCTGGTCACTTGTGGTTTCAAGCCGTTCGAGCAACGATGAGCCGCGCTCACTGAGCGCGTCGATCATCGAATCGCCGGCGTGGCCAAGGGCAAGAGTGATGTGCTCGCCCTTTTCCGTGAGCGAACGGGTAACGCGTTGCGCCACCTCGTTGACTTTGTCGGCCACAAGGTCGCCGACGGACGTCACATCGTGCGCGAGGTCGAGATGAACGCTGGCAATGGCATTGCGCACGTGCTCGGCTTGGTTGACCAAGGTTTCACGTTGATTGCTCAACTCGGTCAGCAGATCCCGAATCCGGACTTCGTTGTCGTTATACGCGCGCTCGAGCGCAGACACTTCGTTGTGCACGAGCGCTTCTAGTTCGGCGGCGCGGGCGAGGGCGCGTTCGACGCCGTCGCCCATGGCCGCAACCTCGCGGCGGATTGCCTGACCGACCGTCACAATCGACTCGTGTGCGATAGTCTCCGGCTGGGCAAGGCGCATCGCCACTTCGGCCATGGATTCCGCGATGACACGCATGTCCTGCGCACGGGTGAACATGTGGGCGAGCAGGAAAAAGAAAAGCACTGGCACAACCAGCACAGTGGCGAGGGCGACGATGGCGGCAAGGCCAATCCCTGACGGCGCAAAAAGGGTTCGCATCTCCGCGGCGTAGAGCGATGCGATGGCAAGACCACCGACGATCCAGATGAAACCACCGATCGCGGCGGCGACATAAGGTGTGCGAGAGGAGCGATGGCGCAGGGTTTGCAGTATCTGGCCGATACCGACGCGGTCGTCATTGGCGGCACGGCGTGGCGTGCTCTCGCCAAGCGGCCAAGGTTGCGACGTGTCCTGCGGAAAGAGATCGGCGGGCGCGGGCGTTGCCGGCGAGGCTAGCTCTTTATCGGCGTCGGGGCTGGCACCGGCCTCTGGGGCGCGAACGTTAAGGGCTTCCTGGATGGCGGAAAGGGCTTCTTCGGTCGCGTCTTTTGCCTTTTGGGGATTATTCGCCATTTCGGTTGTCGCCTCGCCATTACGCCGGACTTGTCGCCGCGGCCCGAACCGTAACGATAAACGGGGTCATGCCGAGGACACGGCACCGCAGTGGCCGTAGACCCGCATGCTCCCCGAATGATCGCCCAACCATCATCCTATCGCCTTGGCAAACCGAAAGAAACTACGGTGGTAATGAGTTTTTCACTATCGTTAACCGTCTACTAACCATAGCTAACGCGGGGCTATCGCGCGTCCGGATATCCACAGGGAACCGAAATAAGGCCGAGGAGGGGCAGGGTGAAGCGCGCCGTCCGACGGACATGACGATTACACGACCTTAACCACCCTCATTTGTGGCCGACGCGAAACGACCCAGGCTGGCCCCTTATTTACCTGGATTTGGTCCCGGTCAGGTCAAAGTCGCCGAACACATAAAGCGATCGGGAGGCGGGAATGCTGCAGGCCGCAGTTGAATTTGTGGAACGCAACAAGGCGGTGCACCCATATGTCGTGCTCGACCGCGCGCATCTTTCGCGCATGACATTCAACGACCGCAGCCTCGAAAAGGAAGTCTTACAGCTCTTCGAGCGGCAGGCCGAACTGTTGATGGCGCGCATGCGCAAAAGCGCGCCGGCTGCGATTGCCACGCTTGCGCATACCCTCAAAGGGTCTGCGGTCGGTATCGGTGCTGGCCGTGTTGCCCAGGCTGCGGCCACCGCCGAAATGGCCGCGACAAGCGCCTCCGATAACTGCCACGATGCGATTGACCAGCTCGCGCAGGCCGTCGATGAGGTGCGGGCCGAGATCGCGGCGATGCAATGCTTGCGATGACAGGGGATGGCTTCCCGGCGCGAATGACTATATAGAGGCCCGCGTCATCTGCGACGAAGTCATTCCTGCTATTTTTCCGAATGCCAAAGATCACGTTTAACGACTCTAGCGGCGCGGGCCGCACGCTCGAAGCCGAACTTGGCTCGACCGTTATGGAAACTGCGATCCGCAACAACATCCCGGGCATAGAGGCCGAGTGCGGCGGCGCCTGCGCTTGTGCCACTTGTCACGTTTATGTCGATGAAGCCTGGCGCGAGAAGGTCGGCGGTCCATCTCCAATGGAAGAGGACATGCTCGACTTCGGCTATGACGTTCGCCCGAATTCGCGGCTATCGTGCCAGATCAAAGTCACTGAAGACCTCGATGGGCTCGTGGTGACGACTCCGGACAAGCAGGCGTAAGCTGCGCTGATACGGAACCGGGCAGGGCCGCGGTTCTTAACGAGTCAGAGCAAAGAGTGTCTGTGGCCTCGATCAAGACAACGTGCTGCATTGTCGGCGGCGGACCCGCTGGGATGATGCTTGGCTTCTTGCTGGCGCGAGCCGGCGTTGCCGTGCTCGTGGCGGAAAAGCACGCAGACTTCCTGCGCGATTTTCGGGGCGATACCGTTCATCCATCGACGCTGGAGATGATGCACGAACTCGGCTTGCTCGCCGAATTTCTAAAGCTGCCGCATTCAGTCGTTAGGCAGATTTCGTTGCAGATCGGCAAAGATCGCGTGGTAGTCGGTCATTTCGATCATCTACCGGTCCATTGCAAATTCATTGCATTGATGCCGCAATGGGATTTCCTCAATTTTCTTGCCGATCACGGCAAGGGCTATCGAACATTCGATCTGCGGATGCAGACGGAAGCCGTCGGCTTGGTCGAAGAGAATGGGCGCGTTGTCGGTGTGCAAGCGAAGACCCCTGACGGCGAACTCCAAATTCGTGCAGATCTGATTGTCGGGTGCGACGGCCGCCATTCGATCATGCGGGCGAAAGCCGGCCTCCAAAGTGATGACTATGGTGCGCCGATGGACGTGATGTGGTTTCGCCTGTCACGTAGGCCAAGCGATTCTGAAGAAACCTTTGGTCACATTGAAGGCGGCCGCATGATGGTGATGCTCAATCGGAGCGACTACTGGCAGTGCGCATATGTCATTCCGAAAGGCAGCGCCGACGACGTAAGACGCGCCGGGTTGGACAAATTTCGCGACGTGGTCGGTGAAATGTCACCCTTTGTGCGAGATCGGCTCGATGAAATCGCAAGCTGGGACTCGGTCAAGCTATTAACGGTCGCGGTAGACCGCTTGCGTCGCTGGTACCGGCCGGGATTGCTTTGTATAGGCGATGCGGCGCACGCAATGTCTCCGATCGGTGGAGTTGGCATTAATCTCGCCGTGCAGGATGCGGTGGCTGCGGCGAATATCCTCGCGCTACCGTTGCGGCGTAGATCGGTATCGAGTGAAACGCTCGAGCAAGTGCAGCGGCGGCGCGAATTTCCCACCCGCTTTACCCAGCGCCTGCAGTTAGTGCTGCAAAACAATATTATCGGCCCGGCATTGGAAGGTCGCCGGCCGAGGGCACCGTTCTTCATAAAGATGCTGCAGTGGCCGCTTTTGCGGCGTATACCCGGTCGCCTGCTGGCGCTTGGCATAAGACCGGAACATATTCATACCCCGGAGATCGAGCCTCCGACTCGCGATGCCGCGGCCTAAGGCTTCATTCCCGCTGGCGCGACCTGCGACGTTTTGAGTCCCATTTCATCAAGCGCCTTGCGCACAAGACCGGACGCTTTTACCTCCTCGATAAAATCGCTCACGTAAGCGAGCGCAGCCGGTTTTCCTTTCGGCACGCAGACGGCCGTACTCGAATTGAGAAACGCGTCAGCGAGAATTCGGGAGCCGGCGATCTTTCCAACCAGTCCCGACAAAGACTCGCGCGAAAGCGCAATCGCTTCGATCCTGCCCTCGCGCATTGCCGCCACGGCCGCATCAACACCGGCAAAATCAATGTGGGTTGCGTTGGACGTTGCTTTCTTGGCGGCTCGAAAGGTTGCGGTGTTCGCGACACCGCCAATATGCACTCCTTTGGCATCAGCGTCCTTCACCGAATTGATCTTTGAGTTGGGCGTAACCAGAAAAGTGCTCTGCAACAGATGATACGCGTTGCCGAATGCGACGAACTTCTTACGCTCTTCGTCGACTGGAAGGAAGGCAACATCCCAGCGACTGGCGTCCGCCGAATTCTGAATCTCGCCGGAAGCCTGATGCGGGATGATCTCGATTGGTACACCAAGCTTTGCGGCAAGCGCGCGGCCGAGCGTGACGGCAACCCCTCGATAGTTGTCGCCATCTTTGATGGCGAATTGGGCGGAAGGCGCAGGTGCGACGGCAATGGCAAGTCGCAATTTTCCGGTCGGAGCGAGCTCTTTTAGTACTGCTTGATCTGCCATCGGTAACTCCAAAAAAAAGTCGGGCGGCGAGGTGCGCCGCCCGTTCTCGGATAGCACGTCAGAACTATGGTTTCATCCCGGCCGGTGCCACCTGCGAATTTTTCAGCCCCATATCATCGAATGCCCTACGCACCAGTCCTGCCGCTTTGGCCTCCTCTATGAATTGGCTCGCGTAGGCGAGCGCTTCCGGCTTTCCCTTTGGCACAGCAACGGCGGTCGACGAGTTCAGAAATCCGCCCTCAAGGACGCGCGAGCCGGGGATTTTTGCAGTCAGTCCTGAAAGAGATTCACGCGAAAGTGCGATGCAATCGATCTCACCCGCCTTCATGGCAGCAACCGCAGCGTCGACACCCGGTACCGTGACGAAACTCGCTTTCGGGGCGCTTCGCTGAGCGGCCCGAAAAGTTGCGGTATTCGCTACCCCGCCGATACGCACGCCGGGCTCATTTACGTTCTCGATTTTCGCAATCTTTGCGCCGGGTGCCACAAGATAGGTGCTTTGCAGCAGGTGATAAGCGTTGCCGAAGTCGACGAAGTTTTTTCGTTCTTCATCAACCGGCATAAATGTGACATCCCAGCGATTGGCGTCCGCCGAATTCTGAATCTCGCCCGAAGCTAGATGCGGAACGAACTCGACCGGAACGCCGAGTTTCTTTGCCATCGCTGCTCCTAGTTCTACGGTCACGCCTCGGTATTGGCCGGTTGCTTCGTCCTTGGTTGCATAGAGTGCAGACGGCGCCGGCGCGACAGCGATCGCGACACGCAGTTTTCCAGTTGGAGCAAGTTCTTTCATCACGTCTGCCTTGGCCGGCACAACGAAGCCAGCAGACAAGCGCGATGACGAAACCGACAGCGAAGCAATTGGCGACTGGCATTGAACCTCTTCCACAATGTACGGAGCGCCCCGGGGTGGGGCGCTCCATTTGTTGCCTTCAGATGGCGTGCGTCATCGCAGCCTTGACCTTGGCCGGGGTGTAGGGGATCGAACGCAGACGCACGCCGGTTGCATCGAACACGGCGTTGGCGATCGCTGAGGGGATTACTGCCGCGCTCGGCTCACCCGCTCCCCACGGCTTTTCGGTCGGCCGGTCGATCAGATCGATCACGATTTCCGGTACCTGTGGGAAGGTGAGGATCGGGTAGCTTGCCCAATCGAGGCTGGTTACCTGCGAGCGATCGAAGGTCACTTCCTCGAGCAGCGTGCGGCTCACCGTCTGGATTACATTGCCCTCGATCTGGTTCTTGAGACCGTCGGGGTTGATGACTTGGCCGCAATCGTGAACGACCGTGAACTTCGGAACACGGATCACGCCAGTCGCGCGGTCCACCTCGACTTCGGCAACGGCGCCGATATAAGTGCGCACCAGTTCGTATTTCACATACGAGATGCCGCGCCCTTTTGCGACATTGCCACTGCCAGGTTTTTGCGGGGAGGGCCGGCTATCCCACTTTGCCAGGACGGCCAGCCGCTCGAGCAATTCCAGGCCCCGCTTGTCGTCGAGATACTTTCGGCGAAATTCGAGCGGGTCCATTCCGGCCGCCGCCGCAAGTTCGTCCATGAAGCATTCGTTCGCGTAAGTGTTCTGCATGCGCCCCGGCGTCCTGATCCAGGATGGTCGGAACGGAGTCGTCTCGAGCCGTTTGCACACCGACTTTGTGTTTGGGAACTTGTACGGGATCGCAGAATTCTGGAAAACATTGCCTGGTGCGATGTGATCAGCAGCCGGCATGCCGGAGAGTGTCGCCGCCACCAGCGGCACCAAGAAACCGCCGGGCGTTTGCTGCGGCATGTAGAAGTCACCCTCCCACGCCGTCACGTTACCCTGTGCATCCATGGCGGCGCGCATGTCCATTAGCGTCGGTGGGCCCTTCGGATCCCAACCGTGCTCGTCGGCGCGCGACCATTGCACACGTACAGGCTTGCCGATGCTCTTGGCGAGCAAGGCAGCGTCCGCAGCCGCATCTTCGTGGCCGTTGCGTCCGTAGCAGCCGGACCCTTCGAGGTAGATGCAGTGCACTTTTTCCGGAGGCAGCGAAAACATCTGCGCCAGTTGTTTGCGCAGATTGTGCGTCGCCTGCGACGCCGACCACGAGGTCAAAGTGCCGTCCTTGAATTCCGCAATGGCACAGGACGGACCGATTGAGCCGTGCGTGTGGATAGCGAAGTCATAGGTTGCGTTGATTTTCTTGACCCCGTCGGCGGCCATCGCCGCAGCGGTATCGCCCGCCTTTCCGTACTCTTCGAGCTTTGCGACCTTGCTGTTGCGCACGTAGTCCCAAAGCTTTGCCTGATCCGGCAACGTTTCAGATTTCGACCAGTTGGCCTTTAGTGCATCCGCACCACGGATTGCATCCCACTCGTTGGAGGCGACGACGGCCAGGAAATTGCCTTCGCGCACGATTTTGACGACGCCGGGAATTTTCTTGACCGCGCTGTCGTCCACGCTTTCGAGCTTGGCGCCGATCGCCGGTGGCCGCACCACGCGTCCATGCAACATGCCAGGCACCTTGAAGTCCTGCATGTAGGTAAAGCGGCCCGTGACCTTGTCGGGAATGTCGATACGCGGTTGCGATTTGCCGACGACCTTGTAGTCCTTCGGCGCCTTTTCCTTCACCGGCTGTTTGGGGTCGAGCGTGATGGCGAAGGTCTTGCCGCCGATCAGTTCGCCATAACTGACCTTCTTGCCGCCACCGGAAACCACGCCATCCGTTACAGTCAGTTGATCGGTCCCGAGCCGTTTTGCGGCCTCGGTCATGAGTGCCTGGCGGGCCGCGGCTGCCGCTTGTCGAAGTTGCATGCCGCCCACCTGGATGGTGAGGCTGCCCCAGGTTGTGCCCTGGTCTGGCGTCAGTGAAGTATCGCCTTGGACGAGCTCAATGCGGCCTGTCGGAACGTCAAGCTCTTCCGCCACGATCTGTCGGAGTGCCGTGGTGATGCCGGTCCCGAGATCAACTTTGCCGGAATAGGCGGTGACATTGCCCGCCTTATCGATGGCGAGGAAAGAATCGACTTCGGTCAGTGCAAGCGGCTTTGCCGCGCCTTGCGCTTGCGCGCCGCCGATAGAGCCGCGTAGCGAGAAACTGACTACAAGAGCTCCGGAGCCGAGCAGGGCATCGCGCCGTGATATCTGGATGTTCATGTGCGCCTCCCTTATGCCTGAGCGGAAGCGCGTTTGACCGCGCGCACGATGCGTGCGTGCGTGCCGCAACGGCAGAGATTGTTCGCGAGTGCATTCTTTATGTCGGCTTCGCTGGGTCTTTTGTTTTTTGCAAGGAAGGCCGCTGATTCCATGATCATACCGTTGATGCAGTAACCGCATTGTGCGGCCTGTTCGTCGATGAACGCCTTCTGCACCGGATGCGGTTTTTGCGGAGAGCCGAGTCCTTCGAGCGTTACCACCTTTTGATTGTCGCTCACGGTGGCAAGCGGAGTGACGCAAGACCGCACAGCGGCACCATCAACGTGGACAGTGCAAGCGCCGCACTGACCAAGTCCGCAACCGAAACGCGGGCCATGCAGCCCGAGATTATCGCGCAACGCATAGAGCAGCGGCATCTGCGGGTCGTCGTAAGTAATCGACACGCGTTTGCCATTCACATTGAGTGATTTTTTAGCCATGGACGTCTCCTCCCGCGCTCGTCAGCGCGGATTTTTGTGTCGCGGACTTACGGTCCGCGCTCGTTAGGACTCGCACATGCCATGTGGCGGCGGTCCTGGAGTACTCACGGGTGCAAGTCTAATCCAAATCGGGGTGAGCGCCAGTCTGCTCGTCGATCGGATTATCTATTGTGTGGCGGCACAATATCGCGGGCCGGCAAGCGCTGGCGCACTCATGCAGCGGCGTATAGATCCCTCTCCAGGCAGCTTCATTTTGTTGAACTTTTGATACGCCTTGACGGTTCCTCGGCTAGGGCCAATCCTCGCGCTGTCGATCGGTAAGGGAGCTACAAGAAAAGCAGGCATATGTTCGTTACTTTCTTCCAGGAACTGAAACAGGCGGGCGTGCCTGTGACGCTGCGCGAATATCTGACATTGATGCAGGCAATGGATGCCGATCTTGCTTCGCGCAAGGTTGAAGATTTCTATTTTCTCTCTCGCGCGGCGCTGGTGAAGGACGAGCGCAACCTCGATAAATTCGATCGCGTATTCAGCCGTGTCTTCAAGGGACTGGAAACGCTCGACGATGTGGTCGAGGCTGACATTCCATCCGAATGGCTGAAAAAGCTCGCCGAGAAATATCTGACCGAGGAAGAAAAGAAGCAGATCGAGGCGATGGGCGGCCTCGACAAGCTGCTCGACACACTGCGCAAGCGGCTCGCGGAACAAAAGCGTCGCCACCAAGGTGGCTCAAAATGGATCGGAACGGCTGGTACCTCTCCTTACGGCGCTTATGGATACAACCCGGAAGGCGTGCGTATCGGTCAGGACGGCAACAGAAATTTTCGCGCGGTCAAGGTCTGGGATAAGCGTGAGTTCAAGGATCTCGACGACGAAGTCGAACTCGGCACGCGCAACATCAAACTTGCGTTGCGCCGTCTGCGAAAATTCGCGCGCACTGGCGCTCCCGAAGAACTCGACCTCGATGGCACCATCAAGGGCACCGCGCACAAAGGCTATCTCGATATCCTGATGCGGCCCGAGCGCCACAATGCGGTAAAGGTTCTTCTGTTCTTCGATATAGGCGGCTCGATGGACTGGCACATCAAGGCGACCGAGGAACTGTTCTCCGCCGCGCGTTCCGAGTTCAAGCACATGGAGTATTTCTATTTCCACAACTGCCTCTATGAGCGTGTTTGGAAAGAGAACCGCCGGCGGTTTCAGGCGACCACGCCCACGTGGGACGTGCTGCACACCTATCCGCACGACTACAAAGTGATCTTTATCGGCGATGCATCAATGTCACCGTACGAAATCGCGGCGCCGGGAGGTTCGGTGGAGCACTACAACGATGAGCCCGGCTCAGTCTGGCTCGAGCGTGTGGCGCGTACTTATCCCGCGTTTGTCTGGCTCAACCCGGTGCCCGAAAAGGAATGGGCCTATACCCATTCGATCGGCATGGTTCACCAACTCATGGGCGGACGCATGTACCCACTCACCCTGGACGGGCTGGATCGAGCGACCCGTGAGCTTGGCCGTTAAGGCAATGTGAGGCGATGAGTAGCAGCTATCTGCCTGAAGTCGCCGTTTATGCGGCGTTTGCCGGCCGGAGTTGCGCCGGGTCGTCAGGGGCCGCCTGTTCACGTTGCAGAGCCATCGCCTCGCGCATCAGCCGGGCGAAATCCTTCCGGGCGGTCTCGAGTGCTCCTTCCACAACCGAGCACTGCATCTGCTCGCGGCGGAGAGAAGCGCCGAGCTCCTCGATTCTCTGTTCGGACACCTGCTTTTCAGCCGCGCGCGCCCCTTCCAATGCCGCAATTTGCTCGTTGAGGGCCGCGATGGTGTCCTCGGCGCGGGTCAGGGCGGCTTCCTTGGCGGTGAAGGCGCGGGTGAGGGCGGCGCTACGCTCCATAAAGGTGGCGCGCGCGTGGTCAACTTCCTTGAATTCGGATTCGCGCTGAATGCGCTCCTTTTCCAGATCCGCGATCCGCGTCTGAAGAGCGTCGCGTTCGAGTGCGAGCTCGCTGGCGCGCCTGTCGGTCGTCCGAATTTCGTCGGCACGGCCGAGCAAGTGCTCACGTGCTTCGCCGAGAAGTTTTTCGCTCGCCGCGGCCCGCGCCTGCAGGGCTTCAAAACGCATGCGCTGGGTTGTGAGTTCGTGCTCGTGGCGCTCCTTGACCTCCTCGAGCGCATTTGCAATTCGTGCTCGCTCACTGCTCAACTCGGCAAAATTGCCTTCGACGTGCCGCAAACGGCCATGCGTCGCCGTCAAGCTCGCCTCGGTTTCGGCGAGCTTGCGCGAGGCCCGGGCCGATTCCGCGCTGATCTTATCGATCGAGATTTGCTGCGCACGCTTTTCGTCCTCGATCATCAGGAGCCGTTGACGTGCTCCGTTGAGTTCGGACTCGAGTGTCGCTAAGCGCTTGTCGGAAGTGGACAGCCGTTCGTCCAGACGACGATTTTCCTCGCGCAGCGCCTTGCCTTCCCCGGTCTCCTGCGCAAGCCGCGCTTCCAAATCGACGATCTGCGCGCGCCGCGTGGCAATGTCGATGGCAATCTCGGCCTTTGTGGTCTCAAGCGTTCGCAGCAGGTTCTGGGTGGTGGTGAGTTCTTGGCGAAGAGCTTGACACTCTTTTTCGGAAAAAGACGCCTTCTTCTCGAGTTCGGCGATTTCGTTGCGCAGCTTGCCGTAGGCCGTTCGCGTGTTGTTGAGCACCGTCTGCAGGCTGATCTTCTCGGATTTCTCCGCTTCAAAGGCTCGCAGCGCCTTGCTGACGGGATCGACCAGTCTGCCAACGGCATATTTGATGGAGTCGAGTTCGCCGATCTTCGCGTTTGCGTCGAGCAACAGGTTTCGAAGCGACTCGTTTTCGCCGCCCAGCTGGGCGCCCAGTGCTGAAAACAACTCTTCGTCGAGTTCAAGAGGATTGTCGGGTGGCAAAGTATTGCTCGGCCTGGGCTCAGCCGGATTGTCTTCGTAAAGTCCGGCCTTGCGGGCGAAGAAGCCCCCGAATTTGCTCATCGCGATCCCCCTAACGCCGATTCGCCCGGCCGAAGCGACGCCGAATCACTGTTAACTGATCCTAACGGAATCTGAATTTCTGTGGGTAAATAAAGGGTTAACGCCCAGGCAGCCTTGCCCGAAAGCGTTTGTTTTTCAGAGGCTTGATTCGCGGCCGTTCGGCGGAGCCGCAACGATTTCGACGGTATTGAGGGTTAAACGCGCCCGTTGATGAACAGACCTTCGCAAAGCCGGAACGTGAGGTCCGCTCCGTTGCCTTTCGGATCGAGTGTCGCCTTAACCTCCGGCGTCACCTGAGTGAGCATCGCGCGCAACAGCGCCTGCATAGTGGCATCGTATCGAGCGGCCCAGCTCTTGAATTCCATTGTTTTGTAGATCTGCTCCTCGTGCGTTGTCCGGAAACCTGCTCCGCCGAGTGCGTTACGCCATTCATCCATGGTCCAGGCACGCAAGTGGCTCGGGTCACGCAGGCGCTCAAAAGCATTCACGTAGTCGCCGACGCTTCCCGGCGGAACGACGTTGTCGACCAATGCGAGCAGACCGCCGGGCTTGAGAACGCGATGCACCTCGGTGAGGAATTCCGGTATCGAATCGAAGTGATGCGGTGCGATGCGGCAGGTGACGAGATCCAAGCTTTCGTCCTCGAAGGGAAGCGCTTCGGCCTTGGCATAGGCAGTGCGGATATTGGCGAGGCCACGCTTGGTGGCTTCGCCTTTCACCATGTCGAGCATTTCCTGAGTAATGTCGGTCGCCCACATGCGCGCGACGTGCGGAGCGAAAGTGTAAGCAACGTGGCCGCCGCCGGTGGCGACGTCCAGCGCGTGCCAGTTTTTTTGCGGTGAGGTGAGGGCGACAAGGCGCTCCAGGCTCTTTCCGGCCGCATGCGGCTTGCTGGTCAGATAGTGAGCGGCAGTCTTGCCGAATTGCTCCTGGACAGCTGTTTTGGACATGGATCGCGTTCCGGTTGGTGTCTTCCTCCGATTATATAGCCCCGCCTAAGAAAAAGCCCTGCATCTTTCGATGCAGGGCTGGTTTGCGTCTGGGCGCGGTCCCTTACTTCACGATCATGCCCGTGAAGACGTAGGCTTGGAGCATCACGAGAATGCCGACCAGGCAGGCGAGGGCGATCGAGTGCTTGAATACGAAGCGCAGGATCGTGCCCTCATGTCCGAACCAGTTGGTCGCGGTTGAAGCGACCACGATCGATTGTGCGTCGATCATCTTGCCCATGACACCGCCCGAAGAGTTGGCCGCCGCCATAAGTATTGGCGACAAGCCCAATTGTTGCGCCGTAATCTTCTGCAGGTTGCCGAACAGGATGTTGGACGCTGTATCCGAGCCCGTCAGTGCCACGCCTAACCACCCAAGCAACGTGCCGAAGAATGGATAGAGAAACCCGGTCCCGGCAAAGGCGAGACCGAGCGTAGCGTCGATACCTGACAAACGTGTCAGAGTGCCGATCGCGAGCATCGCCGAAATGGTGATGAGCGAATAGGCGCATATCCTGATGGTTTCGCCGTAGGCTTTCACCAACCGGAATGGTGTGAAGCCCATAAGCAAGCCGGAGATGATCGCGGCGATCAACATGCCGGAGCCGGTGTAGGACAACCACGTGAAGGAGAACACCGCCGCTTCTTTGGTCGGTGCCGGCACGACCGGCGCAACCTTGTTGATCATGTTGTGCAATCCGGGCACCGGAAAATTCCAGGTCGCCCAGGCGTTGAGAATGGCTTTGACCGCGTTGGTGCCCCACAGCAGCAGGATCACGCAAACGATGATCCACGGCAGCAATGAGAACCACACCTCGGCCGTTGTCGGCTCCCGTGTCGACTTCGCCGGTTTCTTCGGCATCGTCGCTGCGGAATCGTCACGTGTGCGCAGGGCGGGGGATGTCCAGACAACTTTTGGCCGCCAGATTTTCAGGAATCCGATGAGGCACGCCATTGAGATGAGTGACGCGCCGATATCTACGATCCAAGGATTTATGAAGTTGGAGATGAGGAATTGCGGAATGGCAAAGGAAACGCCGGTCACTAGGATCGCTGGCCACACGTCCTTCATGCCGCGGTATCCCGCGAACGCCCAGATCAACCAGAATGGTACGATCAACGAGAAGAACGGCAACTGCCGTCCGACCATCGCGCCCAGGAGAAATGGGTCAAGGCCGGTAACGCTTGCGAGACCTGCGATCGGCGTGCCAAGGGCGCCGTAAGCGACCGGCGCGGTGTTGGCAATCAGCGACAAACCGGACGCCGCGAGCGGCGAAAAACCGAGCCCAATCAGGATTGCGCCGGTTACCGCAACTGGCGTGCCGAAGCCCGACGCGCCTTCGAAGAAAGCGCCGAACGAGAATGCAATCAGCAGCAACTGAAGCCGGCGGTCCTCTGTGACGCCGCCTATGGTGGTCTGCAGCGTTTGGAACACACCTTTCTCGACCGTGAGCCGATAAAGAAAGATGACGTTGAGCACGATCCAACCAATCGGAAAGAAACCTGTGACGGCGCCCAGAACCGTCGCACGCAATGACATATCGGCTGGCATCGTAAAGACGACAATTGCGATAAAGTTGGCGACAACCAGCGCAATGAGCGCCGCGATGTGAGCTTTCACCCTGTTCGACGCGATCAATGCAAGCAGCGTGACGACCGGCAGCGCCGCGGCACATGTCGACAAGAATTTACTGTTCAGAGGATCGTAGATTTGATCCCACATTGGAGCCTCCCCGAGCCGCACAGTGCGGCTGCCACATTTTGTTGTTTCGAATTCGCTGCCGGTAAACGGCGCGACTAACTAAAGAATTGTCGTGCTCAAAAAACAAGAAATTGGTTGCAGTGTTCAACCATAACCTGCAGGTCAAGGAACCTTACGACGAAGGTCGAAGGTGGATGGCCTTGCTGCTTGAAATCAATCGCTATTTATCGAACCGGTGTGCGTCGTCATCGTATCCGTGACGGCTGGAATAGAACACAAGCGCCATCAGACCACCGCCGACCAATAGCGAAAAGAAAACGCCTCCGACGATCGCGAAATATCCATATAGCGGTATGGGTTCGCCGCCCAGGCGCGTCCATGCGGCCGCGGCGAACCAAACGGATAGCGCCAAGAGGGCGAGCAACGGGACGGCAATGAGAAGTGTGCGCATTCCTCAAATATAAGGAGGCACGCCATCTTTGTCATGGCGCCGCTAGTGACGATAAATATTTCGGAGTTTGCTGCTTGATTATCGCAGCCTAAGCTTTGCCGGCGGCCTCAATTTGCGAGAGCTCGGCAGTTTTGCCCCTCTTGCTTTGGAGCGGCGCTTCATCATTGGCTGCTTCAGTTGGTGGTACGGGCAGTTCGTCGAGCGGTACTCCGCGCCGTAGTGTGGATCGAAGAGCGGCGACTTCGCCTTGCACGCGGGAGTTATCCTTGCGCGCGGCTTCCAGCGCACCTTCCACAACGGCGCGCTCCATGCGTTCGCGCTGAAGGGCCGAATTCAGATCCTCGACGCGCTTCTCGATGTTGGTGCGGCTCACTTGGATATCAGCCTCCAGGTGGCCATTGCGTTCCGTCAGCGCGGCGATCTTTTCCTCGCCGCGTGCAAGCGCTGTCTCGCGGACCTTCAGGGTCTTGGTCAAAGCGTTGTTGCGCTCGGTCAATGCGGTGCGTGCCTGCTCGTGATCTTTGATCTGTCGTTCGCGCGCCTCGTGCGCAGCTTCGATTTGGGCCAGCCTCTTTTCCGAATTGTTGCGGGCAATCGTTGCCTCGACCGATTTGCGATCGAAGGCACGAACTTCTTCCGTGCGGGCGATGAGATTTTGTCGTGCTTCGGACAACAATCGCTCGGCGGTTGCGGCGCGCGACTGCAATGCATCAAGCCGCATATTCAGGTTGCTGCGTTCCGCCTGATGCTGTTCTTTGGCTTCGTCGAGGACGGCACTCAAACGACCGCGCTCCGCATAGGCCTCGGCAAAACTCAATTCGACTTTGCCGAGTTGCGCACGTGTTGCGGTCAGGGTGTTTTCGCTTTCCGTCAGTCGCCGAGTTAGACGGGCGGTCTCGTTCAGCGCCTGATCTACTGCAATCTGCAAAGAGCGTTTGTCGTCCTCGAGTAGTGCCAATTTTTCGCGCGCGGCAGCGAGTTCGCCCTCGAGACCGATTATGCGCTTTTCGGCGATATCGAACTGGTCCTGCAGCGCCCGACGGGCTTCAGTAACGGTCCGGCGCTGGGCTGATTCGTGCGTTAACTGACGGTCGAGCTCGTTGATTTGAGCGTGGCGGGCGTTGAGATCGTCGGTCAGTTCAAGGCGCGCGCTTTCCAATGCGCGACCGGTTTCTCTCGAGAGTTCGAGGTCTTCGCGCAGTCTTTCCACTTCGGCCTCGAAGATCGTCGCTTTTCTCTCGACCTGATAGAATTCGGTGCGCAGCGTTTCGTAGGACGTACGAGCCTCTGTCAACATTCCCGACAGGCTCATGTTCTGCGATTTTTCCTGCTCGAGCGCGCGCAGAGTGCTATTGAAAGGTGCAACGAGCTTGTCAAAGGCGTCTTTAAGATCTTCGAGTTCGTTGATCTTGCGGCCAGTGTCGGTCAGGAGGTTGCGCAGAACCTCATTTTCCTCGCCTATCCGCGAACCGACATCGGAAAGGCTTTCGATAGAAATGTGGTCGCCGCCGTTTCCGTTTCCGTTCCGTTTCGGGGGCGTCCCGGAAATTTGTCGGGCCCGGCCGTGCTAACTTTGCGGCCAAAAATATCCGACAACTTCGCCATGGCGACGCCTCCCGACCCCAACGCTTACGACAGCCCCAATGCGCGCGAGTTGAGAGGTACGATATTATATAGCGTGAGCAATGGGAACACTCGCTGCTCGAGTCTGTGAGTTTTCACAGGCTTGGCTTGGGGATAATGCAAAGTTGGGGCTGAACGGTTGCAATCGAAGTGAGTGACACTGTGACTGAAGCGCGGTCCGACTCTGCTGCAAGCGCAGTGACCTACTCTTATCGGGCTACGGTGCTGGGTGCGCCGCGGTATTTCACCCTTTCGGATGAAGGGATCGATTGGAATTCAGGCCCGATGTCCGGGCACATTCCATATCGACAGGTTCGTCGGCTGCGCATGTCGTTCAGGCCAGTCAGCATGCAGTCGCATCGCTTCATCACCGAGCTGTGGGGGGAAGGCGCGCCCCGTCTAAAGATCTTATCCACATCGTGGAAAAGCATGGTCGAGCAGGAGCGGCTGGACCGATCCTATTCGGCCTTCGTTCGGGAATTGCATCGACGCATTTCAAAATCCACATCGTCGGTGCGTTTTGAACGAGGCACTAGCCCCTGGATCTACTGGCCGGGCTTCGCAATTTTCGTGGTGGTTGCGCTCGGACTTGCGGGGGGTGCCGTGCAGGCGCTGTACGCCGGGGCCTATGTGGGAGCCATGTTCGCAGCTGTGTTTCTTGCGCTCTATCTCTGGCAGATCGAAAACTTCCTTCGGCGCAATCGCCCGGGCGTCTATAGCCCCGAGGCGTTACCAAGGGAAGTGATGCCGCCGCCGTAGTTGTATCGACTTCCAGAAACTACTGCCGAACGACAAGTACAGAGCACTTGGCATAGCGCACGACATGTCCGGCATTGGAGCCGAGAAAATACGTCCGCATGGCGGGCCGGTGCGAGCTCATCACGATCAGATCTGCGTTGAACGCCTTCGCTTCCTCAAGCACCTCATGATAGATCCCCCCTTGGCGCACCGTTGCTGAAACGTGCGCGGCATCGAGACCGCATTCGCGTGCAATAATGCCGAGGGCCTCCTCTGCGGACACGCGTTGCTGGACGTCAAAGTCAGGCGGTACATACTCGGCCAACATGACCGGCGTCATGGCGAGCACGTTGACGAGCCGCAAAGATCCTCCCGATGCACGGGCCATTCCCACTGCGGTTGTCACGGCAGGTTTGGCCAGATCGGTATCGGCCAGGTCGATCGGAACCAGAATTTTCTTGTACATGACAGCGCCCCTCTTTTCGCTGCGAGAGCACAATATGACACGTTTTCAGCGGCGAGTTGAATGGGGGATTACTGGCTCAACCCGCCGCGGAGCCCAGAGATTTCGGAGTGACGAAGCGTTCGAGACGGCCGCATTGGGCGTGTAACTTGTCCCAGCCGTCAAAGGCGAAATCTATGATAACGAGGCCGGATGTCGGCAGTTTTTCCCGCAGCCGCTCTCGGGCCTGCACGTCGCCGGATGCGATCAGCATGACTGCGAGATCGTGGAGGCCAGGATTGTGCCCGATAACCAGAAGCGTATGCGTGGCCGGCGCAATTTGCTTTATGGCGGAGAGGATTGATTGCGCGGTTGCGTCATAAAGCCGTTCGACCGTAGTGGACGCCGGGGGCGGACGAAATGCGGAGGCGGCGGATTTCCATGTTTCAAGAGTTCGCGCAGAGGGAGACGTGACAACCCGGTCAGGGATCAGGCCATGGGAGGCCATATAAGCGCCGACTTTTGCGGCGTCGTTCCACCCGCGCTCCATGAGTCTACGGGCGCGGTCGTCCATCCCCGGTTCGGATCGTTCCGCTTTGGCGTGACGAAATAACAAAAGTCGTCGCATGGTCATGCTATGGATGTCGGTTAAAGAAAAACCAGTTTAGCATGCATTCGCTGGGAGCAGGGCGCCCACATGCAATCAGATCATGAACGCAACGCGCAAAAGTGAAAGCATGGAAGCGGGCTGGTATGAAACCAACAGCGTTTCACGTCCGGAACGTCCACGGCTCAGTCTCGACCTCGACGTCGATGTCTGCGTGGTCGGCGCCGGCCTCGCCGGTCTCACCGTTGCCCGGGAGATCGCCCAGCGGGGCTGGTCTGTTGTTGTCCTGGAAGCAGGTCAGGTCGCATGGGCGGCGTCGGGTCGGAATATGGGATTCGTGCTTCCCGGGTTTTCCGAAAACATCGACAGCATCATCGAGCGAGTCGGACTAGATCACGCCAAACAACTCTGGGCGCTATCGGAGCAGGGTCTCGACTACGTACGGCGTACAATTCTCGACACGCGAATGCCCGGCGTCGATCTGATCAACGGGTGGCTGCACGTTTCGAAGACAGACAATCCCGCGGAGTTGCGCAACGAGGCTGAGCGCATGCGCTGGATTGGGGCCGATGTCGAGTATTGGCCTGTTGAACGCGTGCGCGATCAACTGCGCAGCCCACGCTATTTCGGCGCCGTGCACTACAGGCAGGCGTTTCACATCGATCCTTACAATTACGCACTAGGTCTTGCCGCGCTGGCCGAGAAGGCAGGAGCCCGAATCTTTGAGGATTCGCCCGCGGTCTCGCTGGATCCGGCTGGCGTGCGCAAGCGCATTGTCACGCCCGCCGGCCGAGTGCGTGCCGCGCACGTAGTGCTTGCCGGCAATGTCCATCTCGGCGCGCTCATGCCGCGACTTGCAGCGACTTTGCTGCCCATCACGACCTACGTGATGGTCACGGAACCGATCGGAGAGATCTTGCACGAGGTGGTGCGCTACCGTGGCGCCGTCAGCGATACCGATCGCGCGGACAACCATTACCGCATTGTTGGAGGCGATCGCCTGCAGTGGTTGGGGCGAATGCGCGCATGGGAGGCAAGTCCCGGTCTGATCGCACGCGGGCTCGTCAAGGATGTGCGGCGCACTTTTCCAGAGCTGGGCAAAGTGGGCGTCGCGCATGTCTGGCGAGGAACATTGGGCCGCACGGTTCATCGCATGCCGCAAATTGGCGAAATCGAACGCGGCCTGTGGCTGGCGAGCGGTTTTGGAGGCCACGGCCTCAACAATACGGCGATGGCAGGCGAACTCGTTGCGCGCGGCATGGTCGATGGCGATCAAATGTGGCGCCTGTTCGCACCTTATGAGCTGGTTTGGGCGGGAGGCGTGCTCGGCCGAATGGTGGCACAGGGCATCTACTGGGGCGCGCGACCTGTGGAGCGTATTGAACAGGAAGTCGCCCGCTATCGTGCGCTGTCTCGCGCCCGCAAAATAGCGCGGTCGCCGCCGGAGCACGCGGCGCGTGTTTCCGATTCCGATCAGCCGAGCCTTTAGGTTATCGGCCTTCCCGCCGCGCCATAAAGGCGAGCCTTTCGAACAGATGCACATCCTGTTCGTTCTTGATCAGGGCACCGTGCAGGGGCGGTATCAGTTTCTTGGGGTCGCGTTCGCGCAACATCTCGGGCCCAATGTCTTCGGCCATCAAGAGCTTGAGCCAATCCAGCAGCTCCGAGGTCGAAGGCTTTTTCTTCATCCCGGGCACTTCGCGGATTTCATAGAACAACCTCAGCGCCTCCGCGACCAATCGCTGTTTGATGCCGGGGAAATGCACCTCGATGATTGCACGCATGGTTTCTGTGTCTGGAAACCGGATGTAATGGAAGAAGCACCGGCGCAGAAAGGCGTCAGGCAATTCTTTCTCGTTGTTCGAGGTGATGACGACGATCGGCCGCCGTCGCGCCTTCACCGTTTCGCCTGTCTCGTAGACAAAGAACTCCATGCGATCGAGTTCTTGCAGCAGGTCGTTGGGAAATTCGATGTCGGCCTTGTCGATCTCGTCGATGAGCAATACCGGGCGCTCGTCGGCGACGAAGGCGTCCCAAAGTTTGCCCCGTTTGATGTAGTTGCGAATGTCCTTGACGCGCTCGTCGCCGAGTTGACTGTCCCGCAGCCGTGACACCGCATCATATTCATACAGGCCTTGCAGCGCTTTGGTGGTGGATTTGACGTGCCACTCGATCAACGGCGCCCCGATCGCCTTGGCGATTTCCAACGCCAGGACCGTTTTGCCGGTGCCAGGCTCTCCTTTGACCAGAAGTGGCCGTTCGAGGGTGATGGCGGCGTTCACCGCTATTTTAAGGTCGTCAGTCGCCACATAGGCGTTGGTGCCTTCGAAACGCATACCGTATTTCCTGTGATCAGCGTCGACCATTCATATAGGGAAGACGCGGCGCGACAAAGGGCTTTGGCGATCGATCAGCCCCGCACTGCCTTTTCGAGGAAATCTTCCAACGCCGTCACCGGGGCGCGGTCGCGATAAAGCTTGTGCCCGTTTTCGGCCATTCGCAAGGATATCGCGCGCCGGAACTGCGCGTCCTTGCCGAGGCGCGTGGCGATTGCGACGTATTCGTCAACGGTCGTTGCAATCGTGTCCTCGACTCCGATCATCCGCAGAATCGCGGCGCTATGTCTGCCGCGCATCGTCGCGCCTTCGAAGGTTACAATCGGCAGCGCCTGGGTGAGGCACTCGAGCGCCGAGTTGCAGCCAGACCAACCTATGCTGTCGAGAAACACATCCGAAAGTCCGGCCGCAGCTACGAATTTGCTTTGGCTCAGGCGATTGAGAAACACACAATGATAGTCGGCGCGAAGACCGGCTGCCGCGAATGTGCGCTCCAGTCGCTCTCTCACGGACGCGGTGATCGCCGGCGCGCCGAAATGGCGTAAAAATACGAACTGGCAATCGCCGACCGCGTGCGCGATGCGAGCAAATACCTCATCGTATTGCGGCAGATACTTGAAAAGCGACTGGGCGCTCCAGAACACGGTCGCGCCGAGGCGCAGGCCGAGTTCTTCGCGGGTGACATCGACCGGCTCGGTTGCGACCGGCTCGTAGTAGATGGAAAGATTGGGCAATCTGACAAGTTTCTCGGTGTAATAGTCCTGCGCCCCTGGGGGCTCCATGAGATCACTCGACAAAAAATAATCGAGAGTCGACAGGCCGCTCGTCTCAGGATGACCCCATGAATTGCATTGCACCGGCGCGAGCCGCTGCGCCGCAAGCTGCAGAGAGGAAATGTCCATGAGCAGACCGGGATAGATCAATACGTGCGGCGCGCCGGCGAGGATCTCGCGCCGCCAGCCTGCGGTGTCGAGCGTACGGTGGATGAAACGATCGCAGAGGGCGGCGGCCGCTTCTGTCTGTTCGTCTCGGATCGCGCCAAGATGATAGCCGGTCACGTGAAAGCGCTTGCGATCGAGTTGGCCCACCCAACCTTTAATGGGGATCTTCCAATTCGAGTGCCGATAGAAAAAGCTGCTTACAATGCCCAGCCGAATTGGCTCGCCAGCGGGCGGCGGCGGTGCGAGCGGTGCTGGGGAAAATTGGCGAGCGACTGCGCGGGTGATCATATCGCCATAGATCTGTTGCAACGCCCGGTCGTTGTCACCCTGATAGGCAAGCAGGAAAGGGTGTCTTGCACCCATGGCCTTGATCAGGTCCCCCTTGAGGGCGCCCCGCTCAACATCAGCGCTCAGTTCGCGCAACCTCGTTTCATAGGCCGCACGGCGTTGCGGGATTTCCTGTGCATCCCGATAGATGACTGGAAGCTGCGAAAAACAGGCTGCGAAGCGTGCTTCCGCGTGACCTGGATCCAGCTGCAATGCCTGGGCGAGGTCGGCGCTTGCCTCTTGGTCTCGGCTGATTTCTAGAAAACAGCGGCCGCGCTGATACCACGCCTCAGCATTACGAGGGTTGACCTTCAGCGCGGACGTGAAATTCTCGATGGCATCTTCGGCACGATCGAGTCCGATCAGGACGCGCCCACGATTGTTCCGTGGTTCGGTGAAATCGGGCGCGAGCGCGAGTGCCTGGTCATAAGTTGCAAGTGCTTCAGGCAGACGATTGAGCGCCTCCATGACGGCGCCCCGGTTGTTGAGCGCCTTGACGTGATTTGGCTGCAACGTCAGCGCACGGTCGAGACTCGCAAGCGCCTCATCGTATCGCCCGAGAACGCGAAGCGACGAGCCGCGATTATAGTATGCGTCGGCATAGTCATTTTTCAGAACAAGCGCCTTGTTGAAGCACTCGAGAGCTTCTTCGTTGCGCCCGAGATCCGCCAGGGCCGCACCGCGGTTGTTCTGCGCTTCGGCGAACCTGGATTTCTGTTTTAGAGCGGCGTCGAAGCTGGCCAATGCTTCGTCGATACGATTGAGTGCGTGCAGTATCATTCCATAATTCAGTAGAATCTGCGGCGAGGGTTTGCGCATACGCATCGCCTCGGAAATAAGGCGTAATGCCTCCGCGTGCTGGCCTTTGGCAAGCTTGACGACGCTCAGCATTTGCAAAGCGTCGAAATGGTCAGGCCGGTGAGCGAGGACTTGAGAGTAAAGACTCTCGGCCTCTGTCAGGCGGCCCTGTGTGTGGAGCGTGAGCGCCTCCGCAAAGACTTGCGGCACTTTGAACGGCGCAGGCTTCGGCACCGGCGTCATGAGCTTCGTCCCCTCACATGGAGAGGTAAAAAAGCTCCGCTGAGTCGTCTAGCGCGAAGTGTTGGCTGCGGCCTTTAACGGGAACGTGATTGTGGCGCGACCGTGAGTTGACTTGTGTTTTGAACCAGACACTTTATCTCAGGTGAAATTGGAGCCGGGATCAATGACTTGAATGCCGCGAGCCATAACAAGGGAGACGGTTATATGATGAATCGGCGCTCTCTTTTGACTTCGGGCGCAGCGCTGTCGGCGCTCGCATATACGGCCAAATTCAGTGAGGCGGGACCAATGGCAACGACCGAGACGATCGACTACCGAAACCTGTCAGATATGGATTGGCGAAAACGCCTTACGGCCAGCCAGTACATGGTGCTCCGCCAGCACAGCACGGAGCGCCCGGGCAGCAGCCCCCTCAACAAAGAAAAGCGCAAAGGCACGTTTGCCTGTGCAGGTTGCGATCTGCCGCTGTTCTCGTCAGAAACAAAGTTCGAGAGCGGCACCGGTTGGCCGAGCTTCTATCAACCCTTGTCCAACGCGGTGGAAACCAAAACCGACCGCTCCCTTTTTATGACGCGTAACGAGGTGCACTGTGCACGCTGTCTCGGACACCTCGGCCATGTCTTCGATGATGGTCCGCCGCCGACAGGCTTGCGTTATTGCATGAACGGCGTGGCGCTAAAGTTCATCCCGCAAGACGGGTCATCCTCCTCCTGACGGCCCGGCAATATCTGCCGCTTTGCGGCAGAAAGAACCTCGGACGGCGGCATTGCGGTGCCGCCGTTTCCTTTTAAGCGATTGATATTATTGAATAATTAAAATGGCACGTTGATTGCGACGACCTGCTCGAATTTGCGAGTCCCTTCAGGGGCGACGCGTGTCCTGTTTGTGGAGATGAAGTCATGGGCTTGTTCGACGCTCTTACAACTGCGGTCAGTGGTCTGCAGGCGCAATCCTTCGCCATGCAAAACATATCCGGCAATATCGCGAACTCTCAAACGACCGCCTACAAAGGCATCGACACGAATTTCGCCGACCTGATCCCGGGAGACTCGGTCCCCACGCACCAGATCGCCGGCGGCGTGATCGCCAACTCGCGCGCAACAAACAACGTGCAAGGGACGATTCAAAGCACAACGTCGACAACCGACATGGCCATCAACGGCAACGGCTTTTTTGTCGTGCAGGCACCGACCGGCTTCAATGGAAATTTGCCGCTCTTTGGAGGGATCGACAGCTATACCCGCCGCGGCGACTTTCAGCTGGACGCCAATGGGTATCTGGTCAACGGCGCAGGATATTTTCTTGAGGGCATTCCGATCGATCCAACGACCGGCAATCCAGTCGGCAGCGTCGCTGCGCCGCTGCAGTTCCAGGGCAATTTCTTGCCGGCTAGCGCGACCAGCCAGGTGAACTACGGAATAAACCTTCCGTCCTTGCCACAGACGAATTCGTACATCGCGACGACGCCAAATTCCGAACTGCTTAATCCAACTGACTTTACCGCGGGTCACGATCCCACGACCGCAGGAGCGGGAGTGGTCATCGGGTCCGACGTCTCCACGTTCGTCAACGAGTTGATCGACGGTGGTTCCGTCACGATCTATGACGCTATCGGAACGCCGGCCAATCTTCAGTTGAGATGGGCCAAGACGGACAGCGTCGCCAACGGTGGCCAGGACACCTGGCAGCTGTTCTATCAGACGAACTCAACCGCAACCGGCGTCCAGCCGGCCTGGCAAAACGCTGGCATCGATTTCACCTTCGATGCAACGGGACAGTTGAATCCGCCTGTTACCAACATCAACTTGACCGGCGTTACGATCAACACGACTTCACTGGGCAACATTACGATCAACAGCCCAACAGGTGGTGTCACGCAGTTTGCGAACACAAGCGGCGCTTCGACCGTAAATAATCTGCAACAGAACGGCTATGCGGCCGGCCAGTTGAAATCAATCGCCGTCAGTGATGCTGGCAACATCATCGGCACATTCTCCAACGGACAAAACGTGGCGCTTGCGCAGGTGCCGCTGGTCCACTTCAACAGCCCCAACAATCTGAAGGCGCTCGACGGCGGCGCGTATCAATTGACAAATGAGTCCGGACCCGCGCTCGCGGGATCGTCAGGCAAGATCATCGGACAGTCGCTCGAGGCATCGAACACCGATATCGCCACTGAGTTCACGAAGTTGATTGTCACGCAGCAAGCCTACTCGGCGAACACCAAGGTGATCACGACCGCGAACCAGATGTCCCAAGACCTGCTGAACGTCATCCGATAGTCGTCCGTGAGCGTCGGGCGCCAATGATCGAGATCGGCACATGAGTTTGACGCAAGCGCTCACGTCTGCGCTTTCTGGCCTTCAGGTCAATCAGGCCAGCATTTCGATGGTCGCGGCGAATGTCGCGAACGCCGATACGCCCGGCTATACCCGCAAGGTCGTCAATCAGGTTCCGACTGGTGGTAGTTCCAGCATCGGCGTTCGGGTCAGCGACATCCAGCGGCAGATCGACCTGTACATTCAGCGCCAATTGCGCGTTGAAAATGCCGGCGCGTCCTACGCCGACACTCGCGCGCGAATGTACTCTCAGCTGCAGGAGATCTACGGCCAGCCGGGATCCGATACGGCGCTGGAATCGGTCTACAACAGCTTCACATCCGCGCTGCAGGTGCTTTCGACCAGTCCGGATGATCCCGGCGCACGCACGGCCGTGGTCAACAGCGCGCAGCTGTTGACCCAACAACTCAATCAGTTGAGCACCAGTATTCAGGGCCAGAGGGCTAACGCCGAACTTGCGATTTCCGACGCTGTGAATAGTGCCAACGAGGCGATGACCCAAATCGCCTCGCTCAATCAGCAAATAGCGGGATCAACCCCCGGCGACAGTGCGACGGCAGCGCTTCAGGATCAGCGCGATTCCTATATCGATCAGCTTTCCCAGCTGATGGATATCAACGTGATGGCGGGGGACCGCGGCCAGGTCAGTATTTTTACCAGTTCGGGCACGCAGCTCGTCGGAGCTCAAGCAGCACAGTTGCGTTTCGATGCCGTCGGCACAATGACGCCGGCCTCCCACTGGAGCGCTGATCCGTCACAACGCGGCGTCGGGACGATCATGCTCATCCCCCCGTCAGGCGCGCCTGTCGATCTGATCCAAAATCGCTCGATCCGCTCGGGAACGATCGCCGCCTACCTGCAGATGCGCGATCAGGATCTCGTGCAGGCGCAGAACCAGCTCGATGCTCTTGCTGCGGGAATGGCGCAGGCGTTGTCGGATAAAACGACCGCGGGGACGGCGGTGTCTCCGCTTCCGCAAAACGGTTTCGACATTGATGTTGGTGGCCTGTCGCAGGGCAATTCGGTCACCATCAATTACACCGACACCACGACCAATACCCCGCATACGATAACCCTGGTGCGCGTCGACGACCCTGCCGCGTTGCCGCTGTCCAACACGGCGACGGCAACCGCCAATGATACTGTTTTCGGCATCAATTTCTCCGGCGGCATGGCCTCTGTGATTACGCAGATCAATGCTGCGCTCACCGGCACCGGAATGGTCGCATCCAATCCGTCGGGAACGACGCTGGAGATTCTTGACGACGGCGTAGCAAATACGGTCGATGTCAATTCGGTTTCGGCCGCAACGACGATGACCGGCCTTATGGGCGGCAGTGCCGAGCTTCCATTGTTTACGGATGGCTCGAACCCATATACCGGCGCAATCACTTCACGTGGTTCGCAAGTCACCGGGCTCGCGGCTCGCCTCACCGTCAATCCCTCGGTCGTTGCCGATCCATCCAGTCTTGTCGTCTATCAGGCCGGAACTCCGGCCGGCGACAGCACACGCCCCGATTTCATTCTTCAACAGCTGACCGGTGCGTCGCTGACGTTTTCGCCGAATACGGGGATAGGAACCACCAGCGCGCCGTTTATTGGATCGCTCACGACGTATCTGCGCCAGGTCGTGAGCCAGCAAGGCGAAGCTGCAAGTTCGGCCGATAATTTAAAGCAGGGACAGGACGTGGTCCTTAACGCGCTGCAGCAACGGTTCAACGATGCTTCAGGGGTTAACGTCGACCAGGAAATGGCAAACCTACTCACCTTGCAGAATTCCTATGCCGCCAACGCTCGCGTCATGTCGGCGGTGAAGGAAATGCTGGATGCCCTGATCAACATGTGAGAACTACATGAGTATTTCATCGATCGGGGCGCAATCGGCGCTCATTATGCAGCAACTGACGCAGATGCGGGCGCAGTTTGACGACCTGCAGCGTCAGCTTGGTACCGGCCATAAGTCGGCGACGTATGCCGGGCTGGGCATTGATCGTGGTGTTACCGTCAGCTTGAACGCGCAGCTTTCGGCGATCACCGGTTACGACAACACGATCGACAATGTGATGGCCCGCACAAATCTCATGAACACCGCGCTCGGTAATATGATTGATATTACGAGCACGGTGAAATCTGCGATGGTGCAGGCAAATGGCATCAGCAACGGCAGCGGAGCGATCGTCGCGCAGCAAACGGGGCAGTCTTCGCTCGATCAATTGCTCGCGCTGCTCAATGCGCAGGCCGGTGACCGGTATCTTTTTTCAGGTCGGGCCACGGATAAGCCCGCGGTCGAAACGCTCGATCACATTTTGAACGGCGACGGCACGCGAGCCGGCCTGAAGCAACTCATTGCCGAACGCAACCAGGCGGATTTGGGCAGCGATGGCCTTGGCCGACTGAATATCGGTGCTCTTGGAGCCAATGGTGTGCAAGTGGCCGAGCAGGCAACGTCGTTCGGTTTCAAGCTGGCGTCGATCACAAGCACAATCGCCGGGGCCACCGTGTCCGGGCCGACCGGCGCACCGGCATCGATGAGCATCGATTTCTCCGCCGCCGTTCCAAATCCCGGCGATACGGTAACCTTGCGTTTGAACTTGCCCGACGGAACAAGCGAAAACCTGACGCTGACGGCGACAACCAATTCTCCGCCCGGCGCTAACGAGTTTACGATCGGCGGCACACCGGGCCAGACTGCCACCAATTTCCAGACAGCGCTTGGAACCGCGGTCGGAAAGCTTGGTGCTTCGTCGCTCACCGCCGCTTCGGCGATTGCCGCGTCAAATAATTTCTTCAACGCGGACGCCAACAATCCACCCCAGCGTGTGGGAGGCTCCTCACCCTTCTATGCTGCGACTGGCATGGTTCCCGGGACGACCGCCAATACAGTGATCTGGTATACCGGCGAAACTGGCACTGACCCGGCGCGGTCGACAGCCACGGCAAAGATCGATCAGTCACTGTCAGTATCGTATGGCGCTCGCGCGAACGAAGATGCCATTCGCAACTTGGTACAGAATGTCGCGACGCTTGCGGCGGTAACAATCTCGCCGACCGATCCGAATGGTGTGGCCTTAAGCAGCGAATTGGACCAGCGATTAACGGCCAATCTCGGTCAGCCCGGTGTACAGACAATCGCCGATATTGAGACCGACCTGGCCAGCGCGCAAACGTCCTTACAGGCAGCGAAGAATCGGCACCAGCAAGCTTCCTCGACCTTGAGCGACTTCCTGCAGCAGATCGATGGCGTATCGAATGAGGACGTTGGAGCGCAGCTTTTAACGCTTCAGACCCGAATGCAGGCATCGATGCAGGTTACATCGATGCTGACCCAGTTGAGCCTGGTCAACTTCATCAAGTAATTGGCGCCCTGCTTCAAAAGCAAAGACCGCGGCTGGACCGCGGTCTTTTGACTTCCGGACTGTGGTCAGCTCAGGCGGCGCCGCGCAATCCCGCCGCCAATTCACGATTGATATTAATCAACGAGTTGAGACTTTCAGGTCTCGGGTTCGCCATGATGGCCATTGTGTGATTGAACACAAATAGCCCGAGGTTGGCGACGTTTTGCCTGATGCCGGCGGGAAGCGGGTTCTCCACACTCGTAGCTGATGTCACAAAGATCGACCACAGCCTGCGATTATAGACAAGTGCGGCATCCAGTTCGGGACGTTTAGCATCCCAACCGTCGTGAATGGCTTGCAGCCGGGCGGCCGCGCTCAGCAGTAGGTCTGCCTCGAGCTCACGCGGATTTGCGGTCTGCTTGGCGACCGCGCCGTAGGTTTGGGCCGCGCGTTGCATGGTCGATTAGCTCCTTTTCGTAGGCAATGAGGGCCTTGGCGTTTTTGAGTGCCTTGTACATTTCGCCGGCCAGGATGTGATTACTCACGGCAACAATATGCGGCCACGCGCTGGGCGCGGCCTGTACGAGTTCGCGCATCAGAATGAAATAGGTTTCATGGTGCACGCGGGGGTCGCGAGCGGTGTACATCAATTGGACCACGAGATAGATGCGCTTGGCCGGCGTGTCGGCCTGCGCCGAGGTCATGATGTCTTTTTCGCGCAGTATGGGCGCCTCGCCTTCAATCAGCAGCCGCGTGCGCTGATTGCCATTGGTGACGATGCAATCGCCGAGAATGAAACGCTCGCCGGCTTTCAACTCGACTTTGAGGCCCATTTCTCGCCGCCCCCTGCCGTTGTCTGTTGAAGTGGACGCGGCGCAGGGCAATTCCCCTACGCTGCATCAAGGTCAATCTGGCTACTGGAACAGCCGCAGCACGTTCTGGTCGGCCTGCGACGCCAGCGACAAGGCGGTCGTCGACAGCTGTTGCCTGGTTTGCAAGGCCAACAAGTTCGCTCCCTCCTCGTTACTGTCAGCGAGCGTAAGGCTGTCAGCGCCGTTATTCAGCGTATTGATCATCGCCTTGGTGAAATCCTGGCGGATCTGGACAGTAGCCAAATTGGAACTCAACGCCTGGGCCTGAGACCGCAAGGTCGTCAGCGCTGTCGAGAGCTGGGTCGAGGCGGTCAAAATGTCGGCGTTTGACCCCCAGTTGTTTGCTGCGGTGTTAATCGCGAGATCGCCGGCGGTTGTATCATTGACGGACCCCACGACCACGGTCGATGTCCCGTCCTCGTTCATGACGATCGTGAGATCGTTGCCGCCCAGCAGGTTGATTCCGTTGAAACCGGAGTCGCCGGCCAGTTGGTCGATTTGTGGGAGCAGCGCATTGAATTGGGCTGCCAAGGTCGCTCGAACGGTCGGATCCGCGGTCTGATTGGCCTGGCTGACCAGGGCCTGCGCCGACTGAACCAGTTTGGTAATGGCTGAAATGCCGTTATTGGCGGCCTGAATGGTGTCGATGCCCGTGGACATTGCGTCGAGCAGCGCATTTAGGTCATTCGCGCGTACGGACAGGCCCTGAGCGGTGAAGAAGTTGATCGGGTTGTCGAGCGCCGAGTTGACTTTCTTGCCGGTCGCGAGCCGGGTCTGTGTCTTCGTAATGAGGTCCGAAGTCTGCTGCAATTGCAGAAGGTTAGAACGGACACCTGGAGAGAGTACAATGTCACTCATGGCAAACTCCTTGCCTGCAAAGGGCCAAATCGCTTGGCCTGATAATGAAACGTTAGGGTTGATAGACGGTTAAAGAACGAGTTAAGAATTTATTAACTGCAATTGCGTCAGGCGCGAAAAAAAACGGCGGCCCGGAGGCCGCCGTTTCGTCGAATGTCGATGCGACTTATTGGAACAGGCGCAACACGTTCTGGTCGGCTTGCGAGGCAAGCGACAGCGCAGTGGTCGAAAGCTGCTGCCGGGTCTGCAAGGCGAGCAGGTTCGCGCCTTCCTCGTTCGAGTCGGCCAAAGTGAGAGCGGCAGAACCGTTGCTCAGCGTGTTGATTGTCGCCTTCGTGAAATCCTGACGGATCTGCACGGTCGACAGGTTGGCGCTGAGGGTCTGCGACTCCGAACGCAACACGGTCAATGCTGCGGTGAGCTGGGTGCCGGACACCGCAATAGCGGCAGAGTCCGCCCAGTTGTTGGTCGAGTTGTTGACGCTCAAAGGAGATGCATTGGCGTTGGTGTAGTCCACGCCGGTCACGGTCGTGCTCGATGAAGCATCTTCGTTGAAGTTGACCGTCAGCGCATCACCGCCGAGCAAGTTGACGCCGTTGAAGCCGGAATCGCCGGCGAGCTGGCCGATCTGGGTCAGCAAGGCGTTGAACTGCGTGGCCAAGGTCGCCCGCGTAGCGGTGTCGGACGTCTGGTTGGCCTGGCTGACAAGCGACTGCGCCGATTGCACCAGCTTGGTGATGCCGGTGATGCCATTGTTGGCCGCCTGAATCGTATTGATGGCGTTGGACATGGAGTCCAGCAAGCCACTCAGGTCGTTGGCGCGGTTATCGAGGCCCTGAGCCGTGAAGAAGTTGATGGCGTTGTCGAGGGCCGAATTGACGCGCTTACCGGTAGCCAACCGGGTCTGCGTCTGCGTGATCAGGTCCGAAGTCTGCTGCAATTGCAGCAGGTTCGACCGCACGCCTGCGGAGAGGACGATGTCAGACATCTTAGGTACCTTTCTGGTCTATTTGCCTACTGGCAGTTACGCACGTGTCGATCCAGTGGATCGGAAAGGTCATCGCACAGACCCACCAAACGGCCCGTAAAAGTTCATGGTTAATGAGTTGTCGCGGATTTGAATGATTTGCTTCAGCAGCGCGTCTGACGAAAAATCCTTCTCGTCGCGCAATTGCCGTCAGCAATCGTGGTTAGCAAATCGCTAACAATAGATATTTGTTAATACTCTCCGACTACATTCGGCAGGCTGACAATTGTGTAGGCGTCGCCTGTCCATGATAAATGCAACCAGCGTCTACGGCCCGCTGTTTCCCGCGAGCTCCGATTGGCTCAAGGACACCTATACGGCGATCCAGAACGATAACAACGCGGGCGGTCTTTTGGGCATGCTGAGGAGCGCGGGCAGCAACGACGGCAGTCTCAGTTCATTTCTGTCCTCCAGCGCGAGCACGGCAAACAATTTCGCGCTGATATCGCAAAACACCGTCACGAATGCGTCGAGCCTTGTCGCGCAGATAGCATCGCAAAATCAGAAAACGGCGGATACGAAAAAGCTCCAGGATGCGTTGGCATCCCTGTCGGCAAGCCAGCAAGCGGTTGCGCCGAAAAACGTGCTCGATCCCATTATTTTTTTCGATGACGGGTCGACGATCGATACCAACAGCAACATCTTGACCATGGCTGATGGGACTCAGATCGATACGACGACCGGGACCAAGGTCATCGACACATCGTCGCTCATCCAGATGGCCAATGGCGCCTATCTCGATACGAAAAACAACGTTCTGACGATGCCGGATGGCACGAAAATCGACACGGTGACGGGACTGAAGATCTCGGTGACGGCCTAACCGTCACGGAATTCGGAGCGCGATCCGGCGACTTTGGGTAGCCGGTCACGTTGGCGGCTTCGATTCAACGTGGGTGCAGTGGATATCCCACCACTGTGTGCGCGGCGCGAGACGCTCGCCTTCAAAGTTACGTACTGTGGTGGAATAGAGATTCACGATTTCAACGTGGGACCGCCACGCGCCGGGTACTTCGTCGCCGAAGGGACCCGATGATCCGGCTGGAAAAGGACGGCTAGTTATCGGATCAGTCATGTGACGAACGGTGGATTGATCAAGCAACTTAAAACCGTTGTAGCCGCATGCGGCAAGCGTCTCCATATACTGAAAACCGAAACGGCAATCTTCTACACTGACAAAAAGCGGAAGAGGGTTGACGCCTCGCAGTTGTTCAATGACATCCTGATCGATGCCCTCGACGTCGATCTTGAGGTAGTGAGGCGACCCGAATTCCTCGATGAGGCTTGCCAGCGTCACACACCGGATGTTGATTTCCCGAACTCGGCTATCGTCGCGCTTGGCCCATTCGATGTCGAGGCTGCTCCAATGATCGTTGTCCAGATTGACGTAAAAGGTAGCACTTTCGTTTCTTTGCCAGATCGCAGCGTTAACAATCGTCAGGCGGCCGTCATCGATCGCCGCACGAAATCGTTTCTGAGCGCTCTCACACAGAGCCGGATTGGCTTCAAGCGCAACGACATTGAAGCCACGGTGGAGATAGTATGACGTGTCATCGCCATTGTTCATGCCGAGATCGAAAATAAGCCGCCCGCCTTCGACGTATCGGCTCATGAGATCCCGCGTCTTTCATTTGGGATCGCGTAGACTACGGCACCCGTTCCGCACCAAGAATCCACGCGGAACAGAAAGTGGTATTCGGGCAGAGTTTCCATGAGCCAGAGTGCTGTTTTCCATATTCCATCGGCATTGTGATAGACGGTCGTGGCGATGATCGGTCGAACTCGACAAGAGTGTTTCTCGCGCGCCTGTCAAAGCGAGAAGCTCGGCACCTTCGAGGTGCAGCTTTACGAAAGTCGGAGTTACTCGAATCCCATCCAGGGAGCGAACGGTGACGCGCACGTGTCCCGTGTTCGACAACTGCGATGCATAACCGAGATCGTCACGAAATAGCGCTTCGCCTTCGCTATCGGCGAGTGCGCAATCATAAACAGTGACGCGCGGGTCGTCAGGTAGCCAGGATTTCAGATTGTCCTGTAGCACCGCGCGATTTGACGAGTCTGGCTCGAATGCAACGATCTGTTCGAAAGCACCGCTGGTTTTTCGGACAAATGCTTTAGTCACATGGCCGTAGTGCGCGCCACCATCGATCAGGACTTCATCACCCCTCAAGACGCTGGTCACTTCTGGAATGAAATAACGAGCGCTCGGCGCCAAGGGCGCGAGTTCGAAATTCCATTCCTCCCTTAGCCGCCGCCAGGCGAGAAACTGGAGATGATGGGCCCGCGATTTGTCGTCTTCCCAGCGTGAAAGCACCTGGGCAGTACGACCATGGTCCTCTTGTGAAAAGGTAGGCGCGAACCAACCATTCGACAGGGGGTGTAGATGCCGAAAACTTTCGGCCAAATCGTAGAAGGGCACGATATCACGGAATCCAATGTCCGCGAGAGAATGCTCGATCGGTACGTACGGTGAGGTGACAACGCTGACCGCGAGGCGAAGATCGCTCTTGCTCTTTTTAGTGACCTGGTTCGGTTCGAGCAGCTCAATGCCAGACCAATCGCCAGTTTCGGCCAAGCAGCGTGCGTTGCGGTCGATGATCACAACGGCGTCGTGACCGACGGAACTCAGGAATTCGTGGGCGAGATGGCCCAGTTCTCCCGCACCGTAAAGGGCGAGCGGCGCCTTGGCCGACGCCGGCGCGAAAGCACACCGCGCAGTCGCAATCTCGGCCAGCAGCGCGTGCGCCTGATGCGGGCCGGGCAGTGTAGCGAATGATCGGGCCGTGTGCCGCACGATCGCCCCGTCGAAAAGCGCGAATCACCCAGAATCGTTTTTGCCACCGCCTGCTGCTGTTGCACAGAGCTAATGGTGTTCTGGGAAGGACTACGAATCAGATAAAAACAAACAGGTGGGGGCAAAATCGGTATGCCCTGCGGGATTCCACGTGGCGCGACCGACCGCGCCATCAGCTGGCAGCGGGCGCGGTGCAACTCTCGATTTTGATGGCAACGAACCGGCCTGGTCTGCTGGCCTGCTCCAGAATAGCCCAGGCATGTTCTTGGGCCAGCCCGAATATCGAAGTCATCATTCGAGACAATTCAGGCAATGCGCAGAAGCGTGATCTGCTTACTCACTTCCGCAATGAAAACAGCAGGATTGTCATTGCCGAGCCCTGCGATGGGCTCACCAACTTTTCCGAAATCCTCAAACTCGCGACAGGTGAGTTTGTATTTCTGCTGGCCGACGATGACTTCTGTTTCGATCACGCCGTTGCTGCGCTGCCATCCGCAATTGAGCAAATTGCCAGCGACCCGACGGTCATCGGACTGACGGGGCTATATGCGATTGAGACGTCGCAGGCCTCATCGATCATTGGCTATCGGAACGTCGAGTCGGAAGACGTTACCCAGCGAATGGATGCGTTTCTCGGGTATGAGGGACCCAACATACTGCACTATGCGCCGGTACGGACCGAACTTGTTCGGCGTGTATTCGCATTCATGCGCACATTGCCATTCTATTTTTCTTTCCACGATCAGATTGTTTGCATGCTCTATCTGATGAACGGACGGTTCGCTCGCCTTAATCGATTGCTTTATCTTTATGACATTGGAGTCTGGCAGACGGCCGAGACGGCGCAGAAGAAAGATCTAGAGTTTTACAAAGATGCGGCACTCGATCCGTCGATAAACAAGTTGCACTGGTTTCTGTGCGGCTTCGAAGGTGCGGTGCTTATCCGCAACTCGACCCTTTTTCCTTCGGTCTCGCCTACGCAACGCCAGAGCATGGCCGATCTGTGGTTTTCGGCAATGTATCGCCGGTTCAAGAGCCAACAGAGATATACGTTCGAATCAAACTTCGCCGGCGAAGCGGAAAAATTGTGTGCGAAGCTGCGGACCTTATCGGGGCAGTTTTCATTTCATGACATGGTGGCAGCGATCAGCGGCTTCATCTCGTTATTTTCTAAAGCTAACGGGCAAGCCTATTTCAACTTTTGGGACGCGATCCTCAACAAACGGGAACCTGTACCGCGGGACACGGTGCCACCGAGACTGACCGCAGCCGGTGGAGTGTAGCCTCATGAAAGTCGTCATCCTCGCCGGTGGCCTCGGCACTCGCATTTCCGAGGAAAGCTACTTGAGGCCAAAACCGATGATCGAGATCGGCGGCAAGCCGATCTTATGGCACATCATGAAGCTTTATTCGGAGCACGGTGCAAACGACTTCGTGATCTGCTGCGGTTACAAGGGCTACGTTATCAAGGAATACTTCGCCAACTACTTTCTGCACATGTCGGATGTTACATTCGACATGGCCGACAACAGCGTTGTCGTGCATCAGCAAAAAGCGGAGCCATGGCGCGTAACCCTCGTTGACACCGGTGAAAGCACGTTGACCGGCGGCCGGCTTAAACGTGTCTCGAGTTACGTCAAAGGCGAACGGGCGTTTTGTTTCACCTACGGCGATGGGCTGAGCAATTTGAACATTCGGTCGTCCATCGAATTCCATTTAAGCCACGGAAAGCTCGCGACAGTGACCGCCGTGCGTCCGCCCGGACGCTATGGCGCATTGGAATGTCATGGTGACGCGGTGAAAGCGTTCATTGAAAAGCCGCGTGGTGACGGCGGATTGATCAATGGCGGTTTCTTCGTCCTGTCTCCGCGGTGCCTCGATCTCATAGAAGGTGACGACAGCAGTTGGGAGAGTTCACCAATTATCCGGCTCGCCGCGATGGGACAAATGATGGCCTTCGAGCATCGCGGCTTTTGGCACGCTATGGACACGTTGCGCGACAAGAACATGTTGGAAGAGTTGTGGGCATCCGGCAAAGCACCATGGAAAATCTGGCACTGACAGCTGCCGGGTTGGCTTCGTTTTGGCGCGGCAAGCGTGTTGTCGTGACCGGCCATACCGGTTTCAAGGGCGCTTGGCTGACGCTTTGGCTGCATCGCCTGGGCGCGAAGGTGTTGGGCATCAGCTTGCCGCCGCTCACATCACCTAATCTTTTCGCTGAGGCCGCTATCGATGAACTTTGCGACACCCGTTTTTCTGATATTCGCGACGTATCCGCGTTGGTCGATCTGATCAGAGGCGCGGAGCCGGAAATCGTTATCCATCTGGCAGCGCAAGCGCTGGTGCGCAGGAGTTATCAAAGCCCATTGGCGACCTTCGAGACGAATTTGATGGGGACTGTCCACGTTCTGGAGGCGCTCCGCGAATCTCGCAGCGTCCGAGCGGCCGTGATCTTGACCACCGACAAGGTTTATCGAAACGCAAAATCAGTTGTGCCGCACAGTGAGGATGACGCCTTGGGCGGCCTTGACCCGTACAGCGCGAGCAAGGCCGCGAGCGAATTGGCTATTAAATCCTATCGTGAGTCGTACTTATCGGGGCAGGGGATCGCAGTGGCAAGCGCGCGCGCCGGAAACGTGATCGGCGGCGGTGATTGGTCGGAGGATCGGCTAATCCCCGATGCCGTGCGCGCGTGGCAAGCGGGAAGGATGCTCGTCGTTCGTCAACCGAACGCAGTTCGACCTTGGCAGCACGTTCTGGAGCCTTTGTTCGGCTACCTGAGTCTGGCCCAGTATCTGTGGTATCGGCCGACTTTGGCCGGTGCGTACAACTTCGGACCCGATAGCGGCGAAACCGTCATCGTTCGCGATTTGGTTGAGTTGGCCCGCACGGTCTATGGCGGGGGAGGGGTAGACTATCGCGATGGCAGCGAAGGCCCGCACGAGTCGGCGTGGCTCGCTCTCAACGCCACGAAAGCAGCAGAGGTGTTAGGTGTCACGCCGAAATTGACTTTGGTCGAAACGGTCAAGCGGACGATCGCCTGGTACCGCGCGCACGATCTGGGAACCGACGCAAGATTGCTTTGTGAGGCGGAAATTTCTGACTTCGAAGCTGCCCTCAACGCGGCGTCTTCAAACAGCGCCAAATTGGCTGGCTAGCAGTGCGCTTTACGCCGACATCATTAGCGGGTGCCTATCTGGTTGAGCTTGAGCTGCGTCTCGATTCGCGAGGGACGTTCGCGCGCGCATTTTGCGCGCAGGAATTTGCAGCGCACGGCCTCGAAAGCGCCTATGTGCAAGCTAATATCTCCACGAATTCACACGCCGGCACCGTACGTGGTCTGCATTTCCAACGTGTGCCGCACGCGGAGACCAAGCTCGTGAGATGCACCAAAGGTGTCATCTATGATGTAATTGTCGATATGCGCGAAGGCTCGGAAACTTTTTGTCGTGCATTTGGCGCTGAACTTTCCGAGCAGAATGGCTTGATGATGTACGTGCCAAAGGGCTTTGCCCATGGTTATCAGTCACTAACGGATCAAACGAGTATCTTCTACTTGGTAAGTGCGCCTTATGCGCCCGAGGCCGAAGCTGGCCTACGCTTCAATGATCCCAGGCTCGCGATTGCGTGGCCGCGCGCGGTTTCCGACATATCGGATAAAGACGCCCGATGGCCGCTTCTCGCTCCTTAATTCTATTGACTGGTGCGACCGGATTCGTCGGCCGACAGATATTGCGCGCTCTGCAGGCGCGTGGGCGCGCCGTGCGCGTCGTCGTAAGAAATGCCAAGAAAGTTCAGAATGCAAAGACATCTGCGGTCGAGGTCGTCACAAGCCCCGATCTTTTCGCTGAAAGCGCAGCGTGGTGGGCCGATGTATGTCGCGATATCGATACTGTGATTCACGCAGCCTGGTATGTCGAGCCCGGGCAGTACCTGCAATCGCCGAAGAATCATGAATGCTTTTTGGGGACGTTGCGCCTTGCCGAAGGTGCAGAGCGCGCAAGCATTCGTCGTTTGGTCGGAATTGGCACCTGTTTCGAATACGACCTCAATGTCGGCTATTTATCCATTGCCACACCCATGAAGCCCTCGACACCGTATGCCCAGGCAAAAGCCGATACTTTCGCCGCACTTTCTAGGCACTTGCCCGAAAGCGGAATCGAGTTTGCATGGTGCCGATTGTTTTATCTTTTCGGGGAAGGCGAGGATGCACGCCGGTTGGTGCCACTTCTTCACGCCAAACTGAGCGTCGGAGAGCCTGTCGAGCTATCAAGCGGCACCCAGATTCGTGATTATCTTGATGTACGAGATGCTGGCCGAATGATTGCCGATGCCGCACTCGGGTCAATTCAAGGCCCCGTCAATATCTGTTCGGGCAAGCCAATCACGGTGCGTGAAATCGCCGAGAAAATAGCGGACGAATATGGCCGCCGAGATCTGCTTCGGTTTGGGGCGCGCCCAGATCACCTGGATCCACCGTGTGTTGTCGGTGTCCTCAACCACGGCTGAACTTCGGTTTGGTTAATCCCTGTTAACCATTCTCCTGTAGGACGGAGCTGGCTTCGTTTTACAGGACATTCCATGAAAGCCAGGCTCGAACCTCGGATCAACCTTGTCGGACGCACGCCACTCGAGACGGTGATCCCGCTGGCAACGCCATTCATCGTGTTCGTTGATCCGGCAAGCTCCTGCAATTTCAAATGCACATTTTGCCCGACTGGTCATCGCGACATGATCGCTGAGACCGGACGCTTTCAGGGCGCAATGAAGCTCGAACTTTTCCAGAAGATCATCGACAATTTGGGTGAGTTTGAAAAGCCGATCAAAGTACTCCGCATGTACAAGGATGGAGAACCATTCCTGAACAAGCGATTGGCCGACATGGTCGCTTACGCGAAAAAGTCGGGCCGCGTCGACTATATCGATACGACGACAAACGGGACCTTGCTTTCCCCTGATCGTGTTGGCCCTGTGCTTGAGGCCGGGATCGACAAGATCAACATCTCCGTCGACGGAATGAATGAAGAAGGCTACCTGCGTTTTACGGGATTCAAGTTCGACTTCAAAAAATTCGTAGATAACGTCAAATGGATCAATGCCAACAAAGGCAATTGCGAGATCGTCGTCAAAATTCCGGCCGAACTCATTACAGAGGCGCAGCGCCAGGAATTTTTTGACACTTTCGGCGATCACTGTGACCGGATCTTTGTCGAAAATTTCGCGCCGTGCTGGCCCGAGTTCGACATCGAGAAGCACACTGGCGTGAAGATCAGCAAGGGCATCTACCAGCAGGACATCGGTGAAACCGATACCTGCCCGTATATTTTTTACGGTTACTCCGTCAACGCCGACGGGTTGGTCAGCTCTTGTTTTCTGGATTGGGGTCGAAAGCTCGTAATTGGCGATGTGCGCACGCAATCCATGAAGGAGATCTGGAATTCGGCGGCGATGAATGCCTTGCGACTTCAGCATCTCGAGGGAGGCCGCCGTCAAAATTCGGTTTGCGGCAATTGCGGCCAACTGAGCCACTGCCTGCCGGATAACATTGATGCGCACCGGCAATCGCTGCTGGACCGGTTCAAAGCGCTAGTGCCTCTCGATCCCGATGTAACTCCGCCGGGCGGTAGCGATCGAAAATTCACCGCCGTGGCGGCAGAATGAAGATCCTGCACGTCACGCCCCACCTTGGCGGTGGGGTCGGCAAGGCGCATGCGGACATCAGCGCTGTTCTGCCAGAGATAGTGGAACAGATCTTTGTTTTACTTGAGCCGCCGCGGGATCGTCGTTTCGTCGATAGGATCCAGGCCGCTGGCGCGGAGATTGTCGTCGCTGAGAGCCTCGATCACGTTGTGTCGCTCGCGCGCACAGTGGACATCGTCCAGTTCGAATTCTGGAATCATCCACGCATGCTCGAGTGTCTTGCGCGCGCGGAGTTTCCCGCGATGCGCAGCATATTCTGGTCGCATATATCTGGACTCTTCAACCCGAGGATACCGCCTGGGCTCATGACGGAAGCCGGGCGGTTTGTCTTCACGACCAGCGCGTCGCTCTCGATACCCTCGGTCTCAAATCTACACACGGCAGAGCGTAAAAAAATTACCGTGATCAACAGCGGCTTCGGCTTTGCGGATGCTCGGCCGCGGGTTGCGCGCGGCCGCAAGCCAGGGGTCGCCTATCTGGGAACCGTCGATTTCCTGAAAATGCATCCGGGATTTTTCGATGCGATCGACGCGGTGGTCGATGACGATTTGCGTGTTTCCGTTTGGGGCGAGGTAGATCAGGCCGGAGCAGTGACTGCCCGCGCGAGAACCATGCGTCACCCCGACCGTGTCAGGTTCATGGGGCACGCCTCCGATTCGGCCGAGGCGCTGGCTCAAGCGGACATCTTTTTTTACCCACTCCAACGCGAACATTATGGAACTGCAGAAAATGCCTTGATCGAGGCGATGTCGTTGGGTTCGACGGCGCTGGTGCTCAACAATCCAGCAGAAATGGCGATTATTCGCGATGCCGAGACCGGCTTTATCGCGGCATCAGTCGAAGAGCTGGCATCGCTATTGCAGAATTTGCTTTTGCTGCCCGAGGTGCGCGAGAAAATTTCAGCCAATGCCGTTCGCCACATTGCGAAGACTCGCACACCGGTGATATCGGCGCAGGATTTCATGATTCAATGGCTTGGGCTTCTCGCCGAAGCGCCGCGCTGCAACAACTTCACGAGCGCAATTGGGGAAACGCCGGCTGATTGGTATTTTTCGACGCAGGGCTCGCGGGAGATGCCGTCCGCGCAGCACCTTGCTGCAACGCCCTCCAAGGGCACACTTGCCCATTTCGAAAGCGTATTCGCTGGGGACGAGTCCTTTTCCCGGCTGAGAAACCGCAGCGCCTGAGTAAACCCGCGTTTTCGACGAGAGGTCTAGAGGGTGCGGCTGACGGCCAGCGGCGGACTCGTCTTTGTGCTCGGAGCTTGCGCGCGGCCCGAGGCGCTATAGGTCGATGGAGCTTGCTTGCGCGCAAGTTCTCCTGACACACCGCGAATTATGCCTTCGGACACCGCGTGCGCGGTTGCCAGCACGGTAAGATTCATGCGCAGCATGTCTTGGAAAGCATCGTGTCGGCGGCGTAGGCGATCGAACGCGGCCGGCGCGAGTGCCCCTTTGGCTGTCTTCAGGCGCTCGCTCTCCATCAGGTAGAGGCGGGCGCATTCGATCTTGGCATTCTCCAGGTCGAATGCTTTGGAGAGGCGGCCGGCGCGCACCTGCGCCGTTTCTTCAGCAATAGTCTGTTCCAGCCGATCCATTATTGCTTCCAAGCCTGCGATTGCCGTCTCAATGTTCGCGTTTGTGGTCACGGATCCTGCGGGTGTCATGACTGGACCTCCTGTCGCGCCATAAGCGAGCGGTAGACCTGATCGGCGATGCCGATGCCGCCCCCCTTGGCAAACGACCTGGAATATTCATCGGTGAGCATCGAACGCCACACCCCGACGGCGCCGCTTCCGCCGAAGGGGCCTTCACCGGTGATACCTGTGAACATGTTCTGGAACATCGAATTGAGAAATACGGCCTCGAAGTCCTGTGACGTCGAACGCGCCTTCATCTCTTTTGTCGGCGTGAATTTGTTTGACTCACGGCTATTGATGAGGAGATCGACCGGCTTCTGACCCGGTGCGGACAAGGCGAGGGCGCCTGCCATCACATCACCTCGATGTCGGCCTGGATCGCGCCGGCCGCCTTGATAGCCTGCAGGATCGTGATGAGATCGCGCGGGCCGATACCCATGGCGTTGAGGCCGTCAACCACCTGCTGCAGGGAGATGCCCTCCCTGACCACAAACATTTTCTTGCCGTCTTCCTGCACGCCGATGCGGGTGCGCGGCACCACCTGCGTCCTGCCGCCGCGCGAGAATGGCAGCGGTTGGCTGACCTCGGGCGTCTCCGAAACGGTTACCGTCAAATTGCCTTGGGCAACGGCGACCATCGAGACGCGTACATCGCGGCCAATTACGACGACACCGGAACGTTCATCAATGACGATACGAGCCGGCAGATCCGGTTCGATCTGCAACTGTTCGATTTCGGTGAGGAAACTGACGATGTTTGCCGTGGACTTGGCGGGCACCGTGATCACGACGGTGGATTGGTCGATCGGTTCCGCCGACGGTGAACCGATATAGTCGTTGATCGCGGCCGCGATGCGCTTGGCCGTGGTGAAATCCGGGTTGCGCAACGCCATCCGCAACTGGTTCAGGCGATTTAGCGTAAATTCGATTTCGCGCTCGATCAGAGCGCCGTTGGCAATGCGGCCAACGGTGGGCACGCCACGTGTGATTTTGGCGGCTTCACCTTCGGCCTGGAATCCGCCGATCGCCAGAGAGCCCTGCGCCACCGCGTAGACGTTGCCGTCAGCTGCCAGCAGCGGTGTCACCAGGAGAGTTCCTCCCTGCAGACTTTTGGAATCGCCCATGGCTGAGACGGTGACGTCGATGCGCGTGCCCTGGGTGCCGAAAGGAGGCAAATTGGCGGTCACCATCACTGCGGCGACGTTGCCGGTACGAATCGTCTGGCCGCGGATGTTGACGCCGAGCCGCTCCAGCATCGCGGTCAGCGATTGCTTCGTGAACGGAATATTGTTGAGGGTGTCGCCAGTGCCGTTGAGTCCGACCACGAGGCCGTAGCCGATCAACTGATTCTGTCGCACGCCTTCAATATTGGCGAGATCCTTGATGCGCGAGGTTGCCCCGGCGCTAACCGGGACGCACAAGGCCAAAATCACGCTCAGGCACGCGGCCCGCAAAGTCCTCGTCATCACTGCTCCCCAATGTGACGGTTGACTGCCAAGGTTATGCGAATGGCGTGCCAAAGTGGCCGGGGCGCGCAAGGCTCTGGCGGCACGGTGGTTTTCCAATTGAGGCGTTGTCATGAGCGTTCGTGCGACAGGGCACGAATGTACGCAGGCGGTAAATTTTGCCGGCTTCTTTACCGGGGATTAACCATACCGGCTCAGGCTCATGGTACTTGAGGGTGGGGGAGCCAAAGCTATGCGCGTCTACGGGCCTAATGGAACGGCACTTGCGACGTCGCCGACAACCGCTCGCCGCGCCAGTGGCGGCGCTTTCACGGTCACTGAGGATGCCTCGCCCCGAAGTTCCAACGCTGCGGGATCACTGCGTGCGATCTCGACGATCGATGCGCTCATTGCTCTTCAGGGCGTGGAAGACCCGACACAGCGTCGCAAGCGCGCAGTTGCCAAAGGCCGTAACGCATTGGATGTCCTCGACGCGCTGAAGCTCGGGCTGCTTGATGGAAACGTGGATCGGTCGATGCTTTCGCGTCTGAAGGTCGCGTCAGAGGGTCTGACCGACGCTTCGGGGGATGTGGGGCTCGACGTTGTTTTGGGCGAGATCGACCTGCGCGTCGCAGTGGAACTGGCAAAAGCAGGTGTCCGCTAGGCCACAGCGCCCGCGTAGGCCAACGCACCAACTGCCATAAGTCATTGAACTGTCATCTAAAACATTAACGTCCCGGGGCCTTACTCCGATATTGTCCGCTGATTGCGGGACGTATATAAGCCTGCCGCGCATGGGGAGTTGCGCCCCCAAGAAACAAAAGAAGACAGGGAGTACTTGGTATGCTGGCCAAGACCAAAAATTATCGGCCAACCGACAAGGAGCCGTTCATGAATGAGCGGCAGCGCGAATATTTTCGCGCGAAGCTACTTATTTGGAGAGAGGATATCCTCAAGGAGGCCAAGGAGACGCTGCAGCACCTCCAGGAAGAAAATCAGAATCACCCTGATATTGCCGACCGGGCTTCCTCCGAGACAGATCGTGCCATCGAACTGCGGGCGCGCGATCGGCAGCGTAAGTTGATCTCTAAGATCGATGAAGCGCTTACCCGCATCGATGACGGCACCTACGGTTACTGCGAAGAAACCGGTGAACCAATTTCCTTGCGACGCCTGGAAGCGCGCCCGATCGCAACGCTATCGGTTGAAGCGCAAGAGCGACACGAGCGTCGTGAACGCGTTTATCGCGACGACTGAAACAATTATCTGCAACAGAATGCCCGGCCTGGCGCCGGGCATTTTTATGCGCTCCAAAAGCGATCGCGGCCTCCGACCGGGGAGCAGCCGGAGGCCGCGTCGTTGACGCCGTCTGCGCTCGCGCGTTGCGAAACGGCGCGGGAGGCACGAAACTCACGCGACAGACTAGAACGGCAGAAGCACGTTGAAGATTTGTTCGCCGTAACGGTTCTGCTGCATCTCGGTGATTTGGCCGCGCCCGCCATAAGCGATGCGGGCCTGCGCGATCTTGCTTAAATCGATGGTGTTGTCGCTCTCGATATCTTCGGGACGGACGATACCGGCCACGATCAGTTCACGCACTTCGAAGTTGACGCGAATCTCCTGCTTGCCCTCGACCACGAGGTTCCCGTTTGGCAGGACTTGCGTCACGACGCCGGCGACATTGGTTTGCAATGCCTCTGACCGGTTCACTGAACCTTTGCCATCCATTGTCGTGTTGGAGTCGGCCGTAAAGATGCGCGTCGGAACGGGCGTGTTCATGATCGGCACTTTAGGTTTGCCGAAGAAGTTGGCGATGCCGGAATCTTCGGTCATCGCACGGCTACGCTTGGTCTCGTTGTCGATATTCGCCTTGTCGGTGATGTTGACCTTTACCGTGAGAATATCGCCAACCTGACGCGCGCGTTGGTCCTTGAAAAATGCACGCGATCCGTTGCGCCATAGTGAATTGGGGTTATAGCCAGCCGGCTGCGCCGCGGGCATCGGCATCTGCACTGGCTTATAACCTGGCCTTGTCGTGGGGTTGTCAACCGCCGTTAGCGGCGGTTGTTGGCCTACATTCTTCAGCGAATCGATATAAGCACAACCATTGAGAAGAGGACTTGCGAGCGCGGCCAGAACCGCGTGACGCATAAGCATGACGACTTTCATGACCTTGCTTTCACTGATGACGCGTGAGACAGAGTTGACACTTCAGAAATCTCGTCGTTGGGCATTCCATGTTCATCATTACCGCGCATCGGTGTCGGCCGCGGCTCGTGCCGCGCTGTTCGCGGCGAGTCGCGGTGGACTGTTGCGAATAGCAACCCGCCCTGGACCGACGATCGTTCCTTGCACGATGCGCTTGGATTGTTCGTTCATTACACTGATGGTGTCGCCTTCCGCGCCACCATCGATTGCTTTGCCACGCAACGTGAGAACGACGCCCGGCACCTCGTAGACCAATGTCACGGGTTCGCTACGCTGAACGAGATCCGGCTTCATCAGTTCGCCGGCGCGCAAGGGCCGACCGGGCTGCAGATTGGCACGGGCGGCAAATCCGACGACTTGCGACCGACTTGTAAGGACGTCGCGGCCAATTTCACTGCGCGGCCGCCGATCCATCTGGATATCCGACTCTCGCAAAACGACACCGCGTTCCAGCGGCCTTGCCACTGTGGGAATTTCGGCCGTTGGTGTGGCGCGGCCGGACAGTCTTACAAGACTCGACCTGCTCCCGTTTGCGGGGATTTCCAGCGTTGCATCGAAACGGCCGCTGCGGGCGTCGAAATCTATGTGCGCGACCCGTGGCGAGCCTTGCGCAGAGGGGTCGACGTAAACCGCCCTTAATTCGCGGGAAAAATTCACAACAATGTCTTTGCTGGGACCGAGATCGAAACGCGTTGACAGCGCTTGTGCGACCACATCCTCGACGTCTGCGGCCTGAATGGTGCGACTTGCCCGTCTGACCACGATCTCGCGGATGCCGTCCGTGTCTAGGCCGATGAGCGCATGTTTGCGCACTGCCTCAAGCACGGCGTCGGCGGAGATGCTGCCGGTGTAGCCGAGGTCTGGCGCGCGGAATATCGGCACTGACGAGACAATGCCGGCATTTTCGATGAGGTCGCCGATGCGAACGATATCGCCGGTTACGATTGCTTCTGGTTTGAGCGCCGGCCGCGCCCCGATCGATTTGCTGACGACTTCCGCATTGGCGGAGAAGGCAAGCGCAGCGAGCGCGATGAGTGCGGCAATGGTTGTGCGGATCATGGCAAAACCTCAGCGCATCAGGTTGGATGTTGCGGACAGCATCTGGTCGGCTGCCGAGATGACCTTGGCGTTCATCTCGTAGGCGCGCTGTGCTGCGATTAGATCGGATATCTCGCTTACGGCTTCGACATTGGCCTGTTCAAGAAAGCCTTGTTGCAGATTGCCGAAACCATCGGTGGTCGGGTTGCCGTTCTGCGGCGCGCCTGAGGCTGGCGTCTCCAGATAGAGGTTATCGCCCATGCTTTGCAGGCCGGCCTTATTGACGAATATCGAGAGCTCGAGCTGGCCAACCTGGCTCTGCGTATTGGTTCCGGGCACGCTCACGAGCACTTGGCCCTGCGCGTTGATGGATACCGAAGTGGCATTTTGCGGAATCGTGATCCCCGGCTGCGCAAGATTTCCCTGTGCGGTTACTAGCCGGCCTTGCGCGTCGAGTTCGAACGACCCATCTCGCGTGTAAGCGGTGCGGCCGTCGGGTAGCAGGATCTTGAAGAAGCCTTCTCCACGAATAGCGAGATCGAAATCCTTGCCTGTCTGAGTTAGTTCGCCTTGGCTCATCAGACGAGGAGTGCCGACTGTCTTGACGCCTGAGCCCAGCTCGATTCCGGCCGGAAGGATATTGCCCTGGGATGAAGTCTGCGTACCGACGCGGCTTACATATTCGTAGAGGAGATCCTGGAATTCCGCGCGCTGGCGTTTGAAGCCAGTCGTCCGCATGTTGGCGATATTGTTGGAGATGACCTGAACATTGAGTTCCTGGGCCATCATCCCGGTTGCTGCTGTGTGAAGTGCTCGCATGGACTGGTCTCCGGCTTTAGTTCGGCACTTCAGCGAGCTTGTCGACTGCTGTACGCTGCAGTTCGGCGTGCTGTGCCAAAAGAGTTGCGATCTGAGTGTAGCTGCGCGTGACTTCGATCATGCGCGCCATCTCCACCACTGAGCGCACGTTGGACTTCTCAACAGTGCCCTGCATGATGCGTGAAACCTTGTCCGCCTGCGGCGCAATTCCGGCCGGAGCCAGGAAGACACTCGCGCCGTCCTTCTGCAGCCTTCCGGGCTGGTCGAAGCTTACGATCCGCAGCTGACCGCGCAGCGAGTCGGTTGCGGTGTTGTTCCCCTCCCGAACGCTTACGGTGCCGTCTTCACTGATCGTGATGTTGCGGTCTTTCGGCTGAAAGGTGATGGGTCCGGACTCGCCCAACACCTGATAGCCCTCGCTGGTGACGAGTTCGCCATTGCTGTTGGTCTGCAACGCACCGTTGCGTGTGTAGCGCTCGCCCCGTGGCGTCTGCACGACCAGGTATCCTCGGCCATTAAGCGCGACGTCCAGCGGGTTGCCTGTGCGTTCGAGCGGTCCTTGGCTCAAATCGATCCAGGTCGCACGATCATGAACGAAGCTGACGGGTCGATCGGCACTCATGAAATTTTCGGAGCGCGCGATCGGACTGACGTATTCCTCAAACACGGCGCCGTCGCTTTTGAACCCGGCGGTGTTGAGGTTGGCGATGTTGTTGGCGACCACATCCAGTTCGCGCGCGAGCGCGACCTGGCGTGACAGTCCGACCAGAAGTGCATTCTGCATCGGTAACTCCCCTTGCAGTTCGACAAGGCTTCGGCCCTCCCGAGGCCAGTCCTGTCGTAGCGGTACCGCGAGCTCTCCCAAGCCTGCGGCCACTTGAGAACTGCAGGCGCCATGCCAACTCTGAAATGTATGTTATTTCAATATCTTAGAGAAAAGGGGCTGGTCGCATTCGCGGGCAAAAACAACCTTTTTGGCAACGAACCCGGCAAAAGATTCCCGTCAAAAGGGCACAAGAAAGCATCTGTTAACCATACCGACCTACCTTCGATTTTGGGGCGCGTGGGCCCGTCGAAGCGCGATGTTTGGCCGAACATGCGCGCCGGCGCGCCAAACGTCGCGAAGTGGGGTCATCATGGCGGCAAAGGCGAAACCGGCGGACGTCGAGGAAGAAGACGACAAGCCGGAAAGCGGGGGCGAGCAGCCGGCAGCGGCATCGAAATTCGCCTTTCTGAAATTCAAGCTGCCTTCGATGAAGTGGATGATAATCGGCGGCGCCGGCCTTCTGGTGCTCGTCGGTGGGGGCGGGGGCGCTTATTTTTTCTTCAAGGGCTCGGGCCACAAAGAAACACCAGTGGCCGCCAAGCCGGCCACATTCGTCGATTTGCCTGACGTGCTGGTCAATCTGTCGAATACGGGCGCCGATCGCACCCAATATCTCAAGGTCAAGATCGTGCTCGAACTGCCGGACGCAACCTTGGTGCCGCAGATTCAACCGCTGATGCCGCGCGTCCTTGATGCCTTTCAGACGTATTTACGCGAGTTGCGACCGACCGATCTCGACGGATCGGCCGGTCTCTATCGTCTCAAGGAGGAATTGACCCGCCGGGTCAACGCGGCCGTCGCGCCCAATCGCATCACGGCCGTTCTGTTCAAGGAAATCGTCGTTCAATAACGAGAACAAGATCGGCGGCTCGCATCGATGGCCACAAAAGACCAAATCGACCAGGACGCACTGGCCGCCGAATGGGGCCTCGCCCTGGAATCTGACTCGGGTGCAGCTCCGGCCAACGCCGAAACGCCTGCCTCGATCGGGACCGATGAGGCCGCCGCGCAATGGGCGGCAATCGGCGATGACAGCGGCGGCCCACAGTCGGCCAAGGGTGGCGCCGAGCGCATTCTGAACCAGGAAGAGATCGATAGCCTACTTGGCTTCAGTCTCGCCGATGTTTCGCTCAACGATAACTCAGGCATCCGCGCGATCATCGACTCGGCGATGGTCTCCTACGAGCGTTTGCCGATGCTGGAGATCGTCTTCGATCGCCTGGTGCGACTGATGACGACGAGCCTGCGCAATTTCACGTCCGACAACGTTGAAGTCTCGCTCGACCGTATTACTTCGGTACGCTTCGGCGACTATCTCAATTCAATTCCGTTGCCAGCAATTCTTGCAGTCTTCAAGGCCGAGGAATGGGACAACTTCGGACTGGCGACGGTCAATTCCAGTCTGATCTATTCGATCATCGATGTGCTGCTCGGTGGGAGACGTGGCCAGAGCACAATTCGGGTCGAAGGCCGACCCTACACCACGATTGAAACCAATCTCGTGAAGCGGATGATCGAAGTCGTTCTGGCGGACGCCGAATTGGCCTTCAAACCGCTTTCTCCGGTCAGGTTAAACATCGACCGCCTTGAGACCAATCCGAGGTTTGCCGCAATCTCGCGGCCCGCCAATGCCGCCATTCTGGTGCGCTTACGCATCGACATGGAAGATCGCGGCGGGACGATCGAGTTGTTGCTGCCTTACGCTACGATCGAGCCCATCCGCGCAGTGCTCCTGCAGATGTTCATGGGCGAGAAATTCGGCCGCGACCCTATTTGGGAAGGCCATCTCGCGACTGAAATTGGCCAGGCGCGGATCGGCGTGGACGCTGTTCTCTACGAGGCGCGCCTGCCGTTGCGACGGATGATGGGTCTCAATGTCGGCGACACGCTGATGCTCGAGCTAAAACCGGAAGCTATGGTCACCGTCAGATGCGGTGACGTCACGTTGACTGAAGGCCGCATGGGACGGGTCGGCGATCGGGTTGCCGTGCGGGTTTCCAAGCCGCTGCGCAAGCCGCGGACCACTTTCGCCATGTTCGAAAACGCTGACGAAACGACAACGACGACGCCATTGGAGGTACCGTGAGCTACCATTACGGTTTACTGGTGGAGACCATGGTCTCAATCCTGCTCCTGCTCACGATCCTGTATTGCGTCCGACTCAACAAGCAGCTCCGTCTGCTTAAGGCCGATGAGCAGTCGCTGCGTGCGACAATTTCTGAACTCGTGACCGCCACCGAGATCGCCGACCGGGCGATTGGTGGTCTGAAGCTGACAATGCAGCAGGGTGAACAAGCCCTGAGTGATCGGCTGGATCGTGGCGAGATCCTCGCGGCAGAGCTTGATCAGCATCTTAACGCGGGCAACCAGTTGTTGGCTCGGCTCGTCCGTATCACCGGTATTTCTCGGCCGAACGAATCGCAGGCGCTGCAAAGTGCCAACGCGGTGGCTGCTGCTGCGCAGGCTTTCGCAGAGAGAACGCGCTCCCGGATTGGCGGCAAGGCGGCATGAATCGCCTGTTGCGCGATGTGCGACTGATACCGATCGTGCTGTTTGCCACGATCAGCCTGCTTGTCCTCAAAGTCTCAGGTCTTGTATTCGACGGCGGCTACACGCTCGCCCAAAGGATGCAGGTGCAATACCAGACCGGGTTGAGGATCGTTCCAGCCGAGAGTGTGCCGGAGCAGCCGAAAATCATCATCGCCGACAGACAAGGCAAGCTCGACGCGTCGGGCCGAAAACAGCCCTGGGCGCAGGAGATGTTCAATTTCAATTCGCGCGCCGACGTCACGGGGTCGGTCGGCGGCGATGACAAACCGAGCGAACCCGCACTCCGGGTTAGCGACAAGCCGCCGGAGTCGCCGAAACTCGAAGTTGCCGGGGCGGCTATTCCCTTGGAGCCGGGGCGTGTTGCGTCCCCGGGCGAGCGGGCGATCCTTGAGCGGCTGCAGACCCGTCGACAGGAGCTCGATACGCGCAACCGAGAGCTGGAAATGCGCGAGAGCCTGATCAAAGCGGCGGAAAGGCGCCTGGAGGATAAAGTCACTGAACTCAAGGACACCGAAGGCCGCGTCAACACCGCGATGGGAACACGGGACAAGATTGGGACCGAACGCTTCAAGAGCATAGTGTCCATGTATGAGAATATGAAGTCAAAGGACGCCGCCCGTATTTTCGATCGTCTCGATTTGAAGATCCTCGTCGATGTATCGACCCAGATTAACCCGCGCAAAATGTCGGAAATCCTCGGGCAAATGTCCCCGGATGCTGCAGAGCGTCTCACAGTCGAGCTCGCAAACCGCGCCAGCGCCCAGCCCAAGGCGCAAAATCCGGACCAGTTGCCGAAGATCGAGGGCAAGCCCAGCGATAACTGACGATTAGGCATGTCGGCTTTTGGGGTTAAAGCGGACACGATGCTGACGCCTTTAAATGTCCGCTGATGACCCAAAGCGGACATCGACGCGCCAGTAATATATTGCCTAATCCGACTCAAGTTGCAGGCCTCACGCGTGCAACTGTCATATGCTCATAAACTGTGCGCGCTACGCTCGTTCAATTCAGATTGCGGCGACGAGCACGAGAATAAATTACCTATAAAGAGCCATACGCTCACAACCCATTGGCCTAAAGGCCAACTGATTCGTTGTCGTTGATTCTTGCTAGATCGATATCCGCGATCGGATGCATTCGACGGTCGCGAATCTTTGCGCTCGAATGACGTCGCCCGCAATGGAGTACAGCATGACCCGCACTACACTTTTAGTCGCGATCGTCGTCAGTTCGCTTTGTGCGCCGGGATTTGCGTTTGCACAAACTGCCACAGGCGCTTCGCCACACGTGCCACTTCAAAAAACCATCGGTGGTGTGACCAAGCCAGAAGTCGTTCCCTCGCTCATTGTCCTCAACTCACAGGGCGTCAGCTTGCAGGGAAATAAACTGGTGCTGACCGGAGTAGCACCAAACTCTATCGTTTTTGCTGACCGGCCCGTTCGTGCGGCTGGACACGACCTTACGAGCCACATCATTGAGGATTGGGCGACCGGCAGCGACAACTTCGCAAAGGATCCCCCGAACGCAACCGTGTCGGCGTTCAGCAAGGACGGTTCTGCAATCCGCGACGCGGTGGTCGTGCTGAAGACGCCGAAGCTCGAGGGCGACCGGCTTACTTTCGACGTCGATGTTCTTGAGGGAAATCTGACTGGCGCCGATGGTGCTGCAGCAATCTTCATCGACATCATTGGCAGACCATTTACGCCGCTATCGTTTGCCGGCGTTGCCCGACGTAGCGCCTATCGCGGCGCATATTACGCGGGGGCCGCTGCCGTAGGTGCTGCTGCGGCCTACGGTGCGGCGGCGGCCTACGGAGCATATGCGGCCCCTTACGCTCGCCCGATGTGCGGTTACTACCCTTATCCGCCTTGCTATTGATGTGGGCGGCATAGCGCGATCAATACAAATTTGAAGGAGTCATTCGATGTTGAAGATCTGTTCGACCGTGGCGGCACTTGCGCTGGGTGCACTGCTTGCCGCGCCTGTCGGCGCCCAGGCCCCGCCGTCATGGACGCAGGCCGGTATGCTGAGATGCGTGGTCAACCCTAGCATCGGCTTCATTATTGCCGGCCACCAGACGATGGAGTGTCGGTTCACTCCAAGCACGCCAAATCTTCCGCCGCAGGCCTATGCTGGCGCACTCAATATGATTGGGCTCAACATTGGTATCAGCGCAGGTGGTGTATTCGGCTGGGCTGTACTTGCTCCCACAGTTGGCATTCCGTTCGGCGCGCTTGCTGGCGAATACGTGGGCGCGAGCGGCGACATCGCTGTCGGCCTCGGCGTAGGTGCCAACGTTCTGGTCGGCGGCTCTGGGCGCACCATTGCGCTTCAGCCGATCTCGCTGGAGGGATCGGTCGCCCTCGATGTCTCCCTCGGTGTCTCTTCGCTCCAGCTGCGACCGCTCTAAAGCTGACACACGTCATTTGTTGCGGTCGCCAAACGTAGATCGCATCACCTTTGTTGGCCCTACACTTGGTGTTACGAATAAACCGCGGCTACCATGATCTGGCCCTCGTTGCGCAGCACCTGGAGCGATACGTCGTTTCCGTGCCGGCGCACCATCAAATCGAGAACAGATCGACCAAGACGCAGATTGCGGAGGGTCACCTCTTCGAGGAATGGCGGAAGCCGTGGTCTGCGCAACAAGATTTCGTTTCGGGCGGGGTTGAATTCGAGGCCGAGAGAAGATTGCAGCAGCAGGAGCGGCGTACCTGCGGCCCAGGCCTGCGGCGAGCAGGCGACCGGATAGAGGGTTGGCCCCCGTTCGCGACTGCGTTGAAATCCGCAATAGAGTTCGGGCAGTCGGCGCAGGTCCATGTAGGCCGCGGCATCGAACAGGCCTTTGAACACGCGATCAATCGCGTCCTTGTGTCCGTACCGCGCAAAGCCGGCCGCGATTAACGAGTTGTCGTGAGGCCAGACAGAGCCGTTGTGATACGACATTGGATTGTAACGCGGTTCGTCACGGGCCACCGTGCGAATTCCCCAACCGGAAAAAAACGACGGACGCATCAGGTCGCGCATTACCGCGTCCGCACGCTCGGGCGCTGCAATTCCACTGAACAGCACCTGCCCAGCGTTCGACGTCCGCACGCGACACGGGCGCTTCTGTCCGTCGAGCGCGAGCGCATAGGTGCCGATATCGGCGCACCAGAACGCCGCCTCGAATTGTACGGCGAGCTTGGTAGCCTGGGCGTCGAGCGCATCGCCACGCGCCTGCATGCCGAGCCGGCGTGCCGCACGCGCCGCCAAGCGTTTCGCCAAATAAACATAGCCCTGCACCTCGCACAGCGCGATTGGTCCCTGCGCGAGCGAGCCGTCGGCATGGAAGATCGCGTCGTGCGAGTCCTTCCAGCCCTGGTTTGCGAGGCCGTTCTCGTCGGCGCGCCGGTATTCGACGAAGCCATCGCAGTCCGGATCGCCCGGTCCATCGATCCAATCGAGCGCTGCATCGACGTTTGGCCAAAGCTCGCGAAGCGTCTCGTTGTCGCCGGTATGTTCTGCGTAGAGTCCGGCCAGTATCACGAAAAGCGGCGTTGCGTCTGCGCTGCCATAGTAAAGGCCGAACGGTACTTCGTGCAGCGCTGCCATTTCACCGCCCCGCATTTCGTGCGGAACTTTTCCGGGCTCGGCGTCGGCGCGCGGATCAAATGCGGTGGCTTGAAAAGCGGCGAGCCGTTGCAGCACTCCCTTGGCTATACGGGAATCGCACCACAGCATTTGAAGCGCAGTGATGATGCCGTCGCGGCCGAATGTGGTCGAGTACCAGGGGATGCCCGCGTAAGGGTAGGGACCTTGGGCCGTGTCGGTGGTCAGCATTGCGAGGTCCGCCATCGAGCGGCACATCACTTCATTGAAAATCTGGTTCGAGCTGGTGATCGTGGCCATGCCACGGCTGGCGGTCTGGTGCGCATGGAACGCCGCCCGCAGGCCCCTGCGAAACGGAAGGGCGACATTGTCCACGACGCCGGGATCGCACTTAACCGTCACATAAACCGACCGGGATTCGTTTGGCTGCAGCTCGAAGGCGTAAGATGCGGCGCGTCCTGATAGTTGCTCTGGCACGGGGTCAAACAGCACGGTCGTACGCAGCCGTTTGCCATCGAGGCCTTGGTATTTCAGCGAAACCTTGCTTTCACCGACCTCGACGGTTGCGACGCCCCGGCGCACACGGCGCAGTCCTCGCACTTCGAACAGGTCGGCGAAGTCGCTGCCGAACGCAACCGAAAGCCGGACGTCAAAGGGACTATTGCCGTGGTTGTGCATACGCAGGCGTTGATAGGCAACACCGCGCAAAAGAAAAAAGGTACGCACGACATGCAGAACATCTTTCGGCTGGCTGAGCTTCTGATCGAGAAGGATGTCTGGATTCGTCAGATCGACGATGAGGATCGAGTTGTCGTCGCGCACGTTCGACCCCAGCAGCAACGGTTGTGATCCGTTGAGCAGTATTTCGAGGTGCGACAGATAACGGGTGTCGCAATAGAAAATTCCATCGGGCCCGCCAGGCGTTGCGCCGATATCGGCGTGACTGTCGAGCACGGCGAAGCAGTCACCCTGCTTGAGGGTGCGGCGAGGCCGTGTCGAAGATCCCGTCCCGGGGATATAGAACGGGGTCTCCAGAGTCTCCTCGATCAGCGTTTCGGTCGTGCTTAGGCTAAACAATCTGAAGCCTTAGGTCGGTGGCATGCTCGCCGTCCGGCAGTGCACGCTGGCGATCCTGTTCCAGGCGGTCGCCGGCTTTCGTCGATGCCAGCAGCTTATGATAGACGCGCACATAATCTTTCGCCATCCGTGTGGCGGAAAAGCGTTGTTCGAACCGCTGGCGCACCTTTTTCCGGTCGAGTGCGATGACCTGCGGCAGCACCGCAATCGCCTCTTCCATACTGTCAACAATTCCTCCGGTGAGGCCGTGCTCGATGATTTCCGGCACCGAGCCGCATCGGAAGGCCAGGACCGGCGTGCCGCAGGCCATGGCCTCGATCATCGAGAGCCCGAACGGTTCGGGCCAGTCGATAGGGAATAGCAGCGCCTGCGCACCGCCAAGAAACTGCGACTTCTGCTGGTCATTGATCTCGCCGATGTATTCGACGCCCCCGCCAGCGAGGAGTGGCTCGATCTGGGTGTGGAAATAGACCTCGTCGGCGCGGTCTACCTTGGCTGCGATCTTGAGCGGAATTCCCAGCGCCCGCGCAATCGCGATGGCGCGGTCCGGGCGTTTCTCCGGAGAGATGCGGCCGAGAAAGGCAAGATAGCCGCCGTGAGCCTCGGCAGCCGCGCGATGCAAGCCCACTGGGATGCCGTGGAGGACGGTGCCCACAAAATGAATGTTCGGTACGGGACGGCGCTGGGCGTTGGAGATCGAGACCAGCGGCATGTCGTTGAACCCCGCATAAAGCGAGTGGAGATCGGGGAGGTCCTGGCGGCCGTGCAGCGTGGTGACAGTGCGGCCCGCGATGTCCCGAAACAGGGGGAAGTGGAATTGATCGATGTGGAAATGCAGAATGTCAAACTCGTCGGCGCGTTGGCGGACGCGATCGAGCATCAGCATGTAATAAGGGATCGTATCGCGCACGCTGGCGTCGAGACGGAGCGCCTTCGGTACGCAGGGAACGAGATTGGCCGCGGTGATTGAATCGCCGCTCGCAAACAGCGTGACGTCATGGCCGAGTGCGACAAGTTCCTCGGTAATGTAGGAGGCGATACGCTCTGTCCCGCCATAAAGGCGTGGGGGAACGCTTTCGATGAGGGGCGCGATCTGCGCGATTTTCATTGTTATTCTTTCTAAAAACTACAAATGGCAATGCTCTTTCTTACGGTTGGTTCCCCGGCAAGAACTCCTTGTTCCGTTTTTTGCACCCGGCGCACCGGATTCCGCTTCTGGGCGGCAAGGCGGTCATCACAATTGACGCGCAAAATGTCCGCTAATGACCCAAAGCGGACATTGGAGCCGCTGAGAAATAGGCGCTCGGCTGCTCGACCCCCGACCGAAATTCAACCTATGTACTATGTGGCGTTCCTTTCACCACGCTTGGATTGGAAGCGCAGCCGGCGGAGTTCTCCTCATCATCCTTGTGACTATGAAGGAAGCGCGCAATTTGTGCTCTCAGCGCGGCCGATTTCAGCACGTCTCCCATCGAGCCTGCGGTATCGAAGAGTTCGCGCTGGAGCTTCGTTGGGATCGTGTTCCATTGCATGATGACGGCCGCGCCGAGGCAGCGAAGAATGTGCTCCTCGGTTTCGGCGACGCTCCCGCGGGCGACGGGGTTTTCAGCTCCGTCATCCCTTGGATGAAAGTCCCGCGATCGGATGATCTTATCGAAGTTGTTCGCCAACCAGTCCTCGTTTTCGGCGAGGGCATCGAAACTTTCCTTTGATCGCTGAAATTCGCGGATTTCACTCGGATCGTCGGTACGTTTGAGCAATTCGGCGGATTCTGTCGCTTTTGCGCGAAATTGCTTTGCCGTGAACATGGAGCGCTTCCTCGCCTGGCGCGCGCCTAGCGGATTTCCGCTCGACGGTGCTGTTCTTTCTGTTTTGTCGAATGTTGGTGAGCGTACATATGCACTACGAGGCCGAATTGCGACGGCAATTGATGCGATTCGACGAATTAGTTATGGGCTGTTTGCCGCCCAAGTCGATGCCGCCGATCTTTGTGAGAGGCCGCTGCCGATACCGAATAAGCATAGACAGCCATCGACTTTAGCTAGGTAAGAGCGGATAGTAGCTGCGACCGAAACGCCAGCTCAAAGCGGCCGGGCTTTCACATCACCTTATGATCGGACCCCACCGGGGTGTCCGTTACCCTCGCTCCGAAACATATCGGGCGGAAGGAGACCTAATGCAGTTCCCTACAATCTTCCAAGGAGAGTCGCTAACTCGTCTCATACAGGGAGCCATCGCCGGCTTCCTCGCAACAGTAGTCATCGGCTTCGGTTGGGGCGGATGGACGCTAGGAAATACGGCCACGAAAATGGCGGACCAAAGCGCCAAAAACGCAATTGTGTCTGTCCTCGCGCCGATCTGCGTCGATAACTTCCAACACGCCTCCGCGGCCAAGGCGACCTTGGCCGAACTAAAGGCGACAAATTCGTGGAAACAAGACACGTTCATCGCGAAGGGCGGCTGGGCAACATTTCCTGGCATGGAATCGCCTAACAGCAACGTTGCCGAGGCTTGTGCCAAGATGCTCAACGCCTTGAAGTAGCCGACCACCCGAGACATCAGCGCCGCTTCCTGCATCTGCCGGTAAGGAGCGACGCTGCATTACAGTCTGCGGCTGCGTAGCAATGACAGAACCTTGGAGGTCGCGACGTCACAATCTCACCGCTCTGCTGCGGACGAAATCGCAGATCCTGCGTGTACCAAATGCCGCGCGCCAATGGGTCTCGCGAGCATTGAGGAAAAATACCCTGGGTACTACCGACGAGCGTTTGAGTGCCCTGCATGCGGCGCCACTATGACGCAGTGGGCTGACTCATTTTTAAGTCGCGGGATAGGCCACCCAGCGCAGTAGTCAGTCGGGTCACACGTTATCAATAGGCAGAGCATTTCCGTCGGTGCACGTCGCGCGGGCTGGGGAAGCACAATCAGGAGAGGTCAATGAAAGCCACCGAATCTAAATGCCTCAAGAAGGGCAACCGCGTTTATTGGCGAGGTGATGCCACTGACAGCGGCATTATCACCGAAATGAGTTGGGATGCAGTCACGATCGCTTGGGACAATGGTAAGGTGGCCACCGTGCACCATGGGGACATGGGCGAAATCCAGCGAGCCCCACCAAAGCCTACTGCTCTAGCAAGGCCCACTATTGTGTAGAGAATTAGCGGACTCATCGAAATCCTTCGCGTTTGTCTGCCTTTTGTAGCCTAGAGACTTCCAATACACTCTAGGAATGCGGAGGCGGAGCACTGGGCCATGGGTACGTTTCGCACCGAAACAATACGGCGACTGTTTATAGGGTTGGCGGTTTTGGTGGCCTTATATCTTGGATTCGTGATGCTCCCGATGGCACAGATTTCTCCGTATACAGACGGCGTACCCAAAAGCGGTCTGCGCATCGCGATCGAGGGCCGGTTACACTGGCTCGGAATTATCTAGTCGGCCCGAGCAACTACCCGCCTGACTCACCAGCGGCCTCCTCTGAGTCAACGCGGCCGATTTCTAGAAGGCCACCGGACCCAAAAGACATGAAACAAGACATCAAAGACATCAGCGAAAAAGAACTCACGAAGCTTTATGCCGAATATCAAGCCGGGCTGGACCGTCCCGTGCCGGCCGTCGTTCATCGCCAGGACCGCCGCATTCCGGGTTGCGTGTCGGCTGAGGATTCAGCGGCTTGGAAATCCCGCTAGAAAGCGGCGAATCGGCTAACAATCCTGACCCAAGGCCGCACCCAAGGCCGCACTAAGGCCGCACCTATGGCAGCGGCCGGAAACGGACATCATCTTGAGCATTGGACATAATTCAGGTCTGACGGACGTCGATGCGCGCCGTTGGACACAGATCCTCGGCCGTTATCGCAAGCCCAGTCATGCGCGCAGCATTACCGAGTTGGCGATCACGTTTGTGCCGTTAGCGGTGTTGTGGACCACAGCCTGGTTTACATTCTCGCTGGGCTACGGCTGGGCCTCGCCACTCATTGCAATTCCGGCCGCGGGCTTTCTCGTTCGCCTGTTTATGATTCAGCACGACTGTGGCCATGGCACATTCTTCGCAAACCGTGAGGCGAACGACTGGATCGGCCGCGTTATCGGCGCGTTCACGCTGACACCTTATGATTTTTGGCGTCGCGCCCATGCCATTCATCATGCAACTGCCGGCAACCTCGACCGTCGCGGAATTGGCGATATCGATACTTTGACCGTGCGCGAATATCTGGCTCGTTCACGCTGGGGCCGACTGAAGTATCGGCTCTATCGCCACCCACTGGTTATGTTCGGAATTGGACCGGCCTACCTTTTTCTCCTGCAGCACCGCCTGCCGGTTGGCTTTATGCGCAATGGCTGGCAGCCTTGGGCCAGCACCATGCTCACCAACCTCGCGGTCGCGCTGATCGTCGGCACGCTCGTGTGGTTGATCGGCCTCAAGGCGTTTCTGATGGTGCATCTCCCGATCATGCTGCTTGCGGCCGCGGCCGGTGTCTGGCTGTTCTATGTGCAGCATCAATTCGAGCACACGGCATGGGACCGCGACGGGAAATGGTGTCTGCACGATGCGGCCTTGCGCGGCAGCTCACATTATGACCTGCCAGTGGTTTTGCGCTGGTTCACGGCCAATATCGGCGTTCACCACGTTCACCACCTTTGCAGCCGCATTCCATATTACCGGCTGCCGCGCGTACTGCGTGACCACCCGGAGTTGCGCGCCGTTGGCCGTTTGACACTGCTCGAAAGCTTTCGCTGCGTGCGACTTGTGCTGTGGGATGAGGTGCAGCGCCGTCTGGTATCGTTCCGTGAAGTCCAGGTATCAGGCAGAAGTGCCACTTGATGCGCGGTGTGGCCCACTACCCGTGATGATAGGAAACGATGTCCGCTATTGGCACTTAGCGGACATTCCAACCGCGCCGCCGAACGTCCGCTTTTGGGGGTAAAGCGCACATCTTCAAACCGAGAAGCGGTCATCGTACATCAAGGCTGCATAACACTGTCTCGAAACTTTGGCAGGACATGCGTCTCACCAGCCTGGGACTAAAAGAGGCGCCCTAGCCACCGAGTCGCACAGGGGCCCCCCGGGTGCCCCTGTGCGAACTCGGTGGCTGCACGGCTGCCGCCAGGTCTGCAAAGTCTCGGCCCCCGGCACATCATCTCCACCTGGGGGCCGCTTACGGGCTGGCTGCCCTTGCGCCCCGCTTTTTGGTTATTTGGTCGCCCCCGCCGAATAACCACGCGGGCGGAAGGTGGCCGCAGCGCAAGCGCTTCTGCGCGGCTGTAAGTTTTGGTCAACCTTAACGCAGCATTAAACGCGCCACCTTAGGCTGGCTCGACCGGCATGCTCGCCGGCTGGAACAGCCTTATGACGGCTCTGCCATTCAGGCTGAAGCGTGTGCTTTTGCGCAACCCGGTGCGGCCGAAGGTCGGCTCCGGGTGGCGACCCTTTCTTTTGGTGATGTTGGCACTGGTTGTTTTCGCGTCTGTCTGCGAAGTCCGTGCTGACGATCCCATCAAGGGTGAGGTCAAGGCTGTAGCGGACGGCGGCTACCTGCGGCTGACGTTCCAGTTCGACGAGGCAGTCGAGGCGACAACCCGGGTTTCCGGAGCGATCGTCGTCATCAATTTCAACAAGCCGGTGATGATTGCTGTCGAACGATTGAATGTGAACGCGCCCGATCTTATCAGCGCTGCCCGCCGCGATCCGGACGGCAGTGCGATCCGCATCGCCCTGACGCGTAAAGTGAAGTTGAACGCAATCACCGCGGCCGAGCGGTTATATGTCGATCTCTTGCCGGAAAACTGGAAGGGCCCGATGCCGGGGCTGCCGCAAGAGGTCGTCGACGAGCTCGTACGACGCGCGCGCGATGCGGAACGGCAATTGCATCAGCAGCGTGCTGCCGACAAGCAGAAGAAACCGCCGCTTGTCCGAGTGAAGGTCGCGAGCCAACCCACATTTGTCCGTTATGTTTTCACGATGCCTGGGACGGTCAATGTCGTTCCGGAACGCGCCGACGGCCGAGTCACGTTAAGTTTTGACCAACAGGTGAATTGGGACCTCGCGGATGCCAAGGCTTCGCTGCCGCAAACCCTAAAGTCGATCGAGGCCGAGGTAGATTTCGACGCCGTCGCTGTCGTCTTCACTCTCAACGGCACGCCCGAGGTTCGCACCTTCCGCGAGGATCGCAGCATCGTCGTGGACATTGGGCTCGATGGTGCCAAGGCAAAACAGTCGGAGGAGGGTGCCGCGGCCAAGCAGACACCCGCAGCGACGCCGAAAATCTCATTGCCGGAAACGACGCCATCGAAAAGTTCAGTGGCAGAAATCCAGCCCAAGGCCACTGCACCGAAAACGGAGCCGTCTGCGTCGGCGATGTCCGCACCTGCGTCCATAGCGGTCGCGCCGGCAAAAGACGGCGGGCTAACGCAGCCCGCGTCGACCATGAGTCCGTCAACGCCACAGCAATCCCAGGCATCCTCCGAGCCCGCACCAACTGCGCCTGCATCGACGGCACCGCAAACGGCGCCAGCGCCGGTTGCGGAGGCGCCGCCGCCTATCAGCCCGTCACTTGCTGGGCCGGCCGTGCCAAAAACTACGCCGCTGTTCGTCGCGGACGAAGATGCCATTCGTCCCAAAGCTAATCCGAATGCAGTGGTGGTTGCCGGCGCACAACAATCCGGCGACAGCATACGCGTGGAGTTTCCGTTTGCTGTGCCGACCCCGGCCGCGGCTTTTCAGCGCGCCGACACACTCTGGCTGGTCTTTGACACTCCTGCGCAAATCGATCTCGCCGCGCTTCAGGCCGATCAGGACAATGGTGTGCGGGAGGTATTGTTTGACCGGGCGGATGACGGCGCGGCGATCGTGCGTATCAAGCTCACGCGGCCGCGCATGGCAAGCCTTGAAGCCGATGGTCCGGGGTGGGTCGCCAAAATCGCCGACACGACGACCGCGCCCATTCAGTCGCTGGGCATCGCACGCAGTATCGTCGGGAAAAATCGTGCAAGCATCGCAATTCCGTTCGAAAACGCACGCGCCGTTCATTCCATAAAAGATCCGGACGTCGGAGACCGTCTGCTCGTGATCACCGCGCTTGCGCCGGCGCGTGGATTTCTGAAAGTGCAGGATTTTGTCGAACTGCATGTGCTGCCATCAACGCACGGGATAACCATACAGCCGATCGCGGATGACGTTACAGCCGAACTGAGCGCCGACAAGATCTCGATCGGTCGACCGGCAGGATTGTCCCTTTCCGCAACGGCACTCGGCCAGCAGCAAGTTGCGGTCAGTTTTCGTGCATTCACGTTTGACACCCAGCTCTGGGGCTTCGATCGTGACGCCCCTTTCAATGCCCGCCAATCGGAACTGATGGGGCTTGCGGCCTCGGCGCCGGTGGCCAAGCGACGGCAGGCACGTTTCAATCTTGCGCGATTCTATCTCGCGCGGGATATGGCTCCCGAAGCTAAGGCTGTTCTCAATGTCGCCCTCGGCGACCAGCGCGGCTCCGAAGACATCACGGGGAGCGTGCTCACCGCGGTCGCCAACGTGATGCTTGATCGACCAGATGAAGCGCTCAAAGAGCTGTCGAAGCCGCAGGTCGGTAACCAGCACGACGCACCGATCTGGCGTGCGATCGCGCTCGCACGTCAGGGGCGATGGGTCGAGGCGCGCGACATTTTCAAGACGGTCAATGCAGCGATCGGCGCCTTGCCGATCGAATTGCAGCGAATGGCGATGAAAGAGGCCTTGCGGTCTTCGATCGAGTTGCGCGATTTCAACAGTGCCACACGCCTGGTCAATGATTTCGAGACAATCGGATTAACACCCGATCTTGAACCGACCATCAATGTTCTGTTGGGACGCTTGTACGAAGGCCTCGGACGGAACGAAGATGCTCTTTCGAGTTATCGCAGCGCGTCAATTTCGAACGACCGACGCGCTGCGGCGCAGGGGCGACTACGCGAAATCGGTCTCGCATTGGCGACCGGCGGGCTTGGGCGCAAGGATGTCATCAATGATCTAGAAACGCTGACGACAGTCTGGCGCGGAGACGAGACCGAAACAGAAGGTCTTAAAGTGCTGGCTCATCTCTACACGGAGGAGAGCCGCTATCGCGATGCGTTCCATGTCATGAGAACGGCGTTGCTCGCGCATCCCAACTCCGACATGACGCGCAAAATTCAGGACGAGGCGGCGGTCAGTTTCGATAGCCTGTTTCTCGGCGGAAAGGGCGATGCCCTGGCACCGATCGAGGCCCTCGGTCTTTTTTACGACTTCCGCGAGTTGACACCGATGGGACGCCGCGGTGATGAAATGATACGGCGCTTGTCCGACCGGCTTGTTTCGGTCGATTTGCTTGATCAGGCGGCTGAATTGCTCCAGCACCAGGTCGACCATCGCCTGCAAGGCGCGGCGCGCGCGCAGATCGCCACGCGTTTGGCGGTCGTCTATCTGATGAATCGTAAAGCCGATAGGGCGCTCGCGGCTTTGCAAACGACGCGCGTCTCGGATTTGTCAAATGACCTGCGTGACCAGCGCCTTCTGCTCGAATCCCGCGCGGTGTCGAACTCTTGGACGGCACGATCTGGCTCTGGAATTGATCGCGAACATCAACAATCGCGAAGCCGGACGGCTGCGCTCGGATGTTCTATGGGCAGCACGACGCTGGAAAGATGCGGGTGAACAGATCGAGCTTCTGTACGGAGATCGCTGGCGTCAATTCGCGCCACTGAGCGACAGCGAGCGATCCGACATTCTCAGAGCGGCCATCGGTTATGCGCTCAGTGAAGAGTCGATTGGATTGGCGCGCTTGCGCGAAAAATACGAAGCGAAATTCGCCGACGGTCCGGATCGGCGCGCGTTCAACGTGGTGACCGCCCCGATAGGGACAAATGGGGTTGAATTTCAGGACATCGCCAAGAAAGTAGCGAGTATCGACACACTCGATGGATTCCTGCGCGATCTTCGGACGCGGTATCCGGAGTCGAGCGCTCTTTCTCCAGGTGGCGCTGCAGGCCAGGGCGCAACGGAGTCATCGCCCCTCGTCGCACCCGATAAATCCGCGAGTTCAGCACCGGTCGGTGATGCCGGGGCGTCACCGCTACCGCCCAAGGCGCCGCTTGGTCAGTCATCCAAGCCCGACAAAGAGCCCACAGGCTCCATCTCGCGTCTGTCCAAATCGCGCGCGCAATCTCGCTGATTGTCGCTATATCCTGTCGTGCGACACTGTGCGACGGCGCAGCAGGTCCGTCATCAATCCAGAATCAAGTGAGGCAACCAGAGCGACAGCGCGGGGATATAGGTGACGAGAAAGAGCACGATCACCATCGGAATATAGAAGACGAGAATGCTTTTTGAGACGGCCTCCATTGATACCTTTCCGATCGCGCAGCCGACCACCATGGTCGGGCCGACGGGAGGCGTCAGAAGGCCAATGCCAAGATTGAGAATCATGACGATGCCGAAATGCACGGGGTCGATGCCGAAGGTCTTGATCACCGGCAGGAATATCGGCGTGCAGATCAGGAGCATCGGCGCCAAATCCATGAACGTGCCGAGCAGCAATAGCAGGATGTTGATCCAGAGCAGAAAGGTGTACTTGTCGCTGGAAATGTTGATGAAGAATTGCGTCGCGATCGCCGGCACCTGCAGCAACGCCATCATATAACCGAACGAGATCGAAAAGCCGATCATGATCATCACCATGCCGACGGTGCGGATCACGCGGCCGATCAGTTTCGGAATTTCACTCCACTTCACGTCGCGATAGACGAACATCGTCACCAGGAAGGCGTAGACGCAGGCAACCGCCCCGGATTCTGTCGGCGTGAAGACGCCGGACAGGATACCGCCAAGGATAATGGCGATGGTGACCATGCCCCAGACCGCGTCGAGCACGATCTTGCCGATCTGGTTGAATTTGACCTGTTCGCCTTTCGGAAAATTATCGCGGTGGGCGATGTACAAAACGAGGATAACCAGCGATAGGCCGAGCAGTAGCGCGGGAATGATGCCGCCCATGAACAGATGGGCGACCGACACCGTGCCGCCGGCTGCGATCGAGTAAATAATCATGTTGTGCGAAGGCGGCACCAGCAGCGGCTGCAACGAACCCGAAATGGTGACGTTGACCGCGAACAGGCGCGGGTAGCCCATCTTGATCATCTGCGGGATCATCACGCCACCGACCGCGGCGGTATCGGCGACCGACGAGCCCGAGATGCAGCCGAACATCGTGGAGGCCAGGATATTGACCAATGCCATGCCACCGCGGATCGCGCCGACGAACACTTTCGCGAGATTGATCAGCCGCTCGGCCATGCCGCCGACCGCCATGATCGCACCCGTCAGAATGAAGAACGGGATCGCCAACAGCGAGAACCCGCTCATGCCGCCGGCAACCTTGAGCATCACCGCTTCAAGCGGAATGCCGGTGTAGAGCGCACCGAGAATGGAGGCGATGCCCAGCGCATAGGCGACGGGCATACCGGCGAGGCAGACAATAGTGAAGCTGCCGATGAGAATAAAAATGTCCATGACCTGACCGCCCCCTTGGCGTTATTCAGTCGTCAGCCCGCTGACGGTTTCGGCTTCGGGTTCGGCGAAGAACTTTTGCGTCATGAAACGTTCGATCACGAGCAGTGCGGTCAGCGCGCCGCCCACCGGAATCGGCAGATAGGACAGGCCAACGCTGAAGATCGGGAAATCCGGGATGCTCTGGTTCCACGTTGCCTGAACTAGTTTGATGCCCCACACCAGCATGAACAGGTTGGTGGCGAGCATGCACGTCTCCAACACCCAGCCGAGATAGGTCTTCGCCCGCTCGTTGAGGTAGGCCGGCAATACGCCGACGCCGATATGCAAATATTCGCGATAGCAGACCACCGCCGACAGAAAGGACAACACGATCATCAGAAGCACCGCCATCGGCTCGGGCCAGGACGCAGCGCTGTTAAGGACGTAACGGCAAAACACACCGTAGGGGATGATAAGTGTGATGATGACGAGACAGGCGCCGGCCAGAATCTCGCAAGCCCGGTGAAGGGCATCCATCGCGCGGATATATTGTGCTTTCATCAGGGCCTCTTACAAAAAACCGGCCGGGTCTCGTTGCTGAGCCCGGCCGGCGCCATTGGATGACGATTACAACTACTTCACGTCTTGAATGCGCTTGACCATGTCGGCGTGTTTCGGACCGTATTTGTCCCAAACCGGCTTGACTGCGTCCTGGAACGCTTTCTTGTCGGCGTCCGACACCTCGATGATCTGAATGCCGGCGGCCTTCGCCTTGTCCATCGCCTGCTTTTCGTAAACTTCCCAAAGCTTGCGCTCTTCCTGCTGGGCTTCATGGCCAAATTTCACCAGCAGTGCCTGTTCTTCCTTGGACAGCGTGTCCCAAATCTTTTTCGAGAACACCACCATCTCCGGCACGATCAGGTGCTCGTCGACGGTATAGAACTTGGCTACTTGATAGTGGTTATCGAACACGAAGCTTGGTGGATTGTTTTCCGCGCCGTCGACCACGCCGGTCTGTAGCGCGTTGAACACCTGATCGTAACCCATGGCGACGCCGTTACCGCCCATGGAATTCGCCATCTCGACGAACATCGGGTTGCCCATGACGCGGACCTTCATGCCTTTGAGGTCGGCCATAGTCTTGATCGGTTTCTTGGTGTTGTAAAAATTGCGCGCGCCGGCATCCATCCAGGCGAGGCCGATCAGGCCCTTGCCGCTGTTGGTTACCTTGTCGAGCAGATCCTGGCCGATCGGGCCGTCGATAACTTTCTGCATATGCGTTGTGTTACGGAACACGTAGGGTAAATTGAACACATTGAGTTCGTCGACCACGGGGCCGAGCGCGCCGACCGAGACGCGCGCAAATGCGATCGCGCCGACCTGCGCCTGCTCAATCGCTTCTTTCTCGCCACCGAGCTGCATTGACGGATACATCTGCACGCTCAAGCGGCCATTGGTGGCCTTCTCGAGTTTCTTGCCGATATCCTCGACGGCCACCACAGTCGGATAGCCGGCCGGATGAACATCAGAGGCTTTTAGAACCAGTTTCTGCTGGGCGTCGGCCGGTGTGCCGGAAAGCGTGGTCGCGGCAGCCAAGATCGTGGTAGCGAGTAAAGTTACGAAGGTCTTCATTCTGGCGGTCCTCCCAGTTTATAATATTTAACGTACTATAACCGAGAAAAACGAAATGCATATCCTGATTACCGGCGCCGCCGGCGACGTTGGTTCGCGGCTGCGCAGATTGCTTAAGGGCGCCTATTCATCCATCCGCGTCAGCGACATACGAAAACCCGCGGATCTTCGCGCCGACGAGGAGTTCATTGCCGCCGATCTCTCGGACTACAGCCAGGTCGAGAAGATCACCGCCGGGATCGACGGCATTGTGCATCTCGGTGGGTATTCGGTCGAAGGGCCTTGGGAGACGATCCACAAATCCAACATCGTGGGTTGTTACAACCTTTTCGAGGCCGCATATCGCGCGGGTGTTAAGCGCGTCGTGTTTGCGTCCTCCAATCACGCGGTCGGCTTCTATCCTCGTGATAGAAAAATCGGAGTCGACATAACTGTCCGCCCCGACAGTCGCTACGGGGTCAGCAAGGCTTTCGGGGAGGCGGTCGGTGCGCTCTATGCCGACAAGCACGGACTGCGCGTGACGTGCATCCGGATCGGCAACGTGAATGATCGTCCACTCGACAAGCGGCGATTGTCGATCTGGGTCAAACCGGAAGATCTTGCGAAGCTCGTTCGGATCGGTCTCGATCACCCGGACATCCGTTTCGAAATTTTCTACGGCGCCTCCGGCAATGAGGCAGCGTGGTGGGATAACAGCAATGCTGCCCGCTTCGGCTATCGTCCCGAGGGTCGATCGGAGACGTTTCGCACCGAGGCAATGGTAGAGCAGGCAAAGCTCGCCGCAGATCCGATCGGTGATCGTTTCCAGGGCGGCCCGTTCTGTTCGGACGAGTATGACGCCGATCGGAAGGGCTGAGGTCGACTAGGCGCCGTAGCTCTGAATCAGCGAGCCAGCGACCAAGCTCCAGCCATCGACAAGGACAAAAAAGATCAATTTAAACGGCAGCGATACCACGACCGGCGGCAGCATCATCATCCCCATCGACATCAGCACCGAGGCGACGACGAGGTCGATGATCAAAAACGGCAGGAACAGGAGAAAGCCGATCTCAAAGGCGCGCTTGAGCTCCGAAATCATGAAAGCCGGCACCAGGATGCGCAGCGAAAGATCTTCAGGTTTTGCCGGTTCAGGTTCTTTCGCCATATCGGCAAATAACTTGAGATCCTTCTCCCGCACATTCTTCTGCATGAACGCGCGTAGAGGCTGCGAGCCTCGCTCGAACGCCTGCTCTGCCGTTATCTCGTTGGCGACCAGCGGCTTGACGCCGGTGTCATAGGCGCGTTGTAGGGCAGGACCCATCACGAATGCAGTCAAGAACAACGCCAAGGAGACAATGACGGTATTGGGCGGTGCTGTTGCCGTGCCTAATGCAGTCCGCAGAAGGGACAGCACGACCACAATGCGCGTGAATGAAGTCATCATGACGAGGATGGAGGGCGCCAGCGACAGTACGGTCAACAGCGCGATCATCTGGATGACGCGCTCGGTCAGCCCGTTGCCTTGCCCGAAGTTGACGCTGATGTCCTGCGCGGCGGCCGGCGCCGTCGCGATGAGGATCCCGGCTACTCCGACCGCCACCGTCACAAGACGGACACGGCGGTCGGAATCGCGTGTCAAGATTTTCCTGGTGGACGGCCGAGCAAGCTGGCCATCTCCTCTTCGAGATTTTCGTAGAGGTTTTTGCCGGGTGTTGAGGCCGGCTCACGCGGTTCAGGCTTCGTCTCGAACTTGGGTTCGGACCTCGGCTCGAACTTCGGTTCAGCCTTAGGCTCGAATTTCGGCTCGACCCGAGTCTTAGGGTCGCGCAGGGGCGCGCGTGTGCCCGTATCGCCACTTTTGCCAGGTGCTCCGTGGAACTGCCCCGCGAGCGGGTCGGTAGCCGGAGGTCGGCCTTCCGGCGCGGGCGAACGGCGCAGTGCGGCCTCGAGCTGTTGCGCCATCTCCGCAAGATTGTGATCGGCGTGCGCTGACGCAGGTTCGCTCACCGGTGCGGGTGAACGCGGAGGCGGCTCATTGCGAACTACCGGCGGTGTATCCGGGTTGTTGAGGCGGTTCGACAATTCGTTGGCAATCCCCGTGATGTCGGCCGGTCGCGGCCGCGCGGTTGGCTCTGGCGCCATCCACGGCTCTTCAGTTGCCGCCGGCCGGTAAGGCCGAGGCGTGTGAGCCGGCGCAGGCTCGCCTGCTGGCTGTAGGGGCCACCCGTTTTCGGCAGTATGGGAAGGGCGCACGGCAGTCTCGGCGGGCGTTCCAGCTCGCGCTGGCTCGCGGGCAACTTCGCGCGCTGCGACCGCACGCACGATGTTCGGCTCCACCACCAGGTCGGTGGGACCGCCAATCATCAGAAGATGCTCGACATTGTCACGGCGGATCAGGACCAGACGCCGACGTCCATCAACCGTTGCGGCATCGATGACGGCCAGCCGAGGCTGTCGACCCCGCGCCGTGCTTCCGAGCCGGGTTGCGCCGAAGCGCCGCACCAACCAAGCGGTCACTCCGATCAAGGCCAGTACAACCAGGAAGGCAATGAAGAATCGGGCGGCCAGCGGCATTTCCGAGCCGAACAAGCTCTCGAACATTAACGCGCTCCGTTCTTCATGCCGCAGTTCACCGGGCGAGAATCGCCCGAATGGTTAATGCGAATAGGTACAATTTGCCGCCCTGAATACTAACAGAGGATTAATAAATAAAGTGGCATTTTGCAGTCGGCGGCCGATTTCAAGCATGTAACCGTTAACAGCCACCCGCCACAACTTGTTCCGGCTACGTCTTTTTTACCCGCCGTTAACCATACGACCGGCAAAGTCTGCCTAGCGTGACGCTGTTGCTGCTGGGGATACTTTTTGGGGGGTGGCGATGGCCTTTGCCGATATTCCGATTCTGTCCATGCTCCGTACACGCCTCGACTGGTCGCAGGCCCGTCAGCGCGTTTTGGCCGAGAACGTGGCGAATTCCGATACCCCAAGATTCCGTGCGCACGATCTTGCGCCGCTCAAGTTCGACGATTCGCCGCTGGTTGCTTCCAGTGGTGTCACGCCCGTTTCTCTATCGCGTACCGACAATGGGCACATCGAGGGGGTCGGCTTGAGTCAATCGCCGTTCAGAAACGGCAATTCACGCACCTTCGAAGTGCGGCCGGCCGGGAATGCGGTGAATCTTGAAGAAGAGATGATGAAGGTGGCCGCGAACCAAATGGATTTTCAGACAGCGACAGCGCTCTACACACGAAGTCTTAGTCTCATCAAGACCGCGCTTGGAAAGCGCTGAACACTGGCCGCGAGGAGGGCAACGTTGGATCTTCTAAAGACGCTCACTATCGCGGCTTCCGGCCTGCGAGCTCAGGCGGGGCGCATGCGTGTCATTTCCGAAAACATTGCCAACGCGGACTCGACGCCTCAGAGTCCCGGCGCTGATCCGTATCGAAGAAAGATCCCGACGTTTCGCAGCGAGCTTGACCGCTCGCTCGACACCCAGCTCGTTGAGCTCGGCAAGGTACAGACAGACGGTTCTTCATTTCGCATGAAGTACGAACCGGGCCATCCGGCAGCCGACAGCAACGGCAATGTCAAATACCCGAACGTGAACCCGCTGATCGAAATGACCGACATGCGCGAGGCCCAGCGCTCTTATGAAGCCAATATCAATGTGATCAGTGCAACGCGCCGCATGATCCAGCGCACCATCGATATCTTAAAAGCCTGAAAGGTTTAAATCACCATGGCCAGTCCTCTCGCCGCCGCCGGCGCCTACGCTACGGTCGCGCGCATCGCATCAGACTCCAATTCCCTTTCGTTGGCTCGTCCACCAGGCGGCCAAGCCGTTTCCGATACGAGCTTTGCCTCAGTGCTCAAGGAAGCGATCACCTCAGTTGCCGAAATGGGTCGCAAGTCCGACGCGCAGACCCGCGCTGCAGCCACTGGCAAAGCCAACATCGTTGACGTTGTGACGGCGGTTTCCGAAACGGAGGTTGCCATCGATGCGGTGGTTGCGGTCCGCGATCGAGTCATCCAGGCGTACGAAGACATTATGAAAATGCCAATTTAGGTGACGACTGACATGACTGGCCCTGAAGTTCTCGATGTGTCCCGTGATGCGATCTTTACGCTCGTCGTAGTGTCTAGTCCGGTCATGCTGGTCGGACTTGTCGTCGGGCTCGCAATTTCGCTGTTGCAGGCACTTACGCAAATCCAGGAAATGACTCTCGCCTTCGTGCCGAAGATTCTTGCGATCTTCATATCACTGATCATCGCGCTACCGTTTATGGCCGAGAAAATGCACGCCGAAATGTTGCGGATCGCAGCGCGTATCGTGAGCGGCTAGGCGTTCCAGCAATGCGGATCGACATCTCATTCCTGCCGGCGGTGGCGACCGCATTTCTACTGACGTTCGCGCGCGTCGGCACGATGGTCATGCTTCTTCCAGGCGTAGGGGAGCTAAGCGTGCCGTCTCGGGTGCGCCTGACAATCGCACTGGTGCTGACTGCAATACTGCTTCCCGCACATCAGAAGGCCTATGCGGTCGATCTCAGGACTTTTGGCCCCGTATTGGTCCTATTGTTTCAAGAGTTGGTCGTCGGAGCGGTGCTGGGCCTTACCGGACGATTGGCGATTTCAGCCCTGCAAGTTACCGGCTCCGTTGTAGCCCAGCAGTTGGGTTTAGGCTTCGTCACCGCTGTTGACCCCACTCAAAATCAGCAAGGACTTCTCGTCGGAAATTTTCTGACCCTTATGGGCGTCGCGCTGATCTTCGCCACCGACCTGCATCACCTCGTCATTGCGGCGATGAACGACAGTTACACGATCTTCCAGCCGGGCGAATTGCCTTTGATGGGGGACGCCGCGCAGCACGTTACGAGGATCATCGCTACATCTTTCCGGATCGGCATTCAGCTATCAGCTCCATTTCTCGTCTTTGGCCTTTTGTTCAACATCGGGCTTGGTGTTTTGTCGCGACTGATGCCCCAGATGCAGGTCTTCTTTATCGGGCTGCCGCTTTCGATCTTGCTCGGCTTGTTACTTCTCCTGTTGGTAGTTGGAGCGATGATGGGGACGTTTGTCGGTTATCTCGAAGGCGTCCTTTCCGACCTTGCGCGCGGCTAACCGGAAGCGCGCATGGCCGAAGAATCCAACGAAAACGAAAACAAAACAGAAGAACCGACCCAAAAACGTCTTGAGGAAGCTCTCAAGCGCGGTGATGTGGTCAAAAGCCAGGAGGTCAATACCTGGTTCGTAATCGCGGGCGGCGCCCTGGTGCTGATGGCATTCTCCAGCACGATGGGAAAAGACCTGAGCGCGACCATGCGCGGTCTTATCGCCAATGCTCACGATATTAGTGTCGACGGACCGGCGCTGCCCAGACTGTTCCAGAAGATCGGCGGCGAAATGTTGGCGGCTCTCGCCATTCCGTTTCTCGTGCTGATGCTGGCCGCGCTTGGGGGAAACATTATTCAGCACCGTCTAATCTGGACGTATGAGACGCTGGCGCCGAAAATTTCCCGGATTTCACCGGCGGCCGGTCTCAAGCGCATATTTTCCAAACAGTCGCTTGCCAATCTTGGCAAGGGCCTCATCAAACTGATCTTGATCGGCGGCGTGTTGACGGTGCTGATGTGGCCTGAACGCCAGCGACTCGAAGCGCTTACGCGTAGTGACCTGTCTGGCATCCTGCCCCTGTCCCTGTCCTTGACGCTCAAGCTGCTGGGTTCTGTCGTCGCCATGCTCGCAATCGTGGCCGCTGCCGATTACCTTTTCCAATATCGGCAATGGCACGAGCGGCAGAAAATGTCCGTCCGCGAATTAAAAGAAGAATTCAAACAGACGGAAGGTGATCCGGCCATCAAAGGAAAGATGAAGCAGGTGCGGCAGATCCGGATGCGCCGTCGTATGATCGCCGCAGTACCAAAAGCCGCCGTGGTTATCACCAACCCGACCCACTTCGCCATAGCGCTGGAATATGAGCGGGGAATGGACGCACCCGTGTGTGTCGCTAAGGGTGTTGATGCTCTGGCTCTGAAAATCAGGGAGGTCGCCGACAAGCATTCAGTTCCCATCGTGGAAAACCCACCACTCGCGCGCGCCTTGCATGCTACGGTCGAGATCGATCAGCAAATTCCGCCCGAGCACTACAAGGCCGTGGCTGAGGTGATCGGCTATGTGATGCGCCTGCGTCGGATGGTGTCGGCCAGGCGCTGAGATTACCGTCCAAGGCCGGGGATTGGATGAGCCTGGCACTTGCGCTGATGGGGCGCCTTAAGGCACTCAGGACCTATGGTAAGTCATGATCCGGCTGCGCCGACGCAGGCGCGAGACGCCTACGAGCGCAAGGCTTACGATAAGAGCCAGAGTGCGCCACGCGGCGGTTCCATCGCCACGGTGCTGTTGGTTGCGGCGGTCCTGATTGCGGCTGCCGGCGGCCTCATCTACGTGAACCGGGATTATGTCGAGGCCTATGTCCTGATCCTGTTGGCCGTGCTCGGCACGATCGGCGTGTTCGCACTTTTCGCTGCGGCTGCCGGTATCGTGAAATTTGCCACCCGAGATCAGGGCAACCCACTGCTCAAGGCCGTCGTAGACAGCGCATTTGACGGCATCCTCGTGACCGATCATGCCGGCCGGGTCTTTTATGCCAACGCCAATTACCTCGATCTCATTGGTGCGACGGGCATGAACGATGTCAGGCCGATCGAGAGAGTTTTTATCGGCGATCCTGACGTCTCCGAGTCGATTTATCGCTTGCTAAAGGCTGCGCGAGAGGGACGCCGGCTGCAAGAGGAAGTGCGCATCGCGGGCAGTGCAGGAGAGGGCGGCCGCTGGCTTCGCATGCGTGTGCGGCCGCTCGGCGAGACACGGCGCGACGCTCGCATGACGGTGTGGTCGATCGCCGATGTTACGCGCGAGCGTGAGCGGCAGGAAAATGTGTTCCAGGAGCTCCAGCACGCCATCGATTACCTCGACCACGCGCCGGCCGGGTTCTTTTCGATCGATGCCGCGGGCGACGTCGTCTATCTGAACGCGACCTTGGCGGCCTGGCTCGATCACGATCTCGCCCAAGTCGGGGCGGGCTCGCTAAAGCTTGGTGACATCATCGCAGGAGAGGGTGCTGCCCTGTTGACCACACTGAACGCGGCGCCCGGAGAGGTCAGGACCGAGGTCTTCGATCTTGACCTTAAGACGCGCGGCGGCAAACCGATACCCATGCGCTTGTTTCACAAGGTCGCCTTTGGCGCCGACGGTGCGCCGGGTGCTTCACGCACGCTTGCTCTCAATCGGGCAAGGGGAGAAGGCAGCGATCCGCAACGCGCTGCGGAAGTACGCTTCATGCGTTTCTTCCAGAACACGCCGATGGCGATTGCCACCGTCGACAAGACCGGGAGAATCGGACGCAGCAACGCGCGTTTCGCCAAAACCTTCGAAGGACTTATCAAGAACGACGTTCGCTCTATTTTGTCGGTCGTGACCGAGCGTGACCGGACTGTGCTCGAAGCGGCAATCCGAAAAGCATCAGAGGGGCAAAGCGACATTGCTCCTGTTGAAGCCGCCCTGACTGGCAGCGCTGAACGCTGGGCCAACTTTTTCGTTCTGTCCGTCGAGGAGGAAGATCGCGACGGCGAGGCTGCCATCGTTTACGCGCTGGAAACGACAGCACAGCGGACGCTCGAGAATCGATTTCAACAGCAGCAGAAAATGGAGTCCGTCGGCCAGCTTGCGGGAGGCATCGCGCACGACTTTAACAACGTGTTATCCGCCATCATGATGGCGACCGACTTTCTGCTCAACGCGCATAAGCCAACCGATCCGTCCTTCAAGGACATCATGCAGATCAAGCAGAACGCTAATCGCGCGGCGGCGCTTGTGCGGCAATTGCTGGCGTTTTCGCGGAAGCAGACGCTGCGACCGCAGGTGCTCGATCTCGGCGAGACCTTGAGTGATCTCGGGATGCTTCTCAAGCGGCTGATTGGTGAGAAGGTGACTTTGGAGACCGTTCACGGCCGCGATTTGTGGCCGGTCAAGGTCGATATCTCGCAATTCGAACAGGTCATTGTGAATCTCGCGGTCAACGCCCGCGATGCCATGCCCGAGGGCGGCAAGGTCACTTTGCGTACAGCCAACGTTACGGCCGAGGAATGCGGAAAATTCGCCTATAAGGGCATGCCCAAAGCCGACTATGTGCTCGTTGAAGTCAGCGACACCGGCACCGGCATTCCACCGGATATTATTGAAAAGATCTTCGAACCTTTCTTTACGACCAAGGAAGTCGGCAAAGGTACTGGCCTCGGTCTGTCGACGGTCTATGGAATCGTCAAACAGACCGGCGGCTTTATTTATGCAGACTCGGAACCGGGACGTACGTCGTTTCGTATCTTCCTGCCGCGCCATATCCCGGGGGCCGACGAGGTCGTTCCGCAAATTGCGGCTAGCGAGGCTCCCGCTATCGCGGAAGCGATCGCCGCAGCCGACAAAATGGCGCGCGCTGCCACAGCCGACCTCACCGGTGAGGGCACAATCCTTTTGGTCGAAGATGAGGAAGGGTTGCGGGCCCTGAATGCGCGCGGACTTTCATCCAGGGGCTACACCGTGCTGGAAGCGAGCAATGGCGTCGAGGCAATCGAAGCCTTCGCAAGGCACGGCCATGTTGATCTGGTTGTTTCAGACGTCGTGATGCCTGAAATGGACGGGCCGACGCTGCTCAAGGAATTGCGTCAGCGTGATCCGAACGTAAAAATTATTTTTGTGTCCGGCTACGCCGAGGAGGCATTCAGCAAGAACCTGCCAAGCCAGGAACAGTACGCATTCCTCGCCAAGCCGTTCACGCTGAAGCAGCTCGTCGCCGAAGTTAAGAAGACCTTGCTCCAGTAGCTGCGGTCTATACGCGGCCAGTCAGTGCCAGAATCAGCACGACGATCAAAATTACGCCGACGATTCCGGACGGGCCGTAACCCCAGCCGGAGCTGTGGCCCCAGCGCGGGAAAGCGCCGACCAGAGCGAGGATCAGCAGAACGACGAGAATCGTACCGAGCATGGTTGCGCCCCATAGTTTTTGTCTGCGGTCGGATGCCGCAATAGCAGAGTTCGACGCGACAACGATCTCGCAGTCAGTTGGTTCCCAATGCGTCGCCTTCCGACCAACGCGCTAGCGGCAAAGCTGCGCCAACTTCACCTTGGCAAAGATGGCCGATTGCAGTCGGCAGGGCAGGCCACCGGCTGTGAAGGGGGGCGGTGCCTGGAAATACTCGCGCTCGAGCATCGCGCCGGAGGGGCCGCTGTCGATGTCGACATCGTTGCGGGTTAGCGGCGAATTGAGATCTTCCGTCGGATTTATTCTGCTGACCGGGACGGGCTTTGCCGTTGCGACGGCTGCCATGAAGGCCAGGAACATCGCTGTGAATGCTAAGCCCTTCATCGTCGGCCTCCTTACTCTACGGCAAGGCAATCGCCGACCGGTCAGCTCGTTCCGTGAACTATATGATATTCCCGTGATATCGGCTCGAAATTGCCGCGACTTTGTGGCGCGTGCCTGCCCCTTACAAATTGCCCTCCGTATACCTATTCTCCTGCCGCCATTGCCGGGGAGGCTACGATGATCAGACACCGCGTTGTCATTGCGATTGCTGCGATAGTGGCGGCGCTAGTGCTGGTTGCCGCAGATGCGAACGCGAGAGCGGGAGGTGGCTCCTCCGGTGGCAGCCGGGGTGCGAGGACTTTCTCAGCGCCCCCTGCAACTCAAACCGCGCCCAATGCTGCCGCGCCGATGCAGCGCACGGTGACCCAGCCTGGCAAAGCAAGCACAGTTGGACAGTCGGCGGCCCGACCCGGCTTGTTTGGTGGTGGGTTGCTCGGCGGTCTCGCCGCAGGATTCATCGGCGCTGGTTTGTTTGGACTTTTGTTCGGGCACGGGCTCTTCGGCGGCATGGCTGGCTTCGCGTCGGTGATTGGTCTGCTGTTGCAGATTGTGCTGGTTGTTATTGTTGCACGCCTGCTGTTCGCCTGGTGGCAGCGCCGCAATTCCCCGGCTCCCGCGTACGCAACTGCCGAACCGGCGACCGGTCATTCTTTCAGCGGCCTCGGCGGGGTGTTAGGTGCGAACGCACCAACCAGCCAAAACGCGACGATCGCAAAGTCCGATTACGACGACTTCGAGCGCTTACTTGGTGAAGTGCAGGCGGCCTATTCAGACGAAGACCTCAATGGGCTACGCGCGAAAGTGACTCCGGAGATGCTGTCGTACTTCTCCGAACAACTCTCTGAAAATGCGAGCCGTGGCCTAGTTAACAAGGTCACAGACGTGAGGCTTGAGCAGGGTGACCTGGCGGAAGCTTGGAGTGAAGGCGGTGTTGAATACGCCACGGTCGCTATGCGTTTTTCCCTAAAAGACCGAATGGTCGATCGTGCAACCGGTCGCGACATTGAAGCCAGCGCCCCGGCCGAGGTGACGGAGCTCTGGACCTTCATGCGAGCACGGGCAGGCGGCTGGTTGGTGTCGGCTATTCAACAAACCTAATACGCAGATCGCGGCTCTGGCATTTGTTTGCTAACCGGCTGTTTGTGTGAATCGGGTCGCGCAAGGCAATCTGTCCGCGCCAGCAGCACCAATAGATAAAATTGTTCGTATCGCGCCGTCCCAAAATGCCACAATCAGGTATGCGGCTCCGGTCGGACAACCTTTTAGAATTCGTGCCAAAGTGGGTGTATTGCAGACAAATATTCCTCTCGAATTCATAAAGCATTATCTGACGTCCGCTGCGTCTCGGTGGGCCGTTGACGTTCCACCGAAATCCGTCTATGCCGCCGCCCGCAACCTCGTTTTCGGCGCCTAACTTGCTGCCGCGCTTCCCGGTTTCGGGCTACGCCTCAAGTGAACTCCCAAAAACTTGGCTTGTGACCGCCTGCACGAATGATCGCGTGGGCGTTCAAAAGGAAGCTTGAAAGGAACTCTTGATGCCTGTCGGAACTGTGAAATTTTTCAATACTCAAAAGGGCTACGGCTTCATTCAGCCGGACGATGGCTCGAAGGATGTCTTCGTGCACATCACGGCAGTTGAGCGCGCTGGTATGCGTTCTCTGAACGAGGGCCAGAAGGTCACCTTCGAGGTCGTGACCGAACGGGGCAAGCAGGCCGCCGGCAATCTCCAGCTGGTCTGATCCGCGAACGTTTGCCTTGAAGTCGAAGCCCGGCGGAGACGCCGGGCTTTTTTGCATCCATTACTTTAAAAGTAGCACTTTTAAAGTGTTGCGTTAGAGAGCCTGCTGGCGAAACACTGCAAATTGGTCAGGGAGAAATCGACATGGATATCATTGCTTGTGGGTCTCGACCGTCACGTCGGATGGGCGCGCCGAGTTTCACCGGAACGGTTTGGCAAGATCCCATTATCCAGGCGCCAGAACCGGCGCGAATTCGGTCGGCATGGGTTCGCTTCGAGCCCGGCGCGCGAACTGCTTGGCATCACCACCCGCTTGGTCAAACGCTTTCTATCACCTCAGGGATCGGCTGGGTGCAAACTTGGGGCGGACCCGTACGGGAAGTTCGTGCGGGCGACACCGTGTGGATTCCACCGGGCGAAAAGCATTGGCACGGAGCGACGGCCGATCACGGCATGGAACATATCGCCATGCAAGAAGCCCAAGGCGGTGAGCACGTGACCTGGCTGGAGCCGGTCACCGACGCACAGTACTCCGGTAAAGGTGGAAGCTAATTTGTGCATCAAGCGCACGTGATCGCCGGAATAGGATAGGCGCCCAGGGGTTCTGTCCCTCGCGATGGCGGGGCGTCGGGCCCCGCCAAATTCGGAGGTTAGTGAACATGACTGTCGTTCGTACTGGCGCCCCCTTGGTGGCGTGTCTCACGCTGCTTCTTTTCGCTGACGCCCATGCTCAGCAGGCGAATATGACGTTCTTCGTGACGAGTGTTGGCTCCGGACAAGGAGCCGACCTTGGCGGTCTGGCCGGTGCTGACCGGCATTGCCAACAACTCGCTAGCGCGGTGGGTGCGGGATCAAAGACTTGGCATGCTTATTTGTCGACACAGGGCTCCGGCGCGCAAAACGCGCGGGATCGTATCGGTAAAGGTCCTTGGGCCAATGCGAAAGGCGTAACAATTGCAAAAGACGTCGCCGAGCTTCACGGCAGCAACAACAATCTAACCAAGCAGACTGCGCTGACTGAAAAAGGCGAGGTCAATAACGGCCGCGGCGATACTCCAAACCGGCACGACATTCTCACAGGTTCGCAGGCGGACGGGACAGCCTTCGCGGGAAACGATGATCGTACCTGCAAGAACTGGACGAGCAGCACCCAAGGTGCCGCCATGCTTGGTCATGCCGACCGGGTGGGATTGCGTGATGACGATGCGTCCAAATCATGGAACTCGTCACATCCCTCGCGCGGTCCGGACGGAGGCTGCTCGCAAGCTGACCTTCGCAGCACGGGCGGCGACGGGCTCCTTTATTGCTTCGCAGCCAACTAGACCGGCATACAAAATACCAAATCTGACGTCGGCAAAAGCGTGGACTATCCACGCTTTGCCGGCGTTTATTGCTTTTTCACGCAAATCGGCCGTGGTATCGAGTGGCCGGGGGACCGAGACTCTTAAACGCCGTCTGCGCGAAAGCGCGGGCCGAAAATGAGTGGGAGCCTTTTGCGCCTTGCTGGGACGGCGCAAAAGGCGATGTGGGGCAATGGCTGAAATCAAAAACGTCTTTCTGCTTGCGGCAGATGCGCTCCTTTATTTTGTTGTACTTGCCTCCCTGTTACGCGCACGCACGAGAATCGGACTTGGTGCGTTCTTCTGCGCGCTCGGAGTCATGCATTTCCTAGAAACCTACCTCGCGAGCATCCTGTACGTGTCACTGCCATTCGGCATCGTGGCTTCGCCGGGATCGACAATACTCTTTACCGGCAAGCTGATGATGCTGCTCTTGCTGTACATACGCGAGGATGCCGTTGTTGTGCGGCAACCAATTTACGGTCTCCTGTTCGGCAACGTGTTGCTGTTCACGCTTGCCTATCTCATGCGGCATCACACTCCAGTCTCGCTAACTCCGGGTCGAGCCGCAGATTTCACCTTCCTCAACGAAATGGGCGCGTTGATGGTGTGGGGAACAGCGATCCTGTTCTTCGATTGCATCATCATGATCCTGCTCTACGAGCGATCGCGGAGCTGGTTTCGCGACCGCGTTTTTCCGCGTCTGGCGTTCTGCGGTGTGCTGGTGCTGACATTCGACCAGGTGGCGTTTTTCGCAGGCCTGCACATGCTGACAGATGCGGGGGCCGATGTTCTTGTCGGCGGCTGGATTGCAAAAATGGGGGCGGTCGCGCTCTACGCCGGCCTCGCGAGCGTCTATCTCCTGTATTTCGAGCGGCCAATGAGGCGTCGCACCGATATTCCCCGCATCTGGGACGTTTTCGACACGCTCACGTATCGGGAGCGCTACGAGGATTTGCTCGCGCGCACCGGTTGCGACGCGCTGACCGGCGCTCTCGATCGTCATTCACTCGAAGCGCATGGACGCCGTGCGGTCGAGCATGCCGCGGCGGCGGGGCGGCCACTGGCTCTCCTGTTGATCGATATCGATCACTTCAAGGCATACAACGATCGCTTTGGCCATGCCGCTGGGGACAAGATGCTCAAGCGAATTGTCCTCGACATCATGGCGGCCGCGCGGATGTCCGATCTCACATACCGTTTTGGCGGGGAGGAGTTCGTAGTCATCGCTGACGGTATCAATGCTGATGACGCCCTATTGTTGGGCGAGCGAATGCGTCGGCGGATTGCGGGTTCACACGCAGGCGAAACCAGCGGCGTGACGATCAGCATCGGCATCGCCAGCTGTGCACGCGATGCGACAGACTATGACACGCTGTTCGAAATTGCCGACAAGCGACTTTACGAGGCGAAGGCGGCGGGCCGAAATCGTGTCATCGGTGCTGGAAAATCGGTTCGTCTCGTCCAAAACGGGTGAAAACGTCCCCTTGAACTGGTTGCCGGGCGCGCGCCAAGCTGCTCGCCCGGTATTTTCATTCAGGGTGATCCCATGCGTTACCAACTCTTTTACTGGCCAGAGATTCAAGGACGGGGCGAATTTGTGCGGCTTGCGCTCGAAGACGCTGGCGCTGCCTATGATGACGTGGCGCGCAAGTCCGGTGGCATGGATCGCATGATGGCGATGATGGAGGGTACGCGCGAAAAACATCCACCGTTCGCCCCACCGTTCCTGAAGGCGGGAAAACTGGTGATCGCGCAGGTAGCCAACATTCTCTCATATCTGGGGCCGCGTCTGAGGCTCGCGCCTCGCGACGAAGCTAACCGCCTCTGGTTGCACCAGCTGCAGCTGACTGTTGCCGATTTCGTGAAGGAAATTCACGACACGCATCATCCCGTGGGGTCCGGTCTTTACTACGAAGATCAGAAACCCGAGGCGAAACGTTACGCCGAGAATTTTCTCGACGAGCGGGTACCGAAATATCTTGGATATTTTGAAACCGTGCTGAGGAAGAGTGGGGGACCTTATCTAGCCGGTCGCAAAGCCGGCTATGTCGATCTCTCGATTTTCCAGGTAATCGAAGGTTTGCGCTACGCTTTCCCGGAAGCAATGAAGGACATGGAGACGAAGATATCCGGGCTTGTCGCCATACGGGACAAGGTCGCGGAGCGTTCAGGCGTCAAGGCGTATCTTGCCTCTCCGCGACGGATCGCATTCAACGAGATGGGAATCTTCCGCCACTACGCGGAACTGGATCGATAGTAGAAAACGGCGGTCTATCCTTGGGCCGGAAGAAGCTTTCCGCCGGCAGTTACCGACTTGGCCGATATGAGTACGAACGCGATCACGCAAGGTTCAGAGCTTTTATTGATCCAGTTGTGAATCGTTCCGCGTTGCACCAGAACGTCGCCGGCTTTGAGGTGCACAGTCGTGCCATCGAGATCCATATCGATTTCACCCGACATGACAACCGCGTAGTCGATCGAATCGGTGCGGTGGTTGCGGGGCGTGACACCTGGGCCGAAGCTAACGATACGGAACACTGTTCCATTGGGGATCGTGGTGCCGATTTTGTTTACCGATGGATCTAACTCAGTGTCGTTGTCGACAGGGAAACCCGCGCTCGACCAGATAACGCTGTATAGCGCGCCCGGGCGCTGCGAAATGACGTTCCTCACCGTTTCGTCGATCAATACCTTGGCGCGGCCCTGATCGTCATGACCGGTCACGACACGGCGGATATTCAGGCTCATTTATTTTCTCCTAGTCGGCGGCGAGAGGCTTCCTACTGGTTTCGTGCCAGAGCAGAAACAGACCTGAGCCAACCACGATCGCGGAGCCGGCCACCAATGTGAACGTCGGCACATCGCCCCAGAAAATAAATCCAAGCGCGGCAGACCAGACAAGCATGAAATAATAAAACGGGCCGACGGCGGAAGGTGGCGCGAGCGATAAAGCGCGCGTCCACCAATATTGTCCCACCGCATTGATGACACCATTGCCGATCATCGCAGTCGCATCGCCGGTAGTTGGCCAGGCGAAAAAAAACGGCAGCGGTAACGCAAAAAATATGGTGAGAAAGATCATTTGATACATGGTCAGCGTTTCGGCAGATTCCGTTGTGGTCATGCCGCGGACGGCAGCGGTGACGCTTCCGAACAGGACCGCATTGGCCAGCGCGAACATCGCGCCGACCCGAAAGCTGTCAGCGCCCGGCGCTGCGACCAAGAGTACACCGACAAAGCCCGCCATCAGCGCGCTGATCCGCGCCAGGCCCACTTTCTCGTTCAACCAAAGCGCGGCGAAAAGCGTTGCAAACAAAGGCGAGGAAAAGTTGATGGCAACTGCACCGGCAAGAGGCATCAAACCGAACGCAATGATGATCAAGCTTTGCGCCGTTGCCTGCGTCGCGCTGCGGCCAAGATGGTCGCGCAGCCGCTTCGTGCGCAGTACGGCAAAACCCGTGCGCGGCAGGATGAGCACAGCGCAGGTGAATAGCGAGGCGATGGCGCGAAAAAACAGAACCTCGACGAACGAGTATTCGGCAACTTGCCATTTCGACAGCGCGCTCGACACTGCAAACATGACGGTCGCACCAAGCATGAACAAAATGCCGAGCGGGACGCGGTCGGCGCGTAGAGAAGCGCGCTCTGCAAGGCTGTCGGAGGTCAAGGAAAAGCCCCAGCAAGTTACGGCATTTGCGTAACATGGGTAAGCAAGTAAGGGCAGGGCGAAAAGCGAATAGGCGTCTGGCGGCCCGCGCATGGCAAAGCGTCGATACGAACCGCGAAAATTATTCTAACGATGGGACACCGACAAGGTAGCGGATCGGAGTTTAATGAGCGCCGCGAGCGCGCCCGCGCAGCCTAGCCATGCGTCGCCTCTTCAAGGCACGCGCTTCACGCTGCTTGCGTGCGCGTCGCCTGCGACAGCGGCTGCATTTGCAGTGCGAGCGGCCGATCACATGTTTCAGGTAATCGTTTCCGTAGTCGTAGGTTATTTCCTCGTCGGGTTTGATTTTCCGTATGGCCCGGATGAAGACGCGTCCGCCATAGGTGTATGTCTCGGCGTTCGGATTGCATGAGTGATTAGCGTAGCGCGCGATGTTGCTCCTTGGGGAGCCATCGATCGTGACCCGCGGATTGATTTCGTAGAGATAGCGGTTGCCGCGGCGTTCGAGCCGAACGGCTTCCTTTGGACTTACGCGGGGACCTTTGTATTCGGCGATCTTTTCGCGCTTCGTGATCGGTCTGACGGCAAACAGACCAAGGCCCGTGATGGAACGGCGTATACGGAAAGATCGTCGGGACATTGCGGCAGTGGGCGACAGAAGGAAGGATGATGCGGATGACAGATGAAACGCTGCGCGTCAATCATTCGTTCGCCCCGGCCGTGTCCTATTTTCGGGCAGACAAAACCGCACGTCGGCTCGGCAATCAGCTGAGCCAAGAATTGGTCGGCATGGCGGGGTTTATTGGAGGAGACGCCCCGCCCACCCGACAAACGACGAGAATTGGTCCGGGTAGACAACGAAATAGACTATGAGCGCTACCGGGGCCAACATGAACATCAGGTCTCGCATGGGGTAACCCCGCGCTGACATGTTGAGTCCGACTTTGACCTTATCCAAATGACTCGCCGCTTAGCGTCAATAACGCCGCCATAAATAATTTTCTGGAAGCACAAAAAATCGACTGCATAACTTGTGGAACCACAGCCAGTTGCCTGCGGCGCGGCTGGTAATTAGATGCCAGCCCGCGCAACCGACCTAGAAGCCGTAAATCAACAACATGACAAGGAAGGCAGCGACGCTGGCCCACTTATACAGCGCCGGCAGGCAAGCAAGCAGCGCCGCGACACCGAGGTGCTGCCGTTTCGACGCCAGCAGAATCGCGGCGACTGCTATAACTGGCATGACCAGGTAGAAAGCGAATTCTTCAATGCCGCCAAAGTCGAGCGACGGTTTGAATCCGTGAACTACAATTGTCGGCAGACTATCAAGCAACCAGCCGGCAAGCGTGAGCGCGGCCAAGGCGAAAACTGCATAGCGAATATTCCCGCGTGCGGCGAAAAATAGTGCCGAGCAAGCGAGCAGGGGCGACAGCGCGAGCTTGATGCTGTTGAGTCCTTGCGCAAAACGCAGCAAAGCAGTCTCGTGATGATAGTCCGTGAAGATGCCTTGCACGCTTGAGAGGGCGTCGAGAAGTTCGATTGCTGCGATAAGCACGAGGCCAACGCGCGCCCAACGGTACGACGAAGGTGCGGCTGCCGCGGTGTCTACGGACGTCATTGCATCCCCCTTTGCCCGGCGGTCACTATACGTCAAAACTGTTGGAGTCGGATGCGTTTCTCGTATCCGCAGCGATTGGTGGCAAAGGGAGACTCTGTATGGCGACACTATCGGTAACCCAGCGCTGGCCGGAATTGTCTTATGCCGCGTGGAAGGATACGCGCGACACTTTGCATCTATGGACTCAGGTCATCGGCAAGATTCGTCTCACCCTGACCCCATGGCTCAATCACTCATGGCATGTCGCGCTTTATGTGACGGCGCGTGGGCTGACGACCTCGCCGATCCGGTGGCGCGGCGGCGATTTCCAAATTGACTTTGACTTCATCGATCATGTGCTTTGGGTTCGGCTGAGCGACGGACAGTTTCGCCAAGTGATGCTTAAGCCGATGAGCGTCGCAGAATTCTATGAAGACGTGATGATCGCGCTGCGCGAACTCGGAATTGAAGCACCCATCACGACGACGCCTTGCGAAATTGCCGACTGTATCCCGTTCGAACAGGATACCCTGCACGCGGCCTATGACGCCGACTATTCCAATCGCTTTTGGAGGGTGCTGCTTGCGACGCAGGAGATTTTCGCACATTTCCGTACCGCCTTTCTCGGCAAAACGAGTCCCGTCCATTTCTTTTGGGGAAGTTTCGATCTGGCTGTGACGCGCTTTTCCGGACGTCCGGCACCGCGTCACCCTGGCGGCGTGCCGCATCTGCCGGATTCCGTCGCGCAGGAGGCATATTCGCACGAGGTTTCGAGCGCCGGCTTCTGGCCCGGTGGTGGCGGGCCCGTCGACTACGCGGCGTTCTACTCCTACGCGTATCCCGCACCCGATGGATTCAGCGCGGCGAGCGTGAAGCCGCACGGCGCATTTTTCAGCAAGGATCTCGGCGAATTCCTTATGCCTTATGACGCCGTGCGCACTGCGCGCGACCCCGATGCAGCACTGATGGAGTTTCTGCAGAGCACCTACAACGCAGCAGCGAGCCTGGCAAAATGGGATCGAAAATCACTGGAGTGCGGGTTGGGTGAGATAGGCAAGCCGCGGCGCGTCTAAGGCGGGCTCAGGGCGCTTTCAATTGGTGAGAAGCGGCGCTATGACCGCTGGCAAACCGGCCTTATTTCCCGGAGTTTTCCATGAACGCCCCCGCCAATGTCGTCCCGCCCTACAAACACACACCGCTGTTCCTGCTCGGTCCGGACAAGACATCGTACCGGAAACTCGATATCGGCGGCGTCAGAGTCGAGACGGTCATGGGCAAGGATATGCTGGTGATCGAATGCGAGGCATTGCGTGCGCTCAGCGAGGCCGCCTTCACCGATATCAATCATCTGTTGCGGCCGGCACATCTGAAGCAGCTGCGCAGGATCCTCGATGACCCCGAGGCGTCCGATAATGACAAATTTGTCGCCTATGACTTTCTAAAGAACGCGAACATCGCCGCGGGGGGTATCCTGCCCATGTGCCAGGACACCGGCACCGCCATCATCATGGGCAAGAAAGGCCGCATGGTTTTCACTGCGGGTGATGATGAGGCTGCGCTCGCCGAAGGTGCGCGTGATGCGTACCTGAAGCGCAACTTGCGTTATTCACAGCTCGCGCCGATCTCCATGTTCGAGGAAAAGAACACCAAGTCGAACATGCCGGCTCAGGTTGAGATCTATGCGGAGGGCGAAGACGCCTACAAGCTGCTTTTCATCGCTAAAGGTGGCGGATCAGCCAACAAAGCGTTCCTGTTTCAGGCGACGCCATCGATCCTGACACACGATCGCATGCTGGCATTTCTGAAAGAGAAAGTGCTTACGCTCGGAACGGCCGCGTGCCCACCTTATCATCTCGCGATTGTCATAGGCGGCACGAGCGCCGAGCTCACGATGAAAACCGTGAAGCTAGCATCGACAAAGTATCTCGACGAATTGCCAACGAAGGGGAGCGAGGACGGCCACGCCTTCCGCGATCTCGATATGGAAGCGGAAGTTCTTAAGATGACTCAGTCGACGGGCGTCGGTGCGCAGTTCGGGGGCAAATATTTTTGTCACGATGTGCGTGTGATCCGTCTGCCGCGGCACGGCGCCTCATTGCCCATCGGCCTCGGCGTATCGTGCGCCGCTGACCGCCAGGCGCTTGGCAAGATCACGCGTGACGGTGTGTTCCTGGAAGAACTTGAGCGCCATCCGGCGCAATACCTCCCGGAGATCGATGAGGAAAAACTGGGTGGCCAGGTTGTCAAGGTCGACTTGCGCAGGCCGATGAAGGAAATCCTTGCCCAGCTCTCAAAGTACCCGGTGAAGACGCGACTCTCGCTGACAGGTCCGATGATTGTTGCCCGCGATCTCGCCCACGCGAAATTGCGCGAGCGTCTCGAAGCGGGGAAGGGGCTGCCTGACTATTTCAAAAATCATCCGGTTTACTACGCCGGCCCCGCCAAGACGCCCGCGGGCTACGCATCGGGTTCGTTCGGACCGACGACTGCCGGACGGATGGACAGTTACATCGATCAATTTCAGGCGGCCGGGGGCTCGATGATCTCGCTCGCCAAGGGTAACCGCTCAGCCCAGGTGCGCGAGGCGTGCAAGAAGCACGGCGGCTTTTATCTGGCGTCGATCGGCGGCAGTGCGGCTAAGCTTGCCGAGCACTGCATCAAAAAAGTCGATGTGCATGAGTATCCGGAGCTCGGGATGGAAGCCATCTGGAAGATCGAAGTGGAGAATTTCCCGGCCTTCATCGTCATCGACGATAAAGGCAACGACTTCTTCAAAGAATTGAATTTGGGGTAGACATTCTGATCAGACGAAAACGCGATGGTCGGCGAACAGCCGCCATATGAAGCCTGAAATTGCTGACGCGCGGTCAAGGCTAGCGAGCCAGTAGTCTCACGCCATCGCCGCCACTGCCACCATCAGCAACGAGATGCCGACGTACTTCGCGGTCTGCGTTACGTCAGGCAACTGATCTGCGAACCCGACAAACCAAAGCAGGCTGGCGATCGCAATCAGTGAATATTTCACCGCCGGGATTGCGGTGTACTTCCGCAAAAACTTCAACATGGCACCACTCCGCTGCGCCCCGGTCCCCGCAGCATTTACTATCGCAGTGCAATAGTAGCCTACTGCACTGCAAAATGGCAAATTGGCTGAACGACCGCACCATTCGGATAACGCGTTCCGTCGGGTTGGTTTCCGTGAGTTTGGAAAAACCGTCTGCAGCGCATCCCGCGACGGATTTCGTCCCGGGGCAAGGGAGCTATCGTTTTTTCGGTGTCTCGCGCGTCTTGCCCTTGAGGGGGATAATCTTTGCGGTCTCGCCAGCGCTTCGTCGAAGCGCCTCGTTGAGGCTAGCCGGATGGCCATGCTTTCTTAGGAGATCGTTGAATGCTTCGTCAGCGAGCTCCTGGAAGGACTTCATGCTTTCTGAAGCAAGCAACCGGAGTTGTTGCCAGGTCTCCTCGTGAAGTTGGACGCGTTTGCCAATCATGGTGTCGGTCCCTGGTCATGGGTATACCCATTATGCGGCCTAATCCGCCTCGGGATAATCATCTTCGAGGCTTTTGCCGTGTTTTTCCAACTTGCGCTTACGCGCTTCCGCGAGTTGCTCCCAGGTCTCGGCCATTTGCTCAAGGTGCTGGCGATGTGCGGGCGAGGCGGTTCGCGCCATATCCCTACATTCTGCAGCGTGTTGAAGGTATTCGTGCAATTTCTTCAAGTTGAATAACCCCTGGTCGGCTAAGCGGAATTATAGCCGTCGCCCGTGCGCGAACGTGGAGGAGCCAAATCCGTTCCAGTAACCGTGGAGGAATGGCTGAAATTATCAAAATCTGCGAAAAGAACATATTGCGAACGAAGAACAAATAGGGTACATTGCGTGCCTTCAGTCGATTCCGACAGCACGGTGGGCCCGCGTTGTCGGGGGGTCGAATCCCGGCCATAAGGAGCGCGACATCATGAGTCAGCCTGCCCTGCGTCTCGTCGAAGGATCTTCCATGGATAAATCGAAAGCCCTTTCCGCCGCGCTGAGCCAAATCGAGCGTCAGTTCGGCAAGGGTTCGGTCATGAAGCTTGGTAAAAACGATAAGGCCATGGATATCGAAGCTATTTCCTCGGGCTCGCTTGGGCTCGATATCGCGCTTGGCATCGGTGGTCTTCCGCGCGGTCGCGTGGTGGAAATCTACGGACCGGAGTCGTCAGGCAAGACCACGCTTGCGTTGCACACCATCGCAGAGGCCCAGAAAAAAGGTGGCATCTGTGCATTCGTCGATGCCGAACATGCGCTTGATCCAATTTATGCGCGCAAGCTTGGCGTGAACGTCGATGATCTTCTGATCTCACAACCGGATGCCGGTGAGCAGGCGCTGGAGATCGCCGACACGCTAGTGCGCTCGGGCGCGATCGATGTGCTTGTGGTCGAACTCGGTGGCTGCTCTCGTGCCGCGCGCGGAGCTTGAAGGCGAGATGGGCGATGTGCAGCCCGGTTCGCAGGCGCGGCTGATGAGCCAGGCACTGCGCAAGCTTACCGCCTCGATTTCGCGCTCGCGCACGATGGTGGTTTTCATCAATCAGATTCGCATGAAGATCGGAGTCATGTATGGCTCGCCGGAAACGACGTCAGGCGGCAATGCATTGAAATTCTACGCCTCGGTGCGTCTCGATATCCGCCGAATCGGCGCCATCAAGGAACGCGACGAGGTGATCGGCAACCAGACGCGCGTGAAGGTGGTCAAGAACAAGCTGGCTCCCCCGTTCAAGCAGGTCGAATTCGATATCATGTACGGCGAGGGCGTGTCCAAGACTGGCGAACTGGTCGACCTCGGCGTCAAGGCCAATGTTGTCGAGAAATCCGGCGCATGGTTCTCCTATGACAGCCAGCGCATTGGACAGGGCCGTGAGAACGCAAAGCAGTTTCTCAAGGAGAACCCTGACGTCGCTGCCAAAATCGAAGCCGCCGTGCGTCAGAACGCGGGCCTGATTGCGGAGGCGATCATGGCGGGGGACGACAAGGACAAGGACGACGACGAGGCCGCCGAGGCTTGAAAGGATGATGGGCCGCCGGACGGCGTTGTTACGACGCTGCCGTCCGGAGCCGGATCTCGCGAGGAGGGCGTAACCCTCACGAGCGAAGTGCCGGCGCAGGAGCGACAAGAATCGCGGCCTGTCCCGCCCAAGCCGACCAAACTTGACGGCATTGCCGAGGTTGCCAAGCCGATCACAGAGCCAAAGGCCGCTAAACCGAGTAAGGCCGGAACTGTGAAAGGCAAGGCCAGGTCCGCTCAGAGCAAAGAACCGTGGTCCACTGGCGCTAAAGCCAAAGGGGCGAGGGCGAAGGGCTCGAAGCGCAAAGGAAAGGCAAGCCAGTAGTGGCTTGAAGGTTAGTAAGGCGAAGCGGCGGCGCCTAAGTTATCCGCTGCACCAATCGGTGACGCGTATCATTTTTGTGGTGCGTTCGCCCCCGTCGGCACCCGGCTGCGTAAAGCGGCCGCCACCGAGGACGGGGGCGAAGGCGTCTGCGATAGGAAATCAATGGGCTTCATTCCGCTCCAGCACGCCCCAACGCCCAAGCGGGCACGTCTGAGCGATCGGCGGCCCCAAGCGATGAGATGGAAGCCTGTTTGTTGCGCACTGGCTTCCTAGACTTACGTCACCCCCACCGCTAAATAGCCCCTGAAAACAACAAGCCGGACGGGGCGTTAGAGCCCTGCAGGGGACGCATGACCCCGGTTCCGGAAAACGGTCATGCGTAGGCACAAGAGGCTCGCACGGTTCTGAAATGAGCGGCGTCAACGATATCCGCAAAAGCTTCCTCGATTTCTTCGCGCGCAACGATCACCAAGTGGTGCCGTCTTCGTCGTTGGTGCCGCGCAATGATCCGACCCTGATGTTCACCAATGCAGGGATGGTCCAGTTCAAGAATGTCTTCACGGGGCTGGAGAAGCGGCCGTATTCGCGCGCCGTGACCGCACAGAAATGCGTACGCGCGGGCGGCAAGCACAACGACCTCGACAATGTCGGATATACCACACGGCATCATACCTTCTTCGAGATGCTCGGTAACTTCTCCTTCGGAGACTACTTTAAGGAGCGTGCGATCGAGCTTGCCTGGAATCTGGTGACCAAGGAGTACGCGCTGCCCAGGGACAAGCTGCTCATCACCGTTTATATCGACGATGATGACGCCTTTAAGCTCTGGAAGAAGATTGCGGGGCTCCCTGACAGCAAGATCCTGCGCATTGCCGGCGACGATAATTTCTGGGCCATGGGTGAGACCGGCCCCTGCGGCCCGTGCTCGGAAATTTTCTACGACCACGGGGCGCACATTCCTGGCGGCCCGCCAGGCTCGCCCGACTCCGAAGGAGATCGTTTCATCGAGATCTGGAACCTCGTCTTCATGCAATACGAGCAGCTTCCAGGCGGAAAGCGCGTAGATCTGCCGCGTCCGTCGATAGACACAGGAATGGGGCTCGAGCGCGTCGCCGCCGTTCTGCAGGGAACTCATGACAACTATGCGATCGATCTCTTTGCGACACTCATCCGCGCGATTGCTGACCTCACGGGTGTTAGTCCGGAAGGTCCGCAGAAAGCCTCGCACCGGGTGATCGCTGATCATTTGCGTGCATCTGCGTTCTTGATTGCTGATGGCGTACTACCGTCAAATGAGGGCCGGGGTTACGTACTCCGCCGCATCATGCGGCGCGCGATGCGTCACGCCGAACTGCTCGGTGCAAAAGAGCCACTGATGTGGAGGCTTGTTCCAGTTCTCACGCGAGAAATGGGGCAGGCTTATCCTGAGTTGCTGCGTGCCGAAGCGTTGATCACCGAGACACTCAAGCTCGAAGAAACGCGGTTTCGTCGCACGCTCGATCGTGGGCTCGCAATTCTCGATGAGAAAAGCAAAGATCTTAAAAAAGGAGCGATGTTCGACGGCGAGACCGCCTTCACGCTCTACGACACGTATGGCTTTCCGCTTGACCTCACTCAAGACGCGCTGCGCTCGCGCGGCATTTCTGTTGATATCGCATCATTCACCGACGCGATGGACCGCCAGCGTGAAAAAGCCCGGGCATCCTGGGCCGGCTCGGGCGACGCGGCGCAGGAGACTGTCTGGTTTGCGCTGCGTGAGAAAATCGGTGCTACCGAATTTCTCGGGTATGAAACCGAGAGTGCGGAAGGCGTAGTCGCAGCTCTCGTGAAGGACGGTAAGGAGGTCGCCGAGCTGAAAAAAGGCGAAACCGGCGCCGTGGTGGTGAACCAGACGCCGTTTTACGGCGAAAGTGGCGGGCAAGTCGGGGACACTGGAGAAATACGGCGCGAGGGCGTGCGCGCAACCGTAAGCGACACGCAGAAAAAAGCGGGCGACGTAGTGGCTCACATGGTCACAGTGGGACAGGGGTCGATCAAGGTTGGCGATCCGCTGTTGCTGGAGGTCGACCACGCGCGCCGTGACGCCATTCGGCAAAACCATTCGGCCACACATCTTCTGCATGAAGCGTTGCGGCAGGTGCTGGGCGAACACGTCGCGCAGAAGGGCTCCCTCGTTGCACCCGACCGGTTGCGGTTCGATTTCTCCCATCCGAAGCCAATGTCGCCTGAAGAACTTGAAAGGGTTGAGGACATTGCCAACGACAAGGTTCTTCAAAACACGGCCGTGACCACGCGACTGATGGCGGTCGATGATGCGATTGCGTCCGGGGCCCGCGCGCTGTTCGGCGAAAAATATGGCGACGAAGTTCGCGTCGTTGCGATGGGGGATGGCGGCAACACCATGGGCTGGTCAGTCGAGTTGTGCGGCGGCACGCACGTACGGCGAACTGGCGACATTGGGCTGATTTCGATGGTCGGCGAGGCTGGCGTGGCAGCCGGCGTGCGCCGAATCGAAGCCCTAACGGGAAAAACAGCGCGCAAGGCTGCTAATAAACAGCTTCAAGTTGTTAAAGCAGCAGCTGCAGAGCTTAAAGTGCCGCTAGAAGAGATGCCCGCACGTATTGGAGTTCTTTTGGATGAGCGCAAGAAGCTCGAACGAGAACTATCCGACGCCAAAAAGAAGCTGGCAATGGGTGGTGCCGGGACCAGCACTGCCGGGGACTCCAACGACATACGCCAGGTGAATGGGGTCAAGCTGCTCGCGCGTGCCGTTTCCGGCATCGAGCTCAAAGACCTGCGGAGCCTCGCCGACGAAGGCAAGCGGCAAGTTGGATCAGGAATTGTCGCTATCGTTGCCACTGCTGACGACGGGAAGGCTGGCATTGTCGTCGGGGTCACCGACGATCTCACCAAGCGGTTCAATGCAGTTGAGCTTGTGAGAAAAGGCGCCGAGGTTTTGGGTGGCAAAGGTGGCGGCGGCCGCCCGGATATGGCACAGGCTGGTGGTCCGGACGGCTCGAAGGCGCAAGCTGCGCTAAAGGCAATCGAGTCAGCCCTCGAGGGGTGAATTCTTTCGGGGTTACCGCAGCATATGGCACGTAACCGCCTCAACGACTTGCGCCGGCGTGTTTATCAAGTGCTCGAGCAGGGGTCGCTCGGCGACGGCCTCAGCACTTGGGTCGACCGCGCATTGGTCGTGCTCATCGTCGTCAATCTTGTCGCAGTCGCGCTCGAGTCGATCCCACGGTACGAGGCTCGTTATGCGACAATATTCGCGCTCATCGAATATGTTTCCCTGCTGGTGTTTACTGTCGAGTATGCCCTGCGACTGTGGTCGTCGGTTGAGCACGGACCACACCGCCATCTCCCGCACATGCGGTCGCGCATAAAATATGCGCTAAGCCCTGCCGGTATTATCGATCTGGTCGCTGTTCTTCCGTTCTGGTTTGCGATGCTGTTGCCGAGCGATTTTCGCTTCGTGCTTGTTTTCCGCATGGTGCGGTTCTTCAAGATCGCACGCTATTCGCCGGCAATGCGGTCGCTGCTCGATGTTCTCTATAACGAGCGGCGTGCGCTTCTTGGCTGTCTCATCATTGCGCTCGGTACTGCGCTGGTTGCCGCGTCTCTGATGCATCTGGCTGAGGCCAAGATCCAGCCGGATAAGCTTGGCACCATTCCCGACGCATTCTGGTGGGCGATCGTTACGATCGGCACCATCGGTTATGGCGACGTGGTGCCGGTGACCGCGCTTGGCAAGTTGATCGCAACAGGCACAATTTTCGCCGGACTCGTGCTGATGGCGCTGCCGGTTGGCATTATCGCCACAGCCTTTGCCGAGCAGATCCAGCGGCGGGACTTCATTGTGACCTGGGGCATGATTTCCAGGGTCCCACTGTTTGCAGAGCTTGATGCCGCTGAAATTTCCGACGTCATGGAATTGCTGCGGGCCCAAGTTGTGGAGCCGGGGGAGGTCATCGTCCGCGAAGGTGACGATGCCCACTCAATGTACTTCATAGCGGCGGGCGAAGTCGAAATTGCTCTGAAAGGCAAGAAGGAGACGCTTCGCCTGGGCGTCGGTCAGTTTTTCGGAGAGGTCGCAGTGTTGCGTCGCGCGCGTCGCTCCGCGACGGTCGTCGCATTAAGTCGTACCAATTTGCTTGTGCTTGACGCGCCCGATCTGCGCGCCCTGATGCAGCGCGACCCGCGAGTTGCCGAGCGCATCGAAGACGTAGTCGAAAAACGCGTCGGCCGTGGCGCCGTCCCGCCCAGACGTAAGGCCTCGCACGAAATCACGTAAGGCGACGCGATACAGTTCAGGTGGGTCCAGTACGGTCTAGACGCCCATCGCTTTCTTCAGATTTTCATCAACCTTGTCGAGGAATCCGGTAGTCGACAGCCACTTCTGGTCGGCTCCGACCAGCAATGCGAGATCCTTGGTCATAAAGCCGGCCTCGACCGTGTCGACGCAAACTTTTTCCAGTGTTTTTGCGAATTTCGCCAGGGCGTCATTGTTGTCGAGCTTGGCCCGGTGAGCGAGGCCACGGGTCCAGGCGAAAATCGACGCGATTGAGTTCGTCGAAGTCTCCCGTCCCTTCTGGTGCTCTCGGTAGTGTCGGGTAACGGTGCCGTGGGCGGCCTCTGACTCGACGATCTTGCCATCGGGCGTCATCAACACTGAGGTCATCAGGCCGAGCGAGCCGAAGCCCTGTGCCACGATGTCCGATTGCACGTCGCCGTCGTAGTTTTTGCAGGCCCACACGTAACCGCCTGACCATTTCAGAGCTGCAGCCACCATGTCGTCGATCAACCGATGCTCGTAGGTAAGTTTTTTCGCAGCAAACTTGTCCTTGAACTCCTTGTCGAACACCTCCTGGAAGATGTCTTTGAAGCGCCCGTCATAGACCTTGAGAATCGTATTCTTCGTCGAGAGGTAGACGGGGTAGCCGCGGGACAAACCATAATTGAACGAAGCCATGGCGAAATCGCGAATGGAGTCGTCCAGGTTATACATCGACAGTGCAACGCCGGAGCCGGGGAACTGGAATACCTCGTGCTCGACCTTTTTGCCGTCTGGCGTGACATAGCTCAGCGTCAGCTTGGCCTTTTCAGGGACGCGGATATCGGTGGCGCGATACTGGTCGCCGTAGGCATGACGGCCGATGATGATCGGCTGCGTCCAGCCCGGAACTAGGCGGGGTACGTTCTTGCAGATGATCGGCTCGCGAAAGATCACGCCGCCAATGATGTTGCGGATGGTGCCGTTAGGCGAACGCCACATCTTCTTGAGATTGAACTCCTTCACCCGCGCTTCGTCCGGCGTAATCGTCGCACATTTCACTGCGACGCCGACCTCCTTGGTCTTGTTCGCCGCGTCGATAGTGATTTGGTCGTCGGTCTCGTCGCGCTTCTGAACACTCAGATCGTAGTAGAGAAGATTGATGTCCAGGTAGGGGTGGATCAGCTTCTCCTTGATCAGCTGCCAGATGATGCGAGTCATTTCGTCGCCGTCCATTTCGACGACGGGATTTGCGACCTTGATCTTCGCCATTGCGGATAGAACCTTTTGAAAGTTGCGCGGACAGGAAGGGAAGGCTTCCGGCGCGCGCCCTATAGCACCCAAAATCGGGCGGCGAAAGCAGCGTTTTTTAGCAGTGGCGGAATAACATTTCCGCGCCTGCAGTCCGCGTCGAGGCAGAGGTGTGGCATGCCATTAGGCCCGCGGGCAATCGTAAAGCCCTTGATCCGTCACGACAAAGTCGATGCGGCCGTCACGCAGCGCTTTGGTGCATTCTGACGGAGTGTTGACGATCGGTTCTTCGTGGACGTTGAAACTCGTGTTGACGAGGACCGGCAGGCCCGTCTCGCGCTCGAACGCACTGAGGATGTCGTAGTAGAGAGGATTGTCCGCCCGGTCGATAATTTGCGGCCGTGCCGAATGGTCAACGTGCACCACTGCGGGGATACGAGCCCGCCATTCCGGATGCACGCCACACGCGATCGTCATATAGCGGCAGGCGCGCCGATTGACATTTGCGACATCGAAAACCTCGGTAGCCTTTTCGCGTTGGATCACTGGCGCGAAGGGCATGAATTCTGAGCGCTCTAGCCGCTCGTTCAGGAGGTCGTGCGTTTCGCGTCGAGCTGGATTTGCAAGGATAGTGCGCGCGCCAAGTGCGCGGGGTCCGAACTCCATACGGTGGGTGTAAATGGCACCGATGGCACCCGCTTTTAGACGCGTCGCAGCACCGTCGATAGGTGACTCGGGGAGACGCCGAATGCCAGGCGAGCGGCCAATCTCGGCGTCGGCAGTGGCCGAGAAATCCCGCCCCAGATAGACACTGCCAAGATCCCGACGTTGCTCGAGCCAGTGCGCCAAACCGTCACGCTGCAGCAACCAGGCAAGGGCTCCGCCGACTGGCAAGCCGTCGTCGCCCATGGCGGGAAAGACGTACAGCTCATCAAGATCAAGCGTTTCAGCCAGCAACCGATTGAGTTTAACGTTGGAGAAAACGCCGCCCGAAAGTCCCACGTGCCGCGTCGTATTTTTTGCGAGCAATTTCTGCAGCGACTGCAACATTATATCTTCGAGCACTTTCTGAACGGTGGCGGCGTAATCTTCCCGCGTGAGCCCGCGCTTGAGTGCCCGCATAAATGCGTAGATCGCACGATCTCCGCCGAGGTCGGAATGGATTCGTCCCTCATCGTCCACCCGGTAGCGGGCCATGAGTTCCGCTGACCGCGCCGGTTCTCCCATCGCGGCTAAACCCGTCACCTTGCCTTCGTGGCGTACCCTCGTGAATCCCAATGCCTTGGTTGCCCAGCCATACATCTTGCCGAGGCTGTCTTCTTCGGGGGACGTCAAGATCATGTCTTCGCCGCCATAGAGAGTTGTGAGCCGACCAGCGACGAGATGGCGGTGGCTGTAGTGCACCGTGTCACCGCCGCCGTCCGCGGTCACGAGGAGGGCATCCGACCACGGGCTATAGAAAAGTGTTGGAAGCGCGTGAGCCTCGTGATGATTGTAGAAGCTTGTGATGACGTCAGGCCGGAATCCGTTGTCTCGCTGAAAAGACCCGACATCAAACAAGGCTGCGACGTCCGCGGTGCCGCATCGAAATATTTCTGGCATCAGTTGGCGCCGTGGCCTGCGACGTATGTAAGTTCGGTACTGTTCGCGTAGCCACTCCATTCCTCGCAAATTGCGGAAATAGCGTGTGGGCAGCAAGCTGCGGCTGTAGGTGACAACGTCCACATCGCGACGCGTCGCACCGGCGATCGAAAGGACCTCGTCGATCGCCAAGTCCGGATGTCGCGTGCCATCTCCTTTGATGCGCGTCAGACGCTCCAGATGGACCGCAGCCTTTAGGGAATAGTCCTCGAAGATCGCGGCTGCCGCGTCATGCGATCCGGAATGAACGCCGAGAATTAGCTGGGTCATGACTGAGGACGAGAAATGGCACTGACCCACGGTGGCGGAGCGTCACCCGCTCGCATGATCCCGATGAAATAGTATTGGTGACTTTGTGTGCGGAATGGCAGATCGCCACGAGTGAAGACGATCGCCAGTCCGGCCTCTTCAATCCTGCTGCGAAACGTTTCGACTGTCGAGCCGGCGTTGTTTTCTTGCAGGATTATGACTCCGCCTGGCTTCAAAAAAGGCGAAACGGTTCTGAAGAAATCGAGATGAACGCGCCAATCAGGGTCGTGCGCGCGCAGATTTCCAAGATACTCGTCGATGAAATGGGGCGGATTGGAAACAACCAGGTCCCATTGCTCCGACTTCGGTATATCCCGAAGATTGTCGGAACAATAGACCGACACGCAATCGGATAAGACGTTATCCGCGATGGTCCGCCGGCAAGCGCTAACGGCTTCAGGATTGATGTCGGCGAGACAGAGCGACTCGCACAAGCCATGGCCCAGAAGGGAAAATCCGATAAATCCGGGTCCGGCACACCACTCGAAAGCACGCGACTGTCTTGGTAGTCCCAGGCTTTGCAGGAGAGGGATAAAGTCTTGTCCAAACCCGCGCCCGCCGCCATCGAGGTGATTCTTGTACGAAACTCGCGTCCCAGCCAAGGTCGCTTGCTTGTAGGGATACAGGGGCTTGAGCCAAGGGTAGATATGGCGGCGACGGAACTGTTTCAGAACGTTGGCCACGCAGCCCTCCCAAGTAATGCGCGCCGCAATAGGCGAACATGATGCTATTTCTGTCAATACGGTGGTGAGCAATGCCGGGTGCCGGGACGGACAAAACCAAGCGCTGGATCGAAACGCCTGCGCCGATCGTCGTTCTGGTCGAGCCACAACTCGGCGAGAACATCGGGGCGACGGCCCGCGCGATGGCGAATTTTGGCTTGCCGCGTTTGCGATTGGTGAAACCGCAACAAGGGTGGCCGAACGAAAGGGCGCGCGTGATGGCGGCAGGCGCCGACCGAATTCTTGACGGCGCAATGCTCTATGAGAGCCTTAATGATGCGATCGGCGATTGCAGTTTCGTGCTCGCGACGACCGCACGAAATCACGATCAGGCGAAGCCCGTCATATCTGCGGATGCGGCGGCGGCCGAAATGGCTCAACGCGTCTTTCAAGGCGAAAACGTGGCTATCATATTTGGCCGCGAGCGCATCGGCCTTGAAAACCACGAGGTCGCGCTAGCCGATCGAATAGTGACGTTACCGGTGAATCCCGCATTCGCCTCGCTTAATCTGGCGCAGGCGGTCGTCGTTATTGCTTACGAATGGTTTAAACGCGTCGGAGGCGATGGGCTGCCTTTCTCGATGCCGGAAAAATCTCCGCCGGCGGCGAAGCAACAACTCGACGCATTCTTTTCTGATCTCGAGCGCGAGTTGGAGCGAGTGGAGTTTTTCCGCCCCGAAGAAAAGCGTGGCACCATGAGTGTGAACTTGCGCAATATTTTTCAGCGTATGGCGCCTACCCAGCAGGACATCCGCACGTTGCATGGTGTCATCAACGCGATCGTGCAGGGGCGAAAAGGACCTGCGCGTGGTGGCGTACTCGATCCGGCCGGCGCGCAGAAATTGCGCGACTTGCTCGCCGAACACGAGGGCAGGCGCGTGCCGGGCGAACGCGGTCCGGTGCGTGGGCTGGCGCGCCTCTTGCGCCGGAATCCGACCGAACCCGAACGCCTGTTATGGCAAGCACTCGTCAATGATCGACGCTTTGCCGGCCGGGGGTTCAAGCGTCAGGTGCCGATCGGCCCGCACGTCACTGATTTCGTTTCGTTTCCGCTTAAGTGCGTGATTGATCTCGTGCCAATAAACGAGAGCAACGACGCGGCGCGCATGCGGTCGGAACGGCGCGCTTACCTTGTCGAACGAGATTATCGCGTGTGCGAGGTGAGGGCGGAGGCAGTCGAAAGAAATCTTAGAACGGCGCTCGACGACCTTTTCGCCGGTCTCCCGGAGGTGCAGTGAGATCAGCTCTTCAGCGCCTTTAACTGCGCCAGGGTGGCGCCGCGCAGCGTGGTCTGGTCGTTTCCAGCTACGACGAAACGGTAGCCACGTTTAGCCATTGCAACCGCGCTCTGCACATCTCGGCAATAAATACCGGGAATCTTATCGGCTTTCTTCGCCGCGGCGCAGACCCTGTCGATTGCCTGCTCAACCTGCGCGGCTTGCACGTCCTGCGCCGAGCCACCGCTCAGTGCTGTCGCGAGGTCATACGGCCCTACGAACAGCCCATCGATGCCAGGCGTTGCCGCGATAGCCTCGACACTCGCGAGCGCGGCTGCCGTCTCAATCATGGCGAAGGCAAGGGTGCCTTCGTTCGCCTCCCGCATATAGTCGACAGGTGCTGTGCGTGGGCTTTGCAGCGCTATCGCGCGTAACGGTCCCCAGCTGCGCTGACCAAGCGGCGGGTATTTCGCCGCGCTCGCGAAACGGAGTGCGTCGGCAGGGCTGTTGATCATCGGCGCGACGATGGCTTCCGCGCCGAAGTCGAGCGTGCGCGAGACCAGCGCGAAATCATTGAGCGGTACCCGCACGATCGGTGCTGATTCGGCATGGTGAAGCGCGCCGATGCCGGTGATGAGCGACGCAACATCCCAAAGCCCGTGCTGGGCATCGAGCACAACTGCAGGAAAGCCCTCGCGTGCAATGGTTTCCGCGACGAGAGGGGAGCCCAGCATGCACCAGGCGCCAAAGACCGTTTCGCCCGCGCGCAGGCGCCGGGCGAGGGCAAACGCTGGCACGTCAGCCGCTCTTCTTGATCTGCGCGACTGCCTCGCTGAGCAGTTCGGTCATTCGCGTCCGAATCTGCTGCTCGGTGATGCCTTTCGGCTGTAGGTCCTTGATCAGCTTGTGGACGACGTCGTGATCAGCGGCCTGTTCGAAGTCGGCCAGAACGACGTCCTTCGCGTAAGCCTCCGCGTCGGCCCCGCTTTTTCCAAGGATGCCTGCGGCCCACAGGCCCAGCATCTTGTTGCAGCGCGCTGTAGCCTTGAAACGAAGCTCCTCGTCATGCGCAAATTGCTTTTCAAAGCCTTCTTCGCGCTTGTCGAATGTTGTGGTCATGCCGCCCTCTTTGACTTTGACTTTGCTTCCGCACAATCCGCTTCAAAAGACGTTTGCCGGCTTTACAAGACGATTGCGGGCCGCGATTGTCAAAATCGCGTACATATCAAGTTTATTTCCGCCCTTGCATATCGCCAGCCTACCGTCAAGGCAACATCGGGCGGCTCGTTTGCGGCGAAATTACGAAGTGGAAAACGTGACGCAGGCGTGATTGTGCTGCCCTTGGTGATCGGCTAGGTTGAATCGGTGCCCGGACCGCTGGCGCGGCCAGCGCTTTAAATCCGGTCCCGCAGCCGCGGATCTTGCAAGTCGCACAACAAGGAGCCACGGCAATCCGATGGACTTTCACAAACCACGGTACACGCCCATGAGCCGTCGTCGCCGTATTTACGAGGGCAAGGCGAAGGTCCTTTATGAAGGGCCGGAGCCGGGAACACTGATTCAGCATTTCAAGGACGACGCGACTGCCTTCAACGCGAAAAAGCATGAAGTGATCGAGGGCAAGGGCGTCCTCAACAATCGAATCTCGGAATATGTATTCCAACACCTCAACGATATAGGGGTCCCGAACTCACTTCATACGGCGGCTCAACATGCGGGAGCAGTTGATCCGTGAGGTGGAGATCATTCCGCTTGAGGTTGTCGTACGCAACGTTGCCGCCGGCTCGTTGGCGCAGCGGCTCGGCATCGAAGAGGGCACGCAGCTGCCGCGCTCGATCATCGAGTTCTACTACAAGAACGACAAGCTCAACGACCCGATGGTGTCGGAAGAACACATCACCGCATTCGGCTGGGCCTCGCCTCAGGAAATCGACGACATCATGGCGCTTGCCATTCGCGTAAACGATTTCCTCTCAGGGCTGTTTCTCGGCGTTGGCATTCGCCTCGTCGACTTCAAGATGGAGACAGGCCGCCTCTGGGAAAACGATGTGATGCGCATTGTCGTGGCGGACGAAATTTCTCCGGACAGCTGCCGGCTTTGGGACATCAAGACCAACGACAAGCTCGACAAGGACCGCTTCCGGCGCGATCTCGGTGGATTGCTCGAGGCCTATACTGAAGTGGCCAAGCGTCTTGGCATTATGAGCGAAGGCGAGCGCCCGCAAGGCACTGGGCCGGTTCTCGTCAAAGGCTGACAAGAATAGCCGTATCGATAAGGCGCGATGGCCGGCTTCGCCCGGCCATCGGCGTTTAGAGGCCTTGGCACCTAGAACTTGTAGGCGACGCCCACCAAACCAAGCATTAGCGTATTGCCGAAATCCGCGTGGGCGCCTGTGCAGACGTTGTTGCCATTCATGCACTGCGCGGTATGAGTGCCCAAATCTACATAACGCCACTCGCCGCGCAGGGTCCAATGCGGTGCGAACATGTGTTCGACACCCACTCCGGCCACCCATCCGAGCCTCGTCTTGTCGTCGAGGAATGCGCCGACCAGTCCGCCGTCGTCGACCTTCGCGATGATGCTGTTATCTACTCGCCCGAAGGCAACGCCACCGGTGATGTAGATAAGCGTCGCGTCAAGGGCGAGCCCGGCCCGGCCGCGAAGGGTGCCGACCCACCGGACGTCGAAGGACTTCGAAATTTCCGCGTCGCCTATGCTGGTCTTGATGCCGCCGAGCCAGGACCAGTCGCCTTCAAGGCCGTAGACGAAATTGCCCTGCTGCCAATTGTGGCCAAGCAGCGCAGCGACTGTGCCACCAGTTCGCGCCAATTCTGTCGTGTCGCAACCAATGTTAGTGGTGCAGTTCGGAGCGAGGTTTGCCCGATGGCTGGCGACACCCCCAAGAATGCCGACATAGCTGCCCGCCCAGCTCAACGGCAGTGCTGGAGGTGGCGCGTAAGTGGGGGCTTCTACCGGCAACGGCAAGTCAGCTGCATGCGATGCAGCCGAAAACGCGAGTACGAACACTGTCACCAGATGGAGTTTCTTCATGACGCGTCTCGTCCCTTGTTTGAGTCGTCGAGACGGCTTGCCATCTTCACTGGGTGCGTCGCGTCCTCTGATTGGATGAAAGCAATATCTTTCGTGACTAAGCCGCAGTCCTGCAGTCGATTGGGCATTATATTTTTTGATCCGTCACGTGATCGAAGGATGCGCACGCTTTTCCCGCAGCGTAAGTGGCGTTTGCGTAGGTTTTCGAATCAACTCGTAGGCAACCGCTCGCAAGTGACATGAATGTTGTCGAGCCTATTCTCTTTCAGGCACGGCATGATCCGCCCGCGCCGGCGATCTGCGCGCCAGAAACTTCACTGGGCAGGATCAGCTACGGCCGACTCGCTCGGTTCATTCATAGTGTAGGTCATCGCGCTGTTCGCCTTGGCATTGCTCCTAATGCTGTCGTCGCCATCCAGATAAAAGATCCCATCTTTCATACGGCGATTGCGCTCGGTTTAATGCAAATCGGTGCCGCTACGGTGTCGGTAAGCGCGACGTTACCATTGCAGCTCCCAGTCGATGTCTTGCTCACCGATACAGCCGAAGCTCATGCCGGCGCACGAAACACAAAGGTCGTCGCCGTGGACCTTTCGTGGCTGTCGGGTAAAGGCGTTCCGGTCGACGAACGCCACGTATACAACGGTGACGGCGATGACGCGTGTCGTATCACGTTGACTTTGGGAGCGACGGGCGAATCAAAAGCGGTCGGTTTCACACACAAGAACCAATTGGCCCGACTTGCGCGTTGCAATCACGTGTTCGGAAAAACCTTTCCAGAATGCTCGCGATTTTTCAGTAGTTACGGACTCGGCTCGAGCAGCGGCTTCCTGTACATCCTCTATGTGCTGTCGCGCGGCGGCACGATGTACTTTCCAGGCGCGTCTTTGATCGAGACTTTGCAGATGTTTGAGCTCTACAAAGTTCAGGGCCTGATCGCGTCACCCGGCAGCCTCAGCAGTTTTCTGAAATTCTACGAGGACAACGCTGATTTTCATCCCGGCTTCGATGTGATCATCTCAGCTGGAAGTCCACTCTGCAGGTCCCTGTCGGAACGTGTCAGGGCCCGCATAGGATCGAACCTGGTTTTCTCCTACAGCACCACGGAAACATCGACGATCTCTTCCGCGCCGGCCCACACGCTCTGTGAGGGCGATGCCGGATATATCGCGCCGGGTGTCTCAATCCGCGTCGTCGATGACGGGGGGACGATCCTGGGGCCCGACAATGAGGGGTCATTACTTGTGCGAACGGCGGTCATGGTTGACCGATACTTGAACGAGTTTGTGGAGACGAACACTTCATTTCGCGAGGGATATTTCGATACCGGGGACATCGGCTATGTCACGGCGGAAAAAATGTTGGTCATTACCGGGCGGAAGAAGGAGGTCTTGAACCTTGGTGGTGAGAAGGCCAGTCCGCGTCTCATTGAGGAAGTGCTTACGGATCACCACAGTGTGCGTGAGGCACTCGCGTTCGCGGTGCCGAGTGAGTTCGGTATCGAGGAAGTCTGGGCGCTTACGGTGCCTGTTGGCAATTTGGACGAGAAAGCGCTGCAAAGGCACTGCCGAGAAAGGCTTCCTCACGCCCAAGTTCCAATTCGCTTTATCAACGTTGGCGAACTTCCCCGCACCGAGAGCCGCAAGGTCGATCGCCATCGATTGAACGCGATGGTGCGTGGGCTTACAGGAGCGAGTGGGTAAGCATGCCGAACTCGGACCGGTTTGACCGCAACCGTACCGCAGGCCCTAGGTTGCGCGGGCCGGCGCTGCGCGAGGTGTCGTTCGGTTCTTGGAAGGCCTCCACCTTGAAATAAGACCTTCGGCTTATGACCTGTGTAGTGCTCATCCTCACGGTTGAGGCGGCCCGTAGTGAATGCTAGGTCAGATCGTCGAGACCGGAATCGCCTGAAAAACCGCTATGAAAGCTCGTGTAACCGTCACCTTGAAATCCGGAATTCTCGACCCCCAGGGCAAGGCTATCGAGGGCGCGCTGCGCTCCCTTGGCCTTGTTGGCGTCTCCAGCGTTCGTCAGGGCAAGGTTTTTGACATCGAGATCGAGGGGGGCGACCGGGCCAAGGCGGAGGCCCTTCTTAAACAGGCTGCCGACAAGCTCCTGGCCAATACCGTTATTGAGAACTATCGCGTGGACGTGTTGGGATGAAGGCCACCGTTCTTGTCTTTCCGGGGATCAATCGCGAGCGCGACATGGCGCGCACACTGCGTCTGGTGTCAGGCCGCGAACCTTCTATGGTCTGGCACGCGGACAGGGAACTTCCTGCTGGTACCGATCTGGTCGTAATCCCCGGGGGCTTTTCCTACGGCGACTATCTGCGCTGCGGCGCCATTGCGGCACGCAGTCCCATCATGGATGCAGTCCGCGCACACGCGGGGAAGGGCGGATTGGTGCTCGGCGTGTGCAATGGTTTCCAGATCTTGTGCGAAGCAGGCCTGCTGCCGGGCGTCCTCATGCGCAACGAAAATCTGCGCTTCATCTGCCACGACGTGTACCTGCGCGTGGAGCGTTCCGACACGCCGTTTACGCGCGGCTACAATGCCGGTCAGGTTGTTCGGGTCCCGGTCGCGCATGGCGAAGGCAACTACATTGCGGACGGCGAGACGATCGCGAAGCTGGAAGGTGAAGGTCGTGTGCTGTTTCGCTATTCCTCGCCCGACGGCATCATCGATCCAAACTGGAATCATAACGGGGCGATCAATGCCATTGCCGGAATTGTGAGCGACCAGGGTAACGTGCTCGGCATGATGCCGCACCCTGAAAACCACGTTGAATCTGCGATCGGTCCCACCGACGGGCGAGGGCTGTTTGCTGGCCTGGTCGAGGCGCTCGATCGGGCGGCATAAGACTGTGAATCGCAACGAACCTCGCATCACGCCCGAACTGGTCGCCGAGCACGGGCTCAAGCCCGACGAATACGACCGCATTCTTAAGCTGATAGGGCGCGAGCCGTCGTTGACCGAGCTCGGCATTTTTTCTGCAATGTGGAACGAGCATTGCTCGTACAAGTCTTCCAAGGTCCACTTGCGGACCCTGCCGACCAAGGGCTCGTGCGTAATCCAAGGGCCCGGCGAGAACGCCGGCGTCATCGATATAGGCGACGGGCTCGCATGCGTTTTCAAAATGGAAAGCCACAATCACCCGAGCTACATCGAGCCGTACCAGGGCGCGGCAACCGGTGTCGGTGGAATCCTGCGTGATGTGTTCACCATGGGCGCGCGACCGATCGCATGCTTGAATGCACTCTCGTTCGGCGCTCCGTCACATCCGAAGACGCGGCACCTGGTGTCTGGTGTGGTTGCTGGGATTGGCGGGTACGGAAATTCGTTCGGCGTGCCCACGGTCGGCGGCTCGGTGCGTTTCCATCAACGCTATGATGGCAATTGCCTCGTCAATGCGATGGCGGTCGGCCTCGCTCGCAAGGATCAGATTTTTTATGCCGCTGCATCGGGCGTGGGCATGCCGATCGTCTATCTCGGTTCTAAGACCGGGCGCGACGGCATCCACGGCGCATCGATGGCATCAGCTGAGTTTGATGAAGACTCCGAGGGCAAGCGTCCGACCGTGCAGGTCGGTGACCCGTTCTCAGAGAAGCTCCTTCTCGAGGCCTGTCTTGAGATCATGCAGAAGGACTGCGTCATTGCAATTCAGGACATGGGCGCCGCCGGGTTGACCTGCTCAGCAGTAGAGATGGGCGCAAAAGGCGATCTTGGTGTCACACTCGATCTCGACAAGGTGCCTTGCCGCGAAGAAAGCATGAGCGCCTATGAAATGATGCTGTCCGAAAGCCAGGAGCGTATGCTCATGGTGCTCAAGCCAGAAAAAGAAAAGGAAGCCGAAGCGATTTTCCGTAAGTGGGGCCTCGACTTTGCCGTAGTGGGAGAGACAACTCCAACAAAGCGCTTTGTCGTACGCCACGGCGGCGATGTCATGGCGGACTTGCCCATCAAGGAACTTGGCGACCAGGCGCCGGAGTACAAGCGGCCATTCGTCAGCGCCGCAAGGCCAGAAGAGGTTCGCGCTGAGAACGTTCAGGCGCCCGTCGGTACTATTGAAGCACTGGAGAAGTTGCTGGGAGCACCCGACCTTTGCTCGAAGCGTTGGGTTTGGGAGCAATACGATCACGTCATCCTTGGCAACACGGTACAACGACCAGGTGGCGATGCGGCAGTGGTTCGTGTCGAGGATGGTCCGAAAGGTCTCGCCCTCACCACGGACGTCACGCCGCGCTACTGCGAGGCCGATCCATTCGAAGGCGGCAAGCAGGCAGTGGCAGAATGTTGGCGCAACATAACGGCCGTCGGCGCTAAACCGCTCGCCATCACTGACAATCTCAATTTTGGCAATCCCGAGCGACCGGAGATCATGGGGCAGTTCGTGGGTTGCGTCCGCGGGATCGCGGAAGCCTGCAAGGCGCTCGACTTTCCGGTCGTCTCGGGGAACGTATCGCTCTACAACGAAACGAACAGTCGTGCGATTTTGCCGACGCCTTCAATCGGTGGCGTCGGCCTCATCGATGATTTCAAAAAATCCGCCACGCTTGCTTTCAAGCGAGCCGACGAGACCATACTGCTGGTCGGAGAAACGACAGGCTGGCTCGGGCAATCAATGTATTTGCGGGAAATCTGCGGGCGGGAAGAGGGCGCTCCTCCCCCGGTTGACCTCGCGGAAGAACGCGAAAACGGCGATTTCGTGCGGACGCTGGTCCTCGATGGCATCGCGACGGCCGCGCACGACATTTCCGACGGTGGGCTGCTCGTCGCTATCGCGGAAATGGCAATGGCCTCCGGTATCGGAGCTGAGCTATCGGCGGCGCCGTCGGATATTCCGTCCCACGCCCATTGGTTCGGTGAAGATCAGGCGCGTTATGTGGTCACAGTGCCCGCGGCAAGTGCAGAAACCGTGCTCGCGCGCGCACGAACCGTCAGCGTGCCCGTGTGGACTATCGGGAAGACGGGGGGTGACGCATTGACGCTTGCGGGCGAGCGTCCCATCCTAGTCACGATTCTGCGCAAGCGTTTCAAATCTTGGCTGCCGGCCTATATGGCTGGCGAGCTTTAACGATCAACGAGGTCCGGCGATGGCCATGCAAGCCGGTGAAATCGAGCGGTTGATCAAGGCGCACATTCCAGATGCGCAGGTTACGATCCGTGACCTTGCCGGCGACGGCGATCACTATGCAGCCACTGTAATCTCTGCCTCGTTCAAGGGTAAGTCGCGGGTCCAGCAGCACCAGCTGGTCTATGAGGCGCTCAGGGGCCAGATGGGCGGTGTCCTGCACGCGCTCGCCCTACAGACCGGCACGCCTTGATGAGTTTGGGGAAGGGCGTTCGCGTTCTCGCTCCCAAAGGTGCGATAGCGCCAACCGGCACTTGGAGCGTGGGAGCGCGCGCTGGCGATTTTGTATTTGTCGCCGGCATGCGTGGCATCAATCCCGTGAATAATCGATTGGTTGACGGCGACGAGGGGCGAATCCGCCAAGCCCTCTTGAACATGAAACTGATTGCGGAATCCGAAGGCGCTGGTTTTGCAGATTGTGTTCGCCTTACGGTTTTTGTCACCGATATGCAGCGATTGCGGCCACTTGTGAACAAGGTTCAGGAAGAGCTCTGGTCCGGCGGGCCATATCCCCCGCGGACGATTGTCGAAGTCACCGCGCTGAACCAGGACGATTTTTTCGAAGTGGAAGGCACCTTCTACTCACCAAAAAGTCGATAAAACCCTGAATGCCTCTTGGGTTGGCGGCGTCTTCTGGGATACATATATCCGTAAGCGAGGCGGCCCCGTGCCGCCCAACAGGATGGGATCCATGGGCATCGAGCAATTCATCGAGAACGAGGTGAAGGCAAATGATGTGGTGTTGTTCATGAAGGGAACACCGCAATTTCCGATGTGCGGATTTTCAGGGCAGGTGGTTCAGATCCTTGACCATATCGGTGTCGCTTATAAAGGCATCAACGTGCTTGAATCCGACGAGATTCGAAATGGCATCAAAAGCTACTCGAACTGGCCAACGATCCCACAGCTTTACGTGAAGGGCGAGTTTGTCGGCGGCTGCGATATCGTGCGCGAGATGTTCCAGGCCGGTGAATTGCAGCAGGCTTTGAAAGACAAAGGCGTTTCGGTGCGCCAGAGCGCCTGAAGCTGTATCTGCGCGCGTGGTGATATTTCTGCTTGTTGTTGCGACTGTTGTCGACGGCGCGATCGCGGCGTTGTTGATTGGCGTTTCTGGTTTTCTGTTCGGCGGCGGTCCGGAAAGTGCGCACGCAGGCGCGCTCGCGGCGGTCGCGTTTGTTGCGGCCGTGATCGGCTGTCTAGCGGCGCCTATAGTGGGATTTGTTTTCAACAAGAGAGGCAAGACCGGTCTCGCTCTGGCGGTGGCTTGGCTGCCGGCCGTGGGAGCGCTGTTAGCGCTTATGATCCCAGCGCCGTACTAGGCCGCGGGCACGAACCGGTAGGCGCTAGCCTTGCGTTCGACCGTTCCTACCCCCGGATAGGGCAAGTGGAAGCCAATGATTTTCGATCTGTCATTGGCAAGCCGGTCCAATAGCTTGCGACGCGTCACTATCGCCTGATCCGGCACGTGATCTGCGATGGGCTTCCATTCGGGATACTGGAACGAAATCAGCGGGTGAGTGAGCACGTCGCCGCCCACGATAAGGCCTTGGTCGCCTGCAAGTTCGAAAGAGATATGGCCTTGTGTGTGGCCCGGGGTGTCAACGACGCGCAGGCCGGCGACGATCTCATCGCCAGCCTTAAGCATTCTGACCTTTTCCTTGATCGCGGCATAGTTACGCCGCGCGCCGGTGACGAATCCTGCGCGTTCAGCGGGGAGCCCACGCGTTGCATTTTCCCCGTTCCAAAAATCCCATTCCGCGCTAGCGACGAAAAATGTCGCATCCGGAATCACCAAGTCGTCGAGCTCGTCGACACTGCCCCAAAGATGATCGGGATGGCCGTGAGTGAAAATCACTTTCGTGATCTTCCCCTTGTCGACACCGGCTGCTTTGAGATTCTCCCACAGTTTGCCCGCCGTCGGCATAAAGCGGTCGCCGGATCCCATATCGACAAGAATGAGATCCTGTCCCGCTGCGATCAATGTCACATTGGTCGGTGAGTTGTATTGCTCGCCAGTTTGGCCGGCAGCCTTGAGCAGGGGCTCGCGTTCTGCTGTAGGCGCATCAGGCGCAAGGAAACTTGTCGGCAATACCAGGTAGCCGTCGCTGACGACCGTCACGTTAAAAGCACCATGATTGAACGTATAAGGCGATGCCGCGAACGCGGGCACGGGACCCGTTGCGACGCTTGCGGCAGTGGCGGCAAGAAACGTGCGGCGGTTCAGCATAGGGGGCGGCTTTCCCGAAGGCTTGCGCCTTCTACGCCAAAGCCGCGCTCCCCGCTACCCGAAGCGGGTAGGGAAGCAATCAACGTGGGAAGCTTCGACTAACGCGTGCGATTCAGGCGGTTCATGATCAGGTAGATGACAGCCAGAACCAGCGCCAGTCCGATCAAGCTTTGCGTTGGCACACCGCTCGCGAACTTTGTGACGTTGTCGGCGACTGACGTCACAAAGACCCCGGAGCCTTGCCCCAGGATCAAGTAGATCAACATGATCGCGAGAATGGTGACGAAGCCAAGCTCGACGAACTCCCATAAGATTACTTTTGCATTGGCCATGAATTTGCGCATGGCAAACCCCTTGATGACACATACGGCTTAAAGGTGGGGAGCGTCGCCCCCCACCTCGATTGCGTCAGCAAAGCTGATCAGGCTAGCCGGACGCCGGCGTCAGGCCATTTTCCGATTCGAGAACAACCAGAGGACAATGCCGAGTGTGATCAGACCGACGAGACCGTTCCCGCCCATGTCTTTCACCCAGGCCATGATGTTCGCTGTTACAGCGCCGAAGAACGGCAGATTGGCGCCGACCAGCAACGAAAGCACGATCGCTAGTGCCAGTAACATCAGAGCTAATTCCGTCAACGCCCCGACCCACTCTTTAATGGTATCGATCCCTTTCATTGCGGAGTCTCCCTAGGCGAGCCCTCTGATTCGAGGACCGCGCAATGCTATTAGCGCGTTTTGACCACTAAATGTAGTGAATTGTCGCAGCCCAGGCACAAAATAAGCTGTGCACGAGTTGGGGGATAACTTTCGGGCTGGCCAGACATGGCACACCCAAACGAATCGATATTGGCGGGACGCTGGGGCTGCGGTGGCCGACGCAACCGCGCCGGCCCTCGCAAGGCTCGCCGCAGCGATCAGCGTGAGTAATATTCCACCACCAGATGCGGCTCCATCTGAACCGCATAAGGCACATCGGATATCACCGGGATGCGCGCGAGCTTGGCGGTCAACTTCGAACCGTCAACTTCGATATAGTCGGGCACGTCACGCTCGGCCAAAGCCTGGGCTTCCAGCACCAATGCCAGCTGCTTCGACTTCTCCTTGACCTCGACCACATCGCCAACCTTTACGCGATAGCTCGGAATGGTGACGCGCTTGCCATTCACCCGGATATGGCCGTGGCTGATAAACTGGCGCGCAGCGAATACTGTCGGAACGAACTTGGCGCGGAAGATGAGCGCATCCAGACGGCGCTCAAGTAGGCCGATCATGTGCGCGCCACTGTCGCCCTTAAGCCGCCGGGCTTCCTGATAGATGCCGCGGAACTGCCGCTCGGAGATGTTTCCGTAATAGCCACGCAGCTTCTGCTTGGCCTTGAGCTGTACGCCGTAGTCGGAGAGCTTGCTCTTGCGCCTCTGGCCATGTTGGCCAGGGCCATACTCACGCCGGTTGACTGGGCTTTTCGGTCGCCCCCAGATGTTCTCGCCCATCCGGCGGTCGATCTTGTACTTGGATTCCATGCGCTTGGTCATTCGCGTCCTCGATTGTCGTTGCTGTTGCTGAGGATCGCGCCCTCCTCTGTCCCGGCGGGGCCGGGACCGACAGGCAAAACCTCGTAAGCGCAAGGCCTTGCCGCGGGTCGCGAAACGCCCGGCGAACCTGAAATCCGCCGGGCGCGCGGGTTTTAGGAGTGATCGGCGCGCCTGTCAAACCCCATAGCTGGTGGTACCTTTTTACAGTTGAGCCGCTTGGTCGCAGACGCTGTGCTTGCCGAGTGGCTGGCTATGGGCCATCTAAGTAGCCATCAGGCCGGGCCCCTCTGGCAGCCAAATGGCTGCGATGTCGGACTGATAGTATCCGCAGCAGGGCCCCGATGTGCCGAACCGAATTCTTCCACAGACCTTCGCGCAAGACATCGAACGGCGATAACTCGCGGCTTGTTATCGTGGCCTTCTTGGCGAGCGTGACGGTCTTGCTGGGCACGTTGGCCGTCTTGCTGCCGCGACCAGTCGTGTTGCCGGCCTTCAGTATTTGCGCGCTCGCAGTAGCGGCCTGTCTGGCCCTGGCGGCCAGTGTGCGCACACGTAGGAGCGAGCGGCTATCGCTTTCCACCTGGAACCTCGCCGGTGCATTTACCCTTGTCGGTTGTGCCGCCGCCATCCTTGGCGAGATCGAGGTAATCGTCGAATACATGCGGCTGACGCCACCCAGGAGCAGAGCGGATGATTGACCTCGATATATTTTCGCAAGGTGCGATCGCTGCGCTTATCCAGGTGATCATGATCGATCTGGTGCTGGCCGGCGACAATGCGGTCGTAATCGGTCTTGCCGCGGCGGGCTTGCCTCCGGAGCAGCGGTCGCGCGCAATTCTCGTCGGCATCATCGCTGCCACGGTTCTGCGAATAGCCTTTGCCAGCATTGCGATCGAGTTGCTCGAGATTGTGGGACTCCTCCTTGCGGGCGGAATTCTGTTGCTTTGGGTCTGTTGGAAGATGTGGCGTGAGCTGCGTGGTCCTGACCACAAGGCAACAGAGGCCGCGCTGTCGGCAGGAGAGAGCGACGCACCACGCAAAACATTCGCGCAAGCGGCTTGGCAAATCGTAATCGCGGATATTTCGATGTCGCTCGACAATGTTCTTGCGGTGGCGGGAGCGGCACGCGATCATCCGGCCGCCCTGATCTTTGGTCTGGTGCTCTCAATTGTGCTGATGGGTGTGGCTGCGAGCTTCATCGCGCGGCTGCTTAACCGACATCGTTGGATCGCTTACGTCGGGCTTGCGATTATTCTTTACGTTTCATTCGACATGATCTGGCGCGGCTCGCTTGAAGTATGGCCGCATGTTTCGGGCTAAAAACCGAACGAGCCAAGCGCGCGCCTGAGCGTCGGCGAGGGTGTTCGCTTGGACGTGAATTCTATCAACGGAACGCTGGGTGTTGTTTGAACGGGGCGTTCACGTAGCAGCTCGGCGACCCGGCGCGCGATTGCTGGCGCGGGATCGAGCCAATCGACATTCCATGGTGCGACGGCGCGAAAACGTTCGAGCAGCAAGGGATAGTGGGTGCAGGCAAGGACGATGGTGTCGGTACGACGGGCATCGACGTCTATGAAGCAGGCGGCGGTCTCGGCTTTGATGGCGTCGTCGTCGACCGCCTCACCGGCGAACTCCGCTTCCGCATATGCGGCAAGTCGTGGTGAGCCGACCAGATGCACGTCGCAGCCGGCGGCGAATTCGCGGATAAGGGCGCGAGTATACTCGCGACCGACGGTCGCTTGCGTGCCCAGCACGGCAACGCGCCTGCTCTTTGATCGGGCGCAGGCGGGCTTGATCGCCGGTACGGTGCCGACAAAGGGTGTCGCAAAGCGCGATCGCAATTGAGCAAGCGCGAGTGTGGATGCCGTATTACAGGCCACGACAACTAGGTCTGGTTTGTGTCGGCTAACTGCGTCGGCGATCACCGCTGTGACGCGAGCCACGAGTTTTTCCTCGGTCAGATCGCCGTAAGGGAAGCCAGCGTCGTCGGCGAGGTAAACATAGCGCGCGTCTGCACGCGCGACTTTCGTTTCGCGGAATACCGTAAGGCCGCCAAGCCCTGAATCGAAGATCAGAATGGTCGGGGCATGCGACATTGCGCTGGCGAGGTCAGGCGGCTCCGAACACGCGCTTGAAGATCGTATCGACGTGCTTGAAATGATGGTCGAGGTTGAAATTGGCTTCTAGATCCTTTTCCGAGAGCTTGGCCCGCACGTCCTTATCGGCCTTAAGCAGCGAAAGGAAATCGCTTTCGCCGCCCCAGACGTTCATGGCGTTGCGCTGAACGAGACGATAGGCGTCCTCGCGCGAAACGCCTTTTTGCGTAAGCGCGATGAGTATTCGCTGCGAATGAATAAGCCCGCCAAGCCTGTCGAGGTTCTTTTGCATGGCGGCCGGGTATACGACGAGTTTGTCGATAATTGAGGAAAGACGTGCCAAGGCGAAATCGAGCGTGACGGTTGCATCGGGTCCGATCATGCGCTCGACCGAGGAATGAGAGATGTCTCGCTCATGCCAAAGCGCGACATTTTCCATCGCGGGCAGGGCGTAGCCCCGCACCATGCGGGCAAGCCCGGTGACGTTTTCTGAAAGCACAGGATTCCGCTTGTGTGGCATCGCCGAGGAGCCCTTTTGCTTCTCGGAGAAAAACTCTTCCGCCTCGAGCACCTCGGTGCGCTGTAGATGACGGATCTCAGTTGCAAGCCGCTCGATCGAAGACGCAACTACCGCAAGCGTGGCGAAGTACATGGCATGGCGGTCACGCGGAATGACCTGGGTCGAAACCGGTTCCACCGCGAGCCCCATGGCCTTGGCTACATGAGCTTCAACGCGCGGATCGACCTGCGCAAATGTTCCCACCGCGCCGGAGATTGCGCAAGTCGCGACCTCCTTCCGCGCGGCAACAAGACGCTCACGAGCTCGCGAAAATTCGGCATAGGCGTACGCCAGTTTGAGGCCGAATGTGGTGGGTTCCGCATGAATCCCGTGCGAGCGCCCAACGGTTGGCGTCAGCTTGTGTTCGAACGCGCGCCTTTTGAGTGCGGCAAGGAGTTTGTCGACATCAGCGATGAGGATATCGGCGGCCCGTACAAGTTGCACGTTGAAGCAAGTGTCAAGCACATCGGACGAAGTCATGCCTGCGTGCACGAACCGAGCTTCGGGCCCGACGATTTCGGACAAATGGGTCAGGAAAGCGATGACGTCATGCTTGACCTCTGCCTCGATCTCATCAATACGCGCGACGTCGAACTTCGCAGCTTTGCCTTTTTCCCAGATTTTCTTCGCTGCCTCTTTCGGAATCGTGCCGAGCTCAGCCATGGCGTCCGCGGCGTGAGCTTCGATCTCGAACCAGATTCTAAATTTCGTTTCCGGCGACCAGATCGCGGTCATCTCCGGACGAGAATAGCGCGCGATGGTCACGCTGCTTCCCCGCGTGCGAGGGCCGCAGCGTTCCGGATCGCTGCGATGTTGGCCTTGTAGTTGCTACCCTTGAAGACGGCGGATCCGGCGACCAACACGTTCGCCCCAGCCTGTACGACACGCGCTGTGTTTTCCGGTGTAATTCCACCATCGATCTCGATGTCGATCGGGCGCGCCCCGACCAGCGTGCGTACTTCGCGCAGTTTGTCTATGGCTGCGGGAATGAACGCCTGACCGCCAAAACCCGGGTTGACTGACATGATGAGAACGAGGTCAACCAAGTCGATCACATGCTCGATACTCGACACCGGCGTAGCAGGGTTCAGGGTGATCCCGGCTTTCTTGCCGAGGCTGCGGATCGCCTGCAGGGAGCGATGTACGTGCGGACCGGATTCAACGTGGACCGTAATTATATCCGAGCCTGCTTTCGCGAAAGCCTCGAGATACGGATCGCATGGCGCGATCATTAGATGGACATCGAGTGTTTTCTTTGTGATCGGGCGAATTGCCTGAACGACCGCAGGACCGATCGATATGTTCGGGACAAAGTGGCCGTCCATGACGTCGACGTGTATCCAGTCGGCCCCCGCAGCTTCAATCGCACGGATCTCATCCCCCAACTTGGCAAAATCGGCGGAAAGTATCGACGGTGCAACCACTAACGGACGGGGCATTGGGCCTCCAGACGTCGTTCCGCCTAACACGAGGCGGGCAAACGGGCAACGCCGCAGCTTCGCAAATACACCGGCTTGTTAACGATTGACTGACAGGCGCCTGGCGAGGGGCTTCAGTAAGTGCGGCAGCAGGTAGATGGGAAACTGTGCGACCGCAAAATAAAGCCATGCCATATCGGGAATCGCGAAGCCGGTTGCAGCGAGCATCAGGCCAACGTTTCGGTTTCCGGCGATCAGGCCGATCGCGAAGGCACGCGCTCGTCCGGCTCGTTGGAATACGATCGCGGTAACGGCGATCGAAGCGAGTGCAAGCAGGAATGCAAGCGCGGTAAGCTTGATTACCAGGCGGGGATCAGCTCGGAAATGGTCCATAGCGCCGTCCATGGCGGCAATAGCAAACATGGACATCGCGATCACGCTCAATCCGTCAATGGCCTCTCTCTGTGCCTCGACAAATCTTCGCCCCGCAATGAGACGAATGATGGTGGCAGCGAGGGCGCAACCCACAATGATCAAAAACAACCTGAGTCCGAATTCGAGCGGCGAGGCGAGGGCCGTTCCCAGAAAGACATGAGTGAAAAGGCTGGCTGTAAATGGCGTTACCACGGTTGCGACGATTAGCGTTGCTAGCGTGAGTGCGACATCGAGACCAAGCAATGCTGCGAGTGCCGGAGACGACATCAGGCCTGGCGCAGACATTTGCAGCACGAGCATGAAATACAACCCAGGCAACTTTTGATCGAGCTTGAACGCCAGAAACAGCGTGCCAAGCACGGCGGGCAAGATAAGCATTGTCCAAATCGTTGCGGCGGCGATCAGGCCGGGCTGCGTCCAATGCCGGCGTAATTCAACTGGATCGACGCGGAGAAAGGCGAGGGTAAGCATGACGACGATTGCCTCGCCGAGATGGGGTCGAAATGCTGCAGCAAGTACGGGTACCGCCAGGCCGATAAAGATCGACGCCGCCGCTATGAGCGTCCCATGGCGACCGCAGAGGGCAAGCGCGGCCGCGAAGGCGCTAATCAACTTCATTTGGGGGAAACTCCGGCCGCCGCGAGTACAGGTGTTTGATAGCGCTCCCGGCGGCGGCAATCCATATATAAGGATGATGTTTCTTGGAGGTGGGTGTGGCACGTACTGATGCAATGGTTCTCGGTGCCGGTATTGTTGGCACATCGGTCGCGCTGCATCTCGCCAAACGCGGGCTAAGTGTCGCCTTGGTCGACCGCGCCGGGATCGGTGAACAGACGTCCTATGGCAATGCCGGGATCATCGAAGGCAACACAGTATTTCCTCCGGCGTTTCCCTCACATATTGGCGCGCTACTGCGCATCGCGCTTAAGCGTGCTAGCGAGGCCAATTATCATTTGTCATTCTTGCCGCACGTTCTGCCATGGCTATTGGCGTTCCACGCGGCCTCGCGACCGGACCGCCTTGCGGAGACAGCCCGGCTTATCCGCCCTTTATTTTCGCACGCGGTGGGCGAACACGAGGCACTGATGGCCGAAAGCGGTGCATCGCATTACTTGCGCAAAACTGGCTGGCTCAAAGTCTATCGCGAAGAAAGAAGTTTTGCGGCTCTGGCGGCCGAGTTCGATCTCGCGGCGAAACTTGGTTTACCGCTAAACGCACTCGACACCGCGGGAGCACAGGCCCTCGAGCCGACACTCAATCCGGTATTTGCCAAAGCAGTCTTCTGGCCAGAGGCGGCGAGCGTCAGTAATCCGCTCGGGGTTACCCGAGCCTATGCGGCGCGCTTCGCCGCGCTGGGAGGCGTGCTGGTGACGGGCGATGCACGATCGCTCCACCGAACGGGTAATCGCTGGCGCGTGGACACCGCGGAAGGTGCACTTGATGCCCAAGAGTGCGTGGTGGCGCTTGGGCCTTGGGCAACGGACCTGCTTGATAGACTTGATGTGCGCCTGCCGCTCGCAGTCAAGCGGGGTTACCACCGGCATTTTCGGCCCCAAGGCAATGCGAGCTTGTCGCGGCCGGTGCTCGACGCTGATGTCGGCTATCTGATTACCCCGATGGAGCAGGGAATGCGCATAACCACGGGCGCAGAGTTTGCGTCGCGCGACGCAGCGCCCACTCCGGTACAGTTTGACCGCGTTATGCCGCGGGTGAGCGAACTGTTCCCAGTTGGAGAGCAGGTCGACGGGAGAACCTGGCTCGGCAGCCGGCCGTGTTTTCCGGATTCTCGCCCTGTCATCGATCGCGCTCCCGGGCGTGCCGGGTTATGGTTGGCCATCGGCCACGCGCACTGGGGCCTTACACTTGGCCCCGCCACCGGACGCATGATTGCTCAGATGATGGCGGGTGAGTTGCCGTTTTGCGATCCAACGCCTTACCGTGCGGAACGATTTAGTTAGTGCGCTGGCACGATTTCCCGGAAATCGTATCGATCGCGAATATAGCCGTTAAAAAACACGCCTTTGGAGAATGCCGATTGGAATGAAGCGGCTACCTCGGGAGGCACATCGACGTATTCGTAGGCTCGGCCGGTCACGAAGGTGATCGTCAGCCGCTCGCTCGTGTGATCGTAGTGAATGTGAGCGATAGCAGTCGAGGGCATACTCGGATAACGCGCAGCCCACCCATTGGGTTCTGCATTTTTATCCAAACTTGTCGCGCCAACTTGGCATTGCATCTGGGAACGGCAATGCGGTCGCTTCGTAGACCCCTCGTGCGATCGCGCGGGTGAGCACGTGGGCTGCGAGCGTGCCGAGTTCGCTCAGCGCGAACACAGGGTCGGGTAGGGACGTTCCGCCCGTGCCAGCTGCGAACACGACATCACCGTCGAGTGGCGTGTGCACGGGATGGATCGCACGCGACAAACCGCTTTGCGCCATCACGGCGACGCGCTTTGCTTGTGCCTTGGTGAGTTTGGCGTCAGTGGCGACGACAGCGAGGGTTGTATTCTCGCGCGGATAGCCTTTGCTGCGAAATGCCAAGGCGTCGGCGGGCATTGATGGCGGCCAGCCTTGTCCGCCGAACTCCGCATTCTGCTCGAACGGCGCCGCCCAGAAATGCCGGGTTTTACCGATTGTCATGCTCCCCGCTGCGTTCGCCGCGGCAATCGCGCCGACAGTAATGCCCCCGCGCATCTTTGCACTTGCCGAACCGATGCCACCCTTGAGGTTGGCGGTTGTGGCGCCAAGCCCCGCGCCGACGCTTCCGAGCGTGAAATCTGCCCCGGCGTGTTTTGCGGCCTCGTAGCCGAGTTCGCGATAGGGGGGGTAACGTCCCCAATTCTTGTCACCGCCCGATAGCAGATCGAACAAGATTGCCCCCGGCACAATCGGCACTCGGGCCTCACGCACTTGAAATCCACGACCCTGCTCGCGAAGCCACGCTTGCACCCCTGATGCGGCATCGAGTCCGAAAGCCGATCCGCCGGACAGCACGATAGCGTCGATCCCGTCCACTGTTTGCGCGGGGTCGAGGAGTGCCGTCTCACGGGTACCCGGGCCGCCCCCGCGGACATCCACACTGGCGGTCACGGGGCTCTCGAATACGATAACCGTGACGCCAGAGCCGAGCTTGGCATCGCCGGCATTGCCAACAAGAATGCCGGGAACGTCAGTAATCAGATTGCGCGCCATAGCATCTCCCGGCGGAAACTTTATCACGCCAGATCACGTTTCGGCGAAGTGATCGTAAGGGCTTGCAAGCGGGCACATTGCGTCGCATTTAGTGGCACCATGCATAGCGAAGTCACTTACTTAGCCGCTCTAGTAGCGGGACTTGTCAGTTTTCTCTCACCTTGCGTGCTGCCGCTCGTGCCGCCCTATCTCGTGTTTTTAGCCGGCACCTCGCTCGAACGGTTTGTGGAGAAGGAAACGGAGCCACGGGTCAGGCGCGAAACGGTGGTTGCGGCGGCTCTGTTCGTCCTGGGCTTTTCGACCGTTTTTGTGGCGCTTGGTGCCAGCGCCAGCGTCATCGGTGCGCTTGTCCGCGCCTATTCAGGACCACTGGCAACCATTGCCGGCATAGTCATCATCATTATGGGCCTGCACTTTCTTGGCGTGACGCCAATCAGCTTGCTGCATCGTCAGAAGCAACTCGATGTCGCCAAGCCGGTCGGGTTATGGGGGGCCTACGTTATCGGGCTCGCATTTGCGTTCGGCTGGACGCCATGCATCGGACCTATTCTGGCTGCGATTTTAGCCGTGGCGGCCTCCGAGCAAACGGTGAGCAGAGGCGCGAGCCTCCTTGCAGTCTATTCGCTCGGCCTCGGCATTCCGTTTATCGTTGCAGCCTTCGCGATAGAGCCTTTCGCGGCGTTTCTGTCCCGCTTCCGCAACTATCTCCATCGCATGGAGCAAGTGATGGGGGCGCTGCTCGTGTTGACCGGGATTGCTTTCCTAACGGGGAGCGTCAACCAGATGAGCGTATGGCTCCTCGAAACATTTCCAGTTCTGGGAAAGATTGGGTGAAAAAAGAAAGCCCGCCAATCGGCGGGCTTTCGAAATCCTGCGCGATCGATTACTTGACCTTGGTGCAATCGGAGCCAGGGCACTCTACGTACGTAATCTTTCCACTCGGATCCTTTTTCCAGATGTACATCACATAGTCGAGTTTTGTGATGTCGCCCTTCTTGTCGTAGGAGATATCGCCGAGCACGGTCTTGAACTGCATGCCTGAGTGCATCTTCTCGGCGACCTTCTTGGGGTCGAGCGACTTTGCGGCTTCCGCAGCCTGCTTGATGATCTGCACGCCAGCATAGCTATAGAGCGTGTAAGCTTCCGGCTCGAATTTCTTGGCGCGGAATTCCTCGACCACTTTTTTGGCATCTGCTTTATTCCGCGGATCGGGACCGTAAGTCATCAGCGTTCCTTCAACGCCCGGACCGCCAATCGAGGCGAATTCATCGGAGGTGATGCCATCTCCGCCCATCAGCGGCGCCTTGACGCCCTGATCGCGCATCTGCCGAACGATTAGGCCACCTTCCGTGTACAAGCCACCCCAATAGATCAGGTCGGCGCCAGATTGCTTGATTTTCGAAACAAGCGCCGAGTAATCCTTCTCGCCGGTGTTTACGCCTTCGTACAGAACCTCTTTCATGCCGGCTTTATTGATTGTCTTCTTCATTTCGTCGGCTAGACCTTTGCCGTAGGTGGTCTTGTCGTGCACGACGGCGATTTTCTTGCCTTTGAAATGCTTGACGATGTACTCGCCAGCGACTTGTCCTTGCTGGTCATCGCGGCCGCAAACGCGAAAGATGTTCCACATTTTGCGTTCGGTCACCGTCGGATTTGTCGAGGCCGGTGTGATCTGCAGGACGCCATTTTCCTGATAGACTTCGGACGACGGAATGGTGACGCCTGAATTGTAGTGGCCAATGACGAACTTCACCCCGTCGGCAGAAAATTTGTTTGCAACAGAGACGCCTTGCTTTGGGTCGGAAACGTCGTCGCCATAGGAGACGCTTATTTTCTGGCCGAGAATGCCGCCGGCGGCGTTTATGTCGGCGGCAGCCTGGTCAACCCCATTCTTCATTTGAGCTCCGGTTGCCGCACTCGGCCCCGTAATCGGCCCACCGACACCGAATTTGACCTGGGCTGTGGCAGCTCCCGCGGATACGACCGCGATACCCAACGCGAAGCCGAACGTCGTGATCTTTTTCATCTGTATTCCCCCTCGAAGTAAGGCCGGCAATCTTCTCTCGGCAATATTACGTCAGGCGACTTTGCGGCGCCAGCGCATCGGGCCGTCGGGTTCATTGAGCCAGCGATATTGTGTGAGCATTTGGTTCGTGCGCGCGGCCCGAAAACCGAGGAACCCGGACAGTATGCAGAAACCGGCATCGACGAGATAATAGTGGAGCGACAGAAAAGTGCCACCATAAAGGCTGAAATGAATGAAACGAACCGCGGCGGCCAGAACAAAGCCGTACGCGACAACTTGCCACCATGGTCGCCAAGTTGTGGCAATGGCGCGGCCCGCGAGCGCCGCTGCTCCGCCGCCGAGAATGAGGGTGACCAGCACGAAAACCCCGAAAGAGCCTTCCTCGTAGAGAAACTCGGGTATCGAGAAAGATGCCGCAATTTGGGTCAATGTCGGCCTCCCTCGAGATAGGCCGATTTGATTTCCGGACGCTCCAGCAATTCGCGGCCCGTGCCGGACATCGTGATGAAACCATTGACCATGACATAACCGCGATGAGCGAGCTTGAGGGCGTGATAGGCATTCTGCTCGACGAGAAACACGGTCAAACCGTCCTCGGCATTGAGCGTTTTGATGGCATCAAAGATTTGTCGGACGACCAGCGGGGCCAATCCGAGGGAGGGCTCGTCAAGCAGAAGCAAACGCGGTTGCGCCATTAAAGCGCGAGCGATCGCCAACATTTGCTGTTCGCCGCCCGACAGCGTTCCGCCACGTTGCGCGATTCGCTGTTGCAACCGAGGAAACAGAGTCAGCACGCGATCAACGTCCCGTTTGAAATGCGATGGCTCCGCAGTTGTGGCGCCCATCTGCAAATTCTCAAGTACCGTCATCCTGGAAAAAATCCGTCGACCTTCGGGAGATTGCGCAAGTTTGAGTCTTGCTATCTCGTGGGTCGGCAGGCGTGTGATGTTCTGGCCGGCGAAATCGATCGTGCCTTCCCGCGCGCGCGGATTGCCGCAGACCGTCATCATCAGGGTAGATTTTCCAGCACCGTTGGCGCCTATCAACGTGACGATTTCCCCCTCGTTGACGTCGAGGTCCACGCCTTTGAGCGCCATAACCCGGCCATAGAAAGTTTTGACGCCACGCACAGTGAGGAGTGGCGTGGTCATAGGCCAACCTCTGCCTCGACTTTGGCCACATCCTTGTCGGCGACTCCGAGATAGGCCGCAATCACCTTCGGGTTGTCGCGGACAGCCGCTGGAGCGCCGTCGGCGATCTTGACACCGTAATCAAGCACAATGACGTGGTCGGAAATTTCCATTACCACAGACATGTCATGCTCGATCAACAGGATCGAGATGCCATACTTCTCCCGGATATTGAGCAGGAGGTCGTTCAGTTGCCCGCTTTCACGCGGATTGAGGCCGGCTGCAGGTTCATCAAGACAGAGCAGCACCGGATCGGTGCACATGGCCCGCGCTATCTCGAGACGGCGCTGGGCGCCGTAAGGTAGATCGCCTGCGGCATCATCCGCGCGGGCCGTCAGGTCAACTCTATCCAGCCATTCTCGCGCACGCTCGATTGCTGCGCGTTCGGCTCTTGCAAAGGATGGAAAACCAAGAATCCCAAGAAGGGTATAACCGGACGCCAGCATTAGATTGTTGTGCTGAGCGACTAATAAATTCTCTAGCACAGTCATGCCCGGGAAAAGGCGAATGTTCTGAAATGTACGGGCGACCCGCGCCTGCTGCGCCACAAGATAGTCGGGCATTCGTTCAAGCAGAAAGAGCCCGCCCGCCGCTCGTCTGACGGAACGCTCGCCGCTGTCGGTAAGCGTCTCGAGCGAATCCCAACCGGTCACATCACCGTGGCGAAGCGCGATGCGTCCCTCGCTCGGCTTGTAGAAGCCGGTGATGCAATTGAACACTGTCGTTTTCCCGGCGCCGTTCGGTCCTATCAAGGCGGTGATCTGGCTTTGCCGCGCGGAAAACGAAAGGTCTTCGACCGCGACAAGGCCGCCAAAACGCATGGTTAGATGCTCGACCTGCAGCAACATGTCGTGTGCATCTGCCATCAGCCGTGACCTTCTTTCACGAGGTCGCTGGCAATCGCCTTGCGCTCTTTCAGAACGACCGATGGCTCGCGCGTCGCGATCAGGCCGCGAGGCCGCCAGATCATGATCAGCACCATCGCAAGTCCGAACAGGAGCATTCGGTACTGGGTCGGGTCGAACGTAGATCCAAAAATCAATTTAAGAAAATCGAGTTCGCGCATGATTTCGGTGCCGCCAATCATGACGATGGCGGCGATTGCGACGCCGATCTGGCTGCCCATGCCGCCAAGCACAACAATGGAAAGAATTGTTGCGGACTCGAGAAACGTGAACGAGTCCGGGGAAATGAAACCTTGTCGTGCGGCGAAAAACGATCCTGCAAAGCCGGCAAACATCGCGCCCATGGCAAACGCAGTTAACTTGGTGTTGGTCGTGTTGATGCCGAGGGAGCGACACGCGATTTCATCTTCGCGTAGCGCTTCCCAGGCGCGACCGACCGGCAGCCGCCGCAGGCGCAGAGTGACGAATGCAGTAAGGAAGGCGAGCGCGAGTATCAGGTAGTACAGAAAAATCGTGCGATAGATGGGCGAATACTCTAATCCGAAGACCGCCGCGAACCCATCATCATCTGCATTGAACGGAACACCGAAGAAAGTCGGGCGCGGAATACTCGTGATGCCCGCATAGCCGTTGGTCAAATCCACCCAGTTGATGAGTACGATGCGAATGATTTCACCGAACGCGAGCGTGACGATAGCGAGATAGTCGCCCCGCAAGCGCAACACCGGGAATCCGAGCAGTATCCCCCAAAATGAAGCGAGGAGTTCCGGCAAGCGGCAGAAGGATCCAAAAAGAAAAGCCGAAGGCTTTAGCGAGCAAAGCGTATGAATATGCCCCGACCGCGTAGAATGCCACGTAGCCGAGGTCGAGCAGTCCGGCGAGGCCGACGACGATATTCAAGCCCCATCCAAGCATGACATAGATCAGGATTTGGATTCCGAAATTATCGATCCACTTGACCGCTCGACCAAAGCCCGCCGTAGCGAGAACGATTGCCGGGTAAGCGACAACGAAGCCAATCGCGAAAGGGACAATCCATTTTGCGACCCGCGCGCGCCAGGCTCCAGGTTCGGTAGCGGGCCGTAGTGCGCGCTCCTTCAACCAGGGTTCGATAGAAAGCGAATAGGCGACACGACCGAGACCGACCAAGGCAACGACCGCAAAGAGTAACGGCCAACGCGTGTCGAGGATCAGATCGTTGCGTACATCAGTAACGGTCTGGAAGCCGATCAGCGGCAGAAAAAGTCCGAAAGCAAGCAGCGCCGTGACACCCGCGTCTCGGAGGGCGCGAGCTGTTTCGACGCGCTTGGTCGGCGCGTCGCTCGCCATGTCAGACTTTCTCGACATCCGGGCGGCCAAACAGACCTTGCGGCAGGAATATCAGCGTGATCGCGAGGACCGAAAAAGCGGCGACATCCTTGTAGTCGATTGAAAAGTACGCCGACCACATTGTCTCGATAAGGCCGATCAATATGCCGCCGATGACCGCGCCAGGCAGAGACCCGATGCCACCGAGCACAGCGGCAGTGAAGGCCTTCACACCCGGGACAAAACCGTCCGCGAAGCTTACGACCCCGTAATACATCAAGTACATCGTGCCGGCGACGGCGGCGAGCGCAGCCGCGATAACAAAAGTCATCGAAATGGTCCTATCGACGTCGACGCCGACCAGAGCCGCCATCTTTTGATCTTGCTCGCAGGCGCGTTGCGCGCGGCCAAGCCGAGTTTTTGTGACGAGATACCAGAAACAGACCAGCAGGAGCGCAGTAACGACCCAGACTATGAGCTGTTTGACGGAAAGCGTGACCGGATAGTCGTTTTTCGTGAAGAGCACGAACTCGCCCTGGACCATCGGTGGAATTGACTTATTGCGTGGCCCCTGTGTCACCTGCACGAAATTAGAAAGGAAAATCGACATTCCGATTGCTGAGATCAACGGCGCCAGCCGGAACGAACCGCGCAGCGGTCTGTAGGCGAGTCGCTCAATCGTCCAGTTGACCAGCGACGTAAACACCATCGCCACGATGAGCACAACGAACAGAACGAGCGCGATCGACGAACTGCCGAGAAAACTGACGAGCAGCAGGAAAGCGACTAAGGCAATGAAGCTTGACACCATGAACACATCGCCGTGGGCGAAGTTCACCATGCCGATAATGCCGAAGACCATCGTGTAACCGATGGCGATCAGGCCGTAGATTGAGCCGAGTGTAATCCCGTTAATCAGTTGTTGTAGGAAGACTTCCATTCCATCCCCACGCCTTCCGTCCGGTCTAAGATCGATCGTCCCCGATATTAGAGGCTTAACAGGGCGTAGCGGGAGCGGCAACGCGGCGTGTACGCGGTGTTATCAAGCGGAATTTGTCGTGGAGGATAGTGGCGGGTTGTCATAGCACCAGCGTTGCTGAGACAGGTCGCACCGTCGCACCTATCTCGCACGCTGGTGGGCCAGTTAATGAAGGCCACCAAAGAGCCAGATCAGGACCAGAATAGGGATCGGAATCCCGAGCAGCCAAAGCACTAGATATCGTCCCATCGTCGGTTCTCCTCTCGTTTGAGAGGGAACACTTCCGGCGGTGGCGAGGTTCCAATTGGCATTTCTACAAATCGTACGGGCACTTGGTAGGAACAATGATGGACACTTGCGCATTATTACCAGTTACGGAGCGCCGTGAAAAACAGCGCTTCCAACCACGTGGAGAGTAGAAATGAATCAAAATCAAAATCCTAACCAGAAGCCTGGCCAACAGCAGCAAGGTGGTCAGCAGCAAGGTGGCCAGCAGGGCGGCGGACAGCCGAAGCCCGGTCAGCAGCAGCAGGGTGGTCAGCAAAAGCCCGGCCAGCAGCAGGGTGGTCACGAGCAGGGTGGTCAGCAGAACCGCTAACACCGCAAAGAAGGTCAAAGGAAACCCCGCCGCGAGGCGGGGTTTTCATTTATCCTCGTCGGCTGTTGGACTCAGACGCCTGCTCACATATGTTTGCAGCATGAGCACCGGGTCGGCACTGCCGCTGTTTCATTTGTACGGCGATCCGCCGGACGATTCCGCTTTTGATTTTATTCATATCGAGACAATCTCTTCACGCTCGTCAATTCATGATTGGACAATTCGCGCTCACCGCCACCGGAATTTGTTTCAGGTGTTGCTCATCGAGAAAGGTGGTGGCGAACTGAGCTTCGAGACAGCAACGGCGCGTTTCTCCGCCCCCGCCTTGATCTTGGTGCCGGCAACGACTGCGCATGGCTTCCGTTTTACGCCCGAGGTTACGGACGGTTGGGTCGTGAGCTTTACCGAAGATGTCGCCGACGCGCTCGGCGATCAGTCGGGAGAAGCGCTGGAGCGGTTAAAGGCGGTCGCCACAGAGCCCCTACTGCCCCTCGCTGGAGTGGGGGAGGCAAAACGGTTGTCTGCACTCTGCGCAGATTTACACGAAGAAAGTGCGTTGGCACGCGAAGGCTACCGCCTGGCGATGCGCGGCCTGCTTGCTTTGGTTGCCATCGAAGTCGTGCGGCTCGCGGTATCCCGCGCGCGGAGCGGTATCGTGACCCTTTCGCGTTCGGACGCCCGGGTCGACGAACTGCGGCGTCTGGTGGATGAACATTTTCGGAAAGAGCGTCTCATTAGTTTTTATGCCGGAAAGTTGGCCATGACACCTGATAGACTTAACGACCATGTCAAACGCGCAACCGGTGTCACGGCCGGGCACCTGATCCGCCAACGTGTTCTGACCGAAGCCAAGCGGCAGCTCGTATTTACAAACCAGGCGATTCACGAAATCGCCTACGATCTCGCTTTTTCAGATCCTTCGCACTTCACTCGGTTTTTTCGCAAACAGACCGGGATGACCCCCCAGGCCTTTCGTGATGGTCGCGGAGGCTGATGCTATTTTTTATCCAGTGAATCGGTGCGATGAGTTCGCCGCTCCAGCCGCGGCCCGCCTTCTGCGCAATCCGAAATTGAACCTCGAAGCCGCGCCGTAGTCGAAATGGTTAAATGGCTAACGGGTAAGGTAAAGGTTCGGTTTCTTTTGAACTTCGCAATTGAGCGGATTACGCATGACTCCTTATGTGAGGAGGGACCCGTGCGAAAAATCTCCAATGTTGCGGTTGCCGCTATTGTCGCAATTGCGCTCTATTTCGCTTTGGCCTGGGGTTATGACGGATTGCGCATCCTCACGTCGCCTTCATATGGTCTCGAAGACGTCTGGCGCTCACAATTTGTTTTCGCAATAGGTCGGCTTTTCAATTTGGGGCCAATTGGTCTGATAAAGCTCGCGGCGTTTTTCGGAGCGCTCAAGCTTGCGGTCGCCTGCATTTGCATCATTCACATTGTCGACAGGTTCCGTTGCATGATGCGTGGGCAGCCGGATTCCAAAATTCTGGAAGCCGGTCTCATTCTGGCGGTAGGTATCAGCATTGCAGCGATCGGTCCGGCGTTCTGGACGCATACTTCTGATCTCATGCGCGAACACACGATGCAGCTTTTGTTTGCCGCGTTTGCGATCGGTCTGTGCGTTTTTGAACGCGGTCGTTGGGCGCGTGAACGGAATGCGGAGATCAAGGCAGACGTCGTCGTGGACAAGGACGCAGTCCGAGCCGCTCCGCGCTATCACGCCTGACGTAATTACGATCTATTTCGGACGAGCTTCGTGCAGTCCGCGATCAGGCGGGTCCAGCTTCCCGCTGCGCCGATCCTTCACGGCCTGTACCAACGCCTTAGCGGCATTGCGCACGTCGCCCTGGAAGTCCGTGTCGCTGTCGAGATCGTCATGGCTGGTCGCATAGGGTGCCAGGTAACCGACGTAGCGATCGATCAACGCCAAATGGCCCGACGGTAACATTCCAATGTCGGCCATCCAGTCGGTGAGAATACGTCGGAGATTTTCGGCGCCGGCGGCATCGCCGTGCACGATCACGGAAAACACCCGACCTGCAAGGTGACGCGGATATGGCCAGCCTTTGAGTTCAAGCTCCTTGGCCATTGCCGCATTCTTGCCCTGCGTTGAGGTCGGGTCGGGATTACCGCCGTCGGCGCAGACCAGACGATCAATCATCAACTTGAGTGAAGAGGGCGCCTGATACCAATTTACCGGGCAGACGATCATTACGCCGTGCGCCGCAACCCATTTCGGATAAATCTCCGCCATCCAGTCTCCGGCCTGTCCGAGGGCATGGTTTGGATAACATGAGCAGGGCCAGTGACAGAGCGGCTGTGCTGTCGAGACGCAGGCTTTGCAAGGATATATGACGCGGCCGTATTCCGATGTCAGGCGCGACAGATCGAGGACTTCAACCTCGAAGCCGCGTGACTTTTCGATAATTTTCTTTGCAATCAAAACTAGGCGATAAGTCTTTGACATTTCGCCGGGGCAGGTTTTGTCGCTGCGCGATGAACCGTTGATTATTAGGACCCGCGACGGCGATTTGCGATTTTTCTGCCGTCGGTCGGCTGTCCGGATACTCGCTCGGGCGGCGAGCCATTCAACCGAGATGTCGTAGTCGGGATCGGCAAACTCGGGGCCGGCTTTCGTTACGCGTGGCGACTTATGGTACTCGTCATAGGCGGACCACGCAGTCTCGGCGATCTTGTCGATTTCGCCTCTGAGGGCCTCAAAATCCGGGTCATAAAATCTTTCTCGAAATCGCCGTTTGAACTCAGCTTTGTCGAGCTGAACACTCGGCATGCCGGTCCGTACCTTCACCTTCGGCATAGAAAATCCCTATCCAGGTGGCCATGACCGTCATTGAAGCCTTTTCAGGCCGAAATGACGAGGTGGTGGAAGCGCGGGCGGGCTACTTGCTCTTTGCGACCTCGGCGATCACTTCGGCAGCTTCTTTGAAAGCATGGTTCGCAGCCGGAACTCCGCAATAAATTGCCTGCTGCAGGATGATCTCCTTGATGTCGTCGGGCGTGAATCCACCCTCGGTGAGGGCCGCCCGCACATGCATTCGGAACTCCTCCCACTTGTCGAGTGCGAGCATCGTGCCGATGACGAGGATGCGGCGGGTCCGCTCATCATAGTGCGGCCGCGTCCAGACTTCGCCCCATGCAGTGCGGGTTATGAAATCCTGGAATTCTTCGTTGAACGCATTCTTTTTGGCATTTGCCCGATCAACCCACGCATTGCCGAGCACCTTGCGGCGCTTGGCCATCCCGCGCTCATGGCGTTCCTTGTCATCCATGTATTGCCTCAGTGCAGGAAATTGAGCACGGCTTCAGTATACGCTTTGGGCTGCTCGATGTTCGCTATATGAGCCGCATCGAGACTCACGAGGTTCGCGCCCTTGATCTGATTTTGGATCGCTTCGCCGGCGGAGGGAGGGGTGGCAGGGTCGTGTTTCCCGACGATGACCAGGGTCGGCAGAGCGATACGTGGATTTGAGGATGTGAAATCCATGTCGCGAATTGCTTCGCAACATGCGATGTAGCCTGCTGGTTTTGTCGTAAGAAATAGCGCCGTCATGCGAGCGATTGCCTGCGGCGACTGTGATCGAAAGTCTTTGGTGAACCATCGCTCCATGTTTGGCCCAACAAGTTCACTAAGGCCTTTCTCGTTTACGAGCTTGATCCGGTCGTTCCATGGCGTCTTGTCGGCATAGTGATAGTTGGTGTTGGAGAGCACGAGCTTCTCAATGCGATCAGGGGCATTCGCCCCCAACCACTGTCCGACCATGCCGCCCATCGATAGCCCGCACCAGTTGGTCTTTCTGATTTTCAGCGCATCGAGGACCGACAGGATGTCTCGGCCAAACCGCTCCATGGAGTAGGGGCCCTTCGGCACTCCGGACTGACCGTGTCCACGGCGGTCGTAGCGAACAAGCCGGAAGTGTTTTGCGAATTCTGGAGCCTGATCGTCCCACATGCGGAGTGTGGTCCCGAGCGAATTCGACAGCATGAGTACCGGCGCGCCCTCGCGACCCTCGACCTCGACGTGGATCGGGCACCCGTCGTCTGCGTTGATTGTCGGCATTAAGGTCCTCCCCTAAGATTTTGACTATTGGGTCCTAGATCGAGCGACACCCTTAGTGCGCCGCGCGACCCTTGCAAAGGTCTTTTCATGGCCATCGCGAGGGCGTAAGCCGGTCTGCTGCGGGATGCTTGTAAAGGAGACGCGTGATGGCAATGACCATGACGGGCGAGGTTCAACTGCCGGCCAGTCGCGAAGTTGTGTGGGCAAAGTTGAACGACCCAGAAGTTCTGAAGGTGTGCATCCCGGGCTGTGAAGAACTCAATAAGACGTCGGATACTGAATTCCAGGCGGTTGCGACGACCAAAATTGGTCCCGTTAAAGCGCGCTTTAAAGGTAAGGTTCATCTTACCGACCTTAACCCTCCTAACGGCTACAAAATTTCCGGTGAAGGCGATGGTGGCGTGGCGGGCTTTGCGAAAGGTGGGGCGACGATTGCGCTGACCGAAAAAGATGGTGGCACGCTTCTCACTTACAACGTCGAAGCACAAATTGGGGGCAAGCTTGCGCAACTCGGTCAGCGTCTGGTGAACGGCGCTGCCAAAAAGGTCGCGGATGATTTCTTCCAGAAATTTGCGGCCACGGTTTCCGCCACCTGATCAATCTCCAGTAGAAGTTGAAGTTGCCAGATTGCTGGAATCCCTTGACCCAAGCCACAATGGGGGTTCAGACTTATTTCGGTCGAAATCGCCTCGATTTCGCACCTGAACTACTGCCGTCCCGGCCGCGGGAGGCAAAAAAAGGGCGTTTGGGCCCAAAATCGGGAGGAAGGTCATGCCGGCCGTAGCCATGACGGTGAACGGAAAAGCCGTCAGCGGGGATGTCGAAGCGCGCACCTTATTGGTCCAATTTCTTCGTGAGAATTTGCGGCTGACCGGCACGCATGTTGGCTGTGACACGTCGCAATGTGGCGCTTGCGTCGTCCACATAGATGGCATTGCGGGCAAGTCCTGCACCACCCTCGCTCTGCAATGCGAAGGTGCCAAGATCATGACAATCGAAGGATTGGCCGAGCCGAACGGGCCACTACATCCGATGCAGGAGGCATTCCGCGAACATCACGCACTTCAATGCGGGTTCTGCACTCCGGGAATGATCATGGCAGCGCTCGATATTGTGCGCCGGCGCGGCAACGATCTCGACGAGCATACGATCCGTGAGCAACTCGACGGAAATATCTGTCGGTGCACGGGCTACCACAACATCGTCAAAGCCATCGCAGCGGGAGCCAAAGCAATGGCTAAGGGTGGCGCACGTCAGGCCGCTGAATAACATCAAGAACAGTGGGAGAGACCGCCATGAGCGCGACCGGTATCGGCGCGGCGGTGCGCCGAAAAGAAGATCTCCGCTTTATCACTGGCAAGGGTCGATATACTGACGATGTGGTCAGGCCGGGCGAGACCCGCGCGGTATTCGTGCGCTCGCCGCATGCCCACGCAAGCATCAAGAGCATCGACGTTTCTGAAGCCAAGAAAATGCCTGGCGTGATTGATGTGCTTGCCGGGAAAGATCTTGCGACCGACAAGATAGGAAATTTGATCTGCGGTTGGATGATCCATTCAAAAGATGGATCGCCGATGAAAATGGCGCCACATCCGGCGCTTGCCGCCGACAAGGTTTGTCACGTTGGCGACGCAGTCGCGGTAGTCATCGCAGAGACCCAGGCGCAGGGGCGCGACGCGGCTGAAAAGGTGAAGGTCGACTATCAGTTGCTTCCCGCTGTTGTTGATCCGGCCAAGGCAAAATCCGGCCAGCAAATTCACGAGCTTGCGCCGAAAAACACGATCTACGAATGGTCGCTTGGCGACGCCAAGGCAGTGGACGCTGCCTTTGCAACCGCAGAGCATGTGACCAGCCTCGATATCGTCAACAATCGTCTGATAGCGAATGCAATAGAGCCGCGCGTCGCGCTTGCCGAATACGATGCGGGTACCGATCAGCTCACGCTTTGGAACACCACGCAAAACCCTCACGTGTCTCGTCTGGTAATCGCGGCGTTTGTCGGCATGGCGCCCGAACACAAGCTTCGTGTAATCGCGCCGGACGTCGGCGGTGGTTTCGGTTCCAAGATTTTCATTTATCCAGAAGAGGTCGTTTGCCTGTGGGCTGCGCGGAAAGTTGGCCGGCCGGTGAAATGGACCGCCGATCGATCGGAGTCATTCATTACTGATGCGCATGGGCGCGACCACGTCACTCATGCTGAACTGGCGCTTGATGCCAGTGGCAAGTTCCTGGCGATGCGCGTCAGGACGATCGCGAACCTCGGCGCCTATATGTCGACATTCTCGTCATCCGTGCCGACCTACCTGTACGCGACCCTGCTGTCAGGCCAGTACGATATTCCTCAGATCTATTGCGAAGTCGACGCCGTCTACACGAACACGGTCCCAGTGGATGCTTATCGCGGCGCCGGCCGCCCGGAAGCGACTTTTGTGGTTGAGCGGCTTGTGGAGGTGGCGGCACGGAAATTGGGGCTCGATCCAGCCGATCTGCGCAGGCGCAATTTCATCAAGACATTTCCGCATCAGACGCCGGTGATCATGGCTTACGATGCCGGAGATTATAATGCGTCGCTTAAAAAAGCCCTGGAACTCGCTGATGTGAAAGGTTTCAGCAAGCGCAAGCGCGACGCCGCGCGCACCGGGAAACTGCGTGGTCTCGGCTATTCAACGTACATCGAAGCCTGCGGTATCGCTCCCTCGCAGGCGGTCGGGTCGCTCGGCTGCGGTGTCGGCTTGTGGGAGAGCGCTGAAGTGCGCGTGAATCCAACCGGGAGCGTGGAGGTTCTGACCGGCTCCCATGCTCACGGGCAAGGGCACGAAACGACCTTTGCCCAGCTCGTTTCGGAGCGTCTGGGCATACCGTTTGACAACGTCTCCATTGTGCACGGCGATACCGACAAAGTGCAGTTCGGCATGGGGACTTACGGCTCGCGTTCGGGCGCGGTCGGGATGTCGGCGATCGTGAAGGCTCTCGACAAAATAGAGGCCAAGGCGAAGAAAGTGGCTGCCCACATGCTCGAAGCCGCTGAGGGCGACATTGTATTCAAAGACGGCAAGTTTACCGTCGCCGGCACGGACAAGTCGGCTGCATGGGGCGATGTCGCGCTTAACGCCTACATCGCACACAAATTTGCCGGACAAGAACTCGAGCCCGGATTGAAGGAGACGAGCTTCTACGATCCTACCAATTTCACATTCCCCGCCGGCTGCCATATTTGCGAAGTCGAGATCGACCGCGATACCGGCAAAACAGAGATCGTCAGTTGGACGGCCGTCGATGATTTCGGCACGGTGATCAATCCGATGATCGTGGAAGGACAGGTGCACGGAGGTATCGCGCAGGGCATTGGGCAGGCTTTGTTGGAGGTTGCCGTGTACGACAAGGACGGCCAGCTCGTGACGGGATCACTCATGGACTACTCGATGCCGCACGCTCATGACCTGCCATCCTTTAAAGTCGGCCTGACAGAAACGAAGGCACCATCGAATCCGCTGGGAATTAAAGGCTGCGGCGAAGCTGGCGCGATTGCTTCGCCTGCCGCTGTTATCAATGCCATAACCGATGCAATCGGCACAGAAGACCTCGCCATGCCCGCGACTGCGCAGGCGGTGTGGTCGGCGCTTACGCGGGCACAACCGCGTCAAGTCGCGTAGGAACGGGAGACAGCCATGTACAATTTTACTTTTCATCGTCCGACGACGGTCCGTCAGGCTGCCGGCCTGCTGGCGCGCAATCCGGAAGCCAAGCTGCTCGCTGGCGGACACTCGCTGCTGCCGGTGATGAAGTTGCGATTGGCGAATCCTTCGGCTCTGATCGATCTGTCGTTGGTAGAGGGCTTGAGCGGTGTCGAACAGAAAGGGCGTTCGGTCGTGATTGGTGCAATGACCCGTCACGCCGACGCGGCTAACTCACCGGTGCTCCAACAGGTGTTGCCAGGACTGGCGTCCGTGCCGGCTTCCATCGGCGATCCGCAAGTTCGCAACCGCGGGACTATCGGAGGTTCGGTCGCCAATAACGATCCGAACGCCGACTATCCCGCGGCGTGCCTTGGACTTGGTGCAACCATCATTACCAACAAGCGGCGCATTGCCTCTGACGATTTTTTCACCGGAATGTTTTCGACCGCACTCGAGGATGGCGAGATAGTTACGAAGATCAGTTTCCCGATCGCGAAAAAAGCGGCCTATGAGAAATTCAAGCATCCTGCCTCGGGCTTTGCGTTGGTTGGAGTCTTTGTGTCCAAGCGTGGCTCCGAGATCCGTGTTGCGGTGACCGGGGCGGGCGCCAGCGGCGTGTTCCGGGTCAAATCGTTTGAAGAGGCGTTGAAGAAGCGCTTCGCAGCAAAGTCCCTCGAGGGCATGACGATACCGGCAACTGGAATGAACAGCGATATTCACGCCAGTGCCGAATATCGGGCACATCTTGTCGGAGTGCTGGCTAGGCGCGCCTTGGCAAGGGCGACAGCCTAACGCCAACTCACTGGGGAACATTTGGGGTTGGAACTGCGTTTCCGAGCGGAGGCATCAATTTCGCTTGGAAGGTCTTATGCAGCTATTGCCACTTCTAATTGTCGTATTGATCGCGGCATCTTTGGCGTATGTGCGCCTGACTGTTTAGTCGGTTCGCAGCGCGCAACGCACCAATTCAAGCTGGCGCGCGATCGAGTTCGCCAAGCAGGTCGTGCAGGTCAAGCGGATGGGTGTACATCTGCAAAGACCCGTCTGCTTTCTTCGGCCATTTCTCTTTCGGGCGATCCCAGTAGAGCTCGACCCCGTTGTCATCCGGATCCCGCAAGTAAAGTGCTTCGCTGACCCCATGGTCGCTTGCGCCCTCAAGCGGGATTTTAGCGACGATAAGCCGCCGCAAGGCATCTGCCAGGAGCTGCCGGGTCGGATAAAGAATTGCGGTATGGTAAAGGCCCGTGCTGCCGGGCGGCGGCGGCGAGCCGCCAAGGCTCTCCCAAGTATTGAGCCCAAGGTGATGATGATAGCCGCCGGCCGATATGAAGGCCGCGCCCGGCCGGCTCGTGGTGAGCGTAAAACCCAGCACCCCACAATAGAAATCCAGAGCGCGCTGCAGGTTTGCCACCTTCAGATGGACGTGGCCGATCCTTACCCCTGGATCGATCGTGGGCATCTGTATGGCGGGATTTTCGATGGTCTCGGCCTTCGTCATGGGTTCATCCTGGCTCTCGGGGCCTTTGATCACCACATGTAAGACACGCACGTGGTAGGATAAAGTCCCCGCATGACAGATAAGACCCTGCCGAATTCAATCGATTCAACCCTCGATCTGTTGGCCAAGGCCGACTACATCGCGGACCGTTCGCTGGCGACGGTGTTGTACCTCGCCCTGCGCATGGGCCGGCCCTTGTTCGTCGAGGGTGAGGCAGGGGTAGGCAAGACCGAGATTGCCAAGGTTTTGGCAACGACGCTCGGGCGTCGCCTGATCCGGTTGCAGTGTTATGAGGGACTGGATGTTTCCGCTGCGGTCTACGAGTGGAATTACGGTGCCCAGATGATCGCCATCCGATTGGCGGAAGCTGAAGGGGAGGGTGACCGGGCGCGCATTGAGCACGACGTGTTTTCCGAGCGCTTTCTGATCAAGCGACCGCTGCTGCAGGCGCTCGATCCCGATCCATCTGGACCGCCTGTCCTGTTGATCGACGAAATCGACCGTACCGACGAAGCGTTCGAGGCATTCCTCCTGGAGGTGCTTGCCGACTTCCAGGTAACTGTGCCGGAACTTGGCACTGTGAAGGCGGCTCATCCGCCGGTTGTTGTTGTCACCTCCAACCGCACTCGCGAAGTGCACGATGCTCTCAAACGGCGGTGTCTCTACCATTGGGTCGGCTATCCCAGTGCCGAACGCGAGTTGAAGATCTTGCGCGCGAAGGTCCCGGGTATCGCCAGGAAGCTCTCTGAACAAGTCGTGGCCTTCGTCCAGGCGCTCCGCAAAGAAGATCTGTTCAAATCGCCCGGCGTTGCCGAAACGCTGGATTGGGCCGGCGCTCTCACCGAGTTGGATGTCGTTGCGCTTGATCCGGCGACCGTATCAGACACGCTCGGTGTGTTGCTTAAATATCAGGACGACATTGCCCGTCTCGACGGCACCAAGGTGAAAGCTTTGCTCGACGAGGTTAAGTCAGAGATGAGGGCGGCGGAGTAGGCTCATGGCCGTTCCTCAGGGCCGTCTCTCTGAAAACATCCTCTACTTCGCGCGCGCGCTGCGCGCGGCGGGAATGCCCGTGGGACCAGGTGCGGTGCTTGACGCGCTGGAGGCGCTGAGTGTCGCAAATATCGGTACGCGCGACGATTTCTATTGGACGCTGCACGCGGTGTTCGTGAAGCGCCATGAGCATACAATTCTTTTCGACCAGGCGTTTCGGATTTTCTTTCGCAAGCGTGGCTATATCGAAAAAATGATTGCTTCGATGCTGCCGGAAATTGCACCTGGCAGCCCGAAGGCCCCGCCGCCCGGCGCGCAGCGAATTCAGGAGGCGCTGTTCTCCGGCATCAACGAAAGGGACCAAAGCAAGTCCGAAGTCGAACTCGACGCAAGGTTGACAGTCTCCGACCGGGAAATTCTGCAGAAGAAGGATTTCGCACAGATGACCGCGGCGGAAATTGCCGCGGCGAAGGAAGCCATTGCACGCTTGGCGCTGCCGCTGGATGAGGTGCGGACGCGGAGACTTGCGCCGAACCGCCATGGTCACATCATCGATGTCCGGCGTACCTTGCGCGCCAGCATGAAGGCGGGTGGTGCGCTGATCGATCTGAGGTATCTCGGTCCCCGGGTGAAAGAGCCGCCGATTGTTGCACTGCTCGATATATCCGGCTCGATGAGCGAATACACCCGTCTGTTTTTGCATTTCCTGCACGCCGTAACTGACGCGCGCAAACGTGTGACCACGTTCTTGTTCGGCACACGGTTGACGAACGTAACCCGCGCGATCCGTCAACGCGACCCGGATGAAGCGCTCTCGGCCTGTTCGACGAATGTAGCGGACTGGTCCGGAGGCACACGCATCGGCACCTCGCTGCACACGTTCAACAAACAATGGGCACGGCGTGTGCTCACGCAAGGTGCGGTGGTATTGTTGATTACCGATGGACTTGAGCGAGATGCCGATGACTCGCTCGCGTTCGAGATCGATCGGCTCCATCGATCGTGCCGGCGGCTTATCTGGCTCAACCCTTTGCTTCGTTTTCAGGGTTTCGAAGCCCGCGCTAAAGGCGTGCAAACTATGCTGCCGCACGTTGACGAACTGCGGCCGATCCACAATCTGGAGTCCATGACCGATCTGGTTCGCGCCCTGTCGCGTCCGTCGGCCAAGGACTTCGACCCGAAACACATGCTCAGGCAAGTCGCTTGACGGAGGGTTTCCATGCTGGCTCGAGATGAAGACATTCTCAAAGCTGCGGAAGAGTGGCGCAAATCCGGGCGCGACGTCGCGCTCGCAACCGTTGTCGAAACGTGGGGTTCAGCACCGCGCCCCGTTGGTTCCAATCTGGTGATCGACAATGAAGGAAATTTTCTTGGGTCTGTTTCAGGCGGCTGTGTCGAGGGTGCGGTCGTTGCCGAAGCGATGGATGTGATCGACAGCGGCAAACCAAAATTACTGGAATTCGGTGTCGCCGATGAAACCGCGTGGAAGGTAGGTCTGTCCTGCGGTGGAACGATCCGGGTCTATGTCGAGAAGGTGGTCTGAGTGAAACTCGACGTCCTAAACGACCTCAACGCCGAGCGCGCGGCGCGTCGTGCCGCGGTGCTGATCACCGATACGGCGAACGGTGTGCAGCGCCTGGTGAAGGCTGCGCACGTTAAGAGCGACATTCTGAAGGATGTGCTGGAAAAACGGTTGCGTATGGCCAAGAGCGGTATGGAGGACACTCCGCAGGGCCGGTTTTTCCTGACTGTTTATGTTCCATCGCCAAGGCTTGTCATTAGCGGAGCTGTGCACATTAGCCAGGCGTTGGCGCCTATTGCTCAACTGCTTGGCTATGATGTGACAATCGTTGATCCACGGACCGCCTTTGCGTCAATTGAGCGGTTTCCCGACGTGAAGGTGATCGCGGAATGGCCGGATGTGGCATTGCCGCCGCTCGCGATCGACCACTACACCGCGTTTGTGGCTCTTACGCACGACCCGAAAATAGATGATCCGGCGCTTGAGCATGCCCTGGCGCGCGACTGTTTTTACATCGGTGCACTGGGCTCCAGAAAAACGCACGCAAAACGAGTCGAGCGTCTCAAACAGGCCGGAATTTCCGAAGCGGATATCGCGCGTATCCATGCCCCCATCGGTCTTGATATCGAGGCCGTATCTCCTGCGGAGATCGCGGTGGCCATCATGGGCGAGATCACGCGAGTGCTTCGGCAGAAGGCAGAAGCGGCATGAAGTTCGGAGCAATTCCGGTTGCTGAGGCGCTCGGCGCAACGGCCGTTCACTCAATCAGGCAAAACGATTTAGTGCTGAAGAAGGGCACGAAGATCGGGCCTGGCGAAATTGCGGCACTCACTGCCGCCGGCGTCAAGGAAATTACCGTGGCGCGGCTCGATCCTGGAGACGTGTCGGAAGACAAGGCTGCCGCAGATATCGCTGCGGCAATCAGAGACGCAGGCGTGCGCGCTGACCGTGCTTTTACCGGCCGCTGCAATCTATTTGCCGAAAGTGCTGGGATTCTGGTGGTCGACAAAAATTCAATCGATGCGCTCAACCGGGTCGATGAGGCCATCACGGTGGCGACGCTGCCCGCCTACAAGCCCGTGGTTGAAGGCGAGATGATCGCTACGGTCAAGATTATTCCGTTCGCCGTCCCTGGGTCCGCGCGCGATCAAGCGGTCGCGGCCGCAGTAAAGGCGAAGCCAGTCATTCGCATAGCACCCTACAAAGTTCGAAAAGTGGGGGTGGTCTCTACTTTATTGCCAGGCCTATCGCCAAAGGTCATCGACAAGACTCTGAAAATAACTGCCACAAGAATTGCGCCTGCTGGCGCGAGAATTATTGCCGAGCAGCGTGTGCCTCACGAGCGGGCGGCGCTTGCTCGGGCAATTGACGAATTGCTGAAGGCGGGTGCTGAGCTTGTGATTGTGTTCGGAGCTTCAGCCATTGCTGACCGTCGCGATGTGATACCTGCAGCGGTCGAAGCTGTCGGCGGTGAGATCGAACATTTTGGTATGCCGGTTGATCCGGGAAACCTGATGCTGATCGGCACGGCACGTGGTCAGGCCGTCCTTGGCGCTCCTGGATGCGCACGCAGCCCCAAGGAAAACGGTTTTGATTGGATATTGATGCGATTGCTCGCAGGCCTGCCTGTCACGCGCGCCGATATTACAGGCATGGGCGTCGGCGGTTTGTTGATGGAAATCGTGACGCGGCCGCAGCCGCGTGAAGAACATGTGCCCGAGTCCGGGCGCCGCGTAGCTGCTGTCTTGCTCGCAGCCGGGCGTTCCACGCGTATGGGAGCGGTAAACAAGATGCTCGCTGAAATTGGCGGCAAGTCATTGGTGCGTATTGCAGCAGAGCAGGCGATTGCTTCGCGTGCTCAGCCCGTGATTGTCGTTACGGGGCACGAGCGCGAGAGAGTGGAGGCAGCGTTGAAGGGGCTTCCGGTGCGTTTGGTGCACAATCCGAATTTTTCGGAAGGTCTCGGCACATCACTCAAAACGGGGATCGCTTCCGTTCCTCAGGATGCCGACGCAGCAATTGTTTGTCTCGCGGACATGCCACAGGTCGATGCCGCATTGATCAATCGCTTGATCGCTGCTTTCGATCCCGAGCGTGGTGCGCTCGTAGTGTTGCCGAGCATCGACGGACGGCGCGGAAATCCCGTCGTGTGGTCACGCCGCTTCTTTCACGATCTGATGTCAATTCAGGGTGACATTGGCGCCCGTTACCTGATCGGCAACTACGCCGAGGCGGTCGTCGAAGTACCAGTTTCCGGTGACGCGGCGCTCACTGATGTGGACACGCCCGAGTCGCTTTCTGCCGTCAAGGCTGAAATCGAACGCGCTTGAGATTCGAATCATTGATCGCGCTACCCGACTCACTCCTAGCTTGGAGAGATGCTCGAGTAGGGAACGGCGATGGCCAACATCTATGCGCCTGTGATGCGTGCGCTTGTGGTCGTGGCCTTGGTGCTGGCGACTGCGACGTTGATGTTTGTTGCGGTTAATACCGCTCGCGCCGCGGGCGGCCCGCAATTTACCGCGTCTTATCCAAGCACCTGATATTCAACAAAAATCTCTAGGCCTTGCGCGAGGGCCCCTTTTGCTCTACATAATGACTGACCAGTCAGTCATTATTTAATTGGTGGTTTTTATGTTGCATCCGCCAAGGTCCCGGAAGGCGCCGATCCAGCGCGCGAGGCGGCGTAAGCGCGCAGTAGAAGCGGCGCGTGCGGCCGGCGTTCCAGCTAGCCCCGCACGAAAGATACGGAGCGTCGAACGTCGCGACGCAATCTTATCTGCCGCGCTTGATGAATTCTCGATCCGTGGCTTTGAGGCGGCGCGTCTTGACGATGTCGCGCGAAGGGCGGGCGTCGCCAAAGGAACGATCTACCTCTACTTCCGCGACAAGGAGAGCCTGTTTCAGGAATTGATCCGGACCATGCTCACTCCGCTTGTCGGTACGATCGAGGCCATGGGCGAGGCCGATGTGCCGATCGCGTTGCTGGCTGACCGCATCGTCGACTTGTTCGTGCGCGAGGTCTACGAGACGCGCAGAAAAGACGTTATCCGCCTCATGATTACCGAAGGCCGGCGATTTCCGAAACTTGCCGAATTCTACTATCGGGAAGTGCTGTCGAGAATTATTGGGGCAGTCCGCGCCTTGTTGCGACGCGCGGCAGCGCGCGGCGAGATTCCAGATGGGCTCGCAGATTTTCCGCAAATCGTCGCTGCGCCAGGATTGCTGGCGATCGTCTGGAGCGGTCTGTTCGAGCGATTTGAGCCGCTCGACGTTCGCAAAATGATGAAGACCCATGTCGAACTGTTGTTCGCGCCAAGGAGAGCAACATGAGAACAAAGCTCACTGGCTTCGTGGCCATCATGGTGGCTGCGCTGGTGCTTGGCGGATGCAGCAAAATCAATGACCGCGTGCTGCAGGGCTGGGTCGAGGCAGAACTGATTTTCGTTTCTCCTGATGAGCAAGGGCGCGTGGAGACGTTGAAGGTCCGCGAGGGTGATCGCGTGAAGAAAGGCGACCTGCTTTTTACTGTCGACGACGATCTGCAAAAGGCCGACGTCGTGGTGCGAAACACAGCTGTCATAAACGCGCAACAGGGTTTCGATCGCGCAAAAGAGCTGCTGAAGTCATCGGCGGGCACACAAAAAACCTACGATGACGCCGAGGCTGCACTGCGTCAGGCAAAGGCCAACCTGGATTGGTCGCAGACGCGGCTGGCGCGCCGGAATGCCTATACTCCAGGCGATTCGACCGTTGAGCAGATTTATTACCGCCCGGGAGAGACGGTGCCTGGGGGACGGCCGGTCGTCGCACTACTGCCACCCGCCAATCTCAAAATTCGCTTTTTCGCGCCGCAGGCGATACTCCCAACAATCAAATTCGGAGATATCGTGGACGTGAGCTGCGACGGTTGCGAAAAAGGCCTGACCGCAAAAGTAAGCTTTATCGCACGGAGCGCTGAGTACACACCACCAGTTATCTATAGCCAGGAGGAGCGCGCCAAGCTGGTATTTTTGATCGAAGCGCGGCCCGAGCTGCCGGACAAATTCCGCGTTGGCCAGCCGGTTACGGTTACGCTGCGACCAGAGTCGCCCTGATGAATGCAAACGATATCGTCATCGATGTCCATGGCCTGACCAAGAAATTCGGCGGCCGAGCCGTGGTGCGCAACCTGTCCATGCAGGTCAAGCGCGGCACCATCTATGGCTTTCTCGGCCCAAACGGATCCGGCAAAACGACCACGATCCGTATGCTGTGCGGTCTTCTTACGCCGGATGAGGGGACAGGAACTTGCCTGGGTTATGACATCCGCACCGAGACCGAAAAGATCAAGCGGCACGTCGGTTACATGACGCAGCGCTTCAGCCTCTACCAGGATCTGTCGGTCCGGGAAAATCTGGAATTCGTCGGGCGGGTGTATGGAATCGACCATCCCGTCGCTGCCGCCCGGGCAGCAATCGAACGGCTTGGTCTTACCGGACGGGAAACGCAGATCGCAGGCGAACTTTCCGGCGGCTGGAAACAACGGCTTGCGCTCGGAGCCTGTACGCTCCCTAGCCCGCAATTGTTGCTGCTCGATGAACCGACTGCAGGCGTTGATCCAAAGGCGAGGCGCGAATTCTGGAACGAGATCCATGCGCTCGCCGCTGACGGACTGACGGTGCTGGTATCGACGCACTACATGGATGAAGCCGAGCGCTGCCATGAGATTGCTTACATCGCTTACGGCGAGTTGCTTGCGCGCGGCACTGTCGACGAAGTGATTCACGCATCGCATTTGACGACTTATGTTGTAAGCGCCCCGAATGGTGAAGGGCTTTCCGATCTTACGACCGAACTCACTGACAAGCCGGGCATCGATATGGTTGCGCCCTTCGGCACCAGCCTGCATGTGTCGGGTCGCGACGAGGCCGCACTCGAATCCGCCATCGCGCCATACCGCAAGCAAAAGAACTTTGAATGGGAGCGGTCCGAGCCATCGCTCGAGGACGTGTTCATTGATCTGATGGGCAGGGCGCGGGACAACTTTCAATGACCCACATGCTCCCTCCAGCGCAGGCCGCAAGGCGTCTTCCCGGCGAGGGGTTCTGGCGCAAAACCTGGGCCATGCTGGTGAAGGAGTTCATTCAGCTCAGACGTGACCGCGTGTCCTTTGCGATGATCATCATGATCCCGCTCGTGCAGTTGCTGCTGTTCGGATATGCGATCAACACCACGCCACGCCATCTGCCGACCGCTGTGCTAATGCAGGAAACCAGCGATCTCTCTCGCTCTATCCTGGCGGCGATCGAGAACACAAAATACTTCCGCGTGACCCACTTGCCGCACACCGAAGCGGAGGTGGATCAATTGCTTGCCTCGGGCTCCGTGCTGTTTGCGATCGAGATGCCGGCCAATTTTGAACGGTCGGTGCGCCGCGGCGACAAGCCGTCGATGCTTGTGATCGCCGACGCCACCGACCCCGTCGCTTCAGGCACGGCCCTCGGTGCTCTCGGAGAGGTCCTTCAGACGGCGCTTTCTCACGATCGCGATGTCCCGGACAACCCTAACATGCCGTTCGAGATCCGAACCCATGCGCGTTACAATCCTGCCGCCATAACCCAGCTCAACATCGTGCCGGGACTTGTGGGCACGATCCTAACCATGACCATGCTGATCTTCACGGCGCTCTCGGTCACCCGCGAGATCGAGCGCGGCACGATGGAAAACCTTCTGTCGATGCCGATCACGCCGTTTGAGATCATGCTCGGCAAGATCATTCCATATGTGTTGGTCGGCGTCGTACAGGCCACGATGATCATAGCGATCGGCGTTTTCCTGTTCGGTGTTCCGATCTACGGCAGCCTGATCATGCTTGCGCTCTTGAGCACGCTCTTTATCGCCACCAATCTTTCGATCGGATACACGTTCTCAACCATCGCGCAAAATCAGCTGCAGGCGATGCAGATGGCGCTGATGTTTTTTCTCCCGAACATTCTGCTGTCGGGGTTTATGTTTCCTTTCGCCGGAATGCCGGTCTGGGCGCAGTGGATCGGCGAGGCGCTGCCGCTGACGCATTTCTTGCGGATCGTGCGAGCGATTATGCTGAAGGGTTCGAACCTGTCTGACTTGCGCTACGACGCGATCGCGATGTTTGTCTTGATGGCAGTCGCGATGACGATTGCGGTCACCCGATTCCGTCGCACACTCGACTAGAGCCGCTTCAACAAATTGAGTCGCAAGAAGGGACTTGCTCGACCTTGGGAATCCTGTGCCCACCCGACGGCAGCCGACCATTCAGTATCCTCTGCTTTCATGCTGGTGACGTGAGCGCCCAAACGCAGATGCCGGTATCCCTCCGAGCCGAAATATTCGATGATCGGGCCGAGGTAAACGCCGCCCAATATTTCTTCGAACACACGCCAGCCGTAAGCGATGCGGGCCGAATTGCTGGTTGCGATAGAGGACAGTGAGGCGTCAGCCGCGACCATAGAATTCAATGACGGCTCGTACCAAAGTTCAAATGCCATCCGCAGACCGATCGTATTTCCACGGAGCCGATTTGATGGATCGTCCGGCTGGAGATGATGCTTTTGGAATTCGGGTCCGAAGAAGAATTTGAATTCCGCATCGCCGCGTTTGACGCGCCATCCAGCGAGAGCGTGCGCGAGTCCTTCGGCGCCGATCACGCGTTCACCCCCGAGGTTTTTCGCGTCGTAACGATAGAGCCCGCCTGAGAACAGAATTTTCAGGAGTAATCCATCCTGATCGAGCCCCGACGGTGCAAAGAGGAATCCGCCGTGGGAGAAGGCTCCGTTAAGCCAGAGGTCACGACCGGAGAACAGGATCGCGTGTGGGTCTTCATCGTCGTTCGCCCATGCGGGAATAAATGAAGCGCAGACATGGCAAACCAGCAAGGCCGCGGCGGCAAACGCCGTCGCGCAAACGCGCCTTCCCGAACTCATCCGCAGCCCAGTCTTTGAATAACGCTACAAATTGCATCATGATGCTTGCACAACCTGAGCGGGCTAGCGTCGTCCGAGCGGGGGAGGGTTGCGGCGGGCGACTAGGACAAGGACTATCAATGGGTATATGCAGTGAATCCTTTGAATTGCACTTGCCGCCGGGTAGTCGATGACCGCCTCTACGAGCCACACCGCCGACGATCGAGCCCGTCAACGGTCGATCGCATTCTTGAATTGGGCGCATGCGCTCGATCATTTCGTGCTTTTGATCTACCCGACGGTCGTGATCGGCCTTCAGGTCGTGTATGGGCGCTCCTATAGCGAGCTGATCGCGCTATCGAGCGCCGCCTTCATTGCCTTCGGTGTTTTCTCGCTCCCGGCCGGCTGGCTTGCCGATCACTGGAGCCGCCGCAACATGATGGCGGCGTTCTATATCGGCTGCGGCCTTTCGCTCGCCGGAGCAGGTTTCGCGCCAAACCTCACAGCGCTTGCGGTGGCTATGTTCGCGCTAGGCATTTTCGCGTCGATCTATCATCCGGTCGGCATGGCAATGCTGATAGAGGCATCAAATGCGCGCGGGCGAACGCTTGCATTCAACGGCGTCTGCGGAAATCTCGGTGTCTCGCTTGCCGCAGGCATCAGCGCGGCGCTTGCCACGTGGTTCGGCTGGCGCGCCGCATTCTTTGCCCCCGCAGCGGTCTTGGTCGTCACCGGCATTTTCTATCTATGGGTTACGCCGGACGATCGTCATCACGTCAACAAGCGCCAATCAAAACCAGCCGTTCCACTCACGCCACGTCTTGCGGTCATGCTGTTCGGACTGTTCATCGTCATCGCACTAAGTGCCGGCTTGACCTTCAACGTGCTTACCATCGCGCTGCCGAAGATCGTCGATGAGCGCCTCTCCGGCAATCTGCCCTTGTTGCTTGTCGGGAGCATCGCGACTGCCGTTTTGGTTTGTGGCGCGCTCGCACAACTCACGGTCGGTCGTGTGGTCGAATGGGTTCCGCCGCACGTGATATTTGCCGCAGTGACCGGCATCGGCTTTCTCGGCAATCTGTGGGCTGCCTACAGCACCGGCGTTGCACTTCTCGTTGCACTGGCGATCGCGATCGCTGCGATCTACGGGCAGGTGACTGTCAATGACATGATCATGGCCCGCTACACCGCCGATGCCTGGCGCGGCCGCGTCTACGCCGTGCGCTATTTCCTGCTGTTTATCAGCGCCGGCGCTGCGATTGGCATGATCTCGATCCTGCATGAGAGCGGCGGCTTTGCGCTGGTACTCGGAGTGAACGCCGTCATCGCGCTCCTGCTCTTCATTGCAACGCTCGCTCTCGTTGCAATGATCATCAGCATAGAAGGCAAACAGCGCGTCGCGCAGCCCGCCGAATAAATCAGAACAGTGGCGGGATCAGATCTTCCACGTTGACCCGCGTTCGTTTTTTCACGTTGGCGACGATGCGGCTGCGATGGCAGGTCTTGGGATCGCGGCAATAGCAAAGCAGCGCAATCCGCTTGCCCGATTTGATCAACGCGATCAGCTCGCCGAGTTCTGCCTGCGGTTCGGTTTTTTTGATGTGATTGTCGTAGATGCGCCACAGCGCATCGGTGTCGCCACTGCGGGCCGCCGCCCGGCCTTCCGCCGGGGTGCCGAGCTTCTGCAAGTGCAGGTAACCTATCCCGGCATCACCCAGTGATGCGGCGAGTTGGCGCTTGGAGAAGCCGGGACGGCGGGATGCGGCGACGGCGCGCGTATCGACGAGCAGCTCGATTTTCGCGCGCCTGAGTTCATCGAGCACGGCGACGGGCTTCGCCTGCTCATAGCCTATCGTGAACAGTGGATGATTTTTCGCCGACTTCTTTCGCGCCTTCATTTCAATCTTTCGATCAGCGCCATGGCTGCCGCCGGCGCGCGGATCTTCGCTTCGTGGATGAAATACAGGAAGACGTCACGCGGTTCTTTCTTCGCCAACGTCTTTTCGACGCGCGGCAGATCCTTCGGTTCGCCGCCTTGCGCCCAGGTTTTGGCGCGCGCGGCCCACGCATCGAGCGCCTTCGGCGGATAACCGGCCTTCAGCTTCTCGTCGCCTTTCTGCAATCGCGCGTAGACGAAATCGCCGGCGATATCGGCGATGGCCGGATATTTGTCATGCTCGGCGAACACGACCGGAATCGAGAATTTGCGCAGCAGCGCAACGAAGGCCGGCGTTTTGAAACTGTCGTGCCGCACTTCCACGACGTGACGCAAAGTGTGGCCATCGAAAGCCTGCGGCAGCAATTCGAGAAATCCGCCGAAATCCGCTTCATCGAATTTCTTGAACGGCGTGAACTGCCAGAGGAGGGGGCCGAGGCGGGGCCCCAGTTCGGTGATGCCGGAATTGAGAAACCGCTTGATTGAATCGCCAGCTTCGCTGAGCACGCGGCGGTTGACGGCGTAGCGGGGGCCCTTCAGCGAAAAGATGAAATTGTCCGGCACTTCCGAGGCCCACTTGCGATACGTGGCGGGGCTCTGGGTGCGATAGAACGTGCCGTTGATCTCGATCGCGGTCAGGTGTTCGGCGGCATAGGCGAGCTCGCGCGCGTGCGGCAGGCCCTTGGGATAGAAGACCCCGCGCCAGGGCTCGTAGGTCCAGCCGCCAATTCCCGCGTAGATATTGCCCTGTCGCTTCGTCATTCTGCTGTCATGTCAGTAGGATATTGTGGCTTGCAAGTGGCGATGTGTAGTGTTTGTCGCCACAACGGCCACTGCGACGAGGCGACGCCGGATGAACGCGCGCCTTTTCGTGTGGTCGTTTCGTTTTAGCCGGGTCGCCGCATGTTTCGCGGCCTGAAGAGCAAGAGGCCCGGGATTTCCCGGGCCTCTGCATTTTTGCGTGAGCGTGACGCTTAGAAGTCCATGCCGCCGCCCGGGGGCATGGCCGGCATCGCGTCTTTCTTCTTCGGCAGTTCGGCGACCATGGCTTCCGTGGTGATCAAGAGGCCGGCAACGGATGCCGCGTTCTGGATCGCCGCACGCACGACCTTCGTCGGGTCGATGATGCCTTTGGTCATGAGGTTGCCGTACTCGCCGTTCTGTGCGTCGAAGCCGTAGGAGTACTGATCCTTCTCCAGCAGCTTGCCGACGACGACGGAGCCGTCAGCGCCCGCATTGATGGCGATCTGACGAGCCGGAGTCTGGATCGCCTTGCGGACGATCTCGACACCGTGCTTCTGGTCCTCGTTCTCGGTCTTGATGCGCTTGAGCGCTTCGACCGCACGCAGCAGCGCGACACCGCCGCCCGGCAGGATGCCTTCCTCGACCGCGGCGCGGGTTGCATGCATCGCGTCATCGACGCGATCCTTGCGTTCCTTCACCTCGATCTCGGTCGCACCGCCGACGCGGATGACTGCAACGCCGCCGGCGAGCTTCGCCAGCCGCTCCTGCAGTTTCTCGCGATCGTAGTCCGAGGTGGTTTCCTCGATCTGCGCCTTGATCTGCGACACGCGTGCCTCGATGTCGGCCTTCTTGCCGGCGCCGTTGACAATCGTGGTGTTCTCCTTGTCGATCATCACCTTCTTGGCGCGGCCGAGCATGGAGATCGTGACGTTCTCGAGCTTGATGCCGAGATCTTCACTGATCGCCTGTCCGCCGGTCAGGACTGCGATATCCTGCAGCATGGCCTTGCGGCGATCGCCGAAGCCCGGCGCCTTCACCGCCGCGACCTTGAGGCCGCCGCGGAGCTTGTTGACGACGAGCGTGGCAAGCGCCTCACCCTCGACGTCCTCGGCCACGATGAGCAGCGGCTTGCCGGTCTGCACGACCAACTCGAGCAGGGGCAGAAGCTCCTGCAGGCCCGACAGCTTCTTTTCGTAGATGAGGATGTAGGGGTCTTCCATCTCCGTCCGCATCTTGTCGGCATTGGTGATGAAGTAGGGGGAGATGTAGCCGCGATCGAACTGCATGCCCTCGACCACGTCGAGTTCGGTCTCGAGAGACTTCGCCTCTTCGACCGTGATCACTCCCTCATTGCCGACCTTCTGCATGGCCTTGGCAAGGAAGTCGCCGATCTCGCGATCGCCGTTGGCGGAAATCGTGCCGACCTGGGCGATCTCTTCGTTCGACGTGACTTTCTTCGAGTTTGTCTTGAGGTGCTCGACGATAGCTTCGACCGCGAGGTCGACGCCGCGCTTGAGGTCCATGGGGTTCATGCCGGCAGCGACCGCCTTGGTGCCTTCCTTGACGATCGCAGCGGCGAGCACGGTAGCGGTCGTGGTGCCGTCGCCGGCGAAGTCCGAGGACTTCGAGGCGACTTCGCGCACCATCTGCGCGCCCATGTTCTCGAACTTGTCTTCGAGCTCGATCTCTTTCGCGACCGTCACACCGTCCTTGGTGATGCGCGGAGCGCCGAACGATTTATCGAGCACGACATTGCGGCCCTTCGGGCCAAGCGTCACCCTCACCGCATTGGCAAGGATGTCGACGCCGCGCAGCATGCGATCGCGGGCATCGACGGAAAATTTGACGTCTTTAGCAGCCATTGTTTGTGTTCCTCTGATCTAGATTTGAGTTCGGCAGCCTTAGGCGGCCTTCTTCTTGGCGGCGCTGCCGCCTTCGATCACGCCCATGATGTCGGACTCCTTCATGATCAGGAGATCCTGGCCGTCGATCTTCACTTCGGTGCCCGACCACTTGCCGAACAGAACGGTGTCGCCGACCTTGAGATCGATCGGGATCAGCTTGCCGCTCTCGTCGCGGCCACCGGGGCCGACGGCGATGATTTCGCCCTGCGAGGGCTTCTCTTTGGCCGTGTCGGGAATGATGATGCCGCCAGCAGTTTTTTCTTCGGCATCGATGCGCTTGACGACGACGCGGTCGTGAAGCGGGCGAAACTTCATGGTAGTCCTCCTAAAATATTGGACGATCTTGGCTTTTAGGCACTGGCAGTCCAGCCACCAGCACCTAGCCGCCACATGGGTGGCGGATTTTTTGCCCGCAAGGGCCATCGAAAAATTTTTTAGCACTCATTTACGTCGAGTGCCAACAATTCTCGAAAACCCTGCAGGGCCAATGGTTAACGGGCATGTGATGGGAACGGGGTTTATGGGCCCGACGTTACCCATCGCGGCCGGCAGGAGGCATGCCGTCGGGGCTGTTAGCAGGCTAATTTCTTTGCTGCTACTGCCTTGATTTTAAACAACTTGTTTACCTTTTCGGCTTGCAATGGATAGCGCCGGAAACGGAAACTTTCAGTCCGAACTCGAGACGGAGGACGAAATGGTTTCAGAGGATTTCCGTAAACAAGTCCGTGGGTATGGCCTGACGACGGCGCACATCCTGTATCGGCGTCCCGATCATCGCTGGCTGCTGCAGTCCTACGTCTGGCAGAATTACGACCTGTTCCCCGAGTTTCCCGAGCTGCAGCGTTTTCTCGCGTTCTGGCAGGAAAAGCTTGAAGGGCCACTGCATTCGGTGCGGGTGGCTCACAGCAAGCTGATCAAGCCGGCGGAGCTCAAGGCGATCAGCGGCGAATTCCGATTGCATTGAGGTAGCGGTTCGAAAGCGTTTTACGAATTCATGGCCGGGCGAAACAACGCCCGGCCATGATGATTCATGGGGCAGGGCGCGCCTGACTTCTGTTCGAAGTGTCTCGCGTCCTCCGTCATGCCCGCGCTTGTCGCGGGCATCCACGTCTTCGCGGCCTCACAACAAGACGTGGATGGCCGGGACAAGCCCGGCCATGACGTGTAACCGCGTGTTTCCGGGTTCGCGCTTTCAGCGCGGCCCGGAATGACGAGGATGATCGCATATTCAATTGTCAAACAGCATGGGCGCGTGTCATCGCCCGTATTCTTTTCGGCGCCGGGTACGCCGTCGTCTCTTTCTGTCCCCCTCGCAAAGGCGAGGGAGATGGCGCGCCAGGTGGCGCAACCATTGTTCGTTCTGTGCCGCGCTCCCTCTCGAGAGACGCGGGCGCCTCATGGCGCGCCATCGCGGGCGTCTTCCTTACAGCGCCGGGCCGCGCTTTACGGGTGCCGTCCGTTGTCCCCGCCGGCCTTCGCATTTTGGGCGAAGCGCACGGCGGGCGGTCGGCCCCCGGTGGCCATGCTCCTGGCGGGCGGCTCGTAGTGGCCGCCGGGCGGAGCTCCCGGCGCCGCCCGAGTGCGGGAGAAGCGTTCTCTCCCGGCCGCGGGCGCCGCATCCGGTCCCACCCGCATGACGCCTCATGAGAGCGCCCTCTGGCGGACCGGACGGCATTAGGAATAGTATCATATAGGATTAAAGTCGAGACGCAGCGGAACTCACCGTCATGCCCGCGCTTGTCGCGGGCATCCACGTCGATCGCGAGCCTCACAACAAGACGTGGATGGCCGGGACAAGCCCGGCCAAGCCCGGCCATGACGTACGGGGACGTGCGCTGGCTTGAACAACAATCAACGTATGTCTTGGGGCATACCCCTCAGCAGGGCCGCCGTCATGTCATGTGACGCCGTCTGAATTTGTCTACGTTCATTTGCGAACAGAATTGCGCCGATTGCGATGCCCAGCAAAAGAACCGCAAGGAACGCGATGCCGATGAGGCCCTCGTTTCCTGGGGGTGCAGGACTGACACCCCACAATTGCTTGTCCAGCAGTTCCTGGTCACGTTGATCCATCGTTGAAATCTTCAAGATGTTGGCGTTTGTAAACGCGCGAGAACTTGTTGGAGTTCCAACGCGCGGGATAGGGATATTCCTCCGTCATGGCCGGGCTCGTCCCGGCCATCCTGATTCATGGGACAACGCCGTGCCTTCCTCATCGGGATCACCGGGACAAGCCCAGTGATGACGTGAGGTATCTGAGGTGACGTGCATCTCACTCGTCATGGCCGGGCTTGTCCCGGCCATCCACCTCTTTGAGGATGCGAAGCTGTGAAGACGTGGATGCCCGCGACAAGCGCGGGCATGACGAAGGAGGTCATAGCCATGACAAGGCCGCCGTGGCGCAAAGCGTGCAAGTGCATTACCTAAGAAGCTGCAGCACCCGCCCGAGTGAAATCCCGTGCGAAAATACTTTTCCCGCATCGTGCTGATGCTCGGCAATGTCGTCACCGGCCTCAGCATCCTTGGGCCGGCAGGGATGCTTGCCGACCTGGCGGACGGCCTGCACGTCGGCATCCACGACACCGGCTTGCTGGTCACCTATGGCGCGGTCGTGCTCTGTATCGGTTCGCCGATCATGGCCTGGCTGACGACGCGCATGGACAGGCGCGCTCTTCTGGTCGCGACGCTGGCAATCCTTGCGGTGGGGCAGGCGGCGTCGGCGTTGACGTCGAATTATTTCGTCATCCTGCTGTTGCGCATCGGCATGCTGGCGATCGGCGCGATTTACACCCCGCAGGCTGCCGCGACAGTTGCATTGATCGCCCCGGGTCATGAACGGCCGAGCGCCATCGCCTTCGTGTTTCTCGGATGGTCCATCGCCATCGCCGGCGGCCTGCCGCTGGTCACGCTGATTGCGACGCATTTCGGCTGGCAGGCAGTCTACGGCACGCTCGCCGCGATCGCTGCTGTCGTCGCCGCACTTTTGTTCGCGGCACTGCCGAAAGGGCTGCAGGGACATCCGCTCTCACCGCAGAGCTTCGTGACGATCGCGCACAGCAAGCGCATCGTGCTCATTCTGCTGGTGACGCTGCTGCAGACCTCCGGCCAGTTCACGGTCTTTATTTATCTCGCTCCGCTGCTGCACGCACTCACGGGGGCGGGGCCTGCCGTCGCAGGCGCGTTCTTTGCGTTCTATGGCATCGTCGGCCTTGTCGGCAATGTGGTCGCGAGCGGTATCGTGACCGCTCTCGGCACGCAGAAGACGCTCGCGCTGTTCATGGCCTCGATGCTCCTCGGCATGACGCTGTGGTCGGTCGGGGCCGGCTGGCTGGTGGCGATGGGTGCCGGAATATTTTTCTGGGCCCTGGGATTTGCCGCGATCAATTCCATGCAACAGGCGCGGCTCATCGCGGCTGCGCCCGATCTGGCGAGTGCGTCAGTCGCGCTCAATACGTCCGTGCTTTACGTCGGGCAGGCCGTTGGATCTGGGATTGGCGGATTGCTCTTCGCGCAAGAATATTTTCATCTTCTCGGCTATGTCGGTGTGGCTTTTGTCGCGCTTGCCTGTGCGCTGCTTGCGGCAACGTGGGAGCGAGCCAAACGACGTCAATCGTAATTCTCGACATGTGTGGGCAAGCCGGAACCACCCTTGCCAATGCGGCTACACTCGGGAAAATGCACGTGCCGGGCTAAAGCCAGAAGGGAGACCGCATGGCGCGCATCCGCTTCGATTTCGGCACGCTGAAGCTCGACGCCGAATTGCTCGACACACCCACGGCCAAGGCCGTCGTCGCCGCACTTCCTCTCACGTCCGCGGTCCTGACCTGGGGCGAAGAAGTCTATTTCGATGTGCCGGTCGATGTGCCGCGCGAAGCGGACGCCCGCGCCGTGATCACCCCGGGCGAAATCGCTTATTGGCCACAGGGTCCGGCGATCGCCATCGGCTTCGGCCGCACGCCGATCTCCAAGGGCGACGAAACGCGCCTCGCAAGCCCGTGCAATGTCTTCGCCAAGGCCGTCGGCAGCGTGAAGGTTCTGTCCAAGATAAAGACGGGCGTCGAAGTAAAGGTCAGCAAGCTCGACTAGCTTGACGATCGTTTGCCGGCGTGGCGTCGCACCATCGACAAAGTGAGATCCCAGGCATTGCGGATGTTGACGATGGCAAGCAGGAGCATTCCGCCGGCGAGAACCTCAGGCGCGTAGTCTTGCCCTTTCAAGATCATGATGGCGGCGGTCAACATGGCGAGATAGGCGAGGACTGGAAACACCCCGTAGGCGAAGTAGTCGGGTACGTACTGTGTCATCGTGGTGCGCACGACCCACACGGTGATGACGATCGAGACGACGACACCAAGCACAGCCGTCGCCCCGATCAGAACGGCGAAAAAAACCGGTCCGTGCGAAGGTACGAGGCATATCGCGGAAACAAAGAACACGCTGGTGAAATAAATCACCACTGGAACTCATGAAGGTCCGGGTCCCGCTTTGATCCTTCGCGTTGAGAAGGCCGGTGCCAAGCGACACAGCGACAAACAGCAGCGCAAGCAACGTGGCCCCGGCGGTGCCGAGCAGCAGGTAGAATTCGTGCCACGCATGCAGCGCTTCCATGCCGATTATCCGCGGCCGACAAACGGCATTTTGTTGGCCATCACCGTCATGAACAGCACGTTGGTATCGAGCGGCAGGCTTGCCATGTAGACCACCGCGTTGCCGACATGGTCGGCCTCCATGCGCGGTTCGACCATCTTGCGGCCGTCCGCCTGCAGCACGCCTTCGCCCTGGACCATGCGCTCGGTCAACGGCGTCGCGGCGTTGCCGATGTCAACTTGCCCGCAGCAGATGTCGTATTGCCGGCAATCAAGCGACGTCGATTTGGTGAGCCCCGTGACCGCGTGTTTGGTCGAGGTATAGGCAATCGAATACGGCCGCGGCGCGTGGGCCGAGATCGACCCGTTGTTGATGATGCGTCCGCCGCGCGGCGACTGGCTCTTCATGATCTTGATTGCTTCCTGGGTGCACAGGAACATGCCGGTGAAGTTTGTGGCGACCACGTTCTGCCAGGTCTCGAAAGGCAGATCCTCGAGCGGCACTGGGGGCGCGCCGATGCCCGCATTGTTGAACAGCACATCCAATCGGCCGAAGCTCGATTTCACGGTGGCAAACAAGGCGATGATCAACTCGCGCTTGGACACGTCCGTCGGCACGGCCAGCGCCTGTGCGCCTACGGCGTTGACTTCGCCGGCGACCTTGTCGAGCATTTCCTTGCGGCGACCCGCCAGAACAATGTTGTAGCCGGCCTTGGCGAGCGCGATCGACACCGCACGCCCTACGCCGGTTCCGGCTCCTGTCACCAACGCGACTTTCGCGGACGCAGCCATTCGGATGTCCTTTCCATGACAAAACTGGGAGACGCCCGCATATCATAAAAGCGAGCACGCGCGCCATCGTCGCGCACGCAAAGCGAGTAGCGGGCTATCTAGCTGGCGAGCGCGGTGACTTCGGTAGGCAGGAATGCCCCGGGCGATTGCAGGCGCGCGCTGATTTCGGCGACCGTCACCGGCCTGCCGAAGCGGAAGCCCTGCATCGAATGGACGCCGGCCGCACGCAGGAAGAGCTGCTGGTCGGCCGTCTCCACGCCTTCGGCGGTGACCTGCATGCCGAGGCCGCGGCCGAGGCTGACAATCGCGTGCACGATGGCCGCGGCATCGGAGGCCGTTTCGATCGATCGCACGAAACTGCGGTCGATCTTGAGTTTGTCGAACGGAAAGCGGCGCAGATAGAGCAAGCTTGAATAGCCGGTGCCGAAATCATCGAGCGCAAGCCGCACGCCGAGCGCTTTGAGGCGCACCATGGCGGCCTCCGCGGTGTCCACGTTGCCGAGCAGCACGCTTTCGGTCAGTTCAAGTTCGAGACGTGTCGGATTGAAACGCGTTTCGCTCAGGATCTTCTCGACGACTTCGACGAAATCGATGCGCCGAAATTGAAGTGACGACACGTTGACCGCGATGGTGAGATCCGGCCACGCCCTGCCGTCCATGCAGGCCCTGCGCAGCACCCAGTTTCCGAGATCGATGATCAAACCGCTGTGCTCGGCAATGGCGATGAATTCGCTCGGCGGAATTTCGCCGCGCGTCGGATGCGTCCAGCGGCAGAGCGCCTCGACGCCCACGACCTTTTCGCCACTCTTGTTGACGACCGGCTGGTACACAAGCTGCAGGCGGCCGTTCTCGATCGCCTCGCGCAGATCGGCTTCGAGCAGTTTGCGGCTCGAGAGATCGGCATCCATTGCCGCGTCGTAGATGCAGGCGCGGTTGCGGCCTTCATTCTTCGCGCGATAAAGCGCCATATCGGCGTAGCGCATGATGTCGGTTGCGGTCCCGCACTTGTTGTCGACCATCGCGATGCCGAGCGAGGCACCGATGATGATGTTCTGTCCATTGATGATGTAGGGAGCGCAGATCGCCCCGATGATGCGCTGCGCCAGGGCCATCATCTGTTCGCTGTCGCCCGCGATCGAGGAGATCACCGCGAACTCATCGCCGCCGAGGCGTGCGACCAGATCGCCGCCGCGCAGCGTGTGCGAGAGGCGCAGCGTCACGTTGCGGATGAGCTCGTCGCCCACATGGTGGCCGAGCGTATCGTTGACGTCCTTGAAGTGGTCGAGGTCGATGTAGAAGACGGCTGCGGGTGCGGTGCCGGCGCGCACTTCCTCGATCACCGCTTCCAAACGTTCCCCGAAATAGATGCGGTTGGGCAGGCCGCACAGCGGGTCGTGCATGGCGAGATGGCGCAGGCGTGACTCGCCGGCGGCAATGGCTGCCGCGGTACGGCGCATGTAGCGCAGCACGAAAGCGGCGAGCAACGCGAAGCCGATGAGTGCGACGGCGATGAAGGGCACCACGTTGTGCACGATTTCGGCGCCCGGCTGCTTCGGTGTCCAGGCAAAACGGCCGATGACCTTGCCGTCCGAGTCGTTGAGATCGAAGGCGAGATCGCCGACCGGCACTGGATCCTGATCGAGCTTGCGCAGATTGTTAAGTCGCAACTGTCCGGCGATGCGCGAGAGCACCCCGTCGTCGATGAATTTCACCGAGACGAGGATCGGGGCGACACCGTCGATCGATGCCGGAATGCTATCGCTCGGACCGACGACGACCGCCGCGATTACGGCGGGCCGACCCATCAGGCGACGGATCACGGCCGTTTGCCGATGTGCGCCGTTCTCGGCCGGGTTCACCTGGTTGAGACGGATCGCGCCCGGCGGGCTCTGATCGCGGCCACGCATGAAGTCGATGACCGGAGCTAGTCCGGGGCGAGAGGCCGCGAGCCATTTCGCATCGGCCGGGCGATGATCGACCAAAGAGTAGACCATCCTGTCACTGCGATCGAAGACGAAGATGTAGTCGTGATCGAAGTAGGCTTCCAGCCACGCGCCGACGCGCTGGTTGACCCAATCGTAATCGAACGACTGGCGAATGTGCTGGATTGCACCATCCGAGGAGGCGACGCTTTCCGCTTCGCGCAATACGCGCTCGCCGTAGTTGCTGAGCGCGCGCGAGAACATCTGTCTCTCATGATCGACGGCAACCACGTCCGCGCGCTGGGCCGACGACAAAACGGCGACGACGATGCAAACGATCGCAACGGCGACGATGACGCCAATCGGGACAACCACGCTCAGCCGAGCGCGATCCCAACTGGTGTATTGCCGCGCATCGGAAGCGCGCGAACGAGCCACAGCCGACACGATTGAAGTCCCTTAAAGCGTCCTGCCCATTAGCTTTTTCGGGCCGGAAGCTAGGGACTAATACTTGCTATTCGCTTTCGTTCACCAATGAGTCGGCCCAGTTTGGCTCTGGAACCTGCAATTCGCCCGGTTCTGTTAACTGGCGGTAAAAGCATTGTTCGCGGTGCGCGCGGCTTAATTAATTAATTGGAAAGCGCAAATTTATTCGGTGATTTAGCGATCGCAGAATCGCTCAGGTGGAACTGCGATAGGGTGGCCGCGGAATTGCGATGTGCGCGGCGCGCAGCGCCGACGACCAGCGTTCGCGCAAGTCCAGGAAGTAGGGCTCGCCTGGCTCGATGCGGTAATTCACCTCCGCCTGGCATGAGTCCCGGCGCACAACCAGGATATCAATCGGCAGACCGACACCGAGATTGGAACGCATCGTCGAATCCATGGAGATCAGCCCGATCTTCAGTGCATCGTAAAGATCGGTGTCGTAGGCGATGGCGCGGTCGAGAACCGGTTTGCCGTATTTGTGCTCGCCGATCTGCAGATAGGGCGTATCGATGGTGCACTCGATGAAGTTCCCCGCCGAGTAGATCATGAACAACTGCAGCCGGCCGCCCCTGATCTGACCACCGAACAGAAACGCGACTTCATGATCGACTTCCGCGGCGGCCAGAACCTTGCCTTCTGCGAACTGCAGGTTGCGGATCGTCCGTCCGATGCGTTGCGCTGCCTGGAACATCGTCGGCGCGTTCATCAGCGTTTCGGTCTCGCCCGTGTCCGGATTTTGCACGCCTTCGGTCAGGGTCGAGCGCACTGACTGGCTGAGCGACAGGTTTCCGGAGGAGGCAAGCGCCATAATGCGTTCGCCCGGCTGCGAATAGACGTGCAGCTTGCGGAACGTGGAGACGTTGTCGAGGCCTGCGTTGGTGCGCGTATCCGCAACCATGACGAGACCGGCCTGGACGAGAATTCCGCAACAATAGGTCATGTGACTTTTGATTTTCTGAAGGCCCCCGGCACGGATTTATAGCGATGGGGGTATCCCTTCGGCAATGCGTTACTTTCAATTCTGAATCTGCTGACGCGCCTGGGCCACACGTACAGCCACCGTCAGGGTTTCGCCGGCGCCCCCATAGCGCGTGCCCCGCACCGGCGCGGCCCCAAGGTAATCCAGACCCACCGCCACCCGCACATGGGCGTCGGTGGTGGAGATGCCATTGGTCGGGTCGAAGCCGACCCAGCCCAGGTTCTCGATAAAGGCCTCCGCCCAGGCGTGGCCGGCCTCCTGCGACGTTACGCCGTCAACGCGGTGGAAGTGGCCCCCCACATAGCGCGCCGGGATGCCGAGGGATCGCGCCGCCGCCACGAAAATATGGGTGATGTCCTGACAGACGCCCCGCCGCAGCGCGAACGCTTCCGCGGCGGTAGTGGCGGTGTGGGTGGGATCGGTGTCGAAGGCGATTTCGCGATTGAGCCCTTTGAGAAGCGCGTGCAGCAGCGCCAAATTGTCGCCGCGCGTATCGGCGCGGATTGCTGTCGCGAACTGGGTGATCGTGTGGTCTGCCTGGGTCAGCGATGTCTCGCGCAGAAAGAGCTGAGGCGGAAAACGTTCGACGGCACCCTCCACGCGGCCGTTGGTGTCCTGCGTGTCGACTTCGCCATTGACCTCGACGCTGAGTTTATCGAACGGACCCTCGGCCGTGAACGAATGAATGATGTTGCCAAACGCGTCCTCATGCTGGTGCAAGAGACAATCTTCGGACAGATCGACCCGCCAGGACAGGACGTGCTGCCCTTCATGGTCGCGCGGCGTCAGGCGCAGCAATTGCGTCACGCCGGATGGCGGCGTGTCATAGGTGTAGGTGGTCGCGTGGGAAATGTGAATCCGCATAACAACGTCAGGCTTTCGGGCCGCGATTGTGGACAGGGGCCTTTGCATCGTCATGCCCGGGTTCGTCCCGGGCATCCACGTCTTCTCTCCTCAGACTAAAGACGTGGATGGCCGGAACAAGTCCGGCCATGACAAAATCTGATTGCAAGGTCACATCCGGAAAAAGGTCAAGCGGTCTCCTCGTTGGCCATAACGAGCCGCAACTCATGTCAGGAATTGCTCGGTGATCGAGGCGCCGAGCCGGTTGTTTTCGAGAATAAACTCGCCGATGAACTCGTGCAGGCCGCGCTGGAAAATTCCATCCATCCGGCTGTTCTGCAACCGCGTGCGAATGCCGCGTGCCTGCCGTTGCGTGGGGCCTTGTCGGCCATAGGCGCCGGCGATCGAATCGAGATTGCGCACGATGGCCTCGTAGCACGATGAAAGCGAACGCGGCATCTCATCGCGCAGGATCAGAAGGTCGGCGACCAGCCAGGGTTTCAGACTCTCGCGATAGACCCAGTGATAGGCGGTGAGCGCCGACACCGAACGCAGGATCGCGGCCCACTGGAAATAATCCAGCGGCCCGCCGACGCGCTCGTTTTCCGGCAGCAGCAGATGATATTTGACGTCAAGGATGCGCGCGGTGTTGTCGGCGCGCTCGACGTAAACGCCCAGCCGCGAAAACCAGTAGGCGTCGTTGCGCAGCATGGTGCGGTAGGCGGAGCCGTCGAAACGCAGGGACAACTCCTGCACCCAACGGAGAAACCGTGAAAATTCTTCGCGCGAAGTCGGGCCGTTGCCATAGCGCTTGAGCTCGAGCCAGGTGCCGTTGATGGCGTCCCACATTTCCATTGTCAGGGCGGTGCGCACGGCGCGCGCGTTGCCGCGGGCAAGCTCGAAGCAGGAGCGGATCGATGAGGAATTGGCGGTGGAGAAGGCGAGAAAATCGGTGACGTTCTCCTCGTTGGCTTCGTCATAGAGTTTGAAGAACGCGTTGGCGCAACCCGCGGTCGCGACCGCGGATTCCCATTCATTGCTGGCGCCGACATAGGCGAGGGGAAGTGCCGATAGACGCTGCGTGGCATCGAGAATACGCGCAAGATATTCCGCGCGTTCGACGTAACGCGAAAGCCAGTAGAGGTTATCGGCGGTCCGCGAAAGCATCACACGTCCAAGAAAAAAGTGATCATCCGTCCAGCACCCATGTATCCTTCGTGCCACCGCCCTGGCTGGAATTCACCACGAGCGAGCCTTCTTTCAGCGCAACGCGCGTCAAACCGCCCGGCACGATGCGCACGCCGTCGCGCCCGGTGAGCACGAAGGGCCGCAGGTCGACATGCCGTGGCGCCACGCCTTGCTCGACGCAGGTCGGGCAGGTGGAGAGCGCCAATGTCGGCTGGGCGATGAAATTCTTCGGAGAGGTCTTCAGCTTGGCGCGGAACTGCTCGATGCCGATCTTGCTCGCGGCAGGCCCGATCAGCATGCCGTAGCCGCCGGAGCCATGCACCTCCTTCACCACCAACTCGTGCAGGTGATCGAGCACGTAAGCGAGATGTTCTTCCTCGCGGCAGCGCCAGGTCGGCACGGTTTTCAGCAAGGGCTCTTCGCCGAGATAGAATTTCACGATCGCCGGCATGAAGCTGTAGATCGCCTTGTCGTCGGCGATGCCGGTGCCCACCGCATTCGCGAGCGTGACGTTGCCCGCCGTGTAGGCGGCCATCAGGCCGGCCACACCGAGGGCGGAGTCCGGACGGAAAGTGAGAGGATCGATAAAGTCGTCGTCGATGCGGCGATAGATGACATCGACACGCTGCGGGCCTTGCGTCGTGCGCATGTATGCGACTTCGTCCTTGACGAAGAGATCGCGCCCTTCGACCAACTCGACGCCGAGCTTGTCCGCAAGGAAGGAATGTTCGTAGTAAGCGGAATTGAACACGCCGGGCGTAAGCAGCACGACATTCGGATCCCGCGAGGCCGAGGCAGGCGCCACCGATTTCAATGTGGCGAGCAGCTCGTCCGGGTAGTTCTCGACCGGCGCGATGCGATGGCGCGAGAACAATTCGGGGAAAAGCCGCATCATGATTTCGCGGTTCTCCAGCATGTAGGAAACGCCGGACGGCGTGCGCGCATTGTCTTCGAGCACGTAAAATGTCTCGGCATCGACGCGCACGATGTCGATGCCGGCAACATGCACGTAGATATCGTGAGGCACTTTCTGCCCGCTCATCTCGGGACGGAACGCGGGATTGCGGAAGACGAGATCGTCAGGCACGAGACCGGCGCGCAGGATTTCGCGCGTACCGTAAATGTCCTTGATGAAGGCGTTCAGCGCATTGACGCGCTGGGTCAGTCCTTTTTCCAGAAGCCGCCATTCCGCGCCTGCCATGATGCGCGGGATGACATCAAACGGGATCAGCCGTTCCTGTGCGTCGGCCTCCCCGTAGACGGCGAAGGTGATTCCGATACGACGGAAGATCAGCTCGGCTTCGCGGCGTCGGTAGTCGAGGACGTCGGGCGGCACATCGGCGAGCCAGCGCGCGAGCTCGCCATAGGCCGGGCGCACGCCGCCATCATGTCCCTTCATTTCATCGAAGGCGGCAACCATTCCCGGCCCCCACTGACAGCCGCTTATGCAACGCTTGTTCCGACCTTACGTTCGTAGCTTTCCACAGTTCACCATTGCAAGCTTCAGGCCAAGCAAAAGTGCAGCGAAAACGGTAGTTTAGGAGGGTCGCCCCGGCGTCGATACTGCCTTTGCCTAATAAATAAGCGGGTACAGGAACCGGTGGCTTGAGCGGGTGCCAACGTCACGCTACGTCTCGTGCTCTGCCCAAAAAGGACTGTGTCATGAGTGCCAAGCCCGACATCATCACCGCTGCCGTGCTGGTGATCGGCGACGAGATTCTGTCGGGGCGCACCAAGGACAAGAACATCGGCTATATCGCCGACTACCTCACCGCGATCGGCATCGATCTGAAGGAAGTGCGGGTGGTCGCCGACGATGCTCCGGAAATCGTCGAAGCGCTCAACGCCCTGCGTGCGAAATATACGTACGTATTCACCACCGGAGGCATCGGGCCGACGCACGACGACATCACGGCCGATTGCGTGGCCGAAGCGTTCGGGACCGCGCTGGAATTCCACCCCGAAGCGGTCGCCATCCTGAAGGAGCGGCTGGCCAAGACTGGCGGCGAACTCAACGAGGCGCGCATGCGCATGACACGCATCCCGCGCGGCGCGACCCTTGTCGCCAACAAGGTTTCGGGTGCGCCAGGCTTCTGGATCGGCAATGTCATCACCATGGCCGGGATTCCGGCGGTGATGCAGGCGATGTTGGACGAAGTCGCGCCGAAATTGAAAACAGGCACGAAGCTTCTGTCGGAGACGATCCGCGCCGACGCCAAGGAAGGCGATGTCGGCACCGAGCTCGGGGCCATCGCCAAAGCGCATCCGGAGACGATCATCGGCAGCTATCCGTTCATCGACGAGAAGAACGGCCCGAACACCAACATCGTGGTGCGCTCGCGCGATGCCGACAAGCTTGCCGTGGTGAAAGCCGAGGTCGAAGGCATGTTGAAAAAGGTGAAAGCGCAGCTTTCGGCGGCGCGCTAGAATTGCCTATGGCGAAACCCCAAGCCGAAAATTCACCGAGATCTGACAAGATCTTTCCCGTTTCCTGGGACCAATTTCACCGGGACTCGCGCGCGCTCGCATGGCGCCTGCATGAGTCCGGGCCGTTCGAGGCAATCGTTTGCATCACGCGTGGCGGCCTTGTTCCTGCGGCCATTGTCGCACGCGAGCTGAACGTGCGGATGATCGAAACGGTCTCCGTGCTGAGCTACCGCGACTACAATAACCAGGGCGAGATCACGGTGCTCAAGGGCATCGCGCCCGAGGTGAAGGAACTGCAAGCGAAAGGGAAGGGCGTTCTCATCGTCGACGACCTGGTCGACACCGGCAAAACCGCGCGCGTGGTGCGCGACATGTTGCCGAAGGCGCATTTTGCCACCGTCTACGCAAAGCCGATGGGTCGGCCGTTGGTCGACACCTACATCACCGAGGTGTCGCAGGACACGTGGATTTATTTTCCATGGGACACGGGCCTCGCGTTCCAGCCGCCGATCCGCGAGGGTGGGGACTAGAGATGCCTTGGAGGCCGGGCTTAAAGTGGTTTCGCAGGTCCAATGCATCGATAGCGCGGGAAGTGGAGTAAACGGGATGTTGACACGACGTCACTTGCTTGCCGGGGCTGCCGCGCTCGCCGCAGGCGTTCCAGGTGCTGGCGCCCAGTCCAACTATGCGAACCAGCCGATCCATATTCTTGTCGGCTACGCGGCAGGCGGCGGCGTCGATATCGTGGCGCGGCTGCTGCAGGAACCGATGAAGGCGGCACTCGGCCAGCCGATCGTCATCGAGAACCGCACGGGTGCGAGCGCGATGCTCGCAACAGGCGCTGTCGCGAAGGCGCCGCCAGACGGCTACATGCTGCTGATGGCGGCCTCGGGGGAGGTTGCGATCAATCATTTCCTCTTCAAGGAGAAGATGGCCTACGACCCGGTGAAGGAGCTTGTGCCGATCGCCATGATCGGGAGCGTGCCGTGTGTCGTTGTCGTGGCCGATGCGACGCCGGTGCGCAATCCAAAAGAGTTGATCGCTTACGCCAAAGCCAATCCGGGCAAGTTGTCGTTCTCGTCGTCGGGCATCGGCAACCCGCAGCAACTGGCCGGCGAACTGATGAACAGCATGGCCGGAATCCAGGTCCTGCATGTGCCTTATCGCGGCTCTGCCCCGGCGGTCACGGATGTCGCAACCGGCGCCGTCACCATGAGCTTTTCAAGTCTCGCTGCGGCGCTCCCGCTGATGCAGGCCGGAAAGATTCGCGCGATCGCGGTCACCTCACGCGAGCGAATGCCGCAATTGCCTGACGTCGCGCCGTTGAACGAAGGTTCGCCCGGTCTTGCGGAATACGAGTTACTCAACTGGTTTGCCATGTTCGGCACGGGCGGCACGCCGCCCGAGATCGTCGAGCGTCTGAACGCGATCGTGAATACGGCACTCAGGGACCCGGCCATCGCCGACAAATTGCTGCCGCAGGGTATCGTGCCGAAGCCAATGAAGGTTGCCGAGTTCAAGGCTTTCGTCGAAGCCGAGCGCACGAAATTCGGAAAGATTGTCGAGCAGGCCAATATCAAATTGAGCAACTGATCCGGATTGGGTGTATCATCTGAGCGTAGAAACGCCCCGCAGGGGAGGACCTTATGAACGTCAAGCCGAATACCGAGAACGCGAAGCCGGTTGACGACAAGCGCTCGCACCATGTGCGCCCGCTGGAAATGCCGTGGGAGAAAATGCGGTTTCCGGGTTGCAAGACCAAGACGCTGCTGTTCGATCCCAAGAGCGGCCTTGCGACCGTGCTGATCGAGATGGAGCCCGGCGCGACGCTGCCGGATCATGAGCATGTCCTGATCGAGCAGACTTACGTGCTCGAGGGGTCGCTCGTGGACAAGGAAGGCCCCGATACCGGCCTCGAGGTGAAGGCTGGCGAGTTCGTCTGGCGTCCGGCGGGCAGCCGGCACGTCGCCTATTGTCCGAATGGCGGCAAGATGATCGCGATCTTCCAGGTGCCTAACAAATTCTTCGAGAAGGACGGCAAGGTGACCGACGCCGGTGGCAAAGACTGGCAGTCGTCCTGGGGGCACGTGTTATCGAGCTAGTTTGACCTAGCCGCCGCGTGGGCTTACCCGCCGCGCGCCGGCGGGTGAGTGAAGTTTGCTGCGCGGACGTGGCGGAATGGTAGACGCAAGGGACTTAAAATCCCTTGGGAGATTTCCCGTGAGGGTTCGAGTCCCTCCGTCCGCACCAACAAACTAAAGCACTTACCGGCTCTGTGAGATCTTGGGCGTGGCAATGGCGAGGCTTGCTCCTCGCCATTTTTATTGCAGTCGAAATCCGACATCCTCCGAAAGCCGGAAAGCGCTCTGTAACATTTGGCACAACCTAGTTGGCGAAAGGTGGCTACAGATCAGGCCAGTACAGGTTTCGCAGAGCAGGGAGATCATTCATGTCGGTCGGCAGGGCAGATGCAAACGGAGCTGGTTCGGTCAGTCCGCCGGTGCCGGCGTCCACGACAGACAGCGCTGCTTCCAGCAAAGGAATGCCCAAGGCCGGGCTTGCCGATGGCGCGAACACAACGTGGTCAACCGCGCGAAAATCTATTCAGGTCGCGGAGGTTCCAAAAAAGTCAAGTTCGCTCGACGAAGCCGTCGAAGATGTGCAGTTTGCGAAGCTCCGATTTGTACACGCTAATAACAACTATGTCGGAAACCCGACACGATGAGACCAAAGCCGTGTATGAACAGGAAAAAGGTCGATACAGAAAGGCGCAGATGGGCCTTGGAGAGGTCATCGACAAGCAAGTGAACAAGCGAGCGTCGGACAGCTCCCTCTACCCCCGTGGTCATGGCCTAAAAAATTGCGCCGAGGTGAGGCAGCAAGAGAAGAAAATGTTGGATCGTGCTTCGCCGTTTCTAAAGGAATACCTTGAAGGAGCAATAAGCGAGAATCGAGATCTGCGCGCGCCGCGCGAACTCAAGGCCCTCAGTGCCAAAACGCAGGAGCCCAACGCTAAGCTCAATCCCGCACAGACCAGGGAAAGGGCACACATCATCAGCGATGCGACGGACGCTGTAGTCGGCAAGCACTGGGAGGATGCTGATCTGAAAGGTGATGATGTGACGAAGAATTCGGCTCGATCGGTTGGACAAGCTGTTAAATACTGCAACGACGGGAAATGCTCAAAAATTCGACCCAGCTTTGTATGACGAACTGACCGCGAACATCAGGTCACAGATGGGCTCTCTTGATGCCGGCAGCAACGAACGGTTCAACGCTATCGTCGCGAAGTACAGTGATCGGTTGGAGCCAGAGATAAACATCGGTCCTTAAAGAGACCGCCAAGCGACTCCCAGGGGACTTAAAATCCTTGGGAGATTTTCCCGTGAGGGTTCGAGTGGCTTCGTCCGCGCTAATATTTCTTTAACTCGCACTTCATGTGAAATCTTTAAAGTTAAACCCGAATAACAAACGCAGTATCACCTTAACTTGAAGAATGTCTGATTAGTCCTTGCTGCAACTCGCGGTCGGCGATCAGCAGCGACGAAACACGCGGCGCGGTCCGCTCTCGCCTTCCTGCTGTGCCATCGTGCGGCGGTCGGCGCTGAATTCGCTGAATTCCGTATACAGCTTCTGGCCCTTCCAGGACCAGTACATGACGATTTTGTCGTCCCTGTAATCGTAGTCGCTGACTTTCAGTCTTCGAGTCGGCGTGCGGTCGTGAAACATCGCGATCAGCATGTCGGGACGAAAATTATAGTCGCCGGCCTCGCTGCACCATTTGCCCGAGATGTCCTTGAACGAAAGCGCCGTTGCGTGCGCGATTGCGGCCGCCGTGAACAGCGCGACGAGAACGGACATTCGAAAGATCATTCAGGCCCCCAGGAATCGCGAAGGATATCGTAACTGTTTAATCCGCCGCCTTGGAAGAACCGTGCGGCAACGTCAATCAGTCGACAATCTCGTCCGCCCGAGCAGTCAGCGCGGTCGGCAATCTGATGCCGAGAGTTTTCGCAGTCGTCAGGTTGACGATCAGCTCGACTTTGGTGGACTGCTGGATGGCAAGTTCTCCAGGCTTCTCGCCCTTGAGAATGCGCCCGACATAAATGCCGGCTTGGCGAAAAGGCTCGGTCGAACTGTCGCCATAGCTCATCAGGCCGCCTGCCGCCGCAAATGCGCGATATTGATAGATCGACGGCATCACGTAGCGCAGTGTCAGGGCGGCAAGACGTTCGCTGCTGGCATTGAACAACGGATCGGTGCCAATCACGAGGGCGCGAACGCCGAGTTCTCGCAAACTTGCGAACGCCGGTTCGAAGTCAGCTTCACTCGCTGCGTGCTGAACGTGAATCTGAATCCCGAGCTTTTTGGCCGCTTCCTGCACATCTTTCGATATGGTTTCGGCATTGGAATTTTTCGGGTTGATCAACAATCCAAAAATTGTGGTCGATGGCACGATCCCGTACAGAAGCTCCAGGCGTTTTGCGCCGAGCTCAACGTTCAACAAACTCACGCCCGTCAGATTTCCGCCAGGCTTGCTCAGGCTTGCAACGAGCCCCAGCTTTACCGGGTCGGCGCCGACTTCGAAAACGATGGGGAGCGTGCTGGTCGCCGCCTTCGCAGCGACGGCCGCCGGTGTTGTAATCGCCAGGATCACGTCCACCTTGGAACGAACCAGATCCGCGGCCATCGCCGGCAACCGCTCGTAGCGGCCGTCGGCCCAGCGGGATTCGATCGTAACGTTCTGGCCTTCCACGAAGCCTGTTTCGCTCAACCCTTTGCGCACTGAAGCGACGCGTGAGGCGTAAGCATCCGCCGACGTGCTGCCAAGAAGGCCTATCACTGGCTTTTTTACTTTTTGCCCCCATGCGGAGAGCGGCCATGCGGTGGCCGGGACAAAGACGACCTTTATGAAATCCCGCCGACGCACGGAATCATGCTCCAAATGGCTTCGCGTGCTCGAAAGATTAGCGCAGATTGATGCGCCCGTGTAATCGGCCCGTCATCTGTGTGCGCGGGCCGCTTGTCCGGTACAATGCCGGCCATGAACGAGGGCGACATCAACGCATTGACGGCGTGGCTGGCCAAAGCCGGCCTGAGCGGCGAACCGGAAGATACGCTGGTGAGCGGCTTTTGCGAGCGCGCCGTTGCCGCCGGCCTGCCGATCAGTCGCGCGCAGGTTTTCATCGATACGCTTCACCCGGTGTACGAAGGGCGCCTGGTTCGTTGGGGTTACGCGCCGTCGCGTCCGGTCGTGCAGGAATACGGGCGCACGGGTTCAGCGACGGATGCCTCCAACACATCAGAGAATCTCGCGCGCTGGCGCGCAAGTCCGTTCTTTCACATGTTGCAGACCGGGGAGAACATGCTGCACCGGCGCGTCGCCGAAAAAAGCGAACCCGATTTTCCGGTCTTTAAGGATTATCGCGCCGACGGCATGACCGACTACATCGCCATCATCAACCGTTTCGCGCCTGATTACACGATCGGCGAAATGGATTGCATTTATTCTTCATGGCTGACATCGCGGCCCGATGGTTTCACCGACGCGCATGTTGCTGCACTCAAGCGCGTCGTGCCCACGCTTGCGCTGGCGTTCAAGGCGGCCGCGCTTGCGCGCATGACCGGCACCCTGATGGAAACTTATCTCGGTCGCGATGCCGGCCGGCTGGTGCTCAGCGGGCGCATCATCCGCGGCGTGACGGAACGTATCGATGCGGTCATCTGGTTCAGCGATCTGCGCGGCTTCACCAGGATCACCGATTCATCGCCGGAGCAGATCATTCCGCTGTTGAACGACTATGCCGACGTCGTTGTTTCGGCGATCCACGCGCAGGGTGGGGACGTGCTCAAGCTGATCGGCGACGGCATTCTTGCAATCTTTACGGCTGAAGATCGTGCACACGCCTGCGCGGCCGCGCTTGCTGCTACGGTCGAAGCACGCAAGCAGGTGCACGCACTGAGCGCGCGACGCGCACGCGAGTTGCTGCCGACCACCGATATGTACGTCGGGCTGCATGTCGGCGAGGTGTTTTACGGAAATATCGGAAGCACCGAGCGGCTCGATTTCACTGTGGTCGGCCCCGCGGTCAATGAAACAAGCCGCATTGCCGCCATGTGCCGCTCGGTCGACCAACCGTTTCTGGTGTCGGAGACATTCGCCAATGTCGATGGGATGCGAAGCCAACTCATATCCGTTGGCCGCTACGCCTTGCGTGGGGTCGCGCAGCCGCAGGAACTTTTCACACTGGATCCGGCTCGCACCGTTTAGAACCTGTCCAGCACTCACGTGTCCTTGACTGGACAGAGGCGGCCTTCGCGTTTGGTATCGTGGGAAAATTGCACAGCAAAGCGTAGACACCATGCATCACTTGAACCGGCGTGACTTTAGCGGACTCTGTGCAGCGGTTGGCTCGTTGGCCGCTTTTGACGCGACTTTTGGCAAAGCCTCAGCCGCCGAAGGCCGCACGGTGAAGTTTCGCGATGGTGCAGTCGTCCCGGCCTTGGGCCAAGGCTCGGCGAATCTCGGAAAGGGAAGGCGCCCTCAAGCTGAGGAAGAAGAGGCGGTACGCACCGGCCTTTCTCTCGGGATGACGTTGATCGACACGGCGGAAATCTACGGCTCGGAGGAATTCATTGGTCGCGCAATTTCAGGCCAGCGCGATCGCATTTTTCTGGTGTCCAAGGTGTGGCCCAATCACGTGGCGGGAGACGGCATCACGCGTGCTTGCGAGGCAAGCCTGAAACGCCTCGGCACCGACCGTCTCGATCTTTATCTGCTGCATTGGCCGAATGGCGTCACCAACGTCGCGCACGTCGTGAACATGTTCGAGAAACTACGTTCAGCGGGAAAGATTCGCGCCTGGGGAGTCTCCAATTTCAGCGTTCGTGATATGGAGAATCTCTTCCGCGTTCCGCAGGGCGATCGCTGCGCGACCAATCAACTCCCTTACAGCATCGGTGACCGCGGCATTGAGCGCGATGTGCTCCCATGGTGCCAGCGGCACGGCATGCCGATCATGGCCTATTCGCCCCTTGGCGGACCCGGCGCCAGCGTGCTGCGCGATCCCACTTTGGGACGTATCGGTGCAGCGCATGGCTGCTCTGCGGCTGCCGTTGCTCTCGCCTGGGCGATCCGCAACGGTAACGTCATTGCGATTCCCGAATCCGGTTCCGCCGCACATGTGAAAGAGAATGCTGTCGCGCTATCTCTGACATTGACGCCGGAAGAAGTTCAAACGCTGGAAGCGGCGCATCCACAGAGCAAGCGTTAGAATAGCCAACGTCTATTTTACGTGGAGATTATCCTGTGGCGGTATCGGAGCGCCGCCAATTCACGAATCAAATTTTTCGCGCCGCGTATTCCATCACATTCGTGACAAATCTAATTGAACTGGTGCGTCCTGGTGCGTGCACAAGACTCTGCTAGCTACCACAGAGGGCGACGTACTGTTTCAAACGAGGCGCACCAATGAGCAAGAGCATCATCAAACTTCTTCCCATCGTTGTCGGTGCGGCAGCCTTGATGGCCACGCCGGCACTCGCAGCGACGCACAAAAGCAAAGCAAGGCATCACTACGCATCCGAACCGGATTATTCGTCGCAGATGCAGCGATCGCCTGAGGTCTACAGCTGGGATGGACGCGATCTCGGCACCGATCCCGATCCGAATATTCGTTTTCAGCTGCTGCGCGACCAGAATTGGGGCGGCAACTGATACCGACTTCAGTCGCACAACTACGAAAGAGGCCGCTGACTGAAGCGGCCTCTTTCATTTTTCAGCGAATGAGCAGCGTGACGAGGATGGCCGCGAGCAGACCGTTCCCGATGAACTGTGCAATCAGCACTTCAACGAGAAGCTCGGTATGGCCGGCGACCATGTACCTCGTGAAAAAGATGCCAAGGAAGCACGCAACAGCGGCGGCAATCACCGCCGTAGTTTTGTCCGACATTCTGTCCCCCCGGCGCCCCGTTATTTTTGTGGAGCTGCCCGCATATTGCCCCACGGATCGACTTTTTGCTGTTTGACGTCCGGCAGTCTGCTCATCGTAGACTGGTAGGCATCGTCGGTATCTTTCTGGTAGGCCCGTTTTTCCTGGATCTTGGCCTTTTCTTTGTCGCTCATGCTCGGGGGCGCCGAAGCATGCTGTGCATGGGCGCATGGCGCCTGTATCAGAAGCGCGGCCGCGCCCACCGCCATCAAGAGCAAGTGCAGGACGCGATGCCGAACGGTGGTCGGCGAGGTCGAAGGTGAGTGCATGATCATCTACCGCATGTCGATACGGGAGTGCTGTTACTATCACACGGCGGCTCCAATGTCCGCCAGGGATCGTGAGCCGACGCAGGGCCGCGCGTCGTCTAATCTTTGCGAAAGAGCCTAAGTATTGCTCTTCCGGCAAGCCAAAAAACACCAAGTACAACTGCAAGAAGTACGAACGTTTCGGCCAAGGCCAGGGCGGAATAGATCAACGCCGTGGCAGAATGAAGTATGGACATTGCGTGGGATCGGTTTGGCGAGGAATTTCTTGCGCCGATTACCTGCCGCGCATCGGCAAAGTCTTGTCGATCCCGGACAAGAATTTGATAGTTTTTGCCATCGACGCGAAGGGTCAAGGCGCATCAACAGTCTATTCAAAGGAGGCGGGCGTGGCAGTGAGAATCGAAAAGAGCGGCGCGGTTTGGACGGTGATTCATGATCGGCCGGAAGCCCGGAACGCAATGGACCCCGCAAGCGCGGATGCGCTGACCGCGGCCTTTCTTGAATTCGATGCCGACAAGAAAGCCTCCGTTGCCGTGTTCTACGGTGCAGGCGGATCGTTCTGTGCCGGGTGGGACCTCAAATACGTCAGCACGCTGAACGCCGACTATCCGCTTGGCGAACTCGACATCCCCACGGCACGTCCTCAAGGCAATGGTGGCGACATTCCACGCGGTCCCTTGGGTCCTTCTCGCCTCGAGTTGGACAAGCCGGTCATCGGGGCAATCGAGGGTCCCGCTGTCGCCGGCGGAATGGAGCTCGGTCTGTGGTGCGATTTTCGCGTGATGGCGAAGGAGTCCTACTTCGGCGTCTATTGTCGCCGCTGGGGCGTGCCATTGATCGACGGCGGAACGGTGCGCTTGCCGCGCATTGTCGGTCAGGGCCGCGCATTGGAAATTATTCTGACCGGACGAAAAGTGCCGGCTGAAGAATGTCTCGACATTGGCCTGTGCGAATACGTGACTCCCAAGGGAGGCGCGCGCGCAAAGGCGGAAGAACTGGCACAGGAGATTGCCCGTTTCCCGCAAGTCTGCGTGCGGGCGGACCGTCGCTCGGCAATCAAGAGCCATGGATTGACGGTGCGCGAGGCGCTGATCCAGGAATGGTACAATGGACGCGAAGCCTTGATCGAAGACGGCGTTGCCGGAGCCTCGCGCTTCAAGGACGGTCTCGGGCGACACGGCGACTTCGCGAAGATTCGATAGATACCTGGAGCTTTCTTAAAACAAAGAGCCCCAATCGGCATTCCGCGCGCGCTTGAACAGCGCGCCGTCGCGGCGCGAGACCACCTGATCGCTCGCCGATCCATCGGGCCGGCACAGCTTCAGGGTCGTGTGACCGCCGGCTTTGCGCGGACGAGCAATGACTCGCGCCCCGGCATGCGATGCCGGTTTTCGCGAAACCGCCAGGTAGCTGAACTTCTCGTCTTCCCAGGGAACGTCCACGCGTTTGGTTTGCCGATGCACGCGCGAGCGGGCAACGCGCTGGGCGAAGTGGCACCAATCCGGAGGCTGAAGCGGGCATGCCTTCGCGTGCGGGCAGGGCGCGATCACATGAGCGCCAGCCTCAATCAGCTGGCTGCGCGCGGCAAGAATCCGCTGCCATCCGGCCGGCGTTCCAGGTTCGACAATCACAAGCGTGTCCGCAGTCAGATCCCAGAGCCGTTGCAAAACAGAGTGCCGTACCTTCGCGGCGAGCTCATTCAGGAGCATAGGCCAAAGTAACGAGATCGCGCGTTCCACAATCGATGGCGTCAACGGTGGCATCCGCAACGCGCCAGGTGATGTGCGGCAGCTCAGCCCCGGCCGCTAGTCGTTCGCCATAGGCGCGAAAAACAGGGCTCGCCTCGACAAGCACGGCATCGGTGAGGGCGGGCCAACACCCGGACGCAGCCCAAAGAGCAGTGCCCGGTCCGGCGCCGATATCGAGCGCCGTCTTTGGCGCGAAGTCCGGGCGCACCTCAGCGACGGCGTCAAAGCTGGCGCGGACGGCTGCGTAGGTCGCCGGCAGACGCACCGCGAGATAGGCGAGCGCATCGCGATCGGTTATGGCGTGAGATTGCGCGTCATGCTGCTCGTGGCGATAGCGCAGCGACAGGGCGGCTGCCGTCGCGGCAAGATCAGACAGTGCCGTGCCGTTCAGCGCATCATCGACGGCTCGGCGCAGGAGAGGCGGAAGGTCCATCGATCACCGTCGCCGGCAAAAATCCGGCTGCCTTCTTAAACAAATGGATGATAAACCGGTTACATGCGGCTGACGATAAACTGCGACATGGGCGAGGGGTTCGGCCTTTATCGCCTTGGCGACGATGCGGCGATGATGGCCCACATCGATCTTGCCAATGTCGCCTGCGGATTTCACGGCTCAGACCCGACGATCATGCGCGAAACGGTTCGGCTGGCGAAAAAGCACAAGGTCAAGGTCGGTGCACATCCGTCGCTGCCTGATCTTCAGGGCTTCGGCCGCAGGGCCATGGTCATTGCGCCGGCGGAAGTGACTGATCTCGTGACCTATCAGGTTGGCGCATTGAAAGCCTTTCTCGATGCCGAAGGTCTTCCGTTGAACCACGTGAAGCCTCACGGGGCGCTCTATGGCATGGCGGCCCGTGACGGAAAAATTGCGGCGGCGATTGCCGACGCCGTGCTGCCATTCGGCGTGCCAATTCTCGGTATGGCATTCACCGCGCACGAAACAGCTTACCGCGACAAGGGCGTCGAACTGATCCCGGAATTCTATGCAGACCTCGACTACGATGGAGACGGCAACCTGATCCTGAGCCGCGTCCATGATGCGGTCGATCCCGCGAAAGCGGCGGCGCGCGTGCTGCGCGTGATGCGGGACCATGCCGTCACGACAACTGCCGGCCGGGATATTCCTGTCAAAGCCGCCACGGTCTGCGTGCATTCAGATACGCCCTCGGCTGTCGCGATCGCCGCCGAACTGGACCGGGTTCTTCGTCAGGTTCCGGCCCGACCTTGATCTTTTGCAGCCCTTATTCGGCTCTTGTGATGCCAAATTTGTTAGATAGCTGCCTGCCAATGACACGGAACGGCCTGATCAGCACCGCCGCCACCCTGGGGACGCTACTCGGGGCTTTGTCGCTGTGCGGATGCGCGTCCGACGAGGTCGCCAGCCGCCTTCTGGTCGAGCCGGAGAGGTATCTCCTCTACAACTGTCCGGAGATTGCGACCGCGACCCAGTCCAATATGACGCGGCAACGCGAGCTCGAGGCGCTTATGGTCAAGGCCGGCCCCGGTACCGGTGGCCAGATCGCAAGCAGTCTGGCCTATCGGCCGGAGTACAACCAGTTGCGCGGGGAGATGGTGCAGCTTCGCAAGGCTGCGGGAGACAAGAATTGCAGAAGTACTGCCGGTGCTGCCGCGCCCGGTCCCGCTGTTTCGGCGCCGCCGCGCAGTAGCCCGAGCGGACAGTTCGTTCAGTAAAAGCGGAACTTTTTTCCTACGTGGAACTTGTTGGCGTGGAACCCGCCACGAACCGTGGCCCTAAACGGGGGCAAGCATGGGCATTTTGATAAGCATTCTCATAACCTTCCTGGTCATCGTTCTAGTACTTTATCTGATCAACATGCTGCCGATCGATGGCAGGGCGAAGCAGATCGTCCGCGTGATCGTCATCATCATCGGCGTTCTGTCGCTGCTGAAATATCTGGCGATCTACTAGCGCCTAAAGCCTGATCGCCCGTAGCCGCAAAGCGTTGCCGATGACGCTGACTGAGGACAGCGCCATCGCCGCGGCGGCAATGATCGGGGACAGCAGCAGACCGAAGGCGGGATAGAGCACGCCCGCGGCGACCGGCACGCCGAGCGCATTGTAGATGAATGCGAAAAACAGGTTCTGCCGGATGTTGCGCATCACGGCTTGCGAAAGCACGCGCGCTTTGACGATGCCCGTGAGGTCGCCCTTCAGCAAAGTGACGCCGGCGCTTTCAATCGCGACATCGGAGCCCGTTCCCATGGCGATGCCGACTTCGGCGGCGGCGAGCGCCGGCGCGTCATTGACGCCATCGCCGGCCATGGCGACCGCACGGCCCTCGCGACGCAACTTTTCGACGACGGCACTTTTCTGATCGGGCAGGACTTCCGCCTCGACCTCGCTGATGCCAAGCTGGCGCGCGACGGCCTGCGCCGTAATGCGGTTGTCACCCGTGAGCATGACCACGCGAATGTGGTCAGCGGCGAGGGCCTTCAGCGCGTCCGGAGTGGTCTGCTTGATCGGATCGGCGACGGCAATGACGCCAACCGTCTCGCCGTCGACGGCGAGGAAAATAGCAGTCGCACCATCGCTGCGCAGGTATTCGGCTTCCCTGCGCAAGGATGACGTGTCGATATTCAGCTCCGAGAGAAAACGCCCATTGCCGAGCACGATCTTTTTGCCTTCGACCGTGCCGGTCACGCCTTTCCCCGCGGGCGAATCGAAGTCGCTGGCTGGCAAAAGTTCGAGCTTTCTCTCGGCTGCCGTGGCCAGGATCGCTGCCGCCAGAGGATGTTCGCTGCCGCGCTCAACGCTTGCCGCAAGCTTCAGGACCTGCGCTTCATCAAGTCCGGACGCCGGGCGAACCGCTACCACTTTCGGCTTGCCTTCGGTCAGCGTGCCGGTCTTGTCGATGACCAGCGTGTCGATTTTTTCCATTCGCTCCAGTGCTTCGGCGTTCTTGATCAACACGCCGGCCTGCGCGCCGCGCCCGACCCCGACCATGATCGACATCGGCGTCGCGAGACCCAATGCGCAGGGGCAGGCGATGATAAGCACGCTGACGGCCGCTACCAGACCGTAAGCGAAGCGCGGCTCCGGGCCGAACACGGCCCAGGCTGCGAATGCGGCGACTGCCACCGCAATCACCGCTGGCACGAACCAGGCCGAGACCTGATCCGCCAGACGCTGGATAGGCGCGCGACTGCGCTGCGCCGATGCCACCATCTGCACGATCTGCGATAGCAGCGTATCGCGGCCGATTTTGTCGGCGCGCATGATGAAGCTTCCGCTCTTGTTGAGCGTGCCGCCGATCACGGGCGAATCCCTTTCCCGCGTGACGGGCATGGACTCGCCGGTGATCATCAACTCGTCGATGGCCGAGCGGCCTTCGAGCAGGACGCCATCCACCGGGACCTTGTCGCCAGGGCGAACGCGCAGGCGATCGCCTGCATGGATATCGTCGAGCGAAACCTCCTCATCGCTGCCGTCTTCCTTGACGCGGCGCGCGGTCTTGGGCGCGAGATCAAGGAGCGCGCGGATCGCACCCGATGTCGCTTCGCGCGCGCGCAATTCGAGGACCTGGCCCATCAACACAAGAACCGTGATGACGCTGGCAGCTTCGAAATATGTAGACGGCGCGCCACCATGGGTGCCACGGAACGCCTGCGGGAAAATTCCAGGCACGAAGGTGGCGACGAGACTGTAGCCATAGGCAACGCCGGTGCCCATCGCGATGAGGGTGAACATGTTCAGGTTGCGCGTCACCAGCGACTGCCAGCCACGCACGAAGAAGGGCCAGCCGGCCCACAGAACAACCGGCGTTGCGAAAGCGAACTGCACGTAGTTCGAGAGTGTCTGATCGATCCAGTTGTGTACGCCGGCGATGTGCGCACCCATTTCGAGGACGAAGACGGGGATCGTGAGCACAAGGCCGATCCAGAACCGGCGCGTCATGTCGACAAGTTCGGGGTTTGGTCCGGTGTCGCTGCCCGCAAGTTCGGGCTCGAGCGCCATGCCGCAGATCGGGCAGGAGCCCGGACCGACCTGCCGAATCTGCGGATGCATCGGACATGTGTAGATCGCGCCTTCGGCAACCGGCTCAGGCTGGCGCGAGCCGAGATATTTTTGCGGATCGTTGATGAATTTCGTGCGGCAGCCGGCCGAGCAGAAATAATAAGTGTGGCCGTGGTGATCGGCGCGGTGCTTGGCGGTGTGCGGATCGACGGTCATGCCGCAGACGGGATCGACCGCACGGTCTGCCGCTGCGTGGTCGTGATGACACCCGTGGTGATGCTCTGCCGTCACGCCTGCACCTTGTCTCTGATACCCCTAGGGGGTATATAGACGCCATGGCAAAAGACAGCAAGGCGGCAACGCTCAAGCGGCTCAACCGCATCGAAGGCCAGGTGAGGGGCCTCGCCCGCATGGTCGAGGACGAGCGCTACTGCATCGACATCGTGACGCAGATCGGTGCGGTTCGAGCCGCGCTGCGGCGTGCCGAGGAAGAAATCCTGCGCGATCATGTGGCACATTGCGTCGATCACGCCATCAGAAGCGGCAATAAGACCGATCAGCGGCGCAAGGTCGCCGAATTGATGGACGTGATGGGCCGCGCGGCGCGCTAGCCGAATTTCTTCCGCGCCAGGGCTACGCCCTTGCCGAGCGCCATCAGCTTCGCCTCGGCGATATCGCGCCGCATCGGTGCCATGCCGCAATTGGTGCAGGCGACGATCTTGTCCTTGGGCACGAACTTCATCACCTCGGCGATGACCTGCTCCACCTGTTGCGGCGTCTCGACTTTGTCGGTCGCAACGTCGATCACGCCGACCAGCACGTCCTTGCCTTCCAGCAGCGATAAAAGCTTGAGCGGAACATGCGAGTGGATGCACTCGACCGAAACCTGGCCGATGCGGCTTTTCGCCAGCGCTGGAAAAATCTCCTCGTACTGACGCCATTCATCGCCGAGCGAATTCTTCCAGTCGATATTCGCCTTGATCCCGTAGCCGTAACAGATGTGTACGGCCGTGGTGCATTTCAGCCCATCGATTGCGCGATGCAGCGCCTCGATGCCCCAGCCGGACACCTCGCTCATGAAAACATTGAAAGCCGGCTCATCGAACTGGATGACATCGACGCCGTCTTTTTCGAGTGCGCGCGCTTCCTGATTGAGCAGATCGGCGAAGGCCATCGCCATCTTGATCTTGTCGCCGTAGTGCGCATCGGCGATCGTGTCGGAGATCGTCATCGGCCCCGGCATTGTGATCTTGAGTTTGTGCCGGGTGTGCGCGCGGGCAAAGCGCGCCTCCGTCTGGTGCACGCGGCCTTTGAGTTTCAACTCGCCACGCACGACGGGCACCATGGCTTTGTAGCGGTCGGCGCGGATTCCCATCTCGACCTTGTGCGTGAAGTCGATGCCGTCCACGAATTCAAGAAAGCCGTGCACGAAATGCTGGCGCGACATTTCTCCATCGCAGACGATGTCGATGCCGGCGTCTTCCTGCCACTTGATCGCGAGCAATGTTGCGTCGAGCTTGGCTGCGGCGAGTTCATCGCCCTGCAGTCGCCACTGCGGCCACAACTTGTTCGGCTCGGCGAGCCAGGATGGCTTGGGCAGGCTGCCGGCGACGGTCGACGGGAAGATCATGCTGGAACGGTCTCGTAGCGTTGCGGAGGCCGCCAACTATAGAGCCAATCGTAGCGTGCGCGCAGCCTTTCTCCGCCCATTGCCCGCATGGCCAGATTGCGTACGAAAGCTTCCGGTCCGCTTCGTCCATAAATACGATCCTGACGCCGGGAGAATTGTTGGGCACGCGCAGTGCGGTGCCAGCGGGCGCCTTCATAGGCCCGCAGCGCGTCGGCCGGATCGTCGAGATATTTCGCCAGCATGTCGGCGAGGACGACGGCGTCTTCGATCGCCATGCTCGCGCCCTGCGCGAGGAACGGCATCATCGGGTGGGCGGCGTCCCCGATAAGGGTGACAGGGACCTTCGATCCGCGGAATGGATCCTTGCGGTCGTACAGTGCCCATTTCAGCCAGCGGTCAGGAATGGCGATCAGCGCGCGCGCCTTTTCCGACCAGGCCCACCGCGCGAAATGCCGAAGAATTTCGGCGCGATCGCCGGCAGCGGACCAGCCGATCTCATTCCATTCGTCGTGCACGATGCCGACAATATTGATCAGTGTGCCGGACTTGACCGGATAGTGGACGAGGTGCGCGTCCTGACCGAGCCAGAGATGCACCAGCGGCTGGCGAAATTCTTCCGGGACCGCGTTGGCCGGAACAAGCGCGCGCCAGGCCGTGCGGTGCCGAAATGTCGGCGCCGGCAGCCGCCGCAGGTGCGAGGCGACGTTCGACCAGATGCCGTCGGCACCGATCAGCGCGATCCCGCGTTCATCGAGCACCTGCGAACCGCGCTTGCCGAGCACGCTGACGCCCCTGCCGTGGGCCGCGAAATCCTCGATGCGCACGCCGAGCTCGAGCGCGATGTCGCGTTCGTTACGGACGGCGTCAATGAGCGCCAATTGCAGATCGCCGCGATGGATCGACCAGTAGGGCGCGCCGAAACGCCGCTCTATTTCCTCGCCCAATGGAATGCGGACGACTTCGCGCGCGGATCCGCCCGACATCACGCGGATCGCCTGCGGTGCGACCGCAACCGATGCGAGCCGCTCGCGCAGCCCCAGCGCGATCAGGACGCGGCTTCCGTTCGGCGAGAGCTGAACGCCGGCTCCGGTCTCTTCAAGTTTTCCGGCTTGTTCGTAGACGGTCACGCGAATGCCGGCGCGCGCAAGCGCCAGCGCGGCCGTCAATCCGGCGATACCGGCTCCGGCGATGATGACATGACGCGGCTGCGCGATGGTCGGAAATCCCGATGCAGGTCAGGCGGCGGCGGACAGGGGCAGCGCGCACTCAGGCGGGCGCGCCGCATGCGGATCAAGCGTTGAGTTGAAGCGATAGAGTGTCGAGCAGTAAGGGCAGATGATTTCCTTGTCCTCGCCGATGTCGAGGAACACGTGCGGATGATCAAATGGCGGCGTTGCCCCGACACACATGAATTCCTTGGCGCCGATTTCGATCACCGGCACGCCCGGATCATTGTGGAAGTGGGGGACAACGTGTTCCGCCATGGAAACTCCTCGTGTTAGCCGCTGAACCGGCGGAGAATTTCGCACGGCACCATAGCGAGGCGGGTCGGCAATGCCTAGCTCAATCACAGAATTCGGCTGTCGGTGCCGTGGAAACGCCTTGGTTCGCGGGCACAGAGCGCGAAGATCGGAATTCATGGAGCCGGACCGTTGGAACAGCCAGCCATAATGCGCGCGCCGCGAATCGGGCCGGCTCTCGCGGCTGTGCTTTTGCTTGCGCTGGCCGCTCTTTACGCCGTGCCGCGCGCGGTCGACGCGTTTTATGGCCTCGACGATCCGTCCCGCATTGCCAGCCAGGCGCTCGATGACAAATTCGATACCACTGTTGCTGGACGCGAGATCGAGGCGGCGCTGGCCGTCGATGACGCCGATCTCGCCCAGAGCTTTGTCGATCTGGCCGGCGCCCGCAATGTGCCGATTGATCCGGCACTGCAGGAAAAGGTGAAGAGCGCCACCGCCGAGGCCGCGACGACCCGGCACAAGGCGAAAAGTTTTGCCCGCGGCCTGATCACCGGCGAGCCCGACGACATGGCCGCGCTTGCGGGAACCGCGGTTGGCGATCTCTTTGTGTTCGGCGATATCCGCGACGCGTTGCGCGAAGGAAAACGACTCGCCGCCGGCGAGCAGGCCGACGAGTTGGTGCTTGGTCTGGCCTGTGTCGGCATCGCGATCACCGCCGGCACTTATCTGACGTTTGGTGCGGCGGCGCCGGCGCGCGCCGGACTGACGCTTGTTAAAGTCGCGCGCAAGACCGGAAGTCTTGGCGCCGAGCTCGCGGGCAATATTGGTCGCATGGTGCGCCAGGCTGGCTTCTCAGGCGCAAGCCCGGTGCTGGCGGTGCGTGCCGCGCGCGATGCCGTGAAGGTCGAGCGCGCGGGCGGCCTGCTGCACCTTGCGGGCGATGTCGGGCGCGTCCAACGAGCGGCGGGAGGCCGCGCGGCTTTCGATGGTCTGAAAGTGGCAAAAGAGCCGGCCGACGTGACGCGCGTCGCAAGATTAGCGGAAAAAGAAGGAAGCCGCACGCGGGCCATTCTCAAGCTCGTGGGTCGCGGCGCGATTACGCTCGCCGCACTTGCGTTCGATGCAAGCGTCTGGCTCATCGGTGCGTTGTTCGCTGTGTTAGGCTTTGTGTCGGCGCTCAAGAGCACGACCGAAAGGATCGCTCTGCGTTACTTCCGCCGCCGCAGGGAGAAACGCAAGCTGAAGCAATTACAGCCGATTGCTGTCGCACTCGCGCACGGCTAAACATCCACGCATGCCCAGTTTCAGAAATGGAAAAGTCGAGATCGCCTATCTCGACGAGGGGGAGGGCGAGCCGATCGTGCTCATCCATGGCTTCGCCTCGACCAAAGAGGTGAATTGGCTGCTCCCCGGCTGGTTTACGACGCTCACCAAAGCTGGTCGCCGCGCGATCGCACTCGACAATCGTGGCCACGGTGCATCCACCAAGCTCTACGATCCCGCCGACTACCACAGTGAGATCATGGCCGAAGATGTTCGCGCGCTGCTCGATCATCTGGAGATCGAGCGAGCCGACCTGATGGGCTATTCGATGGGATCGCGCATTGCCGCGTTTCTGTCGGTCAAGCACCCGGCGCGCGTGCGTTCGGCGATATTCGGTGGACTCGGTATTCGTCTTGTCGAGGGCGTCGGACTTCCGGAGAGCATCGCCGAGGCACTCGAAGCGCCAACGGTCGCCGATGTGAAAGATCCGACAGGGCGTACGTTCCGCGTTTTTGCCGAACAGACGAGGTCCGACCTGCGCGCGCTCGCCGCCTGTATCCGCGGCTCGCGGCAGACTTTAAGCCGCGCGGAGGTTGCCGCAATCGTGGCCCCTGTATTGGTTGCCGTTGGTACGACCGACACGGTTGCAGGCAGTGCCCAGGAATTGGCCGCGCTCATTCCGGGGGCGCGCGCGCTCGATATTCCCGGGCGTGACCACATGCTTGCGGTCGGTGACAAGGTCTTCAAAACAGCCGTAATTGATTTCCTTAACCAACGCGCATGAGCCGCAAGCCATGAGCCATGCGCCGGACGCCGGTCCGGCGTGCTTTGCCGCTCTGGGCTCTCTTGGCGCCTGCGAAAATGTGATAAAAGACCTATGTGGGGATTGAGAGACGCCAGGAGTGTTTGGTTGATGGCTCAATATCAGACGCGGCCCGCACGGGCCCTCGATAAAGTCGATCCGGTCTGGGCGCGCATCCGCAGCGAGGCGGAGGACGTCACACGCCGCGAACCAGAGCTCGCCACCTTCATTTACGAGAACATTTTGCACCACGACACGCTCGAGGCGGCAATCGCGCACCGCGTCAGTCAGCGGCTCGACCACGCCGACGTCTCGGCCGACCTCATTCGCCAGGCCTATCACGATGCGTTGGGAGATCAGCCGACGCTAGGCGAGGCGTTTCGCGCCGACATCGTCGCTACAGTCGACCGCGATCCGGCTACCAGCCGATTCATCGAACCGGTGCTCTATTACAAGGGCTTCCACGCGATCCAGACGCACCGCCTTGCGCACTGGCTCTACGGCAAGTCCCGCAAGGATTTTGCTCTCTACCTGCAAAGCCGTGCGTCATCGGTATTCCAGTGCGACATCAATCCGGCTGCGAAAATCGGTCGCGGCATTTTCCTCGACCATGCGACGGGGCTTGTCGTGGGCGAGACGGCGGTGATCGAGGATGACGTTTCGATCCTGCACGATGTGACGCTTGGCGGTACCGGCAAGGAGCACGAGGACCGTCACCCGAAGATCCGGCGCGGCGTCATGATCGGCGCGGGCGCCAAGATTTCTCGGGAATATCGAGGTCGGCCATTGCGCGCGTATCGCGGCAGGCTCGGTTGTCATCAAACCGGTACCTAACAATGTCACTGTCGCCGGCGTCCCGGCGAGAGTCGTTGGCGAGGCCGGCTGCCCTGAGCCGTCCCGCGCTATGGACCAAATGCTCTACGGCATCATGCTCGACGGTTGAAGGATCGCTTGCGCCGGGCTGTCCGATCAGGCAAGACGTTGCCTTGAGATGAGGAGCGGTCCGTGGACGTCCAGGAAGTCCGAAAAATCGACGGGTATCTGAAAAAGCTTTTCGGCAATGCGCAGATCCGCGTCGTGCCGAAATCCTCCGATACCGCTGAAATTTTCGTTGAAGCAGATGATCTTGGCGAACTCACCGTCGATGAGGACGAGGGCGAGCGTTCCTACAATTTCCGGATGGTGATTCAGGTTGGAAACGACCCGACGATACAGCCGGTACCGACGCTCAACGCCTATCTGCGCAACAAATTCGGCAACGACAATATCCGTGTCGTGCCGCGCCCGAAGAAGACCGACTCGCTTGAAGTCTATATCGGCGAAGAATTCATCGCGGTCCTGTTTCTCGAGATCGAAAAAGGCCGTCGGTCTTATATTCTCGAACTGCCGATCCTCGACGTCGATCTGGTGGACTGATTTTCCGCAACTGTCGTGCGATTTGTCTTGGCCGGGCTTGTCCCGGCCAACCACGTCTTTGAAGCCGTTAAGACGTGGATGCCGCAACAAGTGCGGGCATGACGTCGGAAAGCAAGCTCATTTCGTTTCCGGATGCAGCCTGGCGATCAGGCGATCGATGCCGCCGGCGACGTCCGACCAGTTGTCCAGCCAGTCGCGCGGAAAACGCAGGGTGACGTCGGCGTTGCCGATGCGTCGCTCCAGCAGACAGGTGCCGGAGTTCGTGACGCCCTTTTGCGAGCAGCGCGCCAGGAAATGCTCGGGCGCGTTCGAACTCGAAGACCAGATCTTCGCCCTGATAGGGCGTGTCGCTACGAAAGCCGCGGAATGTCAGACCGGGCGGACCGGCGACCGGCTCGGCTACCAGATAACGCGGATAGATGGTTTGCACACGCTCCATCAGGGGCAGGGTAGTTTCCCCGGATGCAATGGTGACGAACAGTCGTTCGTTGGGATCGATAGGAGCGCCGACTGTCGGCTTGATGGCGGGATCGGGTGGGGTCAGGCTCGGCCAGATGTAAGAGAGGTCAACGCGCTCATGCGCGCCGGGCCGGCGCTGAACGTTCATGCGGATAGCGGCGGGCTCAATATTGAACGCCGTTCCGGAAACAACGATCGGCACGGTCGGCGCATCAAGCGTGATGGGACTGTCGGGCCAGCGCGGCCACAGCACGTAGGTGACATAGGCGGCGCCGAACAAGACGACGGTGCCAAACACCATCAACGGCGCCAGCAGCGGACCGCGACTGGTGCGTGGCTTGCGCCGGGCAGGGCGTCGAGCTCTGGGTGAACGATCCTGTGTGACGGTAGTCAGACTTCGGCTCCTGGCGCGCGAATCGGGCGGATTATGCCACGCCAAGTCCAGTCCGCGTGGTTACACGAGAGGGCCAGGGACGGCGGCATTTACCATTTGTTAAGGATTGGCTGGCGCTCGCGCCGCCCCTTTGCAAAACATGCCTGCGTGTTTTGCGTTGAGGCCGCCGATGACCCCGGAATCCTTGCAGATGTTGTTCGCACTGCTGCTCGGCTTTGCCGTCGCCGGCATGTGCAGCTCCGGCTACCGGGTTTTCACCAGCCGCTTGCCGAGCTTTGGCCAGCTGAGCACTGGCCCCGGCGTCGCGGCCTTTGCGTCAGTCCCGCTGCTCGTCGTGTCGGCGCCGTTTCTGATCATGCGCAACACCATCCTCGGCCGGCGCCAGGAAGGCCGCCGTTTTGAGTTCGTGTTTCTGGCAACGCTGATCGCCGGCTTCTGGAGCCTTATGTCGGGGCTCGTGCTGGTGATGACATTGCAGGCCTGCGGTTTCCTGTACGCCTAGGCACTTTCCAGGTCAGTCCAGTTCAGGCATGTGATGGCGGTCCTACGCCTTTGGCGCGCGCCGGGGCCGGGAGACGGAGATGGCCAGCAATGCCGGTTTACAGGCTCGACGGACAGGCACCGGAATTTCCGCCCGAGGGCGAGTACTACATCGCCGAGACAGCGGTGCTGATCGGTCGCGTGCGGCTGAAAGCCGAAGCGAGCGTCTGGTTCGGCGCGGTCCTGCGTGGCGATAATGAATGGATCGAGCTCGGCGAGCGTTCGCAGATCCAGGACAACGCCACTCTGCACACGGATCCGGGATTTCCGCTGACGATCGGGCGCGAGTGCGTAATCGGCCACAATGTCATCCTGCACGGCTGCACAGTGGGCGACAATTCCCTTATCGGCATGGGTGCGATCATGCTCAACGGGGCAAAGATCGGAAAAAATTCGCTGGTCGGAGCAGGCAGCGTCGTCACCGAAGGGAAGAGCTTTCCCGACAACTCATTGATCGTCGGCGCTCCCGCGCGCGTCATTCGTACGCTCGACGAGAAGGCCGCAGAGATGATCCGCGCCGGTGCCGATATCTACGTGCGTCGCTGGAAACATTATATGCAGCGCTTAACGCGGATCGGTTGAGAATTTGTCGGCTGCACGCAGCGGAATCCGGTAGTTCGGTACCGTAAGTTTTGCACAGACTTTGCAGTGAATGAGGCTTTTTGTGACGGCCAACACTGCGGTACCTATCTAATGCCCCTAGTTTGAGCACAGCTAAAAAAAGATGGGGGAACGGATATGGCGATGGAAAGAGACATACCTCCGCTGATCGAGCTGCTGCGAATGGCAGCCGACCAATGGCCGAGTTCAGAGGCAGGCGAGGTCTCGCAAAGCGAACTGTTTCGTCGTGACCAAGCTTTGCTCGAAATGTGGCCCGAAGCCTGTCGGCGCGTAGGCGCCGGAGATCGTGAATTTCCTGCCGGCGTGCTCAAGCTTTGGCAACAGGAAATGAGCAGAGGGCGCGTCAATTGAGACGCTTGGCGCACGGCTGCCACATAAAAGACGAGCCCCGGCAAACTGGCCGGGGCTCCCGCGTCCCGTCATGAATGAGCATTACTAGTGGTTCAGGCCGACACGCAGATTGAGATCTGGAGTGTCCGGCGCCGAACCGGAAATGAACCCCCCAAATCCCGCCGCGCAAGTTAGCGGTAGCGGGCGACAGATCAGGGGCAACTTAGTACCGTCGCGAAAAAATTTCGTAGGAAATTCCGAATTGTGGCATCGCTGCATCAGCACGCGTGACGTGCGCCGCGATCAGGATGCGGAACGATGCGCCGGCACCGCCCGCTTGCGCCGGCCACCGGCTGGCGCCATCCGCACCGTGTTCGGAATTTCGACGTCGACTTCGAGGGTCGAGACCTTGTCGCCGCGGTCCATGCGAACGTTGACGCGATTGGAGTCGATCTCGACATGGCGGCCGATGGCGGTCAGGATCTCCTCGCGCAGAATGGCAAGTAGATCAGGGGAACCGCGGGTGCTCCCGCGTTCATAGGCGAGCAGGATTTGCAGGCGATCACGTGCGATCGGCGCGGTGCCTCGACGCTTGAACAGATTGAACAGGTTCATGCCGCTCTCCGCCCGAATAGTTTGCCGAGAAATCCCTGTTTTTCGGTCGGAACGGTCATTTCGACTTCTTCGCCCATGAGCCGGCGCGCGGCGTCGAGATAGGCGCGTGCCGGAGCGCTCGACGGATTGTTGAACGTCACCGGCGAGCCGAGGTTCGAAGCGCGCAGGACTTCCTCGCTTTCGGGAATGATGCCCAGGAGCGGCGTCGACAGAATGTCGAGGACGTCGTCGATACTGAGCATTTCCCCGCGCGCGGCGCGCGCGGGATCGTAGCGGGAAATAAGAAGGTGCTTGTCGACCCGCTCCCCACGCTCGGCCTTGACCGTCTTGGCGTCCAGAATGCCGATGATACGATCGGAATCGCGCACCGATGACACTTCAGGGTTTGTCACCACGATCGCCGTATCGGCAAAGCGCATAGCGAGCGTGGCGCCGCGCTCAATGCCGGCGGGGCTGTCGCAGATCACCCAGTCGAACATCTGTTTAAGCGAATTTATCACGCGCGCGACGCCGTCTTCGGTCAGCGCATCCTTGTCGCGGGTCTGCGAGGCGGGAAGAAGTGCGAGCCGCTCGAGGCGTTTGTCGCGGATCAGCGCCTGCGGGAGCTTCGCTATGCCTTGAGTCACATTGATGAGGTCGTAGACGACACGGCGTTCCGCGCCCATCACCAGGTCAAGATTCCGCAAGCCCACGTCGAAGTCGACGACGACGACATTCTGTCCGAACTGCGCCAGCGCTGCTCCCAGGGCCGCGGTCGACGTGGTCTTTCCGACGCCGCCTTTCCCGGAAGTAACAACTACGACTTTGGCCATTGAAATGTACCTCCTGGGGTGATCGATATTCAGTCCAGCGCGCTGATCTTCAGCGCGCTTCCTTCGAGCCAGGCCTGCACGGGCCGGTCACGCAAGGCCTTGTCCATAAGATCGGCAGTCAGGTAGTGACCATCGATCGCGAGAAGCTCCGCCTCAATCTTGGTGCAGAAGATTCGGGCCCGCGCGTTGCCGTTCGAGCCGGCCATGGCGCGCCCACGCAACGTGCCATAGACATGAATTGATCCGCCCGCGACGAGCTCGGCGCCCGAGCCGACCGATCCGAGCACGGTCACGTCACCATCCGGAAAATAGATCGACTGTCCTGAACGGACGGGTTTGTCGACCAGAAGCGTCGCCGGCGCGGAGCGCGTCTCGCGCGCTTGTTGCTTCTCGCGCTGCGTCTCGCGCGGTTTTGGCGCGGCTACACTTGCGTCTGGACTCTCTTTCTTGGTGGAACGAAGCAATGGCGGCAGCGCGGCATCCAATTGTGAAGCGTCGGCATTCTCGATGCCCATGACGCGCACGCCGCGTTGGTCCAGTTGCGCTACCAGATGCGCGATTGCGGACTTGCTGAGTTTGACCGCGGACAGGTCGAGGACGACCGGCGGTCCGACAAGAAAATTTCCGGTGTCCTTTATCTTCTGCTCGATCTCGGCGATCCATTCGACGAGTGGTGGCTCAGGTGCAAGCGCGACAGCCATATACGAGCGGCAGACGAAACGTGGTGATTGCCGGGGATGAGCGACGGATGTCACGACAACTCCCTGCTTTCAAAAAATGTTTTTGAGCGCCACAAATCCGAGGAGCGGATCGCATCGGCAGCAATTATGTGGCGCCCGGCTGCCGCTCATCTCCATTCAAGGAACAGAGACATCCGGCACACAGAACATGATTCTCGGTTCGGCGAAAACAACTTTTGAATCAAGCGCGTCAAATTGCCGGCGCCTTGCGCGTTTTCCTGAATCGGAATCGTGGTTCCATCGAGTCGCGCCGTCAGTTTCGCTGCCACAATCTGATAGGTGGTCGTCCGTGGTCGCGCCGTGGCGAAGAAGCTGGACGCGGACCCTCACCACACTACCGTTTGTAGGTGGTCGTGGCCCCGGTACAAGAAACCTCAAGCGGGGTTGACGGATCGGCGACGTGAACAACGGCAGGCGAGGCCGGGACGAGTGCTGGTCCTTGGCGACCCAGAGGCCGCCAAGGGCGCGCCGTTTTTCAAACACAACCGTCATTCATGCTTCAAACGGCGACGGTGCCTTATGGGGCGTTTCATTAAGCGTTGGGTGCGTAAATGCGGCCTGATGGGGGGCACTGGTATCCTGCTGCCGGCCGGGAATTGTGATTTAATGTCACTATCGCTTCCTGGTTCCCGCCAACCGTACGGGTGAGTGAGTTGCCGGAAATGATTCAAGCGATCATGTATTTCGGGATCGGCTTTCTTTTCGCATCCCTGATCGGACTAGCGGTAATTCCTCTAGTGCACTCGCGCGCGGTGCGGCTCACGTTGCGGCGTGTCGAGAACTCGATCCCCCAGTCGATGGCTGAAATTCAAGCCGACAAGGACCTTCTGCGTGCGGAATTCGCAATGCAGGCGCGTCGTCTTGAAATCGACGTCGAGCAACTTAAGGACAGAGCCGCGAACCAGTTTGCCGAACTCGGCAGGAAGACCGACGTCATTAATCGCCTCAAGATCCAGCACGAGGCGCAGAACGTTGAAACCGTTGCGCTGAGAACCGAACTTGAGGCGCTCAAGAAGGAGCTCCCTGCCGGCCGCACGGATGTGACCATGCCGGCTGTCGCCTACCAGCGTCACGATCCCGACGTGGTCTCGCTCGTGCCGAAGGATTGGCCGCGCGCCGAACCGTCGCACACGCCGATCGAGCTTCCGCAAGCCGCAATGCTCGATAATCCGCGGCGCCATGAAAGTGAGGTTGTCTCGCTGGTATTGCCGCGGACCACCGAAGAGACAGGAAAGAACGGGGGCTCGCAGGGTCCGAATGCCGTCCATGGATCGCCGGATCAACCCATCGAGTTGCCGCGTGAAGCATCATCGGGCACGACTTCCGTCGCGGAGCCGCCCATCCACATTTCTCACGACGATCAGGTCGCGCACGAGAGGTCATCGACCCGCCGCAGGGTGTCGCGCAATGTAGCGCGCCTTGTCATTGCCGGGTTGCTCGGTGCCGGAGCCGCGATTACCTGGCGGAATTACGGTGATCAGGTTGGTGACAAGATCAATTCCTGGGCAAAGCCGTTCGATCGCTTGCTGTTCGCCTCGGCCGCAAAATCATCACCGCCTGCGGCGTCGGGCACGTCGAACCCATCCGAGACGGTCAAGCAGGTCGAGGCTGCAACGCGTTCTGTCTCCGAAATACGCAGCGCTGCCGATCAACTGGTCGCCAAACAGGAGCGGACGGACAACAACACTACGCCACCGTCGGCCGCCGATCAGAATCCGAAAGAGGAATCGCAGCCCGTCGAATCCACCAAACCAGCTCAGGCAGCTGAGGGCAGCAAAGAGATGCCGCAAGCGGCCACGCCATCCAACGCGCAATCCAATGTCACTCAGACGCCGCAGGGAGCAGGGCAGGACGCTAATCAGAAGGTGGCATCGGTTACGTCAGAAACTCGGCCGACGCAGCCATACCCCGAGACGAGACCGACCACGATTGCCGGGTGGGCGCTTATTGAAGTGGTCGACGGCATGGCGGTTGTGCAGGGCCCGAACGGTGTCTGGCGCGTGAGGCACGGCGATATGGTCCCCGGCGTCGGCAAAGTTGATTCAATTGTGCGTTGGGGCAACCGCTGGATCGTCGCGACCAGCAAGGGCCTAATTTCCACGCCGTAGAACTTGAGTTCTTGCAAACGAAAAAGACCGGAGCGTTTCCGCTCCGGTCTTTTTGATTTTGAAAGTGTCGCTTACTGCAGATCGAGGGTCTGATAGCGCCCGTTCTCGTCGATCTGGGTACCCCAGACCTTGTGCACGCCCTGATGCTCGGATCGCCCGAAGCTCACAGGCGTTCCAAGACCGATATCGAGGTCGCGGAGGTTTTCGAGAGTTGTCACGAGCTTCTCGGTGTCGAGGTCGGCACCATTGCGCCTCAAGGCTGTGATCAGCACGTTGGCCGCCACATATCCTTCGAGGGACACGTAGTCCGGTTGCTCGCCTGGGAAATATTTGGCAAGCGCGCCCTTGTAGTCGAGCACCAGCGATGAATGGCCATCGAGCGCAGGCACGACCTGCGTCACGATAATGCCGTTTGCAAACCGCTTCCCGAGAAGCATCAGCTCGTTGGCAAGCGCGGTGCTGCCGACGAACGAGACGCTCGTATAGATCATGCCCGGGAAGAGATCGCGCGTCTTCTCGATGAATTTCGCCGCGGCACGATAGGTCGGTACCATGATCACGGCTCTGATCGGAATACGGCTCTTGCGCAGCTGGTCGACGGCTTCGTCGACGTCAACGGTGTTACGCTGGTAGTGGAGGCGCAAAATCGCGTTCTCATCGCCGCCGAGGGCACGTATGGCCTTCGCCACGCCGCTGAAGCCCGCGTCGCCGTAGGCGTCCTGCTGCGCAAAGACCGCGATCTGGCTTGGCTTAAGCCGCTTCACCTTCACCAGATATTGGACGGTGGCAGCGGTTTCTTCGGCATAGCTGGCGCGATAGTTGAAGACGTAGCGATCCGGCGGATCGCTCCTGAGGAGGCCGGCACCGGTGAATGCACCGAAGAAGATCATTTTGCGATCGAGCGCATACGGCAAGGCGACGGCGGCGGTAGGCGTGCCGACGTTACCGACAACGGCAAACACCTGGTCCTTGTCATAGAGGCGCTTCATCGTCTCGGCGGTGCGAGCGGGCTCGTATCCGTCGTCCGCCGCAATGAGCTTGAGTTGTCGGCCGTTCACGCCACCGCGGGCATTCGCCGCGTTGAATGCAGCTTCAATGCCCAGCCGCATGTTCTGGCCGAGCTCTTTGGCTGCGCCGCTGAACGGCGCGGAAATTCCGAAGCGGATTTCAGTGTCGGTTACGCCGCGCACCATGACCTTCGGACCCGAGGGGTCCTGACCAAGTGGTTGTCCGGGCGTCGAAAGAGACAGTTGCTGCCCGCCTGGCGATGCCTGCGCGACAGTGGTCGGTGCGGGCTGTGCGACCGCAGCAGGTGCCGGCGGTGCGCTGGAGGTGGGTGCTGCCGGTTGCGCCACAGGGGCAGGTACCGGTGCAGCCACTGAAGCCGATGCGGTGCGCGTCTGCGAAGTGGTCGAACTCGCTCGCGGTGCTCGCCGTCAGCAGTTCGGTTGACTTGGAAGACCCGAACAGCCGCGATGTTGCATCGACCAGCGCGTGTGCGCCTTGCGATATCGGACGTGCGAAGATGAGAACCAGCGCGACGACAGCCGCGAATGTGACAACAAGTGCAACACGTCCGATCAAGGCTGATGGTCCGTCGTCTAGGCGCTGGGGTGGGGCCGGTGGCTCCGGGACAGGCTCCGGCCAGGACGGAAAATCAGACGCTGCGCGTCTCTCCGTACTGGGTGTCCGGGGCGCCGGCACAGTGGGCGCCGAAGGAACGTACGGTCGCTGTTCGCTTGGGGTTGGCGGCTGCTCGCGAAATCGCTTGGGAGCAAACCTACTATAGTCGGAGGACTCGTCGTCACGGGTTGGGCCACTCATGTTCGCCTCTTACGCGCTACTTTGCTGGGTTTTTTCTACTGTCGTTACGGCCAGCGATGCTTTGGCACTGCCAGGAATGCTCAGAATTATCAAAACACTACCATATTAGTTCCATTAGTCTCGGTAGTGGTTTACCGCCGCGCCTTCAGTGCCAAATCGAGACAAGGCAAAAAAACCCGGTAAATCAGTATTTTTGTGACGTGTACTGCATGCGGCTTCTCCGCGACGTTGATTATTTTTTTACGTACTGACTTCTGAACTTGCTTGACATTTGCTGGGAATATCCAGCAACGGCTTTACCTCACAAAATCTGTCGAGCAGATCAGGCCTAGGCGGCCGCTTTCTTGCTTTCGACCTGCGGTGGCACGCGAAACGCGATCGCGATCCTGTTCCAGCTATTGATCGCAATCGCGGCCGCCGTGAGGTCAACGATCTCCTTTTCGGAGAACTCCTGACGGACGGCTTCAAAAACGTCGTCGGGCACGTGGCCCTGCGCGACCAACGTCACGGCCTCGATCCAGCCGAGCGCCGCGCGTTCGCGCGCGCTGTAGATCGGCGCTTCGCGCCAGGCGTTCAGCAGATGCATGCGCTCGTCGGTTTCTCCAAGCTTGCGTGCGTCGCGCGTATGCATCGCGAGACAATAGGCGCAACCGTTGATTTGCGAGACGCGGATTTTGACCAGTTCGCGCAGTTTCGGATCAAGACCGGACTTGTCGACGTATGACTGGAGTGCCGCAACGGCCTGATATGCGGCCGGGCTCACTTTAGTAACATCAATTCGCTGCTCCATGAGGACTCCGCGATGTTGGCCGCGTCACCCTCAGCTAAATATCCACGCGAAAAATGCCGGGAGTCTGACAGCTTCGTGACAAACACGTGGACATGGAACGGACGGTGGCCGCGACAGGTATCTCTGTAATCGGAGCAGATATGTTGCCGATCTGCAAATGGCAGTTCAGGCACTCATCGTTGAACGCGCGGCGTTGCCACCTTCGCCCAACGCGCCCTTTTCCTCGATGAAGCGGACGATGTCATCAAGGCCCTGGCCGATACGCAGATTTGTCATAATGAACGGCCGGGAACCGCGCATACGCAGCGCATCGCGCTGCATCACCTCGAGCGAAGCACCGACGTGCGGCGCAAGATCGATCTTGTTGATGACCAGAAGATCGGAACGAGTGATGCCCGGCCCGCCTTTTGAAGGGATCTTCTCGCCGGCCGCGACGTCGATCACGTAAATCGTCAGATCGGCGAGTTCAGGCGAAAAAGTCGCGGCCAAGTTGTCACCGCCGGACTCGATAAGCACCATGTCGAGGTCAGGGAAACGTTGGCGCATGTCGGCCACGGCCGCGAGATTGGCCGAGGCATCTTCGCGGATCGCAGTGTGCGGACAGCCACCGGTCTCGACGCCAGTAATGCGTTCAGGGGCGAGCGCACCGGAGCGGACGAGATATTCGGCATCCCATTTCGTGTAAATGTCATTGGTAATCGCGGCGATGTCGTAATGGTCGCGCATGCGCTTGCACAGCGAGTCCATGAGGGCGGTCTTGCCCGACCCGACGGGACCCCCGATGCCTACCCTGAGCGGACCGTGAGAGCTTTTCATCGCGCCGGTCTCCTCATTCTTACTAGCTCCGGAATAGCCGGGTGTACTGCGTTTCGTGCCGCATGCTGGCGATATCCGCGCGGAATACGGCGCTGCCCGCTTCGTCGAGAGTGGCCACAAGTGCACGTTTTGCGACCTCGGCAACAACAGGTTCAAGCAAAGCCGTCACGCGCTGGCCGTCTGTCTGCCCCAGAGGAATGAGGCGGATTCCGGCGGAAATCCAGTTCGCCGCAAGCGCCTGCAGGTAAGCGGCGAGCGATTGTTCAAGTGGGATTTCATGGCCGGCCGCCGCGACCGCAACCGCGACGGGATAGGCGAAGGGTCCGCGCCAGATTTCGGAGAGACGGTCGAAAGCTGGACAGGGCCACGCTGCCCGCGTCACCTCGAGAAATGCGCGCCCTTGCGCGGTCGTCTCGAGGAAACGTTCGCGCGATGGTGTCAAGGCCGCCGCAAGCTCGGCAACCTCGCACAACGCACGATCTTCACCCGACGAACAGGCGCGATAAGACTGCGCGAAAAGTACAGCATCGCAATATCCCGCGCCGTCCGTGAGCAAAGTCTGCAACCAACCGTAAAGCTGATCGGCGTTCGTCACGTCGCCGGCTTCGACGGCCCATTCAAGTCCACTCGAATAGGAAAATGCGCCGACGGGGTAAGCAGGCGAGAGCCACGCCATCAGGCGATAAAGCGAAGACGCCGCAACATCCGCCTGATCGCCGAGGCACGCGTCGATTTCCTTTGCCTCAATCGCTCTCGGTCCACGCTTTTGGAGTGAGGCTCGACGAAGCAATGCCACCCGCTTCCTACCCATGACCGTGCCCGTGATGATCGTAGGCGCCGGTTTCCGGATCGAACGGTGCGGCGACGTAGGTCAACGAAGCACCAAGCCCGCGCAGCATCTCTTCAAGGACATGATCGCGGCGGATGCGCAGACCGTTTTCCGTGATCTGCACCTCGGTATGGCGGTTGCCAAGATGCCAGGCGATGCGCCGAATATCGTGCGCGCCAGCGGTAATCTCTACGAGGTCCTCGGCTTTGCCAGTCACCCGAACCAGTGAACCGTCCTCAAGCAACAAGCCGTCTCCGTCGCGAAGTTGCGCCGGTCGCGGCAGATCGAGCAGGTAAGTCGCCCCTTGCTCGCCGACAAAGACAACACGGCGACGGTGCCGATCCTGGGCATCGAGGACGATGAAATCGCACGCTGTTTCGGGATTCCATGCCGACGCCGGCTTGATGTCGGTAACGCGCTTCATCATGCAAGCCTAGAAAAGAAAGTATCGCTGCGCCATCGGCAGCGTTTCCGCCGGCGCGCAGGTCAAGAGCTCGCCGTCCGCAGTCACCTCGTAGGTTTCCGGATCAACAGTGATGTCAGGGGTCGCGCTGTTATGCACCATGCTTTTCTTCGAGATGTCGCGTGTATGCTCAACGGCGACCAACTCCTTGTCGACGCCGAGCTTGCGCCGCAGCCCGCTTTTCACCGCGGCCTTCGATACGAACACAAGTGACGAGGCCGTCCGCGCCTTTCCGAACGCGCCGAACATGGGTCTGTAGTGCACCGGCTGCGGGGTCGGGATCGAGGCGTTGGGATCGCCCATTTGCGCGGCTGCGATGCTGCCGCCCTTGATGATCATGTCCGGCTTCACACCGAAGAAGGCCGGCGTCCACAGCACGAGATCCGCCAACTTGCCTTTCTCGACGGAACCGATGTGTTTCGACACGCCGTGCGCGATTGCGGGATTGATCGTGTACTTGGCGACGTACCGCTTAACTCGGGCATTGTCGTTGTCGCCCTTTTCCTGTGGCAGACGACCGCGCTGCTTCTTCATTTTGTCCGCGGTTTGCCAGGTGCGGATGATCACTTCGCCGATGCGTCCCATGGCCTGGCTGTCCGATGACATCATCGATAGGGCGCCGATATCGTGCAGGATGTCCTCGGCCGCGATGGTTTCCTTACGGATGCGGCTCTCGGCGAATGCAAGGTCTTCAGCGATGGACGGATCGAGATGGTGGCAAACCATCAGCATGTCGAGATGCTCGTCGATCGTGTTGCGCGTGAAAGGTCGCGTGGGATTGGTGGAAGAGGGCAGAACGTTTTTCAGGCCGGCGACCTTGATGATGTCGGGTGCATGTCCGCCGCCCGCGCCTTCGGTATGGAAGGCGTGGATGGTGCGGCCCTTGAAAGCCTTGATGGTGTCTTCGACAAATCCGCTTTCGTTCAACGTGTCGGTGTGAATCATCACCTGCACGTCGTAATCGTCGGCGACCGACAGGCAGCAGTCGATTGCCGCCGGCGTCGTGCCCCAGTCTTCATGCAGCTTGAGCGCGCAGGCGCCGGCTTTGACCATTTCTTCGAGCGCCGCGGGCCGTGACGCGTTGCCTTTTCCGGCAAAGCCCAGGTTCATCGGAAAATCATCGGCCGCCTGAATCATGCGGCCGATGTGCCACGGGCCCGGTGTACAGGTCGTGGCATTGGTTCCGGCCGCGGGTCCTGTGCCGCCGCCGAGCATCGAGGTGATGCCTGACATCAGGGCCTCGTCCACCTGCTGCGGACAAATAAAATGAATGTGTGTGTCGAAACCGCCGGCCGTGAGAATCTTTCCTTCGCCGGCAATGGCCTCGGTTCCCGGGCCGATCACGATGGTCACGCCGGGCTGGACATCGGGATTGCCTGCTTTGCCGATGGCAGCGATACGGCCGTCCTTGAGGCCGACGTCGGCCTTCACGATTCCCCAATGATCAAGGATGAGGGCATTGGTAATGACGGTGTCGACCGCGCCCTGTTTGTTGGTGACTTGCGACTGTCCCATCCCGTCGCGAATGACCTTGCCGCCGCCGAATTTCACCTCTTCGCCGTAAATGGTGAAATCTTTTTCCACCTCGATGATGAGGTTAGTGTCGGCCAGCCGGACGCGGTCGCCGGTGGTCGGGCCAAACATGTCGGCGTAGATGCGCCGCGAGATTTTTCCCGGCATGGATTTGTCCTCAGAGCTTGCCCATCACGCCTTGGCGGAATCCGTAGACCGTTCGCTTGCCGGCCAGCGCAACCAAAGTCACCTCGCGCGTCTGTCCCGGCTCGAAACGCACCGCCGTTCCGGCCGCGATGTCGAGCCGCATGCCGCGCGCCCTCTTGCGGTCAAACGACAGAGCGGGGTTGGTCTCAAAAAAATGATAGTGCGAGCCCACCTGGATCGGCCGGTCGCCGGTATTGGATACGGTGAGGGTCAGCGTCTTTCGGCCCGCGTTGAGTTCGATCTCGCCGTCCGCGATGAACATCTCGCCGGGGATCATTGGAGAATCCCCACGTAGAGACCGGCCGCGACGGGGAGGCAGAGCGCGCCGACAACGCGAACGGCAGGGCGCAGAGAGAGGTGCGTCATCGTCGCCGCAAAGCTAATTCCGGCAAGATGCAGCGCCGCTGTGGCAAGCGCGAAACCAGCCATGTACTCGACGCCGTTCAGCGTCCCCGCGACCTCGGTGCCGTGCGCATGGCCATGAAATATCGCAAACACCGCCAAGATTGCAGCACCGACGGGCACGGGGAGATCGACGGCCAAGGCCACCAGCAGTCCCAACGCGACCACCGATGCGAGAATGACGGGCTCAACAAACGGAAGCGGCACGCCTTCCATGCCGAGTATGCCGCCAATCAACATGACTCCGACGAAAATCGAAGGCCAAACCCACAGCGCGCGGCCGCCTTTCAACCCTGCCCAGAGCCCGACCAGGAGCATAACCGTGACGTGGTCGAGCCCTCCGAACGGGTGTCCAAGTCCGGCTGTGAACGAAGAGGTGGAACCATGGCCGACATGCGCAATGGCCGGACCGGCCGCGAGCATGAGCAGGGCTGCGATTGGTACGAGTTTTTTCATAAGTTGCATCCTCAACGGATAGGATTGTGAACAGTGACGAGCTTGCTGCCATCGGGAAACGTGGCTTCGACCTGGATGTCGTGGATCATCTCCGAAATTCCATCCATCACCTGTGCACGCGTAATCACGTGTGCGCCGGCTTCCATGAGCTCGGCGACGCTTCTGCCATCCCGCGCGCCTTCGAGTATGAAATCGGTGATCAGCGCGACGGCTTCTGGGTGATTGAGCTTCACGCCGCGTTCGAGCCGACGACGCGCGACAATCGCCGCCATGGCGATCATAAGCTTATCCTTCTCGCGCGGCGTCAGATTCATCTCATTCTCATTGCAACCAAAGTCGCGGCAGTGTCACGTCGAGTGCGGACAGCAGCGTCACGAGATCGTGTCGAAGCACGGCGCCATCCGGAGCGCAAAGCCGCGCGACCGCTATCCCGTTCCACGCGGAGATACCGACTTCACCCGCAAACCGTTCGCCGCAATCACGTGCGGCAGCGATCATCTGCTCGTCGCCGGGTACGGCCAACACTGTCGCAACGGCTACGCCGCCGCCTGCAACCGCCGGCCGCGCAAGCTTGCGGGCGACCACACCATCGAGACGGATGTTCTCGGCAAAAATAAGTTGGCCACCGCGTCGTATGCGCCACCGATCAGCGAGGCTGCCTTCGTGTACGACTTCACCCATCGCGGAACGGCCGAACACGATGGCTTCGGCCATTACCAAGGTGGCATCTGACGACAGATCGACGTCGATGCGACGCGAAAGCCGCGCGCGGTCGAAGAGAATAGTCTCCTGAGGGAGCCAGAGACATCGGCTCCCGGCAGCCGCGTCGATTGTCAGCGCGAGGGCCGAGTCCGCACCAGTTGATCGGTAGATTTTTTCCGCCGCGGCAGTGCCGGCAAGCAGCTGCGCGCCCTCGTCGAGGGACAGGCTTATCGAAAAGTCGTCGCCACCGGTCATGCCGCCGGCGGTGTTGATGAGCACGGCTTCCAGCACGCCCGGCGCGGCGGTCGGAAAGCGCACCCGCAACGAGCCAGCCTCATGAACGCCCTTTCGGAACGTGCGGCTTTCCTTGGCGCGCACGGAAAGCCTGATGCGTCCGGTCGCCCGATTGGCCATGAGGCGCTCGGAGGGCGCCAACGGAAGCCGTTCGATCGCCGAACGGCTCATATTGCCAAGGCGCGCTTGAGCGCCCCTTCGTCCATCGAGGATTTGTCGCACGAATACACGATCGAGCCGCGCTCCATGACCGCAAAATGGTCACCTAACTCGCTGGCAAAATCGAGATACTGTTCGACCAGCACGATGGCCATTTGACCAAGCCCACGAAGGTAACTGATGGCCCGGCCAATGTCCTTGATGATCGAGGGTTGAATACCTTCGGTCGGCTCGTCGAGCAGCAGAAGCTTCGGCCGCATGACCAAAGCGCGTCCGATCGCCAATTGCTGTTGCTGGCCGCCGGAGAGATCGCCGCCACGGCGCCTGAGCATGCTGCTCAGGACCGGGAACAGCGAGAAAACGTCGTTGGGCACATCTCTTTCCTCGCGCGGCAGCGGCGCAAAACCGGTCTCCAGATTTTCCTCAACGGTGAGCAGAGGAAAGATCTCACGGCCTTGCGGTACGAAACCAATGCCGCTGCGTGCGCGTGACACTGTCGAGAGCCCGGTGATGTCGGTCCCGTCGAGGAGGATACGGCCCTTGCTCACCGGATGCTGGCCGACGATTGCGCGCAGAAGGCTGGTTTTGCCCACGCCATTGCGGCCGAGCACGCAGGTGACTTTTCCGGCCTCCGCCTTCAGCGAAATGCCGCGCAGGGCCTGTGCCGCCCCGTAGTGAAGATCGATGTCACTGACTTCCAGCATGATCATCGCCCCAGATACACTTCAACGACGCGATCGTCAGTCGACACCTGATCGATACTGCCTTCAGCAAGTACCGAGCCTTCGTGCAGGCAGGTGACCTTTACGCCGAGCTCGCGAACAAACGCCATGTCGTGCTCGACAACGATGACTGTTTTGTCGCGGTTGATCTCCTTGAGAAGCTCGGCGGTCTGCAAAGTTTCGGCATCGGTCATGCCGGCGACGGGCTCGTCGACGAGGAGCAGCTGCGGTTCCTGCGCCAGCAGCATGCCGATTTCCAGCCACTGTTTCTGGCCATGCGACAGGCTTCCGGCCACGCGCGATCGCACGTTCTTGAGCCTGGTCGTGTCGAGGATGTCGTCAATTCGACCCTGCTGCGCGAGGCTGTTCTCCCACATCAGCGTGGCTCGTACGCGCCGATCGTTCTTGAGCGCCAACATCAGATTGTCCTCAACCGAATGCATGTCGAAGACCGTCGGCTTCTGAAACTTGCGGCCGATGCCAAGCTCGGCGATCTCGGTTTCGTCGAGCTTGGAAAGATCGTAGCGACCTTGCGCGAAGTAGACATCGCCGGCATCCGGCCTGGTCTTGCCGGTGACGACATCCATCATCGTGGTTTTGCCGGCGCCGTTCGGCCCGATGATCGCGCGCATTTCACGCGGCTCGATGATGAATGACAGTTCGTTGAGCGCCTTGAAACCGTCGAACGACACCGTGATGCCGTCGAGATAGAGCAGAGCGGAGGTCGTTTTCGGTTCCATAAAATTACTCCGCTGCGCTTGGCGCCGACTCCGGCACCGCCACGAGTTTTTTCTCGACGCGCCGCTCGTGCCAATGCTGGAGAGTGCCGATGATCCCGCGCGGCAACAGAAGCGTTACGGCGATGAAGAGCCCGCCCAGCACAAACAGCCAATAGGGCGCGAGCAAGCCTGTGGTGAAGAATGTTTTCGCGTAGTTGACGACAAAGGCGCCGAGCACTGCACCGGTGAGCGTGCCGCGGCCACCAACGGCAACCCAGATCACCGCTTCGATCGAGTTTCCTGGCGCGAATTCGCTGGGATTGATGATGCCGACCTGCGGTACGTAAAGAGCTCCGGCAACGCCGGCCATGCAGGCGGACAGGGTGAACACAAACAACTTGTAGGCTTCGACCCGATATCCGAGAAACCGCACGCGCGTTTCTGCGTCGCGGATCGCCACGAGCACCTTGCCGAACTTTGAAGTGACGACGGCGCGGCAGATCATGAAGCACAACCCCAATGCGATGCATGAGATCACAAGCAGACCGTTGCGCGTACCTTCGGCCTGTACGTTGAAGCCGAGAATGTCCTTGAAGTCGGTGAGGCCGTTATTGCCACCGAAGCCGAAATTGTTTCGGAAGAAGCCGAGCATCAACGCATAGGTCATCGCCTGGGTGATGATCGATAGATAGACGCCGGTGACACGGCTTCTGAAAGCGAACCAACCGAATACGAACGCCAGCAGGCCGGGCACGAGAAAGATCATGAGCGCCGCATAGGCGAAGTGATTGAATCCGTACCAGTAGAACGGCAATTCCTGCCAGTTCAGGAAGACCATGAAGTCGGGCAGGGTCGGATTGGCATAGACGCCGCGCGTGCCGATCTGGCGCATGAGATACATGCCCATCGCGTAGCCGCCGAGCGCGAAGAAGGCGCCATGGCCGAGCGACAGGATGCCGGCATAGCCCCAGATGAGATCGATCGAGAGCGCCAGCATTGCGTAGCAGATGTACTTGCCGAACAGAGCGACCAGATAGGTCGAGATGTGGAACGGCGAGCCTGCCGGCAGCAGCAAGTTCAGAATCGGGATTGCGATCGCGAAAGCGCCAAGGAGAACGAGAAAGACTGTCGCCGATTTATCGAGCAGGCGAGTGAGCGGGAAGGGGCCCATCTAGGCTTCCACAGCCCGGCCCTTGAGCGCGAACATGCCCCGCGGACGCTTCTGGATGAAAAGAATGATCAGGACGAGAATGGCGATCTTGCCGAGCACCGCGCCTGCATATGGCTCGAGGAACTTGTTGGCGATGCCAAGCGTGAATGCGCCGACGAGCGTGCCCCACAGATTGCCCACGCCGCCGAAGACGACCACCATGAACGAGTCGATGATGTAGCCTTGGCCCAGGTTGGGCGAGACGTTGTCGATCTGTGACAACGCCACGCCCGCGATTCCTGCAATCCCCGAGCCGAGACCGAAGGTCAGTGCATCGATCCGTGCGGTTCGGATGCCCATCGCCGCCGCCATCGCGCGGTTCTGGGTGACTGCGCGCATCTCCAGCCCGAGCCGCGTCAGGCGAAGCATGCCGAGCAAGGCCACGAACACCGCAAGTGTGAAGCACACTATCCAGAGCCGATTATAGGTGATGGTGATGCCGCCGAGCTCGAAAGCGCCGCTCATCCATGAAGGATTGCCGACTTCCTTGTTGGTCGGTCCGAAAATGGTGCGGACCGCCTGCTGCAGGATCAGCGACAGCCCCCAGGTTGCGAGCAAGGTTTCGAGCGGACGCCCGTAGAGAAAGCGAATGATGCTGCGTTCGACGGCGATGCCCACCGCACCGGCCACAATGAAGGCGAGCGGCACGGCAATCACGAGAGAGTAATCGAACAGCGCCGGATTGTAGGTGCGAATAAGTTCCTGCACGACAAACGTCGTGTAGGCACCGAGCATCACCATTTCGCCATGCGCCATATTGATGATGCCCATCACGCCGAAAGTGATGGCAAGGCCGATTGCGGCCAGAAGCAACACCGATCCGAGCGAAAGGCCGTACCAGGCGTTCTGCAGCGCGCTCCAAAGCACGAGATTGTTCTGGATTTTCGCGCGAGCGGATGTCGCCGCCTGCTTCACTGCTGGCGGCAGATCTGAAGGTAACCCTTCGATGAGACCGAGCGCGTCCTGGTCGCCGCGGTCGCGGATTACGGCGATCGCGGAAATCTTCTCTTCGGCGCTAGAATCCGCGGAGGCGAGCATGATTACGGCCCGCGCCTCGGTGAGCGCCTTCTTCACGCGTGGATCGGTTTCCTTTTCGAGAGCCTTGTCGATATTTGCCAAAGCGCTGGCGTCTCGCGATTTGAAAACGGCTTGGGCGGCTTCGAGGCGCCGGCTCGGCTCTTTGGCCAGCAATGTCAGTGAACCGAGCGCGGCATCCAGTAAGCCACGCACGCGGTTGTTCAGCCGAACGCTGTCGATATCGGAGGGAGGCGTCGCAACCGCTTCCCCTGTGGCGGCGTCAATCAGCTTGTCGGACTGATCCTTGATGAAAACTTTTTTAGCTTCTGCCGAATAGAGAAGGCGCTGATCCTTGAGAGCTTCCAGCAACGGACCGGTGCGGGGATCTCCGGTCGCGACGAGCGCGTCGATTGAGTTGGCAGTGTCGCCGAATGAATCAGTCGTGAAGCCGGCGAGCGCGTCTTCGTAGGCCCCCGCATGGGCGACGGTCGCCGCGGCGAACAGAAGCCCGACGGCAAATACGAGCGCTAAGATGCGTTCGCAAAAGCGATGCATGTCACTCCGCCCCGGCAGGACGTCAAGGAAGGAGACGGCGGTGATCCGCCGTCTCCGATTTCGTCAAACGCAACTCACGACGGGTTGCTGCCGCATTTCTTGGTGACCTTGTTGTAGTTGCCACATTTCAGGGTCACCCAATCGGCTTCCAGATCTTTCGAGCCGGGCAGGAAATCGGACCACGCATCGCCTGGCACAAGCCCCTTGGTCTTCCACACGACGTCGAACTGACCGTCGCCGCGGATTTCACCGATGAACACTGGCTTGGTGATGTGATGGTTCGGCAGCATCTTGGAAGTGCCGCCGGTGAGATTTGCCGCTTCAATGCCGGGCAGCGCTTCGATCACTTTGTCTGCGTCGGTCGACTTCACCTTTTCGACGGCCTTGACCCACATGTTGAAGCCGATCACGTGCGCCTCCATCGGGTCGTTGGTGACGCGCTTCGGATTTTTGGTGTAGGCCTGCCACTTCTTGATGAACTCGGCGTTGGACGGATTCTTGATCGAACTCGAAGTAATTCCAAGCTGCGAGGTGTCCGACCAATGGCTTTGTGTCGAGGCCCGCGAGCTCTTCCTCGCCGACTGAGAACGCAACGACTGGAATGTCGGTCGCCTTGACGCCCTGGTTGCCGAGCTCCTTGTAGAAGGGAACGTTTGCATCACCATTGATCGTCGACACGACCGCCGTTTTCTTGCCGGTCGATCCGAATTTCTTGATGTCGGCGACGATGGTCTGCCAGTCGGAGTGACCGAAAGGCGTGTAATTGATCAGGATGTCTTCGTCCTTGACGCCTTTCGCCTTCAGATAGGCCTCGAGGATTTTGTTGGTGGTGCGCGGATAAACGTAGTCGGTACCGGCCAGCACCCATCGCTTCACCGATCCGCCGTCTTTGCTCATCAGATAGTCGACGGCGGGGATGGCCTGCTGGTTCGGCGCGGCGCCGGTATAGAAGACGTTTCGCTCCGACTCTTCACCCTCGTATTGGACGGGATAGAAAAGAATTGAGTCGAGTTCCTTGAACACCGGCAGCACGGACTTCCGCGATACCGAGGTCCAGCATCCGAACACGACTGAGACTTTGTTTTTCGAGATCAGCTCGCGCGCTTTCTCGGCGAACAGCGGCCAGTTCGAAGCCGGGTCGACGACAACAGCTTCCAGTTTTTTGCCGAGCAAGCCGCCTTTCTTGTTCTGTTCGTCGATCAGAAACAACATCGTATCTTTTAACGTCGTTTCGCTGATGGCCATCGTTCCCGACAACGAGTGAAGAATGCCGATCTTGATCGTATCTTCAGCGGCTGCGGGGCAGGTGGCAGCGAAACCGAATGCCAGGCCCGCCGCGGCAGAAAGCCAGCGTTGGGCATGCGGTTGCGCAAAAACCGCCCTGTTCATGTTGAGCATCGTTTTTTCCCCTGTTTGACGTCCGCAAAGTCGGGCCCGGTCCCGCTTCGCAAGGCTCAAGTCGCAAGGTGCGTGCCAAACAAAGGCCGGCGTAATCCGCTGGTCCGGCATAGCCATCCGGGTTGATCTGCGTCTGAAGCAGGGAAAATCGAACGTGATGTCGTCCGCTGCATATTTATTGGGCGGTGGCGCGTTCAGACTTTGGGCACGTTGCTTCTTTCGTGCCCCGGTGGCTCGCGACGCGGGCCGCCGCCAGGCCTATCGAAACCTGTTGAGGGGCCACGCAATTTTCGTTGCATCGCAAAATAATAAATGCTGCAATGCAAAAGCCGGGAATTCGAAGAGTCCAAGCTATGGCTTCTGTGAAATTCTTGCGACGACAGGCCGAAAAGTGCGCCGAGTTGGCGAAGCGCACGCATGACGAGGACAGCCGGCAGAGGTGCGAACAGTTGCAGCGCACCTACACCCATCTTGCCGAGGTTGAAGAGGGGCAAGCCGCCGGTCCCGAGCGTAGACCTGCCGCCTGATTGCGCGCGCCATGAGCGTCATTGCGAGTTCGCGTCTTAACGACGCGAACGGGCCGCCGTTGTCGTGTGCCGGCGATACGCTTAAAAGGGCGTCGCGCAATGAAAGCTCTGAGCCATGGCCAGGTCGAAGGCAAAACCCGACGCCGACAGAGCGGGGTCGATCTATCGAACGCTCCGCCACGCGATCATCGAGCAGGCGCTGGAGCCGGGCGCGAAGCTTCCTGAAGACACGATCGGCGAGCGCTTCGGTGCAAGCCGCACGATTGTGCGCAGTGCGTTGGGTCAGCTTGCCGCCGAAGGACTCGTGGAGCTGCGTCGCAATCGCGGAGCCGCGGTGGCGGCGCCGGCTTGGGAAGAAGCCCGCGATACTTTTGATGTCCGGCTGGGGATCGAACGCCTGGTCATGTCGCGGCTGGCCGGACGTCTGACCAAAGAGCAGATCGGTACGCTCGAAGCGCATGTGGATCAGGAAGAGCGCGCGAGGGGCAACAACGAACCACTATCAATACGTCTCGCGACAGAATTTCATATCCTGCTCGCGCAAATGACCGGGAGCCCGGTATTGACCCGCTATGTCAACGAATTGTCGTCGCGTTGCGGCCTTATCCTCGCGCTGTATAGCCGGCCGCATTCATCGGAATGCGCCGTGAATGAACACCGCGCAGTCATTTCTGCTCTGGCAGCAGGAGATGTCGAACGTGCGTCCGCGGTCATGGAAAAACATCTCGAGGCCGTTGCCGGGCGTGCGCTGATCGTCGCGCGCCCTGAGAGGAACCGCGACCTCAAGGATATTCTGACCGCATATACGGACAAGGAAACGAACGGCAGCGCCAACGGCAAAGGGCGCCATCGACGCTAGCTAGGCATCGATGCTGTTACGCGTCAGCAAGCGCTCCGCGCTGTCGTTCCAGACATCCATCTGCACGATTTTTCCGCCACGAACGACGAAGCGATCGACATAGCGGTTGCCCTCGAACGGTGTGCCGTCCGGCCATTCGCCGTACAACGTTCCGATGTTGTAGACGATCGTCTCGTCATGTCCGGGCACCACGTCGGAACGTTCCATGGCCTTCTTGACCCACTTGTAGCGTTTGGCATTGAACGCTGTGCTTTGCCGCGGATGACTGAACCGCCGGCCTCCGGTGAAAGTGAGTTTGAGTGGTTCAGCAACGTAGCGAGCCGCTGTTTCGGGATCCGGCACCATCGAAGCGACGAGAAACTTCTCGACGATCGCCGCTGCTTCGGCGGTTTCGTCGGTGGGCATGATCACGGAGGCTTTGAGAGCGGCTTGAGCGGGTGCCATGGCGAAATCTCCTTGAGAAAGCTGGCGATGCCGAACGATTTCCCACCAGCCATGCATTTTTCCGGCCAAATCACAGGCACGGAAGAGAGTGGTTGATTGTATACACTGATGAATACAATATGCCTAAAGCATTCACACGTTGCCTCTTAAATAGGCGATGACATGCTCCGTAACCCCGAGTTTATTGGTGTTTTGGTGCTGTCTCGGTGGCACGCGGTTTGCGAATGAAATGGCCGGATCACTCTCGAAGAGGTATTGCCATGGCCCTCCAAAATAGCATTTCGAAGATCACGCGACGCCTCCTTCTGGCGGTAGCCGCAAGCGCGACGCTCGCACTTCCCGCGACAGCCGAAGACACCATCAAGCTTGGGCTTGTCGCGGCGATGTCAGGCCAATCGGCCAAGTCGGGAGAGGCAATCGTCCGCGGCCTGTCCGTCGCGGTCGACGAAATCAATGCGAAGGGCGGGGTGCTCGGAAAGAAGGTCGAGCTTGTCGTCCGCGACGACGAAAGCAATCCAGCCAAGGGAGTCGTAGCCGCGCGTGAACTCGTGCAACGCGAAAAAGTCGCCGCGCTCTTCGGCGGTCTCGATACGCCGGTATCGATGGCGATCGTGCCGTTCGCCAACCAGAACAAGGTTCCCTTCATGGGGGTCTGGGCGGCGGGGACGCCGATCACGCGCAACGGCGCGCCCGAGAACTACGTGTTCCGTGTTTCCGCCGTCGACGCGCTTGTCGACAAGGCGCTCGTCGCTTACGCCATCAAGAAATATGGCGCGAAAAAGCCGGGTATGATTCTCATCAACAATCCATGGGGCGAGTCGAACGAAAAGGGTCTCAAAGCCGCCTTGGAAGAGAAGGGCATGCCTTTTGCCGGCATCGAAAAATTCCAGGATGCCGATGTCGACGTTGTGCCGCAGCTCACGCGACTTAAAGAGTCAGGGGCGGATGTTCTGTTCATGGTCGCCAACGTCGCGCCATCCTCGCAGGTCGTGAAGTCACTCGACCGGATGGCCTGGGATGTTCCGATCGTATCGCACTGGGGACCGGCCGGTGGTCGCTTCAGTGAACTTGCCGGACCGAGCGGCGCCAAGGTGCATTTCATTCAGACATTCAGCTTCGCCGGCAAGCTCTCTCCGAAGGCAGAAGCCGTTCTGGCCGCGCTGAAAAAGAAATATCCGGAAATCAAGACGCTCGCGGACGTCACGCCGGCGGTCGGCATCGCCAATGCCTACGACGCGATGAATTTGACGGCCATCGCCATCGCGAAGGCCGGTTCGACCGACGGTTCCAAGATCCGCGAGGCGTTCGAGCAGATCGACTCGTATGACGGTCTGATCAAGAACTACAAAAAGCCGTTCTCGGCGACCGAACACGACGCGCTCACCTCGAACGATTACATCTTCACACACTTCAAGGAAGGTCAGATACTTCCTTTGACGAACTGAACTGATGACTGAGCGCAGCGGGACGCGGGTTCACTCCCGTGTCCCGCTGTTCGTTTTCCGGGGGCCCTTGAAATAATGCTGCTGATCTCCGCGATCGTGACCGGCCTTGCCGTCGGCAGCATGTATGGGCTGATCGCACTCGGGTATCACGTCACCTACGTCGTATCCAACACCGTCAACTTCTCGCAGGGCTCCTCGATGATGCTTGGGGCCGTGCTTGGCTACACCTTTGCAATCCGGCTCGGCTGGCCGTTGCCGCTTGCGGTCGCCATGGCGCTTCTGCTCTGCGCTCTGTTCGGTCTCGTGGTCGAACGTTTCCTCGTGCGGCCGTTTGCCGAACGGGGCTCTAATGGCTGGCTGATGGCGACGGTCGCGGGCGGCATCGTGCTCGACAACATCGTGCTGTTCACCTTCGGCAAGGAGCCGCGCGCCTTTCCTTCCATCCTCGCGCAGAAGCCGATTTTGCTTTTTGGCGCCGGCGTGTTTCCGCTGCAGCTCGTCATTCCGCTGGTCGGACTCGGAATCACGCTCGCGCTGTCCCTTGCATTCCATCATACGAAGTTCGGCAAGGCTCTGCTTGCAGTCGTGCAGAACAAGGATGCCGCGCGCCTGATGGGCATCAATGTGCGGGTCGCAATCGCGCTGTCGTTTGCACTCTCGACGGCGCTTGCGGGTCTTGCGGGTCTTCTGATCGCGCCGCTGTTCAGCATTCACTCTGACATGGGCACGCTGTTCGGCATCAAAGCCTTCGCTGTCGCAATTCTTGGCGGCATTACATCTGCGTCAGGCGTCATGCTGGCCGGCTTCCTCTACGGACTGATCGAAGCGCTCGTCACCGCTTTCGCTGGCTCAACCTATACGCAGATCGTCGCCTTCACCGTCGTGATTGCCGCACTTGCCGTGATGCCGAACGGTTTGCTCGGTCGCGCGGCGACGAAGAAGGTGTAATGATGCTCGCTCGCGGGCTAACACCAACGCCGATGACGGTGGCGATTACCGCGCTGATCGGGGCGGGCGTGCTGCTCGTGTTCGGGTCCGAAGGCTATTCGCATTTCATCATTGCATTGGTCGCGCTGACGGCAGTCGTCGGCGTTGGACTGAATGTGCTGCTTGGCTTGTCCGGCCAGGTTTCGCTCGGCCATGTCGGCTTCTACGCCATCGGTGCCTACACGGCGGCGATCCTGACAGTGAACGGTGTAAGCTTCTGGGTGGCTTTTCCGTTGGCCGGCCTCATCACCGGCATCCTCGGGGCTTTGCTGGCGCTGCCGGCGTTGCGTGCGAGTGGTCCTTATCTCGCGATGATCACAATCGCATTTGCGTTCATCGTCCAGCACGGCACCATCGAATGGAAAACTCTGACGGGAGGCCAGAACGGACTGATGGGTCTCGTTCCGCCGACAGTCGCCGGACACCCATTTGCCGAGCGTGAGATGGCGATCTTCGCGACAGTGCTTGCGGGGTTTTCGTTCTTTCTATTTCAACGCCTTGCCGCGAGCGCCTGGGGCAGGGCAATGGTCGCGGTGCGGGACAGCGAAATCGCGGCGCGCTCGATCGGTCTCAACCCGGTTGCAATCAAGACCGCGGCTTTTGCCATATCGGCGGTGTTCGCCGGCTTGGCCGGTGCGATCTTTGCGCCGCTGATGATGTTTGTTGCGCCGGACTCGTTCCCGTTTTCGCAGTCGATCCTCTTTCTCCTTGCAGTCATCGTCGGAGGCTCGGGATGGGTCTTGGGTCCGGCGGTGGGGGCGGTCGTAACGGTGATGCTGCCGGAGCTTCTGTCAGGCCTTGCCGAATACCGCCTGCTGTTCGTCGGGATATTGCTGCTGGTGGTCCTCTGGATCGCGCCCGAAGGGGTGATCGGCACGCTTGGCCGCTTCGTGCGTCGCACCGACCCGGCCGCGGCGAAGGACAGCAATTTTGACCTCGCCGCGTTCTTCGAAACAGACGGCGCGCGGCCCCAATTGGTGGTGCGCGACATCGGCATTTCATTCGGCGGGATCAAGGCGGCGGCCGATGTGAGCTTCATCGCGCAGCCGGGCGCCGTCACGACCTTGATCGGTCCGAACGGCGCGGGAAAGACTACCGTTCTGAATATGATCGGAGGCTTTTATCGCCCCGACACCGGTTCGATTCGCAGTGGCGAAACGGAATTGGCGGGCGCGCCGGCCTGGCGCATCGCGCGTGCCGGAATTTCGCGAACTTACCAGACGACGCAGCTGTTCGGCGCGATGAGCGTCCTCGATAACGTTCTCATCGCATTGCGCGATGGGAAACTCGGCAATCCGCTTCGGAGTATCGCAACCGAGGAAGATCGGCGCGCAGCCGAAGCTCTGCTTTTGTTCGCCGGATATCACGGACCGGTGGCAGCACTTGCCGGCGACCTGCCGCATGTGGATCGGCGCCTTGTCGAAATCGCGCGCGCGCTCGCGACGCGTCCTCAGGTTCTCCTGCTCGACGAACCGGCGGCAGGTCTGATGCGCTCGGACAAGGTCGCGCTGGCAAAGTTGATCCGTCGCATCGCCGATCTCGGCATCGCGGTCATTTTGGTTGAGCACGACATGGCGATGGTCATGAACATCTCGGATCACATCGTGGTGCTCGACGCGGGCAGGATCATCGCGGCCGGCAAGCCTGCCGAAGTTCGCCGCGATTCACGCGTGCTCAAGGCCTATCTCGGTGATGGCGAGATCCGCGTCAGGCCGCGCGCGACACCGTGGTCGGGTTCGCAGGATGCCATTCTGTCTTGTCTCAAGCTGACCGCAGGTTACGGCGCGGCGCCGGTGCTCGAAGACGTTTCGTTTGCGGTCAAACCTGGCGAGATGGTTGCGCTGCTTGGTGCAAACGGAGCCGGGAAATCGACGGCCATGCGGGCCGTAACTGGCCTGCTGCGCCCGGTGACCGGCGCCATCATCCTGCAGAACACGAGGATCGAAGACCTCGACGCGCACAAGATCGCCGCGGGCGGACTGACGTTGGTCCCGGAGGGCCGGCAGGTTTTTCCGGAATTGAGTGTCCTGGACAATATTCTCCTCGGTGCATACACGCGATCCGACGTTGATCGTGAGGCCGAAGTCGAAGCGTTGTTGAAACGATTCCCGCGCCTGCGGGAGAGGCTTTCCAGTCGTGCCGGGCTTCTCTCGGGTGGTGAGCAACAATTGCTGGCAATTGCCCGCGGACTGATGGCGAAGCCGCGCATCCTGTTGCTCGATGAGCCGTCGCTTGGTCTCGCTCCGGCCATGATCAATGAATTATTCGACGTTCTCGCGACGCTGCGCGACGATGGCGTGACCATTCTGCTCGTCGACCAGATGGCCGCGCTGGCGTTGACCGTCGCCGATCGTGGCTATGTTCTGGAATCGGGCCGCATCGTGCGTGATGACGCAGCGGAAGCATTGGCGCACGATCCGGCTTTAGAAGCCGCCTATCTCGGCCACGCAGAGGCAGCGCAGTAAGCGCGTATCGATCTCGCTCTGTGAAGCGGTCGGCTGTTGTAGAAATGTTGCGGCCGGACCCTGGGGGAGGCCCGGCCGCTCGCGAACCCGGTCTGGGGACGGGGAGGGGTGGGGACGTGACCGGGAGCGCGAATTCCTTTCTGTCAGCGCGCCGAAACAGTGGCGGGCGCGGTACGTGGTTCACCAAGCGCGACCCACGCGTTCGGATCGGACTGTGATTGACGCTTCACGAAGCGGTAGCCGGTCTTGGTCCAGGGCAGGACCTCAGGCTCCTGATTGTCGAGAATGAATTCGCCGCGATCGGTTTTGACCGTGAGCACGGCGTGACCGTCGCCCTTCTTGTCGCGCACGACGGTGATGAGCAGAGCTTCGCGCGGCCAGCCGGCCTGTATGAGCATGCGGCGCTTCAGCAGCACGTAGTCTTCGCAGTCACCGTATCCGTCGTCGGGATAATTCCAGCGCTCGACCACGCCCCAATGTTCGAGGTCGGTCATCGGCTTGATCAACTCGTTCACCCAGGCATTGACCTTGAGCATGTCGGTCCACGCCTTGGTGGTGAGGACCACGTCCCGCGGTTCGGATGGCTTGGTCACGCACTCCAAGCGATATTCGATGCAGAATTCGACCCAGCCGATTGGCGGGCGGGTAGGTTCCCCGACAGTCGCGTAAACCGTACTTTCGGGTTCAAATGGCCCAAGCGAGGCGGTGTATTCGCCCGCGGCCACGGCCGTGGATACGGCCATAGTCGCAACACTGGCGAACACCAGCACGCTGGCGACCCGAAGTGCCTGTTTGAAACGCCTGGCCATTGCGGCCCCTTCCCGTCGTGTTGGGGCCACATTTCCCACAAAGCGCTTGTATTGGCGCTAAATCGGGGAAGTCAATTTTAGTATAATTGAAGTAAAACGAGAGACGAATACTGATAAAACTGGATTCAAGTTTGCGTAAAAACTTAGACAGTACAATTTAGCTCAAATTTTATATTTAACGGATCACAGGTAAAAAGATACAGCCGCACGCGGGGTTCTGGCCCGCCGTTTACGGTTGGTCGTCCCGGCAAATCAGGTCGAACCGCCGCGACCGGCTGGGCACCAGTCGATCGATTGCCGGAAAATACGAGGACAGAATTTACGGAGCGGTGACGTTATTCGCCGGTGAGGTTGTCTTCGACGAAATCAGGGTGCTGCAGGCGCATGAATTCGATGGCGAAGCCATCTTCGATGTGGCGCACCACGCGGCCCTGTGTTTTTCCGACTGCTACGACGACACCGACCGGAGGCCGCAGATCCGGTGCGATTGCGATCGCGGCGCCCGACTGCGAAAGATCGATCACGCGGCAGGCGACATTTGTGCCATTTGGCAGCACCAATCGCGCCATGGCAATGCGCGGGGCGAAACGGTCATGGCGGCGATCTTCGGGCAAATTGAGGATTTGCCGGTTGGCAAGCCACGTCAGCTGCGCCGCAAGCTTGTCCCGCTTGCGGAGCGTCGCCGCAATGGTCATGGCGAATCCGTTTTCCAGGACGCGCGCGACCTTTCCCTCGAGCCGGCCCAAATGGTCGACATAAGCGATCACCCGTTCGCCCGGTTGCCCGGCGATAGGCGCGATCAGGGCCATGCCACCGGGCGACATATCGATGACCTGGCAGGGAAACTCGCGCCGGTCGGCCAGCATGTAGCGCCCGAGGAGGTTAACTTTGACGCGCTGATGCCGCCGGCGTTCCTCGGCCAGAGGCAGGATCACCGGTTTGGTTAGTGGCAGCGCCATAGCTATCGGGATCGGAAATGATTTCCGCGATCACCAAGCCTATTAGCCTATCGTTAATGATGAGTTAGCCGCTGAGCTTACCCGTGGGCGATGCGAGGCCCCCGCTGTAGACGCGAAAGCCGTGTCGCAGGCGGGGCTCCTCGCCGGCCGGTCCGAATTGCGCATCGCCGGCGATCGAATGATGTGCCCCAATGTGCCGAAAGGTGCCCAGTTCGAGTGCAGCCACTGGTCTGATGCCCAGCCAAATGGGGCTTGCCACGGGAGCCAGCGCGCCAACCGCGCGAACGCGCGTCCGGCCATCGAAGGCGAGGGGCAACAGAAGGAGCTCCAAATCGATTTCGGCGTCCTGTTCGGTACGACCATGAACGCCTGCAACGACGCCAATGTTTTCGTCGACGACGGCAGCAACGAGTTCGCGCACTTGTTCGCGGCTCACCTCGCCCCAAAGATCTTCGAAGGCCTCTCCTTTGATCTCGCGAGCGAACAGCGCGCAGATGCGGGTGCCGGCGAGACGGACCCTGATCTCGTTAACGAAGTCAGCCGTTAGGATGAAAGTATCGGCGAGAATATGGCGAATATCTGCAGGGTCGATATCGGAACGGACTGGTGCACGGCGCCTGCCACGCTTCCTCGTCCAATACTTGAACAGTGCCTGCGTCGTGTGATGCTTCATTATCCCCAAAATCCGTTCCGCCACGTCCCGGCGATGTCGCGGTTGTCCCTCGACGGGACAGACACACCGCCTGTTTCGGCGCGGCATCACCTGCAGTGCAGGGTCCGTGCCTGCCCATGTGCAGAGGCGGGGGAATTGCAATTAGTGTTAAAACGAGAGGCGGGTTGGCGTGATGTGCCCGGGCCGTTAGGGTCTGTTCATCCATGTGACTAAGCCGGTGCAAATCTTGGCGCACCGGTTTTTACTGAGAGCCTCGGGGAGGCGATGGGATGTGACCAGCCCGTCAAGGGTGGCAAAAACCACGCAACGTGGCTCAGGGAGGGCGAAAGCCCTCCCTTTTCTTTTTGGAGCGACCTGTCTTGCGCTGACGCGCGAAGCTGCGTAACTCCAGCTGTCCCATCGGATCCTCCCGTGAAACGCGAACCTATTTTCAACATCCCGCCCGTGATCATTGCTGTGCTGGCCGTGCTGGTGCTCATTCACGTCGTGCGCATCTATTTGCTCAGTGAGCAGCAGGACGTCGAATTTCTGTTGACGTTCGCGTTCATCCCCGTGCGCTACGACAGCTCGGTCATGCTTGGTGATGCGCTTCCCGGGGGCGGCGCCGACGTCTGGACCTTTGTGACCTACGCTTTCATCCACGCCGACTGGACGCACCTTCTCGTCAACTCGATCTGGCTCTTGCCCTTTGGCAGCGCGGTTGCGCGCCGCTTCGGCACGGTCCGCTTTCTTGCTTTTTTTGCCGTGACCGCTGCCGCGGGCGCCGCTCTGCATCTCGCAACACACGCAGGCGAACAATTTCCAATGATCGGGGCGTCGGCCGCCATCTCCGGAACGATGGCGGGGGCGATGCGCTTCTCGTTTCAGCGTGGCGGACCACTGACACTTCTCGGACGGGCCGACGACAGCGCTTACCGCGTCCCGGCCATCCCGCTACGCAATGTGCTCTCAGATGCACGCGTGGCGCTTTTTGTCGCGGTCTGGTTCGGGATCAATATCCTGTTCGGGGTGGGGTCGTTTCCGATCACCGGTAGCAGCCAATCGGTTGCGTGGCAGGCCCATATCGGTGGATTTCTTGCAGGATTGTTTCTTTTTTCCTGGTTCGATCCCAAGCCGGACTTACCGCAAAGCGACGACGCTGCTGCAACGCCGCAAACTCACTGAGGTATGCGGGTCTACTTTCACACAATTTCGTCTTGACGGAACTGGTGTCGCGGCAGGATCGTTGAGTATGCCCGGCCGCGCTTGGCGCGTGGGCCGGGACGTGTGTTCGTGCGCATGAGCCATCTAAAATAAATCATGCGCTCTAGGGAGGCTGCCATGAACGTCAAATCGATTCTGGCCGCCAAGAAACGTAACTTGGGCGGCGACATTGTTTCTATCGAACCGACGGCCAATCTGGCGGCGGCGGCGAAATCACTCTCCGCGCACCGCATCGGCGCCGTTCTGATCCGCGGTCCGGGCGGACGCCTTGCCGGCATACTGTCTGAGCGCGATATCGTGCGTGCATTGTCCGAGCACGGTGCGGATGCGCTTGCCTTGCCAGTCGGCCAGGTGATGACGCGCGAGGTCGCGACATGCGGCGAGGAAGACACGGTCGCCAGCATCATGGAGCGCATGACGGACGGGAAATTCCGTCACCTGCCAGTCATCGCCGATGGTCAGTTGGTGGGCCTCGTCTCGATCGGCGACGTAGTCAAGCAACGCGTCGAGGAGATCGAGAGCGAATCCGAGGCGATGCGAGACTACATCCGGACCGCGTGAGCGTCGGATCTAGTTTGCACCGTTCATCGGTTGCGACAGCGCGGCAACAGCCTCGTTGACCGCATCGAGCGATTTTTCGGCAGCGTCCATGCCGATCTGGATCGCCTCCGCGGCGCGATGGAATTCAAACCAGCCGACGCTGCCAAGGCGCGGGCTGATCAGGACGTCCGGCGGATCGCCTGCGAGCCGTGCGCGGGTGATGCGGTCCTGCATGACGTTGAAGGCTTCGACCATGACGGTCGGCAATCCCGGACGTCCGCGTCGTCCCATGAATTGCCGGCGCAAGGTTCGATCGCCCTTGAACATTCCGCGCAACCCGTTGGATTTGGCCGGCACGGTCGGGACGTCTGACTCGTCTGAGCCGTGACTGGCGATGATCGTGCCGCGGCCGAACAGATCGGCATTGAGATTGACGGCGATCACCAGCCGCGCGCCGAGAGCGCGAGCCGCCGAGACCGGCACCGGATTGACGAGAGCGCCGTCGACCAGCCAGCGTCCTCCAATCAGCACGGGCGGAAAAATTCCCGGCAGGGCGTAGGAGGCACGGAGCGCTTCGCTCAGCCGTCCGCGTGTCAACCAGATTTCATGACCGGTGTTGAATTCGGTAGCGATGGCGGCAAAGCGGGTCGGCAAATCGTCAATGCGCGTGTCTTTGAGTCCCGTTTCGAGTTGGTTGGCGAGATGCCCACCGCCGATAAGTCCGGAGCCGGCGAGGCTGATGTCGAGATAACCCAGCACGCCGCGAACGGTGAGGGTACGTGCCCAGGCTTCGAGATTGTCCATTTCCTTCGCGGCATAACAACCGCCGACCACGGCACCGATCGATGTGCCGACAATTACGTCAGGCACGATGCCGTGCTCGAGCAATTTGCGCATGACGCCGATATGCGCGAACCCACGCGCGGCGCCGCCGCCGAGAGCCAGGCCGATGGTTGGGCGCGTAACGGTCGGCTGCGGGTGCGGGGTGGCTTCCGCGGCACGGTCGCCATTGCGCGTTCGCGCGAATAAACCCTCGAATACCAAAAGCTCTCTCCTTGTCCGCGCTCAGCTCAGGGGAAGTCCCCGCACGAGCTCGTCAGACCTGACATGACCAGAGTGCTGGCGGAGTCTTGTGACCGAAACGTGACAAGGGAGCGTGCGCCCGCGGCCTTACATAAAGGTTAAATGTTGTACCGGCGGATTGGTTCCTACCGCCCAAATCGCGTGACGATGGAGCTGAGATTTGGACGGTCGCGGTCTTCCGGCGGCTTTGCGGGACGCCCGATGTGTACAAAGCCCGCGATACGTTCATTCGACGAAAGTCCGAGAGCATCTAGTACACGTCGATCATAGGCATACCACTCGGTGATCCAGCTGGCGGCGTAGCCCATCGCATGGGCAGCAAAAACCAGGCTCATCGCGGAGGCGCCGGCGGAAAGCTCCTGCTCCCATTCCGGGATTTTCACATGCGGACCGGCGCGACTCACCACCGCGATCACCAATGGCGCGCGGGCAAGGCGATTGCGCTCGAAATCTATCTGGTCAGGGGTCGCATCGGGACGGTCGGCGCGAAATGCGGAAGCGATTGCTTCGCCGGCGGTCGCCCGGGCATCACCTTCAAACAGGATGAATCGCCAGGGCGCAAGTTTGCCGTGGTCGGGTACACGCGAGGCGACCTTCAGAAGTGTCTCGATTTCGGATGCAGTCGGGCCGGGCCCCGCCAGTTCGATTGGCTTAACCGAGCGGCGGGTCTTGAGCAGTTCTAGGGCATCGGGCATCGGCGACCTCTGAAATCGTGACCGGTTGCGCTACCACAGCGTTAATCAGCCCACAAACTGGCTTGCTCTCATGGCTTGAAATCGCCTCGATTTCGGCCGAAAACATCCGCGTCATGACCAGGGCATCCGCAACCGCCGCCTCGTGCGGCCGGCTATGGCCGGCCCTTGTGGTTGCCGCCTTAGTCGCACCGCAGCCAGCTTCGGCGCAGAATTCGCTGTTTTCGGCGACGCCATCGACCGGCCTGATCTCGCCGGTCCCGGCGACGCGCAGCGATATTTTCGGACCGAGCAGTCTTTCAATTCCCTCGACGCCGCCCGCGCAGCCTCAACAGGCGCCGAACGCGGCCAACACCACCGCCTCAATCCCCGTCGTGCCCGCGGGGCAGGTGGCGCTCGCACTCAGTGCGCGCTTCGGCAAGGACGCGCTGCCGATCGGCGGCGGCCTGACCTGGCGGGTGTACGGCGCCAAAGCCGACACGAATGGAAATTTCAAGCTGGTGAAGGAAGAAAAGACTCCGACACCGACACTTGTGCTTCCTGCCGGCACCTACATCGTGCATGTCGGATTCGGACTTGCCACCGCCGTCAAGCCCATCGATCTGCGCGGGACAACGGTTCACGAAGAATTCGAACTGCCGGCCGGTGGATTGCGCGTCGAAGGCAAGGTCGGCGACGTGCGCATTCCGGGCAGCCAGATTTCGTTCGACGTCTACAGAGGCAGTCAGTTCGAAGCCGGCGACCGACGTCCCATTGCCGAACATGTCACGACCAGTGACGTCGTCGTCGTGCCGGAGGGGACCTACTACATCGTTTCCAACTACGGCGACGCCAATTCCGTCGTGCGCTCCGATATTCGCGTGCAGCCCGGTAAGCTGACCGACATCACTGTGACCCACCGTGCTGCTGCAATCACGCTCAAGCTGGTCGGCGACAAAGGCGGCGAGGCGCTCGCCAACACTGCCTGGTCGGTGCTGACGCCGGGTGGCGACGTCATCAAGGAATCAATCGGGGCCTTTCCGCGCGTGATTCTTGCCGAGGGCGAATATCGCGCCATTGCCCGCAACGAAGGCAAAGTCTACGAGCGCGAATTCAAGGTCGTTACCGGCGTCGACGGCGACGTCGAGGTGCTGGCGCGCTGAATACGACCGTTCTGCCGAACCTTCTCGCAGCGTACGGATTATAGTAGTGCCGCCTATTGCCAACGACCCAGTTATGGATGTTTTTGCCAAGCTTGATTTGAAAACCATTGCGCTTTTGCTCGACGTGGATGGCACGATCATCGATATCGGTCCATCGCCGACGGAAGTGCATGTTTCGGACGCGCTGCTTCAATCGCTCAAACGCCTGTTCGATCTGACGGGGGGAGCCGTCGCGCTGATCAGCGGCCGGCCAATCGCCGATCTTGACCGCATGTTTTCTCCGTTGCGTTTGCCGGCGGTCGGCGGGCATGGCGCTGAAATGCGTCTCGACGACAATAAGGTTTTTTACTGGGCAAAACCGCTGCCGGAAGAAATGCGCAATCGTCTCGCTGATCCGGCCGTTATGAGTCCCGGCGTCATCGTAGAGGACAAAAAGTACTCGCTTGTGCTGCACTATCGGGGCGCCCCGAAAGAAGAGGAGCGTCTCAGCCGCCATGTCATGACTTGCCGTGCCGCGTTTCCCAGCGAGCCCACCGAGCTGTTGGTGGGCAAGGCGGTGCTGGAGGTTCTGCGACCCGGGATCAACAAAGGTGAAAGTATCCGCAAATTGATGGCGCATGCGCCGTTCAGCGGCAGAATGCCGGTCTTCATCGGTGACGACGTTACCGACGAATCTGTCTTCAGGGTTTTGCCGGAGATCGGCGGCAAAGGCTTCAGCGTTAATCGTCACTTCCCGGGCCTTACTGGAATCTTCAGAAATCCGGCGCACGTGCGTGATGCTCTGGATACGCTCGTTGCCAATGGACAGACAGCCGCATGACAGATTACGGACTCGATCTTGCGGTCATCGGCAATGGCCGCACCGCGGCGCTGCTCGATCCGTCGGCGCGCATCACGTGGTGGTGCCTGCCGCGTTACGACGGCGATCCTGTGTTTTGCCGATTGCTCGCGGGGAACGATGAGAAGGGCTTCACGGACGTCGTTCTGGAAGGCCAGGTTGAGACCCGGTCGAACTATGTCCGCAATACCGCGACGGTTGTCACCGATCTGATCGACAACAAGGGCGGCGCTGTGCGCGTCACCGACTTCGCGCCGCGGTTCCAGATTTACGGCCGGACTTTCCGTCCGCCACAACTCATCCGTATCATCGAACCGATCGCCGGCATGCCGCGGATCACCATCCGTTTTCGCACGACCCATCGCTATGGCGAACCGGTCACGTCGCGATCTTCCGGCAGCAATCACATTCGCTACTGGCGCGACGAGGTGCCGGTGCGGCTTACCACCGACGCGCCACTCTCTTACGTCGAGAACGAAGCTTCGTTCGTGTTAACGCGGCCCGTGCACATGGTGTTTGGTACTGACGAGCCATTCGAGGGTTCGCTTGAAAGTACGTGCCGGGATTTCAACGACCGCACGCGCGACTACTGGCTGGAATGGGTGAGGCGGCTCGCCTTTTCCATCGACTGGCAGGATGAGATCATTCGCGCCGCCATCACGCTCAAGCTTTGCAATTACGAAGAGACCGGCGGAATCGTTGCGGCCCTCACTACCTCAATCCCGGAAGGGCCGGGATCGGGACGCAATTGGGACTATCGATATTGCTGGATGCGCGATGCCTTCTTCGTGGTGCGTGCACTCAACCGCATCGGTGCGACACGCACTATGGAGGATTTCATCTCTTACATCCTGAGCGTTGCTGGCGGCCGCGACGGACAGGTGCGCCCGCTCTATGGCGTCGTGCATACCGATACCCTCGAGGAACGGACGGCCCCCGCGCTGGCTGGCTATGGCGGCGATGGACCGGTGCGGATCGGCAATGCCGCGGTCAATCAGAACCAGCACGATGTCTATGGCAGCATCATCATGGCCGCCACGCCGATGTTCTTCGATCGCAGGCTGCCTCGGCCGGGCGATGCGGCCCTCTTTCATACGATTGAGCCGTTCGGTGAACAGGCAGCCAAGCTCGCGCTCGAACCTGACTCCGGTATCTGGGAATACCGGGGCCGCCAACGTGTGCACACACATTCGGCAGCGATGTGCTGGGCCGGTTGCCAGCGGCTCGAAGCCATTGCGAACCATCTCAACCTGCCTGAACGCGCGGCCTATTGGGGCGCGATTGCCGGGCGTATCGGCGAGGAGGTGGTCAAACGCGCATGGAATCCGAAACGCAAGGCATTTTCGGCCGCTTTTGACAGCGATGATCTCGATGCCAGTGCCCTTTTATTGGCCGAACTTGGCCTGGTCGCGCCCGACGACCCCCGATTTGTGTCTACTGTCGAGGCCATTGGTCATGAACTTCGACGTGGTTTCAACGTTATGAGGTATGTCGCTGCCGACGATTTCGGCAACCCGGAGTCGGCCTTTTTGATTTGCCGGTTCTGGCTAGTCGATGCATTGTGGGAAATCGGACGGCAGGACGAGGCTCGCGACATGTTTGTCGACGCGCTTCGAATACGGAATCGCTACGGCCTCTTGTCGGAGGACGTGCATCCGGTAACTGGAAAATTGTGGGGGAATTTTCCGCAGACCTACTCGATGTCAGGATTGACTTTGACGGCAATCAAGCTGTCGCGAAGCTGGGGAGACCGGTATTGGCGCGGCTCGTCGTAGTATCAAACAGGGTCGGCATTCCCGACCGCGGCGCTAGGCCAGGCGGACTTGAAGTCGCGATCCGCCCCGCGCTCAAGCGTCACGGTGGCCTGTGGTTCGGCTGGAGCGGCCGCGTTGCGGAAGATGTGCCGCAATCCATCAGGGTCGTGACGCAAGACAATATTACTTACGCGACCGTCGATCTGGCCAAGGACGACTACCAGGAGTTCTACAACGGTTTCGCCAACCGCGTGCTGTGGCCGATATTGCACTATCGGCTCGATCTTGCCGAATTCACGCGCCGCGATCTAGGCGGCTATGTTCGCGTCAACCAGTATTTCGCCAGCCACCTGGAGAAATTGCTGCGCCCCGACGACGTCGTGTGGGTTCACGACTATCATCTCATGCCGCTCGCCAAAGCGCTGCGCGATCGCGGGCACCAGAACAAGATCGGTTTCTTCCTCCACATTCCATTCCCGCCGCCGGAAATCATCACGGCTCTGCCAAATCATGATCAGTTGATCCCGGCGCTCTGTCACTACGACCTGGTCGGCTTCCAAACCGAAGTCGATGCGGCGAATTTTTCCCGCTACATCGCCAATGAATGCGGCTTGCCGTGGGCGAGCGGCAACAGTTTTCACTTCGGCAATCGCGTTGTTCGCATCGGCACGTTCCCGGTGGGAGTGGAAACGGAAGCTTTCGCGCGCCTGGCGCGCCGCGCTGTCGAGACCCGCTTTGTGCGCGAGGTGCTGGACAGCCTGTCGGGCCGCGCCATGATCATCGGGGTCGATCGGCTCGACTACAGCAAGGGCATTCCCGAACGCATGAGCGCGTTTGAGCGCTTCCTTGCTAATTTCCCCGACTGGCGCGGCAAGGTCACCTATTTGCAGATCGCGCCGCGCAGCCGGACCGGCATTCCGGAATATGCCGACATGGGACGTGAAGTCGGCGAAGCGGTCGGGCGCATCAACGGCGCGTACGGCGAGGCGTCGTGGACGCCGGTGCGCTATATCAACAAGGCGCACAGCCGCACCGCGCTCGCCGGGCTATATCGCGCGGCGCGTGCCGGATTAGTCACGCCCTTGCGCGACGGCATGAACCTGGTGGCCAAGGAATTTGTCGCGGCCCAAAACGCGGACGACCCGGGCGTATTGATCCTGTCGCGCTTTGCCGGGGCGGCGCACGAGTGCGCGGCCGCGCTTTTGGTCAATCCGTACGATCCGGAAGGCGTCGGCAACGCCATCAACCGTGCGCTATCGATGCCGCTGGAGGAGAGGCGCCAGCGGTATTCCGCCAATTTCAAGGTGCTGGTGCGAAACGATCTCGGCCATTGGGCCGGGCGCTTCCTGCGCATGCTTGAACCACCCGTGGATGAAATTGAGTCGCCGTCTTTGGTGCGCGTGGTGGGTTGAACGGTCTTACGCGGTCTTGGCCCGGCGAATGTCGGGCGGCACCGCTTCTTCACTCAACGCTTTAAGCGCCGCCTCGAGGGGCATGACCTGCTGGCCTTCCTTGCCCAAACGGCGGATCGAAACCGTGCGCTCGGCCGCTTCTTTCTTGCCGACCACCAGCAGGACAGGGACCTTGGCGAGGGAGTGCTCTCGCACTTTGTAATTGATTTTCTCGTTGCGCAGGTCGCCTTCCACGCGCAGGCCGAGCTTTCGCGCGGCCTCGATCGCTTCGTGGGCGAACGGATCCGCATCGGACGTTATGGTCGCGACCACCGCTTGCACAGGCGACAGCCAGAGTGGCAAGTGGCCCGCGTAGTGCTCGATGAGAATGCCGGTGAAGCGTTCCAGCGAGCCGAACATGGCGCGATGAAGCATCACGGGCGTTACTTTGTTCGAATGCTCGTCGATATAGAACGCGCCCAGCCGGCCGGGCAGGTTGAGATCGACCTGGACGGTGCCGCATTGCCAGTCCCGACCGATGGCGTCGCGCAAGACATATTCGAGCTTCGGTCCGTAGAAAGCACCTTCACCCTTGTTCAGAGTCCACGGGCGGCCCGAGGCCTTCAGGGCTGCCATGAGCGCCGCTTCGGCCTTATCCCACACGGCGTCCTCGCCAATGCGCTTTTCCGGCCGGTCGGAAAACTTGATCCGCACATCCGAGAACCCGAAATCCTCATAAATTGAAAGGATTAAGTCGTTCATTTTGAGCGTTTCTTCAGCGATCTGGCCTTCGCTGATGAACACGTGCGCGTCATCTTGCGTGAAGGCGCGAACGCGCATGAGTCCGTGCAGCGCTCCCGACGGCTCGAAGCGGTGCACCTTCCCGAACTCGGCAATCTTCACCGGAAGTTCGCGATAGCTGCGCAGACCGTTCTTGAAAATCTGCACATGGCCGGGACAGTTCATTGGCTTGACGGCATAGACGCGTTCGTCTTCCTCGCGCTTCTGCGTCAGGAAGATCATGTCGGAATAGGTCGGAATGTGACCAGTCGTCTCCCACAGCGTCTTGTCCATCAGCTGCGGTGAGTTGACCTCGACATAACCCGCGGCGGTTTGCGTACGACGAATGTAATTTTCGAGCGCCTGAAACAGCGTCCAGCCTTTGGGGTGCCAAAAAACCGAACCGGGCGCTTCCTCCTGGAAGTGAAACAAATTCATTTCGCGACCGACGCGGCGATGGTCGCGCTTCTCGGCTTCCTCGATTTGTTTGAGGTATGCGTCGAGCTCTTCCTGTTTGGCGAAAGCCGTTCCGTAGATGCGGGTAAGCATCGGATTTTTGGAATCACCGCGCCAATAGGCGCCGGCCACTTTCATCAGCTTGAAAGCGTTCCCCACCTTGCCGACCGATGTCATGTGCGGGCCGCGGCAGAGATCGAACCAGTCACCCTGCTTGTAGATATTGATCTGCTGATCGGCGGGAATGGCATCGATCAGCTCGACCTTGAAGCCTTCGCCCATGTCGCGGAAAATTTTCTTCGCATGGTCGCGCGACCAGACCTCCTTCGTGAAAGGTTTGTCGCGCGCGATGATCTCGCGCATCTTTTTTTCGATGGCCGGAAGATCTTCCAGCGTGAAGGGCTGATTGCGCGCGAAGTCGTAATAGAATCCGTTTTCGATCACCGGTCCGATGGTGACCTGCGTTCCCGGCCATAGATTCTGGACCGCTTCGGCAAGCACATGCGCAGCGTCATGCCGGATCAGTTCGAGGGCGCGCGGATCCTCGCGGGAAATGAATTCTATTTTGGCGTCGTGGTCGATCGGGTCGGAGAGGTTGGCGAGGCTGCCGTCGAGCGCCATTGCGACCGTGCGCTTGGCCAATGAGGGCGAAATGCCTTTGGCAATATCGAGACCGGTTGTGCCTGAGGGGTATTCGCGGCGTGCGCCGTCGGGAAAGGTCAGCGCGACCATCAGCGTCTCCGTTGCTCACTCGCTGCCTACGAATGCAGGTAAGCGTGGAACTCGATATAGCAGGCAAATCCGACAGTGCAACTAGGCTGGCGGCGTGTCATTGCGGCCGCGCCAACGCCCGTAGCGCCAGGGCAAGAACCAGCGCGAGGGCTCGGGCAGGGTTGTTGGTACGAAATCCAGTCCGGCCGTTCCCCAAGGATGGCACCGCAGAATGCGGGCGAGAGCCATCCATCCGCCCGCCCAAAGCCCAAAACGGCCGATCGCCTCGTCGGCGTATTCCGAACAGCTTGGCAGGTGCCTGCATCGCGGTCCGATAAGGGGCGAAAGCGTATAGCGATAAAGCGTGACCAAACCCCGCCCGGCGCGGCGAGGCAGGCCAGCAAGGTCAAGAAAAGGGGCCCTGTTTGCCGGCATCCCTGGATTCAAGTTCCACTGAAAGTTTAAGGGGCTGTTCCACCAAGTCTCGGATTGGAACAATTTGGCCACTTAATCGCGGTGATAGCGACTTTTTTACACTAGACCCGAATCTCGCAACTGCCCTAAAAAATACCAACGCCGGGGGCATCACCACCGCCGAAGCCCAACCAGAACGTGGACAACCACGCCAAGAAGAAGGGCTCGGCAGTGAGATTCGGGGAAGAATGGGTCGTTCCCATCTGCGTGTTATTGCGCTTGCTTTAGCGGCGCCTCTCTTGTTGGTGCCCGGCTCACCGCGCGCGTCCGACAGGGCGCTGCCGATGCGCTTCGAATTGCGCAAGGGGCCTGCCGAGGCGTGCGGCACCGATTGCAAGTTCTTTATCTCGGCCTCCGGCGCAATTACTGCGGAAACGCCCCGCCACTTCCTGCTCTTTGCGCAAAACCATGATCTGAGCGGGGCCACCCTGGTGATCGACTCGGACGGAGGTTCCGTGCTCGGGGCGATCGCCCTGGGTCGTGAAATCAGAAAGCTGAAATTGACGACGACGGTCGGCCGCCTTGTCGATGTTCCGGGCGGCAAAGATGAGGGACGCGCCAGCCTTTCGACGAATGCGGATTGCGAGTCGATGTGCGCCTTCGTTCTGCTCGGGGGCATCACCCGATCGGTCCCGGCGGATGCGCGGGTGATGGTCCACCAGATATGGCTTGGCGACCGCCGCGAAGATCCGACGGCGGCCAATTACTCGGCTGAAGATCTCGTGCTCATCCAGCGCGATATCGGCAGGCTTGCGCAGTACACCGCCGAAATGGGCGCAACTGCCGATCTGCTCGATCTCGCCTTGCGCATTCCTCCGTGGGAGCCGATGCATGCGCTGACGCGCGCTGAGTTGAAGCGCACGCGTCTCACGACGGTTGACGATCCGGAAATGCCGACAAGCGGATCCGTTGCCGCTTCAGCACCACCCCCGCCACCACAGCCATCGCCACGTGTGACGAACGGGGTGCGCGCCACGGCAATCAGCGAGCAGCGATGGGCTCTCGTCGACCGCTCGGGTGTTGCGACACTCGCCCGACGCCACCCACTCACGGTCGAAGGCGAGGAGATCGGCAGCTTCGATCTGGTAGTCGCGTGTGTTCCGGGCGGCGACGGCTACGACGTGACTTACATAGAGCGCCGGCACGCCGTCGATCAAAAGCCGCTGCCCGAAGTGCTAAAGGCCATCATCCTGCGTGTCGCCGGGAATTCCGCTTCGCTCAAGGTTGTCTCGTCCGAGCGCCGCACTTCGCCCGACGAGCTCGTGACCTACGCGGCGGGGCGGGTGCCGACCGCCCTGATGAGTGCCTTTACCGCTGCAGGCGCGCACTCGATTCTGGTCAAGACTGAAACGCCGCAGCTCATGACCGGGATTAGGCTCGGCAACACCGGCGCTTCGCAGAACCTCCCGCGGCTCTCGGCGAGTTGCAACAGGCCGCTCGGCGAGCGCGCCGATTTGTCGAGAGCAAAGACCGGCGGGCTTGCCGCTGCGAAATAATTATTCGGCCGCCTGCGCGCGCGACTTGGCCTCGATCTGATCGAGCGCTGAAACCACCGCGTCGAAGGTCAGCAAAGTTGAGGCGTGCCGCGCCTTGTAATCGCGCACGGGTTCGAGGACGGCGATGTCGGCCCATTTACCCGCAGGAGGGGGGCCGTTTTCTTTAAGCATTTTACGAACCGTCTCCCGCAACTCGCGGAGTTCGGCAGCTTTTGACCCGATCACATGGCGCGCCATGATCGACGAGGAGGCCTGCCCGAGTGCGCACGCCTTTACGTCATGGGCAAAATCGGTGACCTCATCGCCATTGGTCTTCAGGTCGACAGTGACCGTCGAGCCACACAGCTTCGAGTGGGCCGTAGCTGTGGCGTCAGGCGCAGGCAGCCGGCCCAGACGGGGGATATTTCCCGCCAGTTCGAGAATTCGGGCGTTGTAAACCTCGTTAAGCATTGCCGTTTTTTCAATGTTCGGGTCTGGCGGTTTGCCTCTGCGTCGCAAATGAATATATAGGGGCTGATGTGGCGCTGCGAGAAGGGTTCTCGGCGTCACGAGTGGGAATGCAGCGTCCAGGCGCCCGGATGGACCCGCAAAAGGTCCGGATCGGTTAACTGACGCGGCCAACCCGGTGACACACCCGGTACCGTTTGCGTACCGGTCGAACGGAGCGACCCGTCATGGACGCGAAGAACACCAATGTAAAGCCGTGGCCGAAGCAGGGCTTGTCCGACCATGTGCGGGCGGCGCCCGCGCCGGTTGAGCCGCGGCCGACGCGCGAGGAGGCGGAAGCCGCCGTTCGCACGCTGATTGCCTATGCCGGCGATGATCCTTCGCGCGAAGGTTTGCTCGAAACGCCCAAGCGCGTGATCGGTGCCTACGAAGAGATTTACCAGGGATACAACGAGTGCCCGGTCGAGGTGCTGGATCGCACGTTCAGTGAAACGGGCGGTTACGATGATTTCGTTTTGGTGCGCGACATCACCTTCAACTCGCATTGCGAACACCACATGATGCCGTTTTACGGCAAGGCGCATGTCGCATACATGCCCGTTGATCGCGTCGTAGGCCTGTCGAAGCTTGCGCGCCTGGTCGATGTTTACGCCCGTCGTCTGCAGACGCAGGAGCACCTGACGTCGCAGGTTGCGACGGCAATCGACGAAATTTTGAAACCGCGCGGCGTCGCAGTGATGATCGAAGCCGAGCACATGTGCATGTCGCTGCGTGGGGTCGAGAAGCCCGGCGCGCTGACCGTGACCACGCATTTTACGGGTGCGTTCCGCGACGATGCCGCCGAGCAGGTGCGTTTCATGACTATGCTGCGCGGCGGGCAGCGGTAGTTCTCGATCGGGTTTATTGAAATTTTCCGTCGTCCTGAGGCGCCCGCCGCAGATGGCGGAACGCAGGAGCCGTCCTTGGCCTCATCCGCGCACGACATCGAAGAAGGTCTGGCGTTCAAACCCAAATTTGACGCCGACGGACTCATCACCGCGGTCGTGACCGATGCCAAATCGGGCGACGTGCTGATGGTCGCGCACATGAATGACCAAGCGCTGCGCAAGACCATCGCCGATGGGGAGGCCTGGTACTATAGCCGATCGCGCAAGACGCTCTGGAAGAAGGGCGAAACCTCCGGGCACGTCCAGCGCGTCATCGAATTGCGCGTCGATTGTGATCAGGACGCAATATGGCTGAAGGTCGACCAGCAAGGGGCGGGCGCATGTCACACCGGGAGGCGTTCGTGCTTTTACCGCGCGGTGCCACTCGGCAAAGCCGGTGCAGCGACGCTCGAGTTCCGCGACGCGGCGAAGACGTTTGATCCCAAGGCGGTCTATAAGAAATAGCTCATCGTCATCCGCGATCGGATGACGTCACGATTTTTGGCTCGCCAGCAATGCCTGCGCGCGCACAAGATGAGGCCGGTCGTACATCTTTCCGTCGATTCCGACAGCACCGGCGCCGGGCTGCGCGGCAAAAGCAGCGACTACAGCTTTCGCCTTCTCGATTTCCGCCACCGTGGGAGTAAACACCTCGTTGATCACGGGCACCTGGGCCGGATGAATGGCAAGGCGTCCAACAAATCCATCACGGCGCGCCGCCTCCGTGTCACGACGCAAGCCTTCCGAATTCCGGAAATCCACATACACGGTTTCAATCGCCGGCAATTTTGCTGCCGCCGCGGCGAAAAGGCAGACCGATCGCGCAAGACGATAGGGCTCGGTGAGATCGCCCTTTGCGTCCCGGTTGGCGCTCGCGCCCAGTTCCGACGACAAATCTTCCGGGCCCCAGGTCAAGCCAATCAGTCGCTCGCTGGCGCCACGAAAAGTCCCCGCGGCGAACAGGCCTGCCGCCGTTTCCACGGCCTGCGCGAGGACCTTGATTTGGCCTTCAGGCAAGCCCGCAACGGCTTCGCGCGCGGTCAGCTTGGCATCGAGATGCACGACACTTGTCGCGCCTTCGGCCTTGGGAAAGACAATGGCATCTGGCCGGCCTGGTACGACCGCATCAAGGTCGGCATCCGTCATGCCGGTGTCCAGCCCGTTGATGCGAACCAGCAGGCGGGGGCGCTGCTTTGTCGCCGAAGCCTGCTTGAGAAACTCCAATGTCGCCTCACGCGCAAAAGATTTTCGCTCCGGCGTGATTGAATCCTCCAGATCGATGATGACGGCGTCGGTGCCGCTTGCCATTGCTTTTTCGAGCTTGGAGCCGCCGTCGGCGGGTACGAACAAAAGCGATCGCATATGGCCGTCCTTGCTGAGGTATTTGAATTTAGCCCAGGTGCCCGCGGGTGCGCGGTTTTGGCGCGGGAATTAAAGTAGCATGTTGGGGTACGGATTGAGGGGGAGGTATTACCCATGCAAAACAAGATGCTGATAACACTTTCGGCTGCGCTGTTCACGGCCGGTCTCGTCACCAGTGCGGTCGCCCAAGCTCCGGCCCAAGCGCCGGCCCAAGCGCCGGCGCAACCGGCGGCGCAGCAACCGATGTTCGCGACCACCAAGGTCGAGGGCACCGACAACGTCTATATTTTCCGCTACCAGAACCATCAGTCGATGTTCATCGTGACGCCGGCCGGCGTCATCGTCACCGATCCGATCAGCTACGGCCGGCCGCAGGCGGCGAAAGCCTACCTGGATGAGATCCGCAAGATTACCCAGGCCCCAATCAAATACCTTGTCTATAGCCACCACCATTACGACCACATTGCCGGCGGCAAGGTGTTCAAGGATGCCGGCGCAACCGTGATTTCGCATCGCCGTGCCAAGGAGCGGCTCGCGCAGCTCAAGGCGCCGGACGTCGTCATTCCCGACCAGGTGGTCGACGGCAAGCGCACGATCAAACTCGGCGGCACGACCCTCGACCTTATCTTCACGGGTCGCAATCATTCCAACTCTTCGCTCGTGATGTTGCTGCCGAAGGAGAAGATCCTCTTTGCCGTCGATTTCAATTCGCTCGGCGCTGTTCCATCGCGGCTCGCGGTGAACAACTCTTATCCGACCGAGTGGGAAGCATCGCTGAAAAAGACGCTGGCGCTCGGCTGGGAGCGGATGATCCCCGGCCATCCGGGTCCGAACGGGCGCCTCGGAACCCGCAAGGACATGGAAGAGCAGATCGCCTTCATGACGGACCTTGCTGCCGAAGTGAAGAAGGCGTCGGATGCCGGCAAATGCTTTGACCCGGCAACGAAGGAAGTGCGCGTGCCGAAATATGCGACGCTCGCCCAATACGAGCAGAACATCGAGTGGAACGTTCATCGCTGGTGCGGCTTCTACGGCCGCGGCATCTGAACGATCGCGCGAGGAAAAATTCGAGGCCCGGCATCAAAGCCGGGCCTCTTTCTATTTCGGACGCATCAGCATGAAGGCCTGGCGGTGGCATTCGGCGACCAGCGTGCCGTCCTGCTTGAAGGCCTGGTGATGAAACTCGACGATGCCGGCGCCCGGCCGCGATTTTGATTCCCGCTTGCTGATGACTTTCGTCGTGCAGTGAATGGTGTCGCCCTCGAACAGCGGATTGGGGAATTTGACATCGGTCATGCCGAGATTGGCGATGGTGGTGCCGACCGTCATGTCCGACACCTGGATGCCGATCATGAGGCCGAGCGTGAACAGCGAGTTCATCAGCGGCTGACCCCAGTCGGTCTCGGTCTCGCAGAAATGACGGTCGATGTGCAGCGGCTGCGGATTGAGCGTCATGTTGGAAAACAACATGTTGTCCATCTGCGTCACGGTGCGCGTGTAGCGGTGCTCGTATGTCTTGCCGACCTCGAAATCCTCGAAAAAGAGGCCGCCGCGTTTGTGCCGCTGGATTGTTTCAACCATCGATTCCTCCGGAAAATCCTTGGCAAAGAGAGGTTTGGGAACCTTCTTTACCATTCGTTTACCATAATTCCCCCATGCTCGGCAGGCTGGCCGGGAACGTTTGCGTCCGCGTCACCACCCATAAGACGAGATCTTCGCAAGGCGCAACACGATGGCCGTTCATCCGGCTACTGCCAGCTCGGCACCGCAGGTGACTGGGGCGATCCGCCAGGCGGCGCAATCGACTGGCATCAGCTTTGAATATCTGCTCACCACCGCGAAAATCGAATCCAATTTCAACCCGTCCGCGCAGGCCTCGACCTCGTCGGCGAAAGGTCTCTATCAGTTCATCGACCAGACCTGGCTCGGCACCATGAAGCAGGACGGGGCGGCCCTGGGATTGGGCCGCTACGCCGATGCGATCGAGCGTCAGCGCGATGGTCGCTACGCGGTCTCGGATCCAAGGATGCGCGCCGAAATCCTGCGCCTGCGCAGCGATCCGCAGGCGAGCGCAATGCTGGCCGGTGCCCTCACACGCAACAATTCGGCGCTGGTCAGCACGAGCATTGGCCGGCAACCGACCAATGGCGAACTCTACATTGCGCATTTTCTGGGCGCCGATGGCGCCGGCAAATTGATCAACGGTGCATCGAAAAATCCGCGCACGAGCGCTGCGTCCATGTTTCCGCACGCCGCGGCGGCCAACCGCACCATTTTCTACGACACGTCCGGTCGCGCGCGCAGTGTCGGCGAAGTCTACGGAAAACTGACGCGGCTTTTCAATTCGGCGCGCGACGTTGCCGTCGCGCAGCGGGGCGGGGCCGACACGCAAGGCAGTACGCCGTCTTCGCTGGCGCCGCCATTGCCGACGCCGGTGACCATCGGGGCCGCGCCGGTGAAATCGGTTCCGGGTGAACGTCCGATCCGCACCGCGTCGATCTCACCGCCGCCCGTGCCGCCGGCGTCAATTCCGACTCCTCCGACCCCGCCAGCATCAATTCCACCGCCCGATACTGCCGGCGTCACGCAAGCTTTCGCGCAGGCCGGGGAGAAACTGCCACCGCCGCCTCCAGCACGGCAGTCGTTCCAGTCGATGTTCACGGATCGGGTCAGCCAGCCTCTGGCGCAGACCGTCAACAACCTGTGGGGGTCGCCCGCGAGCGGCAGTTCATCCCAGGCGCCGGCCGTGAAGGTGTTCGATCTGTTCAGTGACACCAAGCCCAACGAACGCAAGCTATTGGGCGACAAGGCCTGATCTTGGCCTGATCTTGGCCTGATCTCGGCTTATCTCGGCGTGATTTTGGCCTGATTATCGCGTCGCGCCGCTCATGCTTAACAGCCGATCAATTTCTATGGTGAACGCTTTGTTAAGGCTCATTCGGTAGCCTGATGCTGCCGTCAGGTGGGTGGCGGTTACGTCGCGTCGGTCTGCCATGATCGTTCGTCAGTTTTTGCAATGGGTGCGCCAGGCGCCGCCCGGGGAGCGGGCGGAGGCCACCTCGGCGCTTGCGCGCGCCTATCTCTACTCCGACCTGTCGGCTGATGATCTCGCCGCCGCCGAAGGCGCGATGATCATGCTGCTGGATGATGCGTCGCCGCTCGTCCGCCGTGCGATGGCCGAGGCATTCGCGTCTGCGGAGGGTGCGCCGCAGATTGTCGTGCACGCACTGGCCGCCGATCAGCCAGACGTCGCCCTTCCAATACTCGCGCATTCGCCGCTGCTGGTTGAAGACGATCTGGTCGACCTGATCGCGACGGGCGAACCTGCGATGCAGGTTGCCATTGCCGGCCGGCGTTTCGTGACACGTGGACTTGCCGCCGCTATCGCCGAGGTCGGTTCGGCAGAGGCCTGTCTCACACTTCTTGGAAAATCCCGAGCTCGACGCCGCGCCGTTCTCGTTGGATCGAATTATCGAGCGTTTCGGTCACCTGGCGCCCATCCGCGAAAATCTTATGGCGCGAGATGATTTGCCGATGGCGATGCGCCAGGCTCTGCTTTCGAAATTGTCACAGACACTCGCCGGCTTTGTCGCCGCACGACAATGGTTGGGACCGGAGCACGCCGAATTTACGACACGAGATGCGTGCGAGAAGGCGACCGTGGCGCTTGCCGCCGACACGAGCTACGACGAGGTCGGGGCACTGGTGCAGCATTTGCGCCAGACGGGACAGCTCACGGCCGGAATGCTTTTGCGCGCCTTGTTGTCCGGTAATGTGGTGCTGTTCGAGGAGGCGCTGGCCGAACTGTCAGGCATGTCAATCGATCGGGTGACGGCCTACATCCACGACAAGAACATCTCGGGTTTTCGCGCGCTCTATCGTGAGGCTGGATTACCCGATGTCGCCTATCCGGCCTTCCGGGAGGCACTGTCGGCGATGCGTGCAGGCCTGCTGGTCGGCGAACAGGGAGGAGCTTCCAGGCTCAAACGGCGTATGGTCGAGCGCGTGCTCGGCGCCTGTACCCGCGAACGGAGCGAGGATGCGGTCTCGCTGCTGGCTTTGCTCAGACGTTTCGCCGTGGAAGCAGCACGCGAAGAGGCGCGGTTGTTCTGCGATGATCTTGTCGCCGAGGCCGACATCATCGAGGCGGATCAATCTTACGTTGCGGCCGAGCCGGCACTTGTTGCAGCGGACCAATCCTATTCCGAAATGGAGCCGGCACTTATTGCGGCGGACCAAACTTATTCCGCGATTGAGGCGGCGCTTATTGAGGCGGACCAATCTTATTGCGAGATTGAGCCAGCGCTTATTGAGGCCGATCAGTCACACGCAGCGGCGGAGCCGGCGTCCCTCGACGCGGATCAGGACTCTGAGGTCGATCCGGCATTCATCGCGGCCGAGCCCGCATACGCCGAGACAAGGCTCGCCGCAGCCTAGCCGGGGTTCACTCGGGCGCGATCGAGGGCGCCTTGAGCTGCTCAAGAACCTCGGGACGATCGCGATTTTCGTGAACCAGAAACTCGTCTGTCACGTCGCGTAGCCGTTTGGTCAACGTGGTCGCGAGCTGTTTCGCATCGGAACGCGTATACTCACGATGGATCGCGCGTACCGCGTCCACATGCTGGTCGATCAGTTTCGACGGCACACGCGCAATGTCCGGCGCGTGCTCAATCAGCCTGCACAGGCTCTGCGCCGCGGATGCAACGGCCGGAAAACCGAAAGTCGCTGCCTCGCCCTTGATGTCGTGAGCAGCATGGAAGAGGGCGTCCTTGCTCGCCGCATCGGGATTTTTGGCAAGCTCGCGGCGGGCCTTGTCGAGCCGGTCGCATTCGGCATCCATCCAGCTCGCGAACTGATTTGAGAGATCGGCCAGCGCCTTCTCGGCCCGAGCGATGGGATCGTCGCCGCTCTGGCCAGGTGTTTTCGACACGGCAACGCTCAACTTGTTTTCGGGCGTAATGATCTCGTGATCGCCGAAGGTGACGATCGCTGCCGTATCTTTCGGGCGAGGCATGGCGTTGAGCCTTTGTCAGACCGGGGCGCGAGCTTTATCCAGCAAAGGCGTCTGCCGGATGACGTCGGCTTTGCCACCTTTGCGTCGTTCCGGGCCGATATAGTTTGAAATAATATTCCGGCGTCGATCGGGGCCGAAATAGGTCTTTGTCTTGATGAATGGCCGCGGATTGGCCACCACGTTGATGATGCGCTGATAGAGTCCCTTCGCTGAAATCGGCTTGCACAGGAATTCGGTGACGCCGGCATCGCGCGCGGCAGTGACGCGCTTCTTCTCGGAATGACCGGTGAGCATGATGATCGCGACGTATGGATTGGCGTTGGCGCCGGGCTGGCGGATCATCTGCATCAGCTCGAGGCCGTCGAAGATCGGCATTGCCCAATCGGTAATGACGATGTCGGGAATGTAGTGCGTAAAGGCTTCAAGGCCGGCTGCGCCATCCTCAGCTTCATAGACTTCGCGGGCGCCGAACCCATGCAGCAGGGTGCGCAATATGCGGCGCATATGTGCGTTGTCGTCGATGACGAGGAAACGCAAACGGTTGAAATCGATGCGAACCATGGCGCCCCGGCTTCGGGCGCCCTTGGAGCCCGATACCACCGCATGAAGCTACCGGGGCGTCGTTAACGAATGGTTTAGCATAGCGTCACCGCGCATCCGACGCGGGCTATTCCTTCAAAAGCGCGGCCATGATCCGATCGCGTGTCAGCGGCATCTCGCGAATACGGGTGCCGAGGGCATGCGAAACGGCGTTGCCGATGGCCGCAGCAGTTGGTCCGCCAGTGACTTCGCCGGCACCGAGCGGAACTTCGTCTTTGGTGTTGATCAGTTCGATGTCGATTTCCGGCACTTCGCTGAACTTCAGGACCGGGTAGGTTTCCCAGTCGAACGAGGCGACGCCGTTGTCGAAACGGACCTGTTCCTTCAACACCCAGCTTGCCGCCTGAATGATTCCGCCTTCGAGTTGATTGATCACACCGTCCGGATTGATGACCAAACCGGCATCGGTCGCGCACCAAACGTGATGCAAGGTGATTGCCTCGTCGACGGAAAGTTCGACGACCACAGCGGAATAGGCGGCGCGGTTTTTGTAGCGGGCGAAAGCAATGCCACGGCCGCGGCCTGCGCCGCTGGCAGCACCTGGCGTCCATTTCGCCATGGCGGCCACTTTTTCGATCACGGCGCGAGCGCGCGGATCGGAGGTGATCGAGAGGCGATATTGCACGGGATCTTGTCCGGCGTGTTCGGCAAGTTCGTCGATGCAGCACTCGAGAGCGAATACGTTGGACGTCGCACCAAGGCCGCGCAGCGCCGAAGTGCGCACGGGCGCTTCTGTCACCAGATGATGGAGCATGCGTTTGGTGGGAATATTGTAGAGCGGCTCGCCATTGCGTGTGGCGCCGCCCCCGTTGGCCTCCGGTACGTCGTTCGGTGCGGGCTCCGGTGGCGGATCGGGCAAGGCGAGGGCGCCGAGCAGATTGCCGCCCCCGCCGGGACGCTGATTGTGCGTGGGACTCCAGATTTCCTGCGTCCAGTCGGTGGGCTTGCCGGCCTCATCAAGCAGCGCGCAAACCTTGACGATCATCGCCGGTGTTTTCGGCTCGTAGATGAATTCTTCCTCGCGTCGCCAGCGCACGCGGATTGGCTGACCCGGCTTCTGCATGGCGATGATCGCGGCGTCGGCCGCCGCATCGTCGGCGCCGTTATGGCCGTAGCAACCTGAGCCCTGCACGTGATGAACGACAATTGAGGACGGTTCGAGCTTCAGCGTCTTCGCCAAGGCCGCGCGCAGCGGGTACACGCCCTGGCAGTGCGTCCAAACCGTCAGTTGGCCATCCTTGAAGAGCGCTAGACCGCACGAGGGCGAGATCGACGCGTGCGCGAGGTAGCCGCGCGTATAGGTTCTTTCAAAGCGCTCCCTGCCTTTCGGATCAGCCGGCTCTGCCCCGAAGGGTCGATCGACCGCCGGCCGTTGCAACAACCAGTTGGCCTCCTGCTGGATCGCGGTCGGAGCTTCGACGTTCTGCCACGTCACATGGTTCACCGCGGCAGCGCCCGCCGTTTCCACAGCAGTCTCGATGTCGCCCAGGATCGCCAGAAAATTTCCGTTGCGCACGAATTCGATGGGGCCTTTGGCTGCACGGCGAATTGCGTTTTCGTCGATCGCACCGATCGTCGCGCCACGGTTTGGCTGACGGACGACGCGCGCGTGCACCATGCCGTCAATTTGCATGTCGTGAATGAAAACGCCGTGCCCGAAAATCTTCGCGGGGAGGTCGAGACGGGCGCTGCTCGCGCCAATGGTCTTGAGATCGCCGACGGACTTTCTCGTGGCGGCGCCGGTTGCCTTGATTGCAAGATCGACCGCGCCGGCAAGTGTCCAGTAGTCCTGTCCGGTCGATTTGCCGTTGTGATAGACGCTGCCGTCGCGAATGGAGAGTTCGCTGGCCTTGCAGGCCAGCACTTTCGCCGCCTGATCGAGAAACAGCGCGCGAACTTCGGCGAGCGCCTGCCGCAGCGCCACACCACCAAACTGCATCGATTGGCTGCCGGCGGTGTAGCCTTCGTTCGGGGCCTTTTCAGTATCACCTGAGCGGATGGTGATGCGCGCCATTGCGACGTCGAGTTCGTCGGCGGCGATCTGTGCCATCGCCGTGAGCACGCCCTGGCCAAGTTCAACGCGCCCGGTCAGCACGGTCACCTTTCCCGCCGATGGAAAAGCGACCCAGCGATCGAGATTGGGATTGTCGTTCAACGGTCCGGGAAGAGGGGCATTCATCGTGCCGCTCCCGCGCGCATGACGGCCGCCGCCTTTTCAACCGCACGCATGATGCGATTGTGCGATCCGCAACGGCAGATGTTGCCATCGAGCGCCTGCGCAATCTCCGCGCGCGAGGGTTTGGGGTTTTTGTCCAGCAGTGCCTTGGCCGAGATCAGGATCCCGGACAGGCAATAGCCGCACTGACCGGCCTGCTCGTCAAGAAAGGCCTGTTGCAAAGGATGAGGGTGCGAAGCGCTGCCGAGACCTTCGACGGTGACGATCTGTTTTCCGGTGATACTCGAGGCCGGTTTGGTGCAGCATTTCTCCGGCGCGCCGTCGATCAGCACCATGCAGCAGCCGCATTGCTCGAGGCCGCAGCCGAAGCGTGTGCCCATCAAGCCGAGTTCGTTGCGCAGGACATCGAGCAACGGAGTGTCCTCGTTGTCGAGCGACACGCTGACCGCTTTGCCGTTGACCGAAAAATCAAATGTCTTCGACACGCACGCTCCTAGAAACCGAACTGTTCGCGCAGGATGCGTTCGTCGAGATTGTGGCCGGGATCGAACAACAAGTTGAGTGAAATATTGTGATCCATGGCGATATCGACGCTGCGCACCGACCGCACTTCATCATGGTCGGCAACGGCGGCGACTGGACGCTTATCGGCGTCCATGATCTCGATCGTGACCTTGGCCTTGTTCGGCAACAGCGCGCCACGCCATCGTCGTGGGCGGAACGGACTAATCGCTGTCAGTGCTAGCAGCGGTGCGTTGATCGGAATGATCGGGCCTTGCGCGGACAAATTGTAAGCGGTTGAGCCGGCCGGCGTTGCGACGAGGACACCATCGGCGATGAGCTCCGCAAGCCGCTCCTGTCCGTCGATCATTATTCGCAGGTGCGCCGCCTGCGCGCTCTGGCGAAACAGCGAGACCTCGTTGATTGCCCGGTGCTCGTGGTTACGGCCCTGGGCGTCGCGGGCCTGCATGACCAATGGATGAATGATGGTGATGTGCGCGTTCGACAGTCGCTCGGTCAGCCCTTCCTCGACGAATTCATTCATCAGGAAACCGACCGTGCCGCGGTGCATGCCATAGATAGGCTTGCCCGAGTTCATGAACTTATGCAGGGTCTGCAGCATCAACCCGTCGCCGCCGAGCGCGACAATGACATCGGCCTTCGCGGGATCGGCATTGCCGTAGCGTTTCTCAAGCCGGCCATAGGCTTCACGGGCTTCCGGCGTATGGCTCGCGACAAAGGCAATATGCTGAAATCGTTTGAGCTGGCTGCTCATAAGGGGACCTGACGATGGAACGCGCGGTGCTCGTCTATACGACTTGGCCATCGATTGTCGAGGCGGAGCGGGCCGGGCGCACGATCGTCGAACGCCGGCTGGCGGCTTGCGTTAATATTCTGCCCGGAATGGTCTCGCATTACTGGTGGGAGGGCAAAATCGAGCGGGCTGAAGAGGTCGTCATGTTCATCAAGACCCGCGCATCGATGGCCGAGCCCGTGCGCGGGGCCGTCAAAGAACTGCACACCTATACCACGCCGGCTTTCATGGTCCTGCCGGCGGAGAACCTCGATAGCGCCTATCACGCCTGGATCGTGGCAGAGACTGCCAAATAGCATCATGCCCGGCACATGGCCGGGCATGACAATTGGAAAGCTGCGTCTGGCTGTCAGTACGTCGCCGTGCCATCGATCACGGCTTTTAGCTGGCGATACTCTTCACAGCTTGTGTTGCCGCAGATCAGCTGGACCTTCTGCAGGTCTTCGAGAGCCTTCAGTCGATTGCCTTGCTCCATCTGCCACATGCCGTAGTACGACCATGTGCGTACATGGTTCGGGTCGGCCTTGAGCGCGGCCTCGTACCAGATCTTCGACTGCTCGTAGTCACCCATCTTGCGGTTGGCGTAGCCGATGTAATTGGCGACGTCGGGGTGTTCATCGTGGCCAAGCGCGTGCATCGCGGCGATGCCGGCTTCGTACTTGCCGTCGAGAATAAGCTGACGTGCCTCGCGATAGTCGCGCAGGAATTTTTCCTGGGCCTGCTGCTGTTGCTGTTGCTCGATGACGCTGCTGTCCTTCTTTTTCTTTTTCTTCTTGCTGCCGTCGTCGGCGGGAGGCGGACTGTCAGTGCCCATTGCATAGACGGTCACCGGCTTCATGCTGACGGCGGTCACGAGCAGCGCCGCGGCGGCAAGCACACCGACGCGGCGAAGGGCCTGGATCAAGGTCATTGGCGATCTCCTGCAAAATCCGGCGTCAGAATACGGCAAAGCCGGCGGATAGGAAAAAAACAATCCGTGATTGGCGTGTAGTCCCTGACATATAAGAATAACATGATCGTGAAACGGGGCCACCCCGTAGCACGCCAGGCGCGTGGCTTGACTTGCCCACACGTTCAAGAGAACATTTTACCGTGCTGGTTCCCCGAGTGATTCCGGGGACGAAAGAGGGAACACGGACCCTACAGATTCGAGCATTCGAATTTGGAGTAATCCGTGGCTGCCCCCGCAACTGTGAGCGGCGAGCTTTAGGTCCAATACGGCCACTGGGAAACTGGGAAGGCCGGACCGACAAGGCAACGACCCGCGAGCCAGGAGACCTGCCAGCGCAGTCACCCAACCGGTGGACGGGGCGTCCATACGGAGCGGTCTTTCGCAGCGGTGACGGCAATGCCGGGGCGAAGGCCGTGAGAGGAAAGCCTCCCACGACATTCCGCACATGAAGTCCGTCGTTTGGCGGATCAATGTGCCCTTCGCATCGGACGTGGTCTTCACCGATGCGTTCGCCTTCGTGCGAACGCAAACGAAGGAACGTGAGTCATGGGACTTACACTACGCGGTCAGGGCGCCGCGCTGGCGCTTGTGACTTTTTTTGCGGGGCATGCAGCCGCACAAAACAGTGCGGTGGTCTTGCCGCCAATCGATGTGTCCTGGAGCCGGACCGGTACCGCTGGCATTGTCGGCGCATCCACCAGCGTAATCACCGCGCAGGACATTGAACGGTCTCCGTCGCAGTCCTTGCCGGATATTCTGGCACAGCAGGTCGGCGTCCAGGTCATGCACGTGACCGGCAGCCCGAACGGCAATGGGGACCTGGTCGATCTGCGCGGCTTCGGCGCATTCGCGCAGTCTAACGTGCTCGTCCTGGTGAATGGGCGGCGCTATCAGGATTTCGACCTCCAGGGTTTCGACTTCTCGCAGATCCCGCTCAACAGCATCGAAAGAATTGAAATCACCCGGGGCATGAGCGGCACGGTTCTCTACGGCGATGGCGCCGTCGGCGGCGTGATCAATATCGTGACGAAGACAGCATCGGGTGCACCTTTCTCCGGTCGCGTCGAGGGTGCAGTCGGATCTTACGGTTTCGGGGAAGGGCGCGTATCCGCTGGCGCCACGTCGGGCCCCTGGTCGACGGCCGTTTACGCCAACGCCGCGACGTCGTCCGGCTATCGCCAGAACAGCCAGCTGAGTCAGCAAAATGCCGTTGGCAATTTGAGCTACCGAGGCCCCGAGTGGACCGGCTATGTGAATATTATTGCCGATTCCCAGCGCCAGAATTTTCCCGGCGCTCTGCAAAATCTGCCGCTGGTCTATCCGATTACGCTTGATACCCCGCGGGCTTCGGTCACACCATTTGACTGGGGACACAAACAGGACTTCGGTGTTACGGCCGGATTCACGCGCACACTGGGTTCGGGAATCGACCTCATTGTCGACGGTGGCGTGCGGCGAAAGTTCCAGCAAAGTCAGTTCTTCAATTACTTCAACAACCCGTTCTTTGTCTTTGATCCGTCGACCGCTGGACCCGCGAACTACGTCGATACGATCATGACGACGTCGTCGGTGACGCCACGACTTGACATGCGTCATCAACTCTTCGGCGTGCCGAACCGTCTCCTCACCGGCATCGATTTTTACAATACGCAATATGATTCAGATCGGCCGCAGGCGCAGGGATTGCCCGACATTCATCGCTACAGTATCCGGCAAACGACGGCGTCTATCTACGCAATGAATACGACCACCGTGACGCCGGCGCTGGACATTTCTTACGGCGGGCGTCTGCAACGTAATTTCGTCAAGGGCCAGGATGTCTACAACCCGGCCGTCGACCCCAATGCCGGGTTCTACGCCAGCAGTCCGCAAGCGGCCCCTGCCGACAGTAGTGAATGGCAGTATGCCCTGCATCTCGGGTACGAGTACCGTCTTAACCCGACCTTGGCCTTTTTTGGCCGTGCCGCGCGGGCTTTTCGTCTGCCCAATGCGGATGAGCGCGTGGGCGCAGGCAATCCGTTCGACGTTGTCGTGCCGCCAAATCTGAATATGAAAACGCAAACGTCTTACGACGTCGAAAATGGTCTGCGCGTAACGTTGGGAAAATTCAATTTCCAGACAACCGGCTACATCATGGAGCTCAACAACGAAATCCATTTCATCCCTGCGCTTTTTGCCAATGTGAATCTCGATCCGACGCAGCGGATCGGCTGGGAAAACAGTGCAACCTATCAACTGTCCGATGACGTTCGCCTGCGTGCCGGCGTTGCCTATACGCGCGCAACCTTCCGCGAAGGACAGTTCGCCGGAAAAGAGGTGCCGTTGGTCGCCCCCTGGAGCGGTTATACCGGCCTGACCTGGGATATCGTGAAGAAACTCCTCGTTCTTGATGTCACCGCGACGTTCTGGAGCGATCGTCCCATGGACAATGATCAGAAGAATATTCAGCCGACGATTCCGGCCAACGCCACAATGAATGTGAAAATCGGCGGTGAGTGGAACCAGTTTTTCTGGTCACTCGCAGCGTTGAACGTCTTCAACACCAATTATTACGATTACGCCATCGCAAGCGCCTTCACCCAGGGATTCTTCAGCGCCTATCCGCAGCCGACGCGAACTTTCGTGCTCAGAGCGGGGGCAACCTTTTAGAGTGTCACAACGGCTGCCATTCGACCGGCACGAACTCGTAACCGGTCGCGGTCTTGACCATGTGGCCGCATGCAGGGAAGGGGAAGTGATAGGCCTGGACCAGCATGCGGTCGGCGACAACGCGATCGAGCATTTGCCGGCGCGCCGCGACGGCTTGCGGCCCATCCATGTCGAAGGTCGGTTGCCAGTCGGGATGCCGCGCAAAGAGATAGGGATTGCGAACGGTGTCGCTCATCGCGAGCATCGTTTGGTTGCCTGAACTGATGGTGAAAGCCGTATGGCCCGGCGTGTGGCCAAAGGCGGGCACCGAAACAATCCCCGGCGCGACCTCCGCGCCGGGAGCGAAGCGTCGCACTTCGCCGGCAATGTCGTTAAAGATGCGCCGTGCATTGAGGAAGTAGCGTTTCACCGCGCCTTGTGCCGGCAGCCATATTGGCGTCGTTCATCCAGAAGGCCCATTCGGGTTCCGGCACGAGAATCTCCGCATTCGGAAAAACCTTGGCACCGTCAATTGTCTTGATGCCATCGATATGATCCGGGTGAAAATGCGAGATCAGAATCGTATCGATCGCTTTGGGATCGATCCCGGCAACGTAGAGGTTATCGAGCATGCTGCCAGCCGTGTCGGTGATCTGACCGGCGGTCCCCGTGTCGATCAAAATTAGCTTCGTTCCCGTGTTCACGAGCAGAGCGGTGAAGGATATCGGCAAAATGTTCGGGGGCAGGAATGCTGCAGCGAGCGCCTGATTGACGTCCGCGCCGCTGGCGTTGCGCACCAACTTCTCATCGAAGGGCAGGTACCAGATGCCGTCGAAAAGCGCGGTAAGCTGGAAATCACCTAGCTTAAAACGATAGGCGCCCGGGCCCTGCACGCCGGCGAAAGGCACGGCGGCGCTTGCCGGCATCGCAAGAGCTGCACCAGCCAACGCGGATGCGCCGAGGAATGAACGGCGGGAAACTTCGTGCATGATCTCCCGTCTCCCACGTGAGCAGGGCGGATTTTCGGCGGGCCTCACTGAGGAACACCGCGTGGCGGAATTTATTCGAGGGTCAGTTCTGATCGGCCTTGATGTTGTTGTCTTTCACAACCTTGCCCCAGGTCTGCATCTGATTGGTGACGAAGGCGCGTTCGACCTCTGGCCCGCCGAGGGTCAAACTCACTTGCTGAGTTTCAACCAATTGCTTGGCGATGCGCTCCTCGCGCAAGGTTGCAGCCATCTCATTGCCGAAACGCTCGATGATGTTTTTCGGAGTTCCGGCCGGCGCAAAGATGCCCCACCAGGCATAGGCTTCGAATCCGGGAAAGCCGCTCTCGGCGACAGTGGGCACCTTTGCGATAAATTGATTGCGTTCTTTTCCGGTTTGCACGATCGGACGAATTGTGCCGGCCTCGACCTGCGGCATCGACAGTGCGGTGCTCCCAACGAGAAGCTCCACGTGGCCGGCCACGGCATCGTTCATCGCCGGACCGCCGCCGCGATAGGGGACATGGGTAAGCTTGACGCCGGCGCGCTGCGACAGGAGCGCCATGGCCAGATGTCCGACGCTGCCGCTGCCGACTGAGCCGTAGCTCACTTTGCCAGGATTGTCCTTGGCGAAAGCGATGACATCGGCAAGCGTCTTGTAAGACTTGGCTGCAGCCGTGGTGATCATGTAGGGCGCGGTGCCGATCAGCAGCACCGGATCGAGATCCTTCTCGCTGTCGTAGGGCAGTGGCGGCAGCACAAATGGATTTGCCGCGTGGTTATCGAAAACCGCGAGCCAGGTGTTGCCGTCGGGCGGCGATTTCACCACCGCCGCGGTTCCAACGCTTCCGGAGGCTCCGGATCGGTTCTCGATCACGATCGGGTGGCCAAGACGTTGCTGCAATCCCGGCTGCACCAGGCGCATGATGGCGTCCGTGGACCCGCCGGGCGGGTAAGCGACGACGATGCGCAACGGACCTGAAGGCCATGATTGGGCGCGTGCCACGAAGGGCGCAGCCAATGGCGCGGTCATGCCGGCGAGTACGACCGTCCGGCGTGTGAGTGTCATGACGTCCTCCCCGGGTTATTCTTATGGGCACGAGCATACATTTGTTCTGCATGCAGCGCATCGGGGCGATAAGGTGCTACCCGTCATAGTGGGACGACTGCAGGGGTTTGGGCGCATGCGACTGGTGGGGTTGTTGGTTGCCGCCGTGCTTGCCGGCTGCACCACCAATATCGAACCGAGCGCCTCCGAACTGAAGGCACGCTGGGATGCGGAGAACGTCTTTCCGCAACGATACCGTCAGGACCTGCTGGCTTTCCTGCGCACCTATCTCAACGATCCGTCGCATGTTCGCAGTGCCGCGGTGTCGCAGCCGCAACTCAAATATATCGGTCCCGGAGATCGCTACGTGGTGTGCGTCCGTTACGACTCGCGCAATACCGATGGAAAATATCTGGGCTCAAAAGACGGTGCCGCCACCTTTGTCGGTGGCAAGCTCGACCGTTTCATCGATACGCCGCGGGACGTCCGTGAACTCTGCAAAGAGGTCGCGTACGCGCCGTTTCCGGAACTCGAACGGCTCACGCGTTAGCGCGCGCACGTGCAACAACCGCCGGGCGCAGTAGCTCGGCGGTGCAATTTAGACAGACAAGCCGGTAGTCAGCTTGGACGTCTCAGGTCACTTGACCTTGAGGTTCTCCGCGGACGTCTTCCCGCGGTTCTCGACGAGTTCGAACTGAACGGTCTGACCCTCGTTCAGAGTGCTAAGTCCGGCGCGTTCAACGGCCGAGATGTGTACGAACACATCCTTCCCGCCTTCTTGGGGCTGGATGAAGCCATAGCCCTTCGTCGGATTAAACCACTTTACGGTGCCCTGAGGCATGCTAGATCTCCGAAGTATTACCAACGCCACAGTTTGCCACAGTCCTCAAGCTGCGAACAAGGCCGGCAGCACGCGACTTTCGGGATATTTTTGCGATTTGAATGCCTGATTCTGATGCCCGTTTCGCGTTAACGAATTTTACGCGGGACAAATAGCCGCTTTGATTGCGGCTATCTTGCCTTTTCGGACTCATCAAGAATACGGGGTCGACAGAAATCGATGCGTCTGCACGTCGGCATTCATAGCGGGGGTCTATAAGCGGGGTTCCGCATAGGTCGAGTGTGCCCAAATTCAGGGCTATCCCACGACGTTCGCCAGAGGTATCGAGAACCGTTTTACCGTTGGTGACGTGAGACCGTTGAATGACAATCGCCTCTCTTCCACGCATTCCAGTTGTCGATGTGCGTCATGGCGGGCCCGTCCGTCACGCCGCAGAAGGTCGCGCGCGTGCCCGGGCTCTGCGCGACGCGTGCGTGGACTGGTTGCCGCGTCTCGCTGCCGGGCTGCTGCCGGCGATGGACACAATGACGCGCCTCTGGCTCAAGCGGTCCCGTTCGCCTTATGCCGCGGAGATTCATGCCATTGCGGCCGAACTCGGTTTTTCCGGGATCTGGTTTCTCAACGGCTGTTATCAGTGGGGCTGCACAGCTCTGGCCCGCGAGCAGGGCGACATGCCTTGGCTCGCCAGAACGCTCGATTGGCCGTTTCCGGGGCTGGGGCGCCATGTCGAGGTGGTACGGATGCGCGGCAGCGCCGGCGATTTCGACAGCGTGAGCTGGCCGGGCTACGCGGGGGTTCTCACGGCGTCGGCCCGCGGGCGCTTTGCGGGCTGCATCAACCAGGCACCGATGTGGCGGCGCACGCGCCAGCCGTGGCTGCGGCCTTATGATCTCGCCTTGAACGCCATGCGGACATGGCGGATCCGCTCAATTCCCCCCGATCATCTGCTGCGTGAGGTTTTTGAGACCTGCAAAACGTTTGGCGAGGCACGGCACCGTCTGGAAACCACACCGATCGCTCGGCCGGCAATTTTTGTGTTGGTCGGCTGTCGTTCCGGCGAGCGCTGCGTCATCGAACGCACGGAGAATGATTTCGTAAGTCGGGACGACGACACCGTCGCCGCAAACGACTGGCTGCGAAGCGGGTTGCCCTGGGAACCGCGCGTGGCGGCCGAGGCGACGTTGACGCGGACGTCTTCCGAAGCGATGGAAAATAGCCGCACAAGACGCGAGCACATTGTGGCTTCGTCTGCTTCATTCGGCGCCGATGAATTCGGATGGGTCTCGCCGCCGGTCCTCAATTCGCAGACCAGGCTCGCCGTCGAAATGTGTCCGGGCACCGGGGCGCTGCGGGTGATCGGGTACGAGCAGGCGGCTGGACAAGACCTGCCCGAACCGGTCGCGCGAATTTACGAAGCAGCGGCCGCCGCCTGATTTAGCCCCAAGGACTCTGTCGTCCCCACGGTCCGCCGGCGGCAGGCGATGCGGGCGGCCGCGCGGAAGAGCCGCGGCCCATGTCCGCTGCGAGCTGTTGCAGGGCCGCGATGCGATTCTGTGTCGCCGGATGGGTCGCGAAGAGATTATCCATGCGCGCCCCCGACAGCGGATTGATGATGAAAAGGTGCGCGCTCGCCGGGTTTTGCTCGGCTGGAGCATTCTCGATCGCATGCGCGCCCGCGTCGATCTTGGCCAGAGCCGAAGCGAGCCCCGCGGGATTTCCGCTGATCCGCGCGCCCATATTGTCGGCGGCATATTCGCGGGTACGGCTGATCGCCATCTGAACCAGCATTGCTGCGAGCGGCGCGAGTACGACCATCAGCAGGGTGCCGATCACCCCCATGCCACTATTGCTGTCGCGACGGCCTCCGCCGAAAAACATCCCGAACTGCGCCAGCATGGAGATGGCGCCGGCGACCGTGGCAGTGATCGTCATGAGAAGCGTGTCGTGGTTTTTGATGTGAGCGAGCTCGTGGGAAACGACTCCCGCGAGTTCGTCGCGCGAAAGCATTTCGAGCAAGCCGGTTGTGACTGCGACTGCGCCATGCTGTGGGTTACGCCCTGTGGCGAACGCATTCGGCTGCGGATTGTCCATGACAAAGACACGCGGCATCGGCAGTTCCGCACGCTGGGCGAGGTCAGCCACCATATGAACGAGTTCGGGTGCCGTGTGCTCGTCGACCTCCTGGGCGCCCTGCGTCGACAGCACGAGCTTGTCGGCATTCCAGTACGTTATGAAATTCGTCGCGGCAGCAACAAAGAACGCAATCACCGCACCGTTCGGTCCGCCGATCAGATAGCCGACCAACATGAACAACGCGGTCAAGCCAGCGAGCAGAATTGCGGTGCGCAAGTAGCTCATCGTCACCCCCGATCGGTTCAACACGTCACGGCAGCGCTATATGGGAAGCTGCAGGGGCAATTCAAGCAAGCTGCCAAATAAGCGCACCGGTTCGTTGCTGACGCGAGGCGGTATGCCGGAACCGCCGGCCTTCACCGCTCCGTAATGAGTAACGGCATTCCGCCCGCGGGACGCAACGTGACCCGCGCCACGGGCTTCGGTTTGTGGCCGGCAACGGGATCAAAGCGAAACGCGCGTACAATGGTCGCAAGGATTGCGGCGGCTTCGAGCATCGCAAAACCGCCTCCGATGCAGACACGCGGTCCGCCGCCGAAGGGCAGGAAGGCAAAGCGTGGTCGCGCCTTGACCAGATCCGGCGCGAAGCGATCCGGATCGAAGGCATCAGGGTTGTCCCAAAGACCGGCGTTCCGATGCAGCGCGAAGACGGGAATATGAATTCGCGTGCCTGCGGGGAACTGCGCGTCACCTATTTTGACCGTAGCCTTCGAGATCCGCGCGATCCCGGGGGCAGGCGGGAATAGCCGCATCGCCTCCTGGATCACCTGACGGCAAAACGCCAGACCCTCGACGTTGGCCGCATCGATCGGCTGATCTCCTGCGACCGATCTGACTTCATCAAGCACGCGCTGTTGCGTGGCCTGGTCCTTGGCCAGAAGCCAAAGCGTCCAGGCCAGCGCGACGGCGGTTGTCTCGTGGCCCGCGGTGATGAAGGTGAGAAGATTGGCCACGATCTCGTCATCGGTCATGCTCCGTCCGGTTTCGGGATCGCGGGCGCGGCGCAGCAGGTTGAGTAAATCGGAGTGGGAAGATTGACTGAAATGCCTCGCGGCGACGATCCGTCGGATGTCCCGGTGCAGGAAGTCGCGCGACTTCATCGCGCGGCGTCGATGCGGGTAGGGCATCCATTCCGGAATCGAGAACATGACGTAGATAATGTGCCAGGGAATCGTATCGAAATTGTCCGTCAAGGCGCGGCTGTATCGATCCGCGTCGAGATTTGCCGAACCGCCCAGCATCGCTTCGACGATGATTTCAAACGTGGTGCGTGTCATCGCCGCCGCGGCGTCTGTCGGGACTGTGCGGTCCGCCTCCCGCCAACGATCGACTTGGCGCTGCGCCATCGCAGCGAAGACAGGCACGAACGACAGCAGCATCTCGTGCCGGAAGATTGGAGCCACCGCGCGTCGTTGCCAGCGCCAGTCGGCGCCCTCTGCGAGAAAAAGCGAGGTGTCGCCGATGACCGGCGCAAATGATCGCCGCGTCGTTGGGTCACGCCCGAATGCGTCCGCCTTGTCGACGAGAATGTCCTGAATGATATCCGGATCGGACACGATCAGGACGTCGGACATCCGGGTGCGGAAATGCGTGACGTTTTGATCGTAGGCGGAGCGGGGAACCGTCTCGATATAGTTGCGCATCAAGGTGCGCAGGCCCAGCAGGCCGAGCGGGCGTTCAGGCGGCTCAAATGGAACGAGATCGGGGTCGGTATACACGCACGTTACCGGACTGGTTCGCGCTTACGCGGGAACAAAGCTTATGTCTTATTGTGTCCGCTTTTAGTCCTTGTCGGCAGGCCCTTTAAGTCCGCGTGATTGGTGCGCTACGATGCGTGAGGCGTTCCATGCTGTTCAATTCCACACAGTTCGTCGTATTTTTTGCAATCGTATACGCGCTCTATCTCTTCGCGCGAGAGCGCGTGCTGCAAAACATCAAAATTCTGGTGGCCAGCTACGTTTTCTAAGCCTGGGCAGCTCCCAGATATCTCGTACTTCTTCCAGACAGATGGCCCTGTGTAGTCGCGCAGCTTGTACATTCGATAAGCCCATTCCTCGAGTGGCGGGTGATAGGCAAGACCCGAGCCACCTGAATTTTGCCGGTACGACCATTCCATACTGGTACTCGATGCCGCCGGAATGAGCGATGACAAGACTCGGGCAAACCTTGTCTCCGAAATGAACGTACGCGCCGATTTCAGCCGGCCAGGGTGTAAGAATTGACGGCGAGATTGAGGACATCGAATTCCATGCCGCGACGTCGCAGTTCTTCTTCAAGAAGCGAGGCGATATCTTTCGTATGATGGGATCCCGGCGAGCTCGCTATTGCCGGTCATGACAATGAGCGGTCGCTTGTGTGGCGAGAAGTAAACCTTGTCACCGAGGTGATTACGAAATCCGAAATAGTCGGCGTGTAAGTCCCGAACCGGTTGCGCCTGCTATGGCGACAAACGGCATGAAAGTCTGCATGCCGGTTGATTGAAGAACGGGTTTCGGTCGTATAACGACTGATCGACAGTGCGATTGTCGGCGACCGGCACAACAATCGGACGACCCAACATACGGAAAGCCGCGTTTCCATGCGTTTGACGACCAGTGATTCCGACCGAATTGCCATGCTGTGACTCCACCCCATCACGATGATGATCGCGAGGAGGGCGCAAGCGGCAATCGATTGGTCACGATGTTCATAGTCGGTCAGATCTGAATCGATGAGGATACCGGCGTGTCGAACACTAAGGCACAGAAGGCACACGCTACCACACGCTTTTGCCCGAGATTGAAGGCTGCCATGGCTCGGCCCGACCTTTTGTTGCCAGAGCTGAAACCGATGACGATCAGGAATGCACCGAAGATCCAACGCATATTCGGCGCCGTTACATTGAACGCCATGCTCGGATGGGTGAGGGCGGTCAAGGCAGTAGTCAGTTGTTCGGCGGACTGAGAGCAGCGGAAGATGATCCAGCCGAGGAGCGTGAGTGCCGTAAAGGTCAGCCAGGCGATTGTCCTGTAACTGAAGCCGCCTGTGACGTTTTCGATGGCGGTCCAACTCGCTCTGCGTGTAGAATGGTGCAGGACGAGCCACCTCCTGAAAGGCGCCCCACAGAACAAAGTTCCAGCTCGCGCCATGCCAAAGACCACCAAGCACATGGTGATCATCAAATTACGCGCACGAACGAGAGTGAACCGCGGCTGCCGCCGATCGGGATGAAGAGATAACGCGCAGCCATGTCGACAGGCTGATGTGCCAGTTGTGCCAAAAGTCCGCGCTTTAGCGACGAGAAATGGATATTTGAAGTTTCGCCCAGTGCAATGCCGAACATACGCGCGATCGCACGCGCCATGTCGGTGTAGCCGGAAAAGTCACAATATATCTGCGTCATGAAAGCGAGCCCCCGAACACAATGTCGATGAACGTCGGGTTCGGATGAGAATATACGATCGACGATGGGTGCAAGATTGTCAGCAAGAATGAGCTTCTGACGAGTTCAAAAGGAAAAGCTGCGAACCCGAGTAGATGTCGGCGATCTGAACCGTGAAGCTCTGACCTGCGGAAGCAGGTGCGAGGCGCGCGCGATCGGCCCTGCCACGAGCTGCGGAAAGAACATCACGAAATTCAGATAGTCTAGATAGTTGCGCGATGCCGCGACGTCGCCGCGATAGACGTCGACCGCGTAACTTATTGCATGGAAAGTGTAGAAGGATATGCCGATCGGCAGGACGACGTGAACGAGAACAGGATCGATCTTGATGCCGATCTGAGCGAAAGCGGCCGCGATGCTCAACGAAAAGAAGTCGAAATATTTGAAGACACCGAGAATGAGAAGATTGGCGCTCGACCGCGACGGCAAGGCCGAGTTTGGCGAGATAGGGATCGTCGTTTCGCCGGGCAGACTCGATGAGCAGGCCGGCCAGAAAGTCGATCGTTGTGGACACGAGGACCAGGCCGAGAAATCGCCAATCCCACCATCCATAGAATACGAAACTGCACCAAGGATGATGAGCTTGCGGATTTCGCCGCGCGGGTAACGGCAACGGCAGACAAGCGAAAAGGGCCAGCAGCACAAAGAACGCGGATTGCGTGAATTTCATGAGGTCCCGCGCAAGTCCGATTCAGTATGACGTTGCCGCGCCGCCGCGATGTGTTGATGGGCCGGGCGGCGGAAATTCACAGAGTAGTTTTGGTCCGACACTTTCATCTCTGCGTCAGTGAGGTCTTCTGGCTGTTTGGGGCCATCGCAAGCGGGGCGATGCAAACATAGGCCGAGAGTTCGGGATAGAGCGTTGCCATCATGCAATCGACGCCATAGGCAGGAAAGCTGCGGTTGGCAGATTTTATGACCGTTTGTCTGTTGTCCATCGGAAAAGCCTTCTGCAGGAGGCGGCGCGCGCCCGTCGGCGAGATGGCATAAGCACAAATGCCGAAGCACAGATTCAAGCGTTGTAACGCGACTTGGGCGCGACCGCGAACGAAGGCGTCCAAATCCCGCTGGCTCGGATATTTTACTGAAAATCCGCCGCCCATCAGAATGCCCGGCACGATCTCGGTCTCGAGCCCCACGTCAAAATTAAAGCCGAGCATGATGATGTCCCAATCATCGGCTCGGCTGACCAGTCTTGGCAACTGATCGGCCGTATCCTCGCGCAATACCGCGTCATCCTCGCAAATTACAAATGGATTTTTCTGCTCGCTGCAGCGAAGCCATAAAGCGCGGTGCGAGGCGGCAACGCCCAATGCGCCCGGTGTATACCCTGTTGCATGGGGCGCAACGACAGCGGCGCGCGCGCTGCTGTCCATGTTCATGCCGTCGATCGCCTCGAAGTGTTCAAAATTTATTGCGGTGCCAGCGTTATTGGCACGAAACCTTTCCAGCCGGTCGGGTGTCCGTTTCAGGCTGATAACAAAAAACGAGAAATCCATCACAATGCGCCTTCGCGGTCCCCTCGGCAGCAGGCAAGCCAAATATATACGGATAATAAGCGCCCGGCCGCAAACTAGAGCAGCGTTGCAGCAGTCTTGGCTGCTGTTGCTGCATGCTATAAAGGATCGAATTGAAATTTTGCGCTGACCTTAGCGGGACCGCCTGGTGACACGACTTATTCTTCTTGTGCTGCTTGCATCGATGGGTGCCTTGTTTCTTTTCATCTCTCATCGGGAAATGAAGACCGAACGACTGGGCGTCCCGCTCATTTCTTCGCGTACAAAGCATCTGATCGGATTGCTGCTTATTTTTGCTGGCCTGGCCGTTTTTATGTCTCAATTTTTGATTTATTCCGGGTGAGAGAGCCCTTCCAATCGCACTCCCATCGGTTGCAACCGCGTCCAGGAAAAGGCCGGCGCGCATGGAGAAAGCAACCATCATGAAGACGGGGAAGAGCGTCGCGAAGAGGGAAAAGAGAACCTCTCCCTCTCAGCTGATAGTTACAACCGGTGCGGCTTTCCGCCGAGAATAAGACGGGTGCTTTCAACAAAGCGACCGATGTAGAGCAACGTAAGTAGGCCACGAACCTTGATCAGTCGAAAAGGCGTGAGCCCTAGTGTGTGGGCCCGATCTGAAATCAGATGTTGGCGATGGAGAAAATTTCTAAACTGAACTTTGAATAGGTCCAGCGGACGAAATGTTCCACTGAGACTCAGAAAAGTCTTGTCACCGCCGGCGCCCCGCAGGTTCTTTCGCAGCAGATCAATAAATCGCCCGCGCGCAGGGTGCAGAACGACCGCGTCTTCGACAAAGCTGACTCTAACCCCGGCCGCGGAAAGTCTTTGACCGAACTCCCGATCGCCACCGCTTAAGAATTGAGGATCGAATGGACCGTAAATTGTAAACAGCTCTCGCGGAACAAAGAGGTTCGCCGTCGCTGCGAAGTGATGCAAGAAAACATACTCTGTTTGCCGATGATGAACGATTGAATCCAAAAGTTTGTAGCTGTTCCACAGACGTTCATTCCCAAAATCAAACACAATGGATCCACCCACAAGGACGGGCTCCGTTGCCGTCTGGAGAGATCTTACGCCCGCCGATATCCAGGAGTGGTGGGGAACACAATCCGAATCCGTAAATGCAATGATGTCGCCAAATGACTCCCGTATGCCTCGATTCCTGGCCGCATATGAACCTGGTAAGGGCTCATGAAAAATATTGCAGCGTGGCCCAAATGACGAGAGCGGCAGCTTTGCCGGATTATTGTTGTCGACGATAGAGATGGTAACGCGATTTTTGGGATAGTCTTGGTTAAGCAGGCTTTCCACACATCGTTTCAATGCCGAAACATCGAAGCCATAAAATGGCACGACGACGTCTACCGATGGCACCTCAATTTGACGACTAGCACGAGACATGACGCCAACAGTGAGCGGACAAACAACTGGTGAAAACTGGATAAGTCGGTCTTATGTGAAACGTCCTTGCCGGGGCACCATTATGTCTATCCTGACGGAGTCGTCCACGAAAAGACTGAAATTTCAGCGGATCTGCATTAAACGCCTTCGGCTCTGCCAATAAATAACGTCGGAAACACTCCCGTGGAAAGTATCGATCGATTACGCCGTTATGGAAAAGACCGACCGCATGGCAGTCGTAGCCGGACAATTCCGCTGGTCCGACATCGGGAGCTGGGACGCCTTGTTTGACATCACTACACCGCGATCCGCACCGTCTTTCGATCCAACCGGCCAGATTTGTGTTTTGCCTGCTTAATGTATTGAAGCAAGTTATGAGAACAAATCGCACCCGCAAAAAAGTCCAGAAAATAATTAGGTGCGATTCCGTATTTGTTCTGACTAAGCCTAATTGACAATCACGAGCGATCCGCGAGTCACTTGGCACCCGAGAGGTATGATTTAGCCGGCGTCAATTTTCTGCATTTTCGGTTTAAATCATTCGCCATGGGCAACTGATAGCTAAGGCTGACAATTGCTCCATGAAATAGCGCGGAGCTGTTGTGCCTAGACTCATGTTTTTTCCGTGGGATATTTGGGTCGCCTTCGCGATATTCGTACTGGCTGTCCTTATCGCTATCTATCTAGATTGGGCTCCCGTATTGGTATTTGTCCTGACATTATTTGTTCTGTGCGGATACGTCGTAATCCAAAACCGGTTTAGCGGACGAAGCTCTTAACGGCCGGAACTATCCCTCCGTTTTGAAATCAGCGGTCGCCATGTCCGCCGGTTATTGGCACATCGCTTTCGCCCAGTAGCCCTTTCGGCGATGCCCCAATCTGCTAAGCTCCAAGCGCAATCAAAAAGGGGCGTTTATGGGCTTCAAGTTAATTATTGCTGTTTCAGTAATTGCGGCCATACCTGTATGTGTACAGGCCCAAGCGCCTAGCGCACCAAAGCCCACGAGACCCACAAAAGCTGCGCCGGCTGCGCCGGCGACCACAGCGGACACCGCGCAAAGGGTCGTCAAAATCGTCAGCGGCGACAAGGTTAAGACTTAAACCTATTGCGATATAGGCAAGCTTAGTAGCCAAATCGAAGACGCCGAACAGAAAAAAGATATGAATAAAATCGACGAACTGAATAGAAAAATGGACGAATTGGCAACGAAACTGGGCGCGGAGTATGTCGCACTAATGACCAAACTTGAGGACGTCGACCCAAATTCAAAAGAGGCTCTCGAGGCTGGTTCGGCGCTCGCGACACTCGACAAGCTGTGTGCGAAGTGACAAGCATGAAGTCTTCGCCGGTTTGGTTAGAAACGATAAAACCCGGCAACGAATACACTGTATTTACCGCCTGCCCTCAGTGCGGACGCAAACACATCACTGCTTTTCGGTTGCGGCACGTGTCCGACAGCTTCTTCGTGCAGCTCGGACACTTCTTCCGGTATACGAAGCACTTCGACTTCCGGCGCCTGCGCTGGTGCAAAAACTCGGGGCAACATCCGAACTGGAACCACTATTAAAAATCCCGCGGGTCATCGATTTAGCCTTGTACATGACAACGCCGTCGGTGCGCTGGACTACCTGGATGGATTTTCGCGAGGTCTATTCGGAGCACTCCGCGTAAAATTTTAGTATTCGAATTGTGTGATGGTCTCTTGACGACGAAACGCTCGGCAGGGTCGAGTCTCGCGCAGAAGGGAAGCGCCGCCCGAAGATCCTCACCTACGACTTCTGAGGTCGCGCGAGGGACGGAACCTTCTAGGCGGACTTTTTACGGTCAGCATGTCGGAATTTATTGTCGCAACGTCGCATCGCGGGTAACGATCACTCTCGTCTGAAGCTCCCCTTGGATCGACGATCGAGAGAGCCGCAGAACTTGGCACTGCGGCTCTCTTTCTTTTGCGGTGAAAAAAATAGGGTCACTACCTGGGAGATAGTGGCCCGCGTGGCGCGCCAGCGAAATAGGGAGGAGCGCGCTACAGCCGCTCGAAAAATCAGAACAGCTGACGACCGAGCCGGCGCTTGATCGCGCGCACGCGGTAACCCTGTGCGCGCAGCAGCCAGGCGAGCCGTAAGCGGCGATTTTGTTATGCCGCCAACGGTAGCAACGCGACAGATATCCCGAGGACACTCTTTCTGTCCGCGCGGACACTGGGGGTCCGCGCTCCTTTTGTTGATCTTGCGCCACCCATGTCCGCTTTCGGGGGTAAAGCGGACATGCCTCTTTGCGCTGCACATGTCTGCTTTTGACCTAAAGCGTACATTCCAAGCGTTGCGGAAATGTCACAGGCCGCCCTGAAATGCCGCTTGCGCACGGAAATACTGGGCCAAGTGGTTGGAGCACCCACCTGGACTCGGTAATGTCCGGTATGATTTTACGCTGTGGCTGAATTGGGGGATTGATAATGAAAAAGATGTTGCTCTCCGGCGTCGCACTCGCCGCACTGGCGGTAGCCCCGGCGCTAGCGGCGGACTTACCGCGCAAGGCGCCTGTTTACGTGGCACCAGCGCCGCTGCCCTTCTTGTGGACCGGCTTCTATGTCGGCGTGTCGGGCGGCATCATCAGCCAAAACTCGAAGGGCAACGATATTGGCGATGGGACCGGCGACGGTTTGATCAATTTAGGTGGTGACCAGTATGGCATTTCGGGCGTAGGCGGGCTCTTCGGCATCAATGCCGGCTACAATTGGCAATTTGCAACGAACTGGGTGCTCGGCATCGAAGCTGACATCTCCTGGACCGGGGTCAATCAGACTTTCAATTTCAATGCGGGCTCCGCTGTTGGATCAAAACTTGACTACCTTGGCACCGTGCGCGGCCGTTTCGGGTATGCGTTCGATCGTGCGCTACTCTACGCGACAGGCGGTTTTGCCTATGGGCGGGTGAAAAACTTTGCGACTTTTGATTCTTCGACCGCATACACGCTAGCGACATCGAAGACGCAAACCGGATGGACGGCTGGCGGTGGACTTGAATACGCTTTCAGCCATAACTGGACGGGCCGGGTTGAAGTTCTGTACGTTGACCTTGGCAACACCGAAGGCACCGCTCCAGGAAATACCAGCAGCTGCCGCTTTGGGTTTAAGAACCAGTATACCGTCGGTCGGTTTGGTCTGAACTATAAGTTCTAGACCAACTGATAGACGACCTTTTGCGAAGCTGGGCCTCAAACCCAGCTTCGTTTCTTTTCAGGGTTACTGCGCCAAAAGCTTTTCTCTAATGCGGGCGCGTACAATCTTGCCCATGTCGTTGCGCCTGATCCGATCCAGAACCCTTATGCGCGCAACTTGCCAACGCGGGTTTTTCTTGAGTAGGAAATCTTTGATCGCCTGTTCATCAACTTGACCCTGCGCCATGACACCGATCCAGATTTCCTGACGACCGCTCTCCTGTGGCATGCCGACAACGGCCATATCAACGAGCCCAGGATAGCCGCTGAGCTCTCGTTCAATCTGTTCGGGCGCAATAAAGACGTCACCAACATTGATTGCATCGGTGACGCGTCCAACCAGCGTGAGCATGCCATCAGGCGCGATGCTTCCTATATCGCCGGGATACATCCATCGATTTGTCGCCTCAGCACCCTCACTGAGGTCATAACCTTGCCACTTGGTGCGAACCCGCAATCTCCCTTCAGTTCCGCGCGGCACGGTCTGTCGTCCGGTCCGACCACCTCTGCGTCTATCCATGGGGCCAGGAAGCCAGTCGCGCCGGGCTTTTCAATGATGTGATCAACGGGACCAAACGCTATTGGTCCTGACTCGGTCGAGCTATAAACGCAGAGAACTGTGTTGCACAGCCTTGTTCTTACTTCCGTCACCAGATTTGGTGCCATTGCGTTGCCACCAAACTTAATGAGTTTGAGTGAAGGTGTTGGAACGGGATTTTCGCGGTGAGCGGCGACCATGTAATGCAGGTGCGTCGGGTTGGCGACGAGGAGGTCTGGATTGTAAAGGGCGATCATTTGTAGCGCTTCAGTCGCGCTTTCCGCAAAGACCACCGAATGGCCATACGCAAGCGCTTGCAGCGCAGAACCAAAACCAAGACTACTGGTGAGCACCGGTAGGCACATCATCCGATCCCAAGGCGCTAGAGTCAGCGTGCGACGACCAGTAATTATGCGATCCTCCACAACACGTGCACTCATTCCGATGGCTTTGGGCGCGGCGGTGGTGCCCGATGACATGATGATGCGGGCCAGCGCGTCTTCCTGCTGAAATCCAAGGGGGCGCGGCGAAGAAATATCAAATTTCTTTGCGAACCAGTCGTCTCCAATAAGAACTAATCGCCCAAAACCATCGAGCCGTTGATCACTGATTACAGCGTCAACTTTGACCCCAGCCTTGGACAATTCTTCTCTGCCAGTAATGGAAACGGATACGATCCCAAGTCGGTATAACGCGCTAACAACAATAAGATGACGAATTTGGTTGTCTATTCGTACAGCAACCATATGACTGGAATTTAGAGACGCTTCAGTTATTGCAACTTCTACCGAACGAATTCCACTGGCGAGCATTCCAAAGCTGGCGATCCTGTCAGCCAGAATGATGGCCTGCTTTTCGGGATTCGACCGGCCATAATACATAAGCATGTCAACAAAATTCACGTCACCCGCTCCCTTCGTTAGAATGTAGCCCAATCTTGCTAATTCACTCCATTGGGCGGCGCAGTTCTAACCTCGTCTGATTTGTCCGAGTCGCGATTGCGAAATTGATCGCGAAACGCTCGGGTTCGACGATTGCTGTGCCCGTAGAGGCCGGCAATCTTCTCATCGACATATCTTTGGACTTTTCGTCTCACAAATGGTGGAAGATGCGGCGATGAAAGAATGCGTTTGATGACCGCGGCTGACGGACCAGCCCCACGATCGCGATTGAGAACGTTCCAAGCCGTCTTTCGATTTACGCCGAGAGCGATTCCTTGTTTCGCCGCGGAATCGTAGCCAAGCATTAACAACGCGTCGCGTATCTCTGCGAGCTTTGCAGCCTGTCTGGCCTTTGCAGCCTGTCTCGCTTTTGCCTTCGCCTGTAAAGCATCCGCCGCCACGTACCCCTCTTCTTCTTCAAATTCGCCCCCCAATATCCAATCTTCGATGCTGCATCCTATAGTAACAGGGGGGCGGGAGTGAGGGCCTGCGGATGTCCGCTATTGGCACTAAAGCGGACATGACTTTTGCGCTGCACATGTCTGCTTTTGACCCAAAGCGGACATCGTGTGCCGCGCTTCATCAGTTGGCCGTCTTGCGGCGTGAGACGCTTCAATCACTCGTTCCAACATAATATCACTTGGCAATTTGGCCGGCCTCGACGCATCCGTGTGCCCGAAGCCCTTGGAGTAGTCGAGCACTGAGATGACTGCTCTCGCCCGCGCTCGACCAGCTAGTTCATACGCGGTCCACCGCCCAGTGCGATGCGCGGCTGCCTAGGCGCTAGCACGATGACCGGCGTTCCGATCTTGACCCGCTTGTAGAGATCGATCACGTCCTCGTTGGTCATGCGGATACACCCTGAGGAAATCGCGTGGCCGATATATTCCGGCTGGTTGGTACCGTGGATGCGGTAAAGGGTGTCCTTGTTGCCCTCGAACAAATACAGGGCGCGCGCACCCATCGGATTTTGCGGGCCCGGGCTGACATAGTTCGGCACGTGCATGCGCTGCTTGATCTCTGGGGTCGGCGTCCATGACGGCCATTCGGCCAGGCGGCCGACTTTGGCGACGCCCGACCAGGCCATCGCTTCCTCGCCGACGGTGACGCCGTAGCGTATCGCCTTGCCTTCGGGCAGCACGTAGTAGAGATAGCGCGCGTCGGTATCGACCAGGATCGTGCCGGGCGCTTCCCTGCGGGGATATTCCACAATGTGGCGTTGGTATTGCTCGGAGATCGTCGCCCGCGCATAGGGCGCATTGGCGAGAAGCCTACGGTCGAGTGGGGTTAGGTTTGCGTCGGAAGCCGGCTGGACGGTCTCCATGCAGCCAGACAAAAGAACGCCGAGCCCCAGCACCGCCAGAGCGACCCTTCCGATGTGTTTACGATGTCCCATGCCATTCATGCCTTGTACGAGCCACGATGTCTGCGGACCAATCGTCAAGGACAACGAGTACATCAGCTACTCCGACTTGTGGTGGTAAAGCGGGTTTTATCGGACCTGAAGGTTATGTCTGCTTTTGACCCAAAGCGGACAAACCAATCTTGCAGGTGCCTTTTTACCGGCTAGGCGGTGAGCTTCAGCCCAAATTTTTTGTCAGATCAGGCGCTTATTTGAATAATGAAGCGTGTGTCCTCTCGGCAACATTCTGCAATGGCAATCGGGCGTAATGTAGCGGCAAATTACAAAGGGCACACCAATCCCAAAGTGAAAACATCGGAGAGTAGTAAATGTACTGCACGATTACGGTTGGACTGCTGCTGTCCAACGTAAGTGTAGCATCGCTACCCTGCAGCAGCTTCGACCAAATCGCTGTGGTCGAGGAACGAAATCAAATTGCTATTGTCGAGGAACGGAAAGTTCAACTCGCCAGTCTAGATCACAGCTACGTCCCACTGCCGCCATCGCCGCCCAAAAAATCAGAAATCAAAATCGGGACTACAACTATAAATCTAGAGCAATCAAACATAAAGAATATGTCCCTCTTAGTAGTTCATACCCCCGATAACGTACTTAAAACTTCAGTCGCATCAGAACACGCCAGCAAGTTTGTCTGCCTAATAACGAAACTGGTGGCTTCAGGTTATCCAATAAAAGACATCGGGGGTTACAGTTATCGAAAGATTTTCGGCACAAATTATTTGAGTTTGCACGCACACGGAAAAGCCCTTGATGTAAACCAAGTACGATACAATGAAGTCACTGTAAAACAGCCAAAACACACGATTGCGATGGCTCACGAATGTGGGTTGGACTCTGGAGCAGAGTGGGGCACTCCAGATACTGGTCATTTTGAAGTACCGACCGAAGGTTATGGCACCCGTATTGCTCGAGGCGATGCCGCAGGTTCCGGAGGAATATTGTCGTATGCATCTAGCAAAATAACAGAATTCTGGAATTGGAGTGTTCACTGATTTATGAACCGATGTTGGCTCTCGCCGCAGCCATTCTCATGGCGCTGTTCTGCTGTCGCCGCTCGCCCGCGCCGATGAGGTGATCGAATAAACGGCTGGGCCGCCCTGCGTCTGAACCTCGGACACATGAAAATGGCAACGCGAGAGGCCCGCTTAGCTGAATTCAGCCAAAGCACCCCGAAAGAAAATCGTCCGCTGCAAATTCTTTGCGAGGACAAAAGCGGTACTTACTTAATTCCATATCCCTGCCAGTGGTCAGACGGCGCGTGGCGCAAAGTTGGAAGCGCCAAAATCATTGAAGCAACTGTAATCGGTTGGCGTACCGCGCCGCGATCTTGGCGATAAGACGAGCACATGTCCGCTATTGGCACATAGCGGACATCAGCTAGTGCACTGCAAATGTCCGCTTTCGGGAGCAAAGCGGACATCTGTCTGGTTACACAGCGTTGACCGTCGGTGAGTCCCTGGTTGTCGTCCCGAAGGCGGAGGATCCTTTGTCAACGCTTTCGATCAGCGCCTTGCGCTCGCGTCCGTCGTCCAGGCGGAACGAGACCTCGTCTCCCTCCTCAGCACCGAGGACCGCTTTTCCAAGAGGAGTGGACACGGAAAGATGTCCCTTATCCAGATCGTTCCTCCCGTCCAGGATTGTGACAGAGCGTCGGCGCGTCTCGTCCGAGAACAACAGAACCACCTTGTCTCCGATGGCGATGCCATAGGGGATCAGCGCCGATTTGTGCATCGGATCGGCGACCATCGACAGGAACACGACGTCGCGCTCCGTGCCCTGGAAGGACGCTACGGCAACTAAGACCGTCGCGCAGGACTGCCTTACTACTGAGCGCTGGAACGAGCTGGCCCGTAACGCGGGCCTCGGCGTCTCGCAAAGCTGACCTTTACGGCATCCGCTGCGCGCTAAAATCAAAGGGACTTGCCCGACAATACGGTGATCGGTGGAATGTCTGCGCATAAAGGGAAAGCGTTGAAGTTGTGGATAGGTACTATGATAGTCCTGCAACTTGGGGTAGTTTGAGGAATGTCTCGCTTTGTGGACCCCTCAAAGCTGGTCACGCCTCCGCCGGAGTTACTCGACCTCGGTAGAGAAGCCCAAACATTCACTCCGCCTGAAGCGAAAAAGAACCGCCAACCTTGTTGGCCATGCCTCATCTTCCTTCTTGTCTGCTTGGCGCTGCTAACGATCGGACCGATGTAACGCGCCGTCTGGCCCAATGAGCCAGCGCTTGTGCACTGACTTCACATTTCAGTAGCACGTGCGGATTGCGCACCCGCACATAAATAGGATGTTAAATTTAAATTTGACACAGGTCGGCTCCTCTGAACTCCCGACACGGCAACAATCCATTAGCCCGAGTGCGCTAACATAATTGTGGCCGGAGGAGACCATGGAAGCCGTGACGGGTGACCCGGCGGAAATCGCTGCCGATCTTTTGCAAGCCGATAACCGCAAACTCGCGGAGAGCCAAGCTCAGCTTCAGGTAGCCTTTGAGAAGGGTGAAGCTCAATTCAATGCCCAGCTAGATGCGTTGGTCCAGCAACAACAAAACGACGACGCGCATCTGAAACCCGAAAGGTGGCTTCTCGCGAGAAGATGCTGGGCCTGGCTTTACCACGACGAAGATTGATCGTGCGGGGATGGATACGGTACGGCGACCGCTGGAACGTCTGTTTGAATTGTATCATTTTTGACACACCGATTTGAGAAACGCTCTTTTGTAAACGACTGCGTAATACTTCAGTGCGTTTCTGGACGTTAGACGGTGTGCAGATTCGATTGGGCCGCTCGGTCTACGACCAACAATATGGGGAGAATTGTCATGCGAAAATCTTCACTGGCGCTACTTGCTGCCGCCATTGGTCTGGCTGCTGGTCAAGCGTCGGCGGCCGATCTTCCACGCAAGGCGCCCGCCTATATCCCGCCGGCCCCGCCTCCCATTACTTGGACCGGTTGCTACATCGGCGGCAACGTCGGCGGCGCATTCGGCGACGTCAGTGCGACTTCTCCTGACGCCGTTGGCGAAATCTCTACAAACGGCTCTGGCTTTGCCGGTGGCGGTCAGATCGGCTGCGACTATCAGTTCGCAGGCGGCTGGGTGCTCGGTTTCCGCAATATGTATGATTGGACGAGCAACGACAGAAGTCGAACAATTGCAGGCGGTGTGCTTGACGGCACCGTCGTCAACTTCAACAACCAGTGGTTCGACACCCTGACGGGCCGCCTCGGCTATGCGGTGGCACCGACCTGGTTGTTCTATTTCCAAGGCGGCGCGGCCTGGGCTCATACGAGTACAGACTTCACCCTTGGTGGTGTCCAAGTTGGGCAAGCTTCTAAGACCAGATCAGGCTGGACGGTTGGCGGTGGCGTCGAATGGATGTTCGCGCCGCAGTGGTCAGCATTCGTTGAAGGCAATTGGATGGACTTCGGCTCGAGAGATGGGGCATTGGACCCCGTTGTAACCGGCTGCGTTGTCTGCACCTTCAACGCAAAAGCGACCGAGGCCACTGTTCTGGTCGGCGTGAATTACAGATTTGGGTGGGGCAAGGCACCTTACTGAGACAAACAAATCTAAAGCCATCGCTTTGCCAGAGCGATGTTTGCTCCATCTGAGAGGGATCGTAGGTCTCCCCCCGCGGTCCCTCTTATTACATGGGTGCATCCGGTGGCGAGGCATGAGGGATGGATACGGTACGGGGTCTATGAATAGACCCCCCGTAACGTACCGTATCTCCGTATTCCGGAAGTCCGTATCCGTATCGTATCCGCACCGTATCTTCCGTAACGCACTAACCCGTCGCTGAGGTGTTCTCCACCGGCCGAAAACCTTTCTTTCCATTCAGCGGCGTAGATATTCAAATTAGCGACCATCAGTTTGGTTGAACCGCTGCCTAGGATCGCACTCGCTTCGACAACTCGATTGTTTTTTGCCCGCACGATGCCATTCCCAACGAATTGGGAAGCGCATGGGAAGATCGAAGTCCAAAAAAAACCTGGCCATCCACTCCAAGTGTCCTCACTAAAAACTCCTGCGCGGCTATTGCGATTGAGCGGCGTTCGCTGCGCCTTGCTAAGCACCGCATTCGCAATGTCCTCGTTGACATCACGCGACCAACCCTCGGCTGGGTTGAAGGCGATCATCCGAATTGGATGCGAATACTGACCGCTCAGAATGTTCTCGATAGTGGTCTTTTCGTCAGCTTCGTCGTCGCCCGTCTCGGCAAGGCGCGACCCAGGCGAGAACCATAGTAGTTCAGCACGATATAGACGGTGACATCAAAGGCGGGCTGGCCCGGTACCAGCGGGGTCTGGTTACGCATGACACACTCCACGATGGCAAGCGTGCAGGGTATCTCGAAATGTGACCTAAGGGCCACAGTCCAAAACAATCTGGGGGTGGCGCCACACTTGGTCCACCGTCCCGCCACAAATGGTTGTGCCAAATAAGGGTGGCCCCGACCTCGGGGACCATTTTGGGGACGGGACTGAGATCGGGGCCGCGCTCCCGTGGGGACGAGAGCGAGGCCCCGACTTTATCATCGCTCCAGCCGCCGCAACATTAAATCCTACTTATAATTAAGGCAGTGGGCTTTTTCGCTGCAGCGCAGCGACCCGGAACTCTTGACCTGGATCAAGGAAGCTACTGTAGAGAGCCGTACCTTATTATTTAGTACGGCGCTCACTGTGGTGTCCCAACTCCACGACCCGTACTTCACAGTGGCCCCGGCGGTCAGACGTGACAGCCGGGGTTACTTTCCCGCTTCAAGAACGCAACTGCCACGCCGGGGTCAGAACGTTCCGTCAATAACGCGCGTTGCAGCGGGTGACTTTGGATTTTTGACTTTGATCCAGACTTTCGACGGCCCGGATTTATAACCCGACGAGAGTTTCTTGCTCACAATGCCCGACGGAGAGGAAATGTTCGCCGCTTCGTCCAATCGGCGCCGTTCATGGTGTAAAGCCGCAGGCGACCGTTGCGGACATGTATCTGCAGCCGGTAGCCGTCGTGCTTCAATTCATGCACCCAGCCATCACCACGCGGCGGCTCCGCAGCGACAGTCGGACGGCAAGGTCGTTGAAAGCAGCAGGCGCGTTTACGGGCTCGCCGCGGGAGTTACGCACGCGAGACAAACTCACAGCGATATAGCTCGACCCCCAGAAAAATCCATATCTGCGCGGACGTTTTGCGCAATGGAACCGGAACCCGAACGAGCAATGCTTCGATCATTGCCTATCTAAGGGTAGCCGGTCGTCTGGTCCTGGCTGCAATTTCAATATGCCCCCCGAAGTCGCAGCTACCTCCATCCACCAGGCGGCCGGTACCCGATTTTGTCATAAGTCAAGGCGGACGCGGGCGACTAGGGCGTTAATGCCCCATGCCCACCTTTCTTTTTTGTTGTCCGAATACGGGTCTCGACGTTCAGGCGTTTACTGCCGAAGAAATTGGCGTCGGTGACACCTATGAAACGGTGCATTGCATCGCCTGCGAGCGAGACCATCTCGTCAATCTAAATGCGGGTCGCGTTGTCGGAGCCGATGAGAGGATTTCATGACATCTGGCGCTGAAAGGAGCGTACAAGCGTTCAGGGGCGCGAAGAGAGGCAGAGTCAATGTGGATTTTGATCATCTATATTTTGATTGTCGTGGTCGGTAAATCCGTCGTGGTCGGTATCGGTCTGGCCTTGGATCGAACATTCCCCTTGGCGAGTTTGCCGGTGTCCTTGACGTTATTCTTCGCTGTGCTCGCGTTGGGATGGCCTCTTGCAGTGCGTTGGACCGAGCCTAAGCACGCAAAGAAAGCAAAACTCGCAAACTGAATTTGCGGGCATCGACACTCATATCCTAAACTGGAACTTCAAAAATTGCCGACGCTCTTTGTCTTTTTTAAATGCGGATGACTGCGGGGCTTTTTAAAACCATGACCGTCCAACGAGCCCGCGCTTCTCAATGAGACGGTGCAGCCCATAACAACCATCGCGCCCGCATTTGTCGCAGGCCACGCGCAGCATATCGAGCTTGCCGATGAGATCGCTGAATAGGATTGCGGCCGTCGCGGGGCATGGCGACGATCATCGCATAGAGGGGCTGTTGGCGCACGCCGTGAGCAGGAATGGGGGCTCGATTATGACCAGGTTCATTTTGCAAAATAGTCGATTGCAACGAGGAGGCTAGACGCAGCGGCAGCTATCGCAGCATAGCTGGCTCGGCGTCCTTGCATCTTCAAATCGGCAATGAAGTCGTCCTGACTATCGCGTATCTCAGTGGTTGCCGCCCAGATACCGAGAACACCGGCAGCAACTCCGAAAGCTATTGAGAGCACCGGGAACATAGCCCACTAATCTCCCTCGCTCTCACTGAGGTTATCGCGGCAAAACGTTCGTCGTTTACTTGGCCTTTGGCTTCGGGACTGTTCTTAGCGCGTTCATTTTTGCGTCGCGAGCCAAACGCTCTGCACGTAGCTTGGCGGTAAGCTCGCGAGTTGCCTGTTCTTTAGCCTGATACTCTGAGAGAACCGCTTTAGTGCGTTCCTCACGATGGCGGAACAACAGTTCAGCACGCTCTTTCTCTATTTTAGACATGATCGATGATGCCTTGCCGCGCGAGGCCTTCGCCAATAGAGGCGGCCCGAAATAAAAGAAAGCTCGTGGGATAAGGGCAGGGATCTGGCCTAGACCGCTCAGCCGTCTATCCGATTGTCCAAATGTTGTCCCAGGCTTCGAGCGAGTCGAGCAAAAATTGCTGTCACGGTAAACAGACGTAGTCGGGCGACGCCATCGCGCTCAGCCGGCCTACGGGGCCTCTCGGATTAGCGACGCTGAAATCTCTCGACGTAGCGGCATCCGCATGTCGCGGGCATGTCGCGTGGAGTTGCCGACAGGTTTTGGAAATCGTTGGAATTAAAGGAGAACAGTTGCAACATGACGCAACATGAATTCCTCAACGGTTTTGATCTAAGTGCTTGATTTGACGGTGCCGGGTGAGAGATTTGAACTCCCGACCAACGGTTTACAAAACCGCTGCTCTACCACTGAGCTAACCCGGCATTGCTGGGGCTTCTAGCACGCTGTTTCCAAGATTGGCACTGGCGGTGGCTTTCTAACGGAGGCAAAGCGGAGATTAGTTGGTCTATTGCCCCTCGGTCCAATCGTCTAAAGTTTGGCTTCCTTATAGATTTTCTTATTGCGTAAAAGTCCTTGAAGGGAGGATGCGATGTGTAAGCGCTTACCATCTGCCCCGCGACTTGCCGGCATTGCTCGCACCGCCAGACAGCTCCGCGGCCTGATGATTGTCCCTGTCTTGGCAATAATGTTCGCCCTCCCTGCCAGCGCACAGAACAGCTCCAATTTCGCGAGCCAAGGCATCGGAGGCTCCGAGAGCCAAGGCAGCGGCGGCACCATCCTCGTCACCGTCAACAAATCTAGGCAAAAAATGACCGTTTTCCTGGACGGGGTGGAAAAATATCAGTGGCCGGTTTCAACGGGTAAAGCGGGATATTCAACGCCATCAGGGACCTATACTGCCACTTCCATGAACGAAATCTGGTACAGCAAGGAGTGGGACAACGCGCCCATGCCTCATTCCGTTTTCTTCAGGAAGGATGGCTATGCGATCCACGGCAGTTTAGAGGTGAAAAATCTCGGTCGACCCGCCTCGCATGGCTGCGTGCGCATCTCGCCCGAGAATGCCGCAACGCTATTTGCGCTGGTGAAGAAGGTTGGGTTGAAGAATACCGAGGTTGTCCTGAACGGCGTGACCCCGGGCGGCGAGTATAAGGTCGCGAGGGAGACAGAACCCCGTTACGGCCAGTGGGACAACTCCAACACTTACTATGCCCAGCCCCAGTGGGGTGGTGGCTATTACGGGCGCTCTTATGGCGGTCCGTACTACAATGAATCGCAGGGATACTACAGACGGTCACCGCGCGGATTTTGATAGGGCAGCCGCGCATATCCGTTGCGAAAAGCGAATTCAAACCGATCGGCTCATCGCGCGTCCGATGGCTCCCCCATCTGGGCACTGGTGGGGCTTGCGGGGGCATTGAGTACAGCGGCGCATGCCGGTGGCAAATCCTTAAGTTTCAAACCTTTCGCCGACCCAGAATTTTCCGGAATTTTTAAGCGAAGAATCCAGTCGGCAAACCAGGAACTGAGTGTTTTGTCGCAACCGTCGCCGGACGGCACGGCTGGTTGTGCGCGACAATTCGGCGAGTTTGCCGGACACTTTAGACGCACATGGATATGGTCGGCGTGGCCATACCAAGGACGCACCTTGGACATCCAAGATTTGTCGTCATTACTCTCAACCCGGCAGAGTTCTTTTTTTATCGCTGCATTGACGAGAACCCGCTCGACGTCGGGCTGCTCGGCTGCCGTTCGAATAAAAGCGATATCGGCAGAACTCCAATTTTCGCGATTGATACGTTTTCCGTCCGCGGCAACCAAGTTGCTGGCTGTAATATTATCGCGCTCCTCTTTGCTCAATACACGGTCTGGCATCGGCATGAACCAGATGTCGACGTCGAGTCCGATTTGATGACTTTTATGTCCAAACGGAAGCGGGCCGCCGCGAGGCTGCGCCATATCGCCGATTAAAATTCCGCGCCAACCGGTGACCTTGGCTGCAATTGGTGCAAACCGTTCCAAAAAATTCACGAGTTCAGGATGACCCCAGTTGCGATTGCGGGAAACCCGCATCACTTGCCAGTTCGCCCCGGTGGTTGGCAATTCAACGCCCCCTTGCAGGCAGCCGCCCGGGTAGTAGCCAATCGCCATGGCCTTACCGAGGGTTGGCAGTTTCTTTTCAGAGAACAGAACGCTTGCATTCGAATTCTGCAGCTTTTTCTCTTCAGCATTTTTGAAAGGATTGCTCGGGGGTAACGGAACATGACTGGAAATGGCATGTTTGGCCGCGGCACCGCAGACCAATCCCAGCGTTAAAGATGTTACGACCGCTAGATTTCTGTACATGTTTTCGGTGTTCGAAGCAGGGCCGCTTAGACTATGGACGACTTTCAGGTAGCCGACAAACGGGTAGGGTTTAGAGCGAAACTCTTGTTAACGCCCCGATGGGGAATTGAATGACGGTCCTGGTCCTCAGCGGACATTACAAATGTCCATTATTGGCACAAAGCAGACATCGGTTTGCGGGCCTTTGGATCGCGAAATGATTGATCCTGACGGCGAACCTCTTTCGCGCACGCTCGATATTTCTGACCGGCAGGAAGTGGTGCACGCGTTGACGTAACTCAAACACCGCATATCCAATCAAATAGTATAATTCAGCCTGGCGACGGCTGCTCGCACGCTCGAAATTTAAGGTTGATGCTTTAGCTTAAAGTGGCCATGAACCTGTCATGCGCGTAACCCAAGCGGACTTTTTCGTTCTCGCTAGGCTACTAAACTTTTGGCGGAATACTTCAGCCCGCACTGCGCCGCGCGGTCTGCTCTTTGCGTACCCTGAAACCACCATTCCAGTTTTGAAATAAGAATAGTGTTTCGATACCGCGATAAGAATCCGGTGACGAGTTTTAAGTAGGTACTTGTCTGCCGACCTCGCCGTCTAGAATCACCCCAAAAATAATTTCACGAAAATTTTTGGGGGAGGCGGGCATGAAGTCGTTAGTCGTCAAACGCTCCGTCATGATTGATGGCCACAAGACCAGCGTGAGCCTTGAAGATCCATTCTGGAGCGGCCTGAAGGAAATTGCTCATTCTGAAGGAGCGACACTACCGGCGTTGCTCGCAAAGATCGACGGGACACGCGAGCGCGGCAATTTGTCCTCAGCAATCCGCCTGTTCGTCCTTGATCAGGTGAGGACCAACGGGATGTTACGCCTTACAGCTACGGCGCTGACGTGCGCTGTCGCTCTGACTGCATGTTTTCCGACCAGGGCGTCCGCTTGGTATCCGCCTCCTGTTCCTCCTCCGCCCCCACCGATCGTCACACACGGCACATCTGGAGCAGCTGGTGCTGGGCTACAGCTGGCTTTATTGGCTTTGTTGCGGTTCTGGTAGGCTATGATTTGCTCCGTCGCACGACTTGCGTCGGTGACTTCTTGTACCTTGGTGGTCCTGGCTTCACTGAGAAAATGCCGAACGGCAATGTCATGATTCCTCAGTGCCCGACAGTGAAGACACAACCCATCGTGAGGACCAGGGGCTAGGGGCCTTATTCCGAATCTTTCTGCCGGTCGAGCCGATGTTCAAGGCAGCCGGTCCTGCCGAGCAGGGCACTGCCGCGCGATCATGTCCGCTATTGGCACATCGCCTTGTGCACTGCACATGTCCGCTTTTGACCCAAAGGGGACATGTCCCTTCCAGAACACCGGCTATACCCTTTACGATAACTCAATTGAGCACGGGGGCGAACTTGAGGCGGTGCGACGCACGCGTGTTTCCCAGCGCCGCGTAGTCACCCGTCCTCTGGACCTTGGGAATCAATCATCGCGCCATGGATTTTTTCCGGACGATCAGGATCGGAGCGCTGATCGTCTGCTGGCTGGCGGCAGCCGCCGGGGTGGCAGCGTTGTTCTTCGACACCGGCAGCCCGGCTGAGCCGAAATGGCTGGGTGTGTTGGTCATGTTCTGCGTCTGCTTGGTTGCGACTTGGCTATCACTTAGGGGGCGACTACGATGACCCCACCGATTGATCTCGACGAACACATCGCCAGGAGGCGGCTCCGCGCATCAGCAGTTGGCGCGCACGGGGCGAGATAAGAGGCCTCCACTGTCCCTTAGTCTAAAGGTGTGTGACCGCTTTAAGATGCGACGACAAAAGTTTTTGACGCGCTGTCAAAAATTAAAGTCGGCGTCGGAATCCGCGAAGGTCAGCGCTAGGCCCTCAGCGGTGAGTTGCGCTGCCGGCCCTTCGGGGACCCACATGAAGCGCGGCGATCGAGCGGCCAGCATTGCCCCGAGCAAGGGCACATGCGTCGATAAAAAGCCCGCGGCGGTGAGCGCCTTCTGCTGCGCTGGCACTGTCGTCGTCGCCAGCGCGGCCGCGGCGCCTAGCTGGCCGGCGCTCGCGACAGCGCAGTTTGCAAGCGAGCGCAGCACGGCAACTTCGTCGTCAATAGCGACGAGGTCAGTGACGAGAGCCGCGCGCAGCCGGTCTATGAGCCGATTGGTCCCGGGCGTTGCGCGCCGGACCGCGACGTAGCCAAGGGGCTCGCCAGCACGGCTTGCGACGCTGAAGCGATATTGCCGTTCGTTCGCGAGCGAGAGCCGCCAAGATAATTCCTTGGCATCGCGCCGCATGTGGGCGCGTACGCTTGCAACTTGCCTTCCTTCGATGCGATCGAGAGCCTCGCCAAGTGCCGCTGGCATATCCGGCCCTCTGACGGTGTAATCTTGGAGCTCGATTCCGGTGCCACGCCTGGCAAAAGCGAACACTGACGGCAGTGGACGCGCCAGCATGGGCGCAATGAAGGGACCGACCCAGCCGAGCCGCTTGAAGTTCGCGATCGCGGCCTCGGAAATCACGAACGTGTAGAGAAACTTACCTGGCGTGCTGAAATGCTGCACCATACGCTTGCCAATTCCTTTGCCGAAGTGGGCCGGATCGACGAACCATTCGCAAATACCAATTGACGGGATTGACCCGGAGGCAAAGCTCCAGGTGCTCGGCCGACCGGCGCAGATCCCAACCATGGTACCGCTCGGCGTGTGGATTGCCGCAGTGGCACATTCGGATGTGGCGCGCCGCCACCACGATGTGAGAATGCGATCTCGGGGTCGTCGGTCCGGTCTCACCACCGCGTCAAAAGCTAGCAGTCGCTCTGCATCGACCGATGCCGCGGGAACAAGCAGGTAGTCTTGGACGGCCGCAGCGTTACGCTCGCTCATTGCCGCACTCTCGCCAATGGCGAGGTGGCTTTGATAAGGCGGCGTGCACATTCCCCCATAGTGAGAATCTCTAAATCCCCACGACTGGCTTGCTCAGCCGCCTGTTCGAGAAACCAGGCGAGCGTGGCGAGCTGCTCGTCACGCCGATAGTAAAAGTTCGACGGATGAAACCACAAGTGAAAGATGCGCTTACTGGCGCACGCGCGAGCAAGACCCGTGGCGAGTTTTGCACGCGTCACTGTAGTGAATACAAAGCGCCGCACGCCGTTGCGGCCGAGTAGCAGCATAGAACCAGGGATGTCGACGAGGCCATCACCATTTTGACGTGCGGTCACTAGCGTTGGAGGAATCGGCAGCAATTTGTCGGCAAAATTGGCAGTTCTGCTTACCATGCGACCGGCGGCGCCAACGGCCATGAACCAACCGAGATCGGGACCGCGAAATGTGTGCAAGCCTGCGTTGCGCAATTCATCTAAATGCCCAATGGAATTACGCGGGAAAACGAAAGTGTCGAATGACAAAGCATGAGCGCGGTGCTGTTCGCGCGCGAATTCAAGATCCTCCCACGCTTGCGCCGCTGTCATTTTGTCAAAGTAGCGATGATGTCCGCCATGGCTGCCAATTTCATGGCGGCTCTTCGCGTTTACGATATGCTCGATCACGTCGGGAGCATACCAGCACCGCTGATCACCTGGTTGCTCGGCGGCGCTCGCCTTATCGAGCACCGCTGCGACAATCGCCCAAGTGGCCGGGATCTGGTAGCGATCCAATAGCTCGACAAGGCTGGCGCAGATTGGCCGTTCGTACTCGGCAGCAAAGCGCAGAGCATCGGACGTGATACAGTCCCACACGCCCCATGCCAGTTCGAGGTCAATGGAAATGATCAGCTGTCCGTTTGCCATCGATAAGTCCTGCGCTTCTCGAAGGGAGGCTTGCTGACCACTATCGGGCGGCAGAGCTGGACAGTGGGGCGCTCCCGTAATTTTCGACAAAGGATAAGAATAGAGCTTCCACCGGTAGGTGCGTCAAATGTCTGCTTTTGGCACCTAGCGGACATTGCGACCATTGCGACCGCGGCCCTCAGTGTCCGCTTTCGGGGGTCGCGACAAAATCTGCGACGGAGCCCACTTCTCACTTAAAGACAATTCGCCCTAACCAATGAAGCGCTGCACTAAACTGATCTGGAAACACAACAAAATACGCGATAATCACCAACGGAAGCAGCACGAGCCACCATTCTCGCATTGGGACTGCCCCCCAAAGTCGGTCGCTTTAGAGGCTACCACGCCTGATAGCAGCGGCCGGGGAGCGAATTATCATAAACGCAGACATGCACAGGTTTTGCGCCCCGACACTGTTAGGTATGGATTGGTCAGAAAATTTGATGTGCGTCAAAAAAGGACTCTTGTGGCGGGCGCACGTTTCATCTTGCCGCTAGTGTCCCCTTAGCGGCAGAGGGTCGCCCCGGTTCGCGCAAATCCTTCCCGCGAGCCGGGGTCGCCGCCGTCTTTCAAAAGCGAAATGTATTTCGCTTTCCTACGCACGCGGAGCGCGACGGCGAAACAATTCGTGCGTCCCGAGCTTGGAACGCGATATCCGACGGCGGCGTGAGGAGTTTAGTTGAGAGCTATTTACCGCCGCCCCTTGGGTCAATGAGGCTTGAGTTTCGGAGAACGCACCACTGTGCGAATGTGTTTCACAGACGGGACGTGGAACAATGCGTTGGACCCTGGTTATCATTCTCGCGTTAATCATTCTCCTGGCGGGTTACACCGTTTGGCCATTCTACGCCCTGTACCGTATCGCTTCGGCCGTAGAGACACGAAATTACGCTGCGTTGCAGGAATTGGTCGATTTTCCATCCTTGCGCGCTTCGATGGCTCACCAGATTGCAGATGCCCATCTGAAACTCACCGGCAAGTCAGCGGATACAAGCGAAGGCGCCAGAAGTGTTGGATCGCGGGTCGGGGCCATGGTCGCTGATGCGCTGTTGGCCAAAATAATGTTCAATCCGGAGCGATTGCTTGATCTGCTTGGCAAGGGATTGGCATCTACCAATCCATCGCCGCCGTCAGGTCTTGCGGCTCCCTTTGCGGCGAACAGTTTGGGCAGCGCATGGCAGACCTGGCTCAATTCGGAGTACAGCGGCGCAAACTTTTATGTAGCCGTTCCTGTTGATAGGCCGTTCGACCAACGTTTCGGCGTTCGGCTTCGATTGGCCGATTGGGATTGGAAATTGTCGGGTCTCGACCTGCCAGAAAGCATGGCGATGGACCTCGCGAAGGAACTCGCGAGGACGCGCTACTAGCCACACTTGCTTCTCACATCGGGCGCTGGCCTTCCTGGCATTTTGTCGCTGGTGGCGGCCTCGTCGCGCGGTGGTGGACGAAGCCGAAGGCCGCGGTGGTCGCCTATGTCCCATTTAAGCTGGCGGTTTATCGAAACGCCTGTGGTAAAGCGCGGCGTTCCCGCCGGTCACGCGCTAACCAAATAGTCCTTCGAAAAACATGGCTAAACCGAAGGTGAGCGTGCTCATGATCGCGATGGTGATCATAGAGCCAACGCTTGAATTTTCGACGAGCGGATTAACTCGGCCTTTGCCAGGCAGTGGAAAGCAAAAAAATGCGATGGAAATAATAACCAACGCTGCCCCGGAAATAGTAAGAAACATATCGAATTCCCGCCCGCTGTGCGGGACGAAGCTAACGCACCGCCATCGCATCATCGGCACAAAATTCTCAGGGTCTGCCGTAAAAGCTGGCTAAATCCGCCGTTCAATTATGCGAGCAATGTCCGCTCCATCTCTCGGGGTGACTGTGCACGTGGTTGGCAATTGGTATCGGGCTAAGGCCCTTTGCTTTGGACAAGTGACACGCGGACCTCCCTCGATTGTCCGGTCTGGCTAGTGACCCAAAGCGGACGCTGTCCCATGCGTTGACAGTCGACGCATCAAAATTTCGCCTACCTTGTGTCGTGTCATGCGCGTGCGGGGACCCGGTGGAAATCGCACATAACATTATACCGTTAGAGTACGTCAACGCCGTGCGTGATTACGCACGCGGCAATTTGGACGAAGCGGAGCTGTGGGCGGAATTGAGCGCGCTTGGTTACAACGCCGTCGAGATCGAATGGCACAATGCGAATCCAGGGCAACGTATGGAGTAGGGGGTCGCAGATGGATGACGAGTTGAAGGACTTGTTTTTTGACGCAATAGGTCACTTCCCGCTGGAGCAACGAGACGCCGCGCAGAGGTGGCTAAAAAAGAGAGTGGTCCTGGCGAAAGTTGCGGAACAGCTAATGGCCGACGCGGGGGCGGAGTTGCCGGCAGAGCTTAGTTGATCGGGTCGCAGGAATTAGTTCGACGCCGCCTTTCTCCCGATCGCAGATCGAGCGCGAGAGAGCCGGGTGGCGTTCCTGCGCACAATCCGCGAACAGCAACCTGTAGAGTTGTTTCGATGACGAAGACCACCGTGGAAATGCTCGACCTATACGCGCGAGTGCGCATGATCGAGCAAGCCGGCCAGGATGAAACCTGGGAAGTTGATGGTGGCCGCCGGCGCGAGTATTTTGACCTGCAAGTTGAAATGCATCGTCTGCTCGGCCGCCAGATATGGGAAGCGCATGTTTATCGACGTGGCCCGCACTGGCCCGCTGTGTCAAATGTTGCCACGCGAGAGAGCGCGCAGAAGCGGGATGAATTGGCCCGCACAGGCCTCATGAGCATGTGCACATAATCTCAGCGAATGTCCGCTGTTGGCATTAAACAAAACATTTCAAACGAACCGCTTTGAGGTTGCCACTCGCCTCTAGCGTACGCGTTCTGGGTGGCACTAGACGAATTTAAATAACAGGAACGTTAAATAAGTGGGGGCCACCATCGGCAAAATGGCAGCCCCGAGACAGTCGCCGGCTTTGAGGAAGGGGGGACCTGCCCGCGCGATTCGTCTAACTCAGTTTTCGTGGGTTTGGTCCGGACAATAGAACCTCGACTACTTCTTCTGGTCGCTGCGGTGCCGCCGGCCAATTACACCATTGAACTGATCTGCAAACTCAACCGCTAGATCAGGATCGGCAAAGCACCAGCGGATATATTCCTTTCCGTCTTCTCGACGGCTGCGACCCAGCGTGGCCGGGATGCCTTTCAAGTCGTGCCAAGCGTGTATTGCACCCAACCGCTGGCCAAAGCCTCCCTCGGGCACCAGCATCTCGACATGGTGGGAGAATTTGCTTTCCACCACTTTGAGACTTGGGCGGCCCCTGTAGTGCGGCATTGATGCTACTCACTCAAAGGTAATGCCGATCTTCGTCTCCGTTCTCCAGACAGCGCGGCAGCGTTGGCGCTGGCCGTCGATAACAACATCGAACTTCTGTGGAATGCCTATAGCCGTGGAAAGTTGCAAAGCCGCGCCGGTCTCAGAAAGACTTTTAACGCTGCACGGAATCGTCGGCGCCTTTTCTGAGATGATGATGGCGGCCGTCTTCAGCGCGCGCCTTCGTGGCGCGTTTCTTTTCTCTGTCACCCCTCGTGCCCCCAAGAAGAATCTTAAATCACCGAGAGAAGATCACGGAAGCCGAATAATGATCTCGTAAATTTTTCTGATTGCGACAAATTGTATCGAAACGCGGCTTGTAGCGAGACAAACTACTGCCGGCCGTTCATCTGCGAGATATCGTGTGCTCAGGGCTATGAGGAGCGAGCAACTATGGGTGTGTCCGTCTTTTGCCAAATAACCGCTTTGTTTTTTCCTCTGTTGTGATTGCCGTTTTGTCCTTCGCGTAGGCCGGTGACACACAGACTGCAATGACTTCGGCGCTTCTTTAGGCCTGTCGTGAGTGCTTCGTCAGCCAGCGCAGCGCCAGCCGGCATGTTGGGCACGGACGGCACCTGGCGGCAGGAAGACGTAATTTATACTTCCACACGAAAAAGCGGAAAGGCCGCATGACAGTGGGATATTTCCACCTATATTCGAGAAATGCTGTCGTTTCTACCTAAGCGACTCAGGCAAGAATTAAAGCGAGAGCTTAAAATTGCAGTGTCACGGCTGCGGTATGGTCGCGGCACGCGCGCGCGGCTCTCCAAGATGAGGGGCTGCCGGGTTAATATTGGTTGCGGCCGTCGCCCCGTAGGGGGTTGGATCAACGTAGATTTGTTTCGGTCTAAGGAGGTCTACTTCTGGGACTGTCGGCACGGCTTGCCATTTCAGGATAATTCGGTAGCCGCAATTTATTCCGAACATGCATTTGAACATCTCGACGTTGAGCCTGAAGCAAAGCCTTTCCTTCGCGAATGTTTGCGGTGTCTGAGGCCCGGTGGTGTTCTCAGGTTAGTGGTCCCCGATGCCGGGGCATACATTAAGTCGTATGGCAAGGATTGGGAAACTTTCGCCCGGATGCGCCCTCTGAAAAGGGTTGATGGCGGATGGCAGGACGGCTGGCTAGGCACGGTCTACTCAACGCAGATGCAATTCATCAACGCCGTGTTTCGTCAATGGACCCAACACAAATATGCATACGATGCAGAAACCCTGGTTGCCATGATCATTGAAGCGGGTTTTACAAACGCGCAACAGAAACAATATGGAGATTCTTGCGATCCTCTAATGGTGTCGGATAGGTTCGATCGCAGCAGCGAAAGTCTCTACGTTGAAGCTTCAAAATAAGTTTCAAGGTTACAATGATTCTTCGCATGTTCATGCAGGACTGCGTCACTGGTGCGAGCGCAGGTCTTCTAGCGTGTCGGCGCGAGAACAAGCCGTCAGCCGTGGGAGCCTTGGACAAAAAAGCCCCGCACCAGCGGTGCGGGGCTTGAGTTGAACGCAGGGCGATTGTGCGCAAGCCGCTCTGCCGTCCGATTACATATGGGTGATGTCCCGATCCTTGGTCTCGGGCAGGAAGATGAGGCCGACGACGAAGCTCACCGTCGCGACCACGATTGGGTACCAGAGACCAGAGTAAATGTTGCCCGTCGCTGCGACGATGGCGAACACCGTCGCCGGCAGGAACCCACCAAACCACCCGTTGCCGATATGGTAGGGCAGCGACAGCCCGCTGTAGCGAATCCGGGTCGGGAAGAGCTCCACAAGCCAGGCGGCGATCGGCGCGTAGACCAAGGTGACGTAGATCACCAGGATCATCAGCAGGATCACCGTCATGACGTAGTTGATTTCGGCCGGATTTGCGGCGGCCGGATAGCCGTGCGCCGTAATCGCCTGGCCAAGGACCTGCGCAAAGTTCGGTGTGTCGGTCGCGATCGTCTGATCGCCGACTTTCACCACGGCCTTTGTGCCCTTCGGCGCTTCGACGTTCTGGTAATTCACGGAGCGTGCCACCAACGCCGACTTCGCTATGTCGCACGACGAGGTGAATTTCGCAGTACCGACTGGATTGAACTGGAACGAGCACTCCGATGGGTCAGCCACGACCGTCACCGGTGCGCTGGCAAGCGCCGCCTCCAGTCTCGGATTGGCGAAGTGCGTGATCCCCTGGAAGATCGGGAAGTAGGTGATCGCGCCGAGTGCGAAGCCGGCCAGGATGATCGGCTTGCGGCCGATCTTGTCCGACAACCAACCGAAGACGATGAAGAAGGGCGTACCAAGCAGCAATCCGATGGCGATCATGATCTGCGCATTGACCGCCGGCACCTTCAGGGTCTGGGTGAGGAAGAACAGCGCGTAGAATTGCCCGCCGTACCAGATCACGGCTTCGCCTGCGGTCGCACCGAACAATGCCAGGATAGCGATCTTGAGATTGGCCCAATTGCCGAATGCTTCCGTAAGAGGCCGCTTGGATCCTTTGCCCTCGGCCTTCATTTTCTGGAACACGGGCAACTCGTTCAGTCGCAGCCGGATCCAGATCGAAACCGCAAGCAGGACCGCCGACAGCAGGAACGGAATGCGCCACGCCGCCCAGAACACTTCCGGCTTGCCGACGAAGGCCGCTTCGCCAACCGACGTGCGGATGCCGAGCACCAACAGGAGTGCCATGAACAGGCCGAGTGTCGCGGTGGTTTGGATCCATGAGGTGTAGAATCCGCGCTTGTTCCGCGGCGCATGTTCGCAAACGTAGATTGCAGCGCCGCCGTATTCGCCGCCGAGCGCGAGACCCTGGGCAAGGCGGAGACCGATCAGAATGATCGGCGCGATGATGCCGACCGAGGCGTAGGACGGCAGCAATCCAATGAAGAAAGTGCCAACGCCCATGAGCGTCATCGTGATGATGAAAGTGTATTTGCGGCCGACAAGGTCGCCGAGCCGGCCGAAGAACAGTGCGCCGAACGGACGCACGGCGAAACCGGCCGCGAAGGCGAGCAACGTGAAGATGAATGCCGCTGTCGGATTCACGCCGGAAAAGAATTGCGCGGCCAGAATCGGCGCCAGGGTGCCGTAGATATAAAAGTCGTACCACTCGAATACTGTACCGAGCGAAGAAGCGAAGATGACCATCCGCTCCTCGGATGTCATTCCACCCTCCCGGTATTGGCTCGCAGTCATTGCCGTCATGGGGTTTCCCCTTTTGTCGTGTCGTGCTGGATTTCTTTTTGGGGGCGGCGCTTCGCGCGCTCTTCAAAGATTGCCCCGACCGAGGAATACGCCGCGCACAAAAATGCGTCTGTCCGCCACAGGTCGTAGGCAAAAAGTTGAAAGTGGGTGGCTTACAATTCTGATTCTAAACAAGAAACAAAATCTTGCCGGGCACCAGGCGAAGGATGCCGATCGCGCAGAAACTCACAGTGAGCTGGCGAGCTTTTCCAGTATGTCGATCAGCCAGGCTGCCGACTGAAGTACCGCCACGCGCTGCGGCAGTTTTTCTCTGCGATAGATTTCGTTGAGAAGAGTCAGTGCGCGCTTGTAGCCGGGATGTTTGCGCGTGGAGTCGCCAAGCGACTGCAGCCGTACCGACAGTTCGGCGCGACGGTTTTCAAGCTCGTCATAACGCTGACGAAAGCTTTGCCGCTTCTGCGGCGCTGACTTATTCGGAGGGGCTTCGGGTCGGCGGTGGGGCATGGCGATTAACGTTATTAGCGCGGGTTTTGCGGCGAAATCGAGGATGCCGCCGCCGCGATTAATGTTACCTCGCAAATGCGCGCGGTGACCTAAAGCCTTCATATAAAGTGAAGGCCGGTTCAAGGCGAGGTCACCGCGTATGCGCGGCCAATTTGCGGGTGCAGTTCTGCTGGGGATTGTCGCTGCCTCGGGTGCGAGTGCGGCGGACCTTGCTAATGGCGGCGGTTATGGAACCTATGCGCCATTTGTTTCACGCATCGAGCCGGTCATTGTCTATGACTTCGAGCCGGGAGTGATCGTCCGATGCTATTGGTGCCCTCCGTGGCAAAATCGGCATTATTTCCCGCGCACCGGCAAGCGTCCGAAAGTCGGCCGTCGCGAGGTGATGCCGACACGCCGTATGCAGAAGCCTCAGGAGTTTTATCGCTACTGGTCGGTCTCGTCCGTATTCGCTCCGCAACTTACACCGGGCGGCGCAACGGCCGCACCCGACTCCGAGCAATAGCGCGTCGCTTTTTCGTCAGGCGCCGCGCAATCGGCGGCTCGCAACGTACAATCCCAGTGCCGCTGCATTCGACACGTTCAGGCTTTTGATTTCGCCTGGCAGGTCGATGCGCGAAAGGTGATCGCAGGTTGCTTTTGTGAGCTGACGCAGACCTTTTCCCTCGGCACCGAAAACCAGAGCCAGCGGCGCGCGCAGCGCAACATCGGCAAGATCGGAGTCGCCACCGCTATCTAGTCCGACAAGCAGAAAGCCATGCTGTCGTAACTCTTCCATGCCGCGTGCGAGATTTTGCACGGTAACCAGCGGCACGAGCTCAAGTGCGCCGGACGCCGATTTCGCCAATACGCCGGTTGCCTCCGGGCTGTGGCGTGCGGTTGTTATGATCGCCTTGACCGCAAAGGCTGCCGCCGACCGCAGAATGGCACCCACATTGTGCGGATCGGTAATCTGATCGAGAACCAGCACGATGCCCTCAGACGCGAGCTCGGAGATTGGAGGAGCGGGGAGGGGATCGGCCTCGGCCAGAAGACCCTGATGCACGGCATCGGGCCCGAGCCGGGCATCGATGACATCCGGCCGCACCAGTTCCGCTTTGACGGGGAGAGACACGCCATCATCGGCGAGGCGACGCAACGCATTCTCAGTCGCCAGCAACCGGCGGATGCGCCGGGCGGGATTTTCAAGTGCCGCTTTGACGGTATGCCAGCCGTAGAGGAGCGCCGGACCATCGGCCGCATGGCCCGAAGGGCGGAACCGCGTACGTGGTACGGCGGGTCGCCCTTTGGGGCGTTGGCGTCGCGCGCGTGGGTTTGGCTGCCAGGATTTTCGTGCCATCGGCGCTTAATCCCATGCGTCCGGCGCCTTTGCAAATTGTCCTCGTCGAGCCGAAAGCGCTCCATTGACTTCGCGGAGGCACCTCCCCATAAAACCCGCAAATCCCGACAGCCCGGGGCGGAGCCGAATTGCCTTTCGAGATCAATACGGTGCCACGGCTTTGGGGGAGAGTGTCCCGAGCGGCAAAGGGGGCGGACTGTAAATCCGCTGGCTATGCCTTCGCAGGTTCGAGTCCTGCCTCTCCCACCAACTCGGTTTTCTACCGGTGATTTCATTTGGCTTGGCGCGGTCGTACTGGGAGAGCCCGGAGTGTTGGCGAAGTTTTATCCGACGCGGGTGAGTGCGCTCATCAGCTGGTTCTTTTCCGAACTGCGATCGGCGAAACAGCGGGCCGCCAAATTTCGCAGAATGGTCAGGGATATCGGATTGCTCGCAACGGCTCGCCGCGCGCGGGAGGCGATCGCTTTCCGACTGGCCCGGGCACAGCATCTCACCGACCGCGGACAATTTGCCGAAGCTGTTGCGATGCTGGAGCGGAAGGTTGCCGCACGTCCGCGGGATCCAGATCTTTATTTCGCTCTTGGCGCCGCTCACCACATGCGCGGTGCACTCGATGATGCGGTCAAGGTTTGGACCAGAGGTGCGGAGGTCCAGGGCGAACTGGCCCAAGAGGCCGGACTTTCATTGAGCACGCGCTATCTCGGCACGATGTTCACGCGGATGATCGGCCATACCGCCTATTTCGACACGTTCGCCAAGCGCAAACTTCTGGGACTTGCCCCTGAAAAATACGTCGTGCTCGCCGATCGCACCAATATCGGCAATGCCGCCTACGTTGAATGCTGGCGAGATCATTTCGACATCATCGACGATCCGGAAATAATCCGCCAAAAGGCGTCTACAACCAGATTGCTGGAGGACTATCCGACAGTCCTTTCGATCGATGGAAAGTGGCGGTTCATTCACGATGCGGCCGTCGAGGTGGAATCTCGCTGGCATGATGCCGGGAAGAGGTCCGCTTCTGTCCGTGAAGGACGAGCATAGAGATCGTGCGCGGCGTGAACTCGAAACCATGGGTCTGCCCCGCGACTGCTGGTTCGTCACGCTGCACGTCCGGGAGGGTGTCGGCGCTTCCAGGCGCGACGGGAATATCGCCGACTATCTTCCGGCAATTCGGCGTATCGCGCAGGCCGGAGGGTGGGTCGTTCGGATTGGCGATCCCTCGATGACAAAAATGACTGATGTTCCCAATCTGATCGATTGTGCTCATAAGCCACGCCGTGACTGGCTGGATGTCTATGCCCTCGGCGCGGCGCGGTTCATGATCGGCACGAATTCTGGTCCAGTCTTTGTCGCAGGAACGTTTGGCGTGCCGGCCCTTCTGAGCAATTGGGCGCCGATCGGGATCAAATCGCTGTATCGCAATACGATCACTTTGCCGAAACGTCTGTGGTCGCAAACGCACAATCGGTTACTCAGTGCGGACGAAGAGAATAAGGAACCGTTCGTCTCCGCGGAATGGACTCAATTGCTGGACCAGCACCAGGTCCGCCAGATTCCAAACTCGCCGGAGGAGATTGTCGCCGGCGTAGACGAAATGATGCGCCGCTACTAGTTTGCAATGTCGTGATGCGGCTCGAGTGACGGGGGCTACGTGGGACTGCTGCGCACCATTTTGGCGTTGCTCGTTGTAGGCTCCCATCTCGGCGCTTTTGGCGGTGCCACCTTTGCCGTGAAGGGATTCTTCATCATCTCCGGCTTCTACATGGCGCTGGTGATCAGCACGCGTTACTACGCACTGCCGGTTGGGGATTTCTACGCGTCACGATTGTTGCGACTGCTTCCCCTTTATTGGGTCATTGGATTGCTGACGGTCGCAGCCGAGCTTTGGCTGGTGCCGCACGGTCAGCAATTCCACAAGCTCGTCAGCCCCGTCGCAAATGCGAGCGGGCTTGATCTTGGCTCGCTGCCGTTTCCGATCCTCGCCTACGTGGTGTTGTCGATCTCGACAATGTTTGGTCTCGATACAGGACAATGGCTTGGGTTCACCCAGGTGGGGGGACAATTGTCGCTGGCTCCTGATTTTGCTCCGAACAGCACGACGGTGGTTGACCTCAGCCCAGTTCCGCCGGGATGGACCATCGGCCTTGAGCTGCTGTTCTACCTGATCGCGCCGTTCATCGTGCGTCGTTCGATTTGGTTCATCGTGGCGCTCTGTGTTTTTTCACTCGTGTTTCGTGTCGCGATGATGATGGCCGGATTTTCCGGCTATCCGTGGAGCCGCTCACTGTTTCCGTCCGAACTGGTATATTTCCTGCTCGGCGTGCTGGCCTATCGTCTCTACTTGATAATTCCCGATCTGCATTTTTCGACGCGGACACAAGCCTGCATCGCGGCCATGGTCCTTGTTGTTGCGGTGATTTATTGGCCGATCGATTACGTGGTGCGCGGCAGCCTGATCTGGAACACACTTCCCTATGTCCTGATCGCCGCCGGCATCCCGTTTCTTTTCAAGCTGACCAAGGACAATGCGCTCGATGCCAACATCGGCGAACTGTCCTATCCGATCTACATGTGCCACCTATTCGTCATGGGGCTGGTTCAGTGGTCGCCATTGAATGGCGTGCCGCTTTGGCCGCGACACATCCTCACGATAATTCTGGTGATCATCGTTGCCTTTTTGCTCGACCGGCTTCTGGTGTTGCCGATCGACCGGCTGCGCCTGAAATTCGGCGCAAAACCGCGAATCGACTCGAGCCTTCTCGGACAAGACACAGATCGGTCGGCAAGCGCGGTCAGGCGTTAGCGGATGCCTGCCGCATCTGCCTTATAGGACATTCCTGAAGTCGAAGGGCATGCGGCTCAGCTCGGCGGCCTAGTTACTACCGAGACTGATCGAACACTTGGGAGAGACCGCCTGACGGCGGTCTTTCTATTTTTACGACCCCGCCTGAAACGCTCAGATCCACGGATACCAGCCAAAAACACAGCGTATAAGGGCAATGCCAGGACCGGGACCCTATGACGCGGGCCACCCTGATTTGGGCTTCCAAGCGGAAATCGCCGGTTTTGTGACTGCCATCACAGCCACGAGTCAGGCGGTCTTCTACCTTCCAACTATGGAATTACCCCGTTTGGAGGCACCCCATGTCAGCGGATTTCGTGAACTGGACCAGCCGGGTTGCCATCTCAGCGCGCGTCGCCGACTGCGAACGCCAGTCTCGCGGTTGGGATGACTGGCTGCCTGGCGACTATCACTTGCCGTTCGGCCGGGCCGAGGCCCGGGCAGAGGCGGCCAAGTGGATCTGGCAGCCGTGAATCACCGCCGACGAAATGCGCCGCTCTTTGGACGGAGCGCGGTCGCTTTCGGTCCGGCCAACGAAATTGCTCGTCTGTCTGAATCAGGAGGCCAAAAAGCCTAAAGCGAATAACGACTGAAGAAAATGGGGGACGTCCATGACGATGCTTAGAGCTATCGCCGTGCTCGCGTTGGTGTTGCTGTCCAGCACCGCGAGGGCGGCGAATTATCCTGCGCCGAAAGAAGGCGATTGGATTGCGCGCAACTTCAAATTCCACACTGGCGAAGTGGTGCGCGAGCTCCGGCTGCACTACACAACTATTGGAGAGCCAAGCGGGATACCGGTCATGGTCCTGCACGGAAACGGGGAGGGTGCAGCCAGCCTGCTGACGCCTACTTTCGCCGGCGAATTGTTTGGTCCGGGCCAGCCGCTCGATGCGACGAAATTCTACATTATTCTCCCGGATGCGCTCGGCCACGGCAAAAGCGCCAAGCCGTCAGACGGGCTGAAAACGAAGTTTCCCAGATACAACTATGCCGACATCGTGGACGCGCAGTATCGGCTGCTGTCAGAAGGTCTCGGTATTCGTCATATCCGCGTGATCATCGGCAATTCGATGGGCGGGATGCAGGCTTGGCTCTGGGGACAAAAATATCCGAAATTCATGGATGCGTTGGTGCCGATGGCTTCTCAACCAACGGCCATGTCCAGCCGGAACTGGCTGCTGCAGCGGATGATGCTTGAGATCGTTCGCAACGACCCCGGCTATCAAAATGGCAATTACGTCACCCAGCCGCGGCTTACCAAAGTTGCCAACGTACTGTTCGGAATCGCAGCCACCGGCGGGACGCTCGGCTATCAGAGCCTGGCTTCAGCACGGGAAAAGGCCGACGAGTTCGTGGATTCGCAGTTGGCCGCGCCGGTCACGGCGGACGCCAACGATCTGCTGTGGCAATGGGCGTCCTGTGCCGACTATGACGCGGCTACTGGCCTGGATAAGATCGAGGCGACGGTATTTGCGATCAATTCCACGGACGATGAACGCAATCCGCCGAGTGTCATGACCCGCGTCATGAAGCAGATCAAGAATGGCCGGCTCTTTCTGATCCTGACCACCGACGAGACGAGCGGCCACCTCACGACCACGAATGCGAAATTCTACAAGTCGGTGCTTCAACGATTAATGGATGGGTTAGCCCGGCGGCCGATGTAGCGGCGCTGGCTGTGAGTCAAGGCAATCGGCCAGGTCGCCGCGCTACGGCCGTCGTGTGCCTAACTTGTCGTGTTTATGCGGTGTTTATTGACAACCGTAGGTGTCATGACACCATTATTCCCGTGTTCGAGGGGCGTCAGCAGGAAATCACAATAAGAGGACGCTCGTAGAGGGACAGAGGGGTGAGGACGTTTGCGCGGTGATTCCGGCGATACGTCCGGTGGGGAAGGTGGTGCGGCTGGTCGTTTTGGACCAGTGAATCCACTATTGGCCGGCGGCAAAGTTGCGCTGGTGACCGGTTTTGCAACGGTCACGCGGTCGGGTGAGGCTATTGCTCCGCTCAAAGTCGGCGATCCTGTTTTCCGCGGCGATATCATCGAGACCGGCGCCGGCGGTCGGGCGTGCATTCATCTTCGCGATGGTACAACGTTCGAGGTCTCGAACCGTGCGCGCATGGTGCTCAAGGAATATCCGGGCGCTGGCGATGCGTCGGCCGCTTTGGTTGATGTGCAGCGCGGGGACTTCGCCTTTATTCCGGGCAAGGCCGCAAAGGACGACCGTCTCGAAATCGATACACCGTTTGCAAAGATCCGCAGTCGTGCGACCGCCGGCGGAATTGGCTCACTGTCGCTCGCCTCATTGTTGTTCGCTGCAATGGAGGAGGCGGAAGCCCTCGCTCCGAAACATGAATACTTCGATGACGGGCAGATAGCGGAGGACTATAGCGAAGAGCCGCACGGCCGCTTCGTGCTCGACACGAAAGAAGCCGTCCCGCGCCGCATCTTGGTTGAGGATCCAGGCGTAACCTATGCTCTCCGCCTGACGAGCTCGTCGGAAGTCAGTGTCAGTCAGATTTCTAACAGTCCGGCGCAGATGGCCCAGTTCAAGGCCATTCAGCAGAATGTCCTCCAGACCTATTCGATGGGCCTGTCAGCCTTTCAGGGCCCCACCAATACAGGCCCGAACGGATCGACTACAAATCCAAACCTCGAGCTCCCACAAGGCGCCCGACCGATCAGCTTTTCTCCGTCCGACAATGGCGGTGTGTCCGACACTACAAATGGTGGACCCAACGCAAAGACCGGGTCGGGTGGCGTTCTGAAGACGACCACGACATCGTTATTCTTCCTCGTCTTCGTCGTCGTCGTTGTTGCCGCCGCCCCCACCTCCGCCCGACATTTTCATTCCGCCTCCCGAGCCACCTCACTTCAACAGCAATCCATTGATCGGGCCATTGCAGGTGCCGGATCCGGGTCCCATCGGCTGCTCCTGTCGGTTCGGGCACGCTGACGGTGTCGAACGATTTTTCCTTCAGCGACACCGACACCGGGGACACTCACTCCGTGACATCAACGTTTAACGCTTCCGCCAGCGACGTCGGTGCTCCGCTCGGCAGTTTTGACGCGAGCAAGCAGACCGACACGGCCAACGGTGGCGGGGGTGATGTCCACTGGGAATATCAAGTGGACGCCAGCACTGTGAACGCGCTTGCGGCCGGTACAGTGCGGCATGAAGTGTTCGATGTCGTGGTGAGCGACGGTCAGGGTGGTTCCGCCACGCACCAGGTCACCATCACAATCAACGGGCCTGCGAACAATCCGCCGGTCGTTCAGAATGTGGGCGGCGGTGCGCCCGAAATCGTCGCCGAAGACGGTTCAGTTCTGCTGCAGGCTATCAATGCATTGGTCACCGACGCCGATGGCGATACGCTGACAATGACGGTGCACGTCACACACGGCACGCTGGTGCCGGGGGCGCCGGTTCCGGGTCTGACCATCATCGACGGCGGTGGCGACGACACCATTGTGGTGAGCGGTTCGGCGGCCGTGATTACGGATGCGATCAAGGCCGGTGTGATCTACTCACCGGACCACAACTATAACGGACCGGCCGAACTCGACCTCACAATCGACGACGGCCATGGCGGCACAAGCTCCGCCACGGTGACGATCAATGTCAGCGCGTTGAATGATGCGCCGATTGCGACCGGGAGCGCCACGCTCGCCGCAATTAACGAGGATGCGGCCGATCCGCCGGGCGCAACGGTGGCTTCGCTGTTCGCCTCTCACTTCTCGGATGCGGCGGACAATCAACTGCCCGGCGGCTCTACAGCGGATACTTTCGCCGGCATTGCGATCAGCAGTTACACGGCCGATGCCGGCAAAGGCGTCTGGCAGTACTCGACAAATGGCGGCAGCAGCTGGACGTCTTTGGGAGATGCGACGGCAACAACTGCGCATCACACTGAATGCGACGGACCTGCTGCGCTTTGTGCCTGCGGCAAACTTCAACGGCGCGGCGACGGCATTAGGCGCCAACTTGATTGAAAGCGGGCAGGCGATCACCAGCGGTGCGACACTTGATTTGACCGGGGCGACCGGCGGCACGACGCATATTTCGACGGCAACGGTTGCGCTGTCCGAGACCATCAATCCGGTCAACGATACGCCCACCGTAGCCAATGCGATCCCCGACCAAAATGCGACGCAGGGTAGCCAATTCACGTTCCAGTTTGGTGCGAACACGTTCAATGATGTCGATGGCGACACACTCCTCTATACGGCGACAAAAGACGATGGCACGCCGCTGCCCGGCTGGCTGACATTTACGGTGGGAACACGGACGTTCTCGGGCACTCCCGGAAACAGCGATGTCGGCACGCTTGCGGTGAAAGTAACAGCGAGCGACGGCAGCGCTTCGGTGTCCGATAGCTTCAATATCGCCATTGCCAACATCAACGATGCGCCGGTCATCCAGAATGTGGGTGGCACGGTGCCGGTTGCCGAGGACGGTTCGGGTCTTTTGCAGGCCCCTTCAAACGCTTCGGTCATTGACGTTGACGGCGATACCCTGACGATGACGCTGCACGTCAGTCACGGCACGTTGATGCCGGCGGCCGCAGTTCCCGGGCTGAACGTGATCGATCCAGGGGGCGACGACACGGTGGTGGTCAGCGGTTCGGCCACTGCGATTACTAATGCGATCAAGACCGGGTTGAACTATACGCCGGCGGCAAACTTCAACGGGCCAGATGCACTTCAGATTTCCGTCACCGACGGTCAGGCGACGACCTCGGCAACGGTGAACATTAATGTGACGGCGGTGAATGACGCGCCGGTGGCAACCGGCGGCGCGACGCTTGCCGCAATCAATGAAGATGCGTCCAATCCCCCGGGCGCGACGATTGCCTCTCTGTTCAGCGGCAATTTCTCGGACGCGACGGACCAGGTTTCCGGCGGCTCTATTGCGAACATTTTCGCCGGAACTGCGATCAGCGGTTATACGGCGGACTCCAGCAAAGGGGCATGGCAGTACTCGACCAATAACGGCGGCAGCTGGACGTCGTTGGGAAGCGCGACGACAACAACCGCAATCACGTTGAATGCAACAGACTTGCTGCGCTTTGTCCCGGCGTCAGACTACAACGGGCCGGTGACCGCATTGAGCGCGAACTTGGTCGAAAGCGGCCAGTCGATCATCAGTGGCGCGACGATCAATTTGACCGCGGCGACCGGAGGAACGACGCATATTTCGGCCGCGACGGTTGCGTTGTCAGAGACCGTCAACGTCGTGAATGACCCGCCGATAGTCGCGCAGGCGATTTCGGACCAGAACGCGACGCAGGGGAGTGCATTTAACTTCCAGTTCTTGGCGGGCACATTCAGCGATGTCGATGGCGATACGCTCTCCTATGCCGCGACGAAGGATGATGGCAGTGCGTTGCCGAACTGGCTGACGTTCACGGCGGCAACGCGGACCTTCAGCGGTACACCGGGCAGCGGCGATGTCGGCACACTTGGGGTGAAAGTGACCGCGAGCGACGGCTCGCTGTCTACCTCCGATACCTTCAATATCGTGATCGGCAACACCAACGATGCGCCGGTCATCCAGAACGTAGGCGGTACGGTGCCGGTGGCCGAGGATGGCTCGGTGCTGCTGCAGGCCCCCTCGGCGATCGTGACGGATGCCGACGGCGACACCCTGACCATGACAGTCAGCGTCGGGCATGGGGCGCTGACTCCGTCGGCTGCAATACTGGCCGCCATTGCCAACCACACGCTGAGCTCGAGCGATACAAATGGCAGCGACGGCACGTTGTCGGTGACTGGTTCCGCCAGCGCGATCACGGCGGCGATCCAGGCGGGGATCAACTATGCACCGAACGCCAATTACAACGGGGCGGACGCGCTCGACGTCGCGATCAGCGATGGCCAGGTAACGACGCACGCCTCGGTGGCGATCAACGTCAGCCCGGTCAACGACGCGCCAGTTGCGACCGGAAGTGCCACGCTGGCCGCGATCAACGAGGATACGGCCAATCCGCCTGGGGCGACGGTCGCTTCTCTATTCAGTGCCAACTTCTCGGATGCTGCGGACAATGTACCCGGCGGGTCCTCAGCCGACGGCTTTGCCGGCATTGCGATCAGCGGTTACACGGCCGATGCGAGCAAGGGGACCTGGCAATACTCGACGGACGGTACCAACTGGAATCCGTTGAGTGCGGCGACCCTCGCGGCGGCGATCACGCTCAAGACGAGCGACTTCCTGCGCTTTGTGCCGGCGGCGAACTACAACGGACCGGCCACGGCGCTAAGCGCCAGCCTGATCGAAACCGGGTCGACCATCACCAGCGGTGCAACGCTCGGCCTCACCGGAGCGACCGGCGGTGCGACACATATTTCCTCAGCCACCGTCGCGCTATCGGAGACCATCAATGCGGTCAATGACGCGCCGATAGCGACGATCACCGCCGCTTCATATAACGCCACGGAACAAACCAGCCTGTCGCTGAAGAACAACGGGCTCTCGATCAGCGACATCGATGCGGGCGGCGGCTCGGTGACGGTGACGCTGTCGGTCGGCGAGGGCATTCTGACCGTAACTCCTGGCACGAGCGGAGCCATCATATCCAACAGCGGTACCGCGTCGGTGACGATCGCAGGGACGGTGGCGCAGATCAATGCGCTGCTGAATACCAACGGCACAAGTACGGTCAGCTACATCAATAACAGCGATGCACCACCCGCCAGCACGATCCTGACACTTCAGGTCAACGACAATGGCAATACAGGCTCAGGCGGTGCGCTGAGCAATAGCGCAACCGTGGCCATCAATATCGCCGCGGTGAATGACGCGCCGGGTGTTGCCGCGATAGCGGCGCCCTCTGCCACGCCGGAAGTGGTCAATGCATTCCAGCAGGACATTGCGGCGATCCACGGAACATTGTCCGTATCGGATCCCGATATCGGCAATACGCTGACAGCTTCGATCGTCGGTGGTCCCGTGGTGCAGCTCAACGGCCAGCCATTCACGCTGCCGACAGGCGCTGTCATCAGCGGTCTTTCGCAGTCCTACATCAAGAACCTGGTGACCGGCGATGTATCACTCGTCGCCGGCACGGCGACCGGCAGCTTGGTCGCGAATGCGGCAACCGGCAACGCGATCTTCTCGCCCGACGGTTCGAAGATCGTCTTTTCGTCGGTCGCGTCGAACCTCGTCCCGAACGACACCAACGGTTCGTGGGACACCTTCGTCAAGGATCTAGCGACCGGTACCATCACGCGGATTTCGACCAGCGACGCGCTGCAACAGATTGGTGGTCAAGCGCTTCCGCAGTTCGGGCTCGCCTGGTCGCCTGACGGCACCAAGGTTGCGTACGGGTCAACGCAAAGCAATCTTGTTGCGGGCGACACGAACGGCGAAGGCGATCTTTTCGTTCGCGATCTCGTCACCAATACCGTCCAGCAGATTACAGTCACGAAGACGGGCGTCGAGGCGGTCACCGACAAGGCCAACGGGCATTTGACCGGGGTGTACCCGGTATTTTCCCCGGACGGCACGAAGGTCCTGTTCCGTTCCGATGCCGCCAATCTGGTTGCGGGCGACAACAACAACGCTGCCGATATCTTCATCAAGGATCTGGTGACGGGTGACGTTACGCGCGTCTCGACCGACAGCAATGGCAACGAAGGTGGAAGCGGGCTGGGCAGCTTCAATGCCGCGTTCTCTCCCGACGGCACGAAAGTCGTCTTTTCCTCGCAAGCCGCGCTTGCGCCAGGCGCAAACATCGGCCTCGACCTTTTCATCAAGGACCTGACGACGAACGTCACGACCCGCATCGCCACCGGGACGGGCGCCAGCGATATCGGGCCGGTCTTTTCACCGGACGGCACCAAGGTCCTTTTCTACACGGTGAATGACGTTTTCATCGTCGATCTCGCAACAATGCAGTCGACCCGTGTCTCCGAAACGGCTGCCCATGTTGCGGGCAATGGCCAAAGCGCATTCGCGAGCTTCTCGCCCGATGGCACCAAGGTTCTCTTCTACTCGCAAGCAACCAATTTGGTTGCCGGCGATACCAACGCCATCAGTGGTCAGCCACAGAGCGGCGCGACTGGTTCGTGAAAGATCTGATTACCGGCGACGTAACGCGCATCTCGACCGATGCCGCCGGCACCCAGGGCAATCCGACCGCGAACCTGGGTGCGATTTTCTCGAGCTTCACGAATCCGCATTGGTCGCCCGACGGTCAGTACATCGTTTTCGACGCCAATTTCGACAATATGCTGCAAGGTTCGACGGAACTGACGGCGGCCGGTGCACTTACGTTCGACAGCACGGCGACCTCGGACGGCAGCACAAAGACGATCGGCTGGACCTATGATCCGACGGCGGCAAATCTTGATTTCCTGCGCGCCAACCAGACGCTGACCCTGACCTATACGGTTGCCGTCGGTGACGGCACGACGACCAGCAATACGCAGCCGCTGGTCGTCACCGTCACGGGCACGAACGATGCGCCGGTCCTTTCGGGTGTTGCTTCGCCGGCCGCTATCGCGGAAGCGGCAAATGCTTCGGCGCAGGATATCGTGCTCCATGGCGCGCTCCTGGTCACCGACAAGGACGTCGGCGATAGCCTGTCGGCATCGATCGTCGGGTCGCCCACCGTCACTCTGAACGGTCCGTTCTCGCTGCCGGCCGGGGCCACCGCACTGATCACGAACGCGCTCAGCTTTGGCGGCCCCGTCCTGTCGGATGGCGGTGTGAAGGCGATCGCGTGGACCTACGATCCCGCGGCGGCGAACTTCGATTTCCTGGCCGCCGGGCAGCAGCTCAAGATTGCCTACACGGTCAAGGTGAATGACCAGACCGCGGACAGCGCAACGCAGACGCTGACGTTCACGATCACCGGCACGAACGACGCGCCTGTCGTTGCGCAGGCGATTGCGGACCAGAACGCGACTCAGGGCAGTGCATTTAGTTTCTAGTTCTTGGCGGACACATTCAGCGATGTCGATGGCGATACGCTCTCTTATACCGCGACGAAGGATGATGGCAGCGCGTTGCCGAGCTGGCTGACATTTACAGCGGCAACGCGAACCTTCAGCGGCACACCGGGCAGTGGCGATGTCGGTACGCTTGCGGTCAAGGTGGCCGCGAGCGACGGCGCGCTGTCTACCTCCGATACCTTCAATATCGTGGTCGGCAACACCAACGATGCGCCGGTCATCCAGAACGTAGGCGGTACGGTGCCGGTGGCCGAGGACGGCTCGGTGCTGCTGCAGGCCCCCTCGGCGATCGTGACGGATGCCGACGGCGACACCCTGACGATGACAGTCAGCGTTGGGCATGGGGCGCTGACCCCGTCGGCTGCAATACTGGCCGCCATTGCCAACCACACGCTGAGCTCGAGCGATACGAACGGCAGCGACGGCACGTTGTCGGTGACTGGTTCCGCCAGCGCGATCACGGCGGCGATCCAGGCGGGGATCAACTATGCACCGAACGCCAATTACAACGGGGCGGACGCGCTCGACGTCGCGATCAGCGATGGCCAGGTAACGACGCACGCCTCGGTGGCGATCAACGTCAGCGCGGTCAACGACGCGCCAGTTGCGACCGGAAGTGCCACGCTGGCCGCGATCAACGAGGACACGGCCAATCCGCCTGGGGCGACGGTCGCTTCTCTATTCGGTGCCAACTTCTCGGATGCAGCGGACAATGTGCCCGGCGGGTCCTCAGCCGACGGCTTTGCCGGCATTGCGATCAGCGGTTACACGGCCGATGCGAGCAAGGGGACTTGGCAATACTCGACGGACGGTACCAACTGGAATCCGTTGAGTGCGGCGACCCTCGCGGCGGCGATCACGCTCAAGACGAGCGACTTCCTGCGCTTTGTGCCGGCGGCGAACTACAACGGCCCGGCCACGGCGCTAAGCGCCAGCCTGATCGAAACCGGGTCGACCATCACCAGCGGCGCGACGGTCGACCTCACCGGAGCGACCGGCGGTGCGACACATATTTCCTCAGCCACCGTCGCGCTCTCGGAGACCATCAATGCGGTCAATGACGCGCCGACGGTCACGAATGGCAGTGCGACGCTGTCAGCGATCAACGAGGATACGGTCTCGCCAGCTGGAGCAACGATTGCTTCCCTGTTTAGCGGCAGCTTCTCGGATGCGGCGGACCAGGTTGCCGGCGGCTCCTCAGCGAACACCTTCGCCGGGATAGCGATCAGCAGCTACGCGGTGGATGCGAGCAAGGGGGCCTGGCAGTACTCGATCGATAACGGAGCCAACTGGATTGCGTTGGTTTCGGCAGGGACCACGTCTGCGATCACGCTGAATGCGAGCGACCTGCTGCGGTTCGTGCCGGCGGCGAACTACAACGGACCGGCGACGACGATGAACGCCAACCTGATCGAGAGTGGCGGTCCAGCGATCGTCAGCGGGGCGACGCTCAACCTGAGCGGAGCGACCGGGGGCGCAACGCACATATCATCAGCTACGGTTGCGTTATCGGAGGCCATCAACGCGGTTAATGACGCGCCGACGATCTCCGGTGTGACCAGCGCAACCGTTCACGAGGACGATCCTTTCGACGCGAGGAGCGTGTCGAACCAACTCACCGGCACCGATCCAGATGCTGGCGATAGCGTGCAGCTTTGGACAGTTCAAGGAGGTACGACGCCGCAGCCGGGGCAATATTCATTCAAGATCGACGAGTTCAAGTTGTCGCGTGCCGGTAATGTGACGCTTTTCGACGATACGTTCGCTGATGGGGTCCCGCCTCCGAACGCGCCGAGCCCTCCCAACTATCTCACAAACGGTTCGTTCACTGAGACTACGGCCAACGGTGGCCAAGTTGTCATGGATAGCGCGCATGCGGTTTCGATTGCTGGCGTGGGTACTTCGACGCCGTTGATCGGACAGTTTGCGACGCTTCCGACGGACATATCAGGAAATACAACTCTCGGTCTTAAACTAGAGAATGATTTTACGGTCGAAGGTACCTTCGATCTGACTTCGCCCGCGGATTTGCGTGACGCCTATGGCATCGCTCTGACCGACGCGACGGCGGGGCAACCCGGCAACGACAAATTTGAAATCCTTGTTTCCAAAGGAAGTAGCGGGGTTTTCGGAGTCCAGCTGCGCGACCTGGATCCTAGCGCAAACGTCAACAAAATCCTCGATGCCTTCAGCCTCGATAGCCTCAATCTCTTGCCACAGGAAAACCAGATTACCCTGCGGCTTACGCATGTCGCCAACTCAAGCACGATCACTGCTTCTTTCGATATTCTCGCGAGTGGCGTGCAGACGCGTCCCACGATCACCTTCAATACGACAGACAATCTTTTCAATGGTGAGGATTGGACCCACGCCCAATTCTTTGCCGATGCGCCGAGCCCAACAGTTTCATATCTCTCCGGGACCTACGGAACGCTGTCCATCGATAGCAATGGCTTGTGGACGTATACACTCAATAACGCCCTCCAAGCGGTTCAGGCGTTGGGTCAAAACGACACTGCCCAGGACATCTTCACCGTCAATGCCGACGATGGTCATGGCGGCATCGGTCAGAAGACGATCACAATCAACGTTCAAGGCAAAAATGATCCGCCGACCATTACCGGCGACATGGGCTTCACCGTCGTGAAAGGCGGCTCGGCCGCTTTAACGACATTGGATCTTCAAGCGGCTGATCCGGACAATACGCCGGACGCGGTTATTTTCACTGCGCTGGCTGGTTCTCAAACGCACGGCCATCTGGCGCTTAAAAATGACTTGTCAACTCAAATTACAAGTTTCACCGAGGCGCAACTTGAAGCTGGTCAGGTCTACTTCGTTCACGATGGGTCCGCAACAACGGAGGCGACGTTCACGGTTACGGTCTCCGACGGCATTGCGGCCAGCGGCCCCGCGACAATCATCGTGTCTGTGCCGACCGTAACGATCGACGTGCTAACAGCGAACGGGGTGGATTTCGAGAATGACGACCCGATCGCTGCAATCGGCTCGGGCGTGGTGCAACCGGGAGGCAGCAACTCATTCACGATCGTGAATGCTGCCGCGAACCGCGAGTTTGTCTTCCAGGGCAGCGGGTTCACTTACGGAGCTGGCAACACTCTGATCGGAGGCTTCATCTCCGCGTTTCTGGAGCGGACAGACGATAGTTCTCATACACCCCTTGTCAGCTTTAGCGGGAACGTCTCTGCAACCTCGTTCTACGCCGACGCGGTGCAGGATGCAGCTGGCAATCATCAACCGTTCAGCGATTTGAGCTCGTCGTGGTCGATTGTTTTTACCGGGCCACGGGTAATGACGTATTCGGCTCAGGCGATGGCAATGATGCCTTCAAGGTCAGCGGCGGAAATGATTTCTTCGACGGGGGCTCCGGGCTTGACAGAGCGAACTACACCCATGCACCAGGCCCGGTGGATGTCGATCTCGGACTAGGCACCGTAACAAAGTGGGCGGATACAAACAGAACGATTTCCCGCAGGCACAGACGAGCTGCGGTCAATCGAACTGGTTACCGGCACCAACTCTGTCGACACTTTCTATGCTGGCGATTTCGGCATATCTGGCGCAGCCAATGTCGGCTCGAATGGCGCATTCAACGAGTTCGAGGGCCGTGGCGGCAACGACGTCATTACCGGAAATGGCAGCACGCGTATCTCATATCTGCACGCGCTTGGCGCGGTAAATGTCAATTTGGCGACCGGCATTGCGGACGGTGACCCCATCTCCGTTGGCCACGACATTTTTTCAGGGGTCAACAGTGTCCGCGGCTCGGAGTTCGCCGATACATTGACCGGCAGCAACAATCCTACCGGGGTCGAGGTTTTCGAGGGCCGTGGCGGCGACGACACTATCAATGGTGGCGGTGGTTTCGATCGGGCAAGTTACTTCAACGAAGACCACTTTATTACCGTGAGCCTTGCCGCCGGCGATGTGGTTGGTGGAGCGAACACCGGACACGATACCTTGCAGTCGATCGAGTCCATCATCGGGACTAACTCTGGAGACACTTACGACGCCACGGGATTTAGTACCTCGAGTACGAATGCTGGCGACGCAGGCGTCAATGGCGCCGGAGTTGCATTCAACGAGTTTGAGGGCGCCGGCGGCAACGATACAATCACCGGCAACGGCAACACGCGCATTGCATATTACGATGCGACTGACGGCGTGGCTGTCACCTTGGGCGCGGGCGGATCCGGTACGTCACAAGCCAGAGCCGTTGTTAATCTTCAACCCTATTTGCTGGCGAACGACCCCACCGCCGATCCGGCCAATGTGGGTATCGACAATATTGTTAGCGGCGTGACGCAGGTGCGTGGCTCTCCGTTTGCGGACAACATCACAGGCAACGGCGGCAGCAACGTGTTGGAGGGCCAGGCCGGAGACGACACGCTTAGCGGGAATGGTAGCGGGACTGGCGGAACCGATACGTTAACGGGCGGCAGCGGAGCCGACCGCTTCGTATTCACAAGCGGGTCGACGATCATTACCGATTTTGACCAAGGAGAGGGCGCGTTCAATCAAAACGAAGCCGATCGCATCGATCTGCGATCTGCTGCCGGTGTGACCAATTTTGCGGCGCTAGGGCTATCGCAAGACTTAAACGGCAACGCCATCATTACGACGAGTGGCACAAACACCATAAAAGTTATGGGCGTGCCAATGGCCCAATTGCACGACTACGATTTCATCTTTCCTGGCCAGGTGTCGTTAAACATTTATTCGCCGAATGGCTTCGACTTCAGCAACATCTATAACGACTTCGCGAATATCGATGTCACGAAGACGGCGCATGATACTACGCATTATATCGTCTCGGATCCGACCGACGGCTTACTTTTCACGCTCGTCACCACCAATGGCACGACCTTCACGTATGACGCTAGCGGCAACCCGACGGGTGGGACTGTAAACAACATTGGCATTTATGATTCCTCGTACAATCTTATTTCTACTTTAAACGGCACAAATATCTCGCTCGTGAATTTTGTAAACGCGGTTGCTACCCATAATACGAGCACTCTTGACGGCATTTTATTTAACAACGCCAACATTCATTACACCGCCGTCGGCAGCGAAGCGCCTGACAATAACGCGAATGCCGGCGGTGATACATTCGTGGCCAGCGTCAATAGCGACATCTTTGATGGCCGCACCAACGCTAACGGCGATATCTTCGGTGGCGACACAGTTGACTATTCGCATACCGCGGCCGGCGTCACGGTGAACCTCGGTCTTTCGGGTGCGCAGAATACCGGCGGTTCCGGACTGGACCAGCTTTTCAACATCGAGAATTTACGCGGATCAGGCTTTGCCGACACACTTATCGGCGATGCCAATAGCAACATCCTTGAAGGCGGACCGGGCGACGACACGCTAAATGGCGGTGGTGGCGGCAACGATACCGCAAGTTACGAGCACGCGCTAAGCGGGGTCACCGTCAATCTAAGCGTTTCCACCCAGCAAGATACTATCGGTGCCGGCAAAGACACATTGACCGGCATCGGAAATGTCCGTGGTTCGGCATTCGCGGACACGCTCACCGGCAACGGCAACAGCGCGCTTGAGGGGGGGTCGGGTGGCGATCATTTGATCGGACAGTCCGGCGGACAGGACACAGCAAGCTACCAACACGCATCGGCCGGCGTTACCGTCAATCTCGCCACTCCGGCGTCGAACACGGGAGACGCGGCCAACGACACCTTCACGTTCATCAACAATGTATTTGGGTCAAACTTCAGCGATCACATCACCGGCAACAACAACGCAAACAGACTCGACGGCGGCTTCGGGGGCAACGACCAACTGACAGGTTTGGGCGGGGCGGATATGTTTGTTTTCCATGGCAACAAGCTGACAATCACTGACTTCAATCAGGGAGCCGGCGCTTTCAATCCCGCCGAAGGTGACCAGGTCGACGTTACAGGTTTCGGCCTGACCCCGGCGGAGTTCAGCGCCATCGTGAGCGCCTCGTCGGGGAGTGAACTCAGCCTTCCCAATGGAAATGCTATTGAGTTGCCTGGCGTCGATGTGCACCAGCTGATTCTGACTGGAAATTTCATCCACTCATAAGCTCCTGTCCTTCTAGGGGACGGATACGGTAATGTGGTCCGCCGCAGTCGAACTTTGACAATGCGATCAGTCTTTGCCCTGGTGATTTTCGGATCGGTTGCCGCACTCGGGATGCCGCCATGCGCGGCGACGGAGCCCGCGCTGGGCGCCGCGGCCAAGGAGTGCCTGCGCCTGAACGCGCGTACCGGCTGACCAGATTCCGTGGGACCAGCACGAGCGCGTCTACAGTCAATGGGCTCGGCATCTGCGAACAGGCGCTGGCAACTGACGGTGGTGACATCAGCATCAAGACAGCAGCGGCACGCGCCTACGGCGCCAGCGGCCAGCGCGAGAAGGAAATCGTTTTGTTGCGCGAGATGGGCGCTCAGGACAACGCGGAGGCACTGCTCGACATCTACTACATGCACAATTCGTTCGATCGCGGCCACCCGGAAAGGCCACAGATCGTCAAGCGTGCGGAAGCAGAGCAATCGCTACGCAAGGCGGCGGAGCTGGGAAACCCCGCCGCGATTTTGCGACTGGCGACGCTACTCGAGCGTGGCAACACCGTGAAGCGCGACAATGCCGAGGCAATCCGTTGGACGGAGCAGGCCATCAACAATCCCGCGAAAGACTGGCGGCCTATCGACATGCAGGTCCGGCTTGGTCGGCTGCTGGCAAAATCCGACAACTCTACGGAAAAGGTTCGCGGCATCGCGCTGCTTGAAAAGCTGCGCGCAGGCCGGACCGTACAATGCCAAGACCGAGCTTGCGGATGCTATTCGCGCGGTCGATCCGGTGCGTGCTCGCTCGCTATTCGAGCAGTCCGTGAAGGGTAATCCCGGCGGCGCAATTCCGCCGCTCGCCGACATGTTGATCAAAGGCGAGGGCGGGCCTGCTGATCCCAAACGCGCGGTGTCTTTGCTCTCCAATGTGCGCGGCTCAGACGCGCCGGGCGTCAAAGGTGCAGCCGGCATGCTCTATATCGAAGGTAAACTAGTTCCGCGCGATATGAAAAAAGGCATCGACCTTTTCAGAACATGGGCGGTCTGGGATTACGACGCGCGCTTACAGTTGATGAAGCTCCTGACCGACAATCCTGAGCTGACGGTCGATCGTCCCGAACACATTGTGTATGACGCAATGGAAGCTGTCGAGCTCGGCGAACCTGGTGCGGCGGCAGCACTGATCGATCTGAAGCTGTCGAAGAACCAACAGTTCCACGACGACTCCGGTGGCTGCAAACTGGTCATGCAGTTCGCGAAAGAGGAATTTGCCGCCCGGCATGTCGTGGAGTGCGGGCGATCAAGTCCTTTGACAGCGCCGTCGTAGCCTACGAGAAAAATGACTAATCGATCAGCGCGATGGCCGACTACAATGAAGCCATCAAAATCAATCCGAAATTTGCCACCGCTTACATCGGGCGCGGCACTGTCGCGCACGCAAAAAAAGACTACGACGGCGCTATTGCCGACTATGACGAGGCAATCAAGATCGATCCGAATAACGGCCTCGCTTACCTCGATCGCGGATTTGCGTGGTTTGCAAAAAAAGACTACGACCGTGCCATCGCCGACTATGACGAGGCCATCCGTCGCTACCCGACTTACGCCGAAGCATTCGATCAACGCGGGCACGCGTGGCAAACCAAGGGGAATCTTGATCGCGCGATCGCTGATTTTGGACAGGCGATCAAGATCGATCCGAAACATATCGATGCACTGAACAGCCGGGGTCGTGCCTACTTCTACAAAGGTGATTTCGGGGCCGCGGCCGCCGACTTGCTGAATTCCAGCAAGCTGACAGACGATCCGTATACGGTTCTCTGGCGTTTTCTGGCGCGTGCGCGCGCGGGTCAGGATGCGACGAGCGAGCTTTCGGAAACGCAGCGCAGCTAAAAAACAAAAACTGGCCCTACGCCGTAATTGAATTCTACCTGGGCAAGCGTTCGCTCGATGCGATGCGCGAAGCAGCTACAAATCCGAACGAAAAATGCGAGGCCGACTTTTACGCGGGTGAATGGCATCTGATGCGCGGCAACAAGGCCGACGCCAGACCGGGGCTACAGGCCGCCGCCGATACATGCCCAAAGACCTTTTACGA
>CAVVUW010000005.1:0-306713 GCA_963751535.1 uncultured Alphaproteobacteria bacterium
CGCGACCGCATCTCTGATATGATTTGCAATCATAGAACGACGTCTGCCGTAGGGGAGGCAAGCCTTGAATATCCCGAGATACGATAAGAAGATCACCGCAGCTCTTGGTGGATGGGCCATGTGCGTCATGAAAGCTGTATTTGCAGTAGCGGCCATTTGTGTCGGTCTCGCATCGGGGCTCCTGATGGCGGCAGATGGAATTCAGCCCGGTCTGTGGAAAATCACAAGCGTGACGTTGAACAACGGAATGAGGATGCCGCCTCAGACGAACCCCCGTTGCTTGACCGCTGAGCAAGCGAATGATCTTGCTGACACCTTTTCTCCGCGGTTCGGAGGCATGAATACGACGTGTCAACGAACCCAGTATGCGAAGTCCGAGCAGAAGTTGACGTGGCGGCTCGAGTGCAGGGGACAGTTCAATATGGACTCTGCCGCTGAGTTCACCTTTTTCAGTCCGATCCGGTATACGGCTGTCATCTCAACGAAAGGGTGGATAGGGGATCAGCAAATCGCGGATACGCAGGTGACGCTCGAAGGCGAATATGTCGGAGCCTGTCAGTAAACTTATCTGCGCTATTAGCTCCTTAGCGGACATCGATTTCACCACTACAACGTCGTTGTGATTCAAAGCGGACATTCCCTATTGGACCACCGTCCAACTCGATTTATGCGAGCTTTAAGTTCATTTTCGCACACGAAATCATTCGCCAAAGTCCAGCAGCATTTTCCTTTGGAGAATAATTATGTCCGTACAATCTCAACCCAGCATCCGTACCGCCACGGCAACCGGAAGTCACGCAATCCGCCCCTTCCGCGTCAACGTTCCGGAAGCCGACCTCGCCGACTTGCGCAAACGCATCGCCGCGACAAAGTGGCCCGACCGCGAACAGGTCGGCGATGAAACGCAAGGCGTACAGTTGGCGACGATGCAGAAGCTCGCGCAGTATTGGGCGAACGAGCACGATTGGCGCAAGTGCGAGGTGAAGATCAATGCCGTGCCGAACTTCATCACCGCGATCGACGGTCTCGACATTCATTTCATTCACGTTCGCTCGAAGCATGAAAATGCGCTGCCGATGATCGTCACGCATGGCTGGCCCGGCTCGATCATCGAGCAGATGAAAATCATCGATCCGTTGACGAATCCAACGGCGCACGGCGGGACCGCGGCCGATGCCTTCCATCTCGTGATTCCGTCTCTGCCTGGTTACGGCTTCTCGGGAAAGCCTACGGCGCCTGGATGGAATCCCGTCAGCATCGCGAAAGCGTGGGCGACGCTCATGCAACGCCTCGGCTACACAAAATATGTGGCGCAGGGTGGCGATTGGGGCAATGCAATATCGGAGGTGATGGCTTTACAGCAGCCGCCGGGATTGCTCGGCATTCACACCAACATGGCGGCGACGGTTCCACTCGATGTTTCTAAAGCGCTTTCCGCGGGCGCCCCGCCGCCCGCCGGTCTTTCGCCGGAGGAAAAGCATGCGTGGAATGGGCTCGATGACTTCTATAAGAACGGACTGGGCTACGCCAACGAGATGGCACTTCGTCCGCAGACGCTCTACGGGATCGTCAATTTGCCGATTGGTCTGGCTGGCTGGATACTCGATCACGACATTCGCAGCTACCAGATGATCGCCCGTGTTTTCGACGGCAAGCCGGAAGGGTTGAGCCGCGACGACGTTCTCGACAACATCACGCTTTATTGGCTGACGAATACCGCGATCTCTTCAGCGCGCCTTTACTGGGACACGAAGCATAATTTGCCGGCAGGCGGCTTCTTTGACGCGAGAGGCGTCAAACTTCCGGTGGGCGTAAGCGCGTTTGCTGAAGAAATTTATCAAGCGCCGAAGAGCTGGGCAGAGAAGGCGTATGTGAAGCTCATCCACTACAGCAGCCATCCCAAAGGCACGCACTTCGCGGCCTGGGAACAGCCTGCACTCTTCGTGTCGGATGTGCGCGCAACCTTTAAATCGCTTCGTTCGGTGTGACTATGAGATATGAGAAATGAACCTGATGGCATTTTCGGAGAGACCGCCGTCAGGCGGTCTTTCTGTTTCGGCCACTTTTGCCTCCTAGCGGCCATCGAGTTCCGCATTGCTAATGTCCGCTTGTGACCCAAATCGGACATCTTCTCGCGCCTATCGTCTCCATTAGCGCACGACTGATATGCGACGGATCACATGGTGGCCAACGAAATGGAGGGCTACCATTCGGATCGCCGGTAATTGAAAGGTGAGAAATTCATGTCCTCTGGCATTGTTCGCCGGGCTGCGGGGTCCGACGACAACGTTCAATCGCAGCTGGAACGAGAATTCGACCGGTGGCGCGCGGCGGCCGAAATCATCAAGCGGATGCGAGAGGCCGGCATCGATTGCGAGCTCTCGGGTCCCCAAGACCGTCACTGACTGCTATCGAGGAGAGGGCGATGGTGTCTGCGCAACGTCCCTTAACCGACGCCCACTCTGGCGGCGCGCTTTTCGCTTCCGACCATGTACGCCACGCGCGATTTCGTGGAGGCCGGAGGCCTCATTAGCTACGGTGCGAACATCACGGATGCGTATCGGGAAGAAGGCGTATACGCGGGCATGATCCTGAAAGGCGCAAAACCGGCAGACCTTCCGGTGATGCAGTCGTCGAAATTCGAGCTGGTGATCAACCGGAAAGCCGCCAAACAACTGGCGATTACAATTCCCGATAAAATTATTGCACTTGCCGACCAAGTTTTCGATTGAAGCGGGACGCATATTTGTGGCCCTTGGCGGAGATCCCGTTTGCACTGTCCGAGTCCGCTTTCGGGGATAAAGCAGACTGGGAAGATTGCACCGCGAAATGTCTGCTGATGACCCAAAGCGGACATGCGGCTTCATTGAGCCATTTCATTCACAGGGCTACCATCGCAATACGAACGGGTCCGAGAGATGACCATTAGAAATGCGTCGTTATCAGCTGAGGATGCAGATCGCTTGCGTGCCTTTGAACGTCAGCGGCACGACAAACTGGCGCCGACCTATCGGGACTTCTTTTCCCCAGTGACGGCGCTTGCAACTACCCCTCTCCTGAAAGCAGCGCAGGTTCGGCCGGGGGCTACTCTTTTGGATGTGGCTACCGGCCCGGGTAGTCTTGCGCTGGAGGCCACAAGATTGGGAACAATATGCATCGGCGTCGATCTCTCGCCAGGTATGATCCAACTTGCAAAAAAATCTAACCCCGGGATCGATTTCCGCGTCGCCGATGTTGAAGATTTGCCCTTTGCCGACGCATCGTTCGATGCGGTCGTGTGCAACTTTGGCCTGGGGCATTTCCCTTGGCCCGAAGCGTCAATTGCTGAATGTGTTCGCGTGCTTAAACCGGATGGCTGGCTTGCATTGTCGTGGTGGGATCATCCAAGCAAGCAGCGCATTCAGGGCCTCTTTCGCGAAGCAATTGCCGAAATAGGAGCGGCGCCGCCCGACGACGTACCGCTAGGCCACGCAACTTACAGATTTGCTGACACCCACGAGCTTCACAATTTACTTGAAAAGGCCGACTTGATGGATGTCAGCGTCGAAGGTCATCAAACGACCTACCTGATAGCGGACGTTGATACCCTTTGGCGGGGAGGCCTTGGCAGTTTTGCGCTGACTGCGTCGGCAATTGCTCACCAAGACAAAGCAACACAAGCGGCCATCCGCGCTGCATTGGAGAGACGAGCGGAGGTCTACAAGACCACAGCCGGTCTCAAAGTGCCGGTCGCCTTCAAGATTGGCGCAGGCCGAAAATCGATGAGGTGATTGAAAGAGGGCCAATGTCCGCTTTTGGGGGTAAAGCGGACATCGCGATTGAGAGTCAGAATGTCCGCTTATGACCCAAAGCGGACATTCGCCGCTGCGGAGCATTTTTCTGGATTAGGAAATATATCGAAAGCGTCGGCGCCGGATTGGGCCTTGGCTTTCGCTTTGCTGCCGCTTCCGGCGCCGGCGTTCAATTTTGGGCTGCGCCATACCGTTTAAGGACGGCCACACACCGCTTGCCGATTTCTTCCTGTGGTGCGGCGGCCAAGGTCGCCCCACACTTCCATAAAGCCGCAGCGCTTACTTGTTGGTGCCGTTCGCACAGTCGAATGGCCGCGTACTTGCACGGCATCAGATCTCTTAGAGTTTCCTTCAGATCGAACGCGGTGGCTGACTCACCACTCGTCATGCACATCAGTGCGACGACCGTGAATGATCGTATCATGAGGCTCCTGGCTTTGCCGCCCCCTTGGACCCGACTAGTGTCCTGGGACCAAATCAGATGAATGCAGAAAAAGCCCGAGGGGACTCGGGCTTCAAGGCGCTGAAATTGAATCGGAGCAGCTTACGAGAGCTGGCTGAATGCCTTAGCGGCGCCCGCTTTGATGGGCTCCGCGGTCGCAAGCGTAACTTTTTGAGCCAGCATTGCGAGCTCCTTGGCTTGCTCGCTCAGCGTCTCGAACTGCTTGCGTGAATGATTGGTCGACAATTCGAAAAACTCCGAAGGTGATTTTACGCCCACCAGTTCCTGGGCAAAGTCAAAAGCCGCTTTGGTGTTGGCCTGAGCAAATTCGATCGCTTTGGTATGGTACTCCTGCGCACCCTTCACGCTCCTCGCATAGCTATCCTTCATCAGAGTCGTGGCATCAGCCGCGGCGGTGCTCGCCTTCTCGAAGGCTGCTTTGGCCTGCGCGGAGCCGGTTTCGGCGGTTTCACGGAAAGCTTGCGTGGCGTCCGCTCTGGAAAAGCCGCTCGGCTTTGTCGTTGTCGTCTTGGTTGAAGAATCCATCATGACACTGGTCCTTAGGGCGTGTTCCGTCGGGGATTTCCGGAAGCGACGCCCTAGGCGCTGGTCGGATCATCATGGGTCGCAGCGCTCGAGCGCCAATACGATCCTGTGGTTGGTTACGTGGCTATCCCAACGCGACAGCGCAACTGGATCCACCAGCGCGGAAACAATTCGTGATCGAAACAACGACAACGCGCGCACGTTCACTGGACTCTTTCGAATCCATTAAGCCGGAACTAAGTTCATCTCGTCCGCCTGAGGTGGCTTGGCTTTGAACGTTGCGTGAGTCAGGGACACTGCGGTGCCGTGCCCATCGCTTGCGATATCCACAACGGCATCAAGCTGCTTAGCCAATGCCTGGATAAGACTTGTACCGAGCCCGCCCTTGCTTTTGCTCGCTTTCACATCCGGTTTGCCGATGCCGTTGTCGGAAATCGTCAGCTTCCAGTCGGTTTCCGCGACTCTGTACGAAACTGCGATTGCCGCATCCGGCTTCGCGGCGGGGAACGCATGCTTTATTGCGTTCATCACCAGTTCTGTAACAATAAGTCCAATGCTGACGGCCTCGCGCGAAATGGCGGTGCCGGGATCGGCCTCGACCTTGAGCGAGATCGGCCGGCTGTCGCCGATCATCGATTGCGCTAATGTTTCGCAGAGCTTCGAAAGATAGCTGCCGACTTCAATCGGATCGTTTCGACCGGCAATGTGCAGGTGTTGCTGGACGGCGCTGACTGAAAGAACGCGCTGATGCGCGTCCTCCAACTGCAGTCGTGCCTCTTCCGATTGGACCGTGCGTGCTTTGATCAGGAGAATGCTGGCTATGATTTGCAGACTATTGGCTACACGGTGCTGCATTTCCTCGAGCAACATGTCCTTTTCCCGCAGGAGTTCTTGCACCTGCGTCTCAATGGCACGCCGGTCGGTAATGTCCTCGAATGCCAAAAGCACCGTGGTGTGGGGCTCGTTCTCATAGAAGACCTTGCGCGCATTCAGGAGCATGATGCGCCGGCCGATCGCCGGAAACGCTCGATCGACTTCGTACCCCTCGACAGGCGAGCCGTTGGTTGTGATCGTCTCTAGAAGGTGGCGAAGCTCCGGGATGTTCCATTGACCCCCGTCGATCTCATAAACCAGACGCCCACAGACATGGTCGCTCACGAGCCGAAAAATTTGGAAGAAGGAGCGGCTGGCAGCGATGACACGCAGGTTCTGATCAAGAACCACAAGTGGGTCGCGGACGGTATCGACGATGGCCTGCGCAAGCGTAAGTCCGTCCCGGATATTGATGAAAGGTGCGGCTTTCGCCGGAAGCGAAGTGAGCATGCGAACCTTCTGCCCTACTCTTAGAAGGGCAAAGCAGCGCTAATTTTCATAAAAGATAGCGCGGACGCAGGAGGCGCCTAGCGCAGGAAGAGGGTGCGCCTTTGTTCGTGAATAGTCGAGCTTTTAATCATCACGATAAAGGGATGTATGGCCGATAGCGCCCCCAAGATTCACTATGCGTAAGTGTCACTGACATGAAAATCCAAATAAAAGTCTCAGGCACGTTACAATTTCGATTGGTAGCGCATACGTACAGAATGTCTCTGATGATCGAAGCATGGCGATAGTGGGCAATGACCGAGTCAAATCCGCATTACGTCAACGAACGTCAGTCAGATTTGCGAGCAGTTAAGGAGGGTTGGTACGCGACGAACGAACATGGCCATCTCTTACTCGGCCCATTTTCCAGCCGGGAGACTTGCCTGGTGAGAATCAGCCAATCAGTAAAAGGGACCGCGCCCTTTGAGTCACCGCAAGCGTTTACACGAACCCAGTAAAAGCTCCATCGCAAGATGGGAGAACGAAGGTGGCGCAACCAAAAATGGTCGCGACAAGCGGCCTGACAATCTTCTCACCTTGCAGCGGTTGGAAATCGACCGCCAGCGCAGAAGGCCAAATGAAAGGGCGGCCGAGCCGCGAGCATAGCGTCATTGGACAGTCATTGGAGGTTATCATGACATCGGTTCTTGCTCTTCAAGGTTCGGCGACCAGAATATTCTATTTCTCCATGACGGCGAGTGTCTTCATTTTTATCTCAATGTTGTTGACCGGCATTATTCCCTAAAGATTTTCTTTGAGAGCGCCGTTTTGGAACTTCCATGACCGATATCAAGGCCCACTTTTCCAACATGCGTCGGGCAATCACCCTGATATTGTACCTAGCTTTGGTTATTGCGGGTCTTTATTTGAATCTATGGCTATACCAGTCGCAGACAGGCGCGCGATTCTCAGTGCTAATGGTAGGGTGCTTTCTAATTCTGTTTGGCGGATACGCGCTGTGGGCTAGTTTTTTATCTCCGAACCGCGAGAACGGATAAAGAAATGCCGCCGCTGTTCGCCGGTTGATTTAAGCCGCGTTTCAAATTTCGAAGAGACCGCCTCGCGGCGGTCTTTCTCGTTTGTCAATGTCCGCTATTGGCACTTAGCGGACATTCCTCACTCGCCGCGTGGCCGCAAAGTGCTACGCTTTAGTCAGCAGACGAGGCGTGGTCCTGGCGGAGGGCACATGAAGCGGCGCGAGTTCATCACGCTACTCGGCGGTTCGGCGGCTTTGTGGCCGCTAGCGGCGCGCGCACAGAAGATTTTCAAAATTGGGCTGCTCGATACCGGCCTCGGCGCGAGTTTCGCCGTGCCCTTTGTGGGCAAGCTCGTGGAGCTAGGTTATGTGGAGGGAAAGAGCGTCGTCATCGAGCGCAGATCTGCGGAAGGAAATGTCGAACTCCTGGCCGACCTTGCGGCAGACTTGGTACGCCAACAGGTCGATGTCATTGTGACCGCCGGAACGCCGGCGGGGTTTGCCGCCAAGAAAGCTACCAGCACAATCCCGATTGTTCTTGGCGCCAACAGCGATCCGGTCGGTGTAGGTCTGGTCGCGAGCCTTGCTCGGCCGGGCGGAAACGCAACCGGCAACTCGCTGATGGCGCCTGATTTAAGCGCAAAACGCCTGGAAATCCTTCACGCACTGGCGCCGGAAATTTCCCGGATTGCAATCTTGTGGGATTCGTCGAACCCCGGCATGGCGGAGCGCGTGCGTGAAACAAAAATCGCTGCGGATCAATCGCACGTCCTGCTGCACACCGTCGGTCCACGCAATCTCAACGAGTTGGATACGGCATTTGCCGACCTTCTGAATGCGCGGCCTGATGCGCTTCTGGTGACGGCGGAAGCATTTACGCGGCAGCATCTCGTTCGCATTCTCGATTTTGCCAATAACAACAAGATTCCGGCCATGTTCGAGGACAGCTCATATGTGGCGGCCGGTGGGCTCATGTCTTACGGACCCGACTACCAAGACGTATTTCGGAAAGCGGCGGTCTTTGTCGATAAGATATTAAAAGGCGCCAAACCGGCCGATTTGCCGATCGAGCAGCCAACGAAATTCGAGTTAGCGATCAACCTCAAGACCGCAAAGGCGATTGGCCTTTCGGTCCCGCCGACACTGCTCACTACCGCCGACAAAGTGATCGAATAGCCGGCACATGTCCGTTTATGACCCGAAGCGAACCTCACAGAGATTGCCCCTTTTACAAAAACAGGGAAGAGCCCCGCGAGCGTTGGCGGCGCCAGCCGGCGGATTGGCCAAAAGCCGTGCCGTCCCTACGATCCCGTCAATTCGTCTGTGTAAACTTTGAAATGCGTTAGCGTGGTTTGGCCGAAGCTGGTGGACAGAGGCACGTCAGCAGCGTCGCGTCCGCGCCCGACCAGAATCCGCCCAATCCGTGGCACATTGTGGCGCGCGTCGAACGTGTACCAGGTGCCCGAGAGATAGACCTCGAACCACGCGCTGTAGTCCATGGGCGTTTCTTCTGGTGGCACACCGATGTCGCCAAGATAGCCCGTGCAATAACGGGCGGGGATGTTCATGCAACGGCACAACGTCACCGCCAGATGAGCGAAGTCCCGACAGACGCCCCGGCGTTCGTCATGCACATCGTGGGCGCTTTTGGTGGGCGCAGCAAACTGATAGCCGAAGGTGAGATGATTATGCACATAATCACAGATCGCCTGCACGCGCGCCCAGCCTAGCGGAGTGTCCTTGAACAGCGACCACGCCAGCTGCATCAGTCGATCAGTCTCGCAATAGCGGCTAGGCAGAAGATAGAGGATGCATTGATCCGGCAGGTCCTGCACTGCGATTTGCTGTGCCGACTGTGTCACCGGGTCGGGTTGACCGGTGTCTCGCACGATGCCGCTGTAACTCAGCATGGTGCGACCGGGCGGAAGAAAAAGACGGCCACATTCGTTGCCAAAACTATCGTGGTATGGCCGTATCGCTACCAAGGGACTCGTCGTGATCTGATCCGAGGTGAGCAGGTCGGATTGTCGGGACGGGTGGACGTTTAGCAGGATAACCATTGGCGTTGGCTGCGGTGCCTCAAAGGCGATCTCGAAACCAATCTTGATCTTCATGCGATTTTGCCCACTCTGCCGGTCATTGGAATCTACGACGTAGCGAGCCTTCCGGCTGGCCTAAACTTTAAGCAATTTCGCCTGTACGGCGTGCATAAAATTATATGGCCCATTCTCTTATTGATAAACGCGAACCTCCCGGGGTTGTTTCCGAACGGGAGAGCGGTGTATCGCCATTTGTATTCCTGTGTGACCATTCAGGCCGACGCATCCCCACGCGCCTGAACAATCTCAACATGTCCGAAGATGACCTCAAGCGGCATATTGCTTGGGATATTGGGATTGAAGGTGTGGGACGGGGACTTTCCTCGCATTTCGATGGTTGCTTGATTATGCAGCCCTATTCACGGTTGGTGATTGACTGCAATCGCAGACCCGGAAGCGAGACCTCGATACTTGCCGTGAGCGACGGTACGAAAATTCCGGGAAACCAGCAGTTGTCTGTTGAAGATGTCGCCGCGCGCGTGCGCGAGATATTCGATCCGTATCACCGAAAGATCTCATCGCACCTCAACGGGCGGCGCGATGCGGGCCGGCCTACGATTCTGGTTTCATTGCATAGCTTCACGCCGGTCTACGCCAATATTCCGCGGCCGTGGCACGCGGGCGTGCTCTACAACCGCAATCCTGACCTGTCACTAGCGATGCTCAAGTTGTTGGATGCGGAACGCGACATTGTCGTGGGTAATAACGAGCCCTACAGTGTGACCGACGAAACCGATTACACTATTCCGGTGCACGGAGAGCAGCGCGGTCTGCCCCACTTAACCCTAGAAATTCGTCAGGATTTGCTCGACCACAAGGCCGGACAGGCCGCTTGGGTTGCGCGTCTAGCGCGTCTGCTGCCGCAAGCGGTCAAAAAAGCCGGCTGATGGTGGCGTCCGATGCCTTACGCTCCGAGCGTTGGTATCTGCGCAATCATAGCTGCCGTGGTTTTTGACCGTTCGAATGTCGCTTTCGGGAGAATTCGTGGGGCGAACACCTTTCAAAGCAGAACAGTGCCGCATATACTGAACGTGTTGGGCGTCGACATGCGCCGCAATTTCGAGCGCGAGAGAGAGGGGTGCGACATGAGACTTGAATTCAACCACGATTGGCAGCCTGCGCGATACCGCTCAGCATGGCGCAAGAGTGCTGGCGTCGCTGACGCGAACGACGCGCTTGCACAACCTGAATATCGTGCTGTCGAACAATCTGACCACGACGAGGTACCCGGCAATCGTTGCGCGGGAACTCGGCTTGTTCAAGAAAGCCGGTCTCAAGGTCGAGTATATCGATTCAGCGGGCAGCGCGGACTTTGTCGAGCTGCTTTTGAACGGGGCCGCTGACGTGGTCATGCTCGACGCGCCGCAGACGCTGCAGGCGGCAAGCAGACGGCAGCCGATCGCTTCCGTCTACGAGAGCATGCAGAGCGCGCCTGACGTGCTGGCCGTTGTGGTGGGCGGGCCAATCCGCTCGCTCGCAGACTTGAAGGGACAGACGATCGGGCTCGCCAGCAAACGCGACCTCGTCACGGCCCAACTCGTCCTCGGCACCGCCGGTATCGATATCCAGGACGTGAGCACGGTGGTCGTCGGCGATCGCGGCTCCGATGTCGCCAAGGCTATCGAGCAGAAGCGGATCGTCGCCTACGCCGCCAGCATCAACGATACGACAGTTCTGACCGCCTTCGGGATCCGCATGCGGGATCTGACGCCGCCGTGGCTGAAGATCAATCCCGCCAATACGTTCACGGTGCTGAACTCGCGAGTGGATGAGCTGCGCCCGGGTCTGGAGAAATTCCTCCGCGTGTGGTCGATGGCGACGCGGTCCGCCAAGCTCGATTCCGAGAGGGTTTCGAGTTGGTGTCGGGCTGCGGTTCCCGGGGAGTGGACAAACCCCGACGCCGGTCAGGCTTTGATGGATGCCGCCATCTGCCTCAACTATCCCGTCACCGAGGCGTTCGGTGACCTTCAGCGGGATGTGTGGGCAGGCCTGCAGCCGTTGTATCGCGGGTTGGGACTGATCGATGCGGAAATCGATCCGGCGAGCTTCCTCGACTGCAGTCTGATCGCCGCTGCCAACGACTTCACCGATGCGGAAATCCAGGCTGCGCTTGCGGGAAAGCCGTTCGGCCGACCTTAGGGCGTCACGGCCTCATCGGAAAACTCGACCCGGGCGGCGAAAGTCGCTCGGGTTTTGCTTGATTTGGTCGTGCCGCATCTGCCCTCACCCGAGGGTGAGCTGCCGGACCGCCTCTTTATGCTGATAGCCTTCCGCGACATCCGCGAGCGGGATCAAGCGGTCGTTGTTAAGGACGAAGATCGTTCCGCGGGCGGGTCCGTCTCCGCCGGCCGCGTTGCGGCCGAGGACCAGAAGCCCGCCCTCGACGATTGTCGCGGCCACTGCCCGCACGCCGGCGATGATTCGTGCTTCGGACATGAAATCGGTCGACAGCGCATTGGCAACGCGAACGACGTCATATCGATACGGCGCGGGACTGAAGAGATCGTCGCGCTGGAGTTCGAACCGTGCATTCGTAGCGGCCTCGGACCTGCAACGCGGATGGAACAGGCTCATTTGGTGGTATCAATCGTTCTGCACCGGGTGCGCTCGCGTATCGTCCAGAGCGCGTTGCAACGCAGCCAGCGCCGGAGGCAATAATACGGCCTGCAAGGCCGGCTTGACGATGGTGTCGACCGTTGAAGCGTCCGGATCGGGACGGCGGGCACAAACCATCATGCGCCTACCGATATATTGTATCGGCTTTAGGTCCACATCGAAGGCGACCCGCCACCGGTCGCCGACATTTACGATGTGGAGTCGATCATAATAGTCGCTTGCTTTCAGCGAGACCGGTTCGCGATCACGCAAATAATCGAACAGCTCCAGCGAAGTGATTGCATTTGAGGCCGCCATGTCGTGGATGCGGATCCTTTGCCAGGCTCCGCGCTCGGCGAGGACTTCGCCCAGTCGACAATCGAGTGCTGCCAGGCGGTGGCGCTGCGTGTATCTCGAATGCTGGCTCCCTCCTCGGAGGCTATCATGGATGTCAGCGATGAGAACTTCCTGCGCGTGAGACGGCCGTGCCGGCATCGCCTCCAGCGCGGTCGCCGCGAGCGCACTCCGCCGGATCCAAGGCGCTCCGCGCAGAACGGTTTGTCGATACTCCATCAGAGTCTGTTCAGGCGCTTGAGGCATGGTTGGCCCAACTTCCGCATCCCGTCTGAATTAGTCCGCTATAGCTACCGCGGCTGCCAGAGGGGCGATAATAGTTTGCGCCGTCGATTAAAAATCTGCTGAAATTCAATGGAGCGGTCGAATTCCAGCCTCTCTGCTCAACCAAGAGGAGCCGGACTGCGAGGTCACGAGGAAGCACCACATGAACTTCGATCTCTTCGAACATCGTCTGCACAGGGATGGCTATTCGGAAAAACCGATGACCTTTCTTGATCCAGAGCCGAATGCGATGCTTTCAGCCGTTACCGGAATAGCATTGATCGAAAACGGCAGTCGCTCAGCCCGTGAGCGTTGGCAGAAAATACAGCTCCGCAACCTCGTCAATCACGTTAGCCAACGCTCGGCCTTCTGGCGAGCACGGATCGGCAACAGGAAAGCGTCCGATGTTGATCTGGCCAGGCTTCCGATACTCACGCGGCAGGACTTGCGCACACAGGTCGCCTCCGAAGGCTCACTGCTGCGAGCAGCGGACGGGTTTTCGATCAACCCCCATGCCACATCGGGGTCGTCGGGAGTCCCGGTCAATTTCTTTGTCTCCGGATTCAATGCTGACTACAATTTTATCAGGAGCCTTACTCAATACTTCTTGGAAGGGCGGGACCTGACTCTCAATCGAACACGGCTTCTTGATGCTGCGGAAACAGACAATATTTTAGTGGCAAAAGAACAATCGTGGATCGGAGCACTGAGCTCATTCTTCAAATCGGGCAAAAGCAAAGAAATTAAGTGCTTCAACCTGCGTGGAGACGAGTGTCGCCGTGTTGTCGATGAATTGAAGAAAGATGACGTGGGCTACCTGGTCGCCGCTCCGTGGCATATGAATGCAATTTCCAGCTCACTTGATCTTGATTTTTTGAAGCAAGCAAAAACCGAGATGTGGGTCCCGTTTGGTGGAGAGATTGATCCTGAACTTGCTCAGACGTTTGCCAATCTCGCCATTCCTGTTCGGGCTAATTATTCATCGTCAGAGGTCGGTCTGATCGGGGCGGCGTGCAGCAAACTTTCTGGTTATTATCATGTTGCCACGAGCAACGTCATGGTCGAGGTTGTCGATCGCAGGTTCGAAATCAACGGGACCAGTCTCGGAAAAGTACTCGTTACCCACCTACATTCGTACGCAACGCCATTCATCCGCTATGACCTGGATGACCTTGCCTGTTTGCGCGAGAAGTGCCCGTGCGGCCATGATGGACCTACAATTTACAATCTGCAGGGTCGAGCGAAGAGCGTCGTCAAGCATCGCGATGGTCGGTTGTCTCTTTTTTTCCCTGGCCAAGCTCTGGCCGCACTGACCGACTTTGCTGAATATCGAATGCGACAGACCGCCTTTGACAAAATCGTTGTTGAACTTGGCGGTCGTTCTGAGCTCAACGCCGACGAGATCGCTGCCATTACGACTTGTCTGCAGGGTTTTACCGGGCCGAACTTCAACTTCGAGGTGAAAGCGTGCGAGCAAATTGATTGGGGGCAGAGCCGGAAAAGGCCAGGTTTTCGGTGTGAGATTTAGACCGGACTGGAAGGGGAACCTGTCACCTTCCCATTCAATACCCGGTCAAGCTTTTGCTGACACAGCTATCGCCATTCTCAGCGAGTGTGGCCCATTTGCAATAGCTAGAAGATCGTGGTCCCGCTAAGCTATTAAGACAAATCAGTTGTTTTTTTGGGGGTGGCGATGATCGCCAAAACGAAGCTTTTACTCTTGGGCTCCGTATTCGCCTTGGCCGCGACCACCATACTGGGTAACACTAGCTTGAGTTTTGCCGCCGACCTGCCTCGTAAGGCGCCGGCGGCTGCACCAGTGTATCCACCGCCAGTCGCGACGTGGGCCGGTTGTTACATCGGCGGTACCGTCGGCGCCGTGAATAACCGAGTTTCTGGGAACGTAGATTTCGAGGGATTTTCGACCGGCGCGAGCGGCAATAAAACTGGCGGGATCTACGGCGGTTACCTTGGCTGCAACTGGCAGAATAGCAACTTTGTATATGGCATTGAGGGTGACTTCAGCGGAATAGGCGGTTCCGGAGCAAGCCAAGGATTCCTGGGAGTTGGGTCTACTGGTGTCGCCACCTCGAAGCTAGAATGGCTGTCCACGATTCGCGGCCGCGCTGGTCTCGCATTCAACAACACCATGGTCTATCTGACAGGCGGCGTCGCTTTTGCGGACGTAAAGAACTCGTTCTTTGACCCCGGTTTTCCCGAAGTTTCGGCTTCCAATACCAGGGCGGGTTGGACGATCGGTGCGGGCGGAGAATATATGTTCACCCCCAATTGGATCGGCAGGCTTGAATTTCTTTATGCTGACCTTGGAAGCCACAGCGCGCTTTACCCGGTTAGTTTTTCCGGCGCCACCGCCAGTCTTTCACACGAACTCCTGATTGGTCGCGTCGGCCTGGCCTACAAGTGGTGACAACACCAACGTACTAATTGCTCAGGATTTAGGAACGGCTGGCTCTCTGAGTCGGCCGTTTTTCTTTTCAACCAGTAGTGCTGGAAGTTTGGGAAAACGCTGAAGTCGACAGGTGCGATCGTCACGATGGCCCGCAATTAAAATGATGGGAATGCGATGCCCCTCGGCGATCAGCCGGTCCTGAAAGTCAAGAGCCGCTTAGTCCCGGCATCTGCAGATCAGTGATGAGACACAATATGTCGTGCAGCTTCTCGGACTTGAGAAATTCCTCCGCCGTACCAAACGTGCAAGCGTTGTGGCCGTGAGATCGCACGTACTTTTCCAATGCGCCGTGCGCGCTTTTATCGTCATCGACAATCGCAATCATTGGCTTGTTCCCAGTTTAAGGGAAACCACTCGTCGGATTTTGGCTTGCCAAGACGCGCCCGCAGGATCGAGGGCCCCGGCGCCGCACGGAGTAAAGCAGACCTAATTTTAGCGAAAGCGGACATCAGAAAATGTCCGCTTTTGACCCAAAGCGGACATTGCATGGTCCACCACCCCCTTCCAGTGGCCCAGGTTGAGCCTGTACGATCTCGTCCTCCTTAGCCTCTTGGTGGCAATGCGACGGCGGGATTTCATCACGCTTCTTGGTAGTGCCGCAGTGTGGCGGCCGATGACTGCGGGTGCGCAACAGTCGCCAGTGCCTGTTATCGGTTTGCTCGGCAGTTCATCGAGCGATAAGTCAGTTCACATGACGCGCGCGCTTCGTACGGGTTTAAACGAGTCCGGTTTCGTTGATGGCAAGGATTTAGCAATCGAATACCGCTGGGCGCATGACAACTACGACAGCTTTCCGGGATTGGCCGCTGATTTTGTAAAGCGTCAGGTGGCAAGCATTGTCACGGTAGGCGCTGAACCGTCGGCGCTTGCCGCAAAGGCCGCAACGAACAAAATTCCCATCGTCTTTGTAATAAACGGAGACCCGGTCAGCATTGAACTCGTTAACAGCATCAACCGGCCCGGTGGGAATGCCACCGGTATGAGTTTGATGTCGTCAGCGCTGGAGGCAAAGCGGTTAGAGCTGCTGAGCGAGCTAATTCCTAAAGGCACAAAAATCGCTATTCTCGTGAATCCCGACTACCCAGACACTGACTTCCAATTGGGAAGCGTAGAAACGGCAGCAAGCAATATTGGACAGAAAGTTCATGTCCTAAACGCCCGCACCGAACGTGAACTTAGCATTGCCTTCATGACGATCGTCGAGCAGCAGGCTGGCGCACTTCTCGTCGCCGCGGATCCATTTTTTGACAGGTCACGTGATCAAATCACCGCACTGGCGGCTCGTTTTAAAGTGCCCGCCATTTATAAATCACGCGAATTTGTCGTCGCCGGTGGTTTAATCAGCTACGGCGCTAGCGTTGCCACCGCGTACCACGAGGCGGGTATCTATATCGGCAAGATTCTTAAAGGAGCCAAGCCCGCCGACCTACCCGTCCAACTGCCAACTAAGTTTGAACTGCTCGTCAACCTCAAGGCTGCTAAAGCAATCGGTTTCGAGATTACGCCGACACTTCTCACCCGCACTGATGAAATTATCGAATAGCCCGTCACTTTTTTACTTGACCACGAATTTCGCCAGCCTTGTGAGTGGCGGTGTGGATATTGACATACCATTTGCCCGCCATCAGATCTTCGGCTTGAGTGTCGGTGAGTGTGGCTGATCCTTCAAAGGAGCCTTTGTCAACTCCAATGATCGCAACCGCCACGGCTCCGTTTCTCCCGGCCTCTGCGGCATGAAAATGGGCGGCCGTCACTTGTCCGCTCAGACCAGATACTGCGCCTTTCCATGACAGCTTGTTGCTGTCCGTATCGAAAGTCGCGGTCACCGACCCGGTCCCGGTGCTCTCATTTGGCGGGACTTCGTTGGACGCTTTAAGGTCAGCCTGCAATTCGACCATTGCTGCCATCGTCGGAGCAGCGCATGCAAGTGAGGCGCCACAAGCAAGGATAATCAGGCGGTATTGCTGGCTAGCCTTCGTCATGTGCCCTCCCGAATATATTGGTGTGTTCCGATACTCCAAACACTGTACCCATCAATCTATTCCGAAGCGCACGTTTCGCAACAGAGTCTAATGTCCGCTATTGGCCCAAAGCTGACATCTCTAGCTGCGCCGCACATGTCTGCTTTCGGGTGTAAAGCGGACATAAGCTTGTGCGCTGCAACTGTCCGCTATTGACCCAAAGCGGACATTCGTGAAGTTCCACAAATTCTAGCAAAAGGATTACTGATGCGGCCCTTAGCGGACGTTCAGCGTGGCGCGAGTCATTCCTTGACGCCCTTCTCAGCTCAAATGTTATTCTTCGACAATGACTGGCGTGCCAACGCGCACGAGCCGATAAAGGTCGCGGATATCCTGATTGTACATTCGGATACAGCCGTATGAAACAGATCCGCCAATCGAGCTCGGCCTGTTGGTACCGTGAATGGCGTATTGGCCACCACGCAACGTCAATGCAGCCTCGCCCATGGGATTGTTAGGAGCTCCGCCGGGGATGACAGCAGGCAAACGCGGATTGTCGCGTCTAATCACCTGCGGTGGGGCCCAGGCAGGACGAAGGAATTTTCCTTCAACCCGTGCCTTCCCCGTCCAAGTCATGCCGGATTTGCCAACACCAATCGGAAAACGCCTTGCACGCTGTCCGTCAAGAACAAAGTAAAGCTGGCGCTCGGCAGTTTTCACGACAATTGTGCCAGATGCGTAACCGGAAAATTCGACGGAATCCGCTGTAGCTGCGGATGAGACGACCGGCGGGGCGAAAGCAATCACAAACGCCGCGACCGATGCCGGACATCGCTGCAAAAGTTGCCGCATCAGGAACCGAGCGTATTTTTGGTTTTTCTTAATGGATAAGAAAGACCGCCGCGAGGCGGTCTTTTAGCGAGCGACACTCTGAAGTTGATTAGCCTCTAGCCTTGACGACCTTCTGGTGTTTGACCTTCACGATCTTGCACCGAGAAATCATTACGTTCCCGTTCGGCATTGGTTCGGTGAAACCAGGGCCACCGAGATGCAAAAAATCACCGCTGCAAGTTGTGCGACGGATCAAATCGTACCCAACAAGAACCGCAACAACGCCAAGGAAACCTCCTGTAGCGGCGACGCCGGCTGCAGAACTTGTCCCTACTGTCGTCGCAACCGCCACATGTGGCGGGCAATAGAAAGCCGACGCAAGCGACGGCATCGCAACAAGAGCCGCGCAAATAGCGGCCACAAACTTAAGTTTACGCATATACAACCCCTAGGGTTTATCGAGCGCGTACTGCCTTCCGTACAGCGCCTGTTCAACGCCGCGCGCTTTTGACAAACCGCGCGTCGCGTAAGGCGAAATCTATTTATCGAGTAAAATTCTCTAGGTGATTTTATTCGGTCAGTAACCTGACTGAGTAACCTGACGAAGTAACCTTAAGTATCGAACGCTGTTGGATTCTAATCACGACGTTCCTATCCTGCCGCTCTACAAACTCCGCACCTGAGCCGCGTGACTTGCCCCGCACCTCGCGCGGATTTTTTATCGGAGGCCTGACATGGGTAAGTTTGCCTACGCGGTGATCGCCAGTGCATTTGTGTCCACGGCGACGGCTCCACTCCCGGCTTCTGCCTATACCCAAGCGGATGCAGACGCCTGCACAACGGATGCGTTCCGAATCTGCGCTAGCGCGATTCCGGATGCGAGCCGTGTTGCCCTCTGCCTTGCCCAAAACAAACGACAACTCAGCTCAGCCTGCGCCAGTGTGTTTAGTCGTGCACGTGGCACAAGCGCTAACCGCGAACCTGAGATAACTGTTCGAAATACTAAATTCTAAACGAGTGAAATAGGACTTTGCCGCGCCGACCAACACTCGACACTCGCGCAAGCAAATGAGGTCGTCGAATATATTCGCTATGTCCGCTATTGGCCCAAAGCGGACATCGGGCATCCCTTAACGACCCTCATTCAAACCGCTACGATGCCCGTGTCCCGCGCTTCGGGGGATGCAATGAGGCGGCGTGAGTTCATCAGTTTGCTAGGCAGCGCGGCAGCGTGGCCGATCGCAGCGCCCGCGCAGCAGCCAGAGCGGATGCGGCGCATTGGCGTGCTTCTCGGGTTGGCTGAGAATGATCCGCAGGGCCAAACCACCCTAACAACACTTCTTCAGGCGTTGCAGCAATCCGGCTGGATTGATGGCCGCAACGTGAGGATCGACTACCGCTGGGGTGGCTTCAACGCCGAGGACCTGCGCAAACACGCGCTGGAGCTTGTTGCCCTAGGTCCGGACGTCATGGTGGCCACCGGTGGCGCCAGTATGACGACATTGTTCCAGGCGACCAGAACCATTCCGATCGTGTTCGCAAACGTCCCCGATCCGGTCGGCTCCGGATTTGTCGAAAGTCTTTCCCGCCCGGGTGGTAACACCACAGGTTTTTTGCAGTTCGAATATAGCTTGACCGGAAAGTGGCCGGAGTTGCTTAAGCAAATCGCGCCAAACGTCACGCGGGCGGCAGTGCTTCGTGATCTCGCAATAACTGCGGGGATTGGGCAGTTCGCCGTCATCCAGGCCATGGCTCCGTCGCAGAACCTTGAAGTGACTGCCATCAACGCAAGCGATGAGCAAGAAATCGCCCGAGGCATAGAGGCCTCCGCTCGCATACCAAACGGAGGTTTGATCGTGACAGCGAGTGCGTCGAACATTGGCAATCGCCAACTGATTGTCGCGCTTGCTGCCCGGCATAAGTTGCCCGCAGTTTATTTCCAACGCGCCTTCGTTACCGAAGGGGGTTTGGTTTCCTATGGTGCCGATTTTTTTGACCAGTTCCGCCGAGCTGCGGGCTACATCGATCGGATCCTAAAGGGGGAAAAACCGGCCGACTTACCGGTGCATGCGCCGACCAAGTACGAGCTAGCGATCAATCTCAGGACAGCGAAGGCCCTTGGTCTGACCGTACCTCCAGCGATACTCGCTCGCGCCGACGAGGTGATCGAATAGGCGACTTCATGTCCGCTATTGACCCAAAGCGGACATCTCAAGCTCGACCTGATACGATGGTTCATCCCTGAGCCTTGGGGGGGAAATGAGGCGGCGGGAATTCATCAACCTTCTCGGAGGTGCGGCGGCGGCCGGCGCGTGGCCGTTGGCGCTGCGCGCTCAGCAATCGGCATTGCCGGTCGTTGCTCTCGTCAACTCGGGGTCGGGCGAGGGCCTCAAGAGCCGCGCGGTTGCATTCCGAAAGGGTCTTAGCGAAACCGGCTTTGTCGAAGGCAAAGACGTTACGATCGAGTATCACTGGCTGGAGGGCCGCACCGATCAGCTGCCGGCTGTAATGGCTGACCTGGTCAAGCGGAAGGTTTCGGTCATCGCGACGCCAGGCAGCGTCGTCGCAGCGCTCGCCGCGAAGGCGGCTACGACGACCATCCCGATCGCATTCGCTGTACCCGAAGACCCGGTCCAGCTTGGCCTTGTCGCAAATCTCGGCCGGCCCGGGGGCAATGCGACAGGCATCAATACCTTCTCTCAGGAAGTGACGGGCAAGCGCCTGCTGCTGTTGCATGACCTTGTGCCCAAGGCGACGCGTTTCGCGCTGCTCGTAAATCCGAGCAACTCGTCGAGCATGCAGAGCACGGTACGTGAACTTCGCAAAGGCGCCGGCGCTATGGGCGTTCAAATCCAGAAGATCCTCAACGCCAGTACGATCAGCGAGATCGACCAGGCCTTTGACGTTCTTGCGCGGGAGCGCGTCGATGCGCTTTTTGTCGCCTCGGACGCATTCTTCAACAGCCGCGGCGTGCAATTTGCGACTTTGACAGCACGCGAACGGATTCCAGCAGCCTACTCCGATCGCGAAATCGTGGCTGACGGCGGTCTCATGAGTTACGGGGCCGATCTCGCGGACATGTCCCGCCAGGTCGGCGTCTATGCCGGCAGCATCCTCAAGGGCGCGAAGCCGGCCGAACTCCCTGTGCTGCAGTCAGTCAAATTCAAGTTCGCCATCAACCTTCAGACTGCACGATCGCTTGGGATCGACGTGCGGCCCACCGTGCTTACGATTGCGGACGAAGTGATCGAATGAGCGGCGTTCTCGCACTGCCGAATGTCCGCTTATGGCCCAAAGCGGACATGGACTAGTGCACCGCAAATGTCTGCTTGTGACCCATAGCGGACATCGCTGATTGCAGCGCACATGTCTGCTTTCGGGGGTGAAGCGGACATGGCGTTTGCGGAAATACGCTTTCGCGGTCGCTATTCGGAGAAAAGCGGACATTGGCCCCCACATAAATCGCGCGTAGCGTGGACCTCACGCATATCAAGTGCGGGTGACGCGCACTGCTCATTCTCAAAAAGGCGGCAGGCACATGACCACAATGACGGTTAACCTTCGCAGTATTCCGGGCACACACGCGGCAGTTGGCTGGGCAGAAGGGCACACAATCGTTGTTGATCGTCCGGACGGCAGAGCCGGCGGCATGGGTCTCGGATTTAATGGCGGTCAACTACTCGGACTCGCGATCGGCGGTTGCTTCTGTAACGATCTGCAATACGTTGCTCACGACATGGATGTCTCGCTGACCTCCGTTGAGGTCGAAGTCACGGTTACCCTAGAGGGAAATCCACTCATAGCGACCCATGCGAAAGTGCGAGTGGCGGTGGAGACGGCCGATCCATCCAGAGCGAACAGCATCATTCATCGCGCGCGAGAAATCTCGACCGTCAGCAACTCACTTAAACGCGGCGTGGCGGTTGAGTTCTCGGGCGGTCCGTAGCCTCTGCGCCGATCAGCGAAATGTCTGCTTTTGGCCCTTAGCGGACATACCGAGTTGCACTGCACATGTCCGCTTTCAGGGGTAGAGCGGACATCGCTTCACCGGCGGGAGGGTGCGGTCGAAATTATCTACGCAGTGGCAAAGACCGAGCGCGCCCCTGATTGATCTTCGCTAAACAGTTACATTTTTCAAATGTCTGCCCAACAGTTTTGGGATTGTGTTGCCGCTAAAATGTCCGCTTTCGGGGGCAAAGCAGACATCGGCTCGCGTGGCGTCAATGACTGCTTTCGAGGTAAAGCGGGGATCATCCGCACCGCAGGGTCAGTGGTTTTGTCCCTGCATCACTCCGACGACCTGAAGAAATCGCCGCGTTTCGGCAGGGCCAAGTTCTTCCGCAATTACGATCGCAGCGGCCTCAACCATGTACTTGGCAGACCGTACTGCTGCGTCGGGGCCTTCGTGCAAGTACACGGCTTTGAGCATGGCGAGGGCATGTTCGGCAATCTTCTGATAGTCCGAATCAGTAGCCATGGTTCGGATAGTTTGCGCCCAGTCGAAAACGTTGTCACTGGCTACTACTCTAACGGCGGCGGCGGGGAACTATGCGTTGGACCCTGGTTATCATTCTTGCGCTGATCATTCTCCTAGCGGGTTACACCGTTTGGCCATTCTATGGCCTGTACCGTATCGCTTCGGCCGTAGAGACGCGAAATTCCGCTGCGTTGCAGGAATTGGTCGATTTTCCATCCTTGCGCGCTTCGATGGCTCAGCAGGTTGCAGATGCCCATCTCAAACTCACCGGCAAGTCAGCGGATACAAGCGAAGGCACCAGAAGTATGGGATCGCGGGTCGGGGCCATGGTCGCTGATGCGCTGTTGGCCAAAATAATACTCAATCCGGAGCGATTGCTTGATCTGCTTGGCAAGGGATTGGTGTCTGCCAATCCATCGCCCCCGCCAGGTCTTGCGGCCCCCTTTGCGGCGAACAATTTAAGCAGCGTGTGGCAGACTTGGCTCAACTCGGATTACAGCGGTGCAAACTTTTATGTAGCCGTTCCTGTTGACAGGCCGCTCGACCAACGCTTCGGCGTTCGGCTTCGATTGGTCGATTGGGATTGGAAATTGTCGGGTCTAGACCTGCCAGAAAGCATGGCGATGGATCTCGCCCAGGAAATCGCGAGGACGCGCTAACACTTTTTTGGGCGAGACGGAGGTACGCCACGCCGGTCTTTGACCTGTAGCACCCGTATATGTCCGCTCTTGCGGTCGCTTGGGGGCAAAGCGGACACGCCCTTTTGCACTGCGTATGTCCGCTAATGACCTAAAGCGGACATCTATAATCTTCTCCATTATGGTAAGTTGATCCCTTCCTGAGCTTCGGGGGCGGCGATGAGACGACGCGAGTTCGTCACACTACTCGGCGGCACGGTGGCGGCGTGGCCATTGGCGGCTGGAGCGCAGAAGCCCGAGCAGATGCGACGGATCATCGTTCTGATTGGGCTCGACGAAAAAGACGCTGAAGCGCAAAGGCGCGCCAAGGCATTCCGGCTAGGTATGCGCGATCTGGGATGGATCGAAGGACGCAACATTCAGATCGAAATTCGGTTTACCGAGAGCAATCTTGAGTTAATCAATAAGCATGTGGCCGAGGTTACTAGGCTGGCACCAGACATCATTGTAGCAAATAGCACTCCGGTGATTGCTGCGCTGCGCGCCACGAAGAGCACCATCCCGATCGTATTCGCGATGGTGAATGATCCGGTCGGTCAAGGATTCATTTCAAGCCTTGCACATCCGGGAGCTAACATTACCGGGTTCTATTTCATTGATTTCGAAATGGTGGGCAAATGGATCAACCTGCTTGGCGACGTCAAGCCAAGTCTGTCGCAAGTCGCGTTGATGTTTAATCCGGATACGTCGGCCTATTTTGACGACTTCCTGCGATCATTTAAAATGTCGCAGCAATCAACCCCCATCGAGGTGCGAGCAATCCACGTTCGGAGTGTTGCCGAGGTTGGGTCGGCGATCGCAGAACTGGGGCGTAATCCGGGCTGTGGTTTGATCGCCGGATCGGACATCTTCATCGTCGGTGCGCGCAAGACGGTCGTGCAGTCGGCACAGGAACATCGCGTGCCGGTCATTTCCCCCTATCGGCAATTCGTCGTTGACGGCAGCCTCATGTCTTATGGGCCCGATACCGCCGATATCTTCCGGCGTTCAACCAGTTATGTTGATCGCATTCTCAAGGGCGAGTCGCCGGGCAATTTGCCAGTCCAATCGCCGAGCAAGTTTGAACTTGTCTTCAATTTAAATACGGCCAAGGCACTCGGTCTCTCGGTTCGAAGCTCCTTCCTGCAGCTCGCCGACGAAGTGATCGAGTAGAAGCGAATGTCCGCTATTGGCCCATAGCGGACATGGCTAGTTGCACCGTAGCTATTCATTCGCATCGCGTGTGGATGTGACCTATCGGGTTTCTCCTGTAAGGGCCGCGATATTACGTATCAGTTACGTATCTGGTAGTCCCGGGATCGGGTGATGCGAGAAACCATTAGTTTTATTGGCGCTCCCTAGGGGACTCGAACCCCTGTTTTCGCCGTGAGAGGGCGACGTCCTGGGCCGCTAGACGAAGGGAGCTAAAGGCACGAGCACCCGAAATAGCCTTGATCCGGCGCTTCCGCAAGTTTGGCGGCACGCCTCTGCAATGAATGGCTGTCAGCGCCGAAGAATGCCGCCTAACGTGCCGCGCACAATTGCGCGACCGATGGTACCGCCCATCGATCCTCCGAGCGATTTGCCCAAATCGGCGGCAATCTGGCCGGCGACGCGATTGGTGACCGAGCGCGTAACCTCGCGGCTCATGCGCTGGCCAGTCGACAATCGCGTACCGCGCGGAACATTGGTGCCGAATATGGTGCCAAACACGCCACCGATCTGACCCAACAATCCACCGCCACCACCCTGCTCCGCCTGGCCCTGCTGTCCCGGAGCCGGACTCGCCGCCGTACCCTGCATACGCTTCTGCAGGATCTCGTAAGCCGATTCCGAGTCGACAGGCGTGTCATATTTGCCCTTCATCGGACTCTTATCGATGACCGCTTTGCGTTCGGCCGGCGTTACCGGGCCGATGCGTGCCGACGGCGGACGGATCATGGTGCGTTCAACCATGGACGGCACGCCGTTTCCTTCGAGAAACGAAACCAGAGCTTCGCCTTTTCCGAGCTCGGTGATGACCTTGGCCGTATCGAGATCCTTGTTCGGTCGAAAAGTATCCGCGGCCGCCCTCACTGATTTCTGGTCGCGTGGCGTGAACGCGCGCAGCGCATGCTGCACGCGATTGCTGAGTTGGGCCAGCACGGTTTCCGGCACGTCGAGCGGATTTTGCGTGACGAGGTACACGCCGACGCCTTTGGAACGAACCAGGCGAACAACCTGCTCGATCTTTTCCAAAAGCGGCTTTGGCGCATCGTTGAACAGCAGATGAGCCTCGTCGAAAAAGAATACGAGCTTCGGCTTCTCGGGATCGCCGACCTCGGGAAGCTTCTCGAACAGCTCCGACAGCAACCAAAGCAGGAAGGTTCCGTACAATCGCGGATTTTCAATCAGCTTGTCGGCGGCAAGCACATTGACGAAGCCGCGGCCGTCACGGTCCGTACGCAAAAAGTCGGCAAGGTCGAGCGCCGGTTCACCGAAGAAGGACTTGGCTCCCTGGTTTTCCAGCACCAGCAATTGCCGCTGCACGGTGCCGACCGTCGCCGATGAGACATTGCCATACTCCTTTTGCAGCTCGGAGGCGTGATCGGCCACATAGCCAAGGATGGCGCGCAGATCTTTCAGGTCGAGCAACGCAAGACCTTGCTCGTCTGCAACCCGGAACGCGATGTTGAGGACACCTTCCTGTGTGTCGTTGAGCTGCAAGAGCCGCGACAACAACAGCGGTCCCATTTCGGAAATGGTCGCCCGAATCGGGTGGCCCTGTTCGCCGAAAACGTCCCAGAAAATCACCGGATACTGGTCCGGCTGATACTCAAGTCCCATGCCCTTGGCGCGCGCCACCAGGGCATCTTTCATCTCGCCCACCGCGGCGATCCCCGAAAGATCGCCTTTGATATCGGCGGCAAAGACCGAAACCCCCGCTTCGGACAGCCCCTCCGCCAGAACCTGAAGCGTGACGGTCTTGCCGGTGCCGGTGGCACCGGCAACGAGCCCATGCCGGTTGGCAAAATGAAGATCGAGCACTTCGTACTTCGTGCTCTTGCCGACGATAATCGAATTGGTCTTGGCCGGATCGTCGACCATCGCAGGCGCCGGTGCGCGGCCGGGCTTTGCGGATTTTGCCATGACATCTCCTACGCGAATTTGCCAGTTCTCAGCAGTCTAACATGGCCGGGCGAGGCCGCCGCAACCGACCTAGGGCTTGCCGCCAAGCGGCAAACGACCGAGAGGCTTGAGCGTCCTGAGATCGAAAAATCGCACCTCGACCCCGGCGGGCGTCTCGATCGTCAGTGCCAATTGTTCATCGTTCATGGCACTGGAGACGACGCGCGCGCCATTCGGCCAAGGTGTGCTCGCATCAATGGCTGGCTGCGCCCTTCCCTCCATCCGGAAAAAGCGATAGCCGATGACCCCAAGTACAACGGCAACTGCAACAAAAGTCGTCATGCTGGCGATCATCATCAGCCGACGTACCCTCGCGACAATACGGGCCGCCTCAGGGTCGAGCGGCTTTTCATTGTTGTCAGACATACTTTGAGCCATGACCGATAGTGTTATCGAGACAGTTACGATTGCCAAGGACGAGGCAGGCTCGCGGCTCGACCGCGTGCTCGCCGCACACGTCGCGACAGTTTCGCGCTCCCATCTGAAGACCTTGATCCTTGGTGGCCATGTGACGATCGCGGGGCGCACGATCCGCGATCCGGCAGCAGCCGTCAAACCCGGCGACGTCGTCACTGTGACGCTACCCCCGCCGGAACCCGCTTCGCCGAAAGGCGAGAGCATCCCGCTTAACATCGTTCACGAAGACGACTCGATCATCGTGATCGACAAACCGAAGGGCCTTGTCGTTCACCCGGCCGCCGGCCACGCTTCCGGGACACTGGTCAACGCGCTGATCGCCCATTGCGGCGCGAGCCTGTCCGGCATCGGCGGCGTCAAGCGACCCGGTATCGTCCACCGCCTCGATAAGGACACCACTGGCCTGATGGTCGTTGCCAAAAACGACAAGGCCCATAGCGCGCTTTCGAAGCAATTCGCCGAAAAGGCCGATGGCCCTCTCAAGCGGGGCTATTTGGCATTGGTTTGGGGCGCGCCAGATCGTCCGAAAGGTACAGTCGACGCTCCAGTCGGGCGTCACGCCCATGCCCGAGAAAAGCAAACCGTGCGTCAGGATGGTCGGGTCGCGGTCACCCATTGGCAGGTGCTGGAACGTTTCCCCGGACCAGACGGGAAGCCCTTGGCCAGCCTTCTCGCCTGCACCCTCGAAACTGGGCGTACCCACCAGATCCGGGTGCACCTCGCCCATATCGGACACCCCATTCTTGGGGACGCCACCTACGGTACCGGGTTCAAGACCAAGTCCAGCCTCCTCGGTCCGGAGGCCCGCAGCGCCCTGGAGGCCCTTGGCAGACAGGCTTTGCATGCCTATCTATTGGCGATCGAACACCCCGAAACCGGCGATCTCCTGGAGTTCCAATCGGAACTGCCGGGCGATTTGCGTCGTTTACGTCAAGCCTTGCACACGGAGAGCCGTGAAGCCGGGTTTGTAAAACGAAAATAGGCCAGCCAAATCAGTAGTTTGGCGCTTACCGTGACGCACAAAAACGTTACGATGACGTGAGGGCCCGGCTGCTATCTTTTACGCGGCCAAGCCGGTATGCTGCAGTTGCGATCGAGGGACTTTCGCGGTCGCAATAGAGATGTGCCGTCGGCTCGGGGAGCGGCGGCGACAACCCGCCTGCCGATAACACGGGGGCAAGTAAGGAGGGCGCTGTCATGGCCCGTACCGCCGCATTGCCGGCACTCAAGGCCGAATCCGGTCTTTCACAATATCTGGACGAAATCCGTCGGTTCCCAATGCTGGAGCCGCAGGAAGAATACATGTTGGCCCGCAGCTGGCGCGAGCACGGCGACCGCGAGGCTGCGCACAGGCTCGTCACCAGTCATCTTCGTCTCGTCGCCAAGATCGCGATGGGCTATCGCGGCTATGGTCTGCCGATCTCCGAAGTCGTTTCGGAAGGCAACGTCGGTTTGATGCAGGCGGTCAAACGCTTCGAACCGGAAAAGGGCTTCCGTCTGGCCACCTACGCGATGTGGTGGATCAAAGCGGCGATCCAGGAATACATCCTGCGTTCGTGGTCGCTCGTGAAGATGGGCACCACGGCCAACCAGAAGAAGCTGTTCTTCAACCTCCGAAAGGCGAAGAGCAAGATTTCCGCGCTTGAGGAAGGTGATCTGCGCCCCGATCAGGTGCAGGTGATCGCCAAACGCCTCGGCGTCACGGAACAGGATGTGGTCGACATGAACCGCCGTCTCAGCGGCGATTCTTCGCTCAACGCTCCGATCCGCGATGATGGCGAGAGCGGCGAGTGGCAGGATTGGCTCGTGGACGACGCACCAAGCCAGGAACGCATCCTTGCCGAGAGCGAAGAGAGCGACAATCGGCACAAGGCTTTGATCTCTGCGTTGGATGTTCTCAACGAGCGCGAACGACGCATCTTCGAGGCGCGCCGATTGGCTGATGACCCGATCACGCTCGAGGAACTTGCGGCCGAATTCGGTGTCTCGCGCGAGCGCGTACGACAGATCGAAGTGCGCGCGTTCGAAAAGGTGCAGAAAGCGGTGAAGAGCGGCATGGCCGCGATGGAACAACCAGCGGCATCACAGGCAATCGCTGCGCACTGAACTGCACACGCGGAAATTCAAAATGACAAGGCCGGGCCCAAGCCCGGCCTTATGCTTTTCAAGTGTTCACTAAAGCCTCGGACTATTGTCCCCACGCGCGAAAGGCTTCCTCGAAGACACGAGTGCCAGGCGCGCCTTTTTCCATCGCGAGAATTGCGCGCTTGCCGCTTGTATACACGACAGGAACGTCGAACCAGTCCCGTTCCTTGAGCAGTTGAATGTTGCGTTGTTGATCGGCTTCGACTGCCGACAGGCCGAGCAGGAAATAGCCATTGGTGACTTTGACCGCCAAGCCCGCGAGCGGCACGCCGCGAGCCTGCTCGCTCTGTTTCATCAAAACGCCGGGCACGTTGCCGATCCCGCCTTCGGGAAAATCTGCGGGCAACGTGAACATGATCTCGATGGTGTGGCTCGCCGGCAATGCCTTGTCGGAGTTGCGGCGCAGCGACCAGGTCATGCGCAACTTTCGTTCCGGTATTTCGATGTCGGCACGCACGGCGAGTTCAGGCGCAAGTCCCGGCCCAGGCGACACGGTTTCAGTCCGCCACAAAGCGGAGCCGACGTAGCGCTTGCCTTGCGGGTCGTTCGGGTCCTCATCGTAGAGGACAACCTTCTGCGCTACGGCCGCAGCCGGCGCATTCGTTGCATCCGGAGTGGCCTGGGACTGTCCGATGCGGTCCGCGATCTTCGGCCGGGTTGTGGGCTGGGCGGCGTCTTTCGGCTTCGGCGCTGGCTGCGAACGGAAGCTCGCAACCATCGAGGTGATGGCGTGGCGCTGCCAGTAGGCAGCGCCGGCGCCTCCGGCCAAAATCGCGAGAATGACGGCCCATTTGATGAGGCCGCGGTAAGAGCGCGCGGGTCGCGTGTAAAGTTCTTCGTCATCATAGGGCGCTGGACCCGACTGGGACGGTGCGTAGCTCTCTTGAAAAGATTCTTCGCTGAATCGAGGTTCTGAAACCCGGCTCAACTCGGCATTGTGATGATCGAAGTTGCGGGGCGATGCCTCGGGCATTGCATCGTAGGTCGCGTGAGCCGCGCGTCTAGCTTCCGCCGCGGCACCCCCGAGACCCTCGGCCTCGGCAACCGTTTCGCGGAAATCGCGCAGGCCGCGGTCGCGGAGCGACGCCTCGGCAAAGTCATCGTCGTGAACGTCGACCCGCGTCCGTTTGGCGGTTTCCGCTTCCACCTTGCGGATCGCTTCCTCGAGCGCCAATCGTTCGCGCGTTATATCGGTTTCGTCCAGCGCCGGCTGCACACCGCGCAATTGTGAAACCAGCGCGGCACGCGCGCGATCATAAAGCGCGCGGCGATGCTCGCCTGTGTTTTTATCAAGACCGCCAACAGCGCGGTCAATTAAAGCGTAGTAGTCAGCCATTGCGCGCTATCGTGCTTGAAAGCACCCGTTTGAAAACCAGCCTCCACCCCGCGGAGCTCCTGCTTGGCCCCGGTTCATGTCTTTTTTCGGCAATCATAGCTCAAACGGATTCTTCATGAGGATGGTGTCTTCGCGTTCCGGACTGGTCGATAACAGGGTAACCGGACAACCGACGAGCTCCTCGACTCGACGAACGTATTTTATCGCTTGTGCGGGCAATTGCGCCCAGGAACGTGCACGCGCTGTGGGTTGTTTCCATCCCTCAATAGTTTCATAGACCGGCTCGACCCGGGCCTGCGCCTGTTCGCCGGCAGGGAGGTAGTCGATCTCGCGGCCGTCCAGACGATAACTGACGCAAACCTTGACCTCGTCGAACCCATCGAGAATGTCCAGTTTTGTCAGGGCCAAGCCGTCAATACCGCATGTCCGCACGGTCTGCCGGACGAGCACTGCATCGAACCAGCCGCACCGGCGCGCCCGCCCGGTCACTGTACCGAATTCAGAGCCCCGCTCGCCCAACGTTTTCCCGATCGCATTGTCCATCTGGTCGGTCGGGAAAGGTCCCAAACCCACGCGGGTGGTGTAGGCCTTACATATTCCGAGCACATAATCGATCGCATTCGGGCCAAGACCTGACCCGGTCGCCGCCTGTGCGGCTACCGTGTTCGACGACGTGACATAAGGATATGTGCCGTGATCGATATCGAGCAGTGCGCCTTGGGCGCCTTCGAAAAGAATGCGCTTTCCCTCGCGCCGCTTGCTGTCGAGGAGCGACCAGACTGAATCCATGAACGGCAGGACCTTTGGCGCCAGGGCCGCAAGGTGGTCGTAGACCGCCTTCGCCTCGATCTCGGGCAGGTCATGGCCGCGGCGCAGCGCATTATGATGCGCCAACAATCGATCGATCTTTCCGCGCAAGGCCGGCAGGTCGGCAAGGTCCATAAAACGAATGGCGCGCCGTCCGACCTTGTCCTCATAGGCGGGACCAATGCCGCGCTTGGTCGTCCCAATGCGCGTCGCGGCATTTTCATCCTCGCGCAAGGCCTCAAGCTCACGGTGGAGCGGGAGGATCAAGGTTGCGTTCTCGGCAATGCGCAAAGTAGCGGGCGTCACGACGATGCCTTGCTTCTTCAATTGGACAATTTCGTCGATCAGGGCCTGCGGGTCGATCACCACCCCGTTGCCGATAACCGAAAGTTTGCCGTCCCGAACGACGCCGGACGGCAGCAACGACAGTTTGTAAGTCGAGCCGTCGATCACCAAGGTATGGCCGGCGTTATGGCCGCCCTGGAACCGCACGACGATGTCAGCCTGCTCGGATAGCCAGTCGACGATCTTGCCTTTGCCTTCGTCGCCCCACTGGGATCCGACAACTACGACATTCGCCATCAGAATCCCTTCCCTGCCCTAGCCCCCGGACACTTGAAACCGGGAGCTACCGGCCAGGTCCACCTTCGGATAAAGGATGCTCCCCCTGGAGGCAAGCGCCGGGCGACAGCGGCAATCGTTTGATTTTACGAGAATTTTCAGAAGCGGAGAGACTTGGCTGACTGTACCTGCGGCAAGGCACGCACCTTGGCCAAAACCGACTCAGGCATTTCGCCGTCAACCTCGATAAGAGCTACCGCATTCCCGCCGGGCGCGTCGCGCCCAACGTGGAAGGTCGCAATATTGATGCCGGCCTCACCCAAGGTCGATGAGAATTTGCCGATAAAACCCGGCTTGTCGAGATTGGTGATGTAGATCATCGAGGGACCGAATTCGGCGTCCATCCGAATGCCTTTGATGTTGACGATTCGGGGTCGGCCATCGGCAAAAACGGTCCCTGAGACGTGCCGCGACTGCCGCTCGGTCGTCACCGTGACGGTAATCAGGCTTTCGTAGTCTTCGGGCATTTCACGCGTGACCTCTTCGATCACGATGCCGCGCTCTTTTGCCACAACGGGCGCCGACACGACATTGACGTCGCCAAGCATCGGACGCAGCAGACCGGCCAGCGCGGCCGACGTCAGCGCCTTGGTGTTCATCTGCGCAACTGCGCCCTCGTAGGCGAGTTGAACCTTGCTGATACCGGTCTCGGTCAGCTGCCCGGCGAAGGACCCCAGCCTTTCGGCGAGTGCGATAAATGGTTTGAGCTTGGGCGCCTCTTCGGCGCTGATCGAGGGAAAGTTGACAGCGTTCGTGATGGCGCCACGCAGAAGATAGTCCGACATTTGTTCAGCGATCTGGAGCGCAACGTTCTCCTGCGCCTCGGATGTCGACGCGCCGAGGTGCGGCGTACACACCACGTTCGGCAGGCCGAATAGCGGATTTTCGGTCGCCGGTTCGGTCACGAACACGTCAAATGCTGCGCCGGCGACGTTTCCGCTTTTGAGCGCCTCGTACAGAGCACCCTCATCGACCAGTCCGCCGCGCGCGCAATTCACGATTCGGACGCCTTTTTTCATCATCTTGATCGCGGCAGCGTTGATGATGTTGCGAGTTTTTTCCGTCAGCGGCGTGTGCAGCGTTATGAAATCAGCGCGCCTGAACAGCTCATCGAGCTCCACCTTCTCGACCCCAAGATCGGTCGCGCGTTCGGGCGCCAGGAATGGATCATAGGCGATCACCTTCATTTTCAGGCCGAGCGCGCGATCTGCGACGATCGAACCGATATTTCCGCATCCGATCACGCCGAGCGTCTTGCTGAACATCTCGACGCCCATGAACTTGTTCTTTTCCCATTTTCCGGCGCGCGTGGAAGCGTCGGCCTCTGGAATTTGCCTCGCCAAGGCCAACATGAGCGAGATTGCATGCTCGGCGGTTGTGATCGAGTTGCCGAACGGCGTGTTCATGACGATGATGCCGCGCGACGTTGCCGCCGGAATGTCGACGTTGTCGACACCGATGCCCGCGCGACCGATGACTTTCAGGTTTTTGGCCTGTTCGAGGATTTTCGCAGTCACCTTGGTCGCCGATCGGATGGCAAGGCCGTCAAAGTTACCGACCGCAGTCGCGAGCTTTTCCTTGTCCTTGCCCAGCGCGGGCTGGAAATCCACGTCGATGCCGCGATCCTTGAAGATCTGCACGGCAGCCGGCGAGAGCGCATCGGAAATGAGCACTTTTGGCATGGCTGGCCTCACGCCGCTTTGGTCAATGAGGCTTTGGCCTCGGCAAATGCCCAATCGAGCCAAGGCGTCAGCGCCTCGATATCGAGGCGCTCGACGGTCGCACCGCACCAGATGCGCAGACCAGGTGGTGCATCCCGATAATAAGCGATGTCGTAGGCGACACCTTCCTTTTCGAGGAGACCAGCCAAGGTTTTCGCAAAAGCCGCCTGGTCGTCACCCGACAGCCGCACGACCGCCGGATCGACGACTTTCAGACACACGGATGTGTTGGATCGTTCGTTGGGATTCTTGGCGAGATGGCCTACCCACGACGTGGCGGCAACCCAATCGGACAGCGCCTTCGCGTTCGCATCAGAGCGTGCAACGGTCGCGCTCAACCCGCCGAGCGACTTCGCCCATTGCAGAGCGTCGAGGTAGTCCTCCACGCAAAGCATCGATGGCGTGTTGATCGTTTCGCCTGCGAAAACACCTTCGTTGAGCTTGCCGCCCTTGGTCAGACGGAAAATTTTCGGCAGTGGCCAGGCCGGCTTATATGTTTCGAGCCGCTCCACCGCACGCGGCGAGAGGATAAGCATCCCATGCGCGCCTTCGCCGCCGAGCGCCTTCTGCCACGAGAAGGTGACAACATCGAGCTTGGGCCAATCGAGCTTTTGGGCAAACGCAGCGGACGTTGCGTCGCAGATCGTCAGGCCCTGTCGCTTCGACGCGATCCACTCTCCGTTCGGCACGCGCACGCCAGACGTCGTGCCGTTCCAGGTGAACACGACATCGTTGGAGAAATCGACTTTGCCCAGGTCCGGCAATTCGCCGTAAGGCGCCTTGATGACCGTGATGTCCTTGAGCTTGAGCTGCTTTTCAACGTCGGTCACCCAGCCTTCGCCGAAAGACTCCCACGCCAGCATTGTCACCGGGCGTGCTCCCAGTAACGACCAGAGAGCCATTTCCACGGCGCCTGTATCGGAGGCAGGCACGATACCGATGCGGTACTCCGCCGGCACTTCGAGCATCTCGCGCGTAAGATCGATGGCGCGCTTGAGTTTCGCGCGGCCGGACTTTGACCGGTGCGAACGTCCGAGAACCGCGTCAGTGAGGTTTTGGAGGCTCCAGCCGGGGCGCTTCGCGCAGGGGCCGGACGAGAAGTGCGGGGTCACCGGCCGCACGCCGGGCTTGGTTGCTGTCATGGTCTATCCTTCCAGATAGGCGCCCCTCGTTGGGGAGGGGTGTCCCACTGGCGGGAATAGGCGACTTGCCCACCGAGGTCAACTCTGGCGGTTCAGGCAAAAGGTCTGAGATTAAAGACTGGCTAGAATTTCACGCCGATGGCGAGGTTGCCAGTGTTGAGCCGAGCCTGGGTGCCATTCAGCGAAGCAAAGGCGGTGTATTCCCATTCGGCGCGGACGAAGACCCCGGGTGTGATCAGCCAATCCACCCCGAGTCCGGTTACGAACCCGGCATTGAAAGCATTGGTCTTGCCGGTGCCCGTGGTCGGGTCGAAGTAGTTGAAGCGGCCGATCGCTCCGCCAAGTAAGGCATATGGCAGGAAGGGGCCGATGGCATATCCGAACCGAGCACGGATCGGCACATAGTCGACGAGCTTGAACTGCGTGTTTATGCCGTCGTTGAAATCGAGGACCGACGCATATTTGTAGCCGACGTCAAAACCGATGACGAGTTGGTCCCACTGCCAGTTGTAGCCGAAGAACCCACCGAACACCGGACCATTGGTGAAATTCCCGGACGACACCTGCATGTTGCTGTAGCCGCCCTCGATGCCGACCTGCCAGCCGTCCCAACGGGCGAAGCTTGGCGCCAGCGTGCCCCGCAAGGGAGGAGGATCGAGTGGCCAATCCGCCGAATGCGCCCTGTCCATGCCAGCAAACGTAGCGATTGCGGCCAGCGCGAAAGCCCCACGACGCAGATTGACCATTGATTGTCCCACTATTCAAAGGCCGCCCTTGGGACGGCGATTGGTAGAAGGATGCCAGCAAATTCTTAATCACCGCTTAACCTTGTTTATTAACCACGCTCGTTAACGAAGCGGTCAACATGCGAGAAACCGTTGCGGCGCATGCACATGTCGCCGCAGCGATGATCGGCAATTTAAGAAATCGTTTACGGGCGGGCTGTTGCGCCTGAAATCAGGCTGCGACTTCGCTCAATGCTTCGACCACGTCATCGACGACCGATTCGACCAGGCTTCTGTCGTCGCCCTCACCCATCACCCTGATAACCGGTTCTGTCCCCGAGGGACGGACGATCAGGCGTCCACCGCGACCGAGCTTGCGCTCGGCGCTCGCAATCACCGAACGCACTTGGGCGTCATCAAGCGGCTTGCCCTTCTGGTAGCGAACATTCTTGAGAATTTGCGGCAACGGTTCGAAGCGGTGGCAAAGCTCGGACACCGGCTTGTCGCCGCGCTTGACCACTGCAAGCACTTGCAACGCGGCAATCAACCCGTCTCCGGTCGTCGTGTAGTCAGAGAGAATGATGTGACCTGAAGGCTCGCCACCGACATTGTACCCGTGCGTGCGCATGTGCTCGAGCACGTAGCGGTCGCCGACGGGCGTACGCACCAGCTCCATGCCAAGGCTGCCAAGGTGACGCTCGAGTCCGAGGTTGGACATCACGGTCGCAACCACGCCGGGACGCTGAAGCCTGCCATCTTCTTTCCAGCTTTCCGCAATCACGGCGAGCAGCTGATCGCCGTCGACCACATGGCCGCGTTCGTCAACGATCAGCACACGATCGGCGTCGCCATCAAGCGCAATGCCGATGTCGGCGCGCATCTCCCGCACCTTGCGGCAAATCGCGGCCAGATCGGTAGAACCGCAATCCTTGTTGATATTGAATCCGTCGGGATCGACGCCAATGGTAATAACGTCGGCGCCCAGCTCCCAAAGCGTGCCGGGCGCAACTTTGTACGCCGCGCCATTTGCGCAATCGATCACCACGCGGAGGCCTTCGAACGACACCGCCTTGGGCAAGGTCAACTTGGCAAACTCGATATATCGATCCTGCACGCCATCGATGCGCTTGGCACGCCCGAGGTCGTCGCTTTTGGCGAGATGCTTGCCGAGATCGGAATCAAGCAGATCCTCGATCTTGCTTTCCGTCTCGTCGCTGAGCTTGTAGCCGTCCGGCCCGAAGAGCTTGATTCCGTTGTCGTCGAAAGGATTGTGCGATGCCGAGATCATGACGCCGAGGTCGGCGCGCATCGAGCGCGCGAGCATCCCGATTGCCGGCGTGGGAATTGGACCGGTGAGCAGGACGTCCATGCCGACCGACGTGAAGCCGGCCACCAACGCCGTCTCGATCATGTACCCGGAGAGGCGCGTATCCTTGCCGATCAGAACGCGATGCTTGTGATCGCCATTTCTGAAGACCACCCCGGCGGCCTGACCGACCTTCAACGCAAGCTCCGGGGTAATCACCCGGTTGGCCCGGCCGCGAATTCCGTCGGTGCCAAAATAACGACGCGCCATGCAACTGATCCTCGACGCCAACTAGGTTTGATTCCCCCGGCCGGCCGGATGTCGCGATCGGCCAGTCGCTTTAGCGAGCGCATATTAGTGTCAGCCCAGCCAGTTTGCCTTAAAAATCGTGACTGATCCTAGTTGCGCGCATTAACCCTAAAAGCAACCAAAAACCAGCTATTTCGTCGCCAGCCGCCGCTGTGCTACCCGATCTGGAAACGATTGAACGGCCGGGCCACTTCCCATGAAGACTATTACCTGCATCGAAGACCTGCGTGGCCTTGCCCAGCGCAAGGTTCCCAAAGCTTTCTTCGATTACGCCGACAGCGGCTCCTACAACGAAGAGACACTGCGCGCTAACCGCGCTGATCTCGAGAGGATCAAGCTGCGTCAGCGCGTGATGGTCGACGTTTCTGAGCGAAGCCTTGCCACCACCATCATCGGCCAGAAAGTCAGCGCGCCGTTTGCGTTGGCGCCGATCGGGCTGTGCGGCATGCAGCATGGCGACGGCGAGATTCTCTCCGCGCAGGCGGCGGAAGAGGCCAATATCCCCTTCACCTTGTCGACCATGTCGATCAATTCGATCGAGCAGGTGGCGGAGGCAACCAAAAAGCCATTCTGGTTTCAGCTTTACGTCATTCGCGATCGTGCCTTCTCTCGAGATATTCTCGCGCGCGCCGTCGCCGCCAATTGCAACGCGCTCGTGCTCACGGTCGATCTTCAGGTACTCGGCCAGCGCCATCGCGACCTTCGCAACGGCATGACGGTGCCACCTGAGATTCGCCTGCGGAACGTCATCGACATTGCCACCAAGCCCGCCTGGGCTTTCAGCATCCTGAGAAGCAAGAGCAAGAACTTCGGGAATCTCGCCGGTCACGTGAAAGGCATGGAGGACGTCACATCGCTGGCGCAGTGGACGAACGAGCAATTCGATCCCGCGCTGAACTGGCGAGACGTCGAATGGATCAAGAAGATCTGGCCGGGCAAGCTGATCATCAAAGGCATCCTCGACGTCGAAGACGCCAAAACCGCGGTGAAGCTCGGCGCGGATGCTGTCGTTGTTTCGAACCATGGCGGGCGCCAGCTCGATGGCGCGCCGTCATCGATCTCGGCGCTTCCAGCGATCGCACAAGCCGTCGGCTCCGACACTGAAGTGATGTTCGATGGCGGTATCCGCACCGGTGCCGACCTCTTGCGCGCGCTCGCCCTGGGCGCGCGTGCCTGCATGATCGGTCGGGCCTTCGTCTACGGGCTGGGTGCGCGAGGCAAGGAAGGCGTCGCCAAGGCGATCGACATCCTTGCGAAGGAACTCAGCGTCGCGATGGCGCTCACCGGCACCACGCGCGTCGCCGATATCGGCCCGCAAGTGCTCGTGGATGGCGAGACGAAAAAGCCGGCGCGCAAACGCAAAACGAATGACGGCTAGTCTTCCTTCAATCCGTAGGCCAGGGCATTCCCGGTGGCGCCGTAATATTTGAACGGCAGGAACTTGCCGGTCATGTTGATCTTGACCCGGTCGCCTTTGGGGTCGGGCTGACGATCGATCGTCATGTCGAAGTCGATGGCCGACATGATGCCATCGCCGAATTCCTCTTCGATCAGCGCCTTCCACGCAGGCCCGTTGACCATCACCAGTTCGTAGAAGCGATAGATCAGCGGATCTGTCGGCGGCATCGTCGTGCCGGTGCCACGCATCGGCACCTCGTTGAGCAGCGCCTGCTCGCTCTTGCTGAGGCCAAACAGTTTGGCGGCGGCAGCGGCCATCGGTTTTGTCATCTTCTGCTGACCAAGCACGCCGCCCGTGATCATCACGGGCGACATACCGCCGATCTGCTCGCAGATGTATTTCCACGTCCATCCCTTCTCGCGCTTGATGTCGAGTAGCTTTTCGGTGAGATCAGCCCGGTTCATGATTTTTCCTCCTCTACAAAGAATCAGTGCGCGGCGAGTTGTTGGCCGCGGTTCGGTTTCGCGGACGGTTCCTGAGCTCTGGCAATCATAGGCTCCGGTAGTCCCGGACGCACCACAGCCACGTTTCGCGGATCATATGTGCCGCGTGTTTCCTCGATGAACGTGCGGCTGCGGCTGACCAGAAAATCGATGATGTGATTGCGCGCGGCGTAATAGAGCGGATGCTTGTGGAATTCGTTGCGGGTTCGCTCTCGCGGCAAGGGATTTTCCACGATCTCCGCGAGCACCGCCCCGGGTCCATTGGTCATCAGTACAATTCTATCGGCGAGATAGATCGCCTCGTCCACGTCATGCGTGATCATGAACACGGTCTGCCCGGTTTCCTGACAGACGCGGCGAACCTCATCCTGCAACGTTCCCCGCGTCAACGCGTCGAGCGCGGAGAACGGCTCATCCATCAGCATGATTTTCGGCTCAATCGAGAGAGCGCGCGCTATGCCGACGCGCTGTTTCATCCCGCCGGAAAGTTCGGCCGGCCGTTTGTGCTCTGCCCCCTTGAGCCCGACGAGATCGATGAATTTCTGCGCATGCGCGGCCACCTGTGCCGCTGACCAGCGGCGCCACTTTGACGACACCGCGTAGGCGACGTTGCCGATGACCGTGCGCCACGGCAGCAGCGCATGGCTCTGGAAGATCACCGCCCGATCGAGGCTGGGGCCTTCGATCGCCTGACCGTCCACGATCACGGTTCCGTCCGACGGCACATCAAGCCCGGCAAGAATGTTCAGCACTGTCGTCTTGCCACAACCGGAATGGCCGATCATGCAGACGAATTCGCCGCGCTGCATCGACAGCCACAGGTCTTCGAACACTGTCGTCGTGCCGCCGCCAGGCGCGGGAAATCGCCGCGCAATGCCTTCTATGGAGATGAAACGGTCCGACATGGCTCACTCGGGAAACGTGACCAGACGCGTGAGCCGCGCAAGAACGAAGTCGAGCAACATGCCGACGAGACCGATCATCAGGATGGCCGTGATCACATTGGTGATCGACAGGTTATTCCATTCGTTCCAGACGAAGTAGCCAATGCCCGTGCCCCCGACCAGCATTTCGGCGGCGACGATGACCAGCCACGCGATCCCGATCGAGATGCGCATGCCGGTCAAAATCGTCGGTGCCGCTGCCGGCAGGATGATCGTGAATGCGCGCCGAAAGGTGCCGACCTCAAGCGTCTTTGCGACGTTGAGCCATTCGCGCCGCACGGAGGCAACACCGAAGGCGGTATTGATCATTGTCGGCCACAGCGAACAGATGAAAATCACGAAGATTGCCGACAGGCTCGAGTCCTTGATCGTGTAGAGCGCCAGCGGCATCCAGGCGAGCGGCGAGATTGGCTTGAGCACCTGAATGAAGGGATCGAGCGCCTTGCTCATCAATGGCGACATGCCGATCAGGAAACCGACCGGTATCGCCACCAGCATCGCGAGCAGATAGCCGATCAGGACACGCGCGATCGAATAGGCAAGTTGAATGCCGACGCCCTTGTCGTTCGGTCCGTTGTTATAAAACGGCCGGCGCAGGTGTTCCCAAAGCTTTGCCCCGACATCGATCGGTCCCGGCATCGCCGATTTGCCCTGGGTCGCGGTCGCACCCATCAGCTTGGCGTATTCCGGATCCATGTGCTGCGCCGTTCCCGTGCCGCGCGTGGCCAGATGCCATGCCAGCAGGAAACTGAACAACAGCGCGAATGAAACGACGGCCGCGCGCCCGGTCAGCGATGCCGTCTTCATTCAGACAACCTTCTTGATCTTGAAGCCCTTGAGATAGTCCTCAGGTTTGGCCGGATCGAATGTCTTGCCCATCACCACAAAGGTTTTTGACGTCGTCTTGGGCGGCGTCAGCCCCACATCCTTCATCAGCCTGGCGGTGTCCGTCGCAAGGAAAACCTCCTGCGCGACCTGAGCGTAGTCGACGTCGCCCTTGATCTGCCCCCAGCGTTTCATCTGCGTCATGATCCAGACGGCAAACGACTGCCAGGGGAACGGATCGAAATCGATCCGGTCGGGCACGTTCTTCACATTGCCTAGACCGTCGGCGTAAGTGCCCGTGAGAACCTGTTCAACCACGGTGACCGGCTGGTTGAGATAGTTGGCCGGCGCGATCGCTTCGGCGATCTGCTTGCGGTTTTCGGGTTTATGGGCGAAGGCGGTCGCATCGATGATCGCCTTGAGCAGCGCGGCATAGGTGTTTGGGCTCTCCGTGACGAATTCCTTCGACGCCGCGAAGGCGCAGCACGGATGTCTGTCCCAGATTTCTTTCGACAGCATGTGGATGAAACCGACGCCGTCATAGACGGCACGTTGATTCACCGGATCGGGCGCAAGGAATCCGTCGATATTATCGGCGCGGAGATTGGCAACCATTTCAGGCGGCGGCACCGCGCGGATCTGGATGTCCTGATCGGGATCGATCCCGTGTTCGGCGACATAGTAGCGCAGCAGATAGTTGTGCATGGAGTAGTCGAACGGCACGGCGAACTTCATGCCCTTCCAGTCTTTCGGGTCCCGCTTGTCCTTGTGCTTGATCGCGAGCGTGATCGCCTGACCGTTGATGTTCTCGACCGCCGGCATCGTGTAGGGGATCGGCTTCGAGCCGACTCCCATGGTGATGGCGAGCGGCATCGGCGACAGCATGTGCGCGGCGTCATATTCCTTGTTGATCGTCTTGTCGCGGATGACCGCCCAGCCCGCGGTCTTGATGACCTCGACGTCCAAGCCCTGCTTTTCATAGAAGCCCATGGGCTTTGCCATGATGATCGGCGTTGCGCAGGTGATCGGGATAAAGCCGACTTTGAGATCTTTTTTCTCGATCGGACCGCCAGATGCGAAAACTTCGGTCGCCGTCTTCAGCGGAAAGAACTGCGACAACGCGGCGAGCGCGGTCGAGGCACCGAGCGACTGCAGGAAAGCGCGGCGGCCCTTGTCGGCCGGAAACATGGCGCGCATGACCGCCGAGGCAACGACGTGCTGATAGCGTTTGTCCTCACTCTCGACGGCCGCACACTGCAATTGTCTTGCGGCGTCGCGTTCGTGCTCCGCCTGACTGACATGGCGACCGCACGCGCAGCCGCTGCCATTCAGAGGACGCGAGGGGTCGAATGGATTATCGAATGTGGACATAGCTACGCCCTCCGTTGGACCGGACTCGGACCCGGCAGTTAGCGTTTAGTTTGCAATCGACGTGCCAAGCCACTGACCTGCCTGTGCCAAATCAGGCGGCAGGTTTGTGCGGTTGGTACGCGGTTATTCCGCGCTGAGCGGAACGGAACGTCGGGTGATTGCTCTATTCTTGGGCAAACGCTGCAAACTTCGGCAAACTGGCCGTCGGAAGTTTGCGCTCGGCACGAACGGGTATATTTACAGGCCGCCATGCAAGATGCGGCACACGCACTGACAAAACAGTTTCTCTCGTGGGTGGCGGAGGCGCCGCGCAGCTACGCGGACGCTGACGCGTGGCGGCGAAGTTGTCCGCATCTGTCGGTCTGGGAGGATGCCATCGCTAACGGACTGATCCAGTTCAAGAACGGCAGCAGCATGAAAGATTTGCAGATTGTGCTGACCGTTCGCGGTCGCTCCTTTCTCAAAATGAATTGATCACTTCTCAGCGCCGGCTGAGGAAATTAAGGCCGCTGTGGGGGGTTTTGGCACATGATTTGTCTGTGCAGGACTTGTCATGAATCGACCCGCCGATCCTCGACTCGTCTGGTTGGCCAGCGTGCTGGCAGCAGCAGTCTTCATTCTCTACGTCACGCATATCTAGGCGTGGGGTTCTTTCCTCGCGCATGCCCCCATTCCCTTGCGGCTTGACGGGTGTGGCGGACTTGGCCACACTAGAACAAACCATGAACATTGGAAATTATTCAGCTCCCTTCTGAGCTGAATAATTTCGCTTCCTCAACGATTTGTCGATGGACGAGCAACTTCGCCAGCGTCTTCTGACCTTGCAAAAAATCCCCGGGATGGTGGGGCGCCCTGGCCTCCTGCCTCTCGGCATTCCCGCCATCGACAAAGTGCTTGGCGGCGGATTGATGCGCGGCGCCCTGCACGAGATCGCAGCGGCCGGTGAAATCCATCTCCCCGCGGCAGCCGGATTTGCCTTGGGGCTGGCTGTCTCCGCTCCCTCACCTCGCCTGTTCTGGATCACGGAGGACATGGGCCTCGCCGAAAGCGGCGCGCCGCATGGTGCCGGGATCGATGCCTTCGGCTTCGCGCCCGAACGGTTGGTGATGGTTTCAGCTGCGCACCGCCGCGATCTGCTGTGGGCGATGGAAGAGGCACTGCGCTGTCGCGCCGCCGGTGCGGTGATCGGAGAAATGCGTGCCGGCGAAATCGGCACGGTGGCAGTGCGTCGGCTTTCGCTCGCGGCTGCAGAGAGCGGCACGCTGGCACTCCTGTTGCGCGCGACGCCGCCGCACGATGCATCCACTGCCGCCACCCGTTGGATTGTTGGGACCGCCTCTTCCATTTCCGAACGCGAGCAGAGCGAGCGGATTTTCGGGCTGTCGAATGACAGGGAAATAAAATCACGCTTTACCGCCCACCTGGTCCGCAATCGTCACGGCCCGGCCGGATCCTGGACTCTTGAATGGAGCGACAACGATGAGCGATTCATCCTCGCCACGCATGCTCAGCCTGTGGCTGCGCCGGCTTTCAACCGATCGCGTCGACAAGTCGCGTAATTCATTTGCGCCACTTGTCATCACCGGCAGACGCGGCAATGCCGAAATTCTTGTTGCCGTCGATGACGCCGCCGAACGGCTTGGCTTGTCGCCGGGCCTTGCATTGGCACAGGCCCGCGCGATGCACCCCGGCATCGATACGATGCCCGAAGACACCGAAGCGGATGCCACTCTGCTCGAGTCCGTTGCCGACTGGTGCCTGCGTTACACGCCGCTGGTGGCCTGCGATGCACCCGACGGTTTGCTGCTCGACATCAGTGGCTGCGCACATCTTTACGGTGGCGAACGCGAACTCGTGGCTGATCTCAGCGGTCGGCTGGAAAATGCCGGCCTTGGCTATTCGCTTGCCGTTGCCGGTACCATTGGCACTGCCTGGGCCGCCGCGCATTACGGCAAACCGGCAAGTCACGTTTGCGGTGAGGAACGTACAGTCCTCGAGTCATTGCCTTTGTCCGCGTTGCGGTTGCCGACGACGACGGTTGCGGGCCTTGCCCGCGTCGGTCTGAAACGTATCGGCGATATCATCGATCTGCCGCGCGCGCCGCTGACCGCACGTTTCGGGTCTGAAGTGCTGCGCCAACTGGATCGCGCCTTGGGCCATGAGCACGAACCGCTGACCCCACGGCTGCCGGTGGCCCCTTATGTGGCTGAACAGCGTTTTGCCGAGCCGATTGCACGCGAGGAAGACGTTCTGGCAATTACCAGGCGGCTGGCGCAGCGACTGCAATTCGCGCTGGAACGGCGAGGCGATGGTGCCCGCCGCATCGAGTTGGCCCTGTTCCGAACCGACGGCGTGGTACGCCGCATCGCTGCCGGTACTTCCCGGCCGTTGCGCGATCCGGATGATATCCGTGAGCTGTTCGTGGAGCGGCTTGCCGCACTGGCAGATGCATTCGACCCCGGCTTCGGCTTCGACATGGCGAAGTTGTCGGTTGTTGTCGCCGAGCCCTGTCCGCCCGAACAGATCGGCATAGGCGGCGGTGAGGATGCATCCGAGCTTTGTCGTCTGGTGGATCGTCTGAGCGCTCGCCTGGGAGCGCGCCGCGTGCGTCGGGTGGTCGCTCAGGACAGCCATATTCCTGAACTGGCCGAGGCCGTTCTTCCTGCGCAAGCCGTCAATGGCGATGCCGGCTGGGACGGGTTTCGACAATACCGCGAGGAAACAAAGCTGCCGCCGCGTCCGCTCCGGCTGCTGGCGCGGCCGGAGCCGATCGAGGCTGTAGCGGAAGTCCCGGACGGCCCGCCGCTGCGTTTCCGATGGCGGCGGGCCTTGCACGAGGTGATCGCAGCCGAAGGCCCCGAGCGCATCGAAGGTGCCTGGTGGAGCGAACACGGCGGGCCGGCGCGCGATTATTTCCGCGTGGAGGACAAGAGCGGCCTGCGCTTCTGGCTGTTCCGTTCCGGGCTTTACCGCGATCTCGCGCAAGGCACCGGCGCACCAACATGGTTCCTGCACGGAACATTCGCATGAGAGGTCAAGTCACAGAATAAAACTAGAAAGTCTGCGTTCGTATGCGTTATCTCGAATTCGCCGTTGCCTCGAATTTTTCTTTCCTCCGCGGAGCTTCGCATCCCGAAGAACTGATGGTGCAGGCTGCGCATGCCGGTCTCGCCGGGCTCGGACTATGCGATCGCAATTCCGTTGCCGGCGCGGTGCGCGCACATCTGGCAAAGCGCGAACAGAACCTGCCGCTGCGCTATCATCCCGGTGCGCGGCTCGTGTTCATCGACGGCACGCCCGATATCCTCGCCTATCCACGCAATCGCGCCGGCTGGGGAAGGCTCACGCGTCTGCTGACCCTCGGCAATCTGCGCGCCGAAAAAGGCGCCTGCACTCTTTATCTTGACGATCTGCTGGCACACGCCTTCGGGCTCGAACTGATCGCGATGTCGGGAAGCGCCCCGTTGCTCGCGCGCCTGCGTGAAACTGCGCCACATCGCGTCCGCCTTGCCGCCTCCATGCTCTATCGCGGTCGAGACCGGGCGCGGCTCATGCGGCTGAAAGACCGCGCGCGCACCGCCGACGTACCGCTGATCGCGGTCAATGATGTGCTTTATCATCATCCCGATCGGCGGCGCCTCGCCGACGTACTCACCTGCATTCGCGAGAAGACCACCATCGATCGTGCCGGGCGCAAACTCGCCGTAAATGCTGAGCGCCATCTGAAACCGCCGGAAGAAATGATGCGGTTGTTCCGCGATGCGCCGGAAGCCGTCGAAGAAACACAGGCGCTCAGCGATGCACTTTCCTTCTCGCTCGACGAACTGCGCTACGAATATCCCGATGAGCAAGTGAATGGTTTCGACAACGCCCAGGATGCGCTGGCACATTTCACCTATGAGGGCGCCGCCCGCCGTTATCCGCAGGGCATTCCCGACAAGGTGCGCGTCAATATTGAGCACGAACTCCAGTTGATCGCGCAACTGCAATATGCGCCCTATTTCCTGACCGTCTACGACATCGTCAACTTCGCCCGTTCGAAAAATATTCTCTGTCAGGGTCGCGGTTCGGCCGCCAATTCCGCCGTCTGTTTTTGCCTCGGTGTGACCGAAGTCGATCCCGAACGCGGCGACCTTCTGTTCGAGCGCTTTATCTCGCCCGAACGGCGCGAACCGCCCGACATTGACGTCGATTTCGAGCACGAACGACGCGAGGAGGTCATTCAATACATCTACCGCAAATATGGGCGCGAGCGCGCCGGCATCGCCGCAACCGTGATTTCCTATCGTGGCCGCTCGGCAATCCGCGAGGTCGGCAAGGCCTTCGGCCTTTCCGAAGACACGATCGGCGCGCTGTCATCTTCGATCTGGGGTGGCGGCGGCGGTTCAGTGTCGAAAGACGCGGTTACCCGTAATGGGCTCGATCCGCAAAGCCGGCGCATGCGCCAGATTCTTTCGTTTGCGCATGAGATCAATGGCTTCCCACGCCATCTCTCCCAGCATGTCGGTGGCTTTGTCATCACCCGCAGTCGGCTCGATGAAGTCATGCCGATCGGCAATGCGGCGATGGATGACCGCACATTCGTCGAATGGGACAAGGACGATCTCGATGCCCTTGGCATTCTGAAAATCGACGTTCTCGGCCTCGGCATGCTGTCTTGCCTGCGCAAGGCGCTTGATCTGGTGGATGAGCACTATGGCGAACGATATACGCTGGCCACCATTGAGCCTGAGGATCCCGCCGTTTACCGCATGTTGTGCCGTGCGGATTCGCTTGGTGTGTTCCAGGTGGAGAGCCGCGCGCAGATGACCATGCTGCCGCGGCTCGCGCCGAGAAATTTCTACGACCTCGTGATCGAAGTGGCGATCGTGCGACCCGGCCCGATCCAGGGCGACATGGTACACCCCTATTTACGTCGCCGGCGCGGACAGGAGCCGGTCTCCTATCCGTCGAAAGCGCTGGAAGCGGTCTTATCGAAGACCTTGGGCGTGCCCCTGTTCCAGGAGCAGGCGATGAAGATCGCCATTGTAGCCGCCGGCTTTACGCCATCGGAGGCCGACCGGCTACGCCGCGCCATGGCGACCTTCAAGCGTGTTGGCACCATCGGCACTTTCCAGCGCAAGATGATCGACGGCATGCTTGCCAATGGTTACGAGCGCGAATTCGCGGAGCGCTGTTTCCAGCAGATCGAAGGCTTCGGCGAATACGGTTTTCCGGAAAGCCATGCGGCAAGCTTCGCGCTCCTGGTCTACGCTTCGGCCTGGCTCAAATGCCGTTATCCGGACGTCTTTGCCGCCGCACTCCTGAACGCGCAGCCAATGGGTTTTTACGCGCCGGCACAGATCGTGCGCGATGCGCGGGAACACGGCGTCGAAGTACGACCGCCAGATGTCAATCATTCGTGCTGGGATTCGACGCTCGAACCAGGCCCGCATGCGGCCGGACGTCTGCATGAGTTGCATCGCCAGATGCAGGACGACATCCGGACAACGCACGCGGTGCGTCTCGGCCTGCGCGAGATCAAAGGACTGAGCGAGGAAGACGGGAAATTGATCGTCGAGCGGCGATCATCACAATCTTACGACTCCATGCGCGATGTGTGGTTGCGCACAGAGCATTCTCCGCGCGTCCTGGAAAGGCTGGCCGATGCCGACGCTTTCGGTTCGCTCGGCCTTGCTCGCCGCGAAGCGCTGTGGGCGGCCAAGGCGCTCGGCCGGGTCGGCGATCGTAATGACGATCTGCCGCTATTCACCAGCCGCGACAGCACACCGGCACGTATTGTCTCGCAAGAGCCCGATGTCCGCCTGCCACCAATGCCGATCGGCGAGGAAGTCATCAACGATTACCGTTTTCTGCACCTGTCGCTGCGCGCTCACCCCTCGCAATTCCTGCGGCCCGACCTCGATGCTCGCGGTATCAAACAAAATGACACCTTACGCCGCACCCGTTCAGGCATGCGTACGCACATTTCGGGGCTTGTCACATGCCGACAGAGACCCGGTTCGGCCAATGGCGTCGTATTCATGACGATCGAAGACGAGACAGCAGTCGCCAACGTCATCGTGTGGCCGAAAGTGTTCGAGCGATTGCGTCCGATCGTCCTCGGGGCCCGTTATGTGGCGGTCATTGGTGTTGTGCAGGAGGAGAGCGGCGTCATTCATGTCGTCGCCGACCAATTGGAAGATCTGACGCATTTTCTGGCACGGTTGGCGGAACACGGCGCAGACATTGATGGGCTGGCGCGCTGCGACGAAGTCCGCCGTCCCATCGAAGAGCAGCGCGAGGCGCGGATTGCCGGTGGCCGGCACAATCGTCTCGTCCGGCTCATGCGAGAAATGCCCGAGCTTGCGGGAGATCTCGGTGTCTCAGCACGCGGCTCGGCCCATGCGCCCGCACGGCGCGCGCGGATCAACTGAAGCTAATGTTCAACCTTACTTCGGCATTACATCGGCGGCGCCACACCGCGCCCAACATTGACGCGAGCCGTCAGCAGGCTCCCGTCGGCCTGCCGCGTTGCCGCCGGAATATAGATGCTCGCACCCGGTTTCAGCTCTTCTCTAGTACCGGGCATGTAGCTCACAATAACCGTCTGCGGCGTGACATCGATTTTCTTGGAACCGTCCTTGTAGTCGAGTGTCAGGGTCGTGCCTTCCTCGCTCGCAACAGTTCCGGTCATCGTCGTTTTTGCCACCGTCCCATTCGTCATCGTGCTTTGCGGTTTGTAGTCGTACGGCCTGTCGCCTTCTCCGGTCCCGCGCATTTCCTCCGGAAAAATATGAACCTCGATCGCTTTCCAGGTGCCATCCGGCTGCGGCATGGCCGTCGATCCAACGAATGAATTCGGTTTGATATCGGCCAGAGACGCCTTCACTAACGCGACAACCTTGCCTTCGTCGGCCAGCTTTATCTTCAACGTGTCACCTTCACGCGATTTGACGGTCATCACCGCACCGTCAATCTGCTCGACCGTGCCCCGCACACGCATCGGCTTGTCCTGTGCAAATGCCGCAGTGCAAGCCAACAGAACGGCGCATGTCGCGCCAATCATCGTCAAAGTTTTCACGCGTCTTCTCCCTAAACGAATGCGCCGCCCGAAGTGGCGGCGCAGTAACAGTGAAGAAACGATATCGGCCTGCCTCACATCGCGGGCGTCAGACTGCGGCCGACATAGAGCGTCTTGGCAAGAACCGAGCCGTCCGGCTGTTTGTCAGATGCCATGATGATGATCTGCGCGCCCGGCTTGAGTTCGTCCTTGTTGCCCGGCGCCACCGCCGTAATCGCCGTTGCCGGCGTAACGATAATTTTCTTTTCGCCTTCCTTGTATTTCACCATGACCGCCTGGCCATCCTTTTCGGTCACGCTGCTTTCGACATAGGCGTTCGTCATCGTGCTTCCGGGCTTTGCGTCCCAATTTAAATGCCGATCGGCGACGACACCGCGCTGTGCGGGCAGGAAGATGTGGACTGAAAACGCCTCGATGCTTCCGTCCGGCCGTGGCATGCCGGCGACGCCGATGAAACTGTCGTTTTTGATGTCGGCAAGAGACGCTTTGACAAGTGCGGCCACTCGCGCATCGTCCGCAACTTTGACGTCCAGCATCGAACCATCGCGGGTCTTCAGCGAGAGCGTGCTGCCATCGGTCTTTTCGATCTGACCGCGGATACGACCCGGCTGTTGCGCAAAGACGGCTGTCGTGAAGAGCAAGGCAATTGCGGCGGCACCAAACGCCCGCCACGTCATATTCAGATTGTACATTGTAAGTTCCTCCCGCTTCCCGTTCCGGCATTAAGGCCGGCTTCAATCAGGCGGTAACCCCGACACACTCATCTTATTCCATGCGATGGCACACTCACGTTTTCTTGAGGAGGTCGGCCTCGACCAGGGCGCGCAGTTCCGGCGTCACCTCAGGCTTAATTCCGAACCAGAGCTGAAAACCTCGCACGGCCTGGTGCAACAACATGCCAAGTCCGTCGGCGGTCCGCAGCCCACGCTCGCGCGCCAATGCCAGCAATCCCGTTACCAGCGGTGCATAGACAATATCGGCCACCACCATTGATGCCGGGCAGCGCAGATTGAGCTCCAACGGCGGCTGACCGACCATGCCCAATGTCGTCGTATTGACCAGCAGGCCAGCGCCACCGAACAGCCCTGTCGTTTCTTCCCAGCCGGCGACTTGCACAGCCGAGCCGAATTTCTTGCGCAGGGCCTGTGCCTTCTCCCTCGTTCGGTTGATGACATAGATACGCCCGACCTCGCGTGTGACCAGCGCGTAGACCACCGCGCGCGCTCCACCGCCTGCACCGAGCACCACCGCGGTCGAGAGGCCGCGATCCCACCCGGGGGTAACCGCGTCGAGATTTGCGAGAAAGCCTTCGACGTCGGTGTTGGTCGAACGAAGTCTGCCATCCTTGTACCAGAGCGCGTTGGCAGCGCCGACCGCGCGCGCTCGCTCGTCGGGCTCGGATAGCTTCAACGCCGGTTCCTTGTGCGGGACAGTAATATTGGCGCCGATGTACCCGTGCTCGTGCAGGTGAGTGACGAACTCGGGGAATTTTTCGGGTGGCACCGCTTCTCGCCGATACTCGGCGTCGAGTTTGTGCTGCTTGATCCAGTAGTTGTGGATTAGGGGGGAACGCGAATGGCCGGCGGGCCAGGCAATGACGCAAACCGCTTTCTGTTCTTTACCCATTACTCGACTTCGTTATGTTGCGGCGTTCGGTGCATGTAGTCCGGACCGCGGGACCCGTCAACGCTTGTCGTTTCGTATACTTCCGTGACATTTTCTCTTGGGTTGCCGCCACATTTCAGAGACGGTAACGCCCGCTTGGAACGATCATGAAAGCTATCTTCCTCGACTGCAACGACCAATTGGCGCCCGTATGGGCGAGAGTTGTTCGCCCGGACGACCCGCCGATCGATGTCAACCGCGAGGCATTCGCGCGCGAGGAGCTGCCAAAGATTATCGGCGGCTACGACATCGCAATCGACGACCATTCATACATGCCGACGCCGCTGGTGGCGCAATGCCCCGAGCTCAAGCACATCGTTTTCCTTGGTACCGGGCCGGCCAGCTACATGAATGTCGGCGAACTCACCGAGCGCGGCATCAAGGTCCACATCATCAAGGGCTACGGTGACACCGCGGTCGCCGAGCACAGCATTGCACTGCTCTGGGGGTGCGCACGCGATCTGGCGCGCATGGATCGCGAAGTACGTGGCGGAGTCTGGACACCGCATGAAGGCGTACAGCTTCTTGGCAAGACCTTGGGGGTAATCGGACTCGGCGGCATTGGCCGCGAGGTCGCACGCATCGGCAAAGGCATGGGAATGAACGTCATCGGCTGGAATCGAACCAAGCATGCCGAGATTGACGTGCCACTGGTCGACATCGACACGCTGCTCGCGCGCGCTGACGTCGTATCGATGAATTTGACTCTCGGCGACGAAACGCGCGGGTTTCTTTCCGCCGAGCGGATCGCGCGAATGAAAAAAGGAGTCATCTATGTCAATACGGCGCGCGGCGCGCTGGCCGATGAGGCCGCACTGATCGCCGCGCTGAAAAGCGGCCACATCAGGCACGCAGGGCTCGATGTTTTTCACAACGAGCCGCTTCCGGCAGATCATCCGCTTGCGAAGCTCGAGAACGTGACGTTGTCAGCGCACGCGGCATTCCGCACGCCGGAGGCTTCCGAAACGCTGCTGCGTCGCGCGATCGATATCGTCAAACGGATCGCTTGAATTCCGCGACATGCGGGCACAACACCAAACGTAAGCCTGCATTGACCTGTCCGCGTTCCCGGTCACAATAAGAAAAAACATGGCGCGTGGCCCCGAAAGCCTCGGTCAAAGCAACGTGCCAAGAGCGGGAGGACAGGTGAAACCGGCGCCATTTGCGTACAAAAAAGTGCGGTCGCTGAAGGAAGCCGTGACGCTTCTGGCAAAGCACAAGGATAACGCACGGCTGCTCGCTGGTGGGCAAAGCCTGATCGCAACGCTCAACATGCGCCTTTCGGCGCCCTCCTTGCTGATCGACATCAATGGGATCAAGGGGCTCGACAGCATCGCCAGGAAGGGCAAATTTGTCGAGGTCGGTGCGCTCGCGCGTCATGCCCAGGTTGAGCGGTCCGACATCATCGCCCAGTACGCGCCGCTGATCGCGCTTGCGATGCCGCATATCGGGCACGCTGCCATCCGAAACAGGGGCAGCTTCGGCGGCTCCATTGCATTTGCCGATCCGGCGGCCGAGCTACCGGCATGTCTTCTGGCGATGGGCGGCGAGGTCGACATCGCCAGCACAAAGGGCAAGCGCAAGGTAAAGGCAGACGCTTTCTTCAAGGGCCTGTTTGAGACCGCGCTGCGGCCCAATGAAATCTTAACGGCCATTCGTATTCCGGTTGCCGACAAGAATACGCGCGTCGGCTTTGCCGAGTTGGCACGGCGACATGGCGACTATGCGATCGTCGGACTGGCCGCCAGCGCGCGCACCAACGGCAAGGGTCTCGCGGATGTGCGACTCGCTTATTTCGGCGTTGGCGACACGCCGATCCGCGTAAAAAAATCCGAGGCGGCGCTCGCTGACGGCAACATTGACGCCGCCGTGGACGCACTGGATCTCGATCCACACGACGACGTGCAGGCGACCGCCAAGGTGAAAAAACATCTTGCCGGCGTGTTGCTTCGTCGCGTGGCCGCACAGCTGTTGGAGACGCGGCGATGAACGATCGCACTCTGGATATTTCGCTGACAGTCAATGGCGCGCGGGTCCAAGAGCGCGTTGAGGCGAGGAAGACATTGGTCGACTTCCTGCGTGAAGACCTCGCGCTTACCGGGAGCCACGTCGGATGCGAGCACGGCGTCTGCGGTGCCTGCACGGTGCGCGTTGACGGCGAGATTGTACGCGGTTGTCTGATGCTAGCCGTGCAATGCGACGGCGCCGCGGTGGAAACCATCGAAGGTTTGTCGGATTCGGGCGAAGTGTCCGATTTGCAGGCGGCCTTCGAGCAACGCAATGCCTTGCAATGCGGGTATTGCACACCCGCAATGATCACTACCGCCCAGGATCTGCTGAAACGCTCAAAAAAGGTCCCGAGCCGCGATGAAATTCGCGAGCATTTGTCGGGTAACTACTGCCGCTGCACCGGCTACCACGCGATCGTCGATGCTGTTGAAGCGGTTGCGCAGGCACGCGCGGGAGCCAGGAAATGAAGATCACCGATGACTCCCCGCCAGTACTGACGGCGCTCGACCGGCCCAATTCCTACATCGGCCGATCGGTGCCGCGGCCGAACCTGCAGCGACTGACGCAAGGGCGCGGGCAATACATCAGCGACGTTGCTTTGCTGCGCATGGCCCATGTCGCTTTTGTGCGCTCACCGCACCCACACGCACGCATCGTCAAGATCGCCGCCGAGGTCGCGAAAAAGGCGCCCGGCGTGATTGCCGTGGTGACCGGTGCCGAACTTTCCGAAGTCATGACACCCTGGGTGGGCGTTCTCACACATCTGAAGGGTCTTAAATCCGCGCCGCAGTTTCCGATCGCAGTCGAGCGCGCCTGCTGGCAAGGCGAAGCGGTTTGCGCCGTGGTCGCCCGTACGCGAGCCGAGGCCGAGGATGCCTGCGAACTGGTCGAAGTCCGTTACGAGCCGTTGCCGGCGGTCACCGATCCAGAAGTGGCACTTGATGCAAAGACGCCGGTCATTCACCCCTCGCTTGGCGACAATCTCTGCTTCGAAAGGAAACTTGACGTAGGAGCTGTCGATAAAGCCTTCGCTGAATCCGATTGTGTGGTGGAGACGACGTTCCGTTTCGGTCGCCACACCGGCGTTACCAACGAGCCGCGCGCGGTCGTTGCCGACTGGAACGAAGGCGAGCAGCGCATGACCGTCTATCACGGCACCCAGGCGCCGCACATGATGCAGAACCTGTTCGCCAAACATCTCGGGATTGCCGAGCATCAAGTGCGCGTGTTGACCAAGGACGTGGGAGGCTCGTTCGGCATCAAGGTGCACACTTACGCGGACGAGATGGCGACAGTCGCGCTATCGAAACTTCTCAAACGACCGGTAAAGTTCGTCGCCGATCGCATCGAAAGTTTCGTCACGGACATCCATGCCCGCGACCACCGCATCAAAGCCAAAATCGGCGTGAGCAAGGATGGCACCATCACGGCATTCGAGATCGACGATCTGACCGGAATTGGCCCCTACTCCGTTTATCCCCGTACGAGCGGCATCGAGGCCAACCAGGTCGTCAACCTCACCGGTGGCCCGTATAAGTGCCCGAACTATCGCGCGCAGGCGCGTGTCGTCTTCCAGAACAAGAACGTCATGTGCCAATACCGCGCCGTCGGTCATCCGATCGCGGTTGCGGTGACCGAAGGCCTCGTCGAGCTTGCCGCGGCGAAGATCGGTATGGATCCGCTCGAATTGCGTCGCCGCAATCTCATCGCCGACGACGCTTATCCGACGCAGTCTGCTTCGGGCCTGAAGTTCGAACTGCTGTCGCACCACGAAGCGCTCGCGCACCTTGATTCGATGATGAATTACGCCGGCCTGCGCGCCGAACAGAAGAAGCTGCGCGAAAAAGGCATCTATCGTGGGATCGGCTTCGCGAGCTTCATCGAGGTGACGAATCCATCGGCCGCATTTTACGGCGTCGGAGGCGCGCGCATCACATCGATGGACGGCGCCACCGTGAAACTTGACGCGCAGGGCGCGATCATCGTGCACACCGGCGTTACCGAACAGGGTCAAGGCGCCGAAGCAGTGGTAGCGCAATGCGTAGCGTCGTCGTTCGGCGTGCCGATCGAAAAAGTGCGCGTCATCACCGGCGATACCGACAACACGCCCTACGGTGGTGGCACCTGGGCCTCACGAGCGGCCGGCATCGGCGGCGAAGCGGCGTGGCAAGCCGGAAAGGCGCTGCGTGCGAACGTGCTCGCGGTAGCGGCAAGTATCCTGCAGGCCAAACCGGACGACCTCGACATCCGCAATGGGCTTGTCGTGAACAAGGACACGGGCACCGAACGCCTGCCGCTCGACGAACTGGCGCGCGTTGCTTATTTCCGGCCGGACACACTGCCACCCGGCTTCCAGGCCGAACTGATGGCGACGCGCCATTACGTCCCGCGCGCCTGGCCGTTCGCATTCACCAACGGCATTCAGGCGAGCTACCTGGAAGTCGATACCGACACCGGGTTCGTCAAGCTGCTCAAGCACTGGTGCGTGGAAGACTGCGGCACCATCATCAATCCGCAGCTCGTCGACGAGCAGATCCGCGGCGGCGTCGTGCAGGGCATCGGCGGGGCACTGTTCGAACAGTGCGTCTACGACGAGCGTGGCCAGTTGCTCAACGGCAATATGGCGGACTATCTCGTGCCGATGGCGATGGAGATGCCCGACATCGAGTGCGGCCATGTCGTTTCGCCAACCGCCGACAGCGAGCTCGGCGCCAAAGGTGCCGGCGAAGCGGGAACCGCAGGCGCGCCTGCGTCGGTGATGAACGCGATCAATGACGCGCTGCGCCCGCTTGGGGCGCAGCCGCTCACCGACATGCCCTTCACACCGGACAAAATTCTCCGGGCATTGGGGAAAGTGTAAGCCGAGCTAGAACTTGATCATGTCGCTTCGGGTGAGCGTGGTCTTCGCCGAAACCGACGGCGCGTTCATGAACGTAAAGACCGTGGAATACTCGGCGTAGGGATCGACGGCGGACATCCCATCGACCGGAATGATCGCATTCATGCCGCGAAATACTGCGCCGCTTGCGGTGTAGAGCACGGCACCATTCGATGAGGTGCCGACGGCAATGACCGTCGTGATGCCTTTTTCTTTCAGAATCTTTTCCAGGTCGGTGTTGCGGAATTTATCGGGACCGGAAAGCACATGCGGCTCGTCCGCCAGCGGCGCCACATCCTTGATGACGTCGGCTGGGGTGCTGTTGGCAATGATCGAGTAGATGACAGGCACTTTGTGCGCGCGCGCCTCGGCGAGCAGCTTCTTCATCGCCGGAATCGTATCGAGACAACGTGGCCGCTGACCGCAGTTCTGATTCATGAAATCGAGCATCAAGAGTGCTGTGGTCTTGGGATCGACGGTCACCGCCTTCAGCTCCGGCGCTTTGGGAGTTTTCACGTTGGCCCACTCGTCGACAATATTGGCCGCGTGCGTGGGCCCCGCGAGCGCCATCAGCACGGCAGCCGCGGCGAATAGATTGCGTTTCATGAATATTCTCCCTGAGTGACTTGGTACGCGCCCCGTGGGCCGGGATCATGCGCAGCCGCGACAGGCTCTGTCAAAATCCTGACGACGCACCCGGCTTGATGAAACACCGACGCTCTGTGCAATATTGCATTCGATAGCTGCGGCCAATTTGACGCCGCGAAAAGATAATAAAGCCGGAAGGAAGCTCTTCATGAACATCAAGGTCGGCAAAAAAGCGATCGCCGAAGCCACGGAGAAACTGAAGAACTGGGGACGCTGGGGCAAGGATGACCAGGTCGGCACCCTCAACCATGTCACGCCGGAAGACATCGTTAAGGCCGCGAGCCTGATCCGATCGGGCAAGGTGTTTGCGCTTGGCATTCCGCTCGATCGCACCGGCCCCCAGACCGGCCTGTTCGGCGGGCGCTTCAATCCGATCCATCAGATGCTGGCGACCGGCACAGACGCCATCTCCGGCCAACAGGACTGGAACAAGATCCGCTATGCCGACGACACCCTGACCCTTTGCGTACAGGGCGCCACGCACTGGGACGCGCTCGGGCATATTTTCTATGAGGACAAGGCCTACAACGGTTACGACGCAAAGCTGATCGAACTCGCGCGGACTTTCGGTTCTTGGCATCGAGCATTCCAAGAACAAGATGGTCGGACGCGGCGTCTTGCTCGATATCGCGAGGTTTCGCGGCGTGAAATGGATGCAGGACGGTGAAAGCATTTCCAACGACGAACTCGATAAGTGCGCGAAGCAACAGAATGTCACCATCGGCCGTGGCGATTTTGTCATCGTCCGTACCGGGCAAATGGAGCGCTGCCTCGCGGAAAAGGAATGGGGCGGCTACGCAGGCGGCGACGCGCCAGGCGTCAAGTTCGAGAACTGCTACTGGTGCCAGGAGAAGCAGGTCGCCGCGATCTGTACAGACACGTGGGGCGTGGAAGTTCGGCCGAATGAGACCACCGAAGCCAATCAGCCCTGGCATTGGGTTGTTATCCCGGCCATGGGCCTGTGCATGGGCGAGATCTTCTATCTCAAGGAACTTGCCGAGGACTGCGAACAGGACGGCATCTACGAATTCTTCTTCTGCGGTCCGCCTCTGATCATCACGGGCGGAACGGGATCGCCGATCAATCCGCAGGCCATCAAGTAAGGCAACAAGCAACAAAGACGGACACCACCCCGGGCTTGACCCGGGGGTCCATGAGGCGTTTCAACTTGGCGAAACGCAGGTATCGATGGCCGGGTCAAGCCTGGCCATGAAGCGGAGTAGTGTCGCTGCTGCGACAAACCGGGAGGACAAAGCCATGCCCCGTTGGCTCAAACGCGGAATGGATGCGGGCGCGATCAAGGCAGCCGATGCCAAAGTACGCGAAACCGTCGAAGGCATCCTCGCGCAGGTTGATGAGCGGAAGGACGTCGCAATTCGCGAACTGTCGGAGAAATTCGACAAATGGTCGCCAAAGGATTTTCGCCTCACCCCACAGGAGATCGAGCGCGCCATAGCGCAGGTCCCCAAACGCGACCTCGATGACATCAAGTTCGCGCAAGCGCAGGTGCGCAACTTCGCCCAGAAGCAGCGCGAAACGATGCACGACCTTGAGGTCGAGACGCTGCCCGGCGTCGTCCTTGGCCATCGTCATATCCCCGTGAATTCGATCGGCTGTTACGTGCCGGGCGGCCGTTATCCGATGGTCGCATCGGCGCATATGTCGATCGTCACTGCGAAGGTCGCGGGCGTGAAGCGGATCATTGCCTGCGCGCCGCCTTTCAAAGGGGGACCGCATCCGGCCATCGTCGCGGCAATGCATTTCGGCGGTGCAGACGACATCTACGTGCTCGGCGGCGTGCAGGCCGTAGCGGCCATGGCGCTCGGCACGGAGACGATCAAGCCGGTCGATATGATCGTGGGTCCCGGAAACGCCTATGTGGCGGAAGCCAAGCGGCAGCTGTTCGGCCGCGTCGGCATAGACCTCCTGGCCGGGCCGACCGAGACTTTGATTATCGCGGATGAGAGCGTGGACGGCGAAATTTGTGCAACCGACCTGCTTGGTCAGGCCGAGCATGGGCCAACCTCCCCCGCCGTCTTGATTACCAATTCCGAAAAGCTTGCGCGCGATACCATGAAAGAAGTCGAGCGCCTGCTGTCGATCCTTCCTACCGCGGACGCAGCCGGCCAGGCGTGGAAAGATTTCGGCGAAGTGATCGTCTGCGACGGCGAAGTCGAAATGATTGCCGAAGCAGACCGTATCGCGTCGGAACACGTGCAGGTCATGACCCGCGATCCGGATGTGTTCCTCAATGGCATGAAGAATTACGGTTCGCTGTTTTTGGGACCACGCACAAACGTCGCCTACGGCGACAAGGTGATCGGCACCAATCATACGTTGCCAACGAAAAAGGCGGCGCGCTACACCGGCGGACTGTGGGTCGGCAAATTCATGAAGACCTGCACCTACCAGAAAGTGCTGACGGACAAGGCCAGCGCGATGATCGGTGAATACTGTTCGCGGCTGTGCGTGCTGGAGGGCTTTCTCGGTCATGCCGAGCAGGCCAATATCCGTGTGCGCCGGTACGGAGGCCGCAACGTGCCCTACGCGCAGGCGGCGGAATAAGGCCTTCAATGGTCGACCTCACACCTACTCCCTCGTTCCGGCTCGACGGCAAGCGCGCGCTCGTGACCGGTGCCGGGCGCGGCATCGGGCTCGCGGCGGCCTCTGCATTGGCCGACGCCGGCGCGCACGTCACCTTGGCCGCAAGGACGTCGAAAGAAATCGAGGAAGCTGCCGAAGCGATCCGATCGCGTGGCCAACAGGCCGCACCGCTGACGCTCGACGTCCGCGACATCGAGTCCATGCAGAAGACGATTGCGGGAGAGCAACCGTTCGACATCCTCGTGAACAATGCCGGCACCAACAAACCCGCACCGTTCGTCGATGTGAAAGTCGAGGACTTCGATTTCGTGATGTCGCTGAATGTGCGCGCCGCCTATTTCGTCGTTCAGGCGGTGGCGCGGCGGCTGATCGAGGCCAAACGCAGTGGCTCCATCATCAACATGTCATCGCAAATGGGGCATGTCGGCGGCCCGACACGTACCGTCTATTGCGCGACCAAACATGCGATGGAAGGTTTTACCAAGGCCATGGCGATCGAGCTTGCCACGCACAAGATTCGCGTCAACACGCTCGCGCCAACTTTCATCGAAACGCCGATGACGCGGCCGTTCTTTCAGAACGAGGCTTTCCGAGCCGACACGCTCAAGCGCATCAAGCTCGGTCGCCTCGGCCAGCTCGAGGACCTGACAGGCGCGATCGTCTTTCTTGCAGGCGATGCGGCCGCACTGATCACCGGTACGTCGCTGGTCGTGGACGGCGGTTGGACGGCGGAATAGCTAGAGCTTCGGAAGATCTGCGAAATATTCCGGGTGCTCTTTCTCGACCGCGGCCATGAACTGCGGCCGGAACAGGCTTGGGACGTCGAGCCGCGGCGCACCCTTGAGCGTGTTGGTGAGCACCTCGTCCTCGGCGTTCTCAAAGGCGCGCAACACATTTGGCGACATGCGCGGATCGAAGCTGATGTGTTTGATCGCTTTCTTGCCGATGGCAACGTCGGTCCCCGGCACCCATTTCGCAAATATCTCCACCGCCTCGTCGCGGTTATTGCGGGTAAAGTGCGAGGACTGCGCCAATCCGGCAGCGATGCTCTTGATGACTTCCGGCTTCGCCTCGACCGTCGGCCCGTGTGCGACCGCGACCATCACGTAGGACATGTGGTGCCCGCCACGGAGCACGAGATAAGAATCAGGAACCTGGGTGAGCGCCTGCGTCACGTAGGGCTCCCACGTGACAATCGCGTCCACCTTGCCCTCGGCGAGCGCCGGCGCAAGACCGAACTGCGACCAGATGTTCTCGACCGTGAGATCCTCATATTTCATCTTGGCGCGGCGCAGCACCATCTTGAAGAATTCATCCGATGTCTGCCCTAGCGCGAGACCGATCTTCTTGCCCTTGAAATCGGTGACCTTGCCTGGCTCGATGCCCCTGCCCTTTTTGGTGACGATGGCGAGCGGGTCGTCGCAATTATCGCGGGTGGCATCATTCATTATGAGCCCGATCACTTTGAAGGGCTCACCGGAATGCACGGCTTTGAGGTAGGTGGTCGTGCTCATGTCCCCGACCTGAGCTTCGCCTCTGTGCAGGGCGTTGACCATGTCGGTGCCCGTATCCACCACCTTGAAGCTGGCGTCGACGCCTTGCTGCTTGAAGAAGCCTTTCTCCGCACCGATGAACATCGGTAGATGACCGAAATTGTTGGCAATCACCACGTCGAGCTTGGGTAGCGCCATTTTTCCCTCCCGCACCGGCTGTGCCAGCCGCTCACATTCAAACGCCGCATCCGCCCGATTGCAATCACGTCCCTAATACTTGCGGGTTCACGCAGTTAGGGGGCAGGCGCCCACCGAGCAACGCCTCAATATTGTCGACCACGATATTCGCCATCTGCTCGCGTACCTCGACAGTTGCACTGCCGAGATGCGGCTCGAGAACGACGTTCTTCAGCTTCTTTAGCTCCGCGTGCACCTTCGGCTCGTGCTCGAAGACGTCCAGCCCCGCGCCGGCGATTTTCTTTGATTTAAGTGCGCGCACAAGTGCCGCCTCATCGATAATCGGGCCGCGCGCCGTGTTGATGATGAAGGCCGTCTTTTTCATCAATCCGATCTCGCGCGCGCCAATCTGATGGCGCGTTTGCGCATTCAGGGGTGAATGCAGCGAGACGAAATCGGACTCTCGCAGAAGTTCGTCGAGCGGCACGTAGGTAAGCCCGGTTTCACGTTCCTCGCTTTCGGGCTTGCGGCGGGGAGTCCAATAAAGCACGCGCATGGAGAAGCCGTGCGCACGGCGCGCCACCGCCTTGCCGATCAACCCGCCGCCGCCGATAAGGCCGATCGTTCTGCCGTGGACGATGGACCCGAGAAGGTGTCGCGACTGGCCACCCGGAAACTTTCCGGCCCGCACAAGCCGATCACCCTCCATCATGCGCCGCGCCACGGAGAGCATCAGGCCAAAGTTGAGATCAGCGGTAGCCTCGGTCGTCACCGGCGGTACGACAGTGACGGGAATGCCTCGCTTGGTTGCTTCCGCAACGTCAACGTTGGATGGCGAGATCGACTGCGATGCGATATGCCGCAGCTTCGGATTGGCGGCGATGACCGCGCGGTCGATCTTGTCATGCAGAAGGCAGAACAAGATGTCGGCCTTGCGAACGGCTGCAACCAGAGTGCGATGAGGAATAATGCGACTGTCGTCGGAAAAAACCTTAACGCTGCCAAGCGCACGCAGGCGCTTCACCGCGCTGTCAGCAATCGGCTGCGTGACAAAGACGCGCGGTTTGGCACTCACCTGAGCCACCGCACGACGCCGGCAACGCCGTCGACGGCGCATTGTGCGCCGTCCGGTATCTTGCGCGTGGCGTCGAGCACGCCCAGCACCATCGGGATGCCTCGCTCGCGCGCAAGCGAAGCCAGATGCGACGTTGAACCGCCGAGCTCGGCGACAACTCCCGATACGCGCGTCAAGATCGGACTGAGAGCGGGCCCCGCAACGCGGGTCACGAGCACGTCGCCGGGCGCGACCCGCGACAGCTCACATTCGCAGTTTACCACCACGGCGCGTCCTGAGCCCCAGCCGATGCCGGCGGGATGGCCGTTCAGGCCCGGATGCTGCAACCAGATCTCGTCTGGCACGATCGCCGGCTCCATGTGCAGCGGACGCGACTGCAAAAGCCTGAAGCCGTTCTCGTCCATCGCCCATTCGATCTCCACGGGACCGCCAGCAAGGTCCTCACATTTTCGCAGCAGACGGCCGAGGGTCACGGCCTCTCCGGGCGACAGGCATGGTTCGCTGACAAGATCCTTTGGCACGAGCTCCGGCGCAGCGACGCCGTGCGCGCAGGTGTCGCGATGGCCTTTGCGACCGGCCTCGACCGTTCGCAGAAACCCCGTTTTGCTGAGCACGATACGATCGGGCACGACCTCACCTTGGGCAATGGCGGAGCCAAGACCCCAGGTCGCCGAGATCATCATTTGCCCGTCAGCCGTCTCGCTCAGGCCGCCGCCCGAGACGCGCGCGGAAATCAGCGGCTGAATCAAGACACCCATTGCCGTGTCCGCGGGCGAAAGCTCGTGATTCTCCATGTAGCGACGTGCGTGCGAGGTCCATAGGGCCGCCCAGCACGCACGCACTGCCGTCAAGAATTCGGTTTCATCCGACAGACCAAGGAAGCTTTCGAATTGACCGGCAAAGTTGGCGCCCTTGCGGTCTTCGATCAGCGCGGATGAGCGGACGACGCCAAGCGGCGCGCTCTCACGCTGCTTTCGCCACGCGCCGAGCAAGGGTTCAAGGATCTCCGGCGCGATCGGACCTTGATACAGCGCCAGCCTGACCTGGATCGAAATCCGGCGCGACGCCGGCACGTCGCCTTCGCTGTATTGCCGCAGCAGGTCCTCGATGCCGAGATGCCGCAACTGATGGCGATAGGCATCGGCCGTCAGCGCAAAGCCGCCCGGCGTCGGCAAACCCGCCTGCATTAGCCCGGCGAGATTTGCCGCCTTCGGCCCCACCCGTTCCGGATCGGTGGCGACAGGGTCATCAAGGTGAAGGATGAAGGGTGTCATAATTGCCTTGCGCTTCTTCGCCGTCACGGCCGGGCTTGTCCCGGCCGTCTCGCTTGGCAGAGCAGAACCTGTGGCTCGAGATCCCGGCTCTCGCCTTCGGCTCGCCGGGAGATGATGCCGGCTTACGCCGGCGTCACTTCACGTGATCCCCGTAACCCGGCAGCGGATCGACAACCGTGATCTGCTTCACGGGGAAATTCGACACGATCTCGATTTCGTTCTTCTTCACGATCAGCATTTCCTCGATGCGAACGCCGTACCGGAAGCGCTTCCCGTGCTGCGTTTCGAGCGCGAAGGTCATGCCTTCCTGAATTTCGACCGGATGGTCGAGCGACCAGATGCGTGAGATCACGGGAGGATCGTACTGCGCGAGACCAAGGCCGTGCCCCCAAAGATTTGCCGCAGCCTGGTCTTCGTCCTCGTACCCCCAGGTCTCCATTGCCGACGGCCACTTCAGCGCGATGTCCCGTGTCGTCGCGCCGACCTTAACCGCGCCAATCGAGTCGTAGAGCCACTCGAGAGCGGTCGCGTAAGTGTCCTTCTGCTCTTTCGACGGCTCCTTGCCGACGCAGTAGGTGCGGTAATAGCAGGACTTGTAGCCGTTCCACGTGAGCGCGGCCAAATCCATGAACACGATGTCGCCGGGCTGGATGATGCGGTCGGAGAAGTTGCGCCAGTTCGGCCAGGTGTTCGGACCGGATGACACGATCACGTCCTCGACGTCTTCCATGCCGGGAATGTTGTAGAGATATTCCATCAGATGCGCGGTCACCTGGTTTTCGGTGATGCCGGGCCGCAGGAACTTCATGCATTCCCAGTGTGTGGCATCGCCGATCGCGCCGACGATGCGGAAGCATTCCTGCTCGTCCGGGCTTTTGACCGCGCGCGCTTCCATCATCGGGGTCATGCCGTCGACCCAGTTGATGTTGTTCTCCTTGAAGATGTTGATCATGTTGATGTCGATGAAGTCGACGCCGAGCTTCTGGCCGGCCACACCGTTGTCCTTCATCGCTTGCAACACGGCCTTGGTGAACTTGTTGACCTGCTGAGTGGAGGCAGGACCGGCGGCGCCTTTGATCCACGCGAATGAATGGCGCACGTTCTCCTTGGGGATCCACGGCGAGTGCCGCTCGATCTGGAAACCGAGGTCGCCCTGCTCGAACAAAATCGGGCGCCCGTCGCCGCACAGCATCGCGTAGCGCAGACCCGGCTTCAGCCTGTTCCATCCCGGCGTGAGCGTGCCGGTGATGTAGCGGACATTTTCGTCGTACATGCAAAGCATGGCGCCAAGGCCGTGCTTTTTCATCATCGTGCGTGCGCGCTCAATGCGATATTCGCGCAGCCGGTCCCAATTCACCCGCTGCTGCCAATCCAAGCCGGCTATGCCGAAATTTGCACCCATTGGTCCCTCCCGACCCGGACGCTTTGCGCGCCCATTGCTGATTGGCGGGAAGCCTAAGCCGACTGGCACCTAAAGCCGAAATAATATATTCTGCGTTCGGCCATCATCTTTTCTAATACCCCCGATTTTGAGGCAGTCATGGCGACGATCCCGCTGCGGCAAATCCGCGCCGTCATTGCGGTGTGCGAGGAAGGTTCGTTCACCCGAGCGGCCCAGCGAGAAAATGCGACGCAGTCCGGGATCTCCCAGCACGTTGCGGCGGTCGAGCGGGCCTTAAAGGTCAAACTGTTTGAACGTACGGCCGGAGGTGTCACCCCGACGCCGGCAGGACTGCGATACTACAAGCGCTGCGTCGAGGCCGTCGGCACGCTCGAGCACGCTGCCGAGGAAGTGCGCTCGCTTGCCGGCGAAGTGACCGGCGAACTTCGCATCGGATTGATGCCGACCTTCACGCGCGCGGTGCTCGCGCCCGTGCTTGATGATTTCGTTCCCCGGTGTCCTGAAGTGCGGCTGCACATCGTCGAAGGCTACAGTGCGCTCCTGACCGAGATGGTTCTCGACGATGCACTCGACTTCGCGGTGGTGCCTGCGTTTGAAGGCGCCATCGGCCTGAAATCGCGAATGCTCGTACGCGATCGCGAGATGATGATTTCCGGTCCCAAGGCCGGTTTCAAGGCGCTGGCGCCGCTGCGCCTCGCAGAATGCCGACCGATCAAGATTGTCGTTCCGGGTCCCGACAACATCCGCCGCCGCAATCTCGAGACCTACTTTCAGGCGCATGGCGTCGAGATTGCCGCAATGCTCGAGATGGACGCGATGATCGCGACGCTGGAATTCGTTGCGCGTTCGGACTGGGTGACGATTCTGCCGAGCGTGATCTCTGTCAACGATATCAACCGCGGCGAGCTGATCGTCAACCCGATCGCCGACCCAGAGCTGCACGCGGAGTTCGTGGTGATTCAACCGAGGCGGCGCACACTCTCAACGCAGGCACGCCTTTTCCTCGAGCGCTTCGAGCAGGAAGTTTCGCATATTCACGACGTATGGGATCGCACGATCGCGGGCAATAAGCGACTTAAGGCATCGGCTTAGCGTCCGTTTCAGAGATTATTTGCGGACGCGACCCTTTATTGCGTTGGCAAATGCCGTGTGAGTGATGCGGCCATCTGCATCGGCCGGAAGCGTTGCGCGCAACCGTGTTTTCACGGTTTCCGCTTCGCTGCGCGCCAAGGCTGCGACGGTCGCGCGAACGGAGCCGGCGGCCGTACTTGAGGTCCAGAAGTCATCAAAATCAGCAAATGTCCGCTGCACGATGATCTTGCGTATCTCCAATGCTTCCAGTCCGGCGTCGCTCCACAGCTTGCGCAGAGAATCCATGCGCGATGCTTCGACGCTCGGCGGCCCGAAGGTCTCTTTTCCGAGCGCGCGCACTTCCGAAAGTATCGCAGTCATGGGAAACCCTCCGCCCAACATGTCCCACGCGTAGGCGGCGACGGTACCTCCCGGACTGACCACGCGGGCCATCTCGGCAACACCTTGGGCGGGTTCTGGAACAAAGAAGATGACCAGAGCCATGATGGCAGCATCAAATCTGTTGTCGGGGAATGGAAGTGCCATCGCGTCGCCTTGGCGAAATTCCGCGATTTTTGCAGTATGGCGTTTGCGCGCGAACTCTATCTGTTGAGGCGACGGATCAATTCCCTGAACTTCAATCGGCCGGCAGCGTTCGACCAACAGTTCGGTGAATGCCCCGTTTCCACAACCGACATCTGCACACTTCAGGCCGGTTGGCAGCTTCAGCCAGTCGAGGAAATCTTCGCCGACACGTCGGCTCCAGATTCCCATCGAGCGTTCGTAAGCGGCGCCGTCATCAAAACGAACGATTTGATCGGCCATAGCGTATCACCTAGGTGAGGGCCATCGCGGCAGCCTGAGCCTCTGGCACCACATCGTGATCATAGAGCTTCTTGCGGAACGCAGCGTGCGCGGCGATCTCAGCATCGCGGACGCCGAGGTCAGCGTAAGCTGAATCGTAGCGCATCCCGTTTTCGCGTGCGCCGCGCTGGACCTGCGCCACACGCTCGCGGCGGAGGCGCTCATAGGCGGCAAGTGCCGCCGGCACGGTCGTGCGATCCGCGTGCGCGAGAATCGTCGCGAGTGCCATTCCGTCCTCTATGGATTGGTTGGCGCCTTGCCCAAGATGGGGAAGCATCGGATGCGCGGCGTCACCCAGAAGCGTCAGCCGACCGCGGGTCCAGGTCGGAAGTGGCTCGCGATCGTACAGGGCCCACCGAAACGTCATCTGGACCTGCTGCAGAAGCGTCTCGATGCGCGGGTCCCAACCGGCAAATTCCCGGCGCAGCACATCGGGATCGCCGGGTGATGACCACGATTCCTTCATTTGCTCATCAGCCGGAACAAATCCGACGTAGTTGATGAGCTGTCCTGCGCGTACCGGGAACGTGAGGAAGTGTTTGGCCTTGCCGAGCCACATCAGCCACGAGTCCGTCGGCCAATCCGGAATGCGTTCGAGCGGCAGAACGCCGCGATAGGCGACGGATCCGGAGAAAACAGGATTGGACGGAGGAAAAACGCAGGGCCGGAGCTCGGAATGGATGCCATCCGCGGCAACAATCACATCGGCTTCGGCAACCGCGCCATTTGAAAAGGAAACTCGCGCCACGTCATCGTGTTGTTCGAACCCCGTGCAGCGATGTCCGGTGTGAACCACATTGTCAGGCAATGCGTCCGCGAGAAGTTCGACGAGATCGGCGCGGTGCATTCCGAACGTCGCATTCCAGCCCGAAGAGTCCGTGACCTGCACGGGCGCAATCGGGCTGCCATCGTGGCGGAAGTAGCGGGAGCCTGGGCCTACCCGTGCGCCCCATTTCTCAACCGCCGGACCCAGCCCCACTCTCTGAAGCTGGCGTACGCTGTTGGGCGTCAAAAAAACTCCGGCGCCCACTTCGCCGAGCGCCGGTGCCTGCTCGTAGACGGAGACCTGAAGTCCCTGCGCGATGAGAGCATTCGCGGCGAACAGGCCGCCTATTCCACCACCGACAATCGCAATGTTGGGCCGCGAGTTGCCCATCGCCAACTCCTGCACGCCGGACACGTTGTATCCTCACATAAACTGAAGCAGTCTTGCCATCACAAAGACGCCGGTCAGATGCGGCTGTATTGGGAGGATTTTTTGAATGCGTGACCCGCCGACACAACCTTTGTCTTTCATCGGCAAAAGCATGGCGGCTTTCGTTCTGGCGTCTTCAGCCCTTTGCGGCGCGGCCAACGCCCAAGACTATCCGGATCGCGCCGTGAAGATCATCGTGCCGTTTCCAGCAGGCGGTACAGCAGACGCCGTTCCGCGAATTGTCGGTGATTGGCTGTCCCGCAAATGGGGCCAGCCGGTCGTCGTCGAGAACCGTACTGGTGCGGCCGGGAACATCGGTGCCGAGGCAGCGTATCGGTCGCCTCCCGACGGCTACACTTTGTTATCGGCGCCGCCACCACCGCTCGTCATCAATCAGAATCTCTATCCGAAGCTCGGTTACGATCCGACCAAGTTCGAACCGATCATCGTGATGGCGCAGGTACCGAACGCGCTGATCGTCAATCCGAACACCATCAAAGCCACCACTCTGACTGAACTGATCGAGTATCTCCGCCAGAATCCCGGCAAAGTCACCTCCGCGACGCAGGGCAATGGAACGACATCCCATCTCACGTCTGAACTTTTTCAGTTGATGGCCAAGGTCACGCTGCGGCACGTGCCTTATCGCGGGTCGGCGCCCGCTCTGCAGGGTTTGCTCGCCGGCGATGTCGATCTGATGTTCGACAATCTCGGTGTCTCATTGCCTCTGGTCGAAGCCGGCAAGCTCAAGCTGATTGCAGTCGCATCGGCCACCCGCATGCCGAGCCTGCCGAACGTGCCGACAATCGCCGAACTGCTCCCCGGCTTTGAAGCGGTTGCCTGGTACGGGATCGTGGCGCCGCCGAACACTCCGAAGGCGATCATTGAGAAGATCAATGCCGACGCCAACGAAGCTCTGCGTCAGCCCGAAGTGCAGGACAGTCTAAAAAAGCTATCCGCAGAAATATTCGGCGGCTCGGTCGAGAAGACCGCGAAGTATATGCACGAGGAAGTCGATCGCTGGGGCAACGTGATCAAGGCCGCCGATATCAAGCTCCAGTGACGCTTAAACGGTCATCCAGGCCCCGTTGGCATCGACCGATTTGAAGACCGCTTCGAGTGCGGCCGCCGTTTGCAAAATGCCGTCGGGCGAAATCGGGAATTTCCCCTGCCCCAACACGGCTTTCGCGAAATAATCGAGATTACGACCGAGGTGGTTGTCGGCCGGCAGGTCAAACGCCTCAGGATCCTTCCCGGCATGGCGAACAATCGCACGCGTCTCACTCACGCTTGCGGCCCAGCAATTCTCGCCGAAAATCGCGATGCGCCAGGCAAACGGAGTCTTCATCGTCGTGGCAAGCGTTCCGGTGGCGCCATTCTCAAATTCAATGAGTGCGGATGTCGTGTCGCCTGTTCCGAGCTTGAGCACGCGCGCCTTCGACAAGGCGCTGATGCGCTTCATCGGCCCCACCATGTCACGAAAGCAATCGAGCACGTGGATGCCCATGCCCGTCATGCCGCCGGCTCGGCTCTCTTCCGTACGAAGGCGCCAGCTGTCAGCCGGATAGTTGGCGAGCCAATCATGACTGTAGTTGCCTTCGGCATGCATGATGGTGCCGAAGGCGCCTTTCTCCTTGAGTTCGGCGAGAACCCGCATCGACGGCATCAGCCGGAAATGATGGCCGACGCCGATCACGATGCCGGCGCGCCGGCAGGCATCGAGCGCGGCCTGCGCATCGGCCTTGCTGAGCGCAAAAGGCTTTTCGCAATAGATATGCTTGCCGGCAGCCGCAATGGCTTCAACCTGCGCACGATGCTTGGTGTGCGGGGTCGCAAGGATCACCGCCTGGATCGATTTGTCGGCCAGCACCTCATCGAGCGAGGTGCCCAGCGCGATCTGATGCTCGACGGCAAAATCACGCACTGTTTCCGGTTCGAGCGTGACGCCGCGCACGAAACGCAACGGCGCGCCGAAATCGTGCGCCGATTTCACCAGCGTTTTACCCCACCAACCCAGGCCGACGATTGCGGTATTCAGCATTTGCGCAGACGCTGCGTTCATGCTGCCGCCGGCGCGCCGGGCTGCTTAAGTGGGTGTGCCCGCGCAAACGCATCGATCTTTGCGCAGTTCGCGGCAATACGCGCGAAGGTTGGGTAAGGCGCGAGATCGACCTTGAAGAAATTTGCGCCGGCCGCTTGGCTGGCAACGCAAATGTCGGCCATCGTGACCTGATCGCCTTGGCAATAAGTTCCGGTTTCTTTCGAACTCGACAGGTTCTGCTCCAGCGCCGTCAAAGCCAGCTTGTGCCAATGCTGCGCCCATTTGATGACCCCTGCTTCATCAACCTTGAATTCATGGGCGAGATATTCGCGCACGCGCGGCACGATCAACGGATGAGAGTTGCAGGCGACAATCTGCGAAAGGCCGCGAACGCGCGCCCGCCCGCGCGCATCGCGCGGCAGCAGCGGCGGATTAGGATGCGTCTCGTCGAGGTATTCGATAATCGCCAGAGATTCGAAGAGGACCGGCCCATCGCCGTCAACCAACGCAGGAATCGCCATCATCGGATTGACGGCGCGGAATTTTGCGTCGCGTTGCTCGCCCTTCATCAGATTGATGTCGATGATCTCATCGGGCTTGATGCCCTTGAGGTTGAGCGCGATGCGCACGCGGTAGGTCGCCAGCGAGCGCCAGAACGAAAACAGTTTCACGGCATCCCTCCCATTTTTCGGTTACGACCGGATTTGTCCCGGCTGTTCTACGATTTTTTCCGACCGGCCCAGTAGACCGACATGCGCGACCCGTCACCACCGCCGAAACCGTTCGCGGTCGCATCCTCGAAGCCACTGAGCGCGGCTTTGGTGGCACGCATGTCGGCGCCACGCGCTTCTCCGGTTTCAACCATCGTGCGCAGGTCTTTCACGCCATTGGCAATGCTGAATGTCGTCGGTCCCGGATCGCGGCCTTCGAACATAGTCACAATCATGTCCGCACGATTTTTCATGGCGGGATTGGCGCCATTGGTATCGACGAAGAGATCGAGCAGCCGCTTGGGCTCCCACCCGGCGGCGCCAGCGATGGCAAACGCCTCGCCGTAGGCCTGCCAGGCCACCATCAGCGGCAGGTTGATCGCGAGTTTCATCGACGAACCGGTACCGACAGGGCCACAGTGCTCGAGCCGCCGGCAGAGCTGATTGAGGATGGATTTGGCGCGTTCGGCGTCGCCAGGCTCGGCGCCCATCAGGCCGAGCAGTTTTCCCTGCCGCGCCGGCGCGGTCGACCCGCCGACCGGACATTCCACAAATGCCGCGCCTTTTGCGCGCACCTTGGGAGCGAGAGCGGTTGGCACCTTGGGGGAAACGGTACTCATTTCGATGAGCAGTTTGCCTTTCACGTCGCCTGCGAGCAGACCTTTCGGTCCGTTGTACACGGCGTCGATCGCAGCTCCGTCGGTCAGCATCGTGATCGTCGCCTCGACTGCGCTCGCGAGTTCAGCCGGTGTCGCTGCCACCTTCGCACCCGCTTCGGCCAGCGGTCTGGTCTTTTCGGGCGAACGATTCCACACGGTCACGTCGTGCCCGACTTCCATGAGGCGGGCTGCAACCGCAGCGCCCATCACCCCAAGACCTGCAACGCCAACTCGCATACGTCCTCCTTTGGTGCTTTCGGCGCCGACGATAGGCGATCACGGACGCGCTTGAAAGACGCCTCGCGCGCCCGCGCGACTCGACAGCCTTTAGCTCAGCGCATAAGACGGAATGGGACCACGTTGATGCGTTTCGCATCGGGAGACAATGAATGGCAGCAAGAAAGACCAAAGGAACGGTCGGTGTGATCGGCCTCGGCATCATGGGCGGTGCGTTCGCGAAGAATCTCGTTGCAGCCGGCTGGCGCGTGATCGGTTTTGACATAAGCGCCGCCAAACGCCGGGAGGCCCAACGTGCCGGTGTCGAAACTGCGAACAACGCCGCCGCAGTGGCGGCGGCAGCGCCGATCATTCTGACGAGCCTGCCCAAACCACAAGCGCTGCTGGATACCGTGCGAGAAATCGCCGCCGCCAAGCTCAAGGGCAAGGTCGTGGCGGAAATGAGCACCTTCACAATTTCAGATAAAGAAAAAGCGGAGCGTGTGCTGCGCAAAGCCGGCCACACCCTGATCGATTGCCCGGTCAGCGGCACCGGCTCGCAGGCCAAGACCCGGGATCTCGTGTTCTATGCGAGCGGCGATACCAAGGCGATTGCGCGCCTGCGCCCGGTGCTGATGGGCTTTGGCAGGCACGTGTTCGATGTCGGCCAATTCGGCAATGGCAGCCGCATGAAATACGTGGCCAATCTCCTGGTCGCCATCAACAACGTCGCCTCCGCGGAAGCCATGGTGCTGGGCATGAAAGCCGGCCTCGATCCGCAGATGATTGTCGATCTCATCACCGCAGGCGCCGGCAACTCGCGCGTCTTCGAACTGCGCGCACCGATGATGGCGAAAGGGCGCTACGACGACGTCACCATGAAGATCTCCGTGTGGGACAAGGATATGCACGTGATCGGCGACTACGCGCGCAAGATCCGCGTTCCAACACCCATCTTCAATGCCACCAAAGGTATTTATCTGAAGGCCATGAAGGACGGTTTCGGCAATAGCGACACAGCGGCGGTCTGCGCGGTGCTGGAAAAGATGGCGAAGGTGAAGCGACGCAAGCGCGCCGCGTGATATCTCCTCTGCATCAATCATCGATGGCCGGGCTTGTCCCGGCCATCAGCGTTTTGCAAGATCGCCGCCCACAGGTGGACGCCCGCGACAGACCGCGGGCATGGCGAGGCAGTCGGAGGGCGTGATGGCGTCGTTGCAGCAGAGAACAGAAGTCCGTGACGGCATGCGGATCGATTTTGACGTGCCGATTACCATGGATGACGGCCTGGTATTGCGCGCCGATGTGTTTCGCCCGCTGCACGAAGGAAAATTTCCGGTCATCCTCAGTTACGGACCCTACGCCAAGAATCTCGCGTTCCAGGACGGCTATCCGAGCGCCTGGCAGCGCATGACGGAAAAACATCCCGACGTCACCGCCGGCTCGAGCAATCTCTACCAGAGCTGGGAAGTGGTCGATCCGGAGAAATGGGTGCCACACAATTACGCCTGCGTGCGCGTCGACTCGCGTGGCGCCGGTTGCTCGCCCGGCTTCATCGATCATTTCTCCCCGCGCGAGACGAAAGACTTTTACGATTGCATCGAATGGGCGGGCGTTCAGCCCTGGTCGAACGGCAAAGTCGGCCTCAACGGCATTTCCTATTACGGCATCAACCAGTGGCACGTTGCATCGCTGCAGCCGCCGCATCTTGCCGCCATGTGCATCTGGGAAGGTGCGGCCGACTGGTACCGCGACATGACGCACCACGGCGGCATTCTCTCGACGTTCTGGGAAAACTGGTACGACATGCAGGTGAAGACCGTGCAATACGGCGCCGGCGAGCGCGGCAAACGCAGCCGCGTGACCAGCGATCTGGTGTGCGGACCCGAAACGTTGCCGGAGGACGAGCTCGCCAGAAATCGAACGGATTTCGGCGCGCAGATCGTGGCCCATCCGATGGACGACGACTACCACAAGGCGCGTTCGCCCAAGTGGGACAAGGTGATCACGCCGCTGTTCTCGGCGGCGAACTGGGGTGGCCAGGGATTGCACCCGCGCGGAAATTTCGAAGGCTTCGTCCGCGCCGCCGCCAAACACAAATGGCTTGAAGCACACGGCATCGAGCACTGGACGCACTTCTACACGGATTACGGCCGCGAGCAGCAGTTGCGCTTCTTCGATCATTTCCTGCACGGCAAGAAGCAAGGGTGGTCGAAGCAACCCAAGGTGCTGCTGCAGGTCCGCCACATCGACAAATTCGAGCCGCGCGCCGAGAACGAATGGCCGCTCAAGCGCACCCGATGGACAAAGTTCTATCTCGATCCGGCGTCGATGACGCTGACGACAAAGAAGCCGTCCGGCAACGCGCAACTCAAGTTCGCCGCCATGGGTGACGGATTTATGTTCCTCACGCCACCGCTTGCAAAGGAAACGGAGATCACCGGCCCGTCGGCGCTCAAGCTCTTCGCATCGTCGTCGACGCCCGATGCGGACTTTTTCATCGTGCTGCGCATTTTCACCGGCGACCTCAAGGAGATTGTGTATCAAGGCGCGATCGATCCGCACACGCCTGTTGCGCAAGGGTGGCTCCGCGCCTCGCATCGCAAGCTCGACAAGAAATTGTCCAAGCCGTACCGCCCCTATCACACCCACGATGAGAAGCAGCCGCTCAAGAAAGGGCAAACGGTTGAACTCGACATCGAGATCTGGCCGACGTCGATCGTGGTGCCGGCCGGCTATCGCGTGGGTCTGTCAATCCGCGGCAAGGACTACGAGTATGGCGGCGCGAGCGGCGGCCGACTGTCGAACTTCAAAAATGAATTGAAGGGTTGCGGCCCGTTCCTGCACGACGACCCCCGCGATCGTCCGCCCGCCATTTTTAACGGCAGCACCAGCCTGCATTTTGGCCGTGGCAAGGCGCCTTATCTGCTGCTGCCTATTATTCCGCCGAAAAAGCAAGCAGGCGGGCAAAAATAGACGACGACGTGCAGGCACCGTCCCACGCAACCACAAATCCAAGCTGCGGCCATTTAGGCTGTTTATTACCTTCGAACCTCATGTAAGCTCCGCGCAACCTTCGACATAAAATAAGAAGGAAAAGGGGGGAAATGAACACGCAATTCTGGCTGGTCCAGGCCTTCAACGGCTTGTCCTATGGCGCGCTGTTGTTTCTTGTTGGCAGTGGACTATCGCTGATCTTCGGCGTCATGCGCATCGTCAACCTGTCGCATGGCTCGTATTTCCTCCTCGGCGGATACATCGCCCTGTCGGTCATTCATGCGACGGGATCGTGGGCACTGTCGTTGCCGGTAGCGGCGCTCGCTGTCGCAGCGCTCGGCCTCGTGATGGAGCGTTTATTTCTGCGTTCGCAAGGGTTCGAAAGCGTCCGCAACGCCGCGATCGCGATCGGTCTCGGCGTCATCGCCGCACTCGCCGCCGTGCGCGGTCATTTTATCGGCAATGGATGGAGTCCATTCATCCTTGTCGCGGCGGTTGTCGCTTTGGGATTCTTTTTCATTCTCACCCGCGTCTCGATTGTCCCGGTCGAGACCGACGTTCTGCGCCAAGTGTTGCTTACCGTCGGCTTCGCATTCCTGTTCCAGCAGGGCGCACTCGATATCTGGGGCGGCAACAACATGGACATCGTTCCGCCGAGCGCGCTCACGCAAAGCATCGTCGTCGGCGGCATCTATCTTCCACTCTATCGCGTTTTCATGATCACCATGGCGATCGTGATCGGTATCGCGCTGTGGCTCGCGATGGAGAAAACAAGAATGGGCGCGGCCGTGCGCGCCACCGTCGACGATGCGCAGATGGCGCGTGGCGTCGGCATCGATACGAACCGCATTTCGATGTTCATATTCGCGCTCGGCGCTTTTCTCGCGGCGCTCGGTGGCGTGATCGGCGGCGCATTTCTCGGCATCTATCCGGGTCTCGATTTCGAAATGCTGCCGCTCGCCTTCGCGGTCGTGATCATCGGCGGCATGGGCAGCCTTGGCGGTGCCGCGATCGGCGCGCTCGCCGTCGGCCTCGCCGATAATTTCGGCAAGGCGCTGTTCCCCGAAGTCTCCTACTTCACGCTTTACGCGCCGATGGTGCTGATCCTGGCGATCAAGCCGACCGGCCTGTTCGGACGAGATTGAGAACCATGGGAAGCCAACGCACCAAGATCATGATTGTCGCCCTGTGCCTGGCGGTACTTGCCTTGATCGTTCCGCACTCCGGCTCGTTCGTCGTTCTGCTGGCAACGCGGGCGATGGCATTCGCAATTCTCGCCATGAGCGTCGACCTCCTGCTCGGCTACACCGGTCTGTCGTCGATGGGGCAAGCGGCCTATTTCGGCGTGGGCGCCTACCTGACGGCAGTGCTCGCGACGAAAATGCATTTCGGTCTCGGCTGGGATTTCTGGCTGGTCGTCATCATGGGGATATTGCTTGGCGCGGCGCTGGCGGCGGTCTTCGGACTGTTCGCGATCCGCGCAGGCGGCGTCTATTTCCTGATGATCACACTCGCGCTCGGACAATGCGTATGGGGCCTTGCCTATCGCTGGAATTCGCTGACCGGCGGAGACAACGGCATCAACATGACCGGCCGCCCGAATTTCGGCCTCGACCTGAGCAATGATGTCACGTTCTTCTATCTGGTGTTCGCCTTCTTCGTGGTGTCGATGCTGCTGATGTATGTGCTGGTACGCTCGCCGTTCGGGCAAAGCCTTGCAGGCATTCGCGAGCGCGAATTGCGCATGCAAATCCTCGGCTACAACACCTGGCTGCACAAATACATCGTCTTCATCATCGCCGGCGGTTTCGGCGGGCTGTCCGGCGTGTTGTGGGCACACACCAATGGCCACGTCAGCCCGGAGACCGTGGTGCTGACGACATCCGTCGACTCGCTGCTGATGGTCGTGCTTGGGGGCGCGGGAACACTGGTCGGCGCCAGCATCGGTACCGCGATCGTGTTCGGTTTGCGTGAATATCTGAGCACGCTGGTTCCGTGGTGGCAGTACGTGCTCGGGGGCGTCTACGTACTTACAATACTCTATCTGCCGATGGGATTGATGGGCTTGCTCACCCGCGCACGGCAACGCCTCAAGTCCGAAAGCAAAGACGAAAGTGTGAAAAAACTCGCTACTAATCCTTCCTGACGCGCATCAGGAACGACAACAAGGGAGGAATGACAATGACGACAAGGCTTCACAAAGTGCTGATGGGCAGTTGCCTCGCCCTCGGCCTCGGTTTGACCGTCCCCGCCAGTTCCGAAGAACTGCGCATCGGCTACATCTCGCCGGTGACGGGCATCTTCGCGCAGGTCGGCAAGGACATGGTCGACGGCTTCCAGATGTACCTTGACGAACATGGCGGCAAGCTCGGCGGCATGGACGTGAAATTCATCGTCGAGGACGACCAGGGCAAGCCCGACGCCGGCGTCACCAAAGCCAAGAAACTGATCCTGCAAGACAAGGTGCACATGTTCATCGGCGGGTTGCTCGCTTCAACCGGCTATGCCTTGGCGCCGATCAGCACTTCGGAGAAGACGCTGTACATCTCTTCGGTCTCCTCGGCCGACGATCTGACGCAGCGCCAGCTCAGCAAGTATCCGTATTTCGTGCGCACGAGCTGGACCTCTTCCCTCCCGCATCAACCGCTGGGGCAATGGGCCTGCGACAATGGCTTCAAGAAAGTCATCGTGATCGCCGCCGATTACGCGTTCGGCTACGAAACGGCCGGCGGATTCCAGAAAGTGTTTGAGGATTGCGGCGGCAAGGTCGTGCAGAAAATCTGGCCGCCGCTCGGCACCAAGGATTTCGGGCCTTACATCCCGACCTTCAAGGCCGATGCGGACGCGATCTTCACCACCATGGTCGGACCCATGGCGTTGCAGTTCCCGAAACAGCTGCGCGGCGCCGGCATCAAGCAGCCAATTCTCGGCAGCGGCGTCAGCTATGACGAGTTCGTGCTGCCGTTCATGGGCGATGAAGTGATCGGTGACGTGTCGGCACTGCATTACAGCGCCGCGATCGATACGCCGAGAAACCAGGAGTTCGTCAAAGCCTACCGCGCCAAGTACGGCAAGGTGCCGGGCTACTATTCGGAGAACAACTACACCACCGCGATGTGGCTCGACGAGGCGATCAAGAAGGCGGGCGGCAAATATCCCGGCCCTGAGGAGTTCATCAAGATCATGGCGACCATCAAGCTTGACGCGCCGCGCGGCCCCGTCGAGCTCGATGAAAACCGCAACCCGATCGAGAACGTCTACATCAAGAAGGTCGAGAAGAAGAAGATGTTCGGTTACGACAAGGACGAGCTGTGGAACACAGTGATCAAGACCTATCCGAAGGTCAGCCAGTTCTGGACCTACGGAAAAGAAAAGTTCCTGGCGCAGCCGGTCTACGACCGCGACTTCCCGCCCTGCAAGTTCTGCGAGTGATGTGAAACCGCCGGGGCTCCCAGCGAGCCCCGGCACCTTTTCGAGAAATTCGAGGGCTACGCGTGAGCACTGAGACCCAGGCAAACGGCGGCGAGATCGCGGTGCTCGAGCTCAGAGGATTGTGCAAGAGCTTCGGCGGCCTGCAGGCCACGCGCAACGTCACGTTCAAAATCCAGCCCGGCGACCGCAAGGCGATCATCGGCCCGAATGGCGCGGGCAAGACCACGCTGTTCAATCTGATCACCGGCATTTACCCGGTCACATCCGGACAAGTTCTGCTGTTCGGCCAAGATGTAACCAAATGGCCCAGCCACCGTCGCACGGCGATGGGCATGGCGCGCACGTTTCAAATCACCAGCCTGTTTCCGGGCCTCACCGTCCTCGACAATGTTTTGCTGGCGATCAAGGGGCTGCGCCCGTCAAAATTCGTGATGTGGCGCTTCCTGTCCTCTTACAAAGACGTCTACGAGAAGGCCTATCACCTGCTCGAACAGGCGAACTTCCTCGACCGCAAGGATGTCGAAGTCAGGAACTTGTCGCACGGCGAGCAACGTCAGCTTGAAATCGTCCTCGGCCTCGCCAGCGATCCGAAAATCCTGCTGCTCGACGAACCCGCAGCCGGGCTTTCATCGGGCGAATCGACTGAGATGACCGAATTCCTGATGAAGCTCGATCCGAAGCTCGCGATCCTGCTGATCGAACACGACATGGACGTGGTGTTCGACGTCGCCGATGAAATCTCGGTTCTGCACTTCGGTGAGATTCTGGAATCGGGCCCGCCCGAGAGCATCAAGCAAAGCCGCCGCGTGCAGGAAATCTACCTGGGGACCGATTGACGCCATGGCCATTCTCGACGTCCAGGACGTCCACACCTACTACGGCGAGGCCTATGTGCTGCAGGGCCTCTCGCTGCAGCTCGAACAAGGCCAAATCCTCGGCCTGCTCGGGCGCAACGGGGTCGGCAAGACTACGCTGGTGAATTCGATTGTCGGCTTCAACCCGCCGCGACGCGGCAAGGTCGTGTTCAAGGGCGAAGATATTACGCACAAGGCATCGTTTGAAACGGTGCGCGGCGGAATGGGACTCGTGCCGCAGGGCCGTCGCGTGTTCCCAACACTCGGCGTTGAAGAAAATCTTCTGGTCGCCGAACGCAGCCCGGAACGGCACAAATGGAATCTCGAGCGCGTCTACAAACTGTTTCCGCGGCTGCACGAGCGCCGCTACCAGCGGGCAAAAACGTTGTCGGGCGGCGAACAACAAATGTTGGCTATCGGCCGCGCGCTTATGACCAATCCCGACTGTCTGATCATGGACGAACCGTCCGAGGGGCTGGCTCCGATTATCATCCAGGGTCTTTGGGAAGCGATCGGCACGCTGAAGAAGGAAGGTCTCTCCATTCTGCTCGTGGAGCAGAATGCCAATCTTGCGCTCAAGCTCGTCGACTACGTGCATGTGATGAGCAAAGGCCAGGTGGTGTATTCGGCCAAACCGGAAGAACTGCGCGCCAACGAAGAGATTAAGTCCAGTTATCTCGGCATTTAGCGCACCCGCCCCGCTGAATTGCCTGCCCACTTCAGCGGCGACGACACATTGCCCACGGGCTTTACTTCACGGAACGGCTTGAAGATGATGGCTGCAACTTGGTGTGCCATGGGGCGTGGCAAGCCCCGACTGACATCGCCTTGCTGCAAATAAGGCCCGATCGACCGATGACATGGGTCGGCAAGGCCAATCATAATGGGAGGAGATAAATGTCTCGCAAAGTCACGCGTCGTAAATTCATGGCGGGAACGGCGGCCGGCGCCGCCGCGGCCGCGTTCAATTTCCCGATGCCCGCAATCGCGCAGGCTGCGCCGTTCAAGCTGGGCCTGCTGACGGTCAAGACCGGTCCGCTCGCTCAGGGCGGCATCCAGATGGAACAGGGCATCGTCACGTACCTGAAAGAGAAGAACTACACGTTCGCGGGCCGTAAGGTCGAATTCATCTCCGCGGACACCGGCGGAAACCCGGCGGGCACCAAGACCAAGGCGCAGGAACTGATCGAGCGCGACAAGGTCGACACAATTGTCGGACCGTTGGCGGCCTTCGAGTTGCTCGCCATCACCGACTACATCGCGCAGCAGAAGACACCCACCATGAGCCTCGCGGCCGCCGAGGACATGACGCAACGCCGCCCGAACCCGTATTTCCTGCGCGCATCGGCGACCTCCTCTCAGGCCATGCATCCGATGGCGGATTTCGCCGCCAAGGAATTGAAACTCAAGCGCATGATCACGGTCTCCGAAGACTTTGCCTTCGGCTACGAGCAGATGGGCGGCTTCCAGCAGACCTTCGAGGAAGCCGGCGGCCGGATCCTCAACAAGCTGTGGCCTCCGATTGTGACGCCTGACTACACGCCCTATCTGGCGCAGATCCAGGATTGCGATGGCGTGTGCCAGGGATTTGCGGGATCAAACCCGCTGCGCTTCCTGAAGCAATACGCCGCGGCAGGCTTGAAATATCCCGTGGTGGCCGGCGAAACCGGCGGCGACGACGCGCTCCTGCGTTCGTTCGGCGATGAGGCGGTCGGCCTCTACAGCTGCTGCCCCTACACGCTCGATCTCGAGACCGACTCCAACAAGCGTTTTGTTGCGGCCATGAATAAGGACTATGGCGTCGACCCCGGCTTCTATTGCGCCGGCCTTTACGTCAATGGGATGGTTATCGACGCTGGCTTGCAGAAGACAGGCGGCAAGTCAGATGACAAGGCCGAACTGATGAAGGCGCTTAGATCCGTTGCGCTCACCGACACGCCGCGCGGTCAGATCAGGTTCGACAATTACGGCAACGTGGTCGGGGACTTCTACGTCCGTCATCTCGAGAAGGCGAACGGGAAACTCATCAACAGAACCGTAAAGACCTATAAAAATGTAAGTCAGTTCTGGACCTACGACGAAAAGAAATTCCTCGAACAACCGGTCTATTCGCGAAACTATCCACCGCTCAAGTCGTAATTACCGGCAGCCGCGGGCGCCGCGAGGCGCTCGCGGATTATTTTAACTCGTCGAGCGCGGGAAATTGCGGAATGAGTTTTTGGCTGGTGCTGACGGCCAACAGCATTACCTTCGGCGGTCTGCTGTTCCTGCTGTCGGCGGGCTTCTCCCTCATCTTTGGGCTGATGCGCATCCCGAACCTGACGCACGGCTCGCTGTTCATGCTCGGCGCCTATATCGGCGCGACTTTCGTCATCGGCATGTTCGGCGTGAAATTGAATTTCTGGTTGGCCGCCGTGCTCGCAACGCTCACCGTCGCATTCCTCGGCGCATTGGCCGAACGCCTGCTGCTGCGTCGCCTGCCGGGTGATCAGCTGGCACAGGTGCTGGTGACGCTGGGCCTCTCCTTCATGGCGGCGGATCTTTGCCTCATCGTCTGGGGCGGCGATCCTCTTTCGGTCGCGACACCTCCGGAACTGGCCGGTTTTGCGCGATTCGGCGCTCTTGTTTTCCCGAACTATCGGCTGGCCATCATCGTCATCGCCGCAATTGTCGCGGTCGCCCTTTGGCTTCTCCTCGAACGCACCCGGCTCGGCGCCATGATCCGCGCCGGGGTGGATGATCCCGACATGGCGCGCGTCGTCGGCATCCGCGTATCGCAATTGTTCACAATCGTCTTTGCGCTCGGCGCGGGTCTTGCGGCCTTCGCGGGTATCATCGGCGGGCCGATCCTCTCGGTCTATCCCGGACTCGACCAGGACATGCTGCCGCTGGCGCTGGTCGTGGTCATTCTCGGCGGCACCGGTAGTCTGCTTGGCTCCTTTGTCGGCAGTATCATCGTGGGCTTCATCTACAATTTCGGCCAGGCTCTCCTGCCCGAGCTTGCGTATTTCGTTCTCTTCCTTCCGATGCTGCTCGTCCTGCTGCTGCGGCCGCAGGGCCTTTTCGGCAGGCATGTGCCATGAGCGGGCGCTACTTCGCTCTCGGGGTTGCTCTCGTGGCGCTCGCGACGCTGCCGTATTGGATGAGCGGGGTCTACTACGTCAACGTCGCCAGCCAGATCCTGTTCTACGCAGTCTTCGCGCTCGGGCTGAACGTGCTCGTTGGCTACGCGGGACTGGTTTCGCTTGGCCACGCCGGCCTTTTCGGCGTCACTGCCTACGCAACCGGCTACATGCTGCAGCTCGGCTATGGCCATCCGACTGCGATTCTCGTTGCCCTCATCGTCAGCGTGATCGCGATGGCGATCTTCGCAGCCCTGTCGCTGCGCTCGACGGGAATCGGTTTCATCATGATCACGCTGGCACTGGGCGAAATCCTCTGGGGCCTTGCTTATCGCTGGATCAGCCTGACCGGTGGCGATAATGGGCTGAGCCTGCAGACGCGCCCCGCGCCCTTCGGATATTCGCTGTCAGATGCGAACGCATTTTACTACGCCACTCTCGTCGTCTTCCTGCTGTCGGTTGCCGCCATATCAGTTTTCGTGCGCTCGCCTCTCGGCGCGGCATTGAAAGGCACGCGCGACCAGCCACGCCGAATGAATGCGCTTGGCTACCACGTCTGGGCCATCCGTTTCATTGCATGCCTGTTCTCGGGACTGCTTACCGCGGTTTCCGCGATTCTGTTCGTCTACTACACGCAATTCATCAGTCCGCAGACGCTGGCCCTCACCTCCTCAGCCGAAGTCTTGCTGATGGTGATTTCCGGCGGTGCGGGCACACTGCTCGGGCCGATCTTCGGCGCGGGGCTGGTGGTCGTGGTCAAAACGGTGGTGAGCGGTTTCATCGAGCGGTGGAATTTCCTGCTCGGCGCTATTTTTGTCGCCATTGTCATCCTGATGCCCGAAGGACTCGTGCCCGGCAGCGTGCGCCTCTGGCGCCTGGCATGGCGAAAGCGTGAGCGCACGGCAACTGTGGTTTCCGGCGGCGCCGAGGCAAAGTCATGAGCGCGCTCACGATCAAGAGACTTTGCAAGTCGTTTGGCGGTCTGCACGTCACGACCGACGTCGATCTGAACGTCGAGCCCGGAGAGCGACGCCTGATCATTGGCCCAAATGGCGCGGGTAAGACAACTCTGTTCAACCTGATCACCGGCGAACTTACCCCCGATTCCGGATCGATCGAGCTCTTCGGTCAGGACATCACGCACGTACCAAGCCGGCGCCGCGCTCACCTCGGCATGGCGCGTACCTATCAGATCATCACCTTGTTTGCGCGCGACACCATCATTCACAACGTGACGCTCGCGCTGCTTGGTCTGTCGCCCTCGCGGTGGAATCCGTTGATCGACCTCAGGCGGCAGGGCCATTTCGTCGAAAACGCTCAAAAGGCTTTGGAGCGGGTCGGTCTCGGCCACATCGCCAACCGGCCTCTCGCGCAGACGTCTTACGGCGAGCGCCGCCGCGTCGAGATTGCGATGGCGCTGACGCAGAACCCGAAAGTGCTTCTGCTCGACGAGCCCTTCGCCGGCCTGTCGATTGACGAGCGGCGCGATGTGCAGCAGCTGCTGCTCGCCATCCCACGCGACGTCACCATCGTGATGATCGAACATAATATGGATGTGGCGCTGGAATTCGCCGAACACATTACGCTGTTGCATTTCGGCGAGGTCATCGTCGAAGGCAATCGGGCTGAGGTCGTCGCCGATCCGCGTACACGGGAGGTTTACCTTGGCCACTAGCGCGCTCAGCCTCAGCCATATCGATGCCTTCTATGGCGACAGCCACGTGCTTGGCGATGTCTCGTTCGAACTCGGCGAGGCGCGCATGCTCGGCCTGCTCGGGCGCAACGGCGCCGGAAAATCGACCTGCATGAATGTGACGATGGGCCTGCTGCCGCCCCGGCGCGGCGAGGTCATGGTTTTCGGCGAATCCGTCGGCGGCAAATCGCCCGAAATGATCGCCGCGCGGGGCGTCGCGCTGGTGCCGCAGGGCCGCCGCATCTTCAAAAGCCTGACGGTGCGGGAAAATCTGGTCGTCGCCGCCCGCAAGCCGGACCCGGGCAGCAAGCACGCGCCATGGACCGTCGACACTGTGTTCGGAATGTTTCCGCGCCTCAACGAGCGCCGCAACCAGATCGCCGCGCATTTGTCCGGCGGCGAGCAGCAAATGCTCGCGATCGGGCGCGCCCTGATGGGGAACCCGCGCGTGCTGCTGATGGACGAACCCTCGGAAGGGCTGGCCCCGCAGATTGTTGCCGAAGTGATGGCGACGATCCGCAAATTGAAGGAAAGCGGCTTGTCGATCGTGCTGGTCGAGCAGAACCCGAAGCTGGTGTTCGACGTCGCCGACGACATCGTCATCCTCAATACGGGGCGCGTCGCCGTCGTCTCGACTCCCGCAAAACTGGAAAAGGACGGCGTCGATTTGCGCCAGCATCTCGGGGTCTTCTGAGAACGACGCGTTGAAAAACACAAACACCCGGGTTACTGGATCACCCGCGCTCACGGGCGAAGACTAACGAAAGGTTGGAAATGGCTGACATCTGGAACAAGTACGCGGACACCGCGGCACGCAAACACGGCAAGCCGGGACGTGACGTGCGGCCGAAGAGCATCACCATCGACGCTCACACGCATATTGCGGTGCCGCGTGCCGGCGAATTCATCAAACCGCATCTCGACATCAGCACCATTCCGCTCGCGCATTTTGCATCCGCGGAAACCAAGGCCATCAACGCCAAGCAGGAAGCGGACATCCGCGGCTGCATGACCGGCTATGACGAGCGGTTTGCCATCATGGACAAGATGGGCATCGACGTGCAGCTGGTGATGCCGCCGCCCCCGCAGTGCTATCACACGGTCGCGCTCGAATATGCGGTGCCGGCAGCGCGCATGATCAACGAGGGCGTCGCCGAATTCGTCTCGCGACACAAGGATCGCTTCATTCCGTGCGGCACCGTACCGATGCAAGATGGCAACGAGGCGGCGAAAGAGCTCGAGCATTGCATGAAGACGCTCGGGTTCAAGGGCGTCGAGATTCTCACCAACGTGGCAGGCAAGGAATTGTCCGATCCGGCATTTGCGCCCTTCTGGAAGAAAGCCGAGGAACTAGGCGCGCTGGTGATCATCCACCCGAACGGGTTCACCGAAGGGCAGCGTCTCTCACGTTTCTATTTCAACAACGTCATCGGTAATCCGTTTGAGACGACGCTCGCTTTGCACTACCTCATCTTTGACGGCGTGCTTGAGCGGCATCCCAATTTGAAGATTTTTGCCATGCACGGCGGCGGCTATCTCGGCGCCTATTCCGGACGGATTGACCATGCCTGGGGCGCGCGCTCGGACACTCACGCCAACCTGCCGAAACCGCCAACCAGCTATCTGAAGAAGGTCTATGTCGACACCGTCGTATTCACCCCGGGACAACTGAAAGCACTGGTCGACACCTTTGGGCTCGACCACGTCATCATGGGTACCGACTATCCCTTCGACATGCTGGAACACGATCCGATCGGCCACGTCGCCTCCGTCGACAGCTTTGACGACAAGACGCGCGCCGCGCTCGTCGGCGGCAATGCGAAAAAGATGCTGGGGATGTAGGCCAGCGACCGTCATGGCCGGGCTTGTCCCGGCCATCCACGACTTTTTTGCTTCAAGTCGGCAAAGACGTGGATGCCCGGCACAAGGCCGGGCATGACAGTGAAATTACGCATACAGAAAATCCAGCACGGCCGTCTCGGCAATGACGGCCGCGTCGGTGCTGTGTCGGCCGGCACGCGCCTGCTCTTCCTCGGTACGGCTGGCCTGCAAATAGGCCCCCAGGTGGCGCGCGCGCTCGATGATGCGGCAGTTCTGTGAAAACCGCATCGCCTGGTAGCGCCTGAGCGCAGTCTCGACGTCCTGCTCTTGCTGAAGCGCTCCGGCCAGTGCGGCCGCGTCGTCGGCAGCCTTGGATACACCGGCGGCCACGTGCGGCCTTGCGACAAAAGCCGCATCGCCCACAATTGCGACGCGGCCGAAAGCCATGCGCGGCGATTCCAGATCGTAGATCGGCTGCAGGATCAGTTCTTCGATCAGACGCACGACCTGCCGGAATTGCGGGGCGACCAGGCGTTCGGCGTCGGCACGCATCTCGGCGATCGCCTCCCGACGGATCAAGGGCGGCGGTATCGATATTGCGTGCGTTACCCCGCGCTCGTCGGTGAGCAGCCACTGGAGTTTGGTCGCTTCGTCGGCGGGCCTGTACCAGATAACATTGTAGCGGCGATAACCTGGACGCAGATCGTTGTCAGGTCCGGCCACCGGATAGCCAAGAAATTGTTCGCCCGGCGGCAGACCGAAAGACATGTATTCAAACAATTCGCGGTGCACATCTGCAGGGAACACCCGTTCGGGGATCAGTGCGCGCCAGGCGCTGTAGCCGGCGTAACGAGGCGCCACGTTCGGCAGGCCCTGCTGGCGCACCGTTGAGCGGATGCCATCCGCGCCGACAAGCAACTCGGCCTGTACAATTTCTCCATCGGAAAAATGCGCCTGCACCGAATCCGCATCCTGAGTAAATCGGGACAGGCCGCGGCCGCGATGATAGTGCTCTGGCGGAAAGGCATCGCGCAGCAGGCGATAGACGCGCTCCCAAGCCGTCAGCACCTGCGGGCATTCGATTTCATGCGTCATCTGCCCCTGCGCGTCGATGATTTTACGCGTCGTGACATGGACGCCGAGATCCTCGGTAGCAAGACCAAGAGCGCGCAACCGCTCAATCAGTTCGTACTGCGCCACGATGCCCGCGCCGCGCCCCGACAGTTCGCTGTCCACCCTTTCGAAAATGTCGACGTTCCACCCCGCCCGGCGCAGCAAAAGCCCGCTGAGCAGGCCGCTCATCGAACCGCCGATAATTATTGCGCGTTTCTCGTGGGCCCCAGCCAACTGTCCAGCCTCGATCTTTCCGTTTACCCATTTATCCTATATATGAAAGTCGACAGCTTTGGAGGAATCCCCATGGCACTGACCATGCTCGACAAGCAAGCGGAGAAGAAGGACAAGACGCAGTGGCCGGCAGACATTGCCGCCGAATTCGAGCGTGAGAGCAAGAATCCGAACCCGTGCGTCGGATCGACGCTGCTGTCGGAAAACGAACGCACCCGCGTATGGATCATCCGTCTCGCACCCGGCGAGCGCATTGGCTTCCATCGCCATGTCCTTGATTATTTTTGGACCTCGGTATCCGGCGGGCGCGGACGCCAGCATGTGCACGACGGCACTACGGTCGAATACACCTACCAGCCGGGCGAAACGCGGCACGAGACCTACGGAAAAAGCGAATTCAAAGTTCATGATCTCGAAAATCTCGGCGATCGCGAAATGGTTTTCATGACGGTCGAGTTCAAAGACAGCGCGAACAAACCAATGTCCTTGCCCGCGGGCGTTCGGCCCCAATCCGCCGCCGCCTGAAGTCCGCGATTTCTATTACGCCCGCCGGTAGGCAGCAGCCCACGGCGGGCGTTTTATTTGTCGCGCTTGCAAAGGTTCGGCTGATCGTTCAATAGGCTAGCCAAACCACGGGCCTTCCTGCACACTGCCGCAAAATCCGTGGCAGCAGGGCGGCTGCTGTGGGATAACAAAAACGCAAAGCTTCAGAGGGGAGTAACGCCGGCAATTCGATAGCTGATCGCGACCGCGCATGTTCGGGCGAACTGTCTGGCAATGCTCCGCGGCGGCGAGCCGGTTTTAATCGCGTATGGATATTTCCTTCGATCTGCTGATGAACGCGATCGTCGCGGGGCTTTTGCTCGGCGGATTTTACGCCGCCGTTACCGCCGGCGTTTCGATTTCCTTCGGCATGCTCGACATCGTGAACATCGCGCATCCGGCGTTCATCATCCTCGGGTCCTACATCGCCTACATCGTCAATATCGAGCTCGGGATCGATCCCATCGTGGTCAGCATCGTGATGTTGCCGGTGTTCTATCTGCTCGGCACTTTCATCTATCAGGTCTATTACCTGTCGTTTGAAAAGCGTGGCCAGGAATCTCTGCGCGGCCTCGCCTTTTTTTTCGGCCTGCTGTTCGTCACCGAAGTGCTTTTGATTCTCGTCTTTGGCGTTGACTATCGTTACGTCGAGGCGAGTTACATCGGACCGAGCCTGCATCTCGGCAGTGTCGACTTCCCGTTGCGAATGCTGGTTCCCTGCATCACAGCGCTTGTTCTGTTCGGCCTGCTGCACCTGTTCGTGACGCGCACGTTCACCGGACGCGCCATCATGGCTGTCTCGCAGGATCAGCTTGCGCTGCAATTGATGGCCGCTGACCCAATCCGTATCAAACGCATTGCGTTTGGCATCTCGATTGCGACGGCGTCTATTGCCGGTGCGCTTTTGATCATTATTCAGCCCGTGGAGCCTTCGGTCGGACGCGAATATATCGGCCGGGTCTTTGCCATTTGCGTCCTTGGTGGCCTTGGTAGTCTCCCCGGCACATTGGTCGCAGCGATGTTGCTGGGCGTTATGGAAAGCATAACTTCGACCTTCTACGGCCCATCCTGGGCGCCGGCGGTGTCATTCGGATTCCTCTTACTCACGCTCGCCTTCCGGCCGGCGGGATTGTTCGGACGATAAGCCGTGAGCACAACACGCTTCACATTGATCTGCGTGCTGGTTGGCCTGGTGGTCTACGTGTTCGGCCACCTGCTCGGCATCGGCTATCTGTTCTTCGCCGGCTACACGATCCTGCAATTCATCGTTCTGGCGTCAGCCTGGAACATCCTCGGTGGCTACTGCGGATACGTGAATTTCGGCTCGGCTGCGTTCTTCGCGCTTGGCGCTTACTCCACCGTGTTTTTCTACAAGTTCAACCCGCTGCCGATTCCGATCCTGATCATTCTCGGTGCGGTGGTGTCAGGCATTGTCGGGTTCGGCATGGGTTACCTGACGTTGCGGTTACGCGGGGCCTTCTTCGCTATCGCGACGCTCGCGATGGCCGTCGTCCTGCAAACTCTGGTGGTCAACTGGTCCTACGTCGGCGGTTCGCGCGGTGCCTATATCGTGCGCGCGGACACGGTCGACATCGGTGGTTACACGATCGAATACATCGAATATCTGTTCCTTCTCATGATGGCGGTTGCGATTCTCTCGATCGTCATCTCGCGCACGATCGCACGCACGCAGCTCGGCTTCGGCTTTGCCACCATCCGCGACGACGAACTGGCGGCGGAAGCTTCCGGCGTGCCGACTTTGCGGCTCAAATTGATCGCTACGACGATCTCCGGTGCGTTGATGGGCATGGCTGGCGCGCCGTTCCCGTACTACATCGGCTACCTGCAGCCGGCTTCGGCCTTCGGGCTTGAATACGGAGTCAACTCCATCGCCATGCCGATCATCGGCGGAACGACGAGCTGGGTCGGCCCTGTGATCGGGGCCATTCTGCTCGGTTCGCTGCAACAGATCGCCACGGTGACGATTTCTTCGGCAGTGAACCTGCTGATTGTCGGCCTCTTGCTGGTCGCATTCGTCGTGATTGCGCCCAACGGTCTTGTCGGACTGGTCCACGATCGCCTTCGCGCGCGGAAGGACGACAAATGAGCCCGCTGCTGCACGTCAGCAATATCAGCAAGCGTTTCGGGGGGTTCGTCGCGCTCGATGGCATCGAGCTTGAAGTGCAGCCGGGCGAACGCCTCGGGCTGATCGGCCCGAATGGTTCGGGCAAAAGCACCTTGGTCAACTGTATTTGCGGCGCGCTCCAGAATGAGCAGGGCAGCGTGCATTTCGATGGCCACGCCATAGACGGACTGGCCGCCCACCAACGCACGCATCGCGGGCTGGCGCGCAGCTTTCAGCTTCCACGGCCGTTCGTAAGCCTCAACCTTGCCGACAACCTGCGCGTCCCAATGCTTTACACGGTCCACAAGCGCTCAGGTCCACTGCATGCAGACAGCGTCGACGCCCGCTGCGTCGAATTGCTGCGACTGGTCGGACTGGATCACAAAGCCCGCCACATGCCGCGCGACCTTACGCAGGTCGAAATGCGTAAACTCGAGCTCGCGCGAGCCGTCGCCGCCGAGCCCAAACTGCTGATTGCCGACGAATCGATGGCTGGCCTCTCGCACTCTGAAATCGAGGACATCCTTACCCTTCTGAAGCAACTCAATGAGCGCGGAATTACGATCATTTTGATCGAGCACATTATGAGTGCGGTGATGAGCTTCTCGCATCGCCTCGTGGTGCTGGTCAGCGGCAAGAAAATTGCCGACGGCAAGCCGGAAGACGTCGTCAGGAATCCCGAGGTGGTGAGGGCATATCTTGGCCAGTAGCCTGACCATTCAAGGCGTGCACGCCGCCTACGGCGCGGTCCGCGTCATCGAAGACGTTTCGATCGCAGTCAAGCCGGGAGAAACAGTCGCCCTGCTCGGCACCAATGGCAACGGCAAAAGTACGCTGATGAAGTGCGTGATGGGTATCGTACGTCCAAAAGAGGGAAGCATCATCGCGGAAATCGACGGCGAAAAGCACGAACTTGTCGGCCGGACCACCGAGCAGATCGTGGATCTTGGAATCGCGCTGGTGCCCGAGGGGCGCAGGCTGTTTCCCAAGCTGACCGTCGAGGAAAACCTGCTATTGGGCGCATTCCGGCCCAAGGCCCGGTCAGATATCAAATCCAATATGGATTTCTGCTTCGAGTCTTTTCCCCGCCTCGCCGAACGCCGACGTCAGCTCGCAGGCTCGATGAGCGGCGGCGAGCAACAGATGCTGGCGCTTGCCCGCGCTCTCATGCTGAAGCCGCGGATCCTCCTGGTGGACGAGCCGTCAGTCGGACTGGCGCCGCAACTTGTTGCGCGCACGATCGACGCCATCAAGCTGCTTAAAGATCACTATCAGCTCACGGTGCTGATGGCTGAGCAGAATTTCACACAGGCCATTCGCATCGCCGATCGTGGCTATGTCATCGTGCACGGCAAGATCGCTTTCGAAGGTCGTTCAGCCGATGAGCTGAACAACAACGACCTGGTGCGCAAGCTCTACATGGGCATGTAGGACGAAACAGGACGCAAAATAAAACGGCGCGGGATTTTTCCCGCGCCGTAATCATTTGAGAGCGAGCGCCTACTGCGCGGCTTTTTCGTACGGATAGACCACGTTGCCGGTCTTTTGATCGGCAGGCGTGAGAACCGTCTGATAGCTCATACCCTTCCAGGTATCGAGGCCGGCGCCTTCCTTGATGTCGTGGTACTGCACCTGCATCATGCCGGACTTCGTCCACTCACCACCAGGGCCGTAGGACCAATCGCCCATAATGGTCTTGTGGGTGTTCTTGCGCAGGTAATCGGCGATCTTGTTGTCGTCGAGGCTCTTGGCCCCGGCAATCGCTTCACCAAGAAGATTGATGTAAGCGTAACCCCAGCCGCCCAGATAGTAACCGAGCGGATCGACGCCTTCCGCGCCCGCCTTCGCCTGGTATTTCTTGAAGAACTCCGCGGCGGGTTTCATCGCCTTATCGGTCGGCACCCATGTCTCATAGTTGATGATGCCGTTGAGCTTGGCTCCAAGCTTCTGCTTGAAGACAGTCGCCTGCAAGCCGACCATCGCGCCGCCGATGATCTTCGGCTTGTAGTTCAGTTCGCGGACCGCCTGCACTATACCGACCGAACCGAGCGGGTAAGAGCAGACAATCACGATATCCGGATTGGCCGCCTGTACCGCACGGATGATGGGCGTGTAGTCCGTCGTGGCCGGCGGATACTTCCGGTCATAGACGATCTTCACATTGAACTTCTTTGCGTTCTCGCGCGCGCCGTCGCAGGCGTTGTTGGAGAACTCGGCATCCTCGACCACCAGCGCGACGGTCGAGGGCTTTGGATTCTGCTGTTGGGCGACCTGGAAGACGCCTTCGGTGAAGGACGGCTTGGTCTGCGGGCCCGTTGGCAGCACCGAGAAGTATTTCGGATATTTGAACTCGTGGTTCACATCGAGTGCAAACAGGCTGACGAAGGTCTTGCCCTTCTGCATGACCACCGGCAAGGCTGGCGCGACCATGTTGGTAGCGTAGCCGCCGACCACGAGATCGACTTTGTCGACGTCGAGCAGCTTGGTGTAGATGCCGGGCACCGTCGAGGGATTGCTCTGGTCATCGTAGTAAACCAGCTTGACCGGGCGTCCGAGCAATCCGCCTTTGGCGTTTATTTCTTCTTCCCAGATTTTCATGCCCAGCAACGCCTGCTTGCCGTTTGCGGCGAGCGGACCGGTCTGCGCCATGCCGAAGCCGATCTTGATCGGCTCCTTGTTTTGCGCCGTTGCGCCACCGGCGAACATGGCGCCAGCCGCGACGGCAAGAGCCGTTCCGGCGAATAACGCCAATGTCCGTGACTTGAGGTTTTGCAGCATATTTTCTCCTCCCATAAACCTCGTTTTATTTTCGATTGCCGATAATGACAGCGCCCGATGCAATGGTCCACCGGGCGCGGCAGAAAGTCCCGAAAGTTTAGACCAATGGCCGACGGTTGCCTTTAAAACGCGCACACCAAAGCAATTTTTGCGGTGCCGCACGCTAACGCCAGACCGTGGGCCAAGGTGGGAAGGTTTACTGCCTCGCCTTCTCGAATGGATAGATCACGTCAGCCGACTTGTATTCGACCGGCGTAATGATGGCCAGGGTATCCACATTCTTGAACTGGTCGACGCCATTGCCCTTGATCCCGCGGAATTGCGCCTGAAAGATCCGTGACTTCGCCCATTCGCCGTTCTTGCCGAACGATATGTCACCGACGATGGTCTTGAACGTGCTCTTGCGCAGATGGTCGGCAAGCTTGGCATCGTCGACGCTTTTGCTCGCCGTTATCGCCTGCCCGAGCACGTCGAGATAGGCGTAACTGAACGGCGCCATGTAGTAGCCGAGCGGATCCACGCCCGCCTTCGCAGCTCGGTCCTGATACTTCTGGAGGAAATTTGCCGTGCCCTCGAACATCAGAGATTTTGCCGGAAGCCAGAAGTCATAATTCATATAGCCGTTGAGCGCAGGGCCGAGCTTGGTCTTGAACACGGTCGACTGCAGCCCGACCATGGCGCCGCCAATCATCTTCGGATTGAGCTTGGCTTCGTTCGCGGCAAGAACCATTCCCACTGAGTTCGAGCGGATAAGAACAGATCACCACGAGATCGGCATTGGTGGCCTGAATTGCCCGCACAATCGGCGCGAAGTCGGTCGTCGAGGGCGGATAGCTCTTGTCGTAGACGATCTTCAAGCCCGCTTTTTGCGCATTCTCGCGCGCGCCGTCGGATGCGTTCTTGGAGAACTCAGCATCGGCGGCCACGATTGCCACCGTTGTCGGCTTGGGATTCTGCGCCATCGCCGTATCGAAGAAGCCCTTGGTGAAAGATGTTTTCGGCTCCGGCCCCGAGGGGATCATTGCGAAGTATCGGTCGTAATTGAAATCCGAGTTCACGCCGAGACCATACAGACCGAGAAACACTTTCTTGCGCTGCACGACCACCGGCATCGCGGGCGCCAGCATATTGGTTCCGTAGCCGCCAACGATAACGTCGACTTTGTCGATATCGAGCAGCTTGCTGTAGATGCCAGGCACCGTAGACGGGTTGCTCTGGTCGTCGTAGTGAACGAGCTGTACCGGTCGTCCCAGAAGACCGCCTTTGGCGTTGGTTTCCTCGACCCATATTTCCATCGCGATCAGCGCGGATTTGCCGTTCGGCCCGAGCGGGCCCGTTTCCGCAATGCCAAAACCGATCTTGATCGGTTGCTTGTCCTGCGCAGCCACCGGCGCGACCGCACCAAACGCGGCGACCGCCCCGATCAGGCCAGCAAATGCTGTCGTTTTCAGATTTTGAAACATGGCTAGCCTCCCGAACGAATTATATTTTGAAAATCTCTAGCCCAACCGATCTGCGCACACCAGTGCCGTGCGACCGGCCATCAGACGCCTTCGACCATGATGGTTTCGACCTCGCCGGCGCCGGTGCGGCGGAAGGCGGCGGCGGCATCGTATTCCGGCGATCTGAAACAGGCGACGCCCTGCGCGAGGGTGGGAAATTCGATCACGATGAAACGATGGAATTTGTCCGGCCCCTCCATGATCTCGAAACGACCACCCCGGGCCAGAACCTTGCCGCCGAACTTCGCGATAATGGCAGGAACCAGATCGGTGTATTTCTTGTATTCGACAGGGTCGTTGATTTTCGAACGCGCAACCCAATAAGCGGGCATTGAACTCTCCTCGTCGTCTTGGCCGGTTGAATGATAAGACAGTAAAGACATGGATGCCCTGCACAAGGCCGGGCATGACGGAGGCTAAGCAAAATGCCGCGCAAGCTTATCGACATTTCCGTGCCGCTCGAAAACGACGTGGCAGCCGATCCGCCGGGGTATGGGCCGAAGATCGAATATCTCGATCACCAAACCACCGCCGGTGACATTCTCAAATTTTTTCCCGGTTTGAAAAAGGAAGAGCTTCCCGACGGCGAGGGCTGGGGTATCGAATGGATTCGCCTGACCACGCATTGCACGACCCATCTCGATGCGCCCTGGCATTTCGCCTCGACGATGGACCATGGCAAGCGCGCAATCACGATTGATGAGGTGCCGCTCGATTGGTGTTTCCAGCCGGGAGTGAAGCTCGACTTCCGACATTTTCCCGACGGCTATGTCGCAACCGCAAAGGATGTCGAAGCCGAACTCAAGCGCATTGGCCACACGCTCTCACCGCTTGAGATTGTCATTGTGAACACGAGTGCCGGCGCTGCCTATGGTCGTCCTGACTATGTCTCCAAGGGTTGCGGCATGGGACGCGAGGCGACGCTATACCTGCTGGAACGCGGCGTACGGGTGACGGGCACAGACGGTTGGAGCTGGGACGCGCCGTTCATCCACACGATGAAAAAATATGTCGAGACGCGAGATGCATCGTTGATCTGGGAGGGGCACCGCGCTGGGCGCGAGATCGGCTATTGTCACATCGAAAAGCTGCACAATCTCGAAACGCTGCCGTCCAAAGGCTTCACCGTTAGCTGCTTTCCAGTAAAGGTGCGTGGCGGTTCCGCCGGCTGGACAAGGGCAATTGCGATCATTGACGCTTGATTGCCCACCGCGCCGGGCGATAGCATCCGGCCCAACAAAGGCCGAGGGAAAAACCTCGGCAAAGCAAGTGTTTCCAGGGAGGATTTAACGTGGACAGACGCCGATTTGTCGCCGGGAGTGCCGCGACGGCCGCAGCCTTCACCCTGCGTCCCGCTTTTGCTGAAGATCCTTATCCGTCTCGCGCCATAACCTTCATCAATCCGTTCCCGCCAGGCGGCGCTGCCGACGTCGTCGGCCGGCCACTGGCCGCCGTGCTTGAACCGATCCTGAAGCAACCTTGCATTATCGAGACAAAAGCCGGCGCGGCTGGACAGGTTGGCGGCCAGGTCGCCGCCACAGCCAAGCCCGACGGATACACACTGCTCATTCACATCGTGTCGATCTCGGGCTTCGCTGAAGTCGACAAATTGTTCGATCGCCAGCCCAAATTCACGCGCGCCGATTTCATCCCGATTGCACGGCTCACGTCAGGGCCCATGGTTCTCGTCGTCAACGACCAGACACCGTACAAGTCGGTCAAAGAGCTGGTCGACGATGCCAAGAAAGACCCGGACAAGCTCATCTTCAGCTCGTCCGGCCTTTACGGCGCCCTGCATCTGCCGGCCGCTCTTTTCATGAAGGCCGCAGGCATTCAAATGAAGCACCTGCCAACAAACGGTGGCGGCCCTGCCCTCACCGCTCTTCTTGGCAACAACGCCCAAGTGCTGGCGTCGTCTATCGCGGCCGCGAGTGGTCAGATCAAAGCCGGCAAGTTGCGCGCGCTCGCCTGTTTCAGCCCGCAACGCGCGGCGTCTCTGCCCGACGTACCGACATTGAAGGAGCTGGGTTACGACGTCGAGTTCTCGTTGTGGGTCGGAGTTTTTGCACCGAAAAATACACCGGCGACGGCCGTGAAAGTGGTGAGCGACGCAGTCCGGCAGGCGGTCGCGACCGAACCGTTCAAGACCGCCATCGCCAATATCGGCGACGAAGTCGCCTATCTCGACCCGGCGGCTTTTGCGAAATTCTGGGACGAGGACGCCAAGCGGGTCGAAGCGGCTGTGCACGCGATCGGCCGGGTTCAGGGTTAGCAGGACCGGGCATCGCCCCGTTTGCCAGAGTCCGGAGGAATATGATGGACCGCCGCAGTTTCGTTGTCGGCACGACCGCCCTCGTGGCGGCCGGCCCTGTGTTCGCGCAGGAGAACTTCCCATCGCACGCGATCACGATCGTGAATGCATTTCCGCCCGGAGGCATCAACGACATCGTGACCCGCCCGCTCGCGAGCATGATGGAGCCGATCCTGAAGCAGCCGGTTGTCGTCGAGACGAAAGCCGGCGCCGCCGGTCAGGTGGGCGCGCAGGTCGTCGCCAGCGCAAAACCGGACGGATACACATTGCTCTCGCACAACACCGGCATTTCCGGTTACGCCGAGGTTGACAAATTGTTCGGCCGCCCGGTGAAGACATCGCGTGCCGATTTCATCCCTCTTGCGCGGATCGTCGCCGATCCGGTTGTCCTTCTAGTCAATGACCAGCAGTCCTACAAAACCGCCAAGGAATTCATCGAGGACGTCAAAAAACGCCCCGATACGCTGGTGTTCAGCTCGGGCGGCCTCTATGGCGCCACTCACTTGCCGCTTGCATTGCTCGACAAGGCCGCCGGCGGAGTGAAAGTGCGTCACCTGCCAACGAACGGCGGCGGCCCGGCGATTACCGCGATCCTTGGCAACAATGCGCAGTGCACGACCCAATCTGTTTCCGCAACGCTTCCGCATATCAAGGCGGGCAAGCTGCGGCCGTTGGCCGTTTTCAGTGCGACCCGATCGAAGGAATTGCCCGACGTCCCGACGCTGAAAGAGCTCGGTTACGACACCGAATACTATTTGTGGGTTGGCATATTCGCGCCCAAGGGAACGCCCGAACCGGTTGTGCTGACTTTGCGCGATGCCATCAAAAAGGCAGCGCATTCCGACCAGTTCAAAACGTCGCTTGCCAATGCGGGCCAGGAGCTTGCCTATCTCGATGGTCCCGATTTTCAGAAATTCTGGGATATCGACGGCAAGCGCACCGACGACGCCGTCAATTCGATCGGGCGCGTCCAAGGCTAGACGAGTCCGTACGCCAGGAGCCGGAAAAGCGGAGGAAACAAAATGGATCGCCGCAGATTTGTAGTGGGTACGGTTGCATCGGCCGCCACGATGGCGAGCGGTCCTGTGCGCGCGCAAGATGCTTATCCGGCGCACGCCATCACGATGATCAGCCCGTTTCCACCTGGGGGCGTGAGCGACACGATCACACGTCCGCTCGACGCCGCGCTCGAAGCGGTTTTCAAGCAACCGGTCGTCCTTGAAAACAAGGCCGGGGCGGCCGGCGCCGTCGGCGCGCAATTTGCCGCCACCGCCAAGCCGGACGGTTACACGCTTCTGTCTCACATCGTGTCGATTTCCGGTTTCGCGGCGGTCGACAAGCTCTTCGATCGACAACCGAAGTTCACCAACGCGGATTTCATTCCACTCGCGCGCATTGTTGCCGATCCCATCGTGCTGATCGCCAGCAAGGACGCGCCGTATAAAACCCTGAAGGATCTCGTCGTCGACGCCAAGGCCAATCCGAACAAGCTGATTTACAGTTCGTCCGGCCTTTATGGGGCGTCGCACATTCCGACTGTCCTGTTTGCAAAGTCGGCGGGCAATCTGGAGATGCGCCATCTGCCGACCAATGGCGGCGGCCCAGCGGTCACCGCCGTGCTCGGTGGCAATGTCAACTTCTTCATGTCACCAACCTCGATCGCCTTGACGCATATTCGCGCCGGGAAAGTACAGCCGCTCGCCGTATCGAGCGCAAAACGGACAAAATCTTTACCGGATGTCCCGACCTTCAAAGAGCTGGGTTACGACCTCGAATACTATTTCTGGGTCGGTATTTTCGCGCCGAAGGGCACGCCAGCCCCGATCGTCAACATCTTGCGTGAGGCGCTCAACAAGGCCGCGCACAGCAAGCAATTCCTCGACACGCTCGAAAATCTGGGCCAGGAATTGGCGTATATGGACCAGCCGGAGTTTGCTGCATTCTGGGCCGTGGACTCAAAACGTCAGGAAGATGCCATAAACGCCATTGGCCGCGTGCAAGGATGACATCTGCCATCGTCGGAGCCCTAACGCAGCCGGGCTTCGGTCTTTTGCTAACCGTCAGGGACTTCTCATGACTCTGCGCGCCGATCATGTCGCGGGCGCCTTTTTCGCCGGCTTCGGCTTGCTCGTGCTGGCGCTGAGCGGCGATTTGCCGACCGGCACTTTGTCCATGCCCGGCTCGGGTTTTCTGCCCAAGATCGTCGCCGTCCTGACGATCTTTTTCGGCACTGTGCTTGCGCTGCGCGGGGGCGAAAGCAGGCCTTTCGCGACTGTGCCCTGGGACGACGTCAAACATGCCGGCATGGTCGTCGCTATAACGGCCGCAGCCGTGGCGCTGTTCGAATGGCTTGGCTTCCTCACTACGAATGTTTTGCTGATCTTCGGGCTGCTCGTGGTCATTGAACGCCGCCGGCTGCTCCCGGCGGCGGTTTATAGTATTGGTGTCGTCGGCGTCACTTACGCGCTGTTCACATACGCGCTGAAAACGCCGCTGCAGACCGGACCGCTCGGATTTTAGGATCACCGGTGGAAAGCACTCTTCTCAGCCTCGCTCACGGCTTTTCCGTCGCACTCGCGCCGGCGAATGCGTGGTACGCGTTTCTCGGCTGTCTCGTGGGTACCCTCGTTGGTGTGCTGCCGGGCATCGGCCCCCTCGCCGGCATTTCCATCCTGCTGCCAGTGACCTTCGGCCTGAACGCGACGCAGGCGATCATCATGCTCGCTGGCATCTACTACGGCTCGCAATATGGCGGCTCCACCACCTCGATCCTCATGCGGATCCCGGGCGAAGCATCTTCGGTGATGACCTGCATCGACGGCTACGCCATGGCAAAGAAAGGCCGCGCCGGTGCGGCCCTCTGCATCGCGGCGGTTGGCTCGTGGATCGGCGGAACGTTCGGCGTGCTGGTGCTCACGGTCGTCGCGCCGCCACTCGCCACCATCGCGCTCCGTTTCGGACCTCCGGAATACACGGCCCTGCTCGTCCTCGGGCTGATCTTCCTCGCATATATGTCGTCGTCCTCATTGATCCGGACATTGCTGATGGCCTGCCTTGGGCTGCTCCTCGGCATGATCGGCATCGACAACATGACGGGCCACTTCCGCTACAGTTTCGATCTCGCCGAACTGGGTGACGGGATCGGCATCGTGCCCGTCGCTGTCGGGCTGTTTGGCCTCGGCGAAATTCTCTCGACGCCAAGTGCCGCCGCTGTGAAAGACATCATCAGCCCGCGCATGCGCGACCTGTTGCCGACCCGCAAGGAATGGAATCAGGCCGCGATGCCGATCGCACGTGGCACGTTGCTTGGATTCATCATCGGCATCATCCCGGGCTCGGCCCACATCATTTCGAGCTTTCTCTCCTACGCGGTGGAACGGCGTGTCTCGAAACATCCAGAAGAATTCGGCAACGGCGCTGTCGCGGGTGTCGCGGGCCCGGAAACCGCGAACAATGCGGCTTCCACGGGCGCCTTTGTGCCGTTGCTGGCACTTGGCATTCCAACCAGCCCGATCACCGCAGTGCTGATCGGAGCTTTGATGATTCACGGCGTTTCGGTGGGGCCGACGCTCGTCAACGAGCATCCCGACGTATTCTGGGGCTTCGTTGCCTCGATGTATGTAGGCAATCTCATGCTGCTGGTGCTCAACCTGCCGTTGGTCGGGCTGTTCGTGACCGTGCTGCGGATTCCCTACGCTTATCTTTATCCGCTGATCATCATGTTCTGCATCATCGGCGTCTACGAGGTGAACAACTCGATCGTCGACGTCTGGATCATGCTGATCATGGGCGTCATCGGTTACGCGCTGCGCAAATTCGACTTTGATCCCGCCCCGCTGGTACTGGGTCTGGTAATCGCCCCGATTCTCGAACAGAGCCTCCGCCAGTCACTGATCATGTCGAACGGCAATTACCTGATCTTCTTCAGCCGGCCGATCTCCCTCGGTCTGATGATATTCAGCATCGGCCTGCTTGTGCTGGCGGCCTATTCATTCGTGCTCAAGCGCGCTGACTGGCGAACCAAGCTGGCCGAAGTGGAAGCCGGCGAAACGGAGACCTAAGCGGCGCCCTTCCGTGCGTGCAGTGACATGGCGATCAAGGCCGCGCCGCCGAATATCATATTGATGCCGACCAAAAGGCCGAGCGCCCAGGCCGCCGTGCTCGGCAGCCCGGCAAAGATCATCAGCGCAAGAGCCAGATCAATAATGCCGCTTACCAGCATCCAGCCCCACTGGCCGGACAATTCGCGCTTGTGATCGAACGCGAACATGATCGATGCGGCGCCTTCGACAATAAAGAACGCGATCAGCAGCAGCGTGAGCGAGAACGCGCCGGTCAGAGGCGAGGCCAGCAGCAGGCCACCAACGACGAGCGCGAGAACCGCCGATACCAGCGACCACCAGAAACCCGGCGCGTGCCGTAACCAGTATGTCGTGACCAGACCGACGACACCGCTGACCAGGAAGAGCCAGCCGAACAGGATGGTGACCGCCAGCGTCGCAAGCGGCGGCAGCACGACCGCCGTTGCCCCCAAAACCAGCAGGACAACGCCTTCGACAAGAAAGAGAACCCAGTGCTCGCGCAACGCGGCCTGTGCCGCGCGTTGAATATCCTGAAGGCCGGATTGTTGGGCGGTCATGGAAATGCTCCTGGGCTGGCTTCCACGCCGCACAATACTCTCGCCCGCCGTCTCGGTACAGCGGCGGCGGTCACGCCCAGAGGCGTTCGCTGTCCAGACCCTTGTAGAGATCGGCGACATATTCGCCGTAGCCGTTGTACAGGAGCGTCGGCCTGCGTTCGCCGGTGCCGATGATTTCTTCGCTCGCCTGACTCCAGCGCGGATGCGGCACCTGCGGATTGACGTTGGCCCAGAAGCCATACTCCGAAGGTTGCAATGCTTCCCACATGCCCTTCGGACGCTTGTCGGTGAAATTGAATCGCACGATCGACTTGATCGACTTGAATCCGTATTTCCACGGCAACGCCAGCCGCAATGGCGCACCGTGTTGCCGCGCAAGCGGATGTCCGTAGGCGCCGGTAACGAGGAAGGCGAGTTCGTTGGTGGCTTCCGCCATCGTCACGCCTTCGACATAGGGCCACGGATACCAAGGCTGCCGCTGACCGGGCGCCATCTTCGGATCCAGGAACGTTTCCATTCGCACATATTGCGCAGACCCGAGCGGGCGCGCGAACTCAACCAGCTTGGCGAACGGGAATCCTGTCCAGGCAATCGCCATGCCCCAGGCTTCGACGCAGCGGTGACGATAGGTGCGCTCTTCCAGCGTCAACTTGCGCATCAGATCATCGATGCCGACTTCCATCGGCTTTTCCACCATGCCGTCGATCTTCACCGTCCAGGGCCGGATCGCCAGTGCCTGCGCGGCAGCGGTGACCGTTTTTGAGGTGCCGAACTCGTAGAAATTATTGTAGCTGCCGTTGACCTTTTCATCGGTGATCGGCCGGTCGAGAGCGTATTTCTCGTTGCGCCTGGCGGGATAAAGATCGGCGCTCGGATCCGACAACGTGGCAACGTCGGTCAGGCGCTGGGCATTTGCCGCACAGGGTGCCAATGCGAGCGCGCTGGCCGCGCCGCTCAACAAGGTCCGGCGGCTGAAGGCCAGATGCTCCGGCGTGGCAAAACGGTCGGAAATTTCCCAACCGCGGCGGCGAATGACGTTCATGGCGCTAACTCCCAGAATCCTCGTGCCAGAAGTACGAGGCGCAGCGTTCACTGGCAAGTCACGGTTATGGGAAAGATGCCGTAGGAACCCGCCCAGGCGAGGAAAATGCGCTCAGGCAACCTGGGGGTTTAAACAGCTTCGCAGGCGGGTAACGAGCTGAGCCTTCGGCATCGGCTTGTCGAACAGGAAGCCCTGCCCGACCTGGCAGCCGATCGATTGCAACTTGTGGCTTTCGTGCGCCGTTTCGATGCCCTCAGCAACGGTTCGCAGACCGAAACGGCGGCCGAGTTCGACAATCGTTTCGCACAGGCCGGCATTGAACTGGTCCCGATTGCAGTTCGCCACATAGGCGCGATCAATCTTCAGCTCGCTGAAGGGCAATTGCGTAAGGCGGACGAACGAAGAGTAGCCGGCGCCGAAATCGTCAACCGAGAGATCGCACTTGAGTTCTCGCAGCGCGTCGGCAACGTCTTTCGCAAGTTGCAGATCGTGAATGATCTGGTCTTCGGTGACTTCCAGTGTCAGGCCCGGCCAGTTCTCCGCGCTTGGACGAGCTTCACGCAGCATTCGCGGAATCGGAAGGTCGACAAGGGCCGAGACCGGTACGTTGACGGAAAGTCGAACCGGCACGCCGCATTCGGCGAAATCTTCCCAGTCACCGAGCGCAGTGAGGATCACCCGCTCGGTCAGCGCGTGCATCGCGTCGCTGCCGGCACCCGGCAGAAACATGGCGGGAGGCACGATGCCGCGCGTCGGGTGGCGCGCACGCACCAGCGCTTCGGCACCGACGAGGCGCAAAGTCTTCAGCTCGATCTTTGGCTGGTACCAAAGCTCGAACCAGTCGTTCTTCAACACCGCCCCGAGCGGAATCGTCGCTTTCGGGTCGGAGTAAGGAACGAACGCCGGGGCAAAGATATTGCGCAGTCCATCCAGCATGAGCGGTCCGCAACGTCGTAAATCGCGCCTCAATGCGCGGCGCCCGATTTTGCGAGGTCACAACGGCTGCAGGGTTAACAGGCGACGATTGCCGATAAAGCTGCTTTTTATCGGCTTACCAAATTCGCGAAAAATTATCGAAACATCGGCGCTCAGATACGCCGTTTTGCATGCCACCCGGGCTTGTCCAGGTCGCAATGGTGACGCGACATGGCCACTCGCATCACGCAAGTGTGAGCGCGGCCTACTCGGCCGCGCGCCTGGCTGCGATGATCTGATCGGCCGTCCGGCCCGTGAGCTCCGCCATGTGATCGAACTTGAAGATGAAGGAGCCGACGCCGGCGGTCGCCGAACGTACTTCGATGATGAGGTCACCTATTTCAGATTCCGGCATCTGCGCGCGCACCGTATCCCAGCCATCCCAGCCTTCGCGGGTATCGAAGCCCAATATCTGGCCGCGGCGCCCCGACAGAATGGCATTCATTTTCGCAGTCGCTTCACTCGGGCAGACGATCTCGACTTCATGGATCGGCTCAAGCAAAACGGGTTGGGACTGCGGCAGTCCTTCGACGATGCCGATGCGGCCGGCGGTCCGGAACGCCTGATCCGAGGAGTCCACCGTGTGGTAGGAGCCATCGATCAAGGCAACGGAAAGATCGACTACAGGGAAACCAAGCGGACCGTGCTTAAGGGCGTCGGTCACTCCCTCTTCAACGGCGGGGATGTAATTTCGCGGCACGACGCCACCGGTGATGCGGTCTTCGAATTTGAAGCCGGATCCGCGCGGCAACGGCTTGATTTCCAGGACCACGTCACCGAACTGCCCGTGCCCACCCGATTGTTTCTTGTGCCTTCCCCGCTGGGTAATCTGCTTCCGAATGGTTTCGCGATAACCGACCGAGGGCGGCCGCGTTGATACCGGCACCAGGAAGCGATCGGCGAGCCTTTCCGAGGCGACGCGCAAATGCATTTCGCCCTGACCCCAGATGACAACCTCGTGGTTCTCCGCATTGTGCACGACCGTGAGCGAGGGGTCTTCTTCGGTGAGCTTGGTGAATGCGGGACCGAGCTTCACGTCATCCTTACGCTCCTTCGCCTGGACCGCAGTAGCCAGCACAGGTGCAAAGGGCTTCACCTGCACGAGCGCAGCCGGCGGCTGCTTGCCCGACGACAAGGTGTCGCCAGTCTTTGCACTGTCGAGCTTGCCGAACGCGATCGTTTCGCCGGCGGTGGCCTGTGGCCTTTTCTCGAAATGCTGGCCCATCAGCTTGAAAACTCCCGAGACGCGCGCGCTGTCGCCCGCGGGGGTCATTAAAGTCGTACCGTCGCCGGCCTGGCCGCCGAGCAGCCGCACGACCGACATCTTGCCGCCGTGGGTGGTGTGGAACGTCTTGAGCACGAGCGCCGCAGCTTCGTTACCGGCCTTCACGCCAAGGCGTTTCGCGGTTTCGGCGGCGCCTGGCGATTCGTGCCGGATCGCCTTCAGAAGACGTAAGACGCCGTTGCTGCGCGTGGCGACACCAAGAAGGACCGGGCAGACGATGCGCTCGCGCAGTTCCTTGGCGAGATCATCGAACACCTTGTCACGCGGCGGCTCGATATCCTCGAGCAATTGCTCCATCAGCTGGTCGTCATGGTCGGCCAGCGTCTCAAGCATTTTGAAGCGCGCTTCTTTCTTGCGATCGACGTTCTCGTCCTTCAGTTCGATGATTTCCGACGCCGCATGTTCCTTGTAGACAAAGGCGCGCTCGAGCGCGAGATCGACGAAACCGGAGATGATGTCTCCGTTCCAGATCGGAATCTGCCGCAGCAGCAGCGGTACACGCGAGGCGGGCTGCAGCAGTGCGATCGTTTCGCGCACACGCTTGTCGGCCTTGTCGATCTTGTTGAGGAAAACGAAGCGCGGGATGTTCTGATCTTCCAGTTCGCGCAGGATCAGCTGCAGTTGCGGGACCTTCTTTTCGTCCGCTTCGCAGACAACGACTGCGGCGTCGACCGCCGGCAACACACTGCGCATATCCTGAATGAATTCGATCGACCCCGGGCAATCGACGAAGGTGTAGTTGTCGCCCATGAAATTGGTGGTGGCGAAAGTGGCTTCCACGCTCATCTTGTGATGCCGCGCCTCCTGGCCGGAGTCGCCGATCGTGGTGCCTGCATCTACGGTGCCCTGGCGCTGGACCGCGCCTGTGCGGGCGAGAATTGCTTCTAAAAGTGTGGTTTTACCGCTTTGGAAGGGGCCCACCAGCGCGATGCACCGGGGACCCAAGCTCCTCGCGCCATTGGGACCATTATCGTTTTGTCCCATAATTGCCTCCCTTGCCGGCCGGGAGGTCGGACCTGGTTTCCCGGCCCTGTCACATTATCGTCTCAGGACCCGGGGAGGCTGGCAAGAGAGAGATTTGTCGCTGCGGAAAAATCCTTACTTGACGAAACTCGGATCGACCACATCGCGTGCGCTGACGGTCTTGTCGACCCGGCCCTGTGCCTTGTGCCAGGCGATCTGCCGGTCGATATCCGCGACATCGAGTTGCGCCTGCGGGTCGATGAAGTAGGCGCTTGCCTCGACTGCAACCGCAGCGCTGGTTCCGCGGTCGGGATAGACATACCGGGCGATGGTCGTCGCCGCTTCGTGCGACTTGATGTCGGCGGTACGTTTTGAATTTCGGTCCTTGCGCAACAGCGCCTCGGTATAGTCGGTAACCCCGCGCCGGTAAGCGCGCACGAACTTCTCGATCGCCGCACGTCGAGTCGTGATCATCTTGCTGGATGCGAACAGAGCGCCGAACTGAATTTCGTCGAGTTCCGAATACCACCCGACGAGCTTGGCCTGGTTCGAGGCCAGTAAATCGCGCGCGTACGAGGCTGGCATGATCGCGGCATCCACTTCATTGGTAGCGATTGCGCGGACGATGGCATCGAGCGTCTGCATCGGCTTCACCGTGACACGGTTCATGTCGACTTTCTTGACCAGCGCGATCTGCTCCAGCTGATAGTGAGAGATCGAACCGAGCGCGTCGATCGCGACCGTCTTGCCGGAGATGTCCTCGAATTTCTGCAGACCCTTGCTGAATCCGATGTTGGAAACGACGAGTTCGGTACCCTCGTAGTAGCGCTTCTCGCGCGTTCGCGCCGCGATGGCCTTGATCGTGCCCTTGCCGGCAAAATTGAAGGCCGCAGGCGTGAATCCAGTGAGCGCGAAATCGGTGGCGCCGGACGCGAGTGCTTCGGCGACCACGCGATCGTTCTCATAGGCCGTCATCGCAAGCTCGATGCCCTCGGCCTTGAAGTAACCGGCGGCCGCGGCCAAAAACAACGCGCCGTTATCGGCCAATCGCTGCGTCCCGATGACGACGCGCTCCTGCGCGGCGGCAGGACTGACAAGGCTGGCGACAACGAGAAAGGGGGCGACCGTGCGAAAATTCATCGTCGCACCCTAACGAGGCAACCATAAAATAAAGTGAATCAAAAAATGAGGCTTTTCCCTTGTCACTGCCGGGGTTTGCGTCCGGCAGCGACAAACGCGCCCAAAACAAGGCTACTGGATCGAGCTACTTCAAGTTGCCGCAGAAACGCTGGATGCGGCGGCAGGCTTCTTCGAGGTCCTCGGTCCGTGTCGCATAGGAAATGCGAAATGCCGGGCCGAGCCCAAACGCGGTGCCCTGCACCACCGCGACGCCCTCGGCCTCAAGGAGCTCAGTGACGAAATCCTCGTCGGTCGCGAGTTTCTTTCCGCTCGGCGCCGTCTTGCCCATGGTGCCTGCGCAGGACGGATAGACATAAAAGGCGCCTTCCGGCGTCGGACACTTGATGCCGTTCGCCTGATTGAGCATCGACACGACGAGGTCGCGGCGCTCCTTGAAGATCTTGTTGTGCTTGGCGATGAAGTCCTGCGGCCCGTTCAATGCTTCGACCGCGGCCCATTGCGACACCGCCGCCGGGTTCGACGTCGATTGCGACTGGATCATCGCCATCGCCTTGATCAGAGGTTCAGGGCCGCCGGCGTAGCCGATGCGCCAGCCGGTCATGCAATAGGCCTTCGAACATCCGTTGATGGTGAGCGTGCGCGGATAGAGCGACGGCTCGACCTGCGCCGGCGTCGTGAACACGAAGTCGTCGTAGACGAGATGCTCGTACATATCGTCGGTCATCACATGGATTTGCGGGTGCTTCACCAGCACATCGGTGAGCGCCTTCAATTGGGCGCGCGTGTAGGCGGCCCCCGTCGGGTTCGACGGCGAGTTCAAGAGCACCCATTTCGTCTTCGGCGTGATGGCGCGCTCGAGTTGCTGCGCTGTCATCTTGAAGCCGCTCGACATGCTGGTGACGACCTCGACAGGTTCGCCGCCGGCAAGCAGCACCATGTCGGGATAGCTCACCCAGTAGGGCGCCGGGATGATCACCTCGTCGCCCGGATTGAGCGTCGAGACAAAGGCATTGTACAGCACCTGCTTGCCGCCGGTGCCGACGGTGATCTGGCCCGGCTTGTAGTCGAGGCCGTTCTCGCGCTTGAATTTCTTGACGATGGCGTCCTTGAGCTCGGCGATCCCGTCCACGTTCGTGTACTTGGATGCCTTGCCGCTCTCGATCGCCTTGACCGCCGCCTGCTTGATGTTGTCGGGCGTGTCGAAGTCCGGCTCGCCGGCGCCCAGCCCGATGACGTTGCGGCCGGCCAGTTTGAGCGCACGCGCCTTGTCCGTGACGGCGATGGTCGCCGACGGTTTGACGCGCTTGAGCTGGTCCGCAAGAAAGGCCATCGAAATCTCCAATAAATGCTGCCCTTGTCGTAATGCGGGCGCATGAGTCCAGCAAGTGGCGATTTGGTGAAGAAATTCGATCAATCCGATCGGTTGCGGCGATCAATGCGCCATGGGGCAACGGAAATGCCCGTGCCGCAGGGTCAACCCGGGATTCCCGAGGCCGCTAGGCTGTCGGCCGTTCCGCCGGTAGACTGGCGCAAAAGGCCCCCTCAAACGGGGGCGCACGATTTCCGGGAGTGTGCGCCATGCGATTGTCTGCCGACCAGCTGAAGGCCTTCGACGAGCGGGGCTATGTCTTCTTCCCCAATTGCTTCTCCGAGGAGGAGATCGCGCTGTTGCGCCTGGAGGCGGAGAACGTTCTCAAGCAGGACCGCCAGGAAGTGTGGCGCGAGAAAACGGGCGCGCCGCGGACGGCGTTTGCCGCGCACACCTTCAGCGAGGTGTTCAGCCTGCTCGCGCGACATCCGCGCCTGGTCGAGCCATTGCGGCAGCTGTTCGGTGAAGACGTCTATGTTCACCAGTTCAAGCTCAACGCCAAGGCTCCCTTCGAAGGCGAAGTGTGGCAGTGGCATCAGGACTACGGTACCTGGGCGCGCGACGACGGCATGCCCGAACCGCGCGCGATGAATATTGCCGTGTTTCTCGATGCGGTGATGCCGATCAACGGGCCGCTGTATCTCATTCCGAAGAGTCACAGGCAGGGTGTGCTGAACGCAGGTCACGACAAGTTGACCACGTCATATCCGCTCTGGACTCTCGACAACGAAACGGTGACGCGCCTTGTGGCTGACGCCGCCGCCGACGACGTCGCCGACAGTGTCGACCGAACCGACCGTCGTTGGCATCGTCGCCCCCACCGGCCAACCGGGTTCTGTGCTTATGTTTCATGGCAATCTGGTGCACGCATCTCCACCGAATATAACCCCCTACCCGCGTAAGATTGTCTATCTGACGCTGTGTGCGGTTTCCAACCACATAACAAAATTTACGCGTCCTGAATGGATCGCGCATCGTGACTTCACGCCGATCAAACCGGTTGGCGACGATGCACTTTACGAATACGCGCGCGTACACCGGGTCGCGGCGGAATAGAATTCCGTATTTTCGCGCTGCGGAAGGCTAAGTATTGCTCGCTGCATTGCAGCGAATGCAATTTAATTTTCTCGTTACGTGATTTTGAATTGCAGCCTTGCAATTGCCGGACTTTGTTCGTCCTATCTATCGGTCCTGCCGTGTCGGGGCGCGCAAATTTTCGACGACAGTCATTATCCCAGAGAAACTCTACATCCGATGTACACGCTCTATTCGATGCAACGCTCCGGTAACAGCTATAAGGTCCGCCTTGCGCTGGCCCGTCTGGGCATTCCTTATAATCTCGTTGAGATTGACATCCTCAAGGGCGAAAGCCGCACGCCGGAATTCCTTGCCAAGAACCCCAATGGGCAAGTGCCATTGCTTGAGGTCGCGCCTGACCGTCACCTCGCCGAGTCGAACGCAATTCTTTGGTATGTCGCCGGCGGCTCGATGCTGGCGCCAGAAGATCGCATTGCACGAGCTGAAGCGTTGCAATGGATGTTCTTCGAGCAGCACAGCCTGGAGCCAAATATCGGCGCCGCATATTTCTGGCTCGCGCTGATCAAGGGTGGCCGAGAACTACAGAGCCATGCGCTCGAAGACTGGATGGAAAACGGCTATCGCGCGCTCGGAGTTATGGAAACTCATCTGACCCGGCACCGGTTTTTCGTCGCCGACCATTTCACGATCGCGGATATCGCGCTGTACGCTTACACACATGTCGCCGACCAGGCGGACTTTGAGCTCAGCCGGTTTCCGGCGATTCGCACCTGGCTCTCGCGCGTGGCAGACGAGCCCGGCTATATCCCCATGGACTGGCAACCGGAGCTTACCGCAGCGCAATAGCGCCGGAATACCAAGGCTTTTGGATCTTCGCCACGAAAACGCCGCGCTTGGTAACCGGCTCCGCCCCAATCGAGCCGAACCCTTGCCGCCTTCCCGCGTTATCTGAAGAGCATTGTCAAAGCGGCTTTTTCAGGTCTGCCATGCGCAAGCACATTACATCTGAGGGCTTCACGTCCCCCGCCAACCGTGCACTCGGTACCGAGCGCCGAACGGTCGCGATCGCCGAGTTTATCACTAGCCTTAGTTTGGCGGCGGCGACGATCATTGTCGGCACCGTCGTTTCGGTCGTCTTGGTCGGCATTGCGCGCGCGGACGTGGTCAGCGGCGTGATCGACAATGAAGGCGGCGTGTTCGCCATGGCCCTGTTGCTGGGCCTGTTGTTTATCGGAATGGGCGGAGTAACAATCATCTCGCTGCCGCACCAGTCACGTCACAGAAAAACTCACAGCTAGACGGCCCTATCGGAACTGCCGGCGATGCCACACAGTTGAAGGCGGCGGGCAGGGAGATCGGCATGCGGCTTGTTCTGGCGTTGATCGTATTCCTGACTGTCAGCCAAGTGCGCGCCGCTGATCCGGTGTTCCCCAGTTCCGCCGGTAACCTCAAGGTCCAAACCCTCGCCAGTGAACTCGTCAATCCATGGTCGCTCGCATTCTTGCCTGACGGCCGTATGGTGGTGACCGAGCGGCCAGGGCGCATGCGTATCGTCGCCGCGGACGGTCGGCTGTCGCCACCCATAGGGAACGTGCCGAAAGTCTACGCCGTGGGCCAAGCCGGGCTGATGGACGTCCTGCTCGCTCGCGATTTTGCACAGTCGCACACAATTTTTGTCTGCTACGCAGAAGCTGCCGAGGGCGGTGGACGTATCGCCGTTCTGCGCGCGCGCTTGAGCGACGATGAATCGCCGCAGCTCGACGAAGCAAAAGTCATCTTTCGACAGAAAGGACCCGTCTCGCGTGGTCTCAATATTGGTTGCCGCATGGTGCAGGCACAAGACGGCAATCTGTTCGTCACGCTCGGCGACCATTTTGGACCGAAAGAGCTTGCGCAAAAACTCGACAACCACATCGGCAAGATTGTTCGCATCACAGCCGACGGCGCATCTCCCGCCGATAATCCTTTTATCGGCAATGAGGGTGCGTTGCCGGAGATCTGGGCCTACGGTCTGCGCAACGCGCAAGGTCTCGCCTTCAATCCGGCCGACGGAAAACTGTGGGAGCAGGAGCATGGGCCCATGGGAGGTGACGAGATCAACATCATCGAGAAAGGCAAAAACTACGGCTGGCCGCGCGTGAGCTTTGGTGTCAACTACGACGGCACACCGGTTGGTACCGGCAAGTCTGAAATGGACGGCGTCACGAACCCGATTTGGCATTGGACGCCTTCGATCGCACCGTCTGGCATGGCCTTTTACACGGGCGACCTAATTCCGGGCCTGAAAGGCAGTCTCCTCAATGGAGCGCTGAAGTTCGAGCTGTTGTCGCGGCTTGAGTTGAAGGGCGACAAGGTCGCGAAAGAGGAGCGTCTGCTGCAGAACCTCCGGGAGCGCATTCGCGACGTGCGGCAGGGGCCAGATGGCGCCGTCTATCTGCTCACCGATAACGCATCAGGGCGTATCCTGCGTATCGTCCCGGCGAAATGATTTTCGCAGGAATTGTCACCACGTTTTAAAGACGAAGAATGCGCCAGCAGCAATCAATGTGAAGCCGAAGCCCTGGCTGAGAGTGATCGGTTGCTGCAAATACAAATAAGAGAATCCGGCAAACACCACGAAAGTGATCACCTCCTGCATCGTTTTCAATTGCGCCGGGTTATAGACCGCGCTGCCGTAACGATTTGCCGGCACCGCCAGGCAATATTCGACGAAAGCCAGGCCCCAACTGATAAAGATCACATAAACGATCGGCACCTCCTTGTAGCGAAGGTGCCAGTACCAGGCGGCAGTCATGAATACGTTTGAACCGATGAGCAATACAATCGGCGTGAGGTACGGGGACAAAAACGGCATGGGTTTCCTTTGATTGAACCGGATCAAGCGGGGCCGTCAGTTATAACCGGCTCAAAGCACAGAAGTTCTTCGGTGTCACCGGGCCGTCACAGCCTTCCGATAACACCCCACTGCTTCTGTCTGATACCGTGTTCCCCTCCTCGCGATCCCGACGGCCTGCGCCTCGGGATCGCAAATTTTTTCCTGCCAAAAGACCTGTGATAAACTCGTCCCAGTCGGGGGCTCGCGCGCGCAGCGGCCGGGAGCAATACTATGCGCAGTGTCCGTCTGATTTCAGTTTTCGCAACCTTGCTGTTTGCGTCTTCGGCGTTTGGTCAAAACCAGCCGCGTGTTCCGCAGCCACCACCCCCTGCCAAGGTGGGCCCTTACAAGGTTGTCCAGGTATCGCCGCCACAAGCGATAAGCGACGCGACGTTCGAGGCCTTTCGCAAACAGATGAACGAAGCCGCCCAGCGCAAGGATCGTGGTGCGCTGGGAAAGCTGGTGGTTGGTCAAGGCTTCTTCTGGCTGCGCGAAAATGGTGATCGTGCCGACAAGAAAAAATCCGGCGTCGACAATCTCGCAGCGGCTCTTGGCCTGAACAACAAGGATGGTGCTGGCTGGGACATGCTCGCAAGTTTTGCCGACGATCCGACCGGCTCACCTTTGCCCGAACGCAAGGGCACGCTTTGTGCGCCTGCCGATCCCACGTTCGACGGCAAAGCGTTCAATGACCTGATGCAGGCAACTCAGACCGACGTCGGCGATTGGGCCTATCCGGTGACCCGCGATGTTGAAGTGCGCGCGATGCCGCAACCTAACGCGCCCATGATCGAGAAGCTCGGGATGGTCCTCCTCCGCGCCATGCCGGAAGACGGATCCAATATCCCTACATTCCTGCAAATCGTCACGCCGGCCGGCAAGATCGGTTACGTGTTGGTGGACTCTGTGGCCCCGATCGGCAACGACCAGATCTGCTACGTCAAGGACGGAAGTGAATGGAAGATCGGTGGTTATATCGGCGGTGGCGACACACAATAGTCACGAATTTTGAATTCAAGCCCTGTGACGGCCGGTTGCCCGCCTGCACCGATCGAGTATCCTGCTTTACGCCCACAATTTGTTCCGGAAGGGGGCTCAATTGTTTACAGCACGCCTTGCCACTGCCGCGACAGCACCACTGCTGATCGCAGGTGCAGTTTTTGCCTTCTCCGCCGCACCAACTCAAGCCAAAGGTGCCTGCGAGGATGCTGACATTGCGGTTCTGTCTTCGCCGATTGCGCCGTGGAAAGGCGCCCCTTTGCGAGTCGTCTTTGCCGCCGAGCATCCGGTCGAAGGTGAACTCTCGTTGATTGCGCCGGATGGAAGCCTCGCGGCGAAGTCGCGTCAGCGCTTCGGCGGACCACCATATTTCTGGTTCGCTGAGGTGGCGTCCCCCGCCGCGGGGACATGGCGCGCGACGCTCGCGAGCCGAGGCGCGGGCAGCGACTGCACGCGCGAGATCGCGGTGCGCGGGGACGAGCCCCCGCGACCAGGCGCGACGGCGGGCAGTGTCTGGCCCCTTCGCAATACGTGGAATCGCGCGACTGAAAATCTGTTTTCTGCATGGGTCGAGAAGCTTTTCGATGCACCGCTCGATGCGGCGCCGTCGTGGCCTGCCTTGCACGAAGTGCTGCGCGATCGATCGAGAAACATCCTGTTCAATCATCTCGGCCTCGGTGAAGACGAGATGAAGATGGTTCTTCGTCCCGATTGCGCCGATCTTCCTTACTTCTTGCGCGCGTATTTCGCGTTCAAAATGGGATTGCCATTCGGCTTCTCGAAGTGCTCGCGCGGGGGAGCAGGAAAACCGCCAAAGTGCTTCGGCTGGGCAAGCATCCAGGCCAACGAGGGCGCAAAGCGGCCGGGGCTTGCGGCAACGTTCGGCGACTATATGCGCGTCGTCGCCGACGGCGTTCACTCCGGAACCGGACGGACGCCGGCGAGCGACGACAACACCGATTACTATCCTGTGCCACTGAAGCAGGAAACGCTGCGCCCCGGGACTGTGTACGCGGATCCGTACGGACACATTCTGATGCTGGTGCGTCGCGTGCCGCAGACGGCTGACGCAGCGGGTGTTTTCCTCGCCGTCGACGGACAACCCGATGGGACCGTCGCGCGAAAGCGTTTTTGGCGTGGTAACTTCCTGTTCGCACAAGATCCGGCGCTCGGGAGTCCGGGGTTCAAGCGCTTTCGGCCAATCGTGCTGGAGAACGGTTCGTTGCGACGGCTGACCAATGCCGAAATCGCGAAAAATCCTCAATACGCCGACTACTCGCTCGACCAGACTCGGCTAAACATCGAAGCGTTTTACGACCGGATGGACGACGTAATGTCCCCGGCCCCGCTCGATCCGCTGCGTGCGATGAAAGAGGCCATCACGGCACTCGAAGAACAAGTGAAAGCGCGCGTGACGTCTGTTGAGAATGGACGAAAATTCCAGAACAGCGGACGCGGCGATGCCGAGATGCCAGAAGGAGCAACGATCTTCGAGACGACTGGAGCATGGGAGGATTTCGCGACGCCCGCACGCGATCTGCGCCTGCTGATCGCGATTGATGTGGTGCGTGGATTTCCGGAACGTGTGGCGCGCCGACCGGAGCGGTTTGCCATGCCGAAGGACAAGAGCGCGGCGGGCGTAAAAGCCGAACTGGAAAGTGTTCTCGCCTCCGAGATGGCGTCACGCAAATTCTCATACACACGGACCGACGGCTCCCAATGGACCCTCGCATTGAAAGATGTCGTCAACCGCATGCGCGCGCTTGAGATGGCGTACAACGTGAACGACTGTGTCGAACTGCGGTGGGGCGCGCCGGAAAACAGCGAGGAAGCTTCGACGTGCAGGCGGCATGCGCCATCGGCACAACGTGCAAAGATGACGCAGTACCGCGCCTGGTTCCAGGAGCGGCGACGTCCCCCGAGGGCGTAGTCGAAGTCTGTCGACTATTTGCTTTGAGCTTTTTTGGCCTTGGCTTCGGCCGAGCATGGATTGTCGGCCGAGCAAGCGTCACCGATCACACCCACGGCCTGGATTTCTATCTCAATACCAGGGCGGGCAAAATTGGTGACGGTTATCAAAGCACTTCCAGGGTAGTTTCCGTCCTTGAAAAAATCTTTGCGCATTTCGACGAACCTGTCCCCGTAACGGGATTCCTTGATGAAGACCGTCATGGTCACAACGTTGTCCAGGCTGCCGCCCGCACGCTTCAGAACGCCGTCAACCTGAGCGACAACCTGCTTGACCTGGGCTTCGAAATTGTTCGCGATGTTATTGCCCTGGCTATCCTGCGTCGCGGTTTGTCCCGCGACCCAAACAATAGTTCCGCCCGAGGTGATGACGCCCGGTGAGAACGCTCGCGATAACTGGAATGGTGTCTTCTCCATGTATTCGGCCGCCCCTGCGGCAGTTCCGAACAACATGACGATGACAAAGGTCGCAACCCAATTCATGAGACGCTCCTGTCAAGAACATTGGCCTGCTTGCCGGGAGAGTGTTCTCGATGGAAAAAATCGCGTCAACCGGAGTCGCAGAACGAAAAGTCAATTTCACCCGTATCGCAATTTCATTGCGAGGATCGGTGCCATCAAGGCAAGCGTCGCAGCGTTGGATCCGATCAGCGGCCAATCGCCGATGGCGATTCCGTAAATCAACCAGAGCAGGATACCGAGGGTAAAGGCGGTTGTTGCCGGCAATGAGAGCGCTCGGGTCTCTTTCTCGCGGACGGTCTTGAGCACCTGCGGCATCCAACACAAAGTGGTGAGCAGCGCCGCCGCAACACCCACAAAATCAACGATCCAGGGAAATGGCATGCGTCTGCCATAGGCATGATTCGGCTTCCGCCGTATGACATTCTTGCGTTCAACGCCGTCCGCGCGCAGGCTCGCTAGGTGATTTCGACTGAAGCAAGTCCCCGCCGTCTCTCCTGCGCCCGCTGCGGCACCGCATTCGACTGCGGACTCGGTGACGACTGCTGGTGCGCAGCAGAGCCTTTCCGGCTTACGGCGACTGCGAGCACCGACGAGGACTGCCTTTGTCCAGCCTGCCTGCGCCAGGCCGCAGAGGCACTGGTCCGAAAGGCCCCTCCTCGTCTATAGAGAGCGGCCGCAGTCCGCGGTCCCTTCAAACGAGACACCTCTTATGATCGACCTTTACGCGCTGACCAGCCCGAACGTGCAGAAGATCTTCATCATGCTCGAGGAGTGCGGGCTGCCCTACAACGTCAAGCCGGTGGATGTGTGGGCCGGCGAACAGTTCACACCCGAGTTCGCCAAGATCAATCCGCTGCTGAAGGTACCGGCAATCGTCGACAGCGACGGCCCCGGCGGAGCGCCCTACACCGTGATCGAATCCGGCGCGATCCTCATCTACCTTGCCGAGAAGACCGGCAAGTTCATCCCCCACGATCCGGTCGCGCGGTACGATACGCTGCAGTGGCTGATCCTGCAGGTCGCCAATGTTGGCCCGATGGGCGGCCAGCACGTGCACTTCAGCAAATTCGCCGGGCCCGGCCACGACTACAGTGCGACCCGCTATCGCACACAAATTCTCAAGCTGTTCGATCTGTACGAACAGCGACTGTCGGCGCACCCGTATGTAGCCGGCGCCACCTACACGATTGCCGACATCGCCGCGTGGCCTTGGTTACGCAATTTTGAATTGCTGGCCGTCGACCCGGGCAAATATCCTAAGATCAAGTCTTGGACGGACAAGATCGCGGGACACGATGCGGTCAAACGCGCGCTGGCTCAGGTCGGCACACTTAAGTCCGTACGGGACAAGGCCACCGACGACCAAAGGGACCGGTTCTTCGGGCGGGGAAAGTACGCGCGCGTGTAGGCTGGCCGCGGGCCCGCCGTTGCCACGCTCTCGTCACGATGCGACCCTAGCTTGACGTCGAATCAAATCCTGCAGGAACGGCCCAGCGCGATGCCATCGGCATCGCGTGTGGTGTCTTGAGTGTCTTAATGTTCCGATTTTTTGAGAAAGCACTTGTGCCGACTGTGGTGCCGGACGGCGTTGAGCCGCCGCCCGGCCTGGCCGCATTCTATTGGCATTTCGCCCGCCAGGCGAAACCGTTGTTCATCGGGCTTTTTGCGATCGGTTTCGTCGTCGCACTGCTGGACGTGATGATTCCCGTATTCATCGGCAAGGTCGTCACGCTGGTGACTGAAAGTAAGCCGGAAGAGCTGCTCGCAACGGCCTGGCCGTGGCTGCTCGGCATGACATTGGTACTAGTGGTGCTGCGTCCGGCCGCCTTCACGACTCAGCATCTGCTGATGAACCAGGCGATCGCGGCAAATGTCACGAACCGCATCCGCTGGCAGAACCATTGGCATGTGTCTCGCCAGTCCTGGGCGTTTTTCCAGAACGATTTTGCAGGTCGTATTGCAACGCGCGTAATGCAGACCGGACCTGCGATCCGAGAAAGCCTCGTATCGCTCCTTACCGCCGTCTGGTTCATTTTGATCTACGGCACTTCCTCTCTGATTCTGCTCGCCTATGCCGACCGCTGGCTCGCGTTGCCGGTCCTGGTCTGGTTTGCCGGTTATGTCGCGATGCTGCGCTATTTCGTGCCACGCATGCAGACTAAGTCGAGGGTGATGACGGAAGCACGCTCAATGCTGACGGGGCGCATTGTCGACACATATACGAATATCGTCACGGTAAAGCTGTTTGCGCGCGCACGAGACGAAGACAGCTACGTGCGCGAGGCGATCGACAGCCACACCAGCCGCTTCCATGAATCGCTCCGGCTCAACACCTTATTCGCACTTACGCTTATCTTCCTGAACGCATTGCTGATCACTGGTACCGGTGCATTCGCCATTGTCCTCTGGCGCTACGGCCATGTCAGCGTTGGAACCGTCGCCATGGCGCTGCCCATGACGACGCAGATCATCAGCGCCTCCCACTGGGTGGCGTGGCAGGTCACCGACATCTTCGAGAACATCGGCGTCGTGCAGGAAGGCATGATGACGATCGCACGGCCGATTGCGCTCAACGACCCCCCTGGGGCGGGCACGCTGAAGGTCACGCGCGGTCACATTCGTTTCGAAGACATTCGCTTCGGTTATGGCCGTGAAATCGGTCTTATCGACGGTCTTACGCTCGACGTCATGCCCGGTGAGAAGATCGGGCTGGTCGGCCGCTCCGGCGCCGGCAAGTCGACGCTGGTAAATCTGCTGTTGCGTTTCTTCGATCTGGAAGGCGGGCGCATCCTCATCGACGGACAGGACATCGCCACGGTCTCGCAGGAGAGCCTGCGAACACAGATCTCGATGGTCACGCAGGACACATCGCTGCTGCATCGTTCGATCTGCGACAATATTCGTTACGGGCGCCCCGACGCGAGCGAGGCCGAAATCATTGCGGCCTCCAAGATGGCGCACGCGCACGAGTTCATTGTGGAGTTGGAGGACTGGAAAGGGCGCCGCGGCTATGACGCGCATGTTGGCGAGCGCGGCGTGAAACTCTCGGGTGGCCAGCGCCAACGCGTCGCAATTGCGCGCGTGATCCTGAAAGATGCACCCATTCTCGTGCTGGACGAGGCGACCTCCGCGCTCGATAGCGAAGTCGAGGCCGCGATCCAATCGAGTCTCGGCACACTGATGGAGCGGCGCACCGTGATCGCAATTGCGCATCGCCTATCTACCATCGCGCAGATGGACAGGCTGGTAGTGCTCGATCACGGCCGCATCGTAGAACAGGGTTCGCATGGCGAATTGCTGCGCCGCGACGGTCACTACGCTGCGCTGTGGCGGCGTCAGTCCGGCGGCTTCATCGACGCCGCTCAAGAGGCCGCTGAATAGCGCTGTCGTTGTCCTGTCAATTGTCCACCCTTGCAGTGGGCGGCCGATCACCCATAATGCCGCCGCCAAACAACCGAAAGCTTTCGACCATGATACTTGAGATTGCACAGATCGATGTGAAACCCGGCATGGAGGCCGAGTTCGAAGCCGGCGTGAAAAAGGCCGCGCCGATTTTCAAGCGCGCCAAAGGCTGTAAATTCATGACATTGCAAAAATCGCACGAAATGCCGCAGCGCTACCGGTTATTCGTGCAATGGGAGACACTGGAAAATCACACCAAGGATTTTCGCGAGTCACCCGATTTTCACGAATGGAGAAAACTGGTCGGCCACTGCTTCTCTTCGCCGCCGAATGTCGAACACGTCACCGAGGTGATGCGCGGGTTCTGACGTGAATCGCATCCTTACCACCCACACCGGCAGCCTGCCGCGCACGCCGAAGGTCGTAGAGCTGCTGCTCGCTGAGGAAAAGCACCCCGGTGCACGCGCTGGCGAACTGAAGCAAGCCGTACGCGAGGCGGTCGAACACGTCGTGGCCAAACAGGTGGAGTGCGGCCTCGACATCATCAATGACGGCGAACAGGGACGTACAGACTACACTGTCCATGTGATGCGACGCCTCACGGGCTACGACGGCCCGAGTGCACCACCGATGGGGACGGGCGATGAGGAATTTCCTGAGCTGGCGCAGCTATTGAAGCAGTTTGCGTCGCCATTTCAGCATCGACCTGCCTGCAGTGGGCCCGTCGACTGGAAAGATTGGCCAGCGGCGCAGGCCGATATCGACCTGGCCAAGCAGGCGCTAAGGGGAGCGTCTGCCGAGGGTATTTTCATGACCTCGCCCTCCCCCGGCCAGATCGCCCGCTATCTCAAGAACCGCTACTACAGGAACGATGAGGACTATATTTTCGCGCTGGCCGATGTCATGCGGCGCGAATACAAAGCGATCGTCGACGCCGGATTCATCCTTCAGCTCGATTGTCCAGATCTCGCGATGCTGCGACACATGGTCTATCTCGACTTGCCGCTCGTGGATTATCGCAAGATTATCGCTACGAATGTTTCGGCGCTCAATCACGCGGTTCGCGACCTTCCGCCTGAACGAATGCGCATGCACGTGTGTTGGGGCTCGACAATGGCACCCCACCACACCGACGTTGAGATCAAGGACATTATCGATATCGTTCTTTCCGGACGGCCACACGCGGTTTCGTTCCCGGCCGCCAACGCGCGACACGAGCACGAATGGAAGATCTGGCGCGACGTGAAATTGCCGGTCGGCAAGAAGATCATTCCGGGCGTGATCGATTCCACGTCCAATACCGTCGAACATCCCGAAGTTGTCGCGGATCGTATCCTGAACTTTGCCTCGGTGGTCGGGCGCGAGAACGTTGTCGCAGGCGTCGACTGCGGCTTCGGAACCTTTGCCGGGCGCGTGCAGGTCGACACCAAAATCGTGTGGCTTAAACTTCAGTCTTTGGCTGAAGGCGCGCGCCGCGCCTCAAAGCAATTGTGGACAAGGGCCGCCTGATTTCTCAGCGCAATATATCCCTGTCGCAGTTGAACGTGCACCGTTGCCAACTGCGATCGATAATGTTCTGAACATCGTCGTTCCACGACGACCTTCGTCCTGCACGTCGATCAGCCGAGATATCGTAAGCGAACGGCGAACGGACCTCCCGCCATGGTGTTACGCTTGCCTGCGGGTCCTGCTCCAGTGACGGCGAACGGTTCTGCCGCTTCTTCGCGGCGTGTTGAGTCCTGGCGGCGTGCGTTTTGGACGCGCTGGACACGTGTTTGCGGACTTTGTGCTGCGGCGATAGCCCGCTCGTTGCTGGCTCGTCCTGCCATGCAAGGAGAGCCTCTTTCGGCGCGGCGTTATCGTCAGCAGGTACGGACAGTGCTGACGGGGTAGGCTTCACAGTCTCGCCGGAATCAATCGCGCTCGGACGCCAAGTCAATCGCATGGGCGCCCGTGCTATCGCCTGATCAGTCCCGCTGCGCAATTCCGCACTGATCGTCATCAGACCGACAAAGCCGGACGGCGGGGTCACAAACGTATTTTGCAGACCGTCGGTAGCAACAGACTGATCGTCCAGTGCAATTCGCCATTGACCCTCCCCTGCAACGACCCCCGAGTTCAATTTCGTGCCAGCAACAAGACCGCTAAGGGTAATCGTCGTACCGGGCGTGGCGTTGGTCACCCTGATTGCGAGGGGCAACGCCGCATTCAACTCTCCGATCGCGTCGGCAACAGCAAGCGTCGGTGAAACAATCTCTTTAGCAGGTGTCGGTGTCACAACCTCTTTTGGAGTCTCGGCGAGCGCGACGTTTGCGGGCTGCGACGGAACGACTGTTGACGTCTCCGCACCCTTTGCCGACGGCAATCCGTTGCGCAATTGCTCGAAATTGATGATGTCGAGTCGCCCGAGGGCCAACGCAACGCAGACTGCAGTCCAGAGTACAACGCCGGCTGCAATGGCAAGCGCCGTTACACGCATGTTGGCGTTTCCATGCCGCGCTGACCGCTTGTGAGTTTTCGGTAGAGCATCCGCCACGGGCTTGTACACCGCGCGTCTACGTTCATCTGCCAAGACTTCATCGCCATGTTGCGACGTCCAGTCGGTATAGGCCTGCGGACCCGGAAACTCAGTCGACCTCAGCGAGGGCTGAATCGACGGCGCCACGACCTCACCCCGACGCCATTTGGGTGGTGCATAAAATTTCGGATCTTCCGGACTCACTTCAACCTGCCGGATCGGTGTACTCATACGCTACTCCCCACTAACCACGACAACGGCTCGTTGCTACCGAGCCATCAGGCTCCCATCCACGTCATCCACAGCTGGCAAAATGATACCGATTTTTGGAGAACACCTGGAGGTAATTTAGCACCCTTGCCAGGCGCATGTCGTTACAGAGCCTGAGAAAAGCGGCCCGAGTGTGACACCTAGTTCCCGAACAGGCGCGCCGGCGTCTCGACGAGAATGCAGCGGCGCATCTGCTCATCAGGCGTCCACTGACAGAACAGATCGAGCAGCTGCCCATCGTCCGGCATGATTTCGCCTGGTATCGACGGATGTGGCCAATCCGTCCCCCACATCAGGCGCTGCGGGTTGGCGCGGAGCAATGCCTCGTGAAACGGCCTCACGTCCGGATAGTCGGGGAATCGATCGGACAGTCGGTAGGGCGCAGATAATTTTACATGCACATGGCCTTCGCCGACGAGCCGGAGCAGCGACTGAAAGCTTTTGTCGCGCACACCTTGCCCGGCGGGGATGTGAAGCATGTGGTCGACGATCACCGGCATCTCCCGCGCGATTTCTTTTAAGGTACGAGCTAAATCCTCCATCAACCTCCAGTCGCAGAATACTTGCATGACCCAGCCAAGCTCGCGCATCGCCGCCCGGAACACCTCGAAGACTTCGAGCCCCACACCGCGCACGTAGCCGGGACGGCCGGCTTCCGAAAAAAGGTGAAACCGTAGTCCGCGCATGCCGAGCCTGTGCCAGTCCCGCAGCGTCGAAGGCCGGATCCGCGTGTCGGTTATCGCCACACCCCGCAGCCGCTGCGGATAGCGCGCCAGCGCATCGAGCAACACCCGATTGTCGAAGCCGTGCGCATTACCTTGCACCAACAAGCCATGCGCGAATCCAAGATGATCGAGCAACGCCACATAGCGCGCGGCCGGCGCATCGGGCGGTGTGTAGCCGCGGCCGGGGGCATAAGGGAATTTGTCTGGTGGTCCAAAAATGTGGGCGTGCGCGTCCCAGGCATTCGGTGGCGGCCGCTCGCGTGGCGCTGAGGGGTGCGCCACCGGGCCAGCGATACGCGGCGGATCTTCTAGAGACGAATTCATCCAAGCCGGATATTCGCCTCCTTCACCACTTTGCTCCAGAGGGCCATTTGATCCTGTACAAAGGCAGCGAATTCCTGCGGCGTAGTTGGACGGGAGTCGATGTTTAGTTGTTCGAAGCGGCTGACAACGTTCGGATCGCGCAGCGCCGCATTGAGACCGGAATTGAGGGTCTTGACGATGGACGCCGGCGTGCCATGCGGCAGGAAGACGCCGTTCCACTCATAGGCTTCGAAGCCGGACAACGTGTCTGACACCGGCGGGATATCAGGCAGACTGGCCAACCTGCCCTTTCCCGTGTGCGCGATCGCCTTCACCTTGCCGCCCTGGATCAATCCGACCACCGATGATCCATTGGCGAAGAAGAACTTCACCTGTCCCGACATGACGTCGTTGAGGGCGAGCCCACCGCCGCGATAGGGCACGTGACTGATCTTGATGCCGGTCTGGTGTCGGAACATTTCCAGTGACAGGTGCTGCAGCGTGCCATTGCCGGACGACGCCATGTCAATGCCGTCCGGCGCTGCCTTGGCAAGCGCAATAACGTCAGCAACCGTCTTCACCGGCACAGAAGGCGTCACTACTAGGATGTTCGGTACCAGCGATACGAGGGCGACCGGATCGAAATCCTTGCTGTAGTCGAACGGGAGGTTCGAATAGAGCGACGAATTCACGGAGAACGCGGTCGCATCGTGCAGAACTGTGTAGCCATCGGGATCGGCCTTCGCGACGACAGCCTCACCGATTGTCCCGCCAGCGCCACCCCGGTTCTCTATCACGAACTGCTGGCCAAGCATTTCTCCGAGCCTGGCGAACACGATGCGGGCGGTCGTGTCAGCGCCACCCGCTGGCGGATACGGCACCATCACGCGCACAGGCCGGTTCGGCCAGATTGCCTGGGCCTCGGCTTTGTGCGCAAACGGCGCCGCCGCAAGTCCTGCAAGCAGCAGGCGTCGTGTGAGATCAGTCCCCGGCATCGATTCCTCCCCAATTTTGTTCAGTTTTGCCGGCAGTTTAGCACCGCATCGAGGCCGAGATAGATCGAAAGACAGCCCCTTTTCACGGTCGAGGGTCGGCCCTGCCGCTCAAAGTCGAACGGTCGCGTTGTTGGTTCGTTTACGATCGGATCCACAACTCAGGATACTTAATCCTCACGTAAACATCGCATGGTTTAGTGGCGCTGAAATACGAGGGGTGGTCCGCCGTGATCAACATCGAGGAATATCGTGCACGGCAGATGCGACAACCCACACGCTGGTCGTCAGTGCTTTCCACGGCAGCCGCAGCGGCTGGGGCCTTCGTCATCGGCGGATTTGCCGTCCTGAACTGGGCCAAGATCCCCGGACCAAATCAATGGATGTCTCTGCTGAGCGCACCAGCCGAGGCAGACAACAAGCTCTCCTTCTCTGGGAATAGGATTGGTCGATCGGAAACGGCTGCATTGTTGAAGATCTGTGTGACAAAGGATCTGGTTCTCGACGTCGATTCTGAACGCGAGATCGATCCGGCGAAACTGTTTCAATCTTTGGTGTCAGCTCGACATGCGGATCGTCTTACAGCCGTAATGGGCGCACCGCGAGACCATGGGACCATCGAACTCGCGGCCAAGTGGGCTTCCGTCGCCGATTGCGTATATCGGTCGAATTCCTGGGGTTTGTGCGACATCGACAATCGAGCGCTCGCCGTCCAGGCTGCAAATATTTTCCTCGTTCAGGCGGATCAGATCGCTTCGAAGCCGGAGAACTACTCTGCCAACCAGTCGGAAGTGGAATCCCTGACGCAGGTGAAAAGCCGCGTACTGGATTCCATGCAAGACCTTGTGAGGAACGGCGTGCTGATTGCCTCCGATTTCACACCGTCTCCACCCAAATCGGTACGGCAAACCCTTGCCAAATCCGACCCCGAAAAAAATGCCTGCGCGAAGCAATAGCGGCATCGCTTCCTGATACGGGATCCCCTTTCCTCGCCGGTGGACTCGCCCCATATTCGGGCTAATGGCGAAATCCCCCGATAAACCGAAAAAAGACCCGGCGCGGCCAACGCGTGCAAAGGCCGCACGCCCCGACGACAAACCAACTCCGGATTCGCTTGCCAATCTGCTCAATCCCGGCATCGGGCGCGGCACTGCGGGTCTGGGGTCCGGCACAGGATTGCAGCCACCATCAGACAATTCGTGGGACCGCCGTCGCGATTTTTCCGATGCCCACAAGGCGCGCAAGTCGACTCCCAAGGAATTCGACGAAGCGCCGCAACGTGACTACACGGCCTCCCCGATTACCGGACTTGATCCGCAGCTCGCGAAAGAGTTGGGGATTGGGGACGACGAGGCACCACCGACGCCAGCCTCGAAAAAAGAAGACCCGAAATACCGGCTGCCGCGCGCCGACCTGCCGACCCAACCGGGCGGCTTTGCCGGCATAGCAAGCCAGCAATCGCTCGAACAATTACTGCGCGAGGGTCGTCCTGAATTCACCGCCACGCCGTGGACGCCGCACCGTCCGCCGCGACCGGAAAAGTCGGAAGGCGGAAAGAAGCTCGTCATCGCGTCTGACTTCGACCCGAAAGGCGACCAACCACAGGCAATCGCGGAACTCGTCGAGGGCGTGAAGCGCACTGACCGCACCCAGGTGCTTCTCGGCGTCACTGGATCTGGCAAGACATTCACGATGGCCAAGGTGATCGAGGCCACGCAGCGCCCCGCGCTCGTTCTCGCGCCCAACAAAACCTTGGCCGCTCAGCTTTATGGTGAATTCAAATCGTTCTTCCCGGAAAACGCAGTCGAATATTTCGTCAGCTACTACGACTACTACCAACCCGAAGCTTACGTTCCGCGAACAGACACCTACATCGAAAAAGAATCCACGATCAACGAGCAGATCGACCGCATGCGCCATTCGGCGACGCGCGCCCTGCTCGAGCGCGACGACGTTATCATCGTCGCATCGGTTTCCTGCATCTACGGTATCGGATCGGTGGAAACATATTCAGCGATGACCTTCACCCTCAAACAGGGCGGAAAGATCGACCAGCGGCAATTGCTCGCCGACCTCATCGCACTGCAATACAAACGCACGCAAGGCGATTTTTTCCGCGGTTCGTTTCGTGTACGCGGGGACACGGTCGATATCTTTCCCGCACACTATGAAGATCGCGCCTGGCGCATCCATCTGTTCGGCGACGAGATCGAAAAAATCGAAGAAATGGACCCGCTGACCGGCCAAAAGACGGACGAATTGGATTTCGTGAAAATCTACGCCAATTCACACTATGTCACGCCCCGTCCAACGCTTATTCAGGCCGTCGCTGGTATCAAGAACGAATTACGCCACAGGCTCGAGCAGCTCAATAACGCCGGCCGCTTGCTTGAGGCGCAGCGGCTCGAGCAGCGCACGATTTTCGACCTCGAAATGATGGAAGCGACCGGCGCTTGTGCGGGAATCGAGAACTATTCGCGCTACCTCACCGGCCGCAAGCCTGGCGAGCCACCGCCGACGCTGTTCGAGTACGTGCCAGACAACGCATTGGTTTTCGTGGACGAAAGTCACGTTACTATTCCTCAGCTTGGTGGCATGTATCGCGGCGACTTCCGGCGGAAGGCGACGCTCGCCGAATACGGCTTCCGGCTCCCCTCCTGCATGGACAACCGTCCGCTGCGTTTCGAAGAATGGGATGCCATGCGGCCGCAGTCGCTGGCAGTCTCGGCCACGCCCGGGCCCTGGGAAATGGAAGAAGCGCGAGGTGTTTTCGTCGAGCAGGTAATCCGTCCCACCGGACTGATCGATCCGCCCGTCGAAGTGCGGCCCGCCCGCACGCAGGTTGATGATCTCGTCGGCGAAGTGCGACAGGTGGCGGCGAAAGGTTTTCGTTCACTTATTACCGTGCTGACAAAGCGCATGGCCGAGGACCTGACGGAATATTTACACGAGCAGGGCATCCGCGTACGTTATATGCACAGCGACATCGACACGCTGGAGCGAATCGAGATCATCCGCGACCTGCGGCTCGGCGCATTTGATGCTCTTGTCGGCATTAACCTGCTGCGCGAAGGCCTCGATATTCCGGAATGCGCGCTGGTTGCCATTCTCGACGCGGACAAAGAAGGGTTCCTCCGCAGCGAGACCAGTCTGATCCAGACAATCGGTCGCGCCGCGCGCAACATAGATGGCAAAGTCGTGCTCTATGCCGATGCGGTGACGGGCTCGATGCGGCGCGCGATTGAAGAAACCAACCGCCGTCGCGAAAAGCAGGAGGAGTACAACAAGGCGAACGGCATCACGCCAGAGAGTGTACGCAAGGGCATCGCCAACATTCTTGACAGCGTATACGAGCGCGACCATGTGCTAATCGCAACCGGCGCCGCCGGTTCCGGCGAGTTCGCCGAGGCCGCAACGATCGGCCACAATCTCGAAGCCGTCATCGCTGATCTCGAGACCCGCATGCGCGAGGCTGCTGCCGATCTCGACTTCGAGCAGGCCGCGCGCCTGCGCGACGAGATCAAACGCCTGCGGGCAACAGAGCTTGCGGTGCTCGACAATCCCACGGCGCGCGATGTGATGCTCGCGCAGGAACCGAGATTGCGTAAGGGTGTAGATCGACCGCACAAGCCGCATCTCGACGAGATGGGCATTGCGTTATCGCACGAGACAAAGCCGGCAAGGGCGGATTCGCCCCGCTCAAAACTTGGAAAGCCGGGAATGCGCGGAGGCTTCCGCAGCAACAAGCGGCGATAGTCGCCGCCCGCGTCCTTTAATAGCGATGTCGATGCCGGCGCGCGTAAGCATACGCGGATGGGCGGTCATCCCAGGGATAGCTGTAGATGTTTCCATCCCAGGCATAGAGGCAATAGTAGCCGGCCCAAGCGCAGCGGTCGCGCCAGCTTGAGTAATGCCACGCGGTTCTGACATGGCGTACTCCGGGCCGGAAATCCGAACCGAGGTCGGCAGCTTGCGAAGAAGACGCAAGGTGCCGCGAAAGCGCACGCCGCAATCAGAATCCCAAATATGGAGCGCTTCATACTGGCAACAGAACCCTGAGTCATAAGCGTCCCGTTCTTTCTCTATTTGTCGACAGGCCGGTCTTCGTCACGTGACCGTTTTGGAGATTCAGTGACCTGATACCAAACGCCCTGGCAAAGCGTGCCTTGGCAGAAGTCTCCAACACTTCCACCTCCGCCGTACCCGCCGCCACCACCGCCGCCGCCTCCCGCCTGCCATTCTCGGCGAAAATCCTTGCCGCCGCGACCGCGCTGCCACATGCCCATCTTGTTTTTGTCGTCGTGCTTGCCGTGCCCATCATCATGCTTGCCGTGATGCGCCTGGTGCGGGAAATGACGGCCGTGCCCCGATTTTCCGTGCATGCCCATCATGCCGTTGCCGCCCCAATTCATGCCGTGAGCTTTTCCACGACCGCCACCGCCGCGCGCCCATGCATCGGTGCCGACGGAAAGCGTTCCGATAACGGCAGTGGTCGCAAGGGCAATGATGACTTTAGCGAACATTGCGTTTCCCAGTTGCTGCCAGACCAAGATCACAGTGCGCGAGCGCGCTGCACTGAGCTCACAAACGCGCATATGCGGGTCAAATGTCTGCGTGCGGCCGTCTGCTGGCAAATCAAAACGCCGGGCTTGGTTAAGCCCGGCGTCGCCGTTCATCATTAATTGTTTGCAGAATGAGATCGATATCTCAGATTAACGGCCTGCTTGCGGGAAATACCCAATGGTTTTAGTCAACGCACGTCAGACGGATTCGCCCGCCCCTTCGAGGACTGCGTACTGAGTCATATCGGCGGTCGCGCGCTCCCAGCCGGATCCGGTAAATCCCGCGACAACGTTTATGCGCACGATTTGCACAAGACGATCCTTGAGCTTCACGGTACCGACAGTCTGGTTTCGAATGTAAGCGACGGCCGCGATGCCGCACGCATGCCCGTCTCGCGCGGCGGCATTCACGACCTGCATTGCCTTTTCGGGCGCCGCCCCTTTGCCGCGCAAGTTGACGAACTGCTTGGCCTGTTGCGGTGTGTTGCAGAGAATGCCTACACCGACCGCCGCGTCGCCGTTTTCAGGCGCAGGCCCATCGGCTGCAAGCGCGCCGCCACAAACAAGCATGGCGGCTGCCGCCACCGAAAAGATACGCATAGCTGCCTCCGGTTCCGTGTATTTGAGGAACAACGTACCGGCCTCGACCACGGTTCACGGTCAAGCACGCGATTGTGAAACCTGTTTCGTGCCGTTGCGTATATCGATCTTTTCAGGCAAATAGCGCGCCGCCCCCCTGGGCGACCATCACTAGAAATCCGGTGTTCTGAGAGCGTGAGATGCAGTCTGTGCTCGTAAAGTTCCGCAATCTCCTGGTTGGGCGATTTGTCCTGTTTACTGCCTGCGCGCTGACACTCGCCGGCTGCGAGACCGATGGCACCGGCCCGACGGCGGGTGATGCGCCCAGAGCGGTCACCTCGGCCAGGCCGGACGCAGAGGCGCCGCGGACACAGGCAGCCCCTGTCGCAAATTCCGAACCGATGACCCACTCGCGCGCGGCACGGGAATGCTGGATGCGGACTGAAAAGAGCAGCGCGCACGAAAATATCGATAAACGCGCCGAACTCGTCAACAAGTGCATCGACGAAAAGATGAAGGCGGCCGGTGCGCCCTCGCCCCGGACCTGAGGCCTCAAAAAACCCTTGGGACATCCTCTTGCGCCCGGCCGCGCGCCGGCTAGCATTCGGCGTCGCTCGACTTCAAGGAGATCGTCATGGCGAAAGGTCAGATGCGTTCGACGAAGGAAAAAAGGAAGCCAAAGGCCGAAAAGGACAAACCCAAGCAACTGTCGGCATACAAGCTTTCACAAATGCAGGGCTCGTCCACTAGCCCTTATAACAATCCGCCGGGAAAGAAATCCTGATAATCACTGGCGGCCTACGGTATCCGCTTTCGATTCTGGGGGAAGCTCCTGGGCTTGCTTTGCCATTTCCAGGCAAGTGAGGAGCTCCACATAACTCGGCGCGCGATCGAGCGCGACGAAGCCGGCGCACTGGCGCTTCTGTGCCTCGTTATATCGGGCCCAATCCTGCTCGAGCTTGCCGCGCGCATCACGTTCGTCCCGCTGACATGCCACCGAGTCTCGCCCTGGCAATACCGCAGCCGCGGCCGCCGGTCGGCACGTCCGCTCAAGATCGAATTTCGGCATTGAGTCGGCTGCCAGAACAAGGTGCGACGCGGTTAACAAGATCGGCAATAAAGCAGGCATATCCTGATCCTCACCTGGACCTGAGATAACCCACCAGCGTGCGTTCTGGTTTCATAGAGTAACGCTTGAACCTTTTCGCCGCTCCGACCGACCAAGAGGAGTAACGGTCGGAGGGCATGCCATGCTCAAACGTTTTCTTCGCGCACTTCTTACCTTTGTCGGAATCATCATTCCCGGCAGCTTCGCCCTCGCACTGCTTATGGCGCCGCCTGCCCGTCCGGAACCGCTACAGCCACCCGGCTGCGATCGCAATCTTGCCGACGCAACGGCGAACGTCGCGGCCATGCAAGCGCGGATCAAAAAGCTTGGCCTGATCGCCGGGCCAGAGACTTGCTCCGCGACCCAGCTCTATTTTCTAGAAGTCGTAAAAGCGCGAGCGGTGACTGCGCTATGCAAGGGTGGCGCTGAACGCGAGCGCGAGCTGGGCCGCCTGGATGCCGACGTAGAGCACATTAATGGGGCAATCGCCGCCCGCTGTCTCTGACACAAAAATGACGAAAGTAGTTCCACAGCTTCGCCAAAGTTCCATGGCAAGCGCAACCAGTGTTTAAGCAGTCGGCGTCAAGCATCGCCTCGGAAAAGGCATCATCGGTGGAGTTTCAGGAATGCAAGCAAACGTTCTTTGCGCATTGCTGACGACCGGCGCAATGGCATTCGCTGCTCTGCCCGCTACCGGGCAAGAGGCGCCGCCATCCGACTCGAACAATGCTGTCCTTGTACCCGAAACGACGCTGACCCCCGAGGAAAGCGCGATGCTCGGCAATGCGCTGGTCTTTGATCCTTTGGCGCTCGCAGAACCGCCGAAAAAGCCACTGCGCATCCCCGGGGCGTCCGACAACGGCTACGCTGTCACACGCACCGACAAGCTCGATGGCTCGAGCACACTCGTTGTAAAGCAGCCGCTGCAGACCGATTGGAGCAACTCTGTCGGCGCCGATCGCGGGCCCTCGCGCGGAGGAAGTGCCTTCGACCGCGCCCTGCCGACGACTCGCGACGATTCCCCCTCGGGGTCCGCTTGGGCTTCGGTCGGGGTTGCAAACATCGGAAGCGTGGATGCGCGGATCGACCCGACGAATGAACAGGGCAAATTCGGCACAACGTTGAAACAGTCGATTCCGTTCGGCGGTCGCTTTGCCGTCACCTTCCAGGACACATATTCGGTCACTGAGACGCGTGGTCAGACCGTGGCAGGACCGAGCGATATTCCTTTGATGGCTTTGCCGCCCGCCTCCACGCCCCTGACGCCGCAGGTGTTCGGCAATGAAAGAAGCGTCAAATTCAACATCCTGCCAACCGGCACAACGCTCGGCGCCGGCCTGGCCAGCGCCAGCAACGATCCCGTAACCCACAACACGCTGAGCGCCGAGCAGAAGCTTTACGGGCCACTCCAGGTTACCACCGCCGTCACGGACTTCGGCCAAGCCACCAGCAGCAAAAGCATCAGCGCCGGTTTTAAGCTCCACTGGTAGGCCTTTCGGGGCGCTGAATCCTGAAAAAGTCGTGCATAACTTGCCCGGTTCGACTGGTTCGGTGGGCAAGCCCTCCTCTGCCCCACGGCCGCCCAAGTCGCATGCGGCAATCGACCTGCAAAGGGGACCCGCGCAATTTGCATTGCGCCTTGTAGGAGTTGACCATGAGCAGAACTGATCGGCTTGGTGCAGTCCCGGAAAAACCAGGGCCGGAGATATATGCTCCAAACCGGAAATCAGTGGAAAAGTTGAGCGACGCCGAACAGGCGGCGGCGACGTTCGAGGGCGAAATTCGCGAATTCGTCCGACGCGACGTCGCTTTCCTGCGTCGCCAACGGCCTGACACCGATACACCGGTAGAACCGGTGGCTGACAGTCTGAATGGACTTATTCGGCGTGTTTCCGGTGCATCAATGGAAGAAATCGACCGAGTCATCCTTGAACTGCAAGGCGTTCGCGAAATGCTACGTAGCGAAGGTGAACGGGTCGGCCGGGAAATTGCCGGTTACGCCAGTCTGAGCCACGCCGCAATGACTGCCATGAAGGTTATCGGTGACAGTCTCACGCAATGGAAAAATGGATCCAGGAATTCGGACTAGGCCCGACAGCCAATATCGATTTCATGAGTTGAGAAAGCCATCGCCGGACATGCCGGCGATGGCTTCTTTTTTCAGACGCATCGCGTCCGGAAATTCAGATCAGCTGGCGGCGGCCACTTTGTTCTTTGCGCCCTTGCGTGGCAGCGGATAATCGTCACTTTCGTAAAGCTGACGAATCCCGTTTCCATCGAAACGTTTCTCTTCCACTTCAAGATATGCGCCCAACAATAATTCCGGCGGCAATTCCTCAATGGCGAAGCGAATGGCCTCGGCCGCAGTCGGAAAGCGCTTGTAGCCAATCGGCCGGCGCGACTTCCGGCTCCGGCTAGGAAACAGTTCGGACGGGGCACGGTAGTTGATCATAGACATAATCAAAGGCTCCTCGGCGACTAATATGGCCCTTGTGACGCCGAAAATCCAGCACCTCCGCAGGTGCATATCTGCCCTGTTGGCCCACGGTAAACATTGGGTTCGTAAAAAACATGGCCCGGCGCGCGCGGCGCCGGGCCAAATTCCAACCGATGGGGCGCATTAATCAGCCACTTCAGCGATGACTTCGCTGGTTGCGGGATCGATCAACACAACGCGGTTATTTACCACCATGTATTTGTAGGCCCTGATGGCCGGGACCTCGACTGCAACTTCTTGCGGCAGCGCATAGAGTTGCACGCTTTCCGGTATTCGCGCCCCAACGCGGTATTCAACAGTCGGCTGCGCTGGTGCAACGCGCTCGCGCACGATTGTGCGATAGATGGTCTGGCGCTGCACCGGTGTAAGCTGCAGAGGTTCAGTGGTCACCACTGTCCGGGATTCGACCGGCTCACGCGTGATGACCGTGGTCTGCGCGCCGGCCACTCCCGCGCTCGCAAGCAGCGCGGTCACAATAGCGGCATGGCCAAAATATGTCATAAGTTCCTCCTCACGATTTGTGTCCAGAGGAGAAAACGCCGGGCCGTCCGGAGCGGTTCCTCCGGCAATGGAATGAAGTTTCGATCATTCCGTCACTGCACGTGCGGCGGGTCGTCCATCAGCCTCAGTTTTGCCTGCAGCGCCGCGATGCGCCGTCCGGCTTCCGTACGGGTCAAGTTCGGGCGAAACGCGTCGGGCTCGTAAGCATCAAACGCGAGTTGGCGAAGCTGAATGGCCTGGTCGTTCGTCATCGCGCCGACAGTTTTCGTTATCTTTTCCATATCACCACAATCGCTCGGTGCCGGATCGGTTCCTGTCGACCGAGGCAAGATCATATCCGATCGAAAGTTTGGTTCGACGTTGCAAAACTTGCGTGCGCAATGAGTCAGACTACGATACCTCCATTGGAGACGTGATTCTGCGGGGGCCAAGGGATGATTCTCGAACCTTTGTTCGGATTGTCGCTTGTGTTGAAAGTTTCCCTTGAGATCCAGCCGCCCCTCGCCGCCAGTTCGAGCGTGTCGATGCATATGTCTGTCCGGCAGAAGGACGCCAAGCTCCTGCCGCTGGTGCATCGGGCAACAGATTGCATTGTCCGCAAGGTATTCGCCGATCCTCGTTACAATGCGGGACTGAGGTCGGGTGAAATCAATGACCTTATTGTGGATTCAATGTCGGGCTGTGTCGCTCTCGTGCGGGCAATGATCGACGCCCATGATCGTCTGTATGGCAGCGGCTCCGGAGAGGCGTTCCTTCTCGGTCCCTACCTCGACTTCCTGCCGGGGGCGGTGGTGGGACAGGTCAAAACGCTCCAGCACTGAGCTCAGGACGGCCGCACCCTAAGGGCCGGCCGTAAGACGAGCGTGATCGGCAAGGTAACAAGCACGACGCCAGCAACGACCATGAGAGCCGCCGGGATGCCGACCGCATCGCCCAGTAACCCGTAGATTGCCGGCGAAACGGCGCCAGCGCCAATAGTCCCCGTGTAGAAGATGCTGAAAGCACGCTGTCGCCAAGCCGGTTCGACAAGATCGGGCACCGAGCCATACAGCACGGATGACGTGCCGTTGAGCGCAATCCCGACAATCGGCAACAATATCAAGGCTGGCCCGAGTGACAGCGGAAGCAGGCTCACAATGCCCAGGGCCGTTATTGTTTCTGTCAGCCACACCGTGGCCACCGCGCCGATGCGGGCGCCGATGAATGCACAGACGAGCTTGCCCATCGCCCCGCCGACAAAAACCAGCGTCAGCGCCAGACCGATAACCTGAATGCTAGCTCCCTTGGCCGTAAGTACGAACGGAAGGAAGGTGAGGAAAGCCATACGTGTCGCGCTATCGATCACTCCGACCGACAAGAGCAGCGGAAATGCAGAAGGCTTTACGGCGCCAGTAGCCCCTCGTGCGCGATCCTCTTTTCGTGATGAAGCCTTGCCGTCGTCGAACCTCGGCATGGCGATAAAGATTGCCAGTGCCGCAACCGCTCCGAGAGCACCGAGGATCATCAATGCGTGACGCCAGGGCATCACGATGAGCATCAGAGCCGCAGCAGCCGGGAAGATCATTTTCCCAATATCTCCGGCGAAGTTGTACGTGCCGAGCGCCTTTAACGATCGCGTGCCCGCGAATGCATGCGCGATAAGCGATGACGCGAGCGGATGCTGCGTGCTCGCGCCGAGTCCGCCAACAAATAGAGCGACAACGAGAACAGCAACGCCGCTGCTGAGACCCGCAAATATGTAACCAAGTCCCGCGAGCGCGGTGCCCAGCGCCAAAACCGTCGCTGCACCGAAACGTTCTGCCAAAAAACCTGCCGGAATCTGGAAGCCAGCGAGGGTGCCGGAAAAGACCGTTCTCATCAGTCCGAGCGCCGCAAAGCCGAGGCCGAACTCGCCCTGCCAGATCGGCAACATCACGTAGACGAGATCGGTGTACCCGTCATGCAAGGCATGCGCACCGCAAGCAGTGCCAAGAGCACGGCGCTCCGTGGCCTTCGTCGAAACAGGATCCGGGACCGTCGAGTCGTCCGTTGTAGCGCTCATGCGTGCGAGCTTAGCAGAAAGAGTTCCCTCAGGTGGCAAAGCGGAAATGCATCACATCACCGTCCGCAACGACGTACTCTTTGCCTTCCAGCCGCATTTTCCCGGCGTCGCGGGCACCCGCCTCGCCTTCGCAGACAATGTAGTCGTCATAGGCAATGGTTTCGGACCGGATGAAGCCGCGCTCGAAGTCGGTATGAATGACGCCCGCCGCCTGTGGCGCCTTGGTGCCTTGCGTGATGGTCCAGGCGCGCGCTTCCTTCGGACCGACCGTAAAGTAGGTGACGAGGTGCAGAAGCACGTAGCCGGCGCGCACGAGGCGATCGAGACCGGTCTCCTTTAATCCGACGGCCTCGAGATATTCCGCCCGTTCTTCCGGCGGCAAAGTCGCGATCTCCAATTCGATCTTGGCCGAGATGACGACCGCCACCGCGCCTTCGGCCTTCGCCCGCTCTTCGACCTTGCGGGAGAAATCATTGCCGGTCGCAGCGAAGGATTCGTCCACATTGCATGCGTAAAGCACCGGGGCCGATGTTAGCAGACCCAGGGAATGAAACAGCTTTTCTTCCTCGGCTTTGCGCTCAACCAGGCGCGCCGGCTTTCCGTCACGCAGTAGAACAAGCGTACGCTTGATGAGGTCAAGGGTTTCCTTGGCGAGTTTGGCGTCTTCACCGATGCCTTTCGCTTTCTTCTCAAGATTGTCGACACGCTTTTCCAGACTGTCGAGATCAGCGAGCATCAGTTCTGTTTCGATCGTCTCGATGTCGGCGATAGGATCGATTTTCCCTTCCACATGAGTGACGTCGCTGTCCTCAAAACAGCGCACAACGTGCACGATCGCATCGACCTCACGAATGGTGGCGAGAAACTGGTTGCCTAGACCTTCACCCTTGGACGCGCCGCGCACGAGCCCGGCGATATCGACAAACGTGATGCGCGTCGGAATGATTTGCGCCGACTTCCCAAGCACCGCCAGTTTGTCCAGCCGCGCGTCCGGCACCGCAATCTCGCCGACATTCGGTTCGATCGTGCAGAATGGATAGTTGGCGGCCTGTGCCGCCGCGGTTTGCGTCAAGGCATTGAAGAGTGTCGACTTGCCCACATTTGGCAGGCCGACAATGCCGCATTTGAATCCCATGATTTTATTATCTCTATGCCAGTATTCTTATTTGGAGTCGGACAACTCATCGTCCGGATCGTCGTCGAAGCCTTTGGCTTCCATGGCGAGATGGACCTTATTTTGGAACGATAAATCCTTGCCCTCGACCAGAAGCGCGGCGCTGTCGGCCACCACATCGCACAAGGCCTCGACCCACGCCCACTCGCTTTTTGCGAAGTCGCCCAGCACATGCATCGGGACCAACTCCTTGACGTCTGGTTTGCCAATGCCGATGCGCACGCGCTTGTACTCATTGCCGATGTGGGCGGTTATCGAGCGCAAGCCATTGTGGCCCGCAACGCCGCCACCGACTTTCACCCTGACTTTCGCCGGCGGCAAGTCGACCTCGTCGTGAAACACCACGATGCTGCCGGTATCGAGCTTGTAGAAATTTGCAGCCTCTCCAACGGCCCTGCCCAACTCGTTCATGTATGTACCGGGCAAAAGCAGAAGGATGCGCTCCCTCGCAATGTTGCCTTCCACCGCAACGCCTTGAAACCGCCGCCGCCACGGCGAGAGTTCATGGCGGCGCGCAATCGCCTGCACCGCCATGAACCCGATGTTATGGCGGTTGCCGGCGTGCTTGGGACCGGGATTGCCGAGGCCGACGAAAAGCAGCATGGCGTGAACGGCGCTCGCCTAGAGTTTGCCGAATACGCAAACGCTGACGGTGAGGCCCGAACGAGGCCTCACTTCTTCTCGGGTTTCGCTGCCGCGGCGGCGGCAGGTGCGGCACCACCGGCGGGAGCCGCGCCAGGCGCTGCACCGGGGGCGGCGCCAGGAGCCGCACCTTCGGCAGCGGGCGCAGCACCGGTTGCCGCGGCCGCTGCGGCGGCTGCCGCTGCTGCTGCGGCCGCTTCGGCGGCGGCCTTCATTTCTTCCGCATAGCCAGACGGCGGCACGACGGTAACGAGCGTCATGTCGGAACGTCCAATCACGCGAATATTCGCCGGGAGCGTTACCTCAGTCAGGTGCTTCGAGTGATTGATGTCGAGGCTGGAAATATCGACATCGATCGACTCCGGAATCGCGTCCGCCGGGCACACGACTTCGACCGTGTGTGTGACGATGTTCACGGCTCCGCCGCGTTTCACGCCCGGCGCCTGATCGGCGTTGAGGACGTGCACGGGAATGTGCACCCGAATGGTGGCGCCTTCCGACACTCGCAGGAAGTCGACATGCATCGGCAGGTCCTTGATCGCGTCGAGCTGGAAGTCGCGCGGAATGACCCGATGCTTGGTGCCGTCCACATCGATGTTGTAGAGCGTGGTGAGGAAGCGCCCGGCGTAGATACGCTGGCGCAGCTCAGCATGATCGACCAGGACCATGAGCGGGGGCTTATTCTCTCCGTAAATCACGCCCGGCACTTTGCCGGTACGACGCGCAGCCCGAGCGGTCCCCTTGCCGCCTTTCGGACGTGCCGTCGCTTTCATTTCCTGGACGGTCGCCATTGCAATCCCTCATCTAAGCCAATGGAAAAAGGCGGCTTTCTCGCCGCCTGCGCACGCGGCAAGCCTCCAGGGGTGCCGGGGGCCGCGGACGGGGCGGGTTATAGCGGCCGCATTTAAAAAGGGCAAGAAAACCGCGCAGACCGTGATCAAGGGGTCTCTTCGGACGAACCCTTGGCCTTCTTGGCGGGCCTTTCGGTCTTGGCTTCCAGAGCGGCGATCCGCGTCTTCAGGGCCTCATTCTCCTCTCGGGCCAGACGTGCCATGTCCTTGACCGCCTCGAATTCCTCGCGCTTGACCACGTCGAGATCGCGCAAAATCCTTTCAGCCTGACTGCGCAACAGGGTATCAAATTCGCGACGCACCCCTTGCGCCACGCCCGCTGCATCGTTCATCAAGCGCGCCATCTCGTCGAAAAAGCGGTTGCTGGTCTGGGTCATATTTCGTCTCCGGCACCGGATTGCTTCACAATGGCGATCCGGTCGTGCCGCTGCAAGGCCCGGCGTGCTAGCACTTCTCGGCGGGGCCTACGTTCCACAGAATCGGATCTCGCAATGCCTGTGCTCGTCATCCCCTATCCGACCTTCGATCCGGTGCTGGTGCAGCTCGGGCCCTTCGCCATTCGCTGGTATGCCCTCGCCTACATCTTCGGCATCCTGATCGGTTGGGCTTACGCGCGCCTGCTGATTCGCTCGACAAAATTGTGGGGCCGTAAGGCACCGATGACGGTGACCGACTTCGATGATTTCGTGCTGTGGGTGACCATCGGCATTATCCTGGGTGGCCGCATCGGTTACGTGCTCTTTTACAATCTGCCCTACTTCGTCGAGCACCCGATCGAAATCGTGCAGTTGTGGAATGGCGGCATGTCATTTCATGGTGGATTCATCGGCTGCGTGCTCGCAGTCTTGTTGTTTGGATACACGCGCGGGATCTCTGTTCTTTCCCTCGGGGATCTCACATGCGCAGCCGGCACCATCGGCTTGTTCCTGGGCCGGATCGCCAATTTCATAAACGGAGAACTGTGGGGCCGTCCCACGGACGTACCCTGGGCCATGATATTTCCCAATGGCGGGCCGTTGCCGCGACACCCCAGTCAACTCTACGAGGCCGGACTCGAAGGTTTGTTGTTGTTCATCGTCCTTGCCCTCCTCGTGCGCGCTGGCGCCCTGAAGCGCCCCGGCCTGATCATTGGATGCTTTGCTGTCGGCTACGCTCTCGCTCGCACATTCTGTGAGTTCTTCCGCGAGCCGGATGCGCAGCTGGGATTTCTTTGGGGCGGCGCAACGATGGGGCAGTTGCTGTCCGTGCCACTGTTCCTCGCCGGTCTATGTTTCATTTTCTACGCGCTGAAGCACCCACCGCTTCGGAGACGCTAGTGGAGGAAAACTCCGCGCTGGACGCTGAAATCCGCCGGCGGATCGAGCTGGGCGGGCCGATGCCTGTCGCTGAGTACATGGCCCTCTGTCTGCTCGACCCCACCCACGGTTATTACACAACTCACGACCCGTTCGGCGCGCGAGGTGATTTCATCACCGCGCCCGAGGTAAGCCAGATGTTCGGCGAGTTGATCGGTATCTGGGCGTCTGCCGTATGGAAACAGATGGGAGCTCCCGAGAATGTGCGACTGATCGAGCTCGGCCCAGGTCGCGGCACGATGCTGAAAGACGCATTGCGGGCGGCGCAACTCGTGCCGGAGTTTCGCGCAGCAATAGTTGTGCACCTGGTCGAGATCAGTCCCGCTTTGCGAGCGCAACAGGAAAAGACGCTGGAAGGCACGGGGATTCCAGTTACCTGGCACCGTTCGGTAGTCGACGTGCCGAAAGGGCCAGCGATCATCTTTGCAAATGAATTCTTCGACGCATTGCCGATCAATCAGGCGATAAAGACCGAACGCGGCTGGCATGAACGGCGAATCCAGATTGAGCCGTCGGGGCAGCTGGCCTTCACGATCGCGCCCGAGCCGATGCCGTTCTTCCAGAACTTGCTGCCGCCTGCATTGCGTGCGCCACGCACGGGTGCCGTTTTCGAATGGCGCGCCGACACCACGGCCATAGAGGTCGGCCGGTGCGTCGCGGACAACCGAGGCGCCGCGCTGGTGATCGACTACGGTCACACGGAAACCGCGCTCGGCGAAACCTTGCAGGCTGTCGGTCAGCACGCCTACGCCGACCCCCTTACCTACCCCGGTCATCTTGACCTGACCGCCCACGTCGACTTCCAGTCGTTGGCGCGGGCCGTCGAAGCCATGGGTACAATCGGTTTTGGGCCGATCGAACAGTCGCAATTCCTGCGGCGCCTGGGTATCGAACGGCGGGCAGCCGCACTGAAATCAAAAGCCGCACGCCCGGCCGACATCGACGAGGCGCTCGAGCGCCTGATCGGCCGTAACAGGGATGCGATGGGCGAATTGTTCAAGGTCGCCGCCTACGTCCATCCCTCGGTGGGCGCGCCGCCCGGTTTCGAGACCTAGTCGCTGGCCGCGCGTCCTCGCGCGCACTATCTATTCAGTTGCTGCTCGGGTATCGGAACGAAATGCTCCAAGCCGCCACACTTGCCACTCTAGAGCGCATTCGCCACGCGTTTTTCACGCGCTCCGGCGGCGTTTCGCAGGGTGTTTATGCATCGCTCAATGGCGGCGTCGGCTCTCGCGATGCGCCCGACAAAGTTGCCGAGAACCGCGCACGCATGGCGGCGGTTCTTGGAGTGACTCCGGATCGCCTGCTCACGGCATATCAAATCCATTCACCGGACGTTGTGGTTGCTGATGAGCCCTGGACGCCTGAGAATCGGCCACGCGCGGACGCCATCGTCACACGCGTTCCGCGATTGGCAATCGGCGTATCGACTGCCGACTGCGGACCATTGCTTTTCGCCGACAGTGCCGCAGGAGTGATCGGGGCCGCACACGCAGGCTGGCGCGGCGCGCTGACGGGTGTGATTGAAGCAACGATCGTCGCGATGGAGCAACTGGGCGCCAACCGCGACCGCATCACTGTCGCGCTCGGACCAACCATTCGCCAAGCAAACTATGAAGTTGGGCCAGAGTTCGTTGAGCGTTTCCTGGCGGCCGACAGGGCGAATGCAGACTTCTTCGCACCATCGCAACGCGATGGCCATGCGATGTTTGATCTCACGAGTTATATCGCACACCGCGTTCAACAGGCCGGCGTTTCGCGGTTCGAAGACCTCGCCTTGTGCACATACGCCGAGCCAGCGCGTTTCTTCAGCTATCGGCGAACCACGTTGCACGGCGAGCCCGACTATGGTCGGCATGTCAATGCCATCGTGCTCGCCGAGTGATGTTTTGCGACTGGACTCGCCCGCGCGCTTGCCGTTAGGCTTTGTCCAAGGCCGAAGAGACTAAGCATAAGGATCAGGCCGGGCGGGGTTGTCGATGGAGTGGCGTTTAGGTCGCCGTACGACCGGCGAGGTGCGGCGCGTTAGGTGCCTCGGCAGTTTATTGACCATCCTCTGCGCACTGGCGTTGGCCGGATGCAATCCCGATAACCAGGGCCTGTCGGCTGCCCAGCCGCGCGGCGCAACTGTCGCCTTCGATTCCCTCGACGGATTGCCCCCCGGACAATTCCAGAAGCTCGTCGGCAATCTCAACGAAGAGGCGCAGGCACGCCGTCTCGCGGTCATTTCACGCGAACAGACTTCCGCCTATCGCGTGCGTGGCTATCTTGCAGTCAAGGTGACGAAGCGTCAGACCACGGTCGTATGGGTGTGGGACGTATTCGACCAGGGCGAACAACGGGTGCTGCGCATCAGCGGGGAGGAAACCGCAAAAGTCCGAAACCGCGATGCCTGGGCGGCCGCAGACGATGCAATGTTGCGCCGGATCGCCACCACCAGCATGGAGCAACTATCTGCCTTCCTGACCGCGCCCGAGGTGGCGCCAGGGACTGCGCCTTCGATGACGGAGCCACGGGTGGCAATGGTGGCACCGGCTGAATCCTCGCCTGAAGCAGCCGGCATATTCCGCGTCTCCCGGCCTGACCCCATCCAGCCGTCCGCCACCGACCCCGCACCGCCTGCGGCGAAATCGGAGCAAGAGGCGGTGACGGTTGCAGCGTCCACCCATTAAAGCGCCGTTCAGCAGCTGGTTATAAGCCGAGGGGCATATTGCCGGGCCGTGCTCGCCTTGTTATGACCACGCCGCCTGTGGCGCGGGAGTAAGGGCGAGGAGTGAAGATGTCGGGCAAGAACGGAGCGATCAAGCTCGTCGCCGGCAATTCCAATCCTGCCCTGGCGCAAGGAATCGCGAGCTACCTCAAGCTTCCGTTGGCAAAGGCGGTCGTTCGTCGCTTCGCCGACATGGAGATCTTTGTCGAGATTCAGGAGAACGTGCGCGGCGCGGACGTGTTCGTGATTCAGTCGACCTCGTTCCCCACCAACGACCACTTGATGGAGTTGTTGATCATTATCGACGCGTTGCGCCGCTCTTCCGCGCGGCGCATTACCGCCGTCATTCCCTATTTCGGTTACGCCCGTCAGGATCGCAAGCCGGGCCCCCGAACGCCGATCTCGGCCAAGCTGGTTGCCAATCTGATTACCCGTGCCGGCACTGACCGCGTCATGACGCTCGACCTGCACGCGGGACAAATTCAGGGGTTTTTCGATATTCCGACCGACAATCTCTACGCCTCGCCAGTCATGGTCCGTGATATTCGCGAGCGGTTTAAGCTCGACAATGTCATGGTCGTGTCACCCGACGTCGGCGGCGTCGTGCGCGCGCGCGGGTTGGCGAAACGTATCAATGCCCCGCTTGCCATCATCGATAAGCGCCGCGAACGCGCCGGCAACTCTGAAGTCATGAACGTTATCGGCGACGTAAGCGGTTACACGTGCGTCCTTGTGGACGACATTGTTGATTCCGGCGGTACCCTCGTGAACGCGGCCGATGCCTTGCTCGAGAACAAGGCGAAAGCCGTGTACGCCTACATCAGTCACGGCGTCCTGTCTGGCGGCGCCGCCAAGCGCATTGCAGGTTCGCGATTGAAGGAGTTGGTGATTACAAACTCGATCCAGCCGACAAAGGAAATCCTGGCCGCCGGTAACATTCGCATACTCGAAATCGCATCGCTGATAGGTGAAGCGATCGGGCGTACAGCCGCTGAGGAGTCAGTTTCGAGCCTGTTTGACTGACATCGCCGCGCTACGCCTGAGTGCGATACCGGCCATCGAGTCAGCTGCTTGCCGCTTCAAGTTATCCACCAAAGAGTCAGGCCGCCGTAGCATTCGTTGTGGAGAGTCAGTCCCGCACGGTTGCCTACGAGTTGCAAATCACGGCTCATGACACTTGACGATGTCTTTGGCGGCCGGAATCAGGCGGGGTATAGTCGAATCGCTTGGTGATTCGTTTTTTCCGTCAAGGCAGCCCGTAAATTTCTGCGTCAAGGTGCGGACCGAGCCCCCATCCCGGGTCTCCCGCGATGTGCGGTGGCGTGCGTTTCCTCTCGCTCCATTCGGCAAAGCGGAGACGTAATGTCCCTAACCAATTACGCGGAAGAAGAACCACGTATCAATCCCCTCGACGTCGTCGAACGCCTTGCGACAGGCAATGACTGGTCATTCGAGCGCGCCAGCGACGACGAAATTACCATTTTGGTCACCGGGCGTTGGACCGACTATCAACTCTCCTATACGTGGATGAGCGACATCGAAGCCTTGCATCTGGCTTGCGCGTTTGATTTGCGAGTGCCGGAACGAAGACGAACCGATGTCCAGACGTTAATTTCCCTGATCAATGAAAGACTCTGGGTCGGGCACTTCGACCATTGGAATACCGAAGGCATCATGATGTTTCGCCATGCATTGGTTTTGGCGGGCGGAACCGAGGCCTCGGGTAAGCAATGCGAGGCGCTGCTTGGCACCGCGCTTGAGGCGTGCGAACGCTACTTCACTGCTTTTCAATTCGTGGTTTGGGCCGGCAAAGGCGCGCGCGAGGCGCTCGATGCCGCAATGTTCGAGACCTCGGGCGAGGCGTAGGGCCGCTGATCGGCCATGGCCATCCGCAATGTCAAACGACTAGGTGAATTTCGCGGCACCCTCGTTCTCGTTGGCGCGGGCAAGATGGGCAGCGCCATGCTTGATGGCTGGCTCGCGCGCGGCCTGAATCCGAAAAAGATAACCGTCATCGAGCCGCAACCGGTTAAAGCGGTGAAGGCAGTGGCGCGTCGCGGAGTTAAGCTCAATCCGAAAGACAAAGTGGGCGCAGCCAGCGCGATCGTGATTGCCGTAAAACCGCAAAGCGCACCGGAGGCCTTGCCCCCGCTCGCCCGCTACATCGACAAAGCGACGCTCGTGCTGTCCATCATGGCCGGTCGGACGATCGGTTTTCTCGAGGAGTCATTGCCGGCCGGGACGGCGATCGTTCGCGCAATGCCGAACACTCCTGCAGCGATCGGCCGCGGCATCAGCGTCGCGGTGGCCAACGCTAAGATTTCGAAGCGTCAACGCAAGCAGGCGTCCGATCTGCTCGCCGCAATCGGCAAGGTCGAGTGGGTCGTCGACGAAGCTCTTATGGACGCGGTGACTGCGCTGTCCGGCTCAGGCCCCGCTTACATATTTCTGCTGGCGGAATGCATGGCCCGTGCGGGCATTGCCGCGGGCTTGCCGGCAGAGCTCGCGACACGTCTTGCCCGCGAAACGGTTGCCGGCTCTGCGGAACTGTTGCACCGATCGGATCTCGATGCGGCCACGCTGCGGCAGAATGTAACATCCCCCGGCGGCACAACCGCGGCCGCACTCGAAGTTCTTATGGGGCCCGGGGGCTTCGACGAACTTTTGACGCAGGCCATTGCCGCCGCCACCCGGCGCTCGCGGGATCTCGCGGGTTAAGGTTCCCGCCCTCCCTAGCACTGTCATCATTGCAGGCTTACGTTTAGGGGGTTGAACGAAACGGGAGGCCGCCATGGCCCGCAGATCCAAGCGTCACCGTAAGGCTGCCCCCGCGCAGCCACCGGCACGTAGCTCCAGCGATCGTGAGAAAGTAATCGGCGCTCTCATGGCGCTCCTTGCTGAAAGGCGCTTTGAACAGATCGGTCTTGCGGAGGTCGCCGGCCAAGCAGGGCTCAAGCTTTCGCAATTACGCGCTGAGTTTGGCTCGACGCTTGCCATCCTTGCCGCGCACATAAAGGAAATCGATCGTGTCGTCCTCGCCGGCGGAGATGTAGACATGGCCGAGGAACCGGCACGCGAACGCCTTTTCGACGTGCTGATGCGGCGACTGGAAGCCCTCGCACCCCACAAGGAAGCAATTCGCTCGATCATGCACTCGGCCCGAAGAAGTCCGGGCCTCGCCGTTGCTCTTAACGCGATGGCAGTTCGATCGCAGCATTGGATGCTTGAGGCTGCCGGCATACGCGCGTCCGGTCCCCGCGGCGCGCTGCGGTCGCAAGGAGCCGCGCTCATGTTCGCACGGGTCCTGTCCGTTTGGGTGGATGACGAGGAAAAAGGGCTCGACCGGACAATGGCTGCGCTCGATCGCGGGCTCAACAGTGCCGAACGTTGGGCCGGATTTCTCGACGACCTGTGTGCCCTTCCGTGCATGCTGCGTGGGCCCCGACGCCGTCGCCGTGGACGAAGTGAGGAAGCAGAAGCTGCCTAAACCGGCACACGTACGGTAGCCCGCAAACCTCCAAGCGAACTTTCGCCCAGCGTAATGTCACCGCCATGGGAACGCGCGATATCGCGCGCGATCGCGAGGCCGAGACCAGTCCCACCCTCATCCTGATTGCGCGCGTCATCGAGGCGAAGAAACGGCTTGAATACTTCCTCACGCAAATTCGCGGGGATGCCTGGACCATCATCGTCGACCGTGACCGTAAGATACCGATGATCGCGGTGACCGACGATTGCGATCGACGACGCAAAGCGCGCCGCGTTCGATACAAGATTGCTGAGACAGCGTTTGAAAGCTGCAGGGCGAACGGTAACGATCGGCGGCCCGTGAAAAACGACGCTTGTCCCGTGTCCATGGCGCTCGGCATCGATCCGCAGCTCTTCCAGAAATTCTGCCATATCGGTCGGAGCCGAACTCTCGCCGCTGTCGCCGCGCGCAAAGGCGAGATAGGCCTCCAGCATCCGGGCCATCTCGTCGGTGTCCTTCTTCATCGCGTCAACTTCCGGCGAGTTTTTGATCAAAGCCAGTTCAAGTTTGAAACGCGTAAGCACGGTCCGCAGATCGTGCGACACGCCCGCCAGCATCGCCGTGCGTTGTTCCATCGCGCGTTCAATACGCGTCTTCATCTCGATGAACGCAGCGGCCGCGCGCCGCACCTCGCGCGCGCCACGCGGTCGGAAGTTTGGCGCCTCCCTGCCCTTGCCGAAGCTTTCCGCCGCATCGGCAAGTCGGAGAATGGGCTTGATTTGATTGCGCAGAAAAATGATCGCGACGATCAGCAGGACCGTCGAGGTACCGACCATCCACAGCAGGAAGATTTCGGAATTGGAGACGTAGGCGGCGCTTCGACGCGCAAACACGCGCATGACCGTGTTGTCGAGCTGGACGCGGATTTCGAGCAACGCGGACTTTCCGACGGTGTCGATCCAATAAGGCCGGCCGATCTGTTTCCGGAGCTCGTCCGAAAGTGCCTGATCCAACAGCGAAAAGAACGGCTTGGGACCGGGCGGCGGCATATCGACCGATGGCAGAAAATCAACCACAAGACCGAGGCGTTCCTGCGCGATACGTCGGATCTGCGTCTGATCGGCGTCCTGCGGATAGCCGCGATAGATGTCGATCAGCGCCGCGATGTCTTGCACGACACTGGCTGACAGCCGCTGGGTGACTACGTTCCAATGACGCTCCATGAATACGAAAGCAATTACTGACTGCAGGATCACCATGGGCGCGATGATGATGAGCAGCGCCCGGGCATAAAGCCCCTTTGGCATGCCGCTGTTGATCCATCGACTCATCCGGCGCCAGCCATCAGCAACTTGGCCAAGCGCACTATGGATTTTCCGTACGGGCGGGATGGAATCGTACCACTCCCAGGCCTCGCGAAGACGCGTAAGCGCAGTGCGAACACCGTTCGTGATGTCAAGGCTGGTCATGAGGTGATCACCAGCCGATAACCGATACCGCGCACGGTTTGTACAAAGAGCGGATTTGCGGGATTGCGTTCAATCTTGCGCCGCAACCGATTGACCTGCACATCCACCGCACGTTCGCTTACCGATCCGCCATTCCCGGCGAGCGACAGACGTGGCACGGTTTCGCCGGGAACTTGCGCAAGAATCCGCAGCATTTCGCGCTCGCGGTCGGTGAGCCGGATGACCTCCTCACCCTTCCTCAATTCGCCACGCGCGAGATGATAGACAAACGGTCCAAAGCGAAGCGATTCGACCGGGGGTGAGGTCGCGGGTTGCGCCCGCTTGAGGATATTGGCGATGCGCAACGACAGTTCACGTGGTTCGAAAGGTTTCGAAAGATAGTCGTCAGCACCGATCTCCAGACCCTTGATGCGGCTTTCGGTAGCGTCCCGCGCCGTCAGCATGAGAATCGGGACGGTTGAGTCACCGCGAATTGCCTTGGCGAGATCGAAACCGGATTCCCCCGGCATCATCACATCCAAGATAAGCAAATCGAAGCTCAGGCCTTTCAGCTTGGCGCGGGCATCTGAGGCGGTTTCCGCTGTCGTTACCCGGTAGCCTTCTCCCGCCAAAAATCGCGAAAGCAAATCACGGATTCGACGGTCATCGTCGACCACGAGCAGGTGCGGCGCATCGTCGGGAAGTGCGGCGGGCAGCGTCATCGCCAAGGTTTTTCCCTCCTGCGCTCAATCCCGAGCTTTCGACGCTCGATCGGCTCGCGCAATCAAGCGGAGCACACCGTCACGGTTGTCGATATCGATCATCGAAGTGAGAAAGCGGCGAGCAGCCTCATGCGCGTTGGGACCAAGTTCACCGAATGCACGGCTAATTCTCTGCGTTTGCAGAGTCGCGAGCTTAAGAGCGAGAGTTTCGCCTTTCCCTGTCGCATACAGCAGGCGCTGTCGACGATCTTCCGCGCCCTCTTTTTGCGAAACGTACCCCTGATCAATCAGCTGTTTGAGTACTCGACCCAGAGATTGTTTTGTGATGTTGAGGATCTCAAGCAAGTCGGCAACCTTTATGCCCGGATTGCGATTGACGAAATGAAGCACGCGATGGTGCGCGCGACCGAAGCTCAACTTCAGGAGCACTTCATCCGGATCGCCGACGAAATCGCGATAGGCAAAAAACAAAAGCTCGATGATGTCCCAAATGGGCTCAGTTGAGCCGCCGGCCCCGCTGGACCGCTGCGCCAGGTTGCTTTCAGCCGTCGCGGACTTGGTATTCAAATTTATGTCAGCCATGTTGACATATTTTGGATTTATGTTACAAAAACCGTGCCGTAGACGAAAGGATCGTACCGAAAGGGCCCTTTCTGTCCGCGGTGTGCTGGAGGGACCAGATAGGTCCGTTTCGGTCCTATTCATTCATACCGGGTATTGCCCCACGACGTAAAGTGTTGGCGTCAGCACGAAAATGCGCCATCACGGCCGGCAAGCCCGCTGCGGCGAAGGAGGTTTGTATGGCTACTCAATCCTATGACCGCCTCGAAGGCGTCATCTGGTACGACGGAAAGCTCGTGCCGTGGAGCGAGGCCAACCTCCATGTGCTGAGCCATGGCCTCCACTATGCCAGCTGTGTGTTCGAGGGCGAGCGCGCCTACGCCGGCAAGATATTCAAGAGCACCGAGCATTCCGAACGCTTGAAGCGCTCGGCGAACATTCTCGATTTCGAAATTCCCTACTCGGTCGCCGAAATCGACGCCGCTAAAAAGCTTGTCGTCGACAAGAATGGCAAGAAGGAAGCCTACGTGCGCCCGGTCGCCTGGCGTGGGTCGGAAATGATGGGGGTTTCGGCGCAGAACAACACCATCCATCTCGCGATTGCGAGCTGGGAATGGCCGAGCTATTTCGATCCTGAGCAGCGGCTCAAGGGAATTAGACTCGATCTCGCCGAATATCGCAGGCCAGATCCAAAGACTGCGCCATGCCGCGCCAAGGCCGCGGGTCTATACATGATCTGCACCATCTCCAAGCATAGGGCCGAACGCAAAGGCTACGCAGATGCCATGATGCTGGACTGGGAAGGCCGCGTGGCGGAGTGCACCGGCGCCAATATATTTTTCGTCAGAGACGGGAAGATTCATACGCCTATCGCCGATTGCTTCCTCGACGGCATTACCCGACAGACCGTTATCGGTCTTGCGCGCAAGCGTGGTTTTGAAGTGGTCGAGCGCCGGATCATGCCCGACGAACTGACGAACTTTTCGGAGTGCTTCATCACCGGTTCTGCGGCGGAAGTGACCGCCGTGGCGGAGATTGCGAACTGGAATTTCAATCCAGGTGGCATCACTAAGACGCTGATGGATGACTACACAGCGGAAGTGAACCCTAAAGCGGCGGCCGCCTGAATTTTATTTCAGAGCAGCCGCACGTGGCTCCTGCGGTCGCACCAGCGTAACGTAGCGCACACCATTGGCCGACACGAAGACGTCCATCCGTTCATCAAGCACGCGACGCCGACTTTGCGAGGCATGCCGAAGCAAAAGTGTCCCGGTTTTGTCGAAGGCAACGAAGCCAGTGTGGAAATAATCCAGATCCGGCCGCCGGCTCACAAATCCGACGATATCGCCGCGCTCTAATTTGCCACTGTTGGCAAGAAAACCGGTGGTGGGGATAACGCTCATCGCGAATCGTCGCCTGCCGAGCCCCGGTTGGGAATCGACAGTCTTGTTGATGTCAATCGCGCCGTCCAGGTGGACCCAACGGCACATATTGTTATCGACATTGTGCTGGCACCATTCGAAAAAATAGTGATTGCGTTCGCGCCACGCTACGGTCCCGTTGTGATAGCGAATATTCCTCAGGACTGAATCGAACTGGCTGCGATTACTCGCAATTGCGGCAGCGAGAACCGTTTCGCAAAACGTGACGCAATCAAATACGTCGTCGCGCACGACGAAATTTTCCGGTCGCGTCGGGCCGCCAATCAATGTGTAGCCAAGGTAGGGCGTGCCGCGCAGAGCGCCGGAGATGAAGTCGATTCTCTGCGAAATCGTGCTGTTCCCACGGGCCTCCACGATGAGTTGGCCGATGCGCGTTTCTGATCCAGCGGCCGCGCCGATTGGCGCACCCACGAAGGCGGTGGCGCCAAGCAGGCATAGAACAGAACGGCGGCTTACGGTCACATCAGCTCGCAATTGATGCCGGCTCCGTTAATCTTTTACCACGACCAGCCGATCCACCCCGGATTCGGCACCCCAGATTTCGCCCGGTCGACCTAGCAGTTGCCGCACGGATGCCCCGCGTTTGTCGCTTGGAAAACTCTCGAACGTCTCTGTGGCCGGATCAAAACGGTGAATGGCATTTGCCACGAAATCTGTGACCCAAACCTTATCGTTGTTGTCCACATACACCGCGTAGCATCCGCCTTTACTCTTGGGCAAATTCCATACCTTCCAGCTCTTGTTCATCGGGTCGTAGCGACCAATCTCGCCGCTGTTCCAGAAGCTCACCCATAGAAGACCTTTTGAGTCGGACCATATGCGGCGGGGACCAACGCCCGCCTTCGGCGGCGGCACCATCAATGCGTCACCACTCACTGTGTCGATCTTGGCGATGTGATCGCCCGCAAGCGAGGCATACCAAATCTCGCCGTTCGGCGTGGTCGTGATGCCATACGGCCCGTATCCTTTCGGCGCCTTCCAAGCTTCGACCTTACCGGTGGCCGGATCGACCCGACCATAAACCCCATTTTGGCCGGTGAACCAGAGTATGCCTTTGCGGTCGAACGTCGCTGTATTGAGATTGGCGCTCGGAAACTCCTTGGGCAGCGGAAATAACTTCACGAGCTTGGTCGCAGGATCGAAACGCGCAATCGCATTCTGTCCGCCTTCGGTAATCCACGCTGCGCGATCTGGACCGACGATCACGCCATGCGGCGCTGCCCCGGATCCAAGCGAAACGTGTGTTACTTTGCCGGTCTTCGGATCGAGAATCCCAAGCGCACCCTGATTTTGCGCCGTGTACCAGACGTTTCCATCAGGAGCAGGTGCAACGTCGTGCGGATGCGCGCCATTCGGTACGGCAAAGTACTTAACCTGAGCAGCTGGCGCGGGCCGGGAGCTCAACGCGACGAACGCGATTGCGACAATGACGACCGGAACCATATTAATCTCCCGAAGTCAGTCGTGATTCATTCCGCCGCTTCGCGTCCTCGTCGTGGCGCATTCCATCGTGCAGCGGCATCGTCGTCGGCGGCCTTCGCATCGACCCAGGTTTTGCCGCTCGTCGTTTCGACCTGTTTCCAGAACGGTGCACGGGTTTTCAGATAGTCCATAAGAAACTCCGCGGCAGCGAACGCCGCTTCACGATGGGAGGACGCGGTGACCACAAGAACGATGTCTTCTCCCGGCACGATGCGCCCGTGTCGATGAACAACTGTCACACCCAACAGCGGCCAGCGGTCGGCAGCCTCTGCAACGTGTCGCTCGATCTCGGCTTGCGCCATGTCAGGATAGTGCTCGAGCGTGAGCGCAGCGATTGGCTCGCCGCGCTCGGATCCTCTGCAAACTCCGGTAAATGTCACTACCGCGCCCACATCGATCCGACCACGCGTGAGTTTCGCTGCTTCCGCGGCGGCGTCGAACGGCTCGCGTTGCAAGCGTACAGTCGCTTTCATGCACTTAATGTAGCGCGCCGGCGCAAACGAGGCTATCCGCCCGTCATGGGCGGGAAAAACGCTATTTCACCAGCACCTTTTATCGCTGCGTCGGAGCGCACATGACGGTGATCAATGGCAGCCCGGATTACATTCGGATTTTCGAAGGCGTGGGCATATTCTTCCCCTCGAGACGCAAGCCAAGTCATTAGCTCGCCGACCGTACTCACGCCCGAAGGCATTTCGATCAATTCTTCCGGCTTGCCAATGCGCTCACGGACCCACGCAAAATAGCGCAGCGTCGTGCTCATTCGTCGACCATGTATTGCAAGCCTGCACGCATGTAATCCCAACCAGTATAGAGTGTGAGAATTGCCGACAGCCACAACAGCAGGATGCCGATCTCTGTTACGACAGGAACGTTTATCTTGGTGATGGTCGACAATACGCGGTCACCAGCCTCGCCCGCGATCAAAAAGCCAACCGCAACCATTTGCCCGGTGGTCTTCCATTTGGCCAGTCGGGTCACAGGAACGCCGACACGCAGCTCGGCAAGGTATTCTCGCAACCCCGAAACGAGGATTTCGCGACAAAGAATAACCACCGCGGCGAGCAAGCTCCACCCACGGATTGTTTCCTCCGCCGCCAGCATCAGTAGGCAAGATGCGACCAGCAATTTGTCGGCGATCGGATCGAGCATCCGACCCAGCGAGGATTGCTGGCCCCACGTGCGGGCAAGATATCCGTCGAGAATGTCGGTCACACCGGCTGAAATAAAGACCGTCAGTGCAACCCATCGTAGCCACAATGGTCCATCGAAAATGCTCTGCCAGAACATCAACCCCGCCACCACCGGAACGGCGGCGATGCGTGCATAGGTAAGCAGATTGGGCAGCGCGAGCGGACGCGCCGGCAATGGGCGGGAACTGATGGCATTCATGCCGGAAAGGAACACCCGTGAGGGGGTCAGGTCAACGGGTGGACACGCTCAAATCCCAGCTGATTGTGCATGGCTTCAGGGATTATTGAATTGGTGGCTTAGGCAGACGGCTTTTCCCCGGCTCCATCACGAAAGTCTGATCCAATGAATACCACTCGCCCTTCACGTCGTTCGCCGGCGCCGCGCCATTGTGACGCACATAGTCGCCGACCAATGCGCGCGTGACCCCGAATTGCACATCCGTGTCCAGCTTGTCGTCATCATTGACGTAAATCTGCGAGATGAGAGTCTTGAAACCTTCCTTGAAGATCAGGAAGTGCAAATGTGCCGGCCGGTAGTTGTGGCGCCCCGTGGCACGAACCAGATCGCCGACAGGCCCGTCTACCGGGATCGGATAGCCGGCCGGCTTGACGCTACGGAAGCTGAAACGCCCGTCCTTGTCGGTCATGAATTTGCCGCGCAAATTCATCGGTGCCTGTTTGGGATCCTGCTGCTCGTAAAATCCTTCCGGTGAAGAGTGCCAGACGTCGACCTCTGCGCCCGAAATAGCTTTGCCGTTTTGATCCTTGACCAGGCAATTTACGAAAAGGGCAGGCCCGGGAGTCGGTGAGCGTACAATTGATCCGCCGCTCTCGGTTCGCGGCGAATTCATGCGCCAGAATGGCCCAAGCAAATTGGCGGTTGTCTCGGTCTGTCCGTTGTTGCCGTTATTAAGTAGACAGATCAAGGTGGAGAAACCAAGCGAACCTGACATCAGCACGACTTCGTTGTGCTTCTCGTCGGTTTTCTGTCCAAGCCGAACGACATATTGAACCGCTTTTTCGAACTCCTCCTCCGTAAGGTGAACGTCCCGCGCAAATGCATGCAGATGTTCAACGAGAGAGATGAGAATTTCCCGCAACCGAGGAGGTTGCGTGTTCTTGAAAGCCTCCATCACCACCTTAGTAACGTCTTCCTGCCGCTGAATAATCATGGATGCTTCCTGTTCATTGCGTCGTCGACTCGTGGAAGAACTCATATATCTTTCGGGCGGTCTCCGCATTAATTCCCGGGACCTGGGCGAGATCGGGCAAGCTTGCCCGCTCGATGGCTTTCACAGTGCCAAAATGCCGAAGCAAGGCGCGCTTTCGCGTAGGTCCGATCCCCGGAATTTCCTGCAGTCCGGCCTCGCGAATGTCTTTTTTGCGGCGCGCGCGATGAGAGCCGATAGCGAAGCGGTGCGCTTCGTCCCGCAACCTCTCGATGAAATAAAGTACAGGGTCGCGCGGCGGCAACCTAAACGCATCGCGGCCGGCTACGAAAAATGTCTCCCGACCAGCGTCGCGATCAGGCCCCTTGGCAATCGCAATCAGGGGAACATCGATGACTCCGAGCGAGGTCAATGTCTCTTGCGCAGCGTTGAGCTGGCCTTGACCGCCATCGATTAGCACCAGGTCGGGCCAAGGCGGATCCTCGTCATCGGTGCCCGTTGCCGTACGCGGGTTTTCTTCGAGCAGACGTTTGAACCGACGCTGCAAAACCTCTCGCATCATGCCGTAGTCGTCGCCAGGCGCGAGAGCCGCCGATCGAATATTGAACTTTCGGTATTGATTTTTGCGAAAGCCTTCGGGACCGGCGACAATCATGGCTCCAACCGCATTGCTGCCGCTAATGTGGCTGTTGTCGTAGACTTCGATACGGCGCGGATTTCGAGGCAACGCGAAGACCTCGGTCATCGCTCCAAGCAGCTTTTGTTGCGAGGCTGTATCGGCAAGCTTGCGCGCGAGCGCCTCTCGCGCATTCGCTTCCGCGTGTTGCACCAGTTCCTTGCGCTCGCCTCGATTCGGCTTGCTCACTTCCACTTTGTGCCCGCTTTTGGCGCTTAGTGCTTCGGCCAGCAAGGCACGCTCACCGAATTCGTGCGAGACAAGAATAAGTCGCGGCGGAGGTTTGTCGTCATAGAACTGCGCAAGAAAAGCGCTGAGCACTTCATCCGGCGCGATCGCACGGTCGGCCTTTGGAAAATATGCGCGATTGCCCCAGTTCTGGCCGGTGCGGAAAAAGAAGACTTCGACGCACGAGTACCCGCCGGTCTGGTGGACAGCGAACACGTCGGCTTCTTCGATGCTGCGGGGATTGATTCCCTGATGCGATTGGATTGCGGAAAGGGCCGACAATCGATCGCGATAAATGGCAGCTCGCTCGAAATCGAGAGACGTCGACGCTTTGTCCATTTCGAGAGCCAATTGCTTTTGCACGGATTGGCTTCGACCGGAGAGAAATTCGTTGGCCTCTTTCACCAGTTCGGTGTAGCCGGCGAAATCGATCTCTTGCGTGCAAGGAGCCGCACAGCGCTTGATTTGGTAGAGCAGGCACGGCCGCGTCCGTGCTTCGAAATATGAATCCGAACAGGACCGTAGCAAAAACGCACGCTCAAGCGCATTGATTGTGCGGTTAACGGCGCCTGCAGAAGCGAAAGGCCCATAGTAGCGACCCAGCCTTGTACGTGCGCCGCGATGCTTCAAAATTTGCGGCGCCCAGTGATCCGACGTGATCAGGATGTATGGAAACGATTTGTCGTCGCGCAGCAGCACGTTGAATCGCGGCCGCAAGCGTTTAATGAGATTAGCCTCGAGCAATAACGCTTCAGTCTCGGTCTTGGTAGTCACGAACTCCAGTGTCGTTGTCGCCGCTATCATGCGGGTGATGCGGCTGTCGTGCCCAGTTGGCCGCGCGTAGGCCGTCACCCGTTTCTTGATGTTCTTGGCCTTGCCGACATAGAGCACGTCACCCCGGGCATCGATCATGCGATACACGCCAGGGCCAGGCGGAGCTATTTTGGCGAAACGCAGGATCGCGGCGCGGCCGGCTGCAAGTGAACCGGTCGGCGCGCTTTCAAGGTCAATTTCCGGCAACGAGGATTCTTCGTCTTCCTCCCGTAGTTCGCTCGCCGGATCGATGTCTTTGTTGATGCCGTTCATAGAGACAAGATAGTGGACGGTTTAGAATTGCGCACGCTCCTATCCGAAGCCGCGCTCGTGACAATCAGCGTGCGTACACTGTTCTCTCAGCCATGCCTCACGCATGGACATAGTAAATGAGGGCTGAGCGGGCATGGTAAACAAAGGCGGGAGAAATCTCGTAAAAATAAGAATTCTTTAGGGATGCCGGCCGCGAATGCTTAGCGATTCATAAGCGTTTAACTTAAAAGGCCCGATAAATTCCTCCACGAAATATCGAATTCGCACGGACGTGCAAGCGCTTTACGCGCGGCATGTGGGGTTGAGTGGAGGATGAAATGAAGACGAAGTTCCTGGCGATCGTAGTGGCCGCCGCAACAGCCGCAGGTACGGCCGCTGCCGCCGATCTGCCGCGCAACCCCGCGCCCTATTACTATCCGCCACCAACCATCTACAACTGGACCGGTTTTTATGCCGGTCTCAATCTCGGATACCAATGGGGCTCCGTGAGCAACTTCAGCGGAAATCCAAGCGGCATCGCCGGCGGTGGTCAAATCGGATACAACTGGCAAGTCGGACAATTTGTCTTCGGCGCTGAGACCGACATTCAGGCGAGCGCAGCAGACGACACATTCGCGCCGTGGCAATTCTCCAATCCCTGGTTTGGCACGCTGCGCGGCCGCGCTGGTTATGCAATGAACAATATTCTGTTCTACGCCACCGCTGGTCTCGCCTACGGCAATCTCACAGCAAACCTGGTCGGCCTCGAGGAAAGCAAAACGCTCGTGGGCTGGGCGGGAGGTCTCGGCATGGAAGTCGGCTTCACGCCAAATTGGACAGCGAAGGTCGAGTATCTGTACATGGATCTCGGCAGCCGTTCCTACTCGGTCACCGGCGTCGACAATGGGCTGCAGTCAAGTTATCTGCGCTTTGGTGTGAACTATCATTTCTGAAGTCGCCACATACACGCTTCGCAAGAACCCCGGATGTTTATCCGGGGTTTTCTTTTGTGAAGTTGATTTGAAGTTGCGGAGCAAAAGGCGCTGCAGCGTCGCGCTTCGATATTTTTTTCTGATAGATAGGTTTCCTCGAGCAGTCCGGACTACACGCCGAACTTCTCGCGCCGTTCGCAGACAGCAAGAGTCCGCGCAAGGGCGCTGTCGAACTTCTGGTGCGCGCCAAGAGTACGTCAGCCGGTAACGACCAAGTTTACCGCTTTTGGCCCCTTGCCCTTTTTGTCAGGCTCGACGTCGAAGCTGATCCGCTGTCCTTCGTTCAGACCCTTCAGTCCAGCCTGCTCTACTGCGGTGATATGAACGAATACATCGCGACCGCCGTCATCCGGTTTAATGAAGCCGTAGCCCCGTTCGCCGTTAAAGAACTTCACAACACCCGTTTGCGCCATCGGGAATCTCCCCAACTGCTTCGCCGCCGGCCCCACGCACGACGGCTCGGCTCGACATTCACAATCGGGGAAAGCATCAGCCAAAGGCCTCAGTCACTCCGCCGGCCCCCACAGGAGGCGGAACGTCACTGCCAATTAGGAACTACACACCAACTGAGAGCCTGTGGAAAGAGGCCCCGAAATCAAAGCGCGGCGGCGCCGCTTTTGCCGCCAAGCCAGTCGAGCCGGAAACTGCCTTTGCCGTTCAGACCAAGGGTCCCGGCCAGGGCCGGCAGAAGCACGGAAAGCTCGTTTTCAAGCGTCCAAGGTGGATTGACCACGATTAGGCCGGCACCGTTGAGCCGGGTCGAATCGCCAAGCTGCGATACTAAAAGCTCCGCCCGGAGAACCTTGGGCAAGGCCGACCGGCGTACCCGCTTTGCCAGCGCGTCAGGGTCGCGCCGCCCTTTGATGGGATACCAGAGGGCGTAGATGCCGGTTGCCCATTTCCGGTGTGCGCTCGCCAAGCCATTGGCCAACCGGCGAAAATCGTCCTCTGCTTCGAAGGGCGGGTCGATAAGCACGACCCCGCGCCGCTCCTTCGGCGGGACGTAGGCGTTCAGCGCGACCCACCCGTCGACTGCCAGCGTCTTGATGCGGGTGTCGCTACGCAAATTGCGGCTCAGAGCGGCCGCCGTCTTTGGCTCAACCTCGCAGACGATCAACCGGTCCTGAGGGCGCAACCACGCACGCGCAAGTGCAGGCGAGCCGGGATAAGTACGGAGCTGGCCGCGTTCGTTCACAGCGCGCACGACGTCGAGATAAGGCGAAAGAAGAGTGGCGACCGGTTCCGGAATTCGAGCATCCATGAGCTTGCCGATGCCGCCCTGCCATTCGCCGCCGCGTATCGCTTTTTCATTTGTGAGGTCGTAGAGGCCGGCTCCGGCGTGGGTATCGATCACACGGAATGCGGCCGGCTTGTCGCGCAAATGATGCAATATCCGGCAGAACACCGCATGCTTGAATACATCGGCGAAATTACCGGCGTGAAATTCGTGCTGATAATTCACAACAAGTCTTGTCAGCTTCGAGCAGCATTTCGTTCAACCGAACCGCCCGGCTTATGCCACAACACCCAGGTTCAAGCGACACGCGCTAATGGTGTCACACAGGCGGGTCAGCCGCGTACTGCCGGCATTCTGGCTCTATCGAGACGGCACGAATGCCGGCGGGTTTCGGTGCAATCACGGAACGAAAGATCCTTCCCTAGACAGATGCGTACTTCGGTAAGCAATCTCCGGTCGCAGAAAATCGAAATAGCGCGCGGCGTTAGGCCAGGATTGGCTTTGAGAAATGCCTCAGCCACCTCGCGAGGTGCGACAGAAATCGGCCGTTCGAGATCGACATATTCCGGTGGAATTTTCACTGCCGCCCGCGCATTGCGTACACTTTCAAAATAAGCGCGAGGGGAAAGACCTGAGCAGGTTCCGTGTTGGTCCCATTCGTGGAAGATAAGTCGCGGGCTCGGCATAAGGTCGAGCATGCTGCCAACGATGGTGCGATCGAGGCGTGGCGGCGGCACCTGACAGTAGGATGGAAAGCCGCGGTCATATTGCGGCCAAAGCCCGTGCACCACGAACGAGAAAGGCCGTCCGTCGCACTGCCGATCGGGCGAGCGATTAGGCGAGCGATCCCGCCGCGCCTCGCAGTAGGAAGGCGACCAGGATAGCGCCAAAATGTAATAATCGAATTGGCCTGGCTCACCTTGCCGACGCTCTTGGGCAAAGGCAGCAATCGCGAAAATCAACGTGAAGCTGAAAGCGACTGCTGCCACGCGAGCCAGTCGATAAAGGCGATGACGACTCATCACACACCTACATCCGACGAGAACAAATCGGAAATTGACTTGGCTCAACGGTTCCGTCGACAGGATACCGTTCATTCAGAACAGTTCAAGAACAAAGTGGGATAAACCGTGATCGCCGCGAATGGCCTGCTTAAGGTCGCGCCATCTTGCATGCAGGATTGTACGCCCAGTTTCGGTCGAGCCCCACAACGCACCACTCGACACCCCAGGACATGCCAATCATACCGGTGTCCTCGCCGATCGAATAGTTGACCGTGTGGTTGCGCCCGTCGCTCACGGCCGCCACGGCCGTGCAGTAGCGGCGCGGGATTGTTTCAGGGGCCCAAGGCCTATAGGCGATCTCCCGGACGCGATCGAAGCCGAGGATCTGCAGGTCCGAATTCCAGAATCGGCCTTCCTTCTGGGCAAAGCGGGAAGCGATCCAACCCAAGCCGGCCTCGCACGGCGGCAGCACCCCGTCGTAACGCGGGCCGATCAGGTAAATGCTTCTTTCAAGCCAACTGGCCGCGGAAGCTGGAGTCGCCACGCTCAAAGCGGCACACGCAGCGACCGCAAGGGCCCACAGAAAACGTGATCCAGCCAACATGAGAAGCTCCCCAAGCTATGCTTGATCATAGCATGGCTTTCGCCCGTCCGACCCCCTTCTAACATAACTTTTGCCGGACTGTGGCCTACGCGCCCTATTGTCCTGGCTATGCCGACCGGCCCTTCCAGTCCCCCAAGACGGCCTGAACCAAGGCCAGTGCCCCCACCGCCGCGGTATCTGCTCGCAGGATGCGGGGACCGAGAGCTATCCGCACCACCTTTGGCCGTTTGAGCAGTGCTGACCGCTCGTCCTCGGCAAAACCTCCTTCCGGACCAATCAACACCGCGAGAGGCATGTACGGTTGGGCGCCTATGGAGACCAACGTGGCCACTGGGTCAGCGACGTCGGCGGATTCGTCGCAGAAAACCAAAAGCCGGTCGGGATCATGGAGAAGGCGCTCGAGCGGCACTGGATCGGCAACCTGCGGCACCTGCAGAACACCGCACTGCTCGGCCGCCTCGATCACATTCGCTCGCATCCGATCGAGGTTGACCCGCGTGACTTGCGTGTGTCGGGTGATCACGGGCTGCAGAAGCGAGGCCCCCATCTCGACCGCCTTCTGCACCATGTAATCGAGGCGCGCATGCTTGAGCGGCGCAAACAGAAAGTGCAGGTCGCCAGGCGCAGGTTGCGTGCGAAGTTGTGTGCCGGTCACGGCCGACAGGCTGCGCTTTTGCGCCGTCGACAAGGTGGCCTGCCACTCGCCGTCACGGCCGTTGAACAGCAACACGGGGTCACCTTGTCCGAGCCGCAACACGTTTCGCAGATAGTTCGCCTGGTTCCGTTCAAAGACGACCTCGGCCCCGGCGGCCAATGGTACGTCGACATACAGGCGTGGGGTGCGGAAGTCGTAGCGCGGCATGGCTAAAGGCGACAACCGGTGGGCCAGCGTGCACGCACGCTCGCACGGCGCCGTGAGGACCGCTGTTCGCTGGATATCTTGCCGCCTTCCCGACGCATTCGCGTTGCTATAAGCCCCTTCAGGTAGGATTCAGCTGATATACTGTAGCCTGGGCAGGAGAGGTCGGTTCATGCGGTTGAGCGGTGCATTGCTAGTCCTGTGCATAGTTCCACTGTGCGCCAGTGGAACCAATGCGCAAGCTCCGTCTCCGTGGCCGACCTCGCCGCAACAGGCGCCCGGCTCCGCGCTCCAGGCACCGGCCGCGCCCCCACAGGGTGGGTTCTCCTCTCCTCAACCGGGCGGGTTCTCCGCTCCGCAACAACAGCAGCAGCAGCAGCAGATGCCGCCCTGCGTGCAGGAATTCTTCAAGCTGCGCGACGACGCCGAAAAGAAAGCGGCCGCGATCAAGGCGGCGAATGAGCGGAAGGCGCCACCAAAGGAAGCGTGCGTGCTCTTCACTGCGCTCGCGAATTCACAATCCAAGATGCTCAAATTCGTCAACGAGAATGGCCAATGGTGCGGAATTCCGGCGAACGTCACCGAGCAGATCAAGCAGGGCACCATCAAGGTCGCCGAGATCCGCACAAAAGTGTGTCAGGTGGCCGCAGCACCGCAGCGCCAACAAGGCCCGAGCCTGAGCGATGCGCTCAGCGCCCCTGTTCCAGACTCCAACAACATCAAAACGGGGCGCGGTACTTATGACACCCTGACCGGCAGCCCGCTCGGAAGCAAATGAGCGATAGTTCCGGACGCGTCGCAGATGCGACCGGAAACTGGGTCGACGGTCTCGCGCCACCATTCAGCCGTCCGTATCTGCGACTTGCACGACTCGATCGGCCGATCGGTTCGTGGCTCCTGCTGATGCCGTGCTGGTGGTCGGTCGGCCTTGCGGGCATGCACGAAGGCCACTTCCCCAATGCTTGGCACATCGTCCTCTTCTTCATCGGTGCCTTCGCCATGCGTGGCGCCGGCTGTACCTGGAACGATCTCGTAGACCGCGAGCTCGACGGGCTCGTCGAACGCACTCGGTCGCGGCCAATTCCTTCGAAACAAGTCACGATCGCGCAGGCGACGGCCTTCATGCTTGCGCAGGCCTTGGTTGGATTTCTGGTGCTGATCCAGTTCAACCGTTTTACGGTTCTGACGGGCCTTGCCTCACTGCTTGTAGTCGTCATCTATCCTTTCATGAAGCGCATTACCTATTGGCCGCAGATTTTCCTCGGCCTCGCCTTTTCCTGGGGCGCGCTCATGGGCTGGCCGGCTGAGTTCGCTCGCCTCGATTGGCCCGCTCTCGTGCTGTATGCGGGATCGATCTGCTGGGTCATCGGCTACGACACGATCTACGCGCACCAGGATCGCGAGGACGACCTCCTCATCGGAATCAAATCCACCGCGCTTTTGTTCGGCGAGCGCACGCCGTCGATGCTTGTCCTCTTTTACTCCTGTGCGGTCGTGCTGATTGCTGCGGCCGGCTTCATGGCCGGCGGCGGAATCGTTTTTGCCCTGGGCATTATCGCTTTTGCCGGGCACCTCGCCTGGCAAGTGACGCGGTTGGATATCGACGACCCGGCGCACTGCCTGAAGTTGTTCAAATCCAATCGCGATGCTGCCTTGATCCTGTTCGGCGCGATGCTGGTGGACGCGGTGGTCTAACGAACGAGCGTTGGCACTGGCGCAGGAGTAATCGCGCCGGTGATGTCGTTGCCGCGCGTCGGGCCACGTCGGCTTTGCATATCGATCAAAATGTCGTCGAGGCCATCCTCGCCCGGAATGGCCGTTGGGAAACGAGTCGTCTTCGTGTTCTTGCGCACCACGCCCGTATAGGCAGGTCCCCGCTGTCGGCTCGCGTAGGCTGCCCGCGCCTTTGCTGCCGCGATTTCACCGGTCATCGCCTCGGGTCGACAGGGCCGGTCACCGCTGGCGCGGCGCATCAGATCGACGTGGATATGGTTGTAGTGCGCAGCATTGTAGCCGGGCGCGAGCACCGTTGAAAAATGATTGCAGGCTGCAAGATGGACATCGCGCAGGAATCCCTGCTCTTCGGGCGTCCCGTGCCACCCGTCCTGCACGGTAACGCGACGCCCGTCTGAGAAGGTGAAAGCAGCGATATCGAGCGCATTGCCGAATGCATGTTCGGAAATGCCGGAACCTCCGGCGCCCACCATGCCGCGACACGAATAGGCGGAGATCTGCTTGATCTCCGTGACGGGCTCACCGAACCAACGCATTGCGGCAGGCTGTACGCCATCGCTGACCCAGCGATCGAGTGCCGAGACGATCGGACACGCCAGTGTCGCGGGTGGCGTGAGTGTCGCGGGTACGACCGTGGCGATCGTCGACCTGCGTGCGGGACCGAGGGCGGCAACCTGCGCTGAGGCGACTGATAGACCGGCGCCTCATAGGAGCGCTGCTGCGATTGATTAGCGGGGGTCTCGTAAGAACGTTGTGGCGTCTGATATGCCGGGGCCCCGTAAGTACGCGGTGCGTAAGTTGGCGGCGCACGATCGCGCGGCAACTCGGCGTCGTCGGGAATATCATTGGGCAACGGCAGCGTGCTTTGCGGCACGGTACGCGTTGCGGCGGGCGCGACACCGGGTGCACTCAGCGAAACCGGTTGTCCGGCGGGGGCGCCATAGCCCGGGTTTTCCGCCGGCGGTGGTCCTGGCACCCAACGCATTCGCGCTGGCCCGGATTGAACGGACGGGACGGGTGCCGGCGGCGCGTATTGCGGCTCATTGATCGGCCATCGCGGCATCTGTTGAGAGCCGTTCGGAATCGATCCGGGCGGCCGCAGATCGTCGGCATAGCCGACAAGCGAACTGCTTTCGCCTACCGCTGCAACCTTGAGCGGGAAATCGGCGCCGCACATGCCCGGGCCTTCGATCGGATCGACGCGCACGACGCTTGCGCCGATCTTGACGGAGCCCGATTTCATGCAGGCGACTTCGGCGTCGTGACGCCAGGGCGCGCGTTCACCTGACAGGAAACCGCGACCGCAGCCGACCAGGGCCAGCAACATGCCGGCGCCAACGATGTAGAGCCCGAAACCAACCTTCATGGCTCGCAAAAATGCGAGCGTTTCCTTTAACGAGGCTTCAACGTTAGCCGCCGACGATTTCGTTAAGGATAAGGAATCCTTGCCGGACGACTTGGCGGGCTTGAACCGGCCTCGGCTTTCGGATCACATCAGGCGCGATTTCGCCAAGATCCCCCCGCTAGAGGTAACCCGATGGAAGGCAAGGCCAGATTCATCTTTCCGGTCATTATCAGCGCGCTCATTGTCTTCGTAGTGAGCGGCGTGGTGACCTTCACAAATATCGGGTTGCGCGCGGATTTCGTCCCGCGTTGGCTCAAGGCATTTATGACTGGCTGGCCGGTAGCGGCCGTGCTTAGTTTTTTGGCGATCCCCTATGTCCGCCGCGCGACCGAGGCCATCGTGCGAATGATCGAGGGGCACGCCTAACCTCTTATTGCGCCGGCTTTATACCGAGCGTCTCACCGATCTGCCTGACCGTTTTGAGTTGATCCTCGAGCGCTTCCGTGAATTCGGCGGGCGTTCCCGGGTTCACAACTTGTCCCGTTGCGGCGAGCTTGGTCTCGACCTCGGGATCGCTGACGACTTGACGGATATCGGCTGCGATACGGTCGCGGACCGCCGGCGTTACTTCGCGCGGACCGAGCAGACCGACCAGGCCATCGAATTCGAGCGATTTGAATCCGGCTTCCGCCGCGGTCGGAATATCATTCAATGCCTTGGCGTGCTGTCGATTGGTCAGCGCGATCACCTTGACTTTCCCGGCCTGCACCCGCGGACGCATGATCGCATAGGCACCAACGAAAGCATGAATGCGCCCTTCGGCCAGATCGTTGATGGCTTGCACCGTGTCCTTGTACGGCACCTTGGCCATGTCGAGCTTTTCCGTCTTCAGCCACGCCGCAAAAAGCAGATCGTTCGCTCCCGTCACCGACGCATAGTTTAGCTTGCCGGGTTCGGCCTTGATTTTTGCCGCGAGCTCCTTGACCGAAGAAACATTCAAGTCCGATGGCACGCCAAGCGCGATGAGCGTGTTGGTGACTCGCGCGATTGGAACGAGTTCTTTCGGATCGTACGGCAGCTTGTCGTGCAGCAGCGTATGCGCTGTGAACGTGGAGGCAGGCGCAAACAGCAGCACGTGGTCGTCATGTGCGCTCAGCACAGCCGTAATGGCGACAAAGGCGTCGCCACCCGGTCTGTTTTCGACGACGACCGGCTGCCCCCACTTCGCCGCAAGCTTGTCGGCGACCAATCGCGCAGTGATATCGACACCCGAACCCGGTCCGAGTGGAATAATGAATCGAACGGGACGTTGCGGCCACTGCGGGCCGGATGTTTGTGCCTGTGCAGAGAGCGCCGCGACAATCGCAAAAAGACAAAATGAAACTGTGAAAAACAAACTACGTAAGCGTTGCATGATAACTCCCGGCGTTGAGGCGGCGGAATCTCGTCATAACAGTGCCGATTAAGCAATAACGGAATAAAATCATTTCATGCATCAATTGTCGCATCCTGCATGCACTTTCGGGCCGTCGCTCGAGCGCCAACCCGATCGACGTTTTTGAGAGCCGGGGATTTGCCGCAAATTCGCCATCAAAATTGCCGCACGGCAGAAGTTTTGCACTGCAGAAATTATTCTGGACGGAAATTTTTTATGGTCCGCGATCAAGTAGTTGCGCCGCTATGACCGCCAAGCATGCCCTCATGCGTAAATAGAGACACACCGGCCTGCAACTACCTTCGGGGGTCGTTCGTTCTGTGCTAGATTTCATTCTTCAACAAGGGAGGCACCTGCCGTGGACCTTGCCTTGAAGCTCGATGTGCTGGCGGTATGCGCCGTATTTGTTTTCGTTGGCGCGATTTTGCTCGGAGCATTCTGAGTTCAGGAGGCCGACGTCACGCTACCAAAAATACCGGGCCAGACCCGGAAAACAGTTACAGCACCGGAGAGCCACGCACGCTTTCCGGTGCTTGTTTTTTGGATCCCGCTTCTTTTCGCTCACGCTGCCACGATGCTCGGCGACGGATGGGCGTCGTAGTTGAGGATCGGCGCGAGCCAACGCTCGCATTCGGCGACGGTCCAGCCTTTGCGCTGCGCATAATCTTCAACTTGATCCCGCTCGATCTTGCCGACGCCGAAATAGGCGCTCTGCGGATGGCTGAAATAGAGCCCGCACACAGCCGCGCCCGGCCACATTGCAAAGCTCTCGGTCAACTGCACGCCAATGCGTTCGCTCTTGAGCAATCTGAACAGCGTGCTCTTTTCCGTGTGATCGGGCTGTGCCGGATAGCCCGGTGCCGGACGGATGCCCCGATACTTCTCGGCGATGAGCTGCTCATTGCTGAACGTCTCGTCGACGCCATAGCCCCAGAATTCCTTGCGCACGCGCTGATGCAATCTCTCGGCAAATGCTTCTGCAAGTCGATCTGCAAGCGCCTTCACCATGATCGCCGAGTAGTCGTCATTGGCCCGCTTGAAGCGTTCGGCCACTTCGTCTTCGCCTATGCCGGCCGTGACGGTGAAGCCGCCGATATAGTCCGCCAGCCTGCTCTCGCGCGGCGCGATAAAATCGCTTAGCGCCGCATTGGCGCGGCCTTCGCGTTTCGAGAGCTGCTGTCGCAGCGAGTGCAGAGCGGCGATCGGTTCGTCTCGCTCTTCATCGCCGTAGACAAGAATATCGTCGCCCTCGGCATTCGCGGGCCAGAAGCCGAGGACAGCACTGGCTTTGAACCAGTGCTCGTCGACGATCTTGTCAAGCATGGCCCGCGCATCCTCGTACAGCGAGCGCGCAGCCTCACCGAACTTGGCGTCGTCGAGAATGGCCGGGAATTTTCCCGACAGTTCCCAAGTGGAAAAGAACGGCGTCCAGTCGATGTAGTCGATCAGTTCCTTGACGGGATAATCGGCGAGAATTTCCGTGCCGATGAATTTCGGCTCCGGCGGCTGGTAGCTGCCCGACCAATCCAGCTTGAGGGCGTTGGCGCGCGCGGCTGCAAGCGGAAGGCGCGCTTTGTCTTCTTGCGCGCGCGCATGCGCCGCCGCGATGCGGGCGTATTCGCCGCGCAGTTCGGCCACGTAGCCGGCGCGGGCATTAACTGACATCAGCGTCTGTGCGACACCGACCGCGCGGCTCGCATCGTTCACATAGACCGTCTGGCCACGCTTGTAGTTGGGGTGGATTTTCACGGCCGTATGGACACGGCTCGTGGTGGCGCCGCCAATCATCAGCGGCAACTCGAAGCCCTGCCGCTCCATCTCGGCGGCCACGTGGCACATTTCATCGAGCGAGGGTGTGATCAGCCCCGACAGGCCGATGATATCGGCGCGCTCATTTCGCGCAGTTTCAAGAATTTTGGCCGCTGGCACCATCACGCCGAGATCGACCACCTCGTAATTATTGCACTGAAGAACCACGCCAACGATGTTCTTGCCGATGTCGTGCACGTCGCCCTTGACGGTCGCCATCACGATCTTGCCGCTCGAGCCACCGTGCTGACGGCCGTCTTTTGCCTGCTCCATGAACGGCATCAGGTAGGCGACAGCCTGCTTCATCACGCGCGCGGATTTCACCACCTGCGGCAGAAACATTTTTCCAGCGCCGAACAGGTCACCGACGATATTCATGCCTTCCATAAGCGGACCTTCGATCACCTCGAGCGGGCGTTTGGCGCGCGTGCGCGCCTCCTCGACGTCGCCTTCTATGAAGTCCGTAATCCCGTGGACCAACGCATGCGCCAGGCGCTTCTCGACCGGTTGCTCGCGCCATGCGAGATCGGCTTCCTTCGCCCCCTGCCCGGCGCCCTGGAATTTCTTCGCGAGCTCGAGCAGGCGTTCGGCCGCATCGGGGCGGCGGTCGAGCACGACATCCTCGCAGGCTTCGCGCAGCTCGGGATCGAGATCGTCATAGACCGCGATCTGGCCGGCATTGACGATCCCCATGTCCATGCCGGCCTTGATTGCGTGAAACAGGAACACCGAGTGCATAGCCTGGCGCATCCGCTCGTTGCCGCGGAAGGAAAACGACAGGTTCGATACGCCGCCCGACACATGCGCGTATGGCAAATCCTTACGGATCGCCCGCGCGGCCTCGATGAAGGCGAGGCCATAGCTGTTGTGTTCATCCATGCCGGTCGCAACGGCAAAGATGTTCGGATCAAAAATAATGTCCTCCGGCGGGAAACCGACGCGATCGACCAATATGTCATAGGCGCGCTTGCAGATCGCCGCCTTGCGTTCAAGCGTATCGGCTTGGCCTTTTTCGTCGAACGCCATCACCACCACCGCCGCGCCGTAGCGGCGCACGGTGCGGGCATGCTCGATGAAAGCCTGCTCGCCCTCCTTGAGCGAAATCGAATTGACGACAGACTTGCCTTGCAGGCACTTCAGGCCCGCCTCGATCACCGAGAATTTCGACGAATCGACCATGACCGGAACGCGCGCGATGTCCGGTTCGGCGGCGATCAAGTTCAGGAATGTCGTCATCGCCTGCTCGGAATCGAGCAGGCCTTCGTCCATGTTGACGTCGATCACCTGTGCGCCGTTCTCCACCTGCTCGCGCGCAATCGAAAGGCCGGCTGCATAGTCGCCTGCCGTGATCAGCTTGCGGAATTTGGCGGAGCCGGTGACGTTGGTGCGCTCGCCGACATTGACGAAAGGAATCTCCGGCGTGAGCGTGAAGGACTCGAGGCCCGACAGGCGTAGCTGCCGGGGCAGTTCGGGAATGGCCCGCGGAGTCTTTCCGGCGACGGCTTTCGCGATAGCCTCGATGTGCTCCGGCGTGGTGCCGCAGCAGCCGCCGACAACATTCACCAGACCGGCTTCGGCAAACTCACCCAAGAGCTCGGCCATAAAGGCCGGGCTTTCGTCGTAATAGCCGAACTCGTTCGGCAATCCGGCATTGGGATAAGCGCAGACGAATGTATCCGCGAGCCGCGCCAATTCGGCGACGTGCGCGCGCATTTCACGCGCACCGAGCGCGCAATTGAGGCCGATGGTGACCGGGTTCGCATGCTTTACTGAATTCCAGAACGCGCCCGGCGTCTGGCCTGACAGCAACCGCCCCGAGCGATCGGTGATCGTGCCGGAAATCATCACCGGGATGTCGAGGCCGCGTTCCTCGCAAATCTCCGAAATGGCGAAGATCGCGGCTTTGGCATTGAGCGTATCGAATATCGTCTCGATCAAAAGCAGATCGGCGCCCCCATCGATCAAACCTCGCGCTTGCTCGGAATACGCAATGCGCAATTGATCGAAAGTAATGGCGCGGAATCCGGGGTTTCCGACGTCGGGTGAGATCGACGCCGTGCGGTTGGTCGGACCGAGGGCACCGGCAACGAAGCGTCGGTGGCCATCCTCCTTTTGCGCCTGTGCGGCCGCCTCTCGCGCAAGCGTTGCTCCCGCTTGATTGAGTTCGTAGGCGATGCCCTCCATGCCGTAGTCCGCCTGCGCAATGGAGGTCGAGGAAAACGTGTTGGTGGAAACGATGTCCGCGCCGGCGCGGAAATAAGCGAGATGGATATCGCGCACGGCATCGGGACGGCTGAGGTTGAGCAGATCGTTGTTGCCGCGCACCTCGCGATTCCACGCGTCGAAACGAGCGCCGCGATAGCCTTCCTCGTTCAACTTCAGCGACTGGATCATGGTGCCCATGGCACCATCGAGCACGAGGATGCGCTGCTTGAGCAGACTGAGAAACTCGGACCGTACGCTTGTGTCGGACATTACTGTGCTACTTGCTCACGTGCGTTCTGGCGAGAATTCACCGGCCGCAGGCCCAGCAGGTGACAGATCGCGAAGACGAGGTCGGCGCGATTCATTGTGTAGAAGTGGAAGGTCGTGACCCCGCGATCGACAAGATCGAACACCTGCTCGGCGGCAACGGCCGCGGCAATCAGCTTGCGTGTCGCCGCATCGTCGTCGAGGCCCTGAAACCGCTCTGCGATCCAGCCAGGCACCGATGCGCCGCAGCGCTTCGCAAAGTTGGTGGCCGCCTTGAAGTTCTGCACCGGCAGGATCCCGGGCACGACCGGAATATCGATCCCCCGCGCGCGCACGCGATCGAGGTATCTGAAATAAAGGTCGTTCTCGAAGAAGAACTGGGTAATCGCGCGAGTTGCACCGGCGTCGACCTTGGCCTTGAGCATATCGATGTCCGCTTCAACCGTCGGACTGTCGGGATGCTTCTCCGGATAGGCCGAAACTGAAATCTCGAAATCGGAGCTGATACGTTTGATGCCGGCAGCGAGATCGGCGGCATTACGGTAACCGCCGGGGTGGGGAGCATATTTTGCGCCCGCTCCGTTCAGTGGGTCGCCGCGCAGCGCCACGATGTGGCGCACGCCGGCCGCGTGATATGTCCGCACGATCGCATCGATTTCCTCACGCGTGGCGGCGATGCAGGTGAGATGCGCGGCCGGGATCAACGGCGTCTCGCTAAGAATGCGTTTGACCGTCGCGTGGGTGCGCTCGCGCGTCGTGCCGCCCGCGCCATAGGTCACCGACACAAAGTCCGGCACCAAAGGCGCCAGCCGCTCGATCGACCCCCAAAGGATCCTGTCCATCTCCTCGCTGTTGGGCGGGAAGAATTCGAACGAGACGCCGATGCGACCACTGTTCGCGCGCGTAAAGCGGCTCAGCCGAACGGGACTGTTCATCACGCGACCTCCCGCCGATACGGCGCAGCCATGAGCGCTCGGATGTCGCGTGCAAGCCAAAGAGAAACTGCGATCTTGCCATCGGAGCCGGGTTCCGGCGCAAGCGATTTGTGCAGCACCGGCTCAAGGCCCGACGCAGTGATCCATTGCGTTACGGTCTCAGGGGAAAATCCAAGGCGCCGATGCGCAAACTGCTCGCGCAGGAATTCCTGCTCGTGCGGTGCAAAGTCGACCACCAGCAGGCGCCCGCCCGGACGCAACACGCGCGCCGCCTCGTGGATCGCGCGCGCTCCGTCGTCGAGGAAGTGCAGCACCTGGTGCAGAATGACGACGTCGAAGGAATCGTCGGCCAGTGGCAGATCGTAGATGTCGCCCTGCCGAACGCTGCAGTTCTTGAGACCGGCACGCTCAAGCCGGTCGCGCGCAAGCAACAGCATGTCGAGCGAAAGATCGAGCCCAAGGCCACGTTCGATTTCAGGGCCGAACAACTCGAGCATGCGACCAGTCCCGGTCCCGAGATCGAGCAAGGAGCGGAACGGCTTGTCGGCGAGTGCGGTGCGGATGGCTTCCTCGACCGCATCGTCGGTCACGTGCAATTTTCGGATGCGATCCCACTCGGCGGCATGGGCGCGGAAATAGGCCTGCGCGGCCGCGGCGCGCGCCTGCCGCACCGAGGTTAGTCGAGCGCGGTCCCGCGCGATCGTCTGGTCGCCGGGGTTGAGCCGGTCGATCAGGGTGCGCGCTACGTCGGCACCGTCCCCGTGTTCGGCAAGGCGGAAGAAGGCCCAGGTGCCTTCCCGGAAACGCTCGACGAGGCCAGCTTCGGCCAGGAGTTTCAAATGGCGCGAGATGCGCGGCTGCGATTGCCGCAGGATGTCGGTCAGGTCGGATACGGTCAGTTCGGCTTCGGCCAGAAGGGCCAGCACACGCAGGCGCGTCTCCTCGCCCGCCGCCTTGAGGGCGGAGTTGAGGGCATCAAAGCTCAGCGTGTTGCTCGGGCTCATATATGGGCCAGTTCCCACTATATAAGGATATGTTTATACGTTGAAGCGGCCGTCCGCAAGCCCGGGCCGCAGTTATAGTTGGCCCCGTTGACGGACCATCCAGCATGACGACGAATGCAGGCGGCCGTACGGAGAGACTGGGCATGAGCGACAAAGATTTCGGCATCTGGGAGGGCGAAAAGGCGATTGATCTGCCCCAACCGGCGGACGCCGGCCTCTATTTCATCGGCCGGATCCACACGCCCTGGAAAGAGCGCAAGGACTGCCCGAAGAACGCGAGGGAGTCCGAGGCGGTCTGTACGGTCGAGGTCGATACCCGATGGCGCGAAGCCCTCAAGGATGTCGAGACTTGCTCGCACGTCGTCCTGCTCTACTGGATGGACCGATCCCCGCGAAATCTGGTGCTGCAGGTGCCCGGCCATCTTGGCATTCAGCGAGGCACGTTCGCCTTGCGCTCCCCGGCCCGCCCCAACCCGATCGCGATGAGCGTGGTCAAATTGCTGCGTGTCGACGGCAACCGACTTTCAGTCGTGGGGCTCGACTGCCTGGACGGCACGCCGCTCCTCGATATCAAGCCCTATTTCGCTTCGACCGACAGCGTGCCCGAGGCCGTTGTTGGCTGGCACAAACAGAAGTGACGCGCCCCAAACTCGATGTTGGTCAAATCGTTCCTGAGCGCTGACAGGATATACCCGGGCAGCGAGCAGGAACCTTTGAACCCGCCGTTCATTCTCCCGCCGGAGACGGGAGGGTGAAATCGAGGGTGCCATGTCCAGATCAGTCGTGCTTGCTGCGCTCATCGGCGCCGTTGCGCTGTCGTGCGGTACCGCCAAGGCCGAACCGCTGTTTGCCTTCCTCGCTCCTGCCGCTCCGACCCAGCTCGCCCCGCAGACTGCTGCACTCGCGCCAGTGGAAGAAGAGGACGAAGCACCGGTCGATGCGCGCCTGCGCCGACAGATCGTGAGCTACGTTGGCCACGAGGCTCCCGGCACCATCATTATCGATACGCCCAACACCCATCTTTACTACGTGCTCGGCAACGGAAAGGCGATGCGCTACGGCATTGGCGTCGGCCGCGAAGGCTTCACCTGGTCCGGCGTAAAAACAGTCGAGCGCAAGACCGAATGGCCCGACTGGTATCCGCCGAGCGAAATGCTCGCACGTCAGCCTTATCTGCCGCGCATGACGGCCGGTGGCCCGGGCAATCCGCTCGGTGCCCGCGCCATGTACATCGCCGGCACGCAATATCGCATCCACGGCACTAACGCGCCGAGCACGATCGGCAGACAGGTATCGAGCGGCTGCATTCGTCTCACGAATGACGACGTGATCGATCTTTACAGTCGCGTGCAGATCGGCGCGAAGGTGATCGTGCTGCCGCAGACGGCTTCGGCGAAAATCCAGACAAGCTTCACTGGCCCACGCCTACGCACCGCAATCGCAAAGCCGCGGGCAGGCGACCTGGGACACGATACAGCCTTCCGGCCGCTACTAGCCTTTACGTCAGGTGGCGCCGTGGCTCGCGGCAAGCCGGCCAAAAAGCCGGCCATGACAAGACCGCCGACTTTCGGTAAACCGCTCCGTACCAGTAACGGAACGGATCAAACCAATGCGTATTGCAGCCATGGCTGCCGGTGCTCTCGGCGGTTATTTCGGCGCGCGCTTCGCGGCGGCGGGCCATGATGTTTTCTTCATCGCGCGCGGGGCACATCGCGATGCGATTGCAAAGAACGGTCTCAAGGTCGAAAGCGTTCATGGCGATCTGCATCTGCCGAAGCCGAACGTCACCGATGATCCCGCCAAGGTCGGGCCGGTCGACATTGTGCTGTTCGCAGTGAAGTTGTGGGATACCGAGTCGGCGGCAGAAGCAGCGCGCCCGCTTCTCGGCCCGGACAGTCGCCTCATCACGTTCCAGAATGGCATCGACAACGTCGATCGGCTTTCTTCGATGTTAGGCGGCGACCGCGTTGTCGGCGGTGCGGCTTATATCGCCACGGTCATCGCTTCGCCGGGCGTGATCAAACACACCAGCCAATTCGCGATCTTGCGTTTCGGCCGCGCCGACAAGAAGCCCGACCCGAAACTCAGCGCATTCGTTGACGCCGGCAAGGCCGCCAAGCTCGATATCGATCTGTCCGCCGACATATCGCGCGAGCTCTGGCAGAAATTCATCTTCCTCACGGCGATGGCGGGCTCGACGGCGAGCCTACGCTCTACAATCGGCCCCATCATTGCCGATCCTGAGTTACGCGAATTTTTCCACCAGCTCATGGAAGAGGCTTTTGCGGTCGGAAAAGCAAAGGGTATCGCGCTCGATCATGCTTATATCGACGAGCGGATGAACTTCCTCGTCAACAAGATCGAGCCGGGCATGCGCGCTTCGATGGCGCACGATCTTGAGCGCGGCAATCGGCTGGAGCTTGATTGGCTCGCCGGAAAAGTACGCGCGCTTGGCCGCGAGTTCGGCATTCCCACGCCCGCAAGCGATACGGTTTACACCGTCCTCAAATTGCACCGCATGGGCAATCACTGACGCCAATAGCGAAGAAGCCCCGACGCCAGCGCCGGGGCTTCCCGTGCGTTACGGCTGGAAAGGGGCAAACCAAACCAGCCGTTCCGGCACATCGTCGGCGACACGAGATGCCGCACAAAACAAAAAGGGTGCCACTTAAAAAATGGCCGCACGCACTCCGCGCGGCCATTGAGTGAGGTATTACCTTCGCAGCCACTCACTCTGGTTTCAGAGGGGAAAGAGTGGCGTGCCATTCGACCGGCTTTGCCAATTCAGCGCTTTTGCCAGGATCATTGATTCAGATTAATGGTAGGCTTTGCTGCCGGGGAAGCCATGCACGCGGGACCGACCAGGGCATTGGACCAGCATCCGTTTGTCATGCGGCTGCTGCAGCACATCGATCTCAGTGCCGATGATCTGAAGAGTCTGGAAGCCCTGATCGACGACGAGATGTCGGTCAAACGCAAGCGTGACCTCATCGTCGACGGTTACGAATTTCGCAAGCTCTGCTTCCTGAGGGACGGCTACGCCGTACGTTACAAGCTGCTGCGAAATGGCAAGCGACAAATCCTCAATGTGCTCTTGCCCGGCGACCTCGTGGGAATACCGGGCAGCTTCCTCAAGCGCGCCGTCTACTCCGTGACCGCCATCACCGATCTGACGATGAATGTCTGCTCGCTCGATTCATATGTGCAGCTCTGTTATCGCCGCCCGCAATTCGGCCTGGCTTTGACCTGGATCGCCGTACAGGAAGCCGCAACCTATGCAGAGCACATCATCGATGTCGGACGCCGCACGCCGATCGAACGGCTATCGCATTTTCTGCTCGAGCTTCACGAGCGCCTGCACGCAGTCGGTCGCGCCGAGAAAACGAGCTTCGCCCTGCCGTTTTCGCAGGAAGTCATGGCCGACGTGCTCGGCCTGAGCGTTCCCCATCTCAATCGCATGATGCAGAGGCTGCGCGGCGAAAAATTGATCGCGGGAAGCGAACGCCGCGTCGAATTTCTCGATCCAGGTGCGTTGCAGGCACTCGCTCAGTATCAGCCACAGAACATTACCCCGATCCCGACGCCAGTCATCATCTAGCGTCGATGCGCCGGGGCCGGCAGCATGATCGCAATAGTGGCGGCGCCGGCAACGGCGCAAATCGCGGCAATGACCAGTCCGGCCCTGTAACCGAAGGCAAATGACGCGATGCCAGCCGAGAGCGCAATGCCGCCGAGTTGCGCGATCCGGCTCATTGCATTGTTGATGCCTGAAGCCAGGCCCTCGTCGCTGTTCGCCACACTCGACATCACAGATGCCGTGAGTGGGGCCACCACCAGTGCAAATGAGATGCCCAATAGCAGCATCGGTGCGAGCACGCCCACTGCAAGCGAAGCATCCTTGCCCAGAGCCAGCAGAAGCAACGCGAGGCCCGCGGCGAGCGGTCCGGCAATCAGCAGGTTGCGCGCGCCGATCTTGTCGGCCAGCGCGCCGAATGGTTGCGACAGGGCGGCGACGCCGAGCGTGAACGGGAGGAAGGTGAGGCCGGCACTCGTCGGAGTCAGTCCGCGCCGATCGACAAGATCGAACGACAACAGGAAGAACATGATCGAGAGCCCGGTATAGATGAGCAGCGTCGCGACGTTCAGGCCGACAAACGGACGATTGTCGATCAGGCGCGGCGGGGTCATCGGAGATGAGCTGACGCGTTCCCACAGCGCGTAAGCAACAAGCGCCGCGAGTCCGAGAACGATAGCGAGCGCAATCATTCCACCACTTGCCCCCGTCTTGTCCGGACCGATCTGACTGAGCGCCCACGCCAAGACGCCAAGCCCGATCGCAAGAATGGCCGCGCCGGCGATGTCGAAACGGCGCGTCGCGTGCCGATCGGGCGGGGCATGGGCAATCAACAGGGCGACCGCGATTGCCGCCAGCGGCGGATTTATCGCAAACACCCACTGCCAGCCGTAATTCTCCGTCAGCCAACCGCCGAGCACCGGGCCGCCCGCAGTCGTCAGCGAGGAAGCGGCGGCCCACACACCGATGGCGCGGCTGCGTTCTTCCCTTGGATAAGTCGCGCCGATCAATGCCAGGCTCGCCGGCGTCACAATGGCCGCGGAGACGCCTTGCGCCACACGGCACGCAATGAGCCAACCGATTGTCGGCGCCACGGCGCAGGCGACCGATGACAATCCGAAACCCACGCAGCCGACGGCCAACATGCGGGACTTGCCGTAGTGATCGGCGAGAGCGCCACCGATCAATGTCAGCGCTGCAAGGGCCAGCACATAGCCGTTGAGGACCCATTGCACGATGGCGAGGTCGGCGCCGAAGAAAGCCCGCAGCTTGGGCAGCGCAACGGTCAGTGCCGAACCGTCGATGAAGGCCATCGAGGAGGCGAGCACACAGGCCGCCAGCACTATCCGGCGACGCTGCGGATCAATCTCTCGGCCGATCTCGCGCGGGCAAGGCTCGGCAGCAATGATGCCGCGGTCGCATGGCTCAACGAAGGGCTGCGCCATGCCCGCATCATGGATTGCGGGGAGAGACCGGGCAATGACGCGACTTTGGGCTTCAGACGAGGAACTGCTCTGTTCCCAGCCGCATTGACACCCCTGTCCCCGCGCATACATTAAACATTGTTCCGAGGGGTGCCCCGTTGCTGGGCTGAGAAAAACCCTTTGAACCTGATCCGGGTCATGCCGGCGAAGGGACAGGACAAATGGCGACCTCCATCTTTCTTGCACGGCTGATCGGACCCGTCATGGCTCTCGTCGGCGTGAGCGTGCTCGCCAACGAGGCCGCGTTCCGCAAGCTGGCGCAGGAATTTCTACGCAGCCCGGCGCTGATATTTCTCTCCGGTATGATCCTAATGCCGGCCGGGCTCGCGGTCGTGCTCAGCCACAATGTGTGGGCCGCGGACTGGCCAGTGATCATCACGTTGCTTGGCTGGATCGCCGTCATCAGTGGTGCGGTGCGCGTCTTCGCGCCGGACCGCGCAATGAAACTCGGGAACAAGGTTCTCAGTTACAAATTCAGCATGGCCGCAGGGGCATTCTGGGTCGTCGTCGGCGCCGCGCTCTGCTACTTCGGTTTTCGCCAAGGAGTCATGGCATGAACAAACCCGTCACCAGCGTCGATCTCGTTACGCCCAAGGTTACGACTGGCGCCCTGCCCGCGTCGCGCAAGATCTATTCGCGGCCCGAGGCCGCGCCCGACCTGCGTGTGCCCCTGCGCGAGATCGCGCTCGATGCATCGTCGGGCGAGCCGCCGCTGCCGGTCTATGACACGACGGGTCCGTACACCGATCCGGATGTGACGACCGATGTAGAAAAGGGCCTGCAGCGCACGCGCATCGAATGGGTGAAAGAGCGCGGCGGCGTGGAGCAATATGAAGGCCGGCCGATCCAGCCGGTCGACAACGGCAACGTTTCCGGCAAGCACCTGGCGCGCAATTTCCCGAACACGCCGAAGCCCTGGCGCGCGTGCGATGGCAAGCCGGTCACACAATATGAATTTGCCAAGGCCGGCATCGTCACCAAGGAAATGATCTACGTCGCCGAGCGCGAGAACCTTGGCCGTAAGAAGCAGCTTGAGCGCGCGGAAGCTGCACTCGCCGACGGTGAAAGCTTCGGCGCATCGGTGCCCGCCTTCATCACGCCGGAATTCGTGCGCAGCGAAATCGCGCGCGGCCGCGCCATCATTCCGTCAAACATCAACCACGCCGAACTCGAGCCGATGATCATCGGCCGCAACTTCCTGGTGAAGATCAACGCCAATATCGGCAATTCCGCCGTCACGTCATCGGTCGAGGAAGAGGTCGAGAAGATGGTGTGGGCGATCCGCTGGGGCGCCGACACGGTGATGGACCTCTCGACCGGCCGCAACATCCACAACACGCGCGAATGGATCCTGCGCAATTCGCCGGTGCCGATCGGCACCGTGCCGATCTACCAGGCGTTGGAGAAAGTGGACGGCGATCCCGTCAAGCTCGACTGGGAGTGCTACAAGGACACGCTGATCGAGCAGTGCGAACAGGGCGTCGATTATTTCACCATCCACGCCGGCGTGCGGCTGGCTTACGTGCCGCTCACCGCCGACCGCGTCACCGGCATTGTCTCGCGCGGCGGCTCGATCATGGCGAAGTGGTGCCTGTCGCGGCACAAGGAAAGCTTCCTCTACGAGCGCTTCGACGAGATCTGCGACATCATGCGCAAGTATGACGTGTCGTTCTCGCTCGGCGACGGCCTGCGCCCTGGCTCGATCGCCGACGCCAACGACCGCGCGCAATTCGCCGAACTGGAGACACTGGGCGAGCTCACGCAGATCGCCTGGAAGAAAGGCTGCCAGGTGATGATCGAAGGCCCCGGCCACGTGCCGATGCACAAGATCAAGATCAATATGGACAAGCAGCTGAAAGAATGCGGCGAGGCGCCGTTCTACACGCTCGGACCGCTCACCACCGACATCGCGCCCGGCTACGACCACATTACCTCGGGCATCGGGGCCGCCATGATCGGTTGGTTCGGCTGCGCCATGCTTTGCTACGTGACGCCGAAGGAGCATCTCGGCCTCCCCGACCGCGACGACGTCAAGGAAGGCGTGATCACCTACAAGATCGCGGCGCACGCCGCCGACCTCGCCAAGGGTCACCCGGCGGCGCAACTGCGTGACGACGCGCTGTCACGCGCGCGCTTCGACTTCCGCTGGCAGGACCAGTTCAACCTCGGGCTCGATCCTGATACGGCCCGTGAATATCACGACGAGACCCTGCCCAAGGAAGCGCACAAGGTGGCGCATTTCTGCTCCATGTGCGGCCCGAAGTTCTGCTCGATGAAGATTACGCAGGACGTGCGCGACTACGCCGCCACGTTGAATGACCGACAGGGTTTTGGAGCCGAAGGCGACCAAAACCCGTCTTCACTCACAAAAGAGCAAGGCATGGCGCAGATGTCGGAGAAATTCCGGCAGATGGGCAATGAGGTGTATGTGGATCAGGCGACGGTGAAGGAAAGCAACAAGGCGTTGTAGGCGAGCGCAACCTTTTTGCTTGGTGCGTGTCTGAATTTGTTGGTAGGTGCGCCGGAGGACCTTGGAACTCGGGCGCACCTTTCGTAGTGTTTCCCCCTGTGAATGGACCTTTCTGGCGCCTTGGGGGCGAGACCATGAAGCCGTTTTATGCAGCTGTCCTTGCGGCAGCGCTTCTCACCGCGCTCGCGGCTGATCAGGCAAACGCACAGAAATCATCGCTTACCGAAAAGCTCAATGCCTATGTCGGCTGCATCAACCGGCTCTCGGAGCGCAGCTATGATTCACGCTCGCGCTATTTTAGCTGGGCCGACAAAAAAGGCCCAACCGGCAAGGAACGGATCATCTACGGCACATACACGATCTATGACACGTCCGACTGCCGGAAGAACGTCGAGAAGGCCAACGCGATGGAGCCGCACGACGCCGCGATCGAAGCAGCGGCGACGGCCTACGCCGATGCAGTGAGCAAGCTCGAACCGTTGCTGAAGGAGACCGACGACTATTACTCACAGGAGAATTACAAGGACGACAAGATGGCCAAGGGCAAGGCCCTGCATCCCCGTCTCGTCGCCGCGTGGGACGCGTTCGCCAGCGCCGACCAGAAACTGCGCGGCGAAGTCGAAGCCATCAACGACAGGCGCGCACAGGAGAAGCTCGCCGAGATCGAGAAAAGCGAAGGCCGCAAGACCCGCTACTACGTCGAAGCGCTGATGATCCAGGCCAAGCGCGTGCTGCGCGCCGAGGATGCCACGAACCCCGACGTCGCCGCGATCACGCAGGCGCTGAACGAATTCGAAGAAACCATCAAGGCGGCCGAGCAGGCTTCGGGCTCGGGCGGCGGGCCGAAGATCGGCTCGTTCTTCTTGAGCAATGCGAAGTCGTACCTGGTGACGGCGAAGCAACTGATGCGCCGCATCCGCGACAAGGTGCCCTACAGTTCCGGCGACAAGATGATGCTCAGCAACGCCGGCAGCGGCTGGATGGTCGAAGGTTCCCCGCCGCGGCTGCTGCGCGACTACAACCAGCTGGTCGAGGCCTATAACCGCGGCGCCAATATCTGACGCGCAGGCAATGATTTTCTGCCTTGGCAATGCCCCGATTGCGATCCATCCATCCCCTTCCTATCTGATGTCGGAAGTGAGCCGGGCCGCCCGCCCGGCCATAATGGAGAATCGACGATGTGGGCTGCTTTTGTCCGGCAATTTGCCGCTTATGCGATCACCCGCCGCGGCAAGAAGTTGTTCGCGCTGATCGGCGTACTGGCCTTGTGCTTCGGCGCGGCCTTGCTGATCGATATGCGGTTCTATGTGTCGGCAAGCTTTATCACGCTGCTGGCGGGTTTCTCGGCGTTCGCCTACGTCATCCAGCATGTGAAGATCAAGCGCATCGAACACCAGCGGCTGCTGCTCAAGGCGGAAGCCGCGCGCCAGCGCGCCATGATCGCGCAGGCCCGGCTCGAGCGGATCGACAACGCGAAGTCTGCACTGAATGGCGCGATGGCCGGCGCGGTTGGCTTCGTGACGCATAATGTCAATGTCGTCGCCAACGAGGCCGTGCTGGCTGTGAGGGAAAACGTCGAGGCTATCGAGCGCACGTACCGGAGGGCCACCGGCATGATAGAGAACACTGCGCGCCTCGGTCTGGTGTACGCCCAGCGGGGCTGGCGCTCGCTCAAGACGTAATTTCCCGCGTCATCTACGCTGCCAAATTAGCATCATGGCAGGGACAATCCCTGCCATGACGCTATAGTCTCGTCCTCCTGACCGGGAGACGACGATGGACAAACATTTCATGACGACTGCGCTTTTTTGCCTCGCGATGGCCATGCCTCCGATTGCCGCCGCGACAGGCGCCGAACTGAAGGTGCTGGCCGGCGGCTCGATGACCGCAAGCCTCAAAGAACTCGGCCCGAAATTCGAAGCCGCCAGCGGCCATAAGCTCGACATTACCTTCGCGGCGACACCCGAACTCATCAAGATGACGTCGGCGCCGTTCGATCTCGGCGTTGTGCCGGTCGACGTGATGAAGAACGACGACGCGCGATCGAAGTTTTCCGGCACGCCGGCCAATATCGCACGCGTCGGTTACGGCGTTGCGGTGAAGGCGGGCGCGCCGAAGCCCGATGTAAGCACGCTCGAGGCGCTGAAGGGGACGCTGCTCAAGGCACAATCGATCGCCGTGTTTCCGACCAGCGCGGCCGGCGCCTTCGTGCAAAAGACTTTCGAGCGGCTCGGCATCATGGAAGTCATAAAGGACAAGCTGAAAGTGCAGGCCGGACCGGCCGCGATCCCGCAGGCGGTCGCCAAAGGCGAGGCCGAGCTTGGCGTGTTTCTCACCAACGTGCTGCTCGTGCCCGGCGTTGAACTGGCCGGCCCCTTCCCCGGCGACCTGCAACAGGACCTCGTCTTTGTCGGCGCCGTCAGTACCGACAGCAAAAATGCGGACGCAGCAAAGGCATTTCTCGATTATCTCAAGACGCCGGATGCCGTCAGCGTGTTCAAGGCCAGAGGCGTGACGCCGGGATAGCCGCGCCTACAAGTCGAGAAAGACTTTCATGACCCAACCTCCCGGCCGCCTTACCGTCGCTGCCCTGCTTTCGTTCAATGGCGGTTTCGTCGACACCGTGGGCTTTCTCGGCCTGAGCGGGCTTTTTGTCGCCCATGTCACCGGCAATTTCGTCACGCTGGGCGCGGCGCTCGTGCTGGGCAGCCACGGCATTCTCAACAAGGTCCTGGCACTGCCTGAATTCATAGCCGTGATCGCGCTTGCGCGACTTCTCGGCGGCGCAGCGCGCAAGCGCGGCTGGCCCGCGCTGCGCATCATGCTCACGATCGAGTTTGTTCTGCTCGCCGCCTTCTTCGCGCTCGCCGTGAGGTTCGGTCCCTTCGAAGACGCCGACAGGCCGCTGGCGCTGCTGACCGGCTTCGCCGGAATTGCCGCCATGGCTTTGCAGAACGCGCTGCAGCGCGTGCATCTCTCGAGCCTGCCGCCGACGACGCTGATGACCGGCTCGACCACGCAGGCCACGATCGATGCGGTCGATCTGCTTGCCGGCACCGCCGCCGGCGATGCCGCGGCGATACGCACGCGATTGGGGCGCGTGGCGGCAAGCGTATTGCTGTTCGCGTCGGGCTGCGCCGCCGGAGCCCTCCTTTACTGGCTGATAGGTTTCTGGTGCCTCGCGATTCCCGTGGTCATCGGCGGGGTGGCCGCCGTCATGCGCCTCGATGAGACAGCGCAGTAGGGCACGGCCTTGCCTTCCTGAACGACATCACCGGGACAAGCCCGGTGATGACAGCAAGAGGCTGTCAGCAATTCTTGCAAATGTTTGGAATTGGCCCCAACGGATCGGGCTTCCGTCCGGCGGAATCTTCTTCCTTGCGCGCGGCGGGCGGCAGGTCGTTTTGCATCGGCTGCCGGTGACCGACAGGCGCTTGTGGTATCGCCGTGCCGCTTGTGGGCGCTGACGGGGACGGCTTCTGTCCCGGCAGGGTCTTGCCCTGATCCTGCGACAATGCAGCTTCGCTCACGAACATGAAAACAGGGATCACGATCGTCATGGCGCGCATGGGATCCGACCTTTCGCGAACCGATCCGGTAACCGCCAGCCATGCCCCGGGTTCCCCCGACTATAGCGCAATGCCATGCTGAGCGGAATCGCCAAACGCCCGCGCCACAAAGAGCCGCACGCAACTTACAAAACCGGAGGCTTCCGGCATGCCGACGATGGATCCCGAGCGGCAATCCCGACGCATGCAACTCGTCGACGAGCATGTGCGGCTGGAAAACCAGCACGACCTTGACGGTATCATGACAACCTTCGGCTCCGCGCCTCGCTACGACGATGAGCCGTGGAATGCCCACTACGCTGGCCGCGATGGAGTGCGATTATTTTATTCGGAGTTGTTGCGCGCGATGCCTGACCTGCAGATCGACGTGCAGCGGCGGCACATCAGTGAAGCCACAATCGTTCTGGAAGTCATTATCCGCGGACGCCACCTTGGCGCGTGGCGTGGCCTTCCACCGACCGGCCGTCATGTTCAATTTCCGCTCTGCGGTGTCTACACCTTCGATGAAGACGACAGGCTTGCAGGCGAGAAGATCTACTATGACCGCGCCACAGTGCTCCGGCAGCTCGGCGTCTTTCATGAGCCGGACGGTTTCTGGGGTCGCATCAATGCCTTTGTGATGCATCCGGGCACAATGGCGCAAGTCCTGCGGCGCATGATTTCCCGGCCTGACGCCGGGCGCTGAAAGCCTGTAACAAACTCCGCATGTGCGTTAGAAACGACAGAAACCTGAACTGACCAAGGGGAGAAAAAATGCGGAGGGTGAGCGTCATCGGCGCCGGCACGATCGGTGCAAGCTGGGCGGCCTATTTCCTTGCACGCGGGTTCGAAGTCGCCGGCTATGACCCGGCGCCAAACGGCGAAGCCTTCGCCCGGCGCTTTATCGACACAGCATGGCCGACGCTGGAAAAACTCAACGTGGTGCAGGCGGGCGCCGACCGCAAACAGTTTCGAATTTTTCAAGGATCCTGCGGCGGCCACCAAAGGGGCGGAGTTCGTCCAGGAAAGTGGGCCCGAACGTGAAGATCTCAAGGTCGAACTGTTCGCAACGCTGGACGCCGCCCTGCCCCCGGACGTCGTGATCGCGACGAGCTCCTCAGGTCTTCTCGTCAGCCGCGTGAGCACGACGTGCAAACATCCGGAACGTTGCGTCATCGGGCATCCATTCAATCCCCCTCACCTGATTCCGCTGGTCGAGGTTGTCGGGGGCCCGAAGACCTCGCCGGAAGCGATCGCCAAGGCGATGCAATTCTATCGCGACATCGGCAAGCACCCGATCCACATCAAGAAGGAAGTGAAAGGCCATGTCGCCAACCGCCTGCAGGTGGCGCTCTGGCGTGAAGCGGTCCATCTCGTCGCCGAAGGTGTTGTTTCCGTTGCCGATGCGGACGCGGCCATCGCTTATGGCCCCGGCCTGCGCTGGGCATTGATGGGGCCGCACCTGACGTTCCACATGGCCGGCGGCGAAGGCGGCATGAAGCATTTCATGGATCACCTCGGCGGCCCGATTCAGGGCTGGATGGATGATCTCGGGCAGACACGGCTGACGCCGGACGTTCAGAAAAAAATCATCGACGGCGTCGCCGAAGAGGCGGCCGGACGCAACATGGCAGACCTTCAGCGCTGGCGTGACCGAAAGCTGATCGACATTCTGAAAGTTTCGGGCGAACCCTGAGGCGTCCGCGCTCGCAGCTCAGGCAAAACGCGCGCGAGCCCGCTCGCGCGCCTTCTCCGCTTCCACCTCGCGGTCGCGCGCAGGCGCGGACGTATGCAAGGCGGCCAGCAGCTTGTGCGCGGCCTGCGAGACCTCATGCACGGCAAGTTCGAACGCCGCGGCATTCGCCTGCGACGGCTTGTTAAAACCGGAGAGCTTGCGGACAAACTGCAGCGCAGAAGCGTGTACTTCATCTTCGGTCGCAGGCGGTTCGAAATTGAACAGCGTCTTTATATTGCGGCACATTGGACTGGCTCCCTTCTCCACCATCGTAGCAACCCACTTCCGAAATCGCTATCCTCCACGGGTATTTCAAGGAACGGAACAATGCCACTTCTGCAAAATCACATCGCTGTCGTCACCGGCGCCGGTTCCGGCATCGGCCGCGGCATCGCGCTCGGTTACGCCCGGGAAGGTGCGCAAGTGGTCGTGCTGGACATCAACGGGGAGACGGCCGGCAAAACCGCAGCCGACATCCGTGCGGAAGGCGGCAAGGCTCAGCACTTCACGCTCGACGTCACCGACCGGGCAGCCTGCCGCACGATGGCCGCAAAGATCGCCGGCGAGGTCGGCCAGGTTTCCATCCTGGTCAACAATGCGGGCATCAACCGCCGCAATGCTTTCACCGCCGATGCGGACGCCGTCGTCAAGGATTGGCAGGACATCATGGCGATCAATCTCAACGGCGTATTCAACGTGACGCACGCGTTCCTCGACGCGTTGCGCGCGACCAAGGGCCGGATCGTCAATATTGCCTCGATCCAGTCGTTCATGCATGTGCGCACGCCGAATTCGCCGGCCTACACTTCGGCGAAACATGGCGTCCTCGGCTTTACCCGTGCGCTCGCCGCCGAACTTGGCAAACATGGCGTGCGCGTCAACGCGATCGGTCCGGGCCTGATCGAAACGCCGTTGAACGCGCAGGTGCGCGCCAACAATCCCGAGCTGGTGAAGATCTTTCTCGATCACACGCCGCTTGGCCGCGCCGGCAAGCCGGAAGACATCGCAGGCCCTGCGATCTTTCTCGCCTCCGACCTCTCGTCTTATGTCACAGGCGCGATTGTGATGGCAGACGGCGGCTACCGGACGATCTGATCGACGAACCCGAGTTGGTTGCCCCTTCTACTCAACCCGGCAGGCGTCATAGAATTTGACGACCACACCGTGGCTCTTGTGCGTGAGCGTGATGAATGACTTCAACGCGTAGAACTCATAGTCCTTGTTCTTGTAGCTGTCGGCGTCAGGGGCATCGGGATCGGCGATCAACGTCTGCGGCGGCTCAGCGCCGATCTGCAGGATAACCGGCTCGGACTTGCTCCATCGAGCGACACCGCCGGCGCTGTCGATAACGGCCGTGATGCTGAATCCACCGCCTTTGCACGTGTAGCTGTAGGTTTTCTTTTCCGCGGCGGCGGCACCGCTCGCCAGCATCACCATCGATAACGCGACAGCGCGTTTCATCGCGCTTTATTTTCCGGCCGCCTTGCGCAACGCCGCGTTCATGCGATCCTGCCAGCCAATGCCATCCTGCTGAAAATAGTCGAGCACATCCTGGTCGACGCGCAATGTCACGGTGTGCTTCACGTGCGGCAACGCGGGCGCTGTCGGCGGCAGTTCCGCCGGCTTGGTTGTCACCGCCTTGAAAGCTTTCTCGGCTTCGGACCGGGAATCTGAGGTGGGTCGTCGGGCCATAGCTCCTAATCTCTAGTGTTGCAGCCTGTAGCTCGCAACGCGCGTGCCGCTCTCATGTTCCGGGATGCTTAAGACGTCCACAAATACCGGGCTGCAATTAATCATTTCTTGCGGAACAGGCCGCCTCAGCTCGGGCCAAGCAGCTCCATGCTCTTGTGAAAGAAATAGATGCCGAGGGCGAGACCGCCCACGCTGCACCAGCCGGAGACAATCTCCCCGGCCCTGTACGTGATCGCGCCACAAATGAGCGCCGTGCCGTAAGGCAACGCCACCAGCAAAATCATGAACAGAAGCATCATTTTGCGCTCCCCCTAAACAGCATTTTCGGCCTCCCATGCCGACGAGGCAAGGTTAAAGATCATAAAATTGGCACCGCTTTCCGGGCACCACAGGTTTTGCCCGAAATGTTTCGGTGCTCGTAAGCAATTCGCAAACCAGCCGATGCTAGTTTTGGTCAAGCGCGAGGCGCAAATGACCGAGCCAACGTCGACAACGCCGAGAGCCAATTATTTTTACGCAGCCGTCGCCGCGGCGGTGGGCTTGTATTTCATCGCGGTCGGGGCGCATCTGTTGCCGATCCCAGGCGGACCATCGAACCTGCACAGCCCGTTGTGGGTCCTGCTTTGCGCCGGTTTCGTTTTTTTCCTGGCCGGCGCGGCACTCGTCATCCAGACACTCGGCGCCTCCAGTGCAACGGGCGAATTGCCAACCGACGCGCCGCTTTGGCTGCGGATCCTGCAATACGCGATCGCCGTTGCGATCTTTTGCTGCTTCGGCGCGATCGCAAGCTGGATTGCGTTCGGACCGGGCGAGCGGCAGTTTTCCGGAACGGTCATGACCGGCAATGCGGCGATCGATGCCGCGGTTGGCCGCACGGCCTTCGGCGTCGGCGCGGTTATCATCTGGCTCTGCACAGCCGCGGTGATTGCCTCGGGTATCCGCAAGCTGTTCGACCAAAACACACCGCGTGCCGGCTAGCACCGGCCGGCAAAGATCGGAAAGTTACCGCTTGAACAGCCCCATGATTTCCGCCTTCGCCAGCGTGTTGAAATGCAAATTGAAGCCGACGACAGCCGCCGAGGTGTCCGCCTTCACCTCCAGCTTGTCGGCTTTCACCGCGAAGACGGTGAACAGATAACGATGCGGGTGATCGCCCTCGGGCGGACAAGGCCCGCCATAGCCCGGCGCGCCGAAGTCTGTTCGCGTCTGTAACGCACCGGCCGGCAGCTTGCCGCCGGCGCTGCCGGCGCCAAGTTCAAGCTCGCTCACATTCGCCGGGATGTTCACCACCAGCCAGTGCCAGAATCCCGAACCGGTCGGCGCGTCGGGGTCATAGCACGTGACAGCGAAACTTTTCGTTCCCGCAGGTGCGCCCGACCATTTCAGATGCGGCGATTTGTTGCCGCCGGCACAGCCGAAACCGAAGTCCGCGGACAGGATGAAATCTTTCGGTAGATAATCGCCATCCTTGAAGCTGTTACTGGTCACTGAAAAGGCCATGCATCGTCTCCATTCACTGCCCGCCTAATAAAGCCTAGCGCGGACGTCCGGCATTCAACAGTCATCGCGACTTTAGCAAAGCCGTTCATCATTTTTTCGGCAATCGCTGCTAGGCAGATTTCACGAGGCTGGCCGATGACCGATTTCTTTTCGACCAATAGTTTCGATCTTGCCGTTTATCTCTGCCTGTTCGTCGCAGTCGTCATGGGATTCATGACCGGCCTGCTGCGCAGCCTGGCAACGATCCTCGGCTATATCTGCGGGGCCGGCATCGCAGTCGCGGCGACCCCGAAGGCCCTTTCTCTCATCGCGAACTATCCGAAAATTCCGACACCACAAACATGGGTCGTCGTCGTCGCAATTTTCATTGTGGCCGGTGCCCTGATTAGCGTCGTCCTGCGGCTGATCGTGAGTGGAGTGGCCGGTCGCAATGTCAGCGTTCCGGATCGTATCGGTGGCGCGGCGCTCGGCGCCTTTCGCGTTGCGATGCTGGCGATCATGCTGGTGCTTGTCTTCGATCGCATCATCCCGCCCGGTCGCGAGCCGGCTTTCCTGAGGGGATCGCAGTGGCGCCCAGTGCTGTCATCAGCGGCACAGTACGGAATACAGTCGCTTCCACCGGGAGCCGAAGACTATATCGATCGCCTGAAGCGCCAACGGCGCCTGTAACCATTCAAGCCACGCGCTATCCTCCAATCGGCTCAGCCAAGGATCGAAAGGCCTTCATGCGGCGACATGGCCTGGATTTTTGAGCTTTCAATCGCCACGTCTCTGCCTCAAATGCCGGGTTCCATGGTTACGTGCGGAGGCGGTAACCTTTGCCTCCGACATACATAAGTGACTGGCGCAACGAGCCGAGATAGCGATACGTTATCCAAGCACCTTTCGAGTTCCAGAGGGTTTCCATGGCGCAAGTGACCTACGAGATCGTCGAGCACGATGGCGGGTGGGCGTACAAAGTGGACGGCGTTTTCTCGGAACCCTATCCAACGCACGCTGATGCTCTGGCCGCAGCGCAAGCGGCAGCCGAGGAGCAGACCGTACCTGGACACACCGAAGTCATAGAATATGAAGACGAGAAAGGGCGCTGGCACACCGAAACCGCTCGCGGCTCCGACCGGCCACAAACCCACATCAAGGACAAACTCTGAGGCGCATCAAAGCGCCATCATCGGGGGAATTACAAAAATGATCTGGTTGCGAATTTTTGCGCTCGCTCTTCTCGTGTCGCCGGCCGTCCCGGCATTTGCGCAGAGGATGATGTCATCGACCGCTCCGACCATGGAAGATGTCGATCCGGGTATCGACCACACCGGGCGCGATCGGGATTTGCCGACGGAATTGCGCCGTCAGTCCGTGTACTACCGCACCGAACAGGCGCCGGGCACAATCATCGTCAACACGCATGATCGTTTCCTCTATCTCATCATGGGTAACGGCGTTGCCATGCGTTATGGCGTTGGTGTCGGCCGTGATGGCTTCCAATGGGGCGGCGTTCACAACATCAGCAAGAAGGCGGAGTGGCCGGACTGGACGCCGCCGCCCGAAATGATCTCTAGACAACCCTACCTGCCGCGCTGGATGGCCGGCGGTCCGGGTAACCCGCTTGGCGCGCGTGCGCTGTATATCGGGGCGACCGTCTACCGCATCCACGGAACGAACGCGCCGGAGACCATTGGTCAAGCGGTCTCGTCAGGCTGCTTCCGTTTGGTGAATGACGACGTGGTCGATCTTTATGCGCGCGTGCCGGTCGGCACCAAGGTAATGGTGCAGCATCAATAGCCGCGCACGGGTTTACTCCCAGAGACCGAATGACGCCCACTTCGATTCGGGAATTTCCTCACCAACGGTGAAACGGAAATTCACGATGGTCAGGTGATCAGGCGTCGCCGTGCAGCGATAGGACAGCGCATACCATTTCTTTCGGCTGCGGAAGGCGCCTCCGCTCACTTCAAGCGTGTCGTCTGTCGCAACCGGTTCTGCCATCGCATTCGCCACGGCGCGGTCGGGACGATAGTCCTTGCTCTGCTCGCGGATACGGCTCATCGCGGTGTAGTCGCAGAGCTGTTCCAGTCGTTCGGCCGGCGCCAGCATCTTTAAACTGCGCTCGAAACGTCCTTCGGCGGCCACGGCCATCGCCGTCGCGACCGTCGTCGCGATCACCGCCAATCCGAACGCACGCATGCGACCTCCTGCCGGCACGGCTCTCACTGCGTTATGTGCTCGCCGCCGGGACAGGCATTCGGCACGGGCGCTTTGTCTCAGATAAAAATGGCATCTACAAGTCGGAAATATCAGGAATATTTCGGATCCCGATCAAGCAATTCGATCGAAATCCCCTGCGGCCCGCGCAGGAAGCATATTTTGATGCCGGGCCGGGGCGAGTGCGGCTCCTGGGTGAACTCGACGCCTTTCTTTTTGAGATCGGCGGCAATGGCATCGATTCCCGAGACCGCCAGGCCAAAATGGTCGAGCCCCTGATAGGGCGTTTTGGGAGCCTGATTGACGCCGTCGCCGGGGTTGACCTGGGCGGTGAAAATCATCGCGCCACCAAGCTTGATGTCGATGCGCGGCTTTCCAAGCATGGTGCTGCGGATAATCTCGGCGCCGAACATCCGCTCGAACCATTGCGCCGTCGCTTCCGGATCTGGCGTGCGCAGATGGATGTGATCCCAGGTAAAGGTCGGCATTGGCATTTCTCCCTGATGGCCCCGCGAAATTAGGCATGACGCTGGCCTGGGGCAACAGGAAGTGCGACCAGAGGTTGCCTTGCGCCATGACCCGCGGCGTGAATACTTGCGCGACTTCTGGGTTCCGGGGCAACAAACATGACTACTCACAACCGTCGCCATTTTCTGAAGCTGTCGGCCGGCGCGCTTGTAGCCCCGGCACTGCCGCGCCCTGGCATCGCGCAAGCAGCGTGGCCGGCGGCAAAACCTATTCGCGCCATCGTGCCTTTCTCGGCTGGAAGCACCATCGATATCCTCGGACGCATCGTCCTTGACCCGCTCTCGCGCCAGCTCGGGCAGACCATCGTGGTGGAAAATCGAGGCGGCGCCGGCGGAAGTCTTGGTTCGGCGGCGGTCGCGAAAGCAGACCCCGATGGTTACACGCTGTTGATCAATGCCGCCGCGCACTCCGGGGCGCCGGCCGCCTACCCCAACCTTCCTTACGATGCCGCGGCCGATTTCGCCGGCGTCGCGATTTTCGGGAGCGTGCCGAATGTGCTGCTGGTGGCACCGTCCAAAGGCATCAAGTCCTTGCAGGAACTGGTGGCCAAGGCGAAAGACGGGACCCTCAACTTTGCTTCGGCGGGCGTTGGCAGCGCTACCCACTGGGCAGCCGAGCGATTCATCGTCAGCGCCGGCTTCAAGGCGACGCATGTTCCGTTTCGTGGCGGACCAGAGGCACTCACCGAGGTCATGACCGGGCGCGTCGACTTCATCTTTATCGGCATTTCGTCCGGATTGCCGTTCATCCAGAACAAGCAATTGGTGCCGCTCGCGGTGAGTTCGGCCAAGCGCTCGCCGACCCTGCCCGACCTGCCGACTACGCTCGAAGCGGGCTACAAGGATTCGGACTTCAATTACTGGAACGGGATGCTGGTGCCCGCGAAAACGCCGGGTCCGATCATCGAGCGCCTTTATGCAGAGACAACCAAGGCGCTCGCATTGCCTGACGTTCAACAGAAATTGACTGCGCAAGGCGTCGAACCTGCACCGCTCAGTCCGGGCGAAATGGACGCCATGATTCGGCGCGAGATCGCACTCAACCTGAAGATAGCGAAAGAAGCCGGACTTAAATTCAACTAAACCAGTGTTTCCGTGGCGCTTTGTCGCTGCCGCACAGGCCGACGACAGAAACCGCGCGCACGAAGCAGCTGCGTTTACTTGTGGATGAAAGGGCCCAAGACAGAATTGTGACGCGAATCGCTATTCAACAGTTGCCCACAGGCAAAGGCGATGTGCGCGCATTTCTCTGCATGCGTCTTCGCAATTTTGCTAAACGAGACGACCGGCAGATCGGACGGGTATGGCGGGCAAGACAGTTCATGCAGCGGGAGGCATCGTGGTGCGCAACGGTTCGCGCCCGCTGATTGCCGTCGTTCAGCGCGCAAAGGACGAACTGTGGGTACTGCCGCGCGGGAAGCTCAAGTCCAACGAAAGCGCGCTGAGAGGCGCGCGCCGCGAGGTTGTCGAGGAGACCGGCCATCGTGTTCGTGTGCGCGAGTTCCTGGGCGCCATCACGTATCGCGCGCGCGGTCGTCCGAAGGTCGTTCAATTCTGGCGCATGCAGGCTGAAGTCAAAGCCAGCCGCGACGTGATGGAGGACATCATGGCGGTGGAGTGGCTCCCGCTCGCCGCAGCCGCACGACGGCTGAGCTATCCGCTTGAAAAGCTGTTCTTGCGCAGTGTCGGCAGAGCGCTGCGGCATCGGCGACACCGACTGAGGCGCAAGGGACGCCCTGCCCCCAAAGGGAAACCGCGCCACCGCGCCGCAAAATCGCGCGCGCACAAATCACGCTCGCGGCGCGTCGCCACGTCACGCCACAGGGCACGCAAGATATCAGGACATTCGGCGGTGCGCGCAGGCCAGCCGACTATCCTGCAACGCGTGCTGGGACGGATTTCGCAATAGACGTACGTCCCTCCGGCCTCCTTGCCAAAATTTAATGCGGGTCGGAGCACCTTGGACGCAATTCCAAACGTCCCGTTCACGGGGCATTCAAGCTGACAGCAGCAACCTCACACGCACAACATGCGAGGTTCGCCATGACTATTTCAACCAAAACTTTCACTGCTCTTGCGGCTGCTACGACTCTTGGTCTCGCAGCCTTCGCGACTGCGCAGCCCGCGCAGGCGCACCATCACCACCATCATCACCACCACAGACATGCCGGCGTGGTTATCGCACCGGTCGGCCCCGCCTACGCTTACTCCGGGGCCTACGGTTGCCACTGGAAGCGCCAGCGCGTCTTGGACAGTTGGGGCTGGCATGTGCGTCGCGTACGAGTTTGCGTTTAGAGAACACGACAATAAAAAACTGAACGGCCCTTGTGTCTGCCGATGCAAGGGCCGTTTTCCATTGCGGCCGCCGCGCGGGGTAGCACTCGCATTGGCAGCGGTTTTGCGGCTATCTCGTTTTCGCCCGAAGCATTGCCAAAATTTAATCCGCGGAAACAGCCTCTTAAGCCAATTCCAAACGGGCTATTCACCGGCCGTTCACGCGAAAAGCAGGAACCTCGCATCCACGATAATTGTTGTCGCTGAGCGAAATTCGCAGGGATCCAACCCAACCGTCGTTGAATGAATACGAACTCAGCGAACCAGAGGTGAGCCATGACCAAGACAACCAAAACCCTGACTGCTCTCGCGGCCGCAGCGACCATTGGGCTCGCAGCTATCGCCGCCCCGCAGCCGGCTGAAGCACGTAACGGTGGCGCCATCGCCGCCGGCATCATCGGCGGTCTTGCTGTCGGCGCGCTTGTCGCCGCTGCCGCCAACGGCCCTTACGGATACGGCCCGGGCTACTACGCTGCCGGTCCCGCAAATTACGGGTACGGTGGTTGCTACTGGACCCGTCAGCGTGTCTGGGACGGATGGGGCTGGCGCTCTCGTCCTGTGAGAGTTTGCGGTTAAGCGCTAGCCAAATCGGACAAACTAACGCATGAAGAAATGAAAGCTCGGATTCGGTCAGCGTGTCCGGGCTTTTTTTCGAGACGAGGAGCGGGCCGGCGCTCAACAAATTTCCGACATATTGAAACCGTCTCTATCTCGGCACGGGGACCGGATTAGCTTAGACTCACTATCGCGGTCGGCGCTGCCGACCTCACCTGGAGGGAACTTCTATGAAGAAGACGATCTTCGCGCTTGCGACCGCCGCCGTGCTGGCAGCGGGTAGCTTGAGTGCCCCGACCACCGCGGAAGCCCGTTGTTATGGGTGCGCGGTCGGCGCGGGTGTTGCAGCGGGCGTGATCGGCGGCGCCATCATCGGCGGCGCGATCGCCAACAGCGCCGGCGCTTACCCGGCCTACGGTCCCGCCCCCGGCTACGTCGTGTACCAAGGATACGGTGCTCCATATCCAGCTGCCTGCCCGGGCGGTTACTGGGCTCGGCGACCGCTGCGTGATCCTTACGGCAATTTCGTCGGCTGGAGCCGTCCGCGGTTCATCTGCCCTTAAAGATCGCGTAACCATTTAGGGTGGATGATCGCGCCGAATTAACTCGGCCCGAGAGGACACCCATGAAGAGTATCATCATTGCGCTCGCCGCGGCCGGCACCCTGGCTGCGGCGTTGCCGTCTCCAGCTCAGGCTAATTGCAATGGCTGCGGTGTTGCTGCCGGCGTCGTCGGTGGCCTTGCCGCCGGTGCCATTGTCGGCTCGGCCATCGCAAACAGCCGCCCGGTCTATGTCGAGCCTGCTCCGGTCTATGTTGCGCCACCGCCGGTCTACGCTGTGCCGCCTCCCTATGATGGCCCGATCTGCCACATCGAGCGTCAGCAGGTGTGGGACGGCTACGCATACCGGACAAGACGCATCCAGGTTTGCGATTGATTTAACTCACCGCCGCATGTGCTCAAGCACGGCGGCGGTCGGCCAACAGTCGACCTTCAATCCGTTTTTCTTCTGATACGCGCCGAGCGCCGCGCGCGTGAGCATGCCGGCTTTGCCGTCGATCTTGTCCTTGTAAAGACCAAGCGCGGTCAACCGCTTCTGCATCAGTTCGACATCCGTGGTCTTGAGTTGGGCATTCTTGCTCCACGACGTCTCGAATTGGCGTCCGCCGGATATGCGGTCGCTCAGGTGGCCGACGAACAGGACGTAGAGATCCGAAAAATTGTAGTCCTTCAGAACGAAATAGTTTTTCGGCGCGAGAAATGACGGGCCATAGCTGCCTTCCGGCTGAAGCAGCGAAGCCTCGTAGGTTAGTTCCGCTGCACTGAGCTTGCGGCCATTGGTCGGAACGAACCCTGCCTTCAACCAGGCGCTCATAGGTTTCGTCGTTTCGGGCACGCCGATGCTGCAATCGGCATTTACCGGCGCACGCACTTCGAACGCCCAAGATTCGCCGGGACGCCACCCTTTGCCGACAAGTTGCTTTGCCGCAGACGCGAGCGCATCCGGCACCGAGCGCCATATGTCGGCGCGGCCATCGCCGTCGAAATCGACCGCATATTTGAAGTATTCCGATGGGAGGAACTGAGTAAGCCCCATTGCGCCGCCCCATGACGAGCGCAGGTCGCTGCGCGGCACGCCGTCCTGCAACATTTTCAACGCATGCAGGAATTCGTTTTGGAAGAATTCCTTGCGCTTGCCGATATAGGCCTGTGTCGCTAACGCGCGAATGGCGTCATTGGGAAGCTGATATCCGCCGTAGTCGGTTTCGCGCCCCCAAATTGCCAGCACCACACTTCCGGGCACGCCGAATTCTTTCTCGATACGCGCCAGCGTGTCGCGATACTGCACGGCAAGTTGCCGGCCGCGGGTAGCAAGACGGTCGAAACTCGTCTCGCGCAGATACTGCGCCGGGGTTTGCACAAATTCCGGCTGCTGCGGAGCCTTCTCGGCCTGGCCCGGAATGGCGAGATCGGGCAGCGACAGGTCGGGTTCGAGCCCGCGCGACGCGGCATCAAATGTAGCCCGGGAGATACCCATCGCCTGCGCCGCGGGCCACTGGGCGGCCAGCCATTGCTGGAAGGCAGCATCGGCCGCCTCGCCGGAGGTCGTGGCTGCGAATGCGAAAAATGCGATCGCAACAGCGCGCGCTAGCGTCCTTATCATTCCGCCGCAACCTCACATCCGCAGGACCAGATAGCCGGGCATGCGGGACGAAATTGGCTATTCCGCGTCGTACGGCTAGCGCGAAAACTTTTTGTACTTCAGCCGGTGCGGGATCACCGAATCTGTCCCCAGACGACGCATCTTGTCAGTTTCGTAATCCTGAAAGTTCCCCTCGAACCATTCCACGTGGCTATCCCCCTCGAACGAGAGGATATGCGTGGCGATCCGGTCGAGGAACCAACGGTCGTGGCTGATGATGACCGCGCAACCGGCGAAATCTTCCAGGGCTTCCTCGAGGGCTCGAAGCGTTTCGACATCGAGATCGTTCGTCGGTTCGTCGAGCAACAACAGGTTGGCGCCTGAGCGCAGCATCTTGGCTAGATGGACGCGGTTGCGCTCGCCGCCGGACAACGTACCGACCTTTTTCTGCTGGTCGGCCCCCTTGAAGTTAAACGAAGCGCAATAGGCGCGTGAATTCATTTCCTTCTTGCCGATAAGGATTATGTCGTTGCCGTCGGAAATCTCTTCCCAGACCGTCTTCTTGCCATCGAGCGAATCCCGCGACTGGTCGACGTAGCCGAGATGAACCGACTCACCGATCTTGATCGTTCCTTTGTCGGGCTTTTCCTGATCGGTGATCATGCGAAACAGGGTTGTCTTGCCGGCCCCGTTCGGACCGATCACGCCGACGATGCCGCCCGGCGGCAACTTGAAGCTCAGGTCGTCGATCAGAAGGTTGTCGCCGAAGCCCTTCGACAGGTTGTTGAAATCGACCACGTTTTGGCCGAGCCGCTCAACCACCGGAATTGTGATCTGCGCAACCGTGTTCTGCTTGGCATTGGCGATCTTGAGCAGATCCTCATAACGCTGGTAGCGCGCCTTCGATTTTGCCTGCCGCGCCTTTGGCGAAGACGTGATCCACTCGCTTTCGCGCTGAAGCGTACGCTGGCGCGCTTCGTCCTCGCGCTGCTCCTGCTCCATGCGTTTCTGCTTCTGACCGAGCCACGAGGTGTAGTTGCCCTCGTATGGAATGCCGCGTCCGTGGTCGAGCTCGAGAATCCACCCGGTCACGTTGTCGAGGAAGTAGCGGTCGTGGGTCACGATCAGGATCGCGCCGGGATAGTTGCGCAGGTGGCCTTCGAGCCAGTTCACGCTCTCGGCGTCGAGATGGTTGGTCGGCTCGTCCAGCAGCAGAAGCTCCGGCTGGTCGAGAAGCAACCGGCACAGCGCCACACGACGGCGCTCGCCGCCTGACAACTTGGCCACGTCGGCATCGTCTGCGGGGCACCGCAGTGCATCCATCGCCAAATCGACCTGGCTGTCGAGGTCCCAGAGGTTCTGGCTATCGATCTTGTCTTGAAGCTTGGCCATCTCCTCGGCAGTTTCATCGGAATAGTTGGTGGCGATCTCGTTGTAGCGGTCGAGCAGCGCCTTCTTGGCGGCGACCCCCTCCATGACGTTCTCGCGCACCGTCTTCTTGGGATCGAGATGTGGTTCCTGCTCGAGGTAGCCGACGCGTGCGCCTTCAGCGACCCAGCCTTCGCCGGTGAACTCGGTATCGATGCCGGCCATGATGCGCAACAGTGTCGACTTGCCGGAGCCGTTGACGCCGAGAACGCCGATCTTGGCGTCCGGGTAAAACGATAGATGGATGTTATCCAATACCTTCTTGGAAGGCGGATAGGTCTTGGTGAGACCCTGCATGTGATAGATGAATTGCCGACCGTTCATCGCGTTTCTGCAGCCGTTTTTTCAGGGAAAGTGGGGCTGATGTAGCGGCGGAACTCCGAAAGAGCAAGCGCCGCGGTACCCGCCTGCTTGAATGGTATCAGTAAATTTCTGGAAAGCCTGATTGTGAAAATGTCTTTGGCAGGCCTCTCGGGTACCGGATTTTAACCGCTTCGAAGCCATCATCGAAAGTCATGAACCTGGCCGCCTGTCGGGGCGACCAAGGAGTAAGCGGACAGAATTCGTCCGCCAGCCGGTCGATGTGGGAGAAGCGTCATGGGTCGCGCCATATTGGCTATGTCGGGTTCCGCAGTTTCGTTGCTGCCCCGCCCCTTTGTCGTGTTCCGCAATCTCGTCGTGGATCTCCTGCGTGAAATGACCCGCGACGCGATCCGCCCCTACCGCCCCGAATTGCACTACATGCGCGGTCCTGGCCCGGCCTGGCGCGCCAAGCACGGTCTGCCCCCGCTGGGCTGAAACCCCCTTTCATTTCGCTGTTCCATGCCTAAGGTGGCGCGGCCCGGACCCTCCCGGGTGCAGCGAAAGGGCTTTGCATGGTTCGGGCAGCTATTCTCGACGACTATCAAAACGTGGCGATGGCTTTCGCCGACTGGTCTCGGGTTGCCAAGGATGTCGAGATCAAGGTCTTCGATAAGCCTTTCGCCAGCCAAGACGAAGTAATCAAGGCCTTGCAGGGTTTCGCGATCATTGTCGGCATGCGCGAGCGCACCCCCTTCCCACGCAAGGTCATCGAAGCCCTCCCCGACCTGAAGCTTTTGATCACCACCGGCGCCCGCAATAACTCCTTCGACGTCAAAGCATGCAACGAGCGCGGCATCACGGTCTGTGGTACCGGCGTCATGGGTAGTCCCACCACCGGCATTGCCTTCGGCCTGATCCTCGAATTGACCCGCCGGATCGGTTTCGAGAACGCGCGGCTTAAGGCGGGCGCACCCTGGCAGGTGACCATAGGGCGTGACCTCGAAGGCCTCACGCTCGGCATCCTCGGCTTGGGGAAGCTTGGCCAGCGGTCCGCTACAGTCGGCAAGGCTTTCGGGATGAAGACAATTGCCTGGAGCCAGAACCTGACCGCAGAGAAAGCACAGGCTGGGGGAGCGGAACTCGTCACAAAGGAGGACCTCTTCCGCAACGCCGACGTGGTGACAATTCACCTCATCCTCAGCGACCGCTCACGCGGCTTGGTCGGGGCGAAGGAACTCGGCCTGATGAAAAAGACGTCCTACCTGATCAACACGTCGCGCGGGCCCATTGTCGATGAGAAGGCGCTCATTGCGGCATTGCAATCGAAGTCCATCGCTGGCGCCGGCCTCGACGTGTTCGACGTCGAGCCGCTGCCGCTAGATCACCCCTTCCGCAAAATGGACAACGCCATAATCACGCCGCATCTCGGCTATGTCAGCGAACAGAATTACCGCAAATATTTTCCCGACATTGTCGAGGACATCCGTGCATGGCTCGACGGAAAGCCCGTGCGCGTCATTGACGCAAAGTAAGGTCGTCGTTCAACTCAGACCAAGCAGTTTTGCCGCGTTGTTGTATGCGACGTCCGCGCGCAAGGATTCGTCGAGCGGCGTCGAGTTGAGAAATGGGCCAGCCCCTTCCGCATCAAAGGGATAATCCGCCGAAAACATCACGCGGTCGCGTCCCACCGCGTCGAGCGAACAGTGCAGCGGCGGGGCGTCATACATTCCGGAGAGGGTGACCCAGAGATTTTCCTTGATGTATTGCGACGGCGGCTTCGGCAAATTCCAGCCATAGGGCTTCGAACGGCTGTCAAAGCGCCAGAGCAGGAAAGGCAGCGTCTCGCCGAGATGGCCGAGCACAAGTTTGGCTTTCGGATAGCGATGGAAAACGCCACTCGAAATGATACGCAGCGCATGTGAGCCGGTTTCCACACCCCAACCCCACATCGGCCGCACCAACACATTGTGACCCGTAAGCACGGGCAAGGGTGAAACCGGATCGGCAGGATGCAGGTAGATCGGCGCATCCAAGGCTGCAGCACGTTCCCAGAACGGATCGTAGGAGCGATCGTCGAGATATTTTCCGTGCGTGTGTCCATTGATCATGGCGCCACAAAACTTCAGATCGCGCACGCAACGTTCAAGTTCGTCAGCAGCGGCTTTCGCATCCTGCATGGGAAGATGAGCGAAGCCTGAATAGCGCTCGGGACGCTTCGCCACTTCCTTTGCAAGGAAATCGTTCGATGCCCGAGCGGCCCGTGCCGCCGTGGCCGCATCGCGCTCCGCCTGCACACCGGGACCTGCGATCGCCAGCACCGCCCGCGCGATGCCGTGCTGGTCCATCATTTTCAGCCGTTGTTCGCCGAAATCGGTGAGGCTCGCGTAGAACTGGGCCGTCTTTGCCGGGGCCACATCCACCATTGTGGGCCGCCAATAGGCCTCGGTCGCAGGGTCCAGGAAATGCTCTTCGAGCGCGATCTTCTTGACCATGACGCCTCCTCACCAGGGGTGCGACCCGCTGCGTTTTCTGTTTTTCTGTACCGCATTTTGGGCTAACGTGTACCATCATGCAAGGCGGCCCAGATCGCCCGCATGAGTGGGTGGAACGCGTCATGAGTCGTCTTGTCACCAACGACAAAAGTCAGGTCCAGGTCATTGCGCGCGCCGCCACCATCTTGCGTGCGCTCGAAGAAGAAAACGCGGGCCTCAGCCTGGGACAAATCGCGCAGCGCGTGAACCTTGCCCGCTCAACGGTTCAGCGCATTGTCGCAGCACTTGAAACCGAAAAGCTCGTCATCGCTGCGACACCGAATGGCCGCGTAAGGCTTGGCCCGACGATCCTCAGGCTCGCTGCATCCGTCCGCAGCGATTTCGTAACGCTCGCACGGCCGCTCCTTGAACGCCTCTCCGAGGAACTGCACGAAACGGTCGATCTCTCGACCATAAAAAAAGATCATCTCATATTCATCGACCAGGTCATCGGCTCGCAGCGCTTGCGCGCTGTATCGGCAGTGGGCGACACATTCCCCCTGTATTGCACAGCCAACGGCAAGGCTTACCTCGCGCAGCTTTCCGACGACGCGATCGAGGCCCTGGTCGGGCGCACCTACGAAGCGCGCACGCCGAAGACACTCACGCGGCTCGATACGTTGCTTAGCGATCTCAAGTCTGCCCGCCGGAGCGGCATTGCCTATGACCGCGAGGAACACACGCTCGGCATCTGCGCGGTCGGCGTCGCCCTGCACGATCCTCTTGGCAATGCCGTCGCCATCTCGGTGCCGGTCCCGAGTCAGCGGTTTCAGAATTGTCAGGCATTGATCGCTGAACGTCTGGTCGCGACCAAACACGCATTGGAGAGCCGCATGAATTCCGCCGCTGCCTGAACTCAGGCATCGGCAGTCAAAGACACATCCGCTAGTCGCATAAACAAAGGGAGGAAGCCGTGGCCAAACGAATTCGCGGCGTGATGTTCGAGGAAGATCTCAAGAACAGCATGGGGCTGGAGTTCTACAACCTGTCCCATCGCTTCGGCTATCAATCTCCGAACTGGCCGTATTTCGAAGACGTCAAGATCGAGCGCATCCACTACATGGCCAAATCAGGCGTCCTGTCGCAGCGCATCACGACCTCGATGCACAACACCACTCACATCGATGCGCCGGCCCACGTCGTGCAGGGTACGCCGTTTATCGATGAAGTGCCGCTGCCACATTTTTTCGGCTCGGGCATCGTGGTGTCGCTGCCGAAGAACAAATGGGAGCCGATCACCGGCGAGGACCTGGAAAAGGCTTGCGGGAAAATCATCCGTCCACGCGATGTCGTGATTATCAATACGGGCTGGCACAAGTTCTACGAAGACAGCGAGGACTATTTCTGTCGCGCACCCGGCTTCGTGCCCTCTGCCGGCGAATGGTTCGTGAAGAAAAAGGTCAAGGTTGTTGGCCACGACACGCAGGCCAATGATCACCCGCTCGCCACCGCAATTGGCCCGCAGCGCAACGGACCTCTGCATCCGCATTTGGCGGAGGAATACCGCGAGTGGTCCGGAGGACGTGACTGGAAGGACGATTTCCCGGAATGGGAGCCGGTTCATCGGATCCTCTTCAAGAGCGGAATCATGGGCATCGAAAATGTCGGCGGTGACATCGACAAGGTCACGGGAAAGCGGTGCACTTTTGCCTATTTCCCCTGGAACTGGGATCGCGGCGACGGCTGCATCGTGCGGCTGGTCGCTATTGTCGACCCAAGCGGAAAATATCGCATCGAGCGCGGGAGGAAATTCTGATGCACGTCAAACGTTTTGCAGATGCCAAGCCGTACGACGCACCCAATCACCGCAACTACAGCTCGCTGCGCCTGTTTGGGGCGGAAGCCGGCGGCACCAAGGGCCTCGTCTTCGGCTACTCGCATTTCCTGCCGGGCGGCGGCGCCGGACCCGACGCCTCACCCCCAGAGAAGGTCTATTTCGTTCTGCGCGGTGAATTGACCGTCATCGTCAACGGCAAGGAGACGGTGCTCAAGGCAAACAACTCCTGCGTGATCGAGCCGAACGAAACGCGCGAGATCATCAATCGCGGCAATGAAGTGTGCTCGATCGTGGTCGCGGTAGCAAACCCGCCAAAGTGACGGGCCTTTTGGCCCGTCATCACCGGGCTTGAACCGGTGATCTCGACCAAGGCCGGGACAGGCTCGGCCGGGACAAAAAATACCGGGAGGCGTTGATGTCTGAGTCGTTCCTCAAAAACCCGCTGTCTTTGTTCGATATCAAGGGCAAAACCGCAATTATCGCCGGGGCATCGGGCGCCTTCGGCGCGTTGGCGGCAAAAACGCTGGCAGGCGCCGGCGCCAACGTTGTCCTCGCAGCAAGCAAAGCCGAAGAGCTGAAAAAGGTCGCGGCTGAATGCGAGAAACTCGGTGCCAAGACCGAAATCATCGCCTTGCGGCCAAGCTCGGAAGAAAATTGCGACAAGATCGTCAAGGCCGCGGTCGACAAGTTCGGTCGCGTCGACATCCTTGTCGTTGCTTCCGGTCTCAACAAGGTTTCGAAAATTGTCGACCAGAAAGTCGAAGACTTTCTCGATGTCATGGATGCGAACGTCAATCAGTCCTGGCTGATGGCCCGCGCTGCCGGCAAGCAGATGCTTAAGCAAGGTCAGGGCGGCAAGGTGATCCTCACGTCATCGGCGCGCGGATTGCTTGGCCATCCGGCCGGCTACACCGCCTATTGCGCGTCGAAGTCGGCGGTCGATGAAATCACCAAGGCGCTCGGCTGCGAATGGGGTGAAACCGGCATCACGGTGAATGCACTGGGACCGACCGTCTTTCGTTCACCGCTGACGGCCTGGATGTACGAAGATAGTGAGCGCGCACTGAATGTGCGGAAGGGTTTTCTTGCACGCGTGCCGAAAGGCCGACTCGGCGAACCGGAAGATCTCGCGGGGCCGTTGCTGTTTCTCGCGTCAAAAGCATCCGACTTTTATACCGGCCATATCCTCTACGCTGATGGCGGCTACACAGCCGGATAGTCAGCGACGCCGGAAGCAACCGACGGGAAAGCCATGAGCGCGATCATCGACATCTACTGTCATATTTTTCCCGACCGTTATTTTCAGGAAATGACCAGAGTCGCGCCGAACCTCGAGAACATCGGCAAGCGATTGCGTGGCGTCACCAAGCTCTTCGACCTCGACGCACGTTTCAAGGAGATGGACGAATTCGGTGATTACCGGCAAATCATCTCACTACCGAACCCTGCGATCGAGGATATCGCCGCGCCAGATGTCGGATTGAATCTTGCCCGCATCGCCAACGATGCAATGGCCGAATTGTGCCGGAAATATCCCGAGCGATTTCCGGGATTTGCCGCCGCGCTGTGCATGACGGATGTCGAAGGCTCGGTTGCTGAAGCGCGCCGCTCCGTAAAGGACCTCGGCGCGTGCGGTGTCCTGCTCTACACGAATGTCGCTGGTCGGCCGCTCGACGATCCCGAATTCGAGCCGATCTTTGCAACAATGGCTGAGCTCGATCTGCCGATCTGGCTTCATCCCGTCGGCACGGCCGCAATGCCCGACTACCCATCCGAGAAGAAATCGCGTTTTGAGATGTGGTGGTGTTTCCACTGGCCTTACGAAACGTCGGTCGCGATGTTGCGCATGGTTTTCTCAGGCCTGCTCGATCGCTATCCGAAGCTGAAAATCATTACGCACCATCTCGGCGGAATGATCCCGTACTACGACGGTCGGGTGGGTCCGGGCCTCAAGGTGCTGGGCCAACGTACATCGGACGAAGATTACTCGAACATTCTTCCGTCCCTGAAACGACCGCATATGGATTATCTGCACGATTTTTTTGCCGACACGGCGATGTTCGGTGGCGGCGTTGCAGCAACCCGCTGCGGGCTGGAATTCTTCGGCCCCGATCAGGTGGTTTTCGCCACTGACACACCACTGGGGCCGATTGCACCGACAATAGCCACAGTCAAAAGGCTGGGCCTCGGTCCGGCGGATGAACGAAAGCTGTTTTGCGGCAATGCCGAGAAACTGCTGAATATGCAGTTCAGCTAGTCCGGATTAACTCTTTTCTTTTTTTCGATATCCGCTGCGCTGGTCACGCCGGTGAAGCTTGGCGGGTCGCTCGCCGGAAAGCTGTCATCAGAGCTGTTTGCGACCTCGTCTTCCTTGCTCTTGTCGCGCGCGCGATCCTCTTCGATGGCTTTCCGCACCGACGTGTCTTTGTTGGGCCGCCGATTTTTGGATTCGATCATTTTTCGCCTCCCCAAGGGCCACGGACAAGTTCCGCGCCCGTTTGGACTCATGTGCCGATAGGAACTCCTGAAGCCTTGGAGACGTTCCTTCCCAATCGAGCGGCCTTCGGCATGCCGATTCCGTTAGAGATCCTGCTTGATCCAGGAGGCCTGCACGTCATCGCACCAGTTGCCGACATTCCACTCGCCCCAGGCACCGAGACCACCCAGTTCGTCCGGACCGCAGTAGACAGGAACATGGATCACCGACAGGCCATTGTGCGCGTGAGCGGCCTTCAACGCGGCGCGGAGAGACCCGGCGTCGGCTCCGCCAGAGACTGAAAGGACCCCGGCCACTGAGCTCGCGAGTTTCTGATAGTCGACGGCGACGTGATCGTTCGTGCGAAACTCGTTCTTGTATTGAGCAAGCTGCAATCCGGTGATCGCCGCCATGCGGCGGTTGTCGAAGATCACGATCATTCCGCGCGCGCCATGTTCGACGGCATCGATCAAGACTTGCGGGTTCATCATGAAAGATCCGTCGCCGGAAAACGCGACTCCATACCGAGGTTTGTCGGCCAATGCAGAGGCCAGCAAGGCGCTGGCCGCGAAGCCCATATAGGAAGCGCCGGTTTCGGTGAACGTTTCTCCGGTCCTGTCGTCCTCGACAATCTGGAAACCGTTGGCCTGCACATCGCCGGCATCGAAGAATTTGGCGGCGGTGATCTCTTTCGCAAAATCGGCGACGATCTTTATCGCTGCCGGCTGTGAAAGGACCGGTTTCTGCCATACGTCATCCTTCAACGGTGGGCATTCAAAGCGTTTACGCTTGTAGGCGGCCCATTCAGATTTCCTTTCTGCGCACGCTTTGAGCCAGGCGCCCTTGTTCTTTGCCGCGCTCGCGGCTTCCAATTTCACCGCAAGACGGCCGGCAACGGCCGAAATATCGCCGACCAGAGCGAGAGTCTTGTTGTAGTGAAGGGCGTCGCCAAGATCACCGTTGATGTTGATCACGGCCTGCGCATTCTTGTAGCCGATGCCGGAACAATCCGCCTGGCAGACAGCGCGCGATCCAACGACGATCAGGAGCTCGGCGTCTGCCATTGCAAAATTGCCGCTGATCGATCCTTTGGAGCCCCCGACATGCATGTTCTGCGCGTGCGCATCCGGCAGCACACCCGTCGAGCCAGGAGAGAGCACTACGGCAGCGCCAGCGGCCTCCGCCAACCGCCTGACAGCGGCATCGTGCCCCCGTGTCCCGCCCCCGGCCTTGATCACAACCTTGGCCGACTTCGCAATCATCGCAGCGGCCCGATCGATAGCGTCATCGTCCGCCGGCATGAGCTTTGGCAATGCGGGCCGGCTCGGCAAAGCAGCGATATTGACTGTCACCGTCGCTGGTTGGGTATTCAACGGCAGCAGCAGATAAAACGGCCCGGCGCGGTAAGGATGGTTCACACACAGGGCGCCGCGGCGCAATGCATCGCGCAATCCCTCCGGCGTGTGCAGAACATAAGATTGGCCCATGACCGCGGTCATGCGACCGAACAAGCCCTGCTCCTCCTTCGGCACTTGCTGCATGTTGTAGCCTTCGCCAAAGGTCGTTTCGTCGCCGTAAATGTGATAGACGCCGACGCCATTCGACGCCGATGCGAGCGAGCCCGCAAAAGCCTGCATGGCGCCAGGGCCGATCGACGTAACGACTGCAGACAGCTCACCATATTGCCAGCGCAGGGCCGTTGCGGCGTGCGCCATCTCCACTTCGTTGCGGCAGTTGATGGTGCGCGTCGCCCCCTCTTCTTCATAGATGCGCAGGATATTTCCGAGATCGGTCGAGCCGTGACCGAAGATCGCAAAATATTTTCGCACGCCTTGTTTGAGCAGGCCCAAAACGACTGCTTCCGAAAGCGTCATCTCGGCCAGCTTAGGCAAGCCCTTCTCGAGTGCCTGCTCGACACCACCCGCTTTGGAGATCGCGCGAGCTCGCTCGCGCGTCTCCAGTGAAGAATCTGCCTTCTTTGGGTCGAGCATCGGTGCGTCAGTTCGCCTTGGTGGTTTCAGCAGCTTCTTTCAGGATCGGCGCCCAGCGCGGGATATCCGACGCAACTGTCTTGCGCAGGTATTCCGGTCCACGCTCCGACTTCGGAGGCACCGTACCGCCGAGCTTTTCAAGCTTCTCGGCCGTTGCCGGCTCGTCCAATGTTTTGTCGAGCGCGTCCGCAAGCTTCGCAACGATCTCATGCGGCGTGCCACGCGGTGCGTAGGCCGCGCTCCAGACATTCAACTGATAGTCGGCCGCGCCGGCCTCCTTGGCGCCCGGCACGTCCGGAATCGATGCGAGGCGTTCGTTCGACGACAGCACGATGCCGCGGATTTTGCCGGTCTGCATGGGACCGACCATGCTGACGACCTGCTCGCAAAGGTAATCGACGTGTCCGCCGATGAGATCGTTCACGGCCGGGCCGGTGCCACGATAGGCGACGGCCGTCGGCTTGAGGTCGAAGATCTTATTGAAGAGCAGACATGCCATGTGTGAGGTACCGCCGACCCCACCGAATGCCTGCTTGACGTTCGGTCCTTCTTTTTTCGCCCACTCGACGAATTCTTTGATGTTTTTCGCCGGGATCGAGGCCTTGATCGCGATGGCGGCCGGAGCATTGGCAGTCATGCCGATCGGCTCGAAATCCTTCGTCGAGTCATATTTCAGATTCGGGTAGAACGACGGCGCAGCAATGACGGTGCCCATGCTCGCCGCCATGATGGTGTAGCCGTCCGGGGCCGCCTCCGATGCGCGTGTCGCACCGAGTGTTCCGCCGGCGCCGCCGACGTTCTCGACGACGACCTGCTGGCCGAGATGGCGGCTCATGCCCTCAGCCACGATGCGCGCGACAGTGTCGCTGGGCCCCCCGGCCGGGAAAGGCACAATCATCTTGATGTCGTGCGTAGGATAATTCTGCGCGTGAGCCGCGCCGGCAATCGCAAGCACGGCGAAGGCGCACGCAAGTCCTGTCCAGTGTTTCATTGGATCCTCCACTTATTTTTCGCTTTATTTGCGCCGAACTTCAGGTCCCCCAACTTGATCATACTTACCCGGGCGCCTGTTTGGTGTCGCGGCGCGCCTTGTCGCGGATTCCCATCAGCACTTTCTCGGGCGTTGCCGGAAGGTCGGTAATGCGAACGCCAACCGCATCGTAGATTGCATTCATGATCGCCGGAATTGTCGGCACCATCGCCGGCTCTCCTATGCCTTTCACCCCCAGTGGGCCGATCGGATCCGGGTCCTCGATGATGATCGAATTGACCCGGGGCACGTCGAGCGCAGTCGGCAAAATATACTTGGCGAAGCCGGACGTGCTCGTCCGTCCGTCCTGCAGCTTATAATCCTCCATCAGCGCCTGCCCGAGCGCCTGAACAATGCCGCCCTCAATCTGGCCTTCGACACCCTGAGGATTGACGGCGCGGCCAACATCGTGCGCTGCCCAGATGCCGAGCACCTGCACTTCACCGGTTATTGTGTCGACCTCGACTTCGGCGACCTGGGCGCCGAACACATAAGCCTGCCACGGGCGACCCGAACCATCGACCGGATCAAGGCCGGTCGTATCAGTGCCAAAGCTGGCCGAGCCGACAGGCACGACGCCGCGGCTCTTCGATGTATGCACGGCCTCTCCCATCGTTATGCGATGATTGGTGTTCTCGGCCCAAATTTCTCCGTTCCCGGTTTTGACCGTGGCGGGCTCGACGTCCCAAACTTCGGCCATTACTTCGACAAGTCTCTTGCGCGCCTCGCGCGACGCGAGGGCCACGGCATTGCCGATCATGTATGTCTGGCGGCTGGCGCCTGCATGCGAGGCCTCCGGCGCACGCGCCGTGTCATTGTCGCCAATAACGACATGTTCGGGCCTCACGCCCATTTCATGCGCGGCGATCTGCGCAAGCACCGTCAGGATGCCCTCGCCGATCTCGGTGACTCCGGTGACGACTTTCGCGCTGCCGCCATCGTCGATTTCGGCCCAAGCAGCTGCGCGATCAATCACAGCGGTGCGCGCAATCCCGTACCAGCATGCCGCCATTCCTCGCCCGCGTTTGCGCGCCATTACATTACTCCGCCGCTTCTTGTTTCTCGGCTGCCGCAAAGCGCGCTCCTAGCGCGCACGGCGGCCGAATATCGGGCCGGTCGAGATCGGCGCGAGTCTCGCCACGGGACGTCGGCGCGCCTGTATCCCACCCGGAGGCCTTTTCCAGTGCATCAAGCGCACGCGTGAGGCTGACTGAACCCAATTTCGCCTTCGTATGGGTCACGGCGCCGTCGCGCATCGCATTGATCCGCCGGATATGGAACGGGTCGAGCCCGAGACGCTCGGCGCAGATATCGAGATGCGATTCCGTCGCAAACGCCGTCTGCAGGGCACCGAAGGAGCGGAATGCACCGGATGGCGTGTTGTTGGTGTAAATGCCGAATGTGTCGACCCGCACGTTGGGAATGACATACGGCCCGGCTGCCAGAATTGCCGCCTTGCGCATGACGCCTTCGGTCGACAAACCGTAGGCACCGCCGTCGCAGATCATCTGCATTTGCAGCGCGCGGATGCGTCCATCGCGCATCAAGCCCATGCGAAGCACCGTCCGGGATGGATGGCGTTTGGCCGTCGAAATGATCAATTCTTCTCGCGTGAACACCAGTCGGACCGGACGCTGCGTCTTCATCGCCAGCAGGGCCAGCATGCCCTGGTAGATCATATCTTCCTTGCCGCCGAAGCCGCCGCCAACCGGACTCATGATGAAGCGCACTCTGCTGATCGGCTTGGCGATGATGCGTGCCAGCATGTGGCGATGGTGAGTAATATTCTGATCGGGGGAAACGATCGTCACCACGCCGTCATGATCGACATAGGCGAGCCCTGCTTCCGGCTCGAGGTACGCGTGCTCGATCTGCTGCGTCGAATATGTTTCCTCGACCACGAGGTCGCTCTCCGAAAATCCTTTGTCGAGGTCGCCGACACGGATCGGAATATGCTTGGTGACATTGTCGGGTGCATAGTCGTGCAGCACTGGAGCACCGGCGCGCAGGGCTTCGTCGGGATCGAAAACGGCCGGCAACGGCTCGTACACGACCTCGATTGCAGACAGGGCGCGTTTGGCAATGAGCGGATCTTCGGCGGCGACAGCCGCAACCGCCTCACCGACGTAGCGGACTTTGCCTCGCGCCATGATCGGCTGGTCGTTGACGAAAACGCCGAACCCATCCTCCCCCGGCACATCCGCGCTCGTGATGACGCCCGCGACGCCCTCCATCGCCTCGGCCGCAGAAGTGTCAATGGACACGATGCATGCATGAGCGTGCGGAGAGCGCAAAACCTGGACGTGCAGCATCCCGGGCATCGTCATGTCGCCGGCATATTTCAGCCGACCCGATACCTTGCTCGGCGTATCGATGCGCCGCACGTTCTTGCCGATGAAGTCACCACCTTCGGTTTCGCCCTCCAGCAGAGCGGCGGCCGGCAGTGTGCCGTTCTGTACATCGCGCGCGAGCTCAACCGCGTCGAAGATCTTCTGGTAGCCGGTGCAGCGACAAATGTTGCCGCCAAGCCGCTCCTTGATCTCTTCACGGTCGGCGAAAGGATTTGTTCGCAGCGCGGCGGTCGCCGCCATCACCATGCCGGGGATGCAGTAGCCACACTGGCTGGCGCCCGTTTTGTGAAAGGCCTTTTGCAGGACGCTGAGCTCGCCACTTTTCGCCAGCGCCTCGACGGTTTCAATTGTCGTCCCCTGAGCCTTGGCGACTGGCATCAGGCACGACTTCATCAGAGTTCCGTCGACGAAGACCGAGCAGGTGCCGCATTCACCGGCACCGCAGCCTTCCTTGTTGCCGGTCAAATTGAGGTCATCGCGGATAAAATCGAGCAGCCGCTGATGCGGCTTGGCGTTGCGGGAAATCTTGCGGCCGTTGATCGTTGCCTTGAACTGAAGGTCAGGCATAGGCCGCCTCCAGTTCAGGTGTGAGCACATCTGGCTGTGCACCAGCGGCACGGGCCGCGTTGATCAAACCACGCAGCATGAATCCACGCACGACCTCGCGCCGATACTCCTGGCGCGTGCGTGAAGCAACAAAGGAAACCGGCATTTCAGCGGCTTGATCGAAGCTCTCGGCGGTGACAGGCCTACCACGCAGGAAATCCTCAACGTTATAGAGGCGCAGCGGCTTCGGCCCGACGCCCGCAATCGACAGGCGGACATCGGCGATGCTCCGTCCTTCTGCGTCGAGTTTGACAAGCGTGGCAAGGCACACGAGCGAGATCACCAGCGAACGGCGATGGCCGACCTTCTCGAAACTGCCCCCGTAGTTCGGCAGAGCGTCGCACTCAACGCCGAGCAAGAGTTCGCCGTCCTCGAGCGCGGTGCGGTTTGGACCGATAACGAACTGATCAAGCTTGATGCGCCGGCGCGCGATCTTGCCTCCTGATTTTTTTGCCAGTTCCACCTCTGCCTCGTGTGCGATCAGGCAAGGTGTGGCGTCCGCCGCCGGCGAAGCATTCACGATATTTCCGCCGATCGTGGCCTGCGCCCGGATCTGGTCATCGGCGAACCACACGGCACAGCGCGGCATTGCTGGCAGCGACCGGGTCAGATTCTTGTCGTCCAGAAAACGCTGGATCGGCGTGGCGGCGCCCAGCCGCACGCGTTTGTCGCCGACCGAGATATCCCGCAATTCGTGGATTTTTGTAACATCTATCAAAACCGGAATGTGCACGTCCCCGGCGCGTCCTTCGCGCGCCCATGGCAGCGTGTCGGTTGCACCGGCGACAATGCGATGCTGGCCGCGATGCGCGGCCATTGCATCAAACGCCTCGTCGAGCGAAGCCGGCGTGATGTACTCATCGCAGGTCAGCATCGCGCTCTCCGGATCCCCTTCCGCCGTCGGAAGGGAGAGGCGTCACTCGGCCGCCTGCTTGTGCGCGGCGTCCGTCTTTGCCTTCACCACCACTTTGATGGCGTCTTCCACCCGATCCTTGGCGTAGCGAATCGCCGTCGGAAGATCATCGAGTGGAAATGTGTGCGTATGAATCTTCGTGGCGTCGAACCGTTTCTGTCTCATGAAGGCCTCGGCGCGATGAGTCGCGCTCTTGCCTTCACCGCGAATGCCGTAGACGTAGATATTGTTGCGCACGATATGCGCCACATCGACCGGCACTTCCTCATGTGCGAAAGCGGCAAGGCAGACGCGCCCACCACGATTGACCATACGAACGGCGTCGTTGACGGCGCTTGTGGCCGCTGAGCATTCGACCACATAGTCAACACCCTTGCCGCCGTTGAGCTTTTTCACGGCGGCAACGACATCTGGCTCCTTGCGAATGTTGACCACGGCATCGGCGCCGAGTTCGAGACCGATCTTGAGGCGGTTATCACGTGTCCCGGTGAGGATGACAGGGTGAGCACCCAATGCCTTTGCCACAGCAACAGCCATCAGGCCGATCGGCCCAGGACCGGTGACGCAAACGCTTTCACCCGCAACCAGCCCACCGAGTTCGGTCAGCGCATACATCGCAGTGCCCGCGGTCACGACGAGAGTCCCTTCCTCATCGGTCATTTCATCCGCAAGCGCCACCAGGGTATTGATGTTATTGACCTGATATTCGCAAAATCCGCCGTCGGTGGTGAACCCGTTGGCGCGATGGCCTTTATCCACGTCGCCGTAATTGAGACCGTAGTTGTGGCACGATGTGTACATGCCCTCGCGGCAGCGTTTGCACTGCCCGCAGCCGGCATGAATCTCGACAGCGATGCGCTGACCGATCTTGTATTCATCGACCCCAGGCCCGAGCGCCACCACCGTGCCCATGTACTCATGACCGGGCGTGAAATTCTTGTTGAATGGCAGACCGCCCTGAATCGACGCCGGCGGACCGTGATAGATGATTTCGAGATCGGTGGCGCAGATCGCCACCGCGTCGATGCGTACCAGCACTTCCGCCTTCTTCGGAACCGGGATCGGCTTGGTCGTGATGCCAAGCTGACCAGGTTCGCCAAGCACCCAGGCCCGTTGCGTATCCGGAATCGGAAATTCGTTGTGATTGGTTTTCACGCCGGCGGGTGCGTACATTGTTCCTCCCAAAGATTACGACCGATCGATCAATTCGCGACGGCCTGTTGACTGTTCTGTGCACCTGGATCGCCGAATTCGGCAGAGAGCGCGCGGCTTGCAGCCATAATCTCGTCGCGCATCAGCGCAACGTGATCGTCACTGGCGCGCATCGCCGGTGTCGATGCGCTGATGGCGCCGATAACCGTTCCGGCCTGATCGCGAATTGCTGCGCCAACGCAAATCACGCCCGGCAGAAATTCCTCGCGATCGAGCGCATAGCCGTTGCGGCGGACAATGCGCAGCGATTCGATCAGTGCGGGAAATTCGGTGATCGTCTTGTCGGTGAAGCGCTTCATGCCGTGCGCGAGGATGCGTCGCATCTCATCTTCGGGGAGCCACGCCAATATGGCTTTGCCGAGCGATGTCGCGTGCGGCGCTTCCATTTTTCCGATTCTGCCGGTGTCGACGCGCACCGCATGGCGCGCCTCGCGCACCGCGAGCGTTATCACCGCGTCGCCTTGCAGGGCCGCTAGATGCACGGTCTCTCCGGTCGCCTGGTTGATGGCTTCCAAATAGCGCTGCGCGCGGCGCGGCAAATCGACCTGCAGACAGGTGTGTCCAAGGTAGAGAATGCGGGGGCCGAGTGCATAAAGTCTGCGACCTGGCACCTTCGCGGCAAAGCCACGTTGGATAAGCGTGGCCAGCAAATGGTGACAGGTGGAGATGTTGAGGTTCGTGCGCGTGGCGAGCTCCGTTAGCGTCGCCTCACCGCCGGCCTCGGCGATCGTTTCCAGCAGGTAGAGAGCGCGATCAACCGACTGGATGTTGTGACGGTCACCCGGGGCATGCGCTCGCCGTGGACGAGCTTTGGCACCCGGTCCGGGTAAAACGGTTGCTTCCATTGTGGTTTCTCCCTGGGCGCTAAGGGAAATCGCAGCCAAGGATCGAGTCAAGGAATTTCAGGATTAAGAAGTCGATTTTCTCTGGGTGAAAATCAGGTATTGGGCCGCTAGCGGTGTTTTCTCAGGAATTTGAGGGCTATTCGCTGACCAGGCCGAGTTCGACTTCGAGGGCGCCACACAACATCTGGCCCAGCAGGATGTGCATTTCCTGAATGCGGGCGACTGTGGAGGACGGCACCGCCAAAATGTGGTCGGCCAGCGGAGCCATGTCGCCCCCTCCCTTCCCGCCGAAAGCAGCCGCAACGATCCCCATCGATCGGGCCTTCTTGAGTGCGGCAATCACGTTCGGACTTTTGCCGGACGTCGAAATGGCAATGACGACATCGCCCGGCTTTCCCAGGGCTTCGATCTGGCGCGCAAATACCTGCTCGAAGCCGAGATCGTTTCCCGCCGCCGTCAGCGCCGACGTATCCGTGGTCAGGGCAAGCGCCGCAATCGCGGCACGGTTTCGCTTGTAGCGGATCGTCAGTTCGGTCGCGAGATGTTGGGCATCGCCGGCGCTTCCTCCGTTCCCCAAGAACATCAACTTGCCGCCACCCCGGATCGATTTCGTGCACGCGCGGACAAGGCCAGCGAAGGCGTCTGCCAACGCTGCCTCTGTGCTCCGGGCAACGTCGTGATGTTCCGCAAACTCCGATTTGAAAAATGTGTCCAGATCCACAGTTGTCTTCCTTACGCCGCTTCGCCACGAAATTCCGGTACGGCATCACGCAGGACATTATAGATTGCCGCGCGCTCGCCGCGGGCTACCCCCTGCTCTAGCGTCGCGACCCAGGCGCGTATCGCATCGAGCGGCGGCCGCACCGGCTTTGCGGCAACGATGCCAGGGATTCCTATCTCGGAGGTCTCTTCGCCGCGCGCGAACAGAATTTCGTTCAACCGTTCACCCGGACGAATACCGGTGTAAGAAATCTGGATATCCCGTCCAGGCTCCAATCCAGAAAGCCGGATGATGCGTTCGGCAAGATCAACGATTTTGACCGGCTGGCCCATGTTGAGAACATAGACTGAGACGCCGCCGGCGCGATTGCCGAGCGCATGCGTCGCTGCCGTGACGACCAGGTCACACGCCTCGCGAATGGTCATGAAATAGCGCACCATGTCAGGATGCGTAACGGTCACCGGCCCGCCCGCTTCAATCTGCGCCTTGAACTTGGGAACCACTGAACCGTTCGAGGCAAGCACATTTCCGAAGCGCACCGAAATCAGCCGCATCGGTTGCTGACCTACAACGGCACGGCGAGAGAATTCATCATCGAGAGCCTGGCAATACATTTCAGCCAGCCGCTTGGTCGCGCCCAGTACGGACACCGGCTCGATCGCCTTGTCGGTCGAGATCATCACCATGGCTGTCGCACCGGCCGCTGCGGCCGCATCGGCAACGTTGATCGACCCGAAAACATTGGTCTTGATGCCTTCATCCCAGTCCTGCTCGAGCATCGGTACGTGCTTGAGCGCGGCGGCATGAAACACAATGTCCGGCCGGAACTGGCCGACGAGGCTCATGATGCGCTGCCGGTCGCGAATATCGGCGATACGGCCCACGAGTTCCGCTTCGCTTTGCTTGCCCTTGAGGGCTTCCATGACGGCATGCAGCGCCGGTTCCGAATGCTCGATCACCAACAGGCGGGCCGCGCCAAACGTCACCATGCGGTCGCAGATCTCGGAACCGATCGAACCGCCACCCCCGGTCACGACGATCGCTTTGCCGCTGACAAAATTTTCCAGCCGGCGGTAATCGATCTTCACGCTGGGCCGCAACAGAAGGTCTTCAACGGCAACCGGAGACAATTGGACCGCGGATCCACCCGTCTCGAGAGACGGCATCTGGCTCATGCCCAGGCCAAGCCTGCGTGCACGGATCAGGATCGCTTCGGGGCGGGCTTCCAGTGCGAGTGCCGAAGGTGCAAGGACAAGGCGCCTCACCCGATCGCCGCGGCTTTCCAGATCGGCCACGACGCCTTCAAGGTCATCGATGTCGCCGAGAACGGGAATACCTCGGATCGATTGTCCGCGATCGGCAGCCGACGGCGACAATACGCCGACGGGCCAGATTTTCTTCACCGCGCCGCTTTCAATTCCGCGTAACAGCACCTCCGCATCGGCGGCACGTCCGAGGACCAATGTGGGCATAGCATCCGCGACCCTCACCCGCTGGAGAGTTCGCGCATAATGGAAGTAACGGTAGACGACCCGCAGGCCGCCCAGGAAAAACATCTGCAGAAACCAGTACAGCAGTATCGTGACCTTGCCGAAAAAGAACGTTCCGTAAAAATTCGGCGCCACGAGCACGTAGTCGAGCGCAAGCAGCGAGATCGCAAGCACGGTCGACGCCCGAAACAAGTTGTAGAGATCCGGGATAGACGTGAAACGCCACTTGTTTCGGTGCAGACCGAGGATGAAATAGACGACCGCGGCATACAGCAGAAAGAATGGCAGGAACCGCTCCAGGCCCCGCAGCCGTTCAGCGAGGGCTGCGCCTTCGAAGCGCATCAGGAAGGTGACGACAATCGCCGCCATGGTGGCCAGTAGATCGTGCAACACGATCAACACTTGGCGCGATGTCAGTTTCGGAATTCGGATCATGCGAGATAGCCGCCGGGCGCATGCCTCGCGGTCATGTCAGCGGAAGGCGCCACTCTGTTCGATACGATGTCCAACTTGTCCCCTGTCGTCCGAATTCTTGATCCTAGCAAATTGCCCTCAGCTCGCCCCCACACTCCTCCGAAGGGATGATTTCTGCTGAATTCCAATCGCTTAGCTAGCAAATTTTGGAAGCTTCGGGACAGTGAATTTTTCGAAAGGCGAATATCGCCGGATCGGTTCCCGGCGGAACGAAATCTACGTCCAACTGATCTAGTTGGCGGTCAAAGTTGCCCGCACCCCTTCCTGTCTTAAGAGATCTTCGAAATAGGAAATCGTCCGGGCCAGCCCTTCTTTCAAAGGCGTGCGCGGCGCCCAGGACAGTATCTCCTGTGCACGCGAAATATCGGGACGACGCTGGCGCGGATCATTTTCGGGCAAGGGACGGTGCACGATGCGCGAACGCGAGCCGACCATTTCGATGATCATGTTGGCAAGTTGGAGCATCGAGAATTCGCCCGGATTGCCGATGTTTATCGGACCAGTCACCTGGTCCTTTGTCGCCATGAGCTTTATCAGGCCATCGACGAGATCATCGACGTAGCAGAACGACCGCGTCTGCGTACCATCTCCATAAACCGTCAGATCCCGCTCGAGCAGGGCCTGAATGATGAAATTCGAAACAACGCGCCCATCGTTCGGATGCATGCGCGGCCCGTAGGTGTTGAATATGCGGGCGACCTTGATCCGCAAATCGTGCTGGCGCCAATAATCAAAGAACAGCGTTTCAGCGCATCGTTTGCCTTCATCGTAACAGGATCGCGGTCCGGTCGGATTGACGTGTCCCCAGTATTCCTCGTGCTGCGGATGGACGTTTGGATCGCCGTAAACTTCCGATGTCGACGCCTGGAGAATCTTCGCCTTCACCCGTTTTGCAAGACCAAGCATGTTGATGGCACCGTGAACGCTGGTCTTGGTCGTTTGCACGGGATCGCGTTGGTAGTGAATGGGCGAAGCGGGACAAGCGAGGTTGTAGATTTCGTCGACTTCGACGTACAAAGGAAATGTCACGTCGTGTCGGGTCAGTTCGAAATGCTTGTGGTCGAGAAGGTGTTCGATATTTTTCCGGCTCCCGGTGAAAAAATTATCGACGCAAAGAACGTCCCCGCCCGCCGCAACAAGCCGCTCGCAAAGGTGCGAGCCGAGGAACCCCGCCCCTCCCGTCACCAAAAGCCGTCGTTGCAAATGCATTCCAAAACTCCGATCGATTTCTGCGTAACTTCTATCACGCCAATAAAGTGATATGAAATGATGCTTGTAGTAGTCATTAATGCACAGGAACCAGCGATTTTATGGCCATTTCTACGATTGTTACCGATACCGGCAACGTGTAAGCGATAAAAGTTCCTATGAGTTTTTCCAGAAAAACCGACGCGCCCCGACCGGCAGCCTTTCTCGACCGCGATGGCGTACTTAATGTTGACCACGGCTACGTTTACCGACCTGACCAGCTTGAATGGATCGACGGAGCCCGGGAAGCGGTCCGGCTTTTGAATGTGGCCGGATACTACGTATTCGTCATTTCAAACCAGTCCGGTGTTGCACGCGGCTTCTACGACGAAGCGGCCGTAAAATCGTTCCACGCCCATATGCAGGAGGGACTTGCCACGCAGGGGGCCCATATCGATGCCTTTTATTTTTGCCCGCACCATCCCGAGGGCGCCGTAAAATCTCTGGCCGTTTCCTGCCGTTGCCGCAAACCCGCACCGGGCATGCTGGAACAGGCAGCCCGCGAATGGTCCATAGATCTCGGCGCGAGCTTCCTGATCGGCGACAAGGATGATGATGTGGCCGCTGCCAAAGCTTTCAACATCCGCGGGATCAAATTCAATTCGTCGAAGGAGGCGTTAGCGGATCTGGTGCGTCGTGAAATCGCCAGCCATCCGCAAAATCGGCGCCAGACATGAGTCGTACGGACGACACGCAGACGCATTTTCTCACCGCATTTGTGCTGCTTTGGCTCGCGGGCACCGCACTGCGGCTGACAATTTTGGCAGTTCCGCCCGTAATTCCGCTTATTCATGACGAATTGGGGTTAAGCGCAACCGAGATCGGTTTCCTCACTGGATTGCCGTCGATGCTGTTCGCCCTCGCGGCCGTACCGGGTTCGCTGCTGATCGCCCGGCTTGGCGTCAAAGCTGCATTGGTGGTCGGGCTCGCGCTGACCGCGATCGGCGGCGCTCTGCGCGGCGCACTCCCCGACGCTGTGTGGCTCTACGCCATGACGATCGCGATGGGAGCCGGCGTGGCCATCATGCAGGTAACGATGCCGCCGGCCGTACGCGCCTGGGTCCCGAATCGCATCGGATTCGCGACCGCCGTTTACACGAATGGCCTGCTGGTCGGCGAGATCTTGCCCGTGGTGTTGATGTTTCCGTTGGTCTTGCCGATCGCCGGAGGCAGCTGGCAGTGGAGCTTCGTCATCTGGAGTTTACCGGTCGTAATCATTGCGGTGATTGTCTTGATGCTGGCACCGACTCCGGCAATCGATCGGGCGACGACGCCACGACGCTGGTGGCCGGACTGGCGAAATGCGCTTATCTGGCGGCTCGGCATAATGCTCGGCACCATCAACGCAACGTATTTTGCCACCAACGGTTTCGTTCCCGACTATCTGAGAAGCACCGGACAGAGCGAATGGATCGGCGCTGCGCTATCCGGGCTCAACACCGGACAACTGCCGGCGTCGTTTTTGCTGCTCGCATTTTCCGGCCACCTGGAGCGCAAGACGTGGCCTTACATTGTCTGTGGCCTGCTCTGTGTCGTTTCGACGGTTGGAATCGTGTTCGGGACCGGCGCGTGGGTCGTCGCGGCCGCAACACTGCAGGGTTTTGCTGCTTCCGCTATTCTGATCTTGGTGCTCGCCCTTCCAGCACTGCTCAGCAGGTCAGATGACGTGCACCGCGTGACTGCGGCAATGTTTACGATCAGCTACAGCTGCGCGGTGATTGTACCTGTGATCAGCGGGCTTGCCTGGGACCTGACCGGCATCGCCCAAATGGCTTTCCTGCCGATCGCACTGTGCGGAATTCTGCTGGTCATATTGGCGCCGGCGATCAATCATGTTCCTCGCACCGGGAGCTAGTGCCATGCGTCCGATTCCTGTCGGAGCCAAAGGATCATACACACTGCGCGTCACTCCGGCCCACCTTGCCAACCAGTTCAAGGATTCTACGCTCCCGCCAGTTTTCGCTACGCCGATGATGGTGACCGCCATGGAGAACGCGGCACTGAATGCGGTACGCGGCTATCTCGACCCCGGCGAGAGCGCTGTCGGAACCGAGGTCAACATCCGTCATCTCGCCGCGACCCCTGTCGGACATCACGTCACCGCGGAAGCCGTGGTCACCAAAGTGGACGGCCGCCGTATCGAATTCGATGTCAGCGCCCGCGACGAAGTCGAGGAAATCGGTAACGGTACGCATGCGCGCATGGTCGTTGACGTCGCACGCCTGAACCAGCGTCTCAACGCCAAAGCGCGCAGGCAATCATAAGCGGGGTCGAGCACGCTACTTGATGCGTTGAATATTCGCGTCTTTAACGACGTTGCCCCACTTCTTCGTTTCGGTCCGCATGAATGCCGCGAACTGCTCCGGCGTACCGGTTATCGGCTCGAGGCCCTGCGCTGTAAGATACTGCTGTGCAAAAGCCGGATCCGACATCACCTTGATCACGTCTTGATTGATTTTTTTGATGATCTCCGGTGGCGTTTCCGCCGGCGCAACAAGACCGAACCAGGATTTTGCTTGAAAGCCCGGCACGCCCGATTCCGAAATCGTAGGGACGTCGGGAAATTCGCTGCTGCGTCGATCGCTTCCCACAGCGATCACGCGCAATTTTCCGCCTTCAACGCTGCCTTTTACGATGCTGAGCGCCGCAAGCATCAGGTTGACATGGCCGCCAACGACGTCATTCAAGGCCGGTCCCGCGCCGCTATACGGAATGTGGTTGAAGCGTGTACCGGTCATCGCCTGAAACACTTCCATATTCAGGTGCCCAGTGGAGCCGATGCCGAATGATCCATAAGTCAGTTCGCCCGGCTTTGCCTTTGCGAGAGTCACGACATCATTCACGGTCTTCACTGGCAGCGAAGGATTGGCAACCAAAGCCTGCGTTGCGGAAACCAGGGCGGTGATCGGCGCAAAGTCCCGCAATGGGTCGTACGGGATCTTTTCGTAGAGGTGCGGCACCGTCACAAGAGTCAATTCAGCAGTCAGCATGAGCGTGTAACCGTCAGCCGGCGATTTCGCGACCAGCTCCGCTCCGAGCATCGTGCTGGCGCCCGCACGATTTTCCACGACGACCGGATGGCCCCAAAGTTCCGAAAGCTGCTGTGTCAGCACGCGGGCAAAGGAATCGACCGCGCCGCCGGCCGGATAGGGAACGACCACGCGCACGGGCTTGTTCGGGTATTGCGCGAGCGCGGTCTGTTGGGACAATCCGATCAGCAGCGCTGCCACAATCATGCGCCATGCCATGGCATTCTCCGGATTGTCAGTTGGTGATGCTCAGACTTAGCCGGCGGACTTCTTCGCGCCGCTTGAGCCAGTACGAGAGGTACTGCGGAAGCATGTCGAGATAGTTCTCGATGCCCAACGCTTTCGCAGCATGAACAGGCCAATGCGGGTTGTAGAGAAGCTCGCGTGCAAGCGCGATCAGATCCGCCTGTCCGGCACAGAGAATCTGCTCGGCATGATGCGCTTCCGTAATCAGACCGACCGCAACGGTCTTGATGCCGACTTCGCGGCGCACACGATCCGCGTAGGCTACGTGATATCCCGGCGTGCGCGGGACGAGCGCAGTGTTGATTGGTCCGGCAATGCCGCCCGACGAACAGGTGATCACATCGACGCCACGCGCCATCAGTTCGCGCGACAAGACGACCGTATCCTCGATGGTCCATTCAAGGCCCGGGCCGTCCGTCGCCGAGCATCGGAAAAATACCGGCCGGTCTTGCGGCCATACCGCCCGCACGGCTTCCGCAATTTCGAGCGCGAAGCGCATGCGGCCTTGCAAATCTCCGCCATAGCCATCGTTGCGCCGGTTCGCCAGAGGACTGAGAAACTGGTGAATCAGGTAGCCATGCGCGCCGTGAATTTCGCAGATATCGAACCCTGCATCGATGCTGCGGACGGCCGCATCACGCCAGGTTTCGATCATCTGGCGAATGTCCGGCACCGACATCGGGATCGGTGCTGACGAACCCGGACGCGGATCCGGAACGGCACTTGCCGATATTCCACGCCACGGTCTCAGACCGCGCGCCGTGTCACCGTCGGTCAGCGGCTTGAAATCTTTCCAGGGCAGATCACTGGATGCCTTTCGGCCGGCATGACCCAGTTGAATGGCCGGTATTGCGCCCTGACTGCGGATGAAGTCTGTGATCCTGCGATAGGCTCGAACATGGTCGTCAGAATAGATGCCCGCACATTCGTAGGTCTTGCGGCCATACTCTTCGACCGCAGTCTCTTCAGTGAAGACGATACCCGCCCCACCTATTGCGTATTTTCCCAACGTCACGAGATGCCAGTCGGTCGGACCGCCGCTCTCCGACCGATACTGGCACATCGGAGAAACGACGATACGATTGCGCGCAAAAATCCCGCGCAACACGATCGGCTGAAGAAGCAGCGGCAGCCGGACGCCGGCATCATGCATGCAGGGCGTCTCCGGAATCTGGCAGGTGCGCACTCACGCGATTAGATCCTCCGAAATCACAAATACATCCGAGATCGTGCCCGTAACCGTTGAACAAATGACTTCACGGCGGGTGCATTTTCCCTTTTTCGGTAGGCTACAGCAATCTCGGCCTCTTGCAGAGCGCCTGAAATCTTGCGGTAGACAATGCCCGGGATTCCGAGCCCCCGCATGGGCTCCGAAATAATGCCCAGCCCTATGCCCGACGCGACTAGGGTGAGCAGCGAAAATATATCGGGCGCTCTTTGGACGATGCGAAGCGAATGTCCCGGTTTCGAGACCGCGCCCAGATTCCCCCAGAAACCGACGTCCATCTCTAGCGAGCCTGCGATAAAAGCCTCGTCCGAAAGCGTGGCAAGACTGATTTGCTTGCGCTTCGCCAATGGGTGGTCTTTCGGAATGGCGGCATAGTACGGATGCCGATCGACAAGAAAGCCCGTCAACTCGGGCGGATAACGCTCCGGCGCCCTGATGAACGCAACATCAAGAACACCGTCAATGAGCGCCTTCAACTGCGGAAATGTTTCCATGCGGACGATCTGCAACGACACATTGGGATTATCTCTCTGAAATTCGCCGATCATCTCGGGCAGCATTCCAATGCAGCTCGCCGATAGGATATAGCCGATCTCTATCGAGCCTATGTCCCCGCGCGCAGCGCGCTTTCCGATAAGCTCCGCGTTCTCTGCCTGTCTGAGGGTGGCGCGCGCTTCTTCAAGAAAGCGCTTGCCCGTCTGCGTCAGCGAGACGGCACTTTTTTTGCGGCGCGAAAGGAGTTGCGCGCCGAGCATCCTCTCCAGGGCCTGAATCTGGTTGCTGAGCGTCGGTGTCGAGATATTAAGCTCATCGGCCGCACGCGAGAAGTGGAGCTTCTCGGCAACGGCCACGAAATACCGGAGGTGCCGTAATTCCATTGTCACGTGTCAGCGCCCAAGAATGTCATGAGCATGCATAGTCGAATGTATCGCAGGAGGCTTCAAGAACCACCTGTGGCCGTTAATTCGACCAGTTTTGACCGATTCCAAGTACCGGTCAGCGCTCGCGGAGCGCATCTTCGCGCAGCACTCGCGCCGGCTTGAGCAGATAATCAAGCACGGTCTTCTTGCCGGTAAGAACCTCAACCGTCGCAAGCATGCCCGGTAGAATTGGAAGAGGATTCTCGCTGGTGCCAAGGTGATTCTTTTCTGTGCGGACCATGACCCTATAGAAAGTCTCGCCCTTTTCGCCGCGCTCCGGCCGCTCGTCGGCAAGCGTATCGGCGCTGATGCGTTCGACCTTGCCCTCAAGCGACCCGTACACCGAAGAATCATAGGCGGACAGTTTGACGACCGCATTCTGCTGTGGACGGATGAATGCAATGTCCTGCGGACGGATACGGCCTTCGACGAGAAGGCTATCGTCGAGCGGCACAATGTCCATCACCTCAATGGATGGCGTCGGTTCTATAGCGGTCAATGGACACACGATCACAGGCGGCAACACGCCACTGACTTTCACTGATACGACGGGGTCGATGACAATCTCATATTCATGGGACCTGGCGACCGGCAACGGGAGGATCAATTATAGCTATACGGTCCTCGATAATGGGCAACAGCACGATGCTTCCTTTGACATCGCGGTGACCGATTTCGATGGCGACACAACAGATGTGGGTAATTTCCTAATCGGGATCGTAGATGATGACTCTTTGGCGCGTGCCGATGCCGACACCGTCGGAGCGCGCCAGAACACAGCGGAAACCGGCAATGTGATTACCGGCGCGGGCACCGCATCGGGAAGCGCCGGTGCTGACCTCGGCGCGGATGGTCTTGTAGTTGTGGGGCTCGTTGCAGGAGTAAGCAACCTTAATAGCACCACTACGATGGGTATCTCCGTCGCGGGCGAGGGAGGTCGTGGCAGCCTGACGATATTCGCGGATGGGTCCTACAGCTTTAACCCGTCGGGACTGCCGCCGGGCGGCGCATCAACATTCACCTATACGGTACAGGATGCGATGCTGCCGCCAGGCCAAAACTTTTCACATGCTACCATCACATTCACTCGCGACGATGTCGGCGGCTCGATCGTCGCCACAACGGAAGCGGCGGACGGCACGTCGGCCAATCACTTCATCTTCAACGCTCCGAGCGATGGTGGTGCCCATATCCTTGATTTCAGGTCCGGCACCGACTCGATCGATGTTCTGCTCGCCGGCTTCACGGGTCTGTCTGGAAAAGGTTCTGTGACAAGCTCCGATTTCGTCACCAGCAACAATGCGTCGACCGTGGATCTGGGCAAATCCCATTTTGCCTACAACGTGTCGAGTGGTGAACTCTTCTACGACAGCAATGGTGGCGACGCCTCGGGTGCGAGCAGAATTCTTCTCACTGTTCTCGACCACCACGCCGCGATTTCAGCGACGGACATTCACAAGATCTGATCGGGCCGAACTGAGGTTTGACAGGTATGTGAACGAAAAACGGGGACGCCGTGATGCGGCGTCCCCGGAATCTTTACCCGCGGTCTCGAGCAGCTGTCGCGCAATTCTCGAGAGGTCGCTGACTTACGATCGCGGCTTCAGTCGATCGGTTGACATTCGGATTTCTCGCCGCACAGCGTGCTGTGAATCGCGCGCAAAAACCCTGTTCGTTTTCGTCTTCAGCAAAGTCGCGAGCGAAAGACGCTCTCGACAAAATCGTTGGCGCGCGCGCCCAAGCAATTTGGCCGCGAATCATTAATTTGGATGATTTTAGGAATCGCACGCTGCGCAGGATGAACACCACGCATCGTGTCAAGAACACTAGCAAGTTCTCAAAGGACTGGCAATGAAAGCAATGTGGTTCGGTAAATTTTTCCCAAACATTTTCTCACTCAGCCACAAGATTTCGGAATTTTTGGCCAATCACATCGCGCGTCCAGTCAAGTTCGGTGTTGTAGCAGAACAGAAATCGCTTTTCACAAGATCATTGTCGCCGTACGCATGCTTCTGCATCAACTCACGCCGCGCACTCGCTGCAGTCGCGATGACAGTACTCCTCGTGTTCTTTGCATACGAAAAGGTTCACGCCGAAGCTTTCCTGATCAATCAGGCGATTTCGCAAGCGGTTTTAACAAATCCCGGAGTTGGCGAAGCGGCGGCCAATCGCCGCGCGACGGAAAGCGAACTTCGCCAGACGCAAGGCACGCTGTTGCCGCAGGTGCGGTTGGGATCGAGCATCGGTCCGGAAAAATTCACTCAGTCGGTCAGGCCGAAGCCCGCAAACAACGGCGTCTGGGAAAACGGCAGGGAAGTCTCCGTCTTTGTCCGGCAAATTCTTTTCGACGGTTTTGCATCGATACACGAGGTCTGGCGGCAGTCGGCGCGGGTGGACGCTGCGGCGTTTCGGGTTCTCGAACGCACCGAATTGATCGCGCTTGATGCGGCGGAAGCCTACGTCGACGTCGTGCGTTTTCTGCGCCTTGTCGCGCTCGCGAACCAGAATGTGATCGTGCCGGTTTGAGTTGTGGTGGGAAATGTTGGATCGCCATTATGCGAACCGGCCGGCTCGCCGCCGCGTGCCGCAAGGCCCGCCTCGAATACTGTTGTCGCAGCACCACCGGCAGCCGGGATGTTGATACTGTTCGGAGCCGCGTCGCCCAGCGAAATCGTCAGCGTCGCGTGTGCCAGCGAGCCATCCGCATCGCGGATTGTATAGGTGAAGGTTTCGGTGCCACCGCCTGCCGTGTGCACATAGGTGTAGGAACCGTCTGCGTTCAGCGTCAAAGTGCCGAATGCGCCCGCGATGGCTACACCGACTGTCCCAGAAGCGACTCCGCCCGGACCATTGCCAGCGGCAACGCCCACGACCTGCACGCCGCCATCGGCGCCCTGAACATCCGCAGTCCCTGCCCCCGCAGTGGTTCCAAGACCCGTGAGCACATTGCCGTCCGCCGTGGTCTGTCCCGGCGCTATTGTGTCACCGTCCGCCCGCGCGACCGGAGCGTCATCGACAATTTTGATGACTAGATCGGCTGGCGGATTGCTGTCGCCATCCCGGTCGGTGATCACAACCGCGAAGCTCGCATTCGGGACGCCCAACGTGTTGTCGAGCAACGTGTAGCTGTACGTTATGGTGCCTTTGCCGGTCGCCGCATTGAACGTGAACGACGCCGTCAGTGAACCCGTCGCATCGATGAAGGTTTGCGACGCGCCGGTCAGCGTGTGACCACCGAGCGAAACTGTCTGCACGCCGTCGGGAGACGTAAAGCTGATCGTTCCAACTTTCGTGGCCGTTGGGAACGATGGCTGCCCCGCGTGTGAGCCTGCCGGCTCGCCGGGACGCGCACCGAGTCCCGCCTCGAATACCATGGTTGCCGGTCCACCCGGCCCAGGGATGACGACCCCACCGGGCGCCACAACAGCGGCCGCACTCACAATCCGATGAGCCTGGCCGGCGCCATCCGCGTCAGCGAGGGAATTTCCGGCCCCTCTCTGCCCTTCCTGACCCAGCAACCCTAATGGCTGAGCGCCGCCGACCAGCGCATCAACAGAGGCGGCCCGGAAGTCAGCACTGCTTGAAAGAATCTTGTCGTCTTCGGAGGAGGATGACTGGCCAACGGTGTTGGGAATGCGCGCGTCGAATTGCTCTCCGTCGATCCCTCGGCCGCTCCCGAATTCGACATTGAGATAGGAGATTGGCTTGCCGGAGAAATCGAAAAACGGATCGGCGGTGGCCGACTGATCGTCGAACAGGACAGCGGGCCGGGCACCCTCACGCTCGCTGGTTTCAACGGGGGTTAAGTGGTTGCTCTGCGCGCTCGTAACTTCGGTGAGATGCGGCTGAGCAAGACTGGAAAGCTGCAGCCCGGTGGGCTGCGCAACGCGACGATCGACCATGACACACTGCCTCAATACTACAGAACGCCGTGAGGCAGCCCCGCGCGTCACGTCGCTCAGGTAGAAATATCTTTAGATGATCGAGGAGCTTTGCGCGTCAACCGAACGGACGGATTCGCTATCAAGGTTTAAAAAAATGCGCCAACCAAAAGGATGATGCTCTGTCGAAATCTGTGAACAACTGGCACCTGTAACACACTACGATAAGCAGTTATTGTGACCGTGCTGTCGTCCGTCGGGGGAGTTTAGTCTTGATGATGCGTGCGCTGATAGGAAGCATAGCGCTTGCGGCGGTGACGGCGTCCGCCTTTGCACAGTTGTCATCGCAGTGGCAATTCTGCACGGGAAATCCGGGAATTGACTGGGACACGCAGATAAAAAGCTGCACGGCACTAATTCAGTCAGGAACGGAATTGAAAGAAAACGAGGCCATCGCCTTCTATAACCGTGCGCTCGCCTACGAAAACAAAGAGAAATACGACCTCGCCATCGCCGACTTTACTGAGGCCATACGCCTCAACCCGAACGATGCAGATTTCTTTCTGTATCGAGGTATCGACAAGCAGCGTACCGGGGACAAGGCCGGAGCGGATGCTGACATAGCCGAGGCGAAGCGGCTGAATCCAAACGTCGGCAAATAAAGCCGCGCTCGAGCGTTTTCAAACTCAACAGATTTCTGGATTCGGAAACGACCGATCAGCGCGGTGTGTCGGAAGCGCCGGCGGTTCGCGACGACAACTTCGCGTCGGAATCTTTTTTCGGCTTGCTCGCGGCCGGCGGAGCCGCAGAAGTCGGGGGTGCCGATGACGTCGGCGCCGCAAACCTGAGCGCCTTTTGTGGCTTGCCGCCATTCATCTCACGGAGCGTTTCGACGTAATTCTTCGGCTCCATCAAATTGGATCCGGGCGGCGTCTTCAGGCCCATAAAACCGGCGATGTCGTTTCCGAACGTCACGCAGTTGTTGATGAGCGCATTCCAAGCGCGTTTTTCGGCCTTCATCTCCTTGATGTGGGCAGAAATCTTGTTGAAGGAGGCGCCGTCCAACATGACCCGGTAACGCGCCGTCACGTACTTTTCTTCGAGATCGCCGTCGCTCGCCCCGGTTTCGGACGGCACAAACAAGACGTGCCCCAACGTCCAGGGAATGAGGCTGCAATTGTCGCAGTTATTGCCATCGCCTGCAGGGTGCAGGCCGGCAATATCGCTTTTTACGATTTCGCCGCGACCGTTTAGCTGCCCATAGAGGACATACATGTGCCCATAGCTTGCCGCAGCCCGAGCACGGAACTCGACGAAATAAGGCCTGTACGAGTTTTGGCTGGGCTTGGGCGTGCTCGATTGAGCCGCGCTCAAAGGCGCAGCGGCATCTTGTGCCGTCGCGGGAAAGGCCGTCAATCCAAATGGGATTGACGCCAGACTTGCGGCTACGAGGACCCGGATGCTCCTGCGCAACTGATAAGAAGTACGCATATCAGCCTTCCCGCCAGCGACTGTTGCAGCTTCAGGCGCGCCGAACATGCGCAAGGCGAGCCTGCGCACCGTCAAGATTGCGGCCGCACAGGCCGCAATAGGTCGGCACAGATGCCGACCCCGAGCAATAGTCCGCGTCTAAAGCTTAGCCACGAGTTTGAACGACCGGAGCTTTCCCCTTACCGACCGGAGCTTTCCCTTTTCCCCAGCAACCAGCGAGGCCGAAAGCGAGAACAGCAGAACATAGAACGACTAGGAACTTTTTCATAACGCTCCCCAGTTTTTTGCGCGATTAACGTCTAAATCACTAGCCCCCTCCGTGGTTAACGACTAGTGCGTAAAAGTCACACTCCCCAACAATCCGTCGGATTTCCAGCGTATAAATAGGCCAAGAGGGACGGTCGGAGCGGGATATCTCAGCGAAATTCCTCGCAGCTTCCGACCAGCGGATAGCGATCCGGGTATGCCTTTTTGAGGGTCGCCTCCACCTTCTTCAGTGCCTCTTCGCACTGCTTCTGGGAGGCGTAGCGCGCCGACGGCTTCACCTCCATTCCCGGGGGCCTTTGGATAAATTGCCAATAGGCGGCCGCGGGCTTGGCCATAAGAGCGACTATGGCAACTGCGATGCCAATCCTCACAAAGGTAATTGCGCGCGGTCTCATGCTCCCCTCACAGATCCCCAAGAATTTACAGCTAAACATAGCTAACCCGCTGCGCGCGGTCACCGCAGGACAACAACCTCGGTGCCCAAACTGACGCGGGCGTACAGATCCATAATGTCCTGGTTGTACATGCGAATACATCCGTGCGACACAAAACCCCCGATCGATCCCGGATTGTTGGTGCCATGGATCGCGTATTGTCCGCCTCCGCTCAACGTCATCGCAGCCGCACCCATCGGATTTGACGGGCTGCCGCCGGGAACGACCGGAGGCAATTTGGCGTAGTCCTTGCGAATCGATTCGGGCGCCTGCCAAGCCGGGCTGATGTACTTGCCGTCAATCGTGGCTCTTCCCGCCCAGGCTTGGCCGGCTTTGCCGACCCCAACCGGATAACGGATGGCCTCGCCGTCACCGGTGACATAGTAAAGCCGGCGTTCGTTTGTTTTGATTACGATTGTTCCAGCCGAATATCCCTTGAAGCGAACAGTCTCACGGGCCGCACCAGGCGAAGCCGCAAAGACAAGAACGCCCAGGAATACAAAGGCGCAAATGGAAAGGATGCGAGTATTCAAGATCCCCCCGGACGACATCTCAATGCCAATTGATTTCAATGGTATTTATTTTCCATTGGAGCGCAAATTGCGTCAAGATTACTTTCACTCAATCACCGAACCGTGTTCCCTGTGACTTGAAGTCAAAGCAGAAATTCCGTTGTTCCCAGCGCTTTTTGAGACGCCGGTATGCACCAATTGCTGAGACTTCATCCGGAATCGCGCATCTCGGCGGCAGAACACGTTGAGGTAGTGGTCACTCGGCCACAGCCAGAGAGACTTCTGTTGTCCTATACGGTCGCCGGCAAGATGAGCGATGTCGTTATCCCACCTTACGCAGAAGCCACGCGGACCGACAACCTCTGGCAGCACACATGCTTCGAGGCATTTGTTCGCGGCGCGTCGGGCAGTGAATATTACGAATTCAATTTCTCACCTTCGACACAGTGGGCGGCGTACCGATTCATCGGGTACCGAAGCGGAATGTGTGTGGCGGCAGAAGTCGACACGCCTCCGATCGACGTGCGCTCGAATCCCGGAAGCCTCACTTTGCAGGCCGCGCTCGTACTTGATCGTCTGTCGATTTTGCCACGTGATGCCACATGGCGTCTCGCACTGTCGGCAGTGATCGAGGAGACGAACGGAAACAAATCATATTGGGCACTGGCGCATCCGCCCGGAAAGCCGGACTTCCATCACAGGGACGGTTTTGCCTACGAACTTTCTCCGGCCGTGCATCCATGAATTTCGGAATCGATCGACTCATCGCCGAGCCGGCATTGCGCGCACCTCTTAAAGGCAAGCGCGTGGCATTGCTCGCACACCCGGCTTCCGTCACGCAGGATCTGACGCATGCGCTGGATGCGCTTGTCGCGTGCGGCGACATCAGGATCAGCGCAGCTTTCGGACCGCAGCATGGCCTGCGCGGCGATAAGCAAGACAACATGATCGAGTTGCCGGACTACAACGATCCGGTGCATGGCATTCCGGTTTTCAGTCTCTATGGAGAGGTGCGCAAGCCGACGGACGCAATGATCGATGCGTTCGATGTGATGCTCGTCGATTTGCAGGACCTTGGTTGCCGGATCTACACGTTCGTCACGACCCTGCGCTACGTTCTCGAAGCCGCGTCCCGGCATCGCAAGGCCGTCTGGGTGCTGGACCGACCCAATCCCGTCGGGCGCCCCATAGAAGGCCTAAAGTTGCGCAACGGCTGGGAAAGTTTTGTTGGAGCAGGCCCTCTGCCGATGCGCCACGGACTTACGCTTGGCGAGCTGGGTCTATGGTTCGTGAAAACGCTCAAGCTCGATGTCGACTTTCGCGTCATTGAGATGAAGGATTGGCGGCCCGACGTCAGCGCCGGGATTCGGCTGGCCGCTGGGCGAACGTGTTTGGGTAAACCCAAGTCCCAACGCGCCGAATTTGTGGATGGCGCGCGCCTACGCGGGAACGGTCATGTTGGAAGGAACGACGCTCTCGGAAGGGCGCGGCACGACGCGACCGCTTGAATTGTTCGGTGCTCCCGATATCGACGCGCGGACGGTCATGAAGGAAATGAAATCCCTCGCACCGCAATGGCTCGAAGGTTGCCGCCTGCGCGAGTGCTGGTTCGAACCAACGTTTCACAAGCACGCCAGCCAACTTTGCCACGGTGTGCAGATCCACACCGAAGGCGCTATCTACGATCACAATGCGTTCAGGCCATGGCGCTTGCAGGCACTTGTCTTTAAAGCAATCCGTCGTCTGTACCCGGATTACCCACTCTGGCGCGATTTCGCTTACGAGTATGAACGAGAAAAGCTGCCTATCGACGTGATCAACGGTGGGCCGCTCCTCAGACAGTGGGTCGACGATCGGTCGGCGATGCCACAGGATCTGGACAAGCTGACGCTGGTCGACGAGCAGGCCTGGTCCAACGAGCGACAGCCATTTCTTCGCTACTGAACACCATCGCTGTTGCCGTCGACCCAGGTCCCGACGACGTTCAGGTCCTCGCTTAGCGCGACGAGATCGGCGCGCGCACCGGCGGCCAGCGTTCCGCGCTCCTTGTCGAGTCCGAGAAATCGCGCCGGCGTCAGTGAAGCCGCGCGGAGTGCGTCCTCCAGCGGAAGTTGCGCCAACTTGACCACATTGCGCACCGCCGTGGCCATATCGAGGTGGGCACCCGCGAGCGTGCCCTCCTCCGTCGTCAATCTTCCATTGGTCAGCTTGATCGTTCGCCCGACAAGTTCGAAACGATCTTGGGACGCGCCGACCGTCGGCATGGCGTCAGTGACAAGGGCAATTCGTTCGCAACCTTTCGCCGCAAACGCGGCGCGGACCGCGATGGGATCGACATGGATTCCATCGACGATGAGACCGGCCGTCAGTCGGTTCTCCGCCAGTGCTGCACCAACAATTCCGGGTTCGCGCGCGCTCAACGGCGGCATGGCATTGAAAAGATGAGTGATGCCGGTTGCACCATCCGCGACAGCCTGCATGACGGTGGCCGCCGATGCCTCGCTGTGCCCGATCGAGACCCGCACACCCGACGCGGCCACAGTGCGGACGAAGCCTGCCGGGACACATTCAGGCGCCAGAGTGACTATCGACTGACCGGGGCCAGCGAGTTCACACAGTTGCTCAAGGTCGCCGGCGACAGGTTGTGCAATTCGATCGGCCCGATGAACTCCCGGACGCCGCGGGCTGATGAACGGGCCTTCGAGGTGCAACCCGATGACACCGTCCCGGCCGCTGACGGAACGAGCCGCTGCGATAGCGGCCTGTACGCGCTCTCGGCTATCGGTGATCAGAGTCGGAAGACAGGCGGTCGTACCAAATCGGCGGTGCGCGCGCGCAATCGCGCGCATGCCGTCCGCCGTCGGTTGATCGTTCAGAAGAACGCCGCCGCCGCCATTGACCTGCAAATCGATAAAGCCGGGGGCAAGAAAAGCGGCCTTCGGAAGCCGTGTCTGCGTCCAATCCTTGGGCACCTCATTCGAGGGCCCAACTCCCGCTATCCGCCCGCCCCGAATCAAAACCGCGGCCCCGGCATGCCAGCGATGGCCATCAAAAACACGCTCCGCGAGGATGGCGTGCTCTTTGGCTCTGAAATGATCGTTTTGAACCGGGCTCATCGATGTCCAGGGGGCTGGATTGGTGGCGCAGCAAATCCAATCTAAGTTAAAGGACGCCGAATACCCAGAGGACTACTCGCCGACCGAGAGAAACAGCATGGACCGATTGCTCATTCGCGGCGGCAGACGCATTGAAGGCTCGGTCCAGGTCCGCGGCGCGAAGAACGCGGCCCTGCCGCAAATCGCCGCCGCCCTTCTCGGCTCCGGGCGCCTGGAACTGACGAACGTCCCCGATGTGAGCGACGTCGACACCATGATCGCCTTGATGCAGGAGTTCGGCGTGGTCGCCACGCGCGGCACCGGCCGGACCCTTGCGTTGGATGCATCCGGAGCCCGCAATGCACAGGCACCGTACGACATGGTGCGCCGGATGCGCGCCGGCATTCTCGTCCTGGCGCCGCTACTTGCCCGCTTCGGTTCGGCGCGCGTGTCGATGCCAGGAGGCTGCGCAATAGGCGCGCGGCCAATCGACCTGCATCTCAAGGCACTCGATGCGCTCGGCGCCGAGGTCAATATCGAATCCGGGTACATTCACGCGCGCACCCAGGACGGTCGCCTGCGCGGCGGGCGTATCGCCTTGTCATCGCCGTCAATCGGTGCAACCGAGACGGCCCTGATGGCTGCGACGCTGGCGCGCGGCGAAACCGAGATCCTGAACGCTGCACGCGATCCCGAGGTTTGCGATCTTGCCCTCTGTCTGGCTGGCATGGGAGCCCGCATTCAGGGCGAGGGAACACACCGGATTCTGGTGCAAGGCGTGGATACCCTCCACAACGCCCGTCACGATCTGATCACCGACCGCATCGAAGCGGGAACCTATGCAATCGCCGCCGCGATTACCGGCGGTCATCTCGAAATTCTCGGCGCCCATCTCGAACACCTCGGATCGGTCGGCGCCGTTCTCGAAAGTGCCGGCGTCCAGATTTGGCCGACCGACCGCGGTTTGATGGTTGTTCGGTCTGGCCCTTTGCAGGGCATCGACATGACGACCGAGCCCTACCCCGGATTTCCGACGGATCTGCAAGCGCAGTTCATGGCTCTGATGACTATCGCGTCGGGCGCATCGGCTATCCGCGAAACCATTTACGAGAGTCGATTCATGCATGTGCCCGAGCTTAATCGGCTCGGCGCCAACATCTCGCTGCAGGGTTCGACAGCTCTCGTGCGTGGTGTCGAGAAGCTACACGGCGCTGAAGTGATGGCGACCGACCTGCGCGCATCTGTCAGTCTGGTTCTCGCCGCTCTGGTCGCCGAGGGCGAAACGACCGTCCACCGCATCTATCATCTCGATCGCGGTTATGAGGCGCTCGACCGCAAGCTCGTGCAGTGCGGCGCCGACATCCAGCGGGTCGCGGGATGACAACGGTCTCGCCAGCCGGTCCGCTTTTCGTCGGCGTCGACGGTGGCGGCACGGGTTGTCGCGCCCGCATCGAGGACGCGAAGGGAAATCTGCTCGGGAGCGGCATTGCCGGCCCGGCTGCGTTGCGCATCGGCGTCGATCGCGCGCTTGCCGAGGTCGAGAAAGCGTGCCGTGCCGCAGTTGATGATGCTGGTCTCAACGCGGACGCATTAAGCTCTTTGCATGGTGCGGTCGGACTCGCCGGGGTCGGACGCAAAGGCGCGCTCGAGGAGCTTTTGCTGCGACCACATCCGTTCCGCTCCGTCATCTACGTACATGACGCGACGATCGCCTGCATCGGTGCGCACGGTGCCCGCGATGGCGGTATTGTCATCATAGGAACGGGCAGCGTCGGCTTCGCCGTTGTCGACGGACGCGAGGCCAGGATCGGCGGCTATGGTTTCCCCATCTCCGATGAAGGCAGCGGCGCCGATCTCGGGCTCCATGCGATCCGCATGGCGCTGCGCGCCTATGACGAACGCGCCGTCGGCACGAGCCTCACGCGCGATGTGATGCTGCGTTTTCACAACGATCCTTTCGAGGCCGTCGCCTGGATGGATCAGGCGACCGCGACGGACTATGCGACATTCGCGCCGCTGGTCATGCGCCATGCTGATTCAGGCGATCCGGTGGCGCGCCGGATCATCCGCGAAGCCGCCGAACAGATCGACGAACTGGTGCGCCGGCTTTGCGAATTCGGCGCTAGTCGGGTTGCCCTGCTGGGCGGACTCGCGACGTCGATGCAGCCTTGGCTGGCACCCGACGTCCAGCGCCGGCTGGTTCCGGTCGAGGGCGATGCAGTGGATGGCGCCTTGCATCTCGCCCGGCGGGCCGCCATGAAGGGATAAGTGTCCGTGCCTGCCGCATGACGGCATAACCGAGACAGGACCATGCGCACCGAGCAAATCGATCCCCGCTACGTCGAGCTCGATTCCTGGTCGGTAAGTGAGATGATCGCGGCCATGTATGAGGGCCAGCTCGAGGCGGCCGGCGCGGTTCGCGGCGCGCTCGCTGCGATCGCCGCGGCCGTCGAGGACGCGGTGCCGGCACTGCACCGCGGCGGCCGGATCGTCTACGCCGGAGCCGGCACATCCGGACGTATTGGCGTGCAGGACGGCGCCGAGCTAACGCCAACTTATGACTGGCCTGAAAATCGCCTGGTATTTGCGATCGCTGGAGGCCTCGATGCGCTTATCCGCAGCTCCGAGGGAGCCGAGGACAACGAGGCCGCCGGCGCGAAGGCCATGACGGACGCGAAGATCGGCGCCAATGACGTCGTTATCGGCCTTGCGGCGAGCGGCACGACTCCGTTCACGATCGGGGCGCTGCGGGCTGCTTCGTCGGCAGGCGCGGTAACGATCGCTGTCGCCAATAACCCGGGCGCGCCGCTGTTCGATGCCGCGCGCCACCGCATTCTGGTCGACACCGGCAGTGAGGTTGTCGCCGGCTCAACTCGTATGAAAGCAGGCACCGCCCACAAAATCGTGCTGAACCTGTTCTCGACCGCCGTGATGGTGAAGCTCGGTCGTGTCTACCGCGGAATGATGGTCGACATGCGGGCGCGTAACGCCAAGCTGCGTCGACGTGCGGAGGCCATGGTCAGCAAGATCGTACAGTGCACGGAGCGCGAGGCCGCCGGCCATCTCGAAAACGCAGAAGGCGATGTGAAGATCGCCGTGCTGATCGGCCTGGGACTAAATCGCAACGAGGCGACGCTGTTGCTCAAACGCCACGGCGGCAATTTGCGCTCCGCCATCAAAGAAACCACGGGCGGCGATGGCTGAAGCGCACACCGGCAGCGCGATGGGACGCGAGATCGCCGAAATCCCGGCGGCGGCCGAGCGCCTTCTAGCACGCACCGATGCCATAGCGGCGATCGCCGGGCGGATTGAGCAAGCCAAGCCACGCATTGTCGTGTTCTGCGGGCGCGGCAGCTCGGGCCATGTCGGTATCTACCTGCGCTATCTTTTCGAGGCACGGCTTGGTCTCCTCGCATCCGCCGCCGCACCTTCCGTGGTGACCGCGTATCGCCGACCTCCGGAAATGCGCGATGCATTGTTCGTCGTTGTGTCACAGTCCGGGCGAAGCCCCGACCTCGTGAATGCCACGCAGGTGGCGCGCAAGCACGGCGCGTTGACGCTTGCCGTCGTCAACGATGCGGATTCTCCGGCAGCCAAGGCGTCCGAGCTGGTTTTGCCAATCGTTGCCGGAACCGAGCACTCGGTTGCGGCCACAAAGACCGTATTGCTTTCGATGATCGCCGGTGCGCAGCTGGTAGCGGCACTCGGGCGCGACGACGACCTCGCCGCCGGCCTCCGGCAGCTGCCGCTACGTTTGTCCCGCTCTCTTGACTGCGACTGGTCGGTCTGGGCCGACAGCGCCGCGCACGCGGCCGCCGCGTTTGTCGTAGGACGAGGCTATGGCCTTGGCTGCGTGCGCGAGATCGCGCTCAAGGTGGCCGAAATTCTCCGCGTGCCGACAATCGGGCATAGCGCAGCCGAATTGCGTCACGGGCCACGCGCATCGATTTCGCCCTCAACGCCGGTATTGCTGTTGCGACAAAACGATGAAGCCGCCACTGCTGTCGACGATCTTGTCAAAGACCTCAACGACGCAAACGAGACTGTGTTTGTTGCCGGAGGTCCGGCAGGCACGCTTCCCTGGATCGGAGACGGACATCCCGTTTTCGACCCGGTGGTGATGCTCATCCCCGCCTATCGTGCGATCGAAGCCGTGGCGCGTCGCCGAGGCTTCGATCCGGATAACCCGCCCTACCTGAGCAAGGTTACGCGGACGTTGTGATCCCCAAGGTAGCTATTGCTTCGGCGGAGCATCGGCAAAATCATTGACCACGGACGCCAGCGCCTCCGGTCCAACCTTCACGGTGCCGGCGAATGGATGATCGATGGCAACAACGGTCAGCAATCCCGAAAAGATCAGGACCGATAAGGCACCCGTCATCAGCACCTGAGCTCGCAGATTTTCCGTGGCGAAGAAAAGCGTGAACGCAACGGTCAGAAAGGCGCCACCAAAGAGTACCAGCCAAATGATAATGGGCACGATGCCATCAGCCATCACAAGGCGTTCGCGTCGCGCCTCACTGATGCGATCGATCTGACGCAGGATCTCGGCCAGGATTAGCCCCTCGTCGCCGCCGAATGAGTGGAATTTAAGAGTCGCGTGGTAGACCTCGTTCAATGCCTCAGTGGTCGCACGGCTTTGCTTGCCGTTCGCCATGGCCGGCCAGTCACTTGCAATCGCTGAATTCAGGTAATCCGTTGTTGCCTTGCGAATGGCAGCTGCGTGTTCTGGATCGATTCCCCGTATCAGGCGAAAAACGGTTGCAGCTGCGCCGGCTTCCTTGGCCACTTCGCTTTCGGCCTGGTTGAATTTTTCCCAGACCACGATAACGGCAAAGGCCAACAGCACAGCATAAAGAACACCCACTGTTGCAAACTTGAAGCCGGCAACTTCGTTGTTGGTGCGCAGCTGCTTGTAGTCGCAGCAACGACGCACGATGACCGGGCCAGCCATGGCGAGCAGAGTTGTCGGGACGATAAGAATGAGGGCGGAAATCCACAGGGGCTGGGTTGCAAGGAAGTTCATGGCATTCCGTCCTGTGCGCCGTAACGGATAGCGCAAAGAGAAAATCGCGCTACTTTTTCGATTTCTTCGCCTTGCGACCGTCCCCGGCGGCCTGATGGTAGAGCTTGCGAATCTTCTGCAGATCAACTGTCGGCTTTGGCAGACTGAGATTCATGTCCTCCATCGCGCGAGCAACGATCTGCGAAACAGCGAGGTTCCTGAACCACTTGTGGTTGGAGGGAATGATGAACCATGGCGCATGCTTGGTAGAGCATTTCGAAATCGCCGCCTCGAACGCGCCGATGTATTTGTCCCAGAGCTTTCGCTCTGAATAGTCGCTGTCACTGATCTTCCATTGCCGTGTGGGGTCGTCGAGACGATCCTTGAAGCGAGACAGCTGCTCGTCCTTGGAGATGTAGAGGAAGAACTTGAGGATGGTGGTGTTCTTCTCCTCCACCAACAGCCGTTCCCAATTGTTGATGAATTCGAAACGCTGCTTCCACACGTGCTTGGGGACAAGGTCATGGACCCGCACAACAAGCACGTCCTCGTAGTGCGATCGATTGAAGACCGCCACCTGACCAAGTCCGGGCGCGTGCGGATGAACCCGCCATAAGAAATCGTGGTCGCGCTCTTCCGCCGTCGGCTGTTTGAATCCCGTGACGCTCACGCCTTGCGGATCCATCGCACTGACGACATGCCAGCAAGTTCCATCCTTGCCGGCTCCGTCGATTCCCTGGAGGACAATCAGCAGGGAGTGACGGCGATCCGCGTAAAACTTTCGCTGAAGTTCCGTAATGCGATCCAGATTGTGCTGCAACTCGGCCTTGGCCTCGTCTTCCGATTCATGCGTTCCATGAAAATTTGGATCGATGTCGGAGAGTTTGACCTTGCTGCCCGGTTCGACCTTCAGCCGCTTGGCAAGTTTCACGGAAATTTCCTTTCACTACGTGATCAATGACGTTTTCTGGATCATCTGATCCCGTTCGGGGAGGCGCCAATAGCCAAACTTGAAAATATCAAGAATGATCATCCAAACGAGACAATAGATCCACACTCCTACAATGGCCGACGCTGGAATGGCTGCAACGCCCAACCCCGTATAACAAATTATCAGCGCTGCGATCTGGGTCGCAACGATTGCCCAGAAGAGTCGCGCGCTGGGGTAAGGCGGCTTGAAGAGAAAACTCTTGGTGCGAACGACGAACAGCAGCAGGTGCCCTCCAATGGCGAGCTGCAGAAACATGATGGTCTGCAATTGACGTGCGTCGAGGGGAACGATCGCCTGCAAAAGCGGGTCGGTGAGCCACCGCAGGCCGATCAACAACAGGCCGAAGGTTTCGGCCACCGACAGCAGACCCATAACCGACGCAAAAAGAAGAATGTGGTGCATGTCCCAGCGGACCGGCCGCGGCGCCGGCGGCACGTTGTCATAGGCAATGGTCATGATCGGAATATCGTCCAGCAGTGCGAGGACCACGATCATGATCGCCGTGATCGGCTGAAATTCAAAAAAGACAACTGAAGCGACGACCAGCACCATAATGTCGAGCGTCATCGCGATGCGATAATAGACGTAACTTTCGATCCGCTCGAAGATCTGGCGGGAAACGCGAATCGCGTTGATGATCGTTGAGAGGCCCGGAGCCGTAAGGATCAGTGCTGCGGCGCTTCTCGCAGCATCGGTTGCGCCGCTCACCGCGATACCGCAGTCGGCCTGCTTGAGTGCCGGCGCATCATTCACCCCGTCGCCCGTCATCGCGACGATATGGCCGCGGCTTTGCAGAGTTTTGACGATTTCGTATTTGTGCTCTGGAAAAACTCGCGCAAATCCGTCGGCGCGTTCGACAGCATCGATAACCGAGTTGTTTGGAGACGCACGCTTTGCCGGCGCCATCTCCGAATACATCGCTGGCGACAAGAAGATGATCGCCAATGCCGAGCTGTGCGGCGATCTGGTCTCCAATCGCAACATCATCGCCGGTCACCATCTTGACGTTCAACCCGAGAGCCTTCGCCTCGGTGATCGTTGCCTTGGCATCGGCTCTCGGCGGATCCATGAGAGAGACGAGTCCGACGATCTCCCACGCATTGCCATCGTCGGAGCGAGCCACGCCCAAGGCGCGATAGCCCTTTTCGGCAAGCCCCGTCACCGTCGCTGTATAGCGTCCGAGAAGTCCGGCATCCGGCTTTGCCAGGCCCGCAATCGCCTGGGGCGCGCCTTTGGCGTAATGGTGAACCTGGCCTCCCTGCTCCATCACGGTCGCGATCGTGCGCTTGTTCACCGGATCGAACGGAACGAAAGCGGTCTGCTTTATTCCCTGCAGGTCCGCACGCGTCTCGGTCGCTTTCAGGATGGCGACGTCAATCGCGTCCTGGCTGCTTTTCTGGGTAGCGAGGGCTGCATCCCGCAGCACGTCGTCGGCCTTGGCCGATCCGAATGGAATGCCGGATTGGACCGTTAGTTGATTCATCGTCAGGGTGCCGGTCTTGTCGCTGCAGAGAATGTCGACGCCGGCGAGTTCCTCGATTGCAGACAACCGGGAAACGATCGCTTTCTGGAGCGAGAGTGCATAGGCCCCGATCGCCATCGTGACCGACATCACGGCCGGCAACGCCACCGGGATCGAGGCGATCAGCAGCACGAGCACATATTGTGCGACGCCCCCGAATTCCGACCAACTCCATTCATCGGCGAGAACGAGGCGGTAGCCTTGGACGCCAACCAGAACCGCAGCGAGAACCAAAGCCAGCAGAAGGAGAAAATCGCCGACTTGAGTGACCGCACGCTGAGAGTGCGAAACGGCGCCTGCAGATCCGACAAGTTTGGCGGTCCGACCGAAAAACGTGTTGCTGCCTGTTGCGGTAACAACTCCTTTCATTGAGCCCTGCTTCGCAATACTTCCGGAATACGCCTTGTCGCCAACCTTTTTTGAGACGGGCAACGATTCTCCAGTCAGCGCCGCTTGATCGCAGCTCAGATATTCCCCGTCGATGAGAACGACATCCGCCGGCACAACCTGGCCACCGGCAATCTCGACCACGTCGCCAGGCACCAGATCTGTTGCATTGATCGTGTCCCATTTCCCGTCGCGACTCACACGAGCACGTAGCGCCAAACCTTTTTTGAGGGCAGCCAACGCATTCGCAGCTTTGTCGTCCTGCCAGAAACCTACAACGGCGTTGTAAATGAGCAGGCCGGTGACAACAGCGAAATCTGCCCAATCGCGACGGAGCGCCGAGATGATGGCTGCAGCTTCGATCAGAAACGGCAGTGGTCCCCAGAAATATGCTGCAAGCTTGTGCCACTTGCTTTCGGTTCGCTCGGCGATCGTATTGGGCCCGTATTGCGCAAGGCGATGCGCTGCCTCAGTTGACGACAAACCGGTGCGCGAAGTTTTCTCCTGTTGGAGTGCAGCAGCGACGCGCGCGGTCGCTGGCGCTTCTTCGGGTGACGCGGCGGCAACGTGTTCGCTCGTCATGGCAAGACCAACACTGCTCCCAATTGTCGGTATTGAGGCTACGCGCCTTCCGACTGTCGCGCTAGCCGCGCCCGCTCCTGAGGGAGGCGGCGCAGACAAATCCCGGTTTTTTCTTTAGGTTCGTTCGAGCGTGCCAATCGCCATACACGCCGGAAATTCGCAGATGAGCGACGTCCAGCAGAATACCGTTTCGTCGAAGGCATCGGTCTTTGGGTTGCTCGACGAAACGCCGATGACGGCGCTGCACTACTACTATTGGTTACTCGCCAGTGGCGGGACGTTACTCGACGGTTTTTCGGTTGCCTCGCTGGGAATTGCCATTCCACTCCTCAAGCAGGAAATGACGATTACTCCGATACTGATCGGCCTCATTGGTTCAGCTTTGGTCCTTGGGGCAGTGCTCGGAGCAATGTTGGGCGGGATTGCCGCAGATCGAATAGGCCGCAAGCGCGCGTTTGTCGTGGACATGGCGATTGTTGTCGCCGGCTCAGCGTTGTGCACATTGGCTCGCGAACCTTTGTTGATCGTGGTCGGCCAGTTTCTGATCGGCGTCGGAATTGGAATCGACTTTCCCGCCAGCGGTTCGTACGTGTCGGAAATCATGCCGCGCTCGTTGCGTAGCCGGATGATAGTTGCAACGATTGCATTGCAATCCGTCGGCATGATCCTGGCCGCGATCGTCGCGATCGCAATATTTCGGAGTCATCCCTCGGCGACCGATTGGCGAGTGCTGCTAGGCACTGGCGGTTTATTGGCGGCGCTCTACATGGGCGCGCGGCTTTTCCTTCCCGAGAGCCCGCGCTGGCTGGCGGAGAAAGGCCGACTCGCCGAAGCCGCAATGGTGCTTTCTCGGCTCACCAATACTCCCGTGTCTGCGACACGCCTTGAGGATTCGGCAGGCGCGACCACTTCGCCGGTCGAAGCGACGAAGCCACTCGGCGTTGCCGCGCTCTTCAGTCCTCGTTACCGGACGCGCACACTGCTCGTGTCGATACCCTGGCTGTTAATGGATGTCGCCACTTACGGCGTTGGCCTGTTCACTCCAGTCATCCTGGGTGCGATGCATTTCGATTCCACACGGAATAACACGGTTGCGGCGGTACTCGCCGAAGCAGAAGGGAGTGGACTGGTCGATTTATTCCTGCTCGCCGGATTTATCGTGGGTATCTGGGCCATCCCGCGCTTTGGCCGCATATCATTGCAAGTGGCGGGTTTCTTCGGAATGACGCTCGGGATGCTCTTGCTGATGTTCGCTGCGATGGCCGCCGACGGTCCGCGGGATCACATTGGATGGATCATCGCAGGCTTCGTTCTCTTCAATTTTTCAATGAACGCGGGCCCGAATGCCACGACGTTCACGCTGCCTCCGGTCCTTTTTCCAACGGCGATCCGGGCATCGGCGAGCGGCTTCGCCGCGGCATGCGCAAAGGTTGGAGCAACCTTCGGCACGTTCCTGGTCCCTCAACTGCAGGCAGCGTGGGGACTGACAGGCGTGCTAGCGTTGATGGCGTTCGTGAGCATCGGTGGGCTTCTGACAACCGCTGCCTTTGCGCACGCCGTCGACAAAGAGGACGAGATTGAAGAGTTGGTAGCCGTCAAAGACGCGCATCAGCCGGCCTGATCCGATCAGATATTGCCGGTTACCCGAAGTATCACACCGATAACCGCATCGGTCGAAACCGATATCAGACGTGACAAAAATCCGAGGTCCAAACCCATTTGCGATCCCAGCAAAGGCAGAAGAATGAGAAGCCCAATAAGGATGATCATTCCGTAAGGCTCAAGGCGCGCAAGGTATTGTCCCAGCACATTTGGAAGCAGGCCTACGGCGATCCGCCCGCCATCGAGAGGCGGCAGAGGAAACAGATTGAACACTGCAAGAATCGCATTGATGATGAGAGCATTCTTTAAATTCAGCGCGGCCCATTGATTGGCAGGGGCCGGTAGATAACCGATCAGATGAAAGCCCAAGGCGGCAACGACTGCTAACGCAATATTCATCGCGGGCCCCGCCGCGGCGACAAGCACCATGCCGATCCGAGGATTGCGAAGTGCCCGAAAATTGACCGGCACCGGCTTAGCGTATCCAAACAGGAATGGCGATTGCGCCAGCAACAGGAGGCCGGGCAGAAGGATCGTACCAAAAGGGTCGATATGTCGAAGCGGATTGAGACTGACGCGTCCCTGGCGGGCTGCCGTCTCGTCACCAAAGAAACGCGCCACATATCCGTGGGCAGCTTCGTGAAAAGTAATGGCGATCAGAACGGGCAGCAGCCATATCGAAATGGTGTAGAGCAAATCCATGCCGGTGTGTGTACTCAGAAACAACGGCGTACGCCATATCTCCGCTCGCGAGAGCGAAGACAGTTCAACAAGACGCGATCAGCGCTTCCGAGAGATGGGTTGCTTCGTGACGCGCTGTCGGCCAAAAGACGCGGCATGCTCATCATCGACGATCTTACTGTCCGTATTGCCGGTCGAATACTGCTGAAAGGCGCTTCAGCGCGCATTCCGACCGGCGCGCGCGTCGGATTGGTCGGCCGTAACGGAACCGGCAAGACCACCCTGTTTGGCGTCATCACCGGCGATACCTCGGCCGAGCAAGGCCACGTCGAGATTCCACCACGCTGGCGCATCGGAAGACTCGCGCAGGAGGCGCCAAACGGACCGGACAGCCTGCTTGAGGTCGTACTGAAGGCCCATCGCGAGCGCACGGCGCTCTTGGCAGAGGCGGAGACCGCCCAGGACCCCCATCGCATTGCAGAAATCCAGACCCGGCTCGCCGATATAGGCGCGCATGCGGCCCCTGCCCGCGCGGCATCTATCCTCGCCGGCCTTGGCTTCTCCGCCACCGACCAGCAGCGCCCGTGTGCGGAGTTTTCCGGCGGTTGGCGGATGCGCGTAGCGCTCGCCGCGACGCTATTCGCGGAGCCCGACTTGCTGCTACTCGACGAACCGACCAACTATCTCGATCTCGAAGGCACCCTCTGGCTGCAAGACCACCTCGCTCACTATCCGGCGACGTTGATCGTCATCAGCCACGACCGCGATCTGCTCGACAACTCGGTCGGCCACATATTGTCGCTCGAAGGCTGCAAGCTGGAAATTTATCGCGGTGGCTATTCGGCCTTCGAACGGCAGCGGCGCGAGCGCACGCTGCTCGACCAAAAACTGATCAAGAAGCAGGAGGCGCAGCGAAAGCACTTGCAGGCCTTCGTTGATCGCTTCCGCGCCAAAGCAACTAAAGCGCGGCAAGCGCAATCACGCTTGAAGATGCTCGCAAAACTCGAGCCGATCGCCGCTTTGGTCACCGAACAGGTGCGGCCGATTCACATACCCGCGCCGCCCAAGCTGCTGTCGCCGCCAATTATCGCGACCGACGATGTCGACGTCGGTTATGAGCCAGGGCATCCGGTGCTGTCGGGCTTGTCACTTCGGATCGACAATGACGACCGTATCGCGCTTCTCGGAGCCAACGGCAACGGTAAGTCCACGCTGGTCAAGCTCCTTGCCGGAAGGCTGCCGCCCGAGCATGGCAACGTCACGCGTGCTGCCGGTCTGAGGGTTGCTTACTTCGCTCAGCACCAACTCGATGAGCTTGAGGCGGACGCGAGTCCCTATGATCACGTGCGCCGACTCATGCCGGACGCACCGGAAGCGAAGGTGCGTGCGCGTGTTGGAGCCATCGGCTTTTCAGGACTTGCCGGTAACACGAAGGTTGAGAAACTCTCGGGCGGCGAGAAGGCGCGACTGCTGCTTGGACTTGCCACCTTTGGTGCGCCGCATCTCGTGATTCTCGACGAGCCGACCAACCATCTCGACATTGACAGCCGCGCGGCGCTGATCGAGGCCCTCAACGATTTTCCCGGCGCGGTGATGCTGGTCTCGCATGATCGCTATCTGCTGGAGGCTTGCGCCGACCGACTCTGGCTCGTGCAGGACGGAACGGTGAAGCCCTTCGATGGCGATCTCGACGATTACAGGGGTCGCGTGCTCAGCGATTCCGGAACCGAAACGCAACCCGCGGTCAAGTCTGAGCCGCGCTCAGCTCCCGCTGCCACACGCCGTGCCGCCGCTGACAAGCGCGCATCAACGGCACCCTTACGCAAACGCGTAACCAAAGCTGAAACCGAGCTCGCGCACCTCACACGACAACTGCACAAGCTTGACGTAACGCTTGCCGACGGTGACCTGTTTTCGCGCGACCCAGCACGGGCGGCGGAGCTATCGAAGACCCGCGCAAAAGTCGTCGATGCGATCGCCAAGGCGGAAGAAGAATGGCTCGCTGCCAGCGAAGCGCTGCAAACTGCATGAGCCAAAAGCGGAGATAAAATCTCGCGACCAGAGATTTGGGGGGCAGAATGGTGGCGGACGCAGTCCAGGTCGAACCCGTCTCCGTTTCAAAATTCCCTGCTAACAGGGAAAAGAGCAGGGAATTTCGTCAAATCCGCCCGCTTTGTGAAATTTTTAAGTAGGCAATCGAGCAAATTCAAAGGCTTTCAGCCAATTTCCCAACGCAAAGGAACAGGGAATTTTTTTGAAAGATCAGCGAATTTGTTCGCAAAAACAGCGAATTTTGAATCGATACAGTGATTGAGACTTTTTGGATGCCCAGACCACTCACACGAATTGCACGGCATAGACCGGCGCGGAGTGTGCGTTACACGTACCCTGCTTAAGACCCGGTTCGAAGCGCTGCTAGCGGCTGTGAAAGCTTCCCACTCTGCGTTTGCAATGCGGCGAACGAAAGCAAAATCGCGCGCGGATGGCGGTCAGCAATCTTCCGCTATGCGAATCCAATATTGGTTGGCGCAGTCGACCGAATCAGCTTAAAGGCAAATTCTACGCTACGCGTGCAGTGCCTAGGCAGGTTCCGGGATGGGGCCTTGTTGATGTCGCGGGATGCGACGGCTCTGCACAGCGTTAAGGGCGGGATGCCCGATGGTGTGTACCGATGGTCCTGCGGGCTCTTCGGGGAACTGTCGAGGGCCCGCTATTTTTATTGGCTGATGCCCCCGACTTGATGATCAAACCGTCGAGGACATCATGCGCAATCTTCAGATTGAGCAAACGCCAATTCATGCGCTGAAACCGTATGACCGCAATGCTCGCACCCACTCGAAACGACAAATCCGCCAAATCGCCGACTCCATTCAGCGGTTTGGCTTTTGCAATCCGGTATTGGTCGACGATAACCTAACAACCCTGGCCGGCCACGGTCGTGTCAAAGCCGCCCTGCTACTTGGCCATACCAGCGTCCCTACTGTACGGCTCTCGCATCTCAGCGATACCGAGAAGCGCGCCTACGTCATTGCTGACAACCGTCTGGCCGAGAAAGCCGGCTGGGATCGCGGCCTGCTGATTCTCGAATTGCAGGGTCTCATCGACATCGGATTTGATGTTGAACTAACTGGCTTCGAAACGACAGAAATCGATCTGTTCCTCGATGAAGCACTCGAGGCCGGAGGCCTGTCACCAGCAGCCGAGGATGAATTGCCGGCAACCCGCAAGGGTCCGCCCGTCAGCCGGCTCGGCGACCTCTGGGCTCTCGGCGTCCATCGTCTTTTCTGCGGCGACGCGCGTGCGTCTACCTCTTACGATCGCCTTTTGCTCGCCAAGAAGGCGGATTTGCTGTTCACCGATCCGCCTTACAACGTTCGCATCGAGGGCCATGCCTCTGGGCTAGGGCGGGTTCGCCACGCCGAATTCGCTATGGCGTCCGGCGAGATGACCGAAACCCAATACATAGGCTTTTTGACTGACTCGCTCGGATTGACAGTGAAAACGTCACGCGACGGCGCCCTGCACTATGTCTGTATGGATTGGCGGCATTTGTACGAGCTCATGTCAGCAGGAAGAGAAATCTATGACAGCCTGCTCAACCTTTGCGTATGGAACAAAGACAATGGCGGCATGGGATCGTTCTACCGATCCAAGCACGAATTCGTCACAGTCTTTAAGGTCGGGAATGCGCCGCACATCAACAACGTCGAACTTGGTCGGCATGGCCGTAACCGGACCAACGTCTGGGATTATGCCGGAGTAAACACCTTCCGAGCCGGACGCCTCGATGAGCTTGCGATGCACCCGACCGTAAAGCCGGTCGCGCTCGTCGCGGATGTCATTCGGGATGCCTCGTGCCGGTCTGATCTTGTGCTTGATCCTTTCGCCGGAAGCGGCACCACAATTATCGCGGCGGAAAAAACCGGCCGGCGGGCGTGCGCTCTGGAGATCGACCCTCACTATGTCGATGTGATTATTCAGCGCTGGCAAGCGTACACGGGCAAGCCTGCTCGCCTGGATACGACAGGCGCAAGTTTCGAAGACGTCGCGGAGCAACGACAAATTGAAGCTAAAACCATAGCAGCTAGAGCTGAAGCGCCCGCTCCCGATCCTGAAACGGGAGCTTGAATATGAGCGGACCAAACGATTGGCTTCGCAAAAACAATAGCTCCCACGGAAATGGCTCGGTCGGCTATGGCCGACCGCCCGTCGCCAAGCAGTTCAAGCCTGGGCAATCCGGCAATCCTAGAGGACGCAAAAAGGGGGTAAAAAATGTTGCGACGATCTTCAACAACGCTCTCTACAGGCCGGTCAAGATCCGGATTGCCGGGCGCGTTAGAAAGCTTCCAAAGATCGAGGCCATCGTTGAAGTTATGATGAGTAAGGCTTTGGCGGGTGATATCGCAGCAGTTTCGAAAATTATTGAGCTTGCCCATAAGTTGGGAGGATTTGAATTTCTGGCGAACTCGACCAATACCTCACCAAACCGTGAGAGCGCGTACGAAAGGCTGTCGCGGCTTTTCGCAGCGCAGAACGCTGCTCAATCGGATGCGCCGAAATCAAGCAACGGCACACCAGAGCCGAATTCGGATCAGAAAAAAGCGAAGGAATGAAAACAACTATGTCTGCTTTACCCCCAGAAGCGGGCATGTGCAGTGCAACTCGGTATGTCCGCTAAGTGCCAATAGCTGACATCGCACCTAACGCGCCATTACTTAGGGCAATCTGGGGCAAGTGCACATTGATGCGAGAAACGCTGACCTCTACATCCGAAAAGTCAGCTTCGGCAGTGTTGTAGATGCCGACATCGTTCCAGACACTGAGCGCCAGACGACCGTTGCGGTCGAGAACCCGGCGCATTTCTCTCAGTTAGCCGACATCACACCGACGGCTGGGACCGCGCCTCTCCATTAGCGCAGCCAGAGATGTTTTGGCCATGCCGTCTTGATCGAAATTCGACGGCGCAAGCCATCGTTCCATGATTTTGCGGACCTCTGGCCATTCGTCGTCAAGGATCGAGTACCAAGCCGTATCTCGATTTCTGCCCTTGAAGATCATGTGGTTGTAGAAAATTCCCTCAAAGCGGAAGCCAAGTCGGCGAGCTGCCGCACGGGAAGCGGCGTTTAGTGCATTACAGCGCCACTGCATGCGCCGATAACCGAGATCGTCCATCGCATAGCGCAGCATCAAGTATATCGACTCAGTGGCGCTTCGCGTACGCCGCAGGGTCAGACCAAACCAGATCGCTCCAATTTCAATGACCCCTTGTTCCGGTTGAATATCAAGAAAACATATCTGTCCGCACGCTTTCTCTCCTGCCGCTAGTCGAATGGCATAGTAAACCCGATCTTGCCCCGCGGTCTGCTGACGCAGAACGTTCGCGAACTCCGCTTCGGATTTCCAAGGACCCCATGGCAGGTAGTCCCAGATTCGGAGCGCGGCCTTGCTTCCATGCGACGCCTCGAACAGATCACTTGCATGCCGCGCTGCATCGAGCGGCTCCAGCGTCACGTAACGACCGATGAGAGTGGTACGAGCTGGCAATAGCGCCGACGGCAGGTGTTCGACTTTGCCCCCCGACAGTGGTCGTGGATACGGATGCTCATAAGCTTCTCCGTCAGTGAAAAGTTTGTCAGCGCTGCCCATAAAACTCGTTCAGTTTTTGCAATGCGGAGCATTTTATACTAGATGGCGAATTTCCGCTTTGGGTCATTTGTGACTTTCTGACATGACTTATTGGGAAAAACTCGGACTTACGCGACAAAAATTTGGACATAAGTGACAGGGCCGCGGAGTTGCCACTCGCCAGCTACTGAGTGTCCGCTTTGGGTCAAAAGCAGACATGTGCAGCGCACACGCCGATGTCCGCTAAGTGCCAATAGCGGACATTCGCTCTGCTACGGGCTTCTAAGGGGATGACTATGCAGATCGATGATCAACTGACTGAACGTGGCCGCAGTCTTCACACCGGAAAAAGTGTACCGGCGATCCGGTTTTGGGACTTTCACACGTGTCCTTAAATACGAGCTTGCCGCCACACCGCGAACAAGGGCCGGGATTGTTACGGGTAGGTTGCACTGCGTTTTCACTCACCTGGATCAATGTCGCCTCCGGTTATGTAAAACGCAGCGAGCGTTCTGCCTTGTCGGTTGACGCCGAGTTGTTGGTAATTGCCGCCAGGCGCAGCCAAAGGGTCAGTAAGCGCAGCTAAAGACCGTCCTATCCCTAAGTGCAGTATCGCTGCCGCTGATAATCCAACATCTACACTCCATGCGGAAAATGCCGGACCTATTTATTTTTCTAATCGGCTGCGTATTGCCGATGTTCGTCCTTCTATTCATTTTATTGCCGATGATTTTTTAAGGTTTGCACTTAAGCCCGCTTGCGCTTTGCTGCCGCCTCCAGCGTGGGTGTTCGGTGTTCAACTGCATGAACGTAGCCGCAGTCTTTGCACCGGAAAAAATCTACGGGTGTTCCGGTTCGGTGGCTTTCAACAGTGTGCCTAAATTCCAGTTTGCCGCCACAGCGCGGACAAGGCTGACTGATGCGGACATCCACGGCGTCCCTCCACGGTTACGTGAGGTACGCCGCCGCCAGCAAATCGTTCCAATGAAAAGGGATTTTGCAAGATTGTGCCAAAGGCGGAGGTACAGTGGGGCCATCCACCGGGTTGGCTTTCTTATTACGAAAATATTATGGGGCACCGTATTTGTGAAGGCATAGGATTGGGTTGAGCCTTCGGGCGGGGACCGCCTGTGACAGTGTCAAACGACCACGACAACAATTCTGACTACGACTGGCGTCACCTAGTGCTGTATGGCGTGGCGGCAGTTGTGCTTTTGGTCTTCGCGTTGACCTTCCTCGGCTAGCGTACCGCTCGAGTAGGTCTTTGCGGAATGTCCGCTTTGGGTCAAAAGCAGAAATGTGCAGCGCACAAGCCCATGTCCGCTAGGTGCCAATAGCGGACAGTCAGGGGTCTCAGTGTGCCGTTAGTGTGCCACGCTATGGCGTCATCGAGACGGTCGTCACCCCAAAACAGCTCGCCGCGAACAACAAAGGTTGGCGAGCCAAAGATGTTCAACTGCCTCGCTTCGTGGGTGTTGTCATCATAAGCGCGACCGACCGTTTCCGCGTTTGCTGCGACAATTACGCGATCGGGGTCTTGGCCAATCTCACTCAGACTTTCCGAGAGATTGGGTTCTGCACCCACCTCTTTGCCCTCTACAAACCAACGCCGATAGCTAGTTCGCACATAGTTTGGGCACCATCCTTCCATCTCTCCCAGGACGGCGACCCGGCTGGCCAAATCGAAATTCTTCAGCGGATATGGCGCGGGCACCTTGAGTGGCAACTCATACCTCGATGCCCGACGCTCGACGTCGCGCCACATGTAGGCAAGCTTGATTGGCTTAGTCGCAAACGGAACGTTGTCCATCTCCTGCATAATCGCGCGGGCGTTGAACGGACGCCATCGGAAGCGGATGCCACTCGCAGCTTCTACCTCATGGAGCCGCGAAACCGTCAGATATGTGTAGGTACTCCCGACTGTGAACCAGAAATCGATAGGATCGTTTGCCGACATTGCCGCCCCCGACGCCGCGTTACGCACACCTATAAACGTACAGCATGCCAAGAGCGGTCAAAATAGGCGGAGGTTGGCCATATCCGCCAAGTGCCAATAGCGGACATCGCGCACTATTCGAGCACTTCGTCGGTGCGGGCGAGTAGCGCTGGCGGCACGGCGAGGCCAAGAGCCTTTGCCGTCTTAATGTTGATCACAAACTCAAATTCGGTCGGCTGCTGGATTGGCAATTCAGCGGGTTTTGCGCCTTCGAGGATGCGCCCAATATAAATCCCTACCTGCTTGGCCATCTCATCGAAACTCGGTCCGTAACTGATCAGGCCGCCGGTGACGACAAAGTCACGCACGTAATACATAGTTGGCATTCGATAACGCGCGGCCGTACTAACCAATTGCTGATTAAGGACATCGAATAAAGGATCATCCCCGACAAGCAGAGCGCCGACACCTTTTTCGCGGCTAGTGGCAAAGGCCGGTTCTAATTCATCCGCACGACCTGCCTTCAGGATGGTGAGCGGGCGACCGATCGTTGCTGCTGCGCGCTCGGCGTGGTCGATGTGTGATGCAGCGTTTTGGTTGTTTGGATTTACCAAAAACCCAATCAGCGCAGCCGCCGGAATCAGTTCATGAAGTAACTCGATTTTTTTGGGGGTCAGTAAGTCAAATAACATTGTGACGCCCGTGATGTTGCCTCCAGGACGATCAAAACTCTGGGCCAAGCCGAACGCGACTGGATCAACGGCCAGTCTGAAGACAATGGGAATAGTGGAAGTTGCAGCTTTGGCTGCCAACGCGGCAGGCAATCCTGATGCGACAATCACGTTGACTTTTCTATCGACGAGATCAGCCGCAAGCTCCGGCAACCGCGTATAGTCGCCATCACTCCAGCGATATGTAAAAGCAACCGACCTCTCGTTGACAAAGCCCCGCTCGATTAGGCCCTGGCGTACGGCCGCGATTATACCGGCCTCTGCGTTTTCCCCTTTGCTACTAAGATAGCCGATGAGAGGGGCTGTGCCTTGCGTGTGGCCCACTAGTGGCGAGAGCATTGATGCCGCCGCCACGCCAGCAATAACGTAGATCAACTCGCGCCGCGTCATCTGTCCCCGGCGTCTTAGGAAGACGTATCGTACCGGCTACGACTTCCGGACGGAAGGGGATGCGCTGAACAAGCGCCAATGTCCGCTTTGGGTCACTAGCGGATAAACCGCCCCCGGCCAAAATGCGATTTTGTCCGCTATTGTTCGAGAGCGGACAAGTATGGGGGTCGGATTAATGACCAAGCAGCAATGAGCCCAGACATCAAAGTCATGTTAGCTATTCTGGCAGGAACTCATAGCGAGCGGGCTTGCGCGATTTTCTAACGGTCCTAGCGCTGCCGACACTTACACGGGTGGTTTTTTGTATTGGTTAGGATATTCCGGTTTTGATTTTGGTGTAATTGCTGCCGGGATAGTTTGGCTCGTTATGTGGGGATCTCCGAACCGTGCCTCAATCGCGGCCACGAGCCTGCTGTCGGTGACGATTTTGGCGGCCGTGCTCGGAGTGTTTGGCGTGCTCGGCAAGTAATTTCCGATGTCCGCTTTACCCTCGAAAGCAGACATTTGCAGTGCACAAGCCGATGTCTGCTTTGTGCCAATAGCGGACCTTTCGGCATCGTGACGTTTGAATGCTTATCCAGGCCGGTCAGCGCATCGGGCAGTGCCGAATTTTTCGATTGCCGGCAACCCTCGTGTGAGTTTCAACGGTGCCTCTGGCGCCGCAGTTGCAGCGCGAGTCGGAGGAAAGTTGCTGCCATGGAGTGGGCTGCTTTTACTCCGGCAATGAGATTGCCGGACACTTTCGAGACGCCGCCGAGCCGGCGACGTTGGCCGACAGCGATCTCAAGTGCAGGTGAATCGGCGGCGGCAACCCGCATGAGCATTTCCAGGTTCCAGCCATATGTCATTTCACTCATACCGAGGCGATTGAGCACATCTCGCCTGATCGCGCGGAATGGCGAGAGATCGCTGAAATGTGCACCGTAAACAAGACGCAGGAGCACGCGCCCCACATGAGCGGCGACCAGTTGTTGTGGCGCCAAACTGCCGCGCTCACGTGCACCGCGAACGCGCGAACCGAGAACGAAATCGGCTTGATTTGCTACAATCGGCGACACCAAATCGGGGATAAATTCCACTGGATCGCTGCCATCCCCGTCGAGGAAGACCAGGATTTCCACATCCTCGCGGACGGCTGAAATTCCGGCTTGGACGGCGCGGCCGTAGCCGCGCTGCGGCTCGACAACGACGCGCGCGCCGGCGGCGGTAGCCCGATCGACCGTTCTGTCCTGCGAGCCGCCATCCACGACAAGAACTTCGCTGACGCCCTGCGCCAACACTGAGGTCACAACCGTCGCGATTGCCGCTTCCTCGTCGAGGCATGGGATAATCGCTGCCACAATGACCGGACGATGGGCGCTTGGCCGCGGCGCATCGCTCTTGTGCGTGACGTCGCTCACAGGCTCCAGCGCAGTCCACAATTGGCACAAGCCGCTGACGGTTTATCGGACAGCAGAGCTCTCCGAAATTCCCGATACGCCGATCCGTTCCAGATGTCCCGCAAGGTTTGCTGCGTAGCGTCGCCCAAGATGTAGTTGTCGTAGCCATGCTGCGAAAACGGCGCAATGCAGCACGGCAACGCCCGGCCATTAGCCGTAAAATACATCAGCGACCATGGCCGCCGGCAGTGTGACCAAGGCGAGCCGTCGTCGGTTCTTTTCAGGCTTAGCCCGGGCTCGGACGCTGCGCCCGATGCGCTGAAGGTGATGCCAAGCGAGCGCGCAACATCTTCGGCATCCTTGAGATAGGCCGCTTCTTCGCGTGTCAGACGCTCGAACAACGCTTGATCTGGCTGGGCTTTCCCGATGGCTGACTGGTCAAAAAACACAAGCCTTTGCAGATAGACTTCCCGGACCCCGATCTCCGCCGCAAGCTTCACAAATGCCGGCAGTTCCTTGACGGTCTCTTTCAGGCCGGTCAGCCAGACGGAGACCTGCGGCTTGGTGTGCCCTTCCCGCTCCTGCAGCTCGCGAAACGCACGCACATTGCGCACAATGCGGGAAAAATAATCCCTGCCCCGAACGGCTTTGAAGCTCTCGCGGTTTGAAGCATCGAGCGATATACGAAGCTCATCGAGCTCGGCCGCGATCAGCGCGCGCCCGTTGCGCTCACCGAGGACAGTTCCGTTGGTATTGAACAGAACGTAAATTCCGCGGTCCTTCAGGTATCGCACCATGCGCGGCAGATTCGCGACCAACATCGGCTCACCGACACCATGCAGCACAGCCCGCGCAAGATCCGGCACCTGGTCGACAATCGATCTGAACAATTCCCAACCCATGTCTGCCGGCGGTTCGAGCTCCTCGTACGTGCGAGGGCACGTGGTGCACAGCAAATTGCAACGATTGGTCACTTCCAGATAAAGACAGACCGGCGGACGCACGGCGACCTCGGTGCGCTCGCCTTGCACCGATTCATGGTAGCGGCGCGGATCGATGCGCACGTCAACAGACGGAGTATCGTTGCGAGCACTCATTGCGATCGTCCTGTGTCCGCGGCTTGCTTCAGATATGCCGCCCGGGCCGACCACGCGTACACTAACAGACATCCGCCAAACAGAATGGACTTGACGACCAGCTTTGGAATTTGGAAATCCCAACGGACTTCATCAGTCAGCAAGAGCGCACCAATAGAAACTGCCCAGGTCGTGGCATTGCCGCACAACGCGACAAACGGGACGAGCGCCAGAAAATACCAAGGGTAGTTTGGCGATAATAGCACCAGCGTGACCAACAGCAGCAGGTTGGTGTCATCAAGGCTGGCTGCGATTGTCGGGCTCGGGTCACGCGAAGCCGAAAATCCCATAAACAGTAGAATTGCGGCAGCCATTGCGGCATAGGCGGCAACATCGAGGTGATGCGCACCGAAAGCCAGACGCCAGAGGGAAAGTAGCCAAAGATCATCGCCGGAAATAATCCCTTCCTCCGTGAGGTACCCTTTGGTCAGAAAACCGAAGACGTCCCAGCCGACGGACAGATAGGGAAGATAGCAAAGTGCTATGATCGCGATCACAACGAGGGGCATCTTCCAGTCCCGGGGACGCCAGATTGCCGCGAGCGCTGGTGCCACGTATGGCTTTACGAGCATCCCGAGCGCGATCAACGCCGACCCACGTATTGCACGACCCGTCAGTGCGACCCATAGCCCGAGCAGCATCAGCGCGACCGCCAAGGCATCGACATGACCGCTATTGGCAATCTCCCAAATCGGCAGGGGGTGCCAGAAATAGGCAACGACCCGAGTCGTAGGTCGTTCCATGCGCCGCAAGAACAACATCACGACGGTGACGCTCACGGCTTCGCAACCGAGTAAGGCGAGACGCATCACGTTCACGTTTGCGCCGATACGCGTGACGACGAGAAAGAAAAATTCAGCAACAGGCGGATAGATCGTTACGGCATAGTCGGGCCGATTGATCTTGGGGAAGATCACCGCCTCTTGCAGATGCGCCAGGGCATCGTGTGCGGGAAAGTAACGGTAAGGATTGATGCCGGCGGCTTGAACCCGGCCATCCCAGACGTAGCGAAAGATATCGCTCGACAGGAGTGGGTCGAACAACAGCACATAGACCCGCAATGCTATGCCGATGCCAAAAATCAACCAAAGCACCCGGCGTGTCGGTGAACGCTCAGCAACTCGCGTCGCTGCAAGCGCTAGCAGCCCCGCGGGAACGGTCAGAGCGATGAAGGCATTGTCGCCGCCGGCCTGAAAAGCAAAGGGGGTCGCTAGGGTCAGGCCCGCGAGGACCGCGCCGATACTGGCCAGTATGTAAAGCGATGACTCATTTCTCGATGATGCCGGTTGAGCGGATTTACCCATAAAGGAATCTCGAGGGATCACGGGTTTGCTGACGGCGCGGCCATAAGAAACGTTCGAGTTGCTAAAGCAGCGCTACCACCCTGAAATCGAGTCGAATTGCCGGCGAGTTCGGTCCGTAACCAGCCCAGCGTTTCAAAATCATCGACGTCATACCATTCCGGAAGCAACGTGGTGGCAAGGCCGATCTCTGCTGCGCGCTCGCGCGTACTGCTGAACACGGTTTCCGTTCCCCACTCGATTTGCGCGAACAGGCGCTTGTGCAGGTGCTTCAATCCGATGAGATAATAGCCACCATCGCTTGCCGGGCCGAGCACCATCCGGTCGCCCGGCTCGCGCAGGGTTTCAATTGCTTGCGTCAGAAAACGAGACGGCAGCGTTGGGCTATCGCCATTGACCAACAACACACAGTCGTGTCCTGCAAGTAACAGATCGCGCGTGGCGCCAGACAGCGCATCTCCAAGATTGTCACCCGCCTGCAGCAACAATTCGAACTTTGACGGAAACAGTTCACGCAACACTTGTTCGGTTCCTGCCGGGGCATAGACAGCGTAGCCGCGCTTGCCCAGACTCTCGGGGACTGCCTCAATGGCCGCGGCAACGTCTCGCAAAAAGCAGGCGGAGAGCCCTGAGGCGGCGGCCGCTCCTATGGCCTTCGCGAGTTGTGTTTTTGCGTGCCCCGGCTGGGGCGCTTTGCACATTATTCCGATCGCGGCAACGCTCATGGCAGAAGGCTAGCAAACGGCGGGGACAGATTGCATTGAAAACCGTTCCATGGTGTCGTGCAAACCTCCGTTGAATGTGTCGGACTTGATCTGGGTTTTGAGGTCGCCCGACCTGCGGCTTTGGACAGCGGTGGGCGACTGAATTTCTCGACTTCATGAGGTGAGCGTGGATGTCGATGCCGTGGCATAGGCCGCAGTGACCTACCGTTAGTGGGGGAGACAACGATGCGCACGAACCCGTTCTTTGACTCTTGGCTCTTTCTGATCGGGGCGACCGACGATCATCGCGCGCTGGGCATTTTTCAATACGTCATGGTGGCCCTGTTCTGGGCGCTGCTGATTGCGAGCGTGTGGATTGCTTTCAAGAACTGGTCGGTCGATTCCGAACAGCGAAGGACCAGTCATGCGATAACCTGGATTTGCCGACTGCTGATCGGCGCGCAATGGTTCCAGGGATGCCTTTGGAAGCTGCCGTTGCCGGTCTCCGGCGGATTCCAGTATTGGACAGGACAGATGGGTGAACATGCGGCTTTCGCGTTTCACCGCGAGCTTGTGAAAAGCGTATATCTGCCGTTCATCAACATCATCGATCCGCTTGTGTTCCTGGCAGAGCTTGCGTTCGCAGTGTCGCTCATGCTCGGCCTCAGTGTGCGCCTCGTCGCAATTGTTGCCGCGGTCTATGCGCTGCACCTGTGGCTCGGCCTCTATCGCCATCCTGGCGAGTGGCCGTGGAATTACATGTTCCTTGCGATCGTGCACGTGCAGTTTGCGGTTTATGCCGCAGGCCGCAGCCTGGGACTAGACGCAATGATCCGCCGTCGCGTGCCGAGCAACGCGCTCACTCGCCTCTTGGTACTTACGGGCTAGTCGCTCGAGCCGATCGCGTGCCAAAATTTTTCGAAACGACCGCTCGGTCTCAACGTTCGGTAGCGGGTTACGCCACTTGAATGATGAAAAGCCGGGGCGATCGTTGAATCCGACAAAGTTGACGCGTAGGCTTGCACAAATTCAATTCATTGAGGGACGTTTCGCCATGATCCGTATTTTGGCTTGCGCGGTCTCGGTACTTGTCCTTGCGGCGACCTCCTATGCGCAGGGGCGTCCGCCGATTGTCGAACAGATGGCCAAGGCCTATGGCCTTGATTCCTTCGGACAGATCGAGAAGATCCGTTACACGTTCAACCTTGACTTCCCCGGATTGAAACTCGCGCGCACTTGGGAATGGGAACCCAAGACGGACAAAATTACTTACGAAGGCAAAGACAAAGACGGCAAGCCGGTGAAGCTGACATACCAGCGTTCACAGCTCGGCAGCCAATCCGACGCCGTGAAGAATGATATCGATCCGGCTTTCACCAACGACCAATATTGGTTGATCTTCCCGTTCCATGCTTACTGGGATGGTGGCGTCACGGTCATTGATGAGGGCACGCAAAATCTGCCGCTGGGAAAAGGCACCGGCCAGCGAATCTTGGTGAAATATCCCTCAGAGGGATACGCGCCCGGCGACACGTGGGAGCTTTATCTCGGCCCCGACCATCAGGTTCAGGAATTTATCTACCATGGGGGCGCACCAGGCACGCAGCAAAGGCCCAAGATCTTGATAGCGACATGGGATGGTTACAAGAAAGCGGGGCCTCTCTTGATCTCAACCGATCACAAGGGAACTGCGGACGGCAAACTGTTTGGAATTTCCTTTTCGGATGTGTCGGTCAAGGTTACAGGTTCCGACAATTGGATTAACGCGCAATAGAATATGTACGGCGTGTTATGGCAATGTCCGCCCACTCGGCAGCCCCAATTGCTGGCCTTCAGCTAAAAGCGAATTGATAAGAAGCGGTTTGGTAGATGGGTGTCGCGCGCTTTGGGTCATAAGCGGACATTTTGCGATGTCCAGTTCATGTCCGCTCTACGGTTGGAATGTCGGGTAAGTGCCATAAGCGGAAATTACGGTTGAAGACCGCCAATGACTGCCTCCAGCACCCGCAAGGCATCAACTGTGCCGTCTGCTTCGCCTTTTTCAAAGTCTTGCTCTGTCACCGCCATCGTGTTTGTGACGTGTGCCAAGCATAAAACCTTTTTGTTCGTGGCACGGGCAAACGCGTAAAGAGCCGCAGCTTCCATTTCCACGGCCAGTATGCCCTCGGAGCGCGCAGCGGCAATTGCTTCCTCTGTTTCGCGAAATGGCGCATCTGTTGTCCAACTTGACCCGGTGACAACGTTCACGCCCTCGGCTTTCAACGCATTTGCAGCCACGGCAACCAAATTTGGGTCTGCGTCGCTGTATTCTGAAGGCAGGGCGTAGTGATAACTTGTTCCCTCATCGCGCAAGGCGCGATCAATCACAATGAAATATGGAAGCTGACCAGAGGGCGTGATTTGACCTGCGGAAGTGATGCTAATTAGCAAGTCACAACCGCTGGCGAATAGTTCTTCCGATATTAGTACAGCGAACGGTGCGCCCACCGCACAACCAACGATGCCCACAACCCGTGTGCCGACTGCGAACGTAAACAGCTCGGTGTGATAACAAGGCCAGTCTTTTGCTGGATATGCCTGACCCGTCGCTTTGAGGCGGCGGACAATATCTCCGTCAGGGTCCAAGACGCAAACTGACGGCACATTTGTAGCCGCGAGGCCCTTTTGGCGGCGCGCTTCACGCAAGAGCGCGGAGGGCGCGAATACTGATTTAGCCGTAGGATTTTTGTTGTCGAGTAGTGGTGGCATTACTAAGAGCTCATGCGCTGACACGCCGAAACACAACGCCGTAGTGATAGGGCTGTACTTCGACAATCTTTGTAAATTTCAATCCGCGACCTTCCACTGACCTTATGGTTTTCTCCGGTGACATTCTCAATTCTGTTTTCGGCCCTCGCGGTTCCCCAAGAATAGACGTTTCTTCACGCGGGCGCTTATGCCAATTGACGATGGCAAAATAGCCGTCTGCTTTCAGTGCGCTTGCCACGGCTTGTGCCAACCGAGAGTGGTCCGGGACGCCATGAAAAGCATTTGCCAAGAAAACAAAGTCCGCTGGTCCTGCTAGTTTGGCGATGTCGTACGCGTCGCCGGCGATGAAGTCGCAATTTTTAACTCCGCTTTCCACTAGCCGATGGCGCGCGACTTCCAGCAAATTCGGGTCAATATCAATCGCAGAAACGTGCCCTGCGACCTTTGCTATTTGAAGGGTGAACCAACCATCACCAGAGCATAGGTCGATCACGTTCATACCAGAGCGCAGACCAACCGCCGCAAGCACTCCCGCAGGGTCGGGCCAGAGTGCCTCCCACCATCCGGCAGTTGGCATTTCGGTGCCTTGAAAAAAGTTGTCCGGCCGGTCAGTCATGGACGGTGTTACCGCGTCTCGTATCCTCTCAAATATACAATGACGCGCTTTCGATGAACTCGATAGGAGGGCTTCCAGCGGAGGCCGCGAATGTCCGCTTTTGGTCAAAAGCAGACGTGTGCAGCGTACAAGCTGATGTCTGCTAAGTGCCAATAGCGGACATGTGACGACGTGTTGTTCAACCTACTGCTTCAAATCATCGTCCGACAGCACGCGCAGTGCCGCACCGTCGACGTCGCTGTACTGCCCACTGCGCAGCGCCCACAAAAAGGCGAACAGCCCGAGTAGTCCAAGTCCCAACGCCATAGGCACGAGGTAGACAAGCACATTCATTGCCTTCGACCTCCGGCCCGGAGCGCATTCAGGGTTACCAGCAGCGAGGACCCGGACATGGCCAACGCGGCGATTAGCGGCGTCACCGCTCCTGCGATGGCGACGGGCACGGCAATGGCGTTGTAAATCACGGCCAGCCCGAGATTTTCAGTCATCAGCGAGCGCGCGCGGCTGGCAACAGTGACAGCATCCAACACTGGCTTGAGCTGTTCGCCCAAAAATACGGCATCGGCTTGCGCCTGCGTCAAACCAGCAGCACTGATTGGCGAAAGAGATACATGCGCGGCGGCGAGAGACGGCGCATCGTTGAGGCCGTCACCGACCATGGCGATGCGACAGCCGTGGGCCTTCCAGTCCTCTATGCGCGCGATCTTTTCGGCGGGTTTAAGTCCAGCCTGCCAGCTTTCTATCCCCAGAGCTTTCGCCACAGGTGCGACTGATTCGGCACGGTCGCCTGAGAGAATGCACAGATCGAGCCCGCGTTCACGCAGCGATCGCACGACCTCTACTGCATCAGGACGCAGCGTCTGCGCGATCTGAACTACGGCTGTGCCATTTCCATGCCGGAAGCAGATTACCGATGCCGTCGATTCATGCGTTTCGACGACGCTACAGAACTCAGGGCTCCCAAGGCGCATCTCTATAGCGTCGACGATCGCGCACACGCCCTGCCCTGGATACTCCACCGCACCATCGAATGGCGTGCGCAATTTTGCTTCGCGCGACAATGCCACCGCGAGCGGATGCCTGCTCGAGAGAGCCAGACGGGCTGCCGCCTGAAGCAGATCGGAATCCAGCGAAGCCGCATTGACAACGCGCGGTTCCGGCAATGTCAGCGTTCCAGTCTTGTCGAAGACAACAGTATCGATACCCGCCAGCCGCTCGATAGCGTCTCCGGCGTTCAGGATTACACCGGATCGAAAAAGTGTGCCGGAAGCCACCACCTGGACTGCCGGAATTGCCAACGCAAGCGCGCAGGGGCAGGTGATGATGAGCACTGCGATTGCGATAATCAGCGCGTCATGGATCGATGCACCAGCGACCAGCCAGCCGATGAACGTCAGTGCCGCAGTCAGGTGAACAACCGGCGCATAAACCCGCGCGGCGCGATCGGCAAGTCGCATGGTGCGCGATTTCGCACCTGCCGCCTTGTCGAGCAGCTTTTCGATCTCGTCGATCAGCGAGGACCCACCTGCGGCTGTCACCTGAAGTGTGAGCGCACCTGAGTAGTTTGTGCAGCCGGCATAGACTGTGTTTCCCGGGCCGATCCGGCGTCGAGCTGTTTCGCCGGTGACAATGCTTTCGTCGATTTCGGAATTACCGCGGAGAACAGTACCGTCAGCTGGCACGCGCTCGCCTGGCTTCACCAGAAGCCGGTCACCGGGCTTCAGCACAGCGATCGGAACGCTGACCAGTTCGTCGCCCAAGAAGCAGTGCGCCGTATCGGCTTTTAAGGCCGCGAGGTTGCCGGCAACCGCGCGCGTCTTGCGCCGCATGGCGTGGTCTAGCGTGCGTCCCACCAGAAGAAAGAACAGCAACATCAATGCGGAATCGAAATAGGCATGCTCGGCATGATTGCCCGTTTCGACCAGCGACATGGCGAGTGCAAGAATGACGCCGAGCGAGATCGGCACGTCCATGTTGACAGCGCGCGATCTAAGTGCGCGCCAGGCGCTCGCAAAGAATGGCCGGCCCGCATAGGCTGCCGCGGGCAACGCAATCAGCGCCGAAGCCCAATGAAAAAAATCACGGGTCTCCGAGGTGATGTCGGTGACGTTGCCAGACCATATCGATACCGAAAGCAGCATGATGTTCATGGTGGCGAAGCCCGCCACCGCGAGGCACCGCATCAGCCGGCGCGCTTCGAGGGCTTCTTCCTGTTCGGCACGCAACGGCACGAACGGATGGCCGTGATACCCGCTCGCCTCAAGGGCCTGCAGAATTTCTGCAGGCTTTACCGCACCATCGTCCCACGCGACATGTAGTCGACGATTTGTGAAATTGAGCCGCGCTTCGGTCACGCCGGGCACTTGTTTTACAGCCCCTTCGACGCGCGCGATGCAGGCACCGCAGGCAATGCCATCGATCGCCAGTTCCATGCCAAGTGTGCCGTTACCGGCGGGTTTGGCATACAGCGAGAGGTCCAGCGTCTCGTTCATTGCCTACCTCAACGTCACACGACTGCGCGAGCGGAACATGCGGACATCGTCCCGATATAGGTCGATGATCAACTCCCACTGTCCGGCATTGGCTTGCGTTTCGCCGTGAAACTGACCGGGGCCGGTGCGGACCAATGTGACCAGGTGGTCGAGCCGCCCGTCCGCCGGATGAGCAAGCTGTGCCGTAACGCTGAGCCCTGTAAGCGGGGTCCCTGCATCATCGCGCACCGAAATGTCCAGAATGGCCGCACCACCGGCATTGCGCGCAATTTTGCCATCAATTCGCCAATGCAAAGCGTCCTGCTGTTCGGCCGCTGCAATGTCCTGCTTGAACATCAGGCCCGCCTTGTAGGAGCTCGATGTCTCAACACCGCCGAAAGTGGACGTCGCTGCTTTTACCAAGACTCCGTTCACCGCAAATATCAGGGTGAAAAAGCCCAAAAACCAAAGGAGCACGTGCTTGCCTGTGAGCTCGCGGTTTTTTTGACGAGTGACGCTCATAGCTGTCGCCCTCAAGGTCCAAAGAAATGGTCACGCACCTCGGCGGTCTCGCTGGAGTCGATGTCGATCAGCTTGAACAGAATCGAGGTCGACGGCAGCGGAGGTGTGGTGCTGTAGTCTGTCACGACGATGCGGACTTCCTTGGTTTGGTCAGGCCCGACGGTGACCAGCTGACGTCCGTCGGCACGCGGAGGCAGCCCCACGAAATCAATCAGCCCTGAAGGCAGGCCATCGACGCCGACGATGAAATCACGGTACTTCAGTCGCTTGTTGACGATGCGAATCGTGTAGCCATTGCGCAGGGCGCCGTCGGATAGCCGCACATACATCGGGTTTCGGTCGTGAATGACGCTGATGCCCTCCGTATCGCGCGTGGCAAGCGTGTACAGCATGACGCCGCCGACCACCGCGATAATGCCGGCATAAAGCACGGTGCGCATTCGCATGAGCTTGTAGAAGACCGGCTTGCCTTCTAGCCGCTGCGTTATGTTGAGATCGGTATCATAGGCAATGAGTCTGGTCGCACGACCCAATTTGCTCATGATCGCATCACACGCATCGATGCACAGCCCACACTGGATACAGCCGAGATTGGCGCCGCCGCGAATGTCGACGCCGGTGGGACAGACATGCACGCATTGCAGACAATCAACGCAATCACCGGCTGACTGCTTTTGCGCGCGCAGCTGTTCAGCCTTCTTGACAGAACAGCGCGGCTCACCACGGTCGTAGCGGTAGGTGACATTGAGCGCGTACTCATCGGTGAGTGCGGCCTGGATACGCGGCCACGGGCACATATAAAGACAGACCTGCTCGCGCATGTGGCCCGCAAGCGTGTACGTTGTAAACGTGAGGATGCCGATCCATGCATAGGCCACGAACGGGGCCTGGCCCGTGGCCAATTCCTTCACCAGCGTCGGCGCATCGGCGAAGTAAAGAACCCAGGCGCCGCCGGTCCACCACGCCACCATCAGCCAGAGAAAATGCTTGATGCTCTTGCGGATGTAGGTGTCGGCCGTCCATTTCCGGGCGTCGCGTTGCATGTGCTCGCGCCGATCGCCTTCGACCGCCCGTTCGATAGCGAAAAAAAGATCGGTCCAAACCGTCTGCGGGCAGAGATAGCCGCACCAAACGCGGCCGGCCACGGCATTCATCAGGAACAACAGAATGGCGGCAAGGATTAGCAGGCCGGTAAGGTAGTAAATTTCCTGCGGCCAGATTTCGACGGGGAAAAAATAGAAGCGGCGATTGGGAAAGTCGATCAACACCGCCTGCGACGGCGCATTCGGTCCGCGATTCCAGCGGACAAAAGGCAGCAGGTAGTAGATCGCGAGCGTGACTACGAGCACCGCCCATTTGATATTGCGGAATCGTCCGTGCACGCTTTGCGGATAGATTTTACGCCGCGGGGCGTAGAGCGGAATGTCACCCTCCGGCGTCTCGCCGCCGACCTCCGCCTCTGCCACCAAGCGCGCAAGAGCCGGTCCGTTCAACACCGGCTGGTCAAGTGTCATTACGTCACCTGAGGTTTCATTTCTCTCCGCCGCCGAAAGTGTGGACGTAGACGGTGAGCGCCTTGATCGTGAACTCATTCAAGCGAGCGCCCCAGGCCGGCATGACAGCGCCTCGACCGTTCTGGATGCCTTGGACGATGGCCTGCTTTTCGGCGCCGTAGAGCCAGATCTTGTCCGTGAGGTTTGGCGCGCCGGCCTCGCGGTTCCCTTTGCCCTCTTGCCCGTGGCAGACAGCACAGTTGTCGGCGAACACTTTCTTGCCAAGGGCAACGTCGGTCCCCGGCTCGGCCGGCAACCCGGAAAGCGATCGGGTATAGTCTGCGACGGCCGAAATCTCGTTGGGCTTCAAAATATTGTCCCGGCCGAAAGCCGGCATGGTGCCTGCGTGCCCCTTGTCGTCGCCGGCACGCGCGCCGTAGCGAATCGTATGCTCGATATCGGTGAGCTTGCCACCCCAAAGCCAATCGTCGTCGTTGAGGTTGGGATAGCCTTTGGTGCCGCCGCCACCGGCGCCATGACAGGGCGCGCAATTGTCGGCGAAAGCCACGCGCCCCTGCGCTCGGGCAAAATCGAGCAGCTGCGGATCGGCGACGATGCTGGAGAGCGACGCAGCCGCCAACTTTTGCACCATCGGACCGCGCTGTTGTTTGAGCGCTTCTAGATCGTCGGCAACCGCACTGCGGGTATGATAGCCGAACACGCCCTGCGTCGAGGTCGTCAGCAGTGGCCAGGCTGGATAGACGATCCAGTATCCGACAGACCAGACGATCGTGAGATAGAACAGCCACAGCCACCAGCGCGGTAGAGGTGTGTTCAATTCACGCAAGCCATCCCATTCATGCCCAGTGGTCGCAATGCCGGTCACCGGATCGATGTGTTTGCGCTCGTCGACCACCGTTCAGTCCTCCCGCAAAGGAATGCGTGCCGCCTCGTCGAATTTCTTTTTGCGCGAGGGCCACAGCACGTAAAGCAGCATTAACGCGAAGATGAGGACGAAGTACGCGAGGCCCCACGTCTGGGCAAATTCGGCTACTGCTCGATAGGTCGGATCCAAGGTGCTCACCGTATGTTGGCTTTGTCGTCGTACAGCTTGAAGTCGACCTGCGTTCCGAGCATTTGCAGATAGGCAATCAGTGCATCGGCCTCGGTAATGCGGATCGGGTTGCCGTCGAAATCACGGGCGTTCGCCTTCGGATAGCGTTTGATGAGCTCAACGGCATCGGGATTATCATTGGTCGCCTGCGCGACGACATCGGCCGCGGCTTTCTCCACCATCTCCGGCGTGTAAGGAACGCCGAGCATTGCCTGTACTTTGAGGTCCTGGGCAAGGTGCGAAAAATCGAGATCGGTTGCTGCGAGCCATGAATAGTCGGGCATAATCGAACCGGGCACTACAGAGCGCGGATTCCTGAAGTGCTCACGATGCCAGTCGTCGGAATATTTTCCGCCGATGCGCGCAAGGTCGGGGCCGGTGCGCTTGCTGCCCCACTGGAACGGCTTGTCGTACATGCTCTCTGCCGCGAGCGAATAGTGACCGTACCGCTCGACCTCGTCGCGCAACGGCCGGATCATCTGCGAGTGACAGACGTAGCAGCCTTCACGCACATAGATATTGCGGCCCGCGAGCTCGAGGGGCGTGTAGGGCCGCACCCCGTCGACCTTCTCGATTGTGTTCTTTAGGTAGAAGAGCGGCACGATTTCCACGAGGCCGCCGATCGCAATCACAATCAGAATGCCGATGACGAGAACGATCGAGTTCTTTTCAAAAATGGCGTGTTTTGACCAGAAAGACATGTGCACCTCCCGCTACTCGGCCGGCGCCAGCCTGAGATTGGCCGGCGCGGCGGAAACCGCCGAGGTCACGGTCTTCCATAGATTCCACGCCATCAGCAGCGCACCGACGAGGAACAACAGACCGCCAATCGCGCGAATGACGTAGAAAGGATGCATCGCCTCCACTGTCTCGACGAAGGAATATTCGAGAAAGCCGAGGTTCGTGTAAGCGCGCCACATCAGGCCTTGCAGAATCCCGGACACCCACATGGCACTGACATACAGAACGATGCCGATGGTTGAGATCCAGAAGTGCCAGTTGACCAGTTTGAGTGAGTAGAGCGGACGATTCCAGAGCCACGGCACGAGGCAATAAAGCGCGCCAAACGATATGTAGCCGACCCAACCAAGCGCGCCCGAGTGAACGTGACCTATCGTCCAGTCGGTATAGTGCGAAAGGGAATTCACGATCTTCACCGACATCATGGGACCCTCGAAGGTCGCCATCCCATAGAACGCAACCGACACAACCATCATGCGCAGAACCGGATCGGTACGCAGCTTGTCCCATGCGCCCGAGAGCGTCATGATTCCATTGATCATGCCGCCCCAGGACGGCATCCACAGCATTATCGAGAAGGTCATGCCCAGGGTCTGCGCCCAGTCGGGCAGCGCGGTGTAATGCAAGTGATGCGGACCGGCCCAGATGTAAAGAAAGATCAACGACCAGAAGTGAATGATTGACAGGCGATACGAGTAAACCGGCCGGTCGGCGCGTTTTGGAATGAAGTAATACATGATGCCGAGGAAGCCGGCGGTGAGGAAAAACCCGACGGCGTTGTGGCCGTACCACCACTGCACCATCGCATCCTGAACGCCGGACCAGACGATGTAAGATTTCGACGAGAACACCGATACCGGCACCGATGCGTTGTTGCCGAGATGAAGGACTGCAATAGTGACGATGAAGGCCAGATAAAACCAGTTGGCGACATAGATGTGCGGCTCGGTGCGCCGCATGATGGTGCCGAGATAGACCAGGAAGTAAGTCACCCACACGACGACAAGGAACAGGTCCGAATACCATTCGGGCTCGGCGTATTCCTTCGATTGTGTAATGCCGAGCAGATAGCCGGTGCCTGCAATGACAATAAAGAAATTGTATCCGAGCACGACGAACCAAGGCGCAATGTCGCCGGCCATTCGCGCACGGCAGGTCCGTTGCACGACGTACATCGATGTCGCGATCAGAACGTTGCCGCCAAAGGCAAATATAACGGCGGACGTGTGCAGCGGCCGCAAACGTCCGAAGGTCACCCAGGGTAGGTCGAAATTGAGTGCAGGGAATGCAAGCTGTAACGCGATGACGAGACCGACAGTGAACCCGGCGATACCCCAGACAACCGCGGCGATGCTTGCGAACTTGACGGGCCCCATATTGTAGTTGGGCTTGCCGTCGACAATCAGTGGAGCCGCTTCATCAGGACGCTCGTAGTACCGGTTCACGATGGCGAATACCGCCGCGATGCTTGCGGCCGCAAAAAGATAGGCGTGAAAGGCAAACTCTGGAGTGAAGGCCCCGGCAGCAACAACAATCGAGAACATTGCCAAGGCCGCGAAAGCAAGTGCGGACCCGCCCTCACCGATTGTCATGAGTTTCGGGTGAGCCCCTGCGTTCGCCATGCTGCTGATCCGTCTATTAAAGATCTGAGACCGTTCGATTATTCTTCAAGGCCGACCAATTTCCTTGATCCAGGTCAAAGCCACGGTCAGCCGGTGTGAACCTCGTCACGCGGCTCAATAACTGCTCCGGATGTCGGCTCAACCCACGTGAGGTGATCTTTTACTTGCTTAACACCGGCGATGTTTTCGGCAGCAACGACGAGGGCCTCACGCTGACGGTCGTCGACGATCATGCCCCACAGTTCAACTATACCGTCGCGCACTACGACGTTGATCATCGACGCCAGTGCCCATTTTTCGTTTTTCAATTCTGTGAGAAGTTTCTGACGAATCGCAACGTCGCTCGTCGCCGCCTTCGGCTCGCCACGCGCTAGGCTAACCATCGCGTGCATCAGATTGGCCCGGGTTACGATGCCGACGACCTTCTTCCCTCGAAGAACGGGCACGCGCTTGATGCGATATCTCTCCATCATTTCAACGATTTTCTCGAGCGGCGTATCTTCGATGATTGCATGCACCTTGGTCGTCATTACTTCGGAAACCTTGCTTCCGTGCGTATGGGTATATTCGGCAGCCAACTTGCCAGGCCCCATCAAAAACTCGAGCCAGCGCGACGGCCTTCGGTCTGTGTGCGTCTCGCGGCGACGCAAAAAATCGCCTTCAGAAAGGATACCCACGAGAGTCCCCCTCGTGTCGATGACTGGCAAGCCGCTGATATGGTGCTGAAGCATGTAGCGCGCCGCCTGAAGCACCGTTGCATCTGGGTCTGCTGAAATCACGTCCGGCGTCATGATGTCGCTGGCTTTCATGGCAAGTTCTCCATATCAGACAAAAGCAATCGGTTTTATGAATTCAGGCGGCTTAACGTCTTGCGATTGCACAGAACAATGTGGCGTGAGGTCGGCAATGCAATAGCCGCGGCATGTTCGAGTTGCGTCAGCGAGCGCGATACAGTTTCGATCGTCAACCCGAGATAATCCGCAATGTCCTGACGCGACATTGGCAGGTTAATGTCATCGGTACCGCGCGATCGCTTCGACATTTCCAGTAAGAATCCCGCGACACGCTCCTGTGCGGTTTTGACCAGCAGCATGAGACGATCCTGCGCCCGCTGCAGTTCCGCGACGCTCATGGCCCAAAGCTGGTTAGCAACTGAGCTGTCACGAGCGGCCAGCGCGGCAACCGTTTCCCGGCGGAGTACAAGCAGCTGACAATCGACAATCGCCTCGGCCGACAGACTGTGTCGGTCGCCAACTTCGAACCCGAACGCATCACCTGGCAGATAGAACGCGGTGATCTGGCGGCGACCGTCCTCAAGCAGCTTGTAAGTTCGCACGCTGCCTTTGAGAACCTTGTACAAGTACTCCACGCGCTCGCTTTCGCCGTAGACCTCTGCATTGCGCACAAAGGGCATAACGGCGCCTATCATCTCGATTGGGCCCGCGGGCGAGTGCACCGGTGGTGCAGTTGTGTCGACGCTGATGGGGGGCTGCCGGAAGGCTGGACGTTTGATCATTGCTTGGCTGAGCATGGCCTTGGCCCTCGCTAATTCGATTGACTCCATCGATAGCGGCGGCTTCGCGCGATCAAAATTCAGATAATCTCCCTAGGGGATTTACCGTAGGCGAACCGACGGCGCTGTCGCGGTAAAGCAAGTCCGGGATAGATTGAGGCTCCATGGCCAAAGCCATTGAAGACAAAGGCCGTTTATCGCTGTTCGAGTATGGCTGGGCTGTACGCTACGGGATTGCGCCGATGACGGTCGCACTCGGGCTCGCGATCCGCTCGTTGCTCGCCCCCATCCTGACGAACGAAACCGTCTATACTTACTTCGTGCCTTCGGTATTGGTCTCAGCCTGGTTCAGCGGGCTCGGCCCCGGTCTTGTCGCAACCGCCCTCAGTGTTCTTGCTGCGACCTTCCTGCTTCCCGGCGCTCCGAACTTGACGACGCCATCGATCGTCAACGGTATCGGCTTTGTCTTTATTGGAGCGGTCGTTTCGTTGGGCGGCGAATTGTTGCACCAAAGCCGACGCCGCACGATGGCGATGACCCGCGATGCACTGGCACGCGAAGCTCATTTGCAGTCAATTCTGGATACAGTCCCGGAGGCAATGATCGTCATCGACGAGCGCGGCGTCATGCGATCGTTCAGCAGCGCTGCTGAACGGCTTTTCGGGTACAGCGCAGATGAAGCGCTTGAACAGAACGTGAAGATTCTGATGCCGACGCCCTATCGCGAGGACCACGACGGCTATTTGCAGCGTTACATGCACACCGGTGAACGGCACATCATCGGCATCGGACGCGTGGTGGTCGGCCGACGCAAGGATGGCTCGACCTTCCCAATGGAGTTGGCAGTCGGCGAGATGAATTCCGGCAATCGCCGCTTCTTCACCGGTTTCATTCGAGATCTTACCGAGCGCCAGAAGACGGAAGCACGTTTGCAGGAACTCCAGTCTGAACTCGTCCACATTTCGAGATTGACGGCCATGGGCGAGATGGCATCGACGCTGGCGCATGAACTTAACCAGCCGCTGTCCGCCATCTCCAATTATCTCAAAGGCTCGCGAAATCTCTTGGAAGATCGCAGCGACGAAAATTCGACGACAATACGAAACGCGCTCGACAAAGCAGCCGATCAAGCTATGCGCGCAGGACAGATCATCCGCCGCCTGCGCGATTTCGTTTCGCGAGGTGAGACGGAACGGCACGCGGAAAGCATCAGCAAGTTGGTCGAAGAAGCCAGCGCTCTCGCGCTGGTGGGCGTCAAGGATCGCGGCATCCACGTGCAATTTCAATTCCCTCCAACGGTCGACTTGGTGCTGGCCGACCGCGTGCAAATCCAACAAGTGGTTCTCAATCTGATCCGAAATTCCATGGATGCCATGGAAACGTCACAGGTCCGCGATCTCAAGATCGTCATCGCACCGACCGACAAAGATTTTGTTCGTATCAGCGTCATCGACACCGGCTCCGGAATCGCGCCCGAGGTTGCAAAACAGCTGTTCCAACCATTTGTAACGACGAAACGTGACGGCATGGGCGTGGGGTTGTCGATTTCACGCACGATCATCGAGGCTCATGGTGGACAAATCTGGGTGGAACAGAACCCTTCCGGGGGTACGATTTTTCATTTTACGCTGGCGACCGTGAGTAACGGAGATGTCGGCAATGCAACCTGAACAGATCGTCTACGTGATTGACGATGACGAGGCCGTCCGGCAGTCACTTGAATTCTTGCTAAAGACTGCCGGTATCAAGGCGCTCGGATTTGAATCTGCCAAAGGGTTTCTGGAAAAGCTGCCGCACATCAAGACCGGCTGCATCATCACGGACGTGCGCATGCCGGAGATCACGGGGATCGATCTCCTGCGTCGTGTTCGAGAAAGTGGCGTCGACATTCCGGTGATCGTCATCACCGGTCATGGCGACGTCTCGCTGGCCGTGGAAGCCATGAAGGTCGGTGCAGTTGATTTTCTCGAAAAGCCGTTCGACGAGGACTCGCTGCTCTCAGCGGTGCGTTCCGCTCTCAACAAAGGCGCGAGCACGGTCAGACATAATGCCGAGGTCTCTGGTATCCGCGACAGATTGGCGGCGCTGTCGAACCGCGAGCGTCAAGTACTCGAACGGCTGGTTGCCGGCAAACCCAACAAGGTCATTGCATTCGACCTCGAAATCAGCCCGCGTACGGTCGAAATTTACCGCGCCAATGTTATGACCAAAATGGCCGCCAATAGTCTCTCCGACCTGGTTCGCATGGCTATGATGGCCGGCATCCTGGATGGCAAGAGCACCGATTAACGACACGGTACGATCGAGGCGCGCAACGGTCCCCTCATTGCCTAGTATATGTTCTTCGTTCATAGCTCTTACTGTTGTAGATGATGATTGGAACGGTAAGCTTCGGGAGCTAGCTATGCTGCATGACATAGGCGCGCTGTTTTCTATCTTTTTTATACTGACTTCGGCGACCAGTGCTTTGGCTGCGGATGTCCGTCAGGGCGAAATATTGGCTAAGAGGTGGTGCGCGACTTGTCACATCGTGGCCGTGGACCAGCAGCGCGGCTCTACCCAATCCCCCGCATTTTCGTCCATTGCCAATAAATCCGATTTCAACAAGTCTGCGCTCGCGTACTTTTTGCTGGCCCCGCATCCCATCATGCCTGATATAAATCTTTCGCGGAACGAGGCGGTTGATCTTGCTGCCTATATCAAAGCGCAGAAGCAACCCTGACTCGAAAGGACAGCTCCGTTTCTTGGCTTAGAGCACGCATGCGCTTGCTACAATCGCAGCCCCAACTCCAAGCGGAATTCTCATCACTCGTCCCCTGGACCAAGCAATTTGCAGGCACCCATTTCACTCAAGGTCTGCCAAAAGTCTGTCAGATCGCACCGCAGCGAGTAACATTTACCGCCTCGCACTAGGGCTGGGTTCATTATTTGTTTGTTTGAACAGCGCATCGAGCGTAAACGCGTTCGGGCAAAACTCGCGGAAGTTTTCGGAAGCAGTGCCCTTGGACAGCTCATGTTCGCAACGACCTTTTTGGGTGCAGACAACGCATAGTCGCTGCAGATCACGCATAACAGCCGGGTTGGTGTTGACCAAGATGTGTGGATCGACACGTAATGCGATCAGCATTTTTTTCATTAGATCAGCCGATCCAGGCCCTCTCGTGGCCAGATCACGCAATTCGCTGACAGGCACGCGTAGATCCTTCGCGATCTGCATCACATCTTCAGGACTGCAATGTCCAAATTCGTCATGCAAATTGCTTGCCTGACGATATTTGTTGATCCAGCCAGCAACAGCGTTCAAAACGAATTCGACAGTTGGATAGTGCGGCGCATGAACTTCCGGGTCAGACATGGCGCCCTCCTCTGAGAAATTGACAACGTGTTCTTCTTCTCTCACGCGCTGTGAAAGTCCGCGTTGCGCTAGATCAAAGAACGTTTCCAATGATGTCCGCGCGAAGTAAGAACTCGCTTCGATCGGCAAGCTCCGCGTCCGCTACCTGGCCTTTCGCAACCGCCGCAGACCCGAGTCGAACTGATTGTTGCACTCTTACTGTCGTTGCCGCTGTGCCTCTCGAACTGCCCAAATAAGAGCCAAGGCGCAAGGCAACGCTAAAATCGGCGGAGCCAGCGCTAGCACACGCTATCAAGCGCAACTCTGATTGGTTGAAGGCTCGGTGAACCAATCATCACGGGGGATGTCGCGCCAAGTGCGATAACCGACCAAGGCCACCCAAATCAACGAAATAACCAGCCACGAGCCAAACAGCCCGCGTTTCGTCACGCCAAGTCGAATTTTCATCACCATAACGAATTCTAGTGAAACACATCACGCCCGCTTTGACACGGATCAAAGTACGCATCTAATCGATGTTCCTCTTTGTCTTCAGGAACTGCTCAATTTCACACGATGCGTCTTTTCTGCCCTGCGCCTCGCACTCGGCTTTTGCACGCTCTTCTTCCTCACGTTTCTTTCGTTCAAATTTTACCCGGGCTCGCCGTCCAAATTCGCTGTACAAAAACCTTTCCGGTGTGTCCATCAATCGCCATTCTTCAGCGCACTGATTTTCTTTATCTCCCAAAAATACGCACTGGCGCATATAGTTTAAATAGGCCGCATCCGGTCCGTCGAATCTCAGGAAAGAGACGCCGTATCCTGCGGCGAAGCTGCCGATAGCTAGCGCCGCGATGGCTATTTGGTGCCGCCCAATCTTCATACACTAATGGCGCCGTTCGCCGGACATTGGCCAGTCAAACACGTTTTGCTGCCGCCGAATTCGATAAGCGAAGGTCGGTCGGAAAAGGGCCGCAGGGCCTAGACCTCCACTCCAACCTGCGCCTCGGGATGTCCCTCAAGGAAATGGCGAAGGGCCATAAATAATTCTTGAGCATGCCGGATGCGGCCTTCGCAAAGCGCTTGGTGGATATCGTCAACAATCATCGTTCGGATTTTTTTGCCACCATCAGGTTGCTTCAATAGATAGTCGGCCAAGGCGCAGGCTGCGACTTGCGGAATATGCTCATGCTCACCTATTGCAGTCACTTCTTCTTCGCTCAGACCGCTAAAAGCGATGCAGTCTTCCAAGGAGATCATTAGTTCCTCCTATCAAGCGATTTACCGTGAGGTTGCGTACTACTCCACTACCAATTTCGGCAGAAACTCTTCAGCCAGCTCAGCGGCAGATGGTTCGCGTCCGAAGCATTTTTCTCGAGTCTCGGAATAATAGCTGCAGTTGGCGCAGCGCCAGATATAGACCATCTGCTGGTCATTGACCCTTTCCGACCATTCGGGCTCTTTCGATACGGCGCCGCAGCACTGACATATGTGCGACTGGACGGGTGCGATGCCTCGCATTGGCTTTTCCTTCTGAGCATTTTCATTCAAACACCAACAGTTTGGACGTGCATTGATCCGCATCAATGTTCCCGTGCGCAACAACAAATAAATAAAGGGGGCTGTGACCACACTGTTCAAAGCCCTCGTCTCTCTTTTAGTTCTTGCAATCGGACTAACGGATTGTGCATTTGCGGCTGACGCTCACAGGGGCGAGTTACTGGCTAAGCGCTGGTGTATTGACTGCCACGTCGTATCGGCTGGTCAACAGCAGGGGACCGCGCAAGCTCCACCGTTTTCGGCCATAGCGAACCGAACCGATTTCAATGAGACGACCATTGCTTATTTTCTGCTGACACCTCATCCGCGCATGCCCGATATGAATTTGTCGCGGAACGAAGCCGCCGATCTTGCTACCTACATCAAGTTACAGAGATGAATGCGGACGTACCGTTTTGGGGGTTCAACATGGCAACGTGGAAACGGTTGACGAATGTCGAAAATCAAAAGGTCGCCGTCAACCTGGGCAATGTTTGCTTATGTCGAGCCGCAAACAGATGGCGGGGCGTGGATACACTTTGTAGGCGGCAGAATTAGCGAAGGTCGGACTTTTGCTCTCGGAGTAAAGGAAACACCAGACACCATACGCGCGCAGGTCATCGTCCCTTATTGCCTCGCAGCGACTGAAGAGCCAAAAGCAGGCACAGATTGTGCCCATGGTCTAGACGTCAGCTTTGGATCACTAGCGGAACCTTTTGCGCTAAGGAAGCCAAGCTGTGAGCGCTTTAGGAACCAACTATGACGATACGAGGACACTCGAACTTTAAAGCCCGCCAGCTCGTCCTATTCGGCGCGGCAGCAATTGTGCTTTTGATCTTCGTGTGGACCCTCGTCCTCTAGCGTTATCCAATGTTCCCTGTCCGCCTTGCGACAAAGCAGACATATCGCGCTGCTATTATTGTGTCTGCTTCATCCTCAAAAGCGGACATACGCGATGCAAAAACAAATGTCTGCTAAGGCGAATAGCGGTCATGTAACGCGGAGCAGCAGGTCACTCCATCCGGGTTCCAATGAAGCGCATATCCGCGCGAGCGAGGCAATAACGACGGTCGCATAGATTGTCTGTGTCATCGGGGAAGCAATAAGCGCGTTGCCGGTATGCCCGAGGCTGGCGCGAGTCATCACCGCGAGCGTCATGATCCCCGCCGCCCCGACTGTCCAGGCATGGACCCCCGCGGCACACGCAATGATGTCGAGTGCTGCCGCACTTGCGAGCAGAAAACCGAGTGGCACGAATGCGTAACCAATATGCAGAATTAGCACCAACCGGTCTCGCCAAGTCCGATCCCCGGCCCACCGGACCAAGCGCACTGTATTTAGAACCCCTGCTATGAGAAGGGCTGAGGCACTCAACTGTCCGGCAGGCTGCCGGATCCACAGGACCAGCGTTACGGCGGTAACGCCCATCGCCATGACATCAAAGCGCGCGAACGCTGTTGGCAGCCGGCCCGGGTTCTCGCGCGCCAGCCAGTTGCGGGTGAAGCTTGGAACAATTCGGCCGCCGATCGCCACGATCAGCAACACGACCGCAGCGATGCCAACGCGGGAGCCGTATTCGGCTGTGCCCCAAACGTGGGCTTCGATGTGAAATGCGATGTTGCCGACCAGCAGCAGCGTGACAAGACCCACAACCCTAAGATTTTGCCAATTCTTGCCGATGACAATTTCTCGCACGGTGGTGGCGACGACAAGCGCCAGAAAGCTGACGTCAACGATCGCTGCCAGCAGCCAGCCGGTCTCAGCGGAAAAAGTGACGCAGACGCGGCCCGCCAGCCATAATAAGACCAGCACGAGCAAAGGTATGCCCTGGATCGGCAGCCGTCCGGTCCAATTTGGGATCGCCTTTAACAGGAAGCCGGTCACTACCGCCGGCAGATAGCCGTAGAGCATTTCGTGGACGTGCCAGTCGACGGCAGAGAACGCGCTCCGCAAAATTAATTCCCCGTTGAAAATCGGCAGCCAGGCCAGGACTGCGATTCCGGCGTAAGTAGCGCCGAACAGAAAGAATGGACGGAAGCCGTAGGACAGCAGAGCGGGGCCGCGATAGTCCCGCCGTCGAGGGATTCCGTTCATGACCCGATGCTGGTCGCGTTGGGCATGCTCGAAGGTGCGCTTGAAGCGGATCGCCCCCGGATCATCAGGGCGTTGGACGATTTGAGCGAAGCAGTCGCTGTGATCGAGCTCACTATCTAGTGTCCCCCGCCGGGCATAATTTTGCCGTCATAGATTTCCCGGTCGAGTGCTCCTTCGACATGAAGGATTCCTACCAAGCCGCGCTCCAGCCGCGAAAGCGCATGATCGACCAGGATGTAGTTCCCCGGTACATCGAGCTTGAACTCGGTGATGACGGCGCCGCCTGGCGGCACCGTGACCGTCTGAATGCCCTTCAACGGCTCGCTGAGCACGCCGCCCAAATTGTAAACTTTGTCGAACATTTCCCCGATGACGTGGAACGCCGAGGTGAAATTCGGGCCGCCGACGCCGAAGAAGATGCGGACGGTCTCGCCTACTTTCGCTTCCAGCGGATGCAGCTTCGACAAGGCCCCGACCGCACCATTAAAGACGAAATATTCCGGCCGCTCGCTCAGCAGTTTCTCGACGTTGAAGTCCTGGCTGCCGTGCTGCCCAAACGCCGCTTCGGTGTAGATCTCGCCCTGCATCACATAGAATTCGCGGTCGACCGGCGGCAACGCTTCTTCGGGCTCCACCAGGATAAGACCGTACATTCCGTTCGCGATGTGGTGCGCCACCATCGGCGTGGCGCAGTGGTACACATAAAGCCCCGGGATCAGTGCTTTGAATTTAACGCTGGTTTCTTCGCCCGGATTGGTCTGCGTCGCCGCAGCCCCGCCTCCTGGCCCGGTGGCCGCATGGAAATCGACCGAGTGAACCATCGCGCTGTCGCCGGAATTCTTCAGGCGGACATCAACGGTGTCGCCAACACGAACGCGCAGGAATGGACCCGGCACCTTGCCGTTGAAGGTCCAGTAGCCAAACGTCGTACCTTCGGCGAGGCGGCCTTCCAGCTCAACCGTCGTCAGATCGACGCGGATGATTTGTGGTGCCCGCTTGCCAATCGGCGGCGGCAGATCGGTTGCAATTTTGGAAATGTCAGCCTCGACCAGCGTCTGCGCTGGTGGCTGCGGCGTGACCAGGAATTGCCCCTGCATGCCGGCGAGTTGGTGGCCCGGCAGGCTGCAGAAGTATATGTAGTCGCCGGCTTTGCCGGCGCGGAACGCGATATTGGTGCTCGCACCCTTGCCGGTGATATGGCCTGACCTTGCGGTCGCCTCTTGATCAGCAAATACAATGTCGTGTTCGGCGCCTTCGCCATTGATCAATGTGATCTGCACGCCCTGCCCCTCGGCCGCGGACAACACTGGATTGACCTGTCCATCAATCGCGCCACCGACGCCGATAAAGACCATGCGGCCTTCGGCGATCCCTGTGCGCAGGGTGTAACGCAGACCGGGAATGTAACTGGACGCCGGCTGATTGGCTGACGCGGGCGGCGTTCGCTGCGCCGTCGCCGCGTCGGGCGCTGGAGCCGCCGCGGCTGCGGCAGCGGGAGACGGACTCGCGGCGAGATAAGCAATCACTGCGTTGCGTTCATTCTCGGTCTTGAGACCCGGAAACGGCATCTTGTTGCCGGGGACCGACTTCTGCGGATCCGCCAGATAGCCATCGAGCGTGGCTACATCCCACGTAAGGTCGCTGCCTTTCATTGCCGTCGAATAGTTGTAATTGGATACGCCACCAGCCTTTTTACCGACAACTCCGGCAAGGCTCGGACCCAGGCCATTCTTGGCGGATTCGAGCGAATGGCAAGCCTGGCATTTTCGAAATACAAGTTTGCCCGCGGCAGCGTCGCCGCTGACGGGAGCGACCGCGGTCGGCGGCGCGAGCGCCCCTTGGCCGCTGGTCTGCGCAGGCGGAGCAGCAGCCATGCGGTCATGCGACATAACCGGTGCTTTGGCGGGCGCTTGCCCAGACACCTGGGCGGCTTTCGCCGGGGTTGGTGCGGGAAGTGAACCTGACTGCGCGCTTTGACCTGACGCGTCTGCTGCCGGTGGCCGGCCCGCGAACTCGTCATTCTGACTTAACGTCGGCGCAGTCGCGGTCGATTTCGACGACGACGCTTCATGGGAAGAGAGATACAGAAAGGGGACGATCAGAAGGATGCCCACAATCAATATTGGCCATTCACGAATGAATGCCGGCAATCTTTGCCACATGGCAGAATCCCTCCAAACCCCTATACCCATCACTGTTTGCAAGCTTTGCTCACTGTGCGTTGAACGGCATTGACCTGTGTCAACATCAATGAATGCAATCCGGGCGGGGATTGGAGAGCATTTGGAAACGCAAGCCACTTATCAATGTGCGCCGATAGTTCGCGCTTCTCTACTGGCACTGCACGCGCAGTATGCGTGACGATTTCAAGCTGGCTGTCGCTCAGCGAGATGATGCGGCCACCGGATAACGCGTGCCAAGTTCGGGGCAAACGATGCGCTTCGCCGTCGCGCATTAAGTCATTTGCGCGTGTGAATTGCACTTAGGACAATAAAGATGCCCCAAAAGACACAATTTCCAATCCACATCAGCAAAGCGGCAATTTGCTCAAAAATTGTGTCGGCAGAAATATAGACCAACCACGAGACCAGACTGGAAAATAATAGCATCGCGGTCGCTAAAATGCCGCCCACTCCCAATGTTTCTCCTTTGATAGCCGACGGTAGTGACTCAGCGGGCGAATGGCGACGGAAGAGAAGCCAATAAAGCAGCGCAATCACACCCAAAACGACTGCGATACTGTAGTAAGTTTGAAGCCAGTTTTCCGACATCGAAATTTCCCCCGGGAACCTAGGCCGCGTGAATCGGTCCGCCCTGTTTCTGTTTCTCTTGGCCAGCGCTGCCGGCCACTCGACCGGCTGACAAGTAAACCGGCTATCGATTCACTTCGCCCGTCAGCGTTTTCTGCAAGGGCAACGGAGAAATTGACTCCGGGAGGGTTGCCTTCTCCCGGAGTCAAGTGAAAGTGCGGGCCATGACCTACCAGTAGGACCGCACTGTGCGAACGATCACAGGAAGGATCGCTCGCACCTTTAAATCTTACCTCGCGACCGGAAGTCGGCATTGCGCTGGATCAAACGGGGAAGGCCCGATAGCGCGGACGCTTCCCCAAAAGCGAACATGTGCGGTGCAAATTAGGGATGTCCGCTAGGGGGCTAAGTGCCAAGGGCGGACATTCAGTGTATGAGCATGGTAAAACGCTGGCAGCATTGTCAATCACGGGGCGCAAGACAACTTCGCGCGCAGTAGCCGAACCGAATTCAAGAACACCAGCACGTCCGGTCCGAGGTGAAGCATTGCCGCCTCTACGGGCCCGATGTAGCGAAGAATCGCAGCGGTGATTCCAAGAAGGTGAACAACGCCGACTCCGAAAATAAGGTTCTGCTTGATCGTGAGGTAAGCACGGGCCGCAAGCACTCTCGCTTCGGCGATCTTGCCAATGTCGTCATTCATCAAAGCAACGTCCGCGGCTTCAAGGGCCGCCTGGGTTCCGGCAACACCCATCGCGATCCCGACGTCGGCTTGCGCAAGTGCCGGAGCATCATTAATTCCATCACCGATCATGGCGACGGTGCATCCCTCGTGCTGAAGCGCCTCGATGACACGGAGCTTATCTTCTGGCAGCAGATTGGCTCGCACTTCGTCGATCCCGGTTTCTGCCGCAACCGACTGCGCCGTGGTCTCGTTGTCTCCAGTCAGCATGATCACCCGTTTCACACCGCTGGCCTTCAGGCGCTCTATCGCTGTCTTTGCGTCCGGTCTGACACGATCAGCAAGAATAATCACACCGAGCGCACGACCATCGGCCGCTATGTAAACAGCGGACCCGATCCCATGGCCAATATTGCCCGGAGGCGGGGCACCTTTCTCCCGCAGGAATGCCGCGTTGCCCGCCAGAATTCGGCGGCCCGAAACCGTTCCCATAACGCCACGACCGGCGACCACTTCAAAGTCATCCGGTTTGCCGATCGAAAGCCCGCGCTTCGTTGATCGATCGATGATCGCCTTTGCCAACGGATGATTGGAACGACTTTCCAGGCTCGCTCCGAGACGGAGCAACTCGTTATCCGCGACGTTCGCCGTGAAGCATTCGATCCGAACCACCTCGGGTCGCCCAATCGTAAGCGTACCGGTCTTGTCGACAGCTACGACATCAACCTTTGCGAGCTGCTCCAAAACAACTCCGCCTTTCAGTAAGATGCCGCTTTGGGCGGCGCGCGCTACCGCTGCGATTATAACGAGCGGAGTAGCAAGACCGAGTTCGGCCGGCGAGGTGAAGATCATCAGGGTAATGATGAGCTTGAGGTCACGGGTGACGGCGAAGACCAAGACCAAGAAAATCAACACGACGGGGATAAGCCAGGCAGCCACGCGATCGGTAAGCTTCTGAACCGGCGCCTGACTCGCTTGCGCGTTCTCCACGAGCGTGATTATCCGCGAGTAGAGAGTCTCCTTGCCACGCTTGTTCACGCGTACGTCCAGCGCGCCAAGATCGACAACCGTGCCTGCAAACACCTGATCGTCTGTTCGTTTCTCTACTGGAACACTTTCCCCGGTTATTGGCGCTTGATTAACACTCGCATTGCCTGATGCGACCGTACCGTCGACGGGAATGCGTTCGCCCGCCCGTACAATGACAATCTCGCCGATCTTGACGTCGTCGATCCCGATACTGGCCTCGCGTCCATCACGACGAACGAGAGCGGTTTGAGGAATGGCCGTAATAAGCGACTTGATCGAGGCTCGCGCCCTTTCCGAATTGAGGTCCGCGATAAGTTCGGCGATCAGAATGATGCTGAGCATGACGGCGCCGGCGACATACTCCCCACCCACCATGGCGATTGCGGTGGCGATCGAGATGAAGAGTTCGGTTCCGATTTTGCGCTCGCGTACGAGATCGCGGACGGCAGTCCTTACGAGTGGCACTAATCCCAAGGCGACCGCAGTATAAAGCCAGGGCAGCGCTAGCAACCCCAGCCAATAGAGCAGAGCAGCGGAGCCGGTGACAAAAATGACGGCGATCTCAAACCAGCGTTGGCGCAAACTGATTCCTCGGATTGATGAACTCAATGCTGCTTCCGAATTGCATTCCAGGATTGCTGGAGTCGTATCTGCGGGTTCTTACAACGAATACGTCCGTCTGGAACGGGTATCCCGAGTGCTATCGCAGCTGTGACAGATGACACCCCCCGAAATTCCCCGCGCAATTCCCAGCGGCGCGAACGGCACGTCCGCTTTGGGTCATCAGCGCACATTGCGGTCTGTCTAGATCTGTATTTGCCTCTAAAAGTGGGCATTGAGAGGCTCAGTCCGGCCGTCCGCTAAGTGCCAATAGCCGACATCGCGCATTCGACAACGGCGATTCAGACCAGGTTACTTGGGCGCGAACGGTGCGTTGGCGTCAAGCAGCCTTGGCCCGCAACTCGTCGCTGGCATCAACCCGCTCCCAAGAGAAGTCGATGTCGTCCCGTCCAAAATGTCCGTAGGCCGCAGACTTTCGGAAAATCGGCCGCCTGAGACGAAGGTGATCAATCATTCCTTTCGGAGACAGCGGAAATACCTTTCGTACCAAGGACGCCAATTCTGTATCAGAGCGCCGACCTGTTCCGCAGGTATTGATCATTACCGACACGGGATCGACGTGTCCGATGCAATAAGCGAGTTGGACGAGGCATTCGTCCGCCAAATCAGACGCGACGACGTTTTTTGCGATATACCGAGCCATATATCCTGCCGAGCGATCGACCTTAGTCGCATCCTTCCCGCTGAATGCGCCACCACCATGGACCGCCCATCCACCATATGTATCGACGATGATTTTGCGGCCAGTCAGGCCCGAATCTGCTTGCGGTCCTGCGACCAAGAATTTGCCAGTGCCATTCACTATGAATTTGGTCTTTCCGTCAGTGAGTTTATCGATAACTGGCAGAGCAACCTTCTCGATGATCTCCCGTTTCGCCTCCTCGGTCATATGTTTGCCGTCCAGCGTCACGACATCGGAGGTATGCTGTGCAGCGATCACGACGTAGTCTACGCGAACCGGTTTTCCGTTGCGATACTCGACGGTCACTTGGGTCTTTCCATCCGGGCCAAGGAAAGGAAGAATCCCTCGCTTGCGTGTCTCGGCGAGTTTCATCGCCATCTTGTGCGCAAGCATGATGGGCAGCGGCATCAGCTCTTCGGTCTGGCGACAAGCAAATCCAAACATCATGCCCTGATCCCCCGCGCCGATTTCTCCACCTGCTTTCGTCACGCCGAGACTGATGTCGGACGATTGGCGATGAAACGATCGCAAGATCGTTGCTCCGTTCACGTCGAACCCGTATTTTGACGATGTGTAGCCGATCTCGTTCCCGAGTTTGCGTACTGCCTGCTCCACATCAAACAACGCGGTCGTGGTAATTTGCCCTCCAACCAAGATTAGACCCATTGTCACGAAGGTGTTGCAGGCGACGCGCGATTCGGGATCGAGTTTGAGACATTCGTCTAACACCGCATCCGAAATCTGATCGCAAAATTTGTCGGGGTGTCCTTCAGCGACGGACTCCGACGTAAAGAACATATCCTTCGGATATAAGGACATTGATTTAGTCGCCTAGCAGCAAATGAAGTTGAAGTTCTTCAGCTCCAGAAATAGGCCGTGCACTTTCAGGCCAATGGCCAAAATAAACCGAGACCAGTCTCGTTCAATTGACCTGCATCAATTGTCTGCTCTAGGCTTCGAAAGCGTGCGGTGCAGAAACCCAGCGAGGCGCCACCGGTAAATTGAAGTCGCAGTGTTCGTGATCGGTGGCGATTGTCCGCATTGACACTTAGCGCACATTCAGAACAAGGCTCACACGTCGTTGGCGCGAGCTTCGTCGTAAGCAATACGAGCCCGACGGGCGAAGTCTACGGGGTCGCCCCCCGTGTGCTTCGCGCGATATAGACAGGCCGCCGCGAGTAAGAGCACTTCGATAGCTTCACCAGCCCGGCCTTTGCAGGCATGCTCTGCTGACGCGATCAGCTTTTCGGCTTGCTTGTACATAGCTTCAAACAATGTTTCGGCCTCCCGAGGAAAGCCTGGCTCGGAACAAGTCAGCCCCAAAGGCGAATAAAACGTTCGCGAACTCCTGCGCGAACGCATCAGCCAACTGCGAGTCAGCAAAACACCAGCGAATAGCTCCGCCCTTATCATCGCGCCGACCGTGACCCCGCTTCGGCGATATTCGATGCCGAGCGTGAAAGTCGTACATGGCCGCCAACCTTGAACCAAGGCCTTCTAACGGCACGGCTATATCCACGAAATGTGGAAAATCCTGCTCGACTTCTTTAGCGATCGTTCGGGTCCTTTCGACCATCTCGCTTTCTAATGAGAACCACGATGCTAATCCTTGACTTGGATCAAACCCGTGCGTGTCGAGCCACAAACTAACGATGTCCGGGTTTTCCCATGCCTGGTCCGAATCGGACCACCGCGAATACTTTGCAAAAATTATTGCGTTGCGTTTTGAGCCAGATCAAAGAACATCCGCAAGCAGCGTCATTGGATTATATGCATTCGCTTTGCCGGAGATCCCCATGCGTCATCGCGTATTCTTTAGCTTCCTCACAGCCGCGGGCTTAGCGTTTTCAAGTGCGGCACTCGCTCAGTCCGGTGAAAGAGCTGCGGGGCGTCGATTAGCAACAGAGCTTTGCGGCGACTGCCATGAAGTTCGTCCGCCATTCCCGTTATTTTATCGTTATCCTCCAACCTTTGAGGAGGTCGCCAAACGTTCGTCCACGACACGTCTTGCCTTGAAAGTATTTCTTCAATCCAATCATACAATCATGCCCAACTTCATAATCTCAAAATCAGATGCTGATGACATAATTGCCTATATCCTAAGCCTGAAGCGACAGTAACTTTTTCGATCAACTTTTCATCGCTCCGCTGCACCCGCAACCAACGCCCTGTGCAACTCGGTGACCGCTTGCGCGAGTTGATCGTGATGCAAGATGTCGTCCTTCGGTATATGACCAACCGTCGAAGCCAATCTCGTAAAATATCAGCGAACAGGCCAAAGTTGATATGCATGTGAATTGATTTGCGGATATCGTCAGCACCTGGCCGCTCGAGGATCAGCGCGATGCCGGTTGGATCGAGGTGGGCCTCAAATCTCGATGAGCGCTCAAACGTGCCAACATAGAGCTTGTCCGGGTATTCGAGCGCGATCTCTGCCTTGTCAGGGATTGGTTTTGTCATTGGACCCCGTTCCTTGATTGCCCGAAAGCGACGTTCCGCTAAGTCCAATAGCGGATTTACGGTGCTGCTCCTCCTTCCAAGGCCGCCAATGCGTTGGCTCAAGCAAAAGGGGAAGGTTCGCTTGCACATCGCGCCATCCCAAACCATCACGCCGACAGGGAAATACCAGCGCGTGGTATTCGCCCTTGTCATAAACACCAAGCTCCAGCTCGAGATCTGCCGGGGCCGTCGCGATTGGTTTCCATTCAGCCATCTGATAATCTCAAATGCGAGCATAAGGGGGGCGAGCCCGCCTTGATTTAGCGCAAGTAGGCAAAGCAATTCGGGAGCTACAAAATGGAACGCTTTGTCCACCGAAAAAATGTTGAGCGCTATCAAGAGATGCTCAAAGCTCTCAGCGATCCTTCCCAGCTGGAGATGATCAGAAAATTGCTGGTCGAAGAGGAGGCGGCGCTCCGCATAGCGGAAGAAGAATACAAGAAACAGAAGTAACAATTTTTCGTAGTCGTTTGTCCGCCGGTGCCAAGATCGGATATTGCGCGGTTGCGTTTTCTGCGTCGGTCATGCGTCGCCGGTGCTTAATGGTTCTTGACCCTCCCTAGCTAATTTATGAACTTAACGTGCTGTGGCTCAACGATTGCCGCCCACCGAACTCGTAACCAAACCCCAAACAGAATGTCTCAATCTCCGCAAGCCGGTGGCAAGAAACCTCGCTACATCATTTTTCGCCTTTTAGGGCCAGGCCTTGTCACTGGCGCTGCGGATGATGATCCCTCCGGCATCGCAACGTACTCACAGGCTGGGGCTCAGTTTGGATACGGCCTTTTGTGGACCGTTTTCCTCACAACTCCATTTATGATCGCAATTCAACTCGTAAGCGCACAGATCGGGAGGGTGACTGGCAAGGGAACAACCATCAGCCCCTATTTATTTTTCTGGCAGGCTTCCCAGGAAGTTGAAGAGATGCGGCAAGGCAAGGCTCGCCGACCCCTCATGCAGCTTTCTCATGGCGGCCGTTCCGAAATCGATCGGATCACAATCGATACTACAGTTGGGATGATATTCTCCAACGCGATTGCATTTTTTATAATCCTGACAACTGCTGCGGTTTTAAACGCTGGTGGCATTACGAACATTCAGACGGCGGCACAAGCTGCGGAGGCCCTGCGGCCTTTGGCCGGTGAGCTAACCTTCCTATTGTTTGCATTGGGCATCATCGGCACTGGATTACTCGCTATTCCTGTGCTCGCCGGTTCTGCCGCATATGGAGTGGCGGAAGCATTCGGATGGCCAGCGACCTTGGAGGCGAAGGCTCCAGATGCCGTCGGCTTCTATGGAATTATCGCGGCCGCAACCACCATCGGATTTGGACTCGGATTCACCGGCATCGATCCAATCAAAATGTTGATTTGGAGTGCCGTATTAAACGGCATTGTTGCGGTGCCGATTATGAGCGTAATGATGGTGATCGTTTCAAAAGTAGATTTAATGGGACGGTTCAAAGGGCGTCGGTGGCTCCTCGGATTTGGATGGGGAGGAACGGCACTAGTGGCGATAGCGGTCATTGCACTCGTTTGGTCATCGCTTTCATGACCGTTGCGACCGCTTTTGGATCACGCCACATCAGTGCGTGATAGTTCCTTCGTTAATTCAATGAACATTCCTGATACCGGCTCGACCAAAACCATATGATCTTTCACTGCTCTTACGCCGGCAATATTTTCGGCCGCTACCTTTAAAGCCTCACGCTGCCGCTCGTCGAAAATTGTACCCCATAGCTCAACAATTCCTTCGCGAACGACGATATTGATCATTGCTACCGGAGCCCATTTTTCTTTTTTGATCTCCGCTATAAGCTCCTCGCGAATAGCGAGATCGTTTTTCGCTGTCTCCGGAAGCAAGCGGGACAAGCTAACGATCGCATACATAAGGTTAGATCGCGTGACGATGCCGACAACCTTATTTCCACGAAGGACCGGCACTCGCTTGATGCGACGTCGCTCCATCAAATCCACCACGTCTTCAAGCGCGGTTTCCTCGTCGATGGTGTAAACATCGTCAGTCATCACTTCAGCCACTTTTCGACCGTGTGAGTGAGTATATTCCGCTGCGATTTTGCCGGGACCTATCAAAAACTCGAGCCAGCGAGAGCGCCGTCGCTCCGTCTGTGTTTCTCTTCGGCGCAGAAAATCACCTTCGGACAGGATACCGACCAGGCGCCCGACTTGGTCGATCACCGGCAGACCGCTAATATGCTGCTGAAGCATCAGTCGCGCCGCGTCTAGAACCGTCGCGTCGGGCTCGACGGAAATGACCGTTCTAGTCATTACATCTAGAGCCTTCATGGTAACCTCCGCTGCGTTAGGCGGCATGTCATCATGGGATAGCGCCGGCCGCTTTGATCCAGCTCAAGTGGCTCCGAATAAATTGCTATTTCCAAATCCATCTGAATGCGGAATTACGGGGAGTCGCCCGAATGGACGGCGAGGTCAAATTTCTTCAAGGCACGAGCACGGCTGCTCCCTCGAATCGGCCATTCCTCAAATCGGTGAGCGCCTCGTTAGCTTTCGTGAGGGGATAGACATGCGTGGTTGTCCGGACCTGGGCTCTCTGCGCAGTTTCAAAAAACTCGAACCCATCGTCGCGGGTGAGATTGGCAACCGATACAACTTTGCGTTCCTCCCACAGTAGGCGGTAGGGAAACTGCGGAATGTCGCTCATGTGGATTCCACCACAGACGACAGTACCTCCCTTTCGGACGCAGCTGAGTGCTTGCGGCACGAGGTGGCCCGCCGGCGCGAAAATGATCGCTGCGTCGAGCATTACGGGGGGCATGTCGCTCGAGCTGCCGACCCATCGCGCGCCCAACGTTAGGGCGAGGTTTTGTGCCTTGCTGTCGCCTGCCCTCGTAAAGGCGTAAACATCGCGGCCTTGCCAACGACAGACCTGGGCAAGGATGTGGGCCGCCGCACCAAAGCCGTAGAAACCAACTCTTTTTCCATCGCCTGCCAGACGGAGCGAGCGCCAGCCGATCAGGCCTGCACACAACAAGGGAGCGGCAGCCACCGGATCACGAAACTCAGCGAGAGGAAAGGCGTAAGCCGCATCGGCGATCACGTGCGTTGCAAAACCGCCATCACGTGTATAGCCGGTGAAAATTGGGCGATCGCAAAGATTCTCGCGTCCGTTCAGACAATATCCGCATTGGCCGCACGTGTGGCCAACCCAGGGAACTCCAACGCGCGTCCCGAGCGCAGCTATCTCAACTCCCCTACCCACGACGTCGACAATTCCGACAATTTCATGCCCAGGAACGAGTGGAAGCTTGAGGTTTGGGAGCTCGCCATCGACGACGTGCAAATCAGTGCGACAAACCGCGCAAGCTTCCACGCGAACTCTAATCTGGCTCGCCTCGGGCATAAGGTCGGGTCGCTCCTCTAACGAGAGAGGTTCGCCGACGGCACGCAGAACCATCGCTTTCATGTAATGCCCGTCCACTTCTTACGTGCCGCCAATAAGGAGTATTTGAGTAAGATCAAGAAACCATGTTCAAAAGGCGCTACCAATTCAAACTTAAGGATTAGCCCGAAATCAAACCAATGAGATCTTCTTATGCTCTCAGGTTCAACGTTGGATTACACCGTAGTCGGCGATTCCCTGGAGCTTGCGCCAGTCGGCGTCTGGACGGCTGCACACTCGCAAGCGCTTGAAGAGGACCTGACCGCAGTCGCTCCGCAAGTATCCGCCGCACGCAATCTCGCAATCAATATGGCAGGCGTGCGCGAACTCGACACGCTCGGAGCATGGCTGTTGGAGCGTCTGGTCCGCGGCTGCGCCGCCCGGAAAAGCGACGTGCGGTTTTTCGACCTGCCCGAGCGCTATCGTGGGCTGTTCGACCAAGTGAGTCGGGTCAATCGCCAGACCGCTGAACCGACAGCCCACAAGAATATGCTATTGGAGAGGCTCGAGTGGATCGGTCAATCAACAATTGCACTTTATGCCGAGTTTATAGCATTTCTAAATATGCTCGCGGTGCTCAGCTTCGCTGGTGCACGTATTCTCGTCAGACCGCACAATTTTAGAATTACTTCAGCCGTATATCACCTATATCGCGTGGGCTGGCAGGCGATACCGATTATTTTCCTGATCACGTTTCTTATTGGATGCATCATCGCGCAACAGGGCATTTTTCATTTCCGAAAATTTGGCGCCGACGCTTACGTCGTCGACATGGTCGGCATTCTGGTCCTGCGCGAAATCGGGGTCCTCATTGTTTCCATCATGGTGGCGGGCCGTTCCGGCAGCGCCTACACGGCCGAACTCGGCTCTATGAAGATGCGTGAAGAGATTGATGCCCTGCGCATGATGGGATTTGATCCGATTGAAGTTTTGATTCTTCCACGCGCCGTAGCACTCGTCATTGCGCTGCCTATCCTGGCATTCCTTGGCGCGACCTCCGCGCTCTTCGGGGGAGGTCTGGTCGCCTGGCTCTATGGCGGCATGAGCCCCGAGATATTTGTTACACGTCTGCACGAAGCTGTGTCCGTCACTCACTTTGAAGTGGGCATGATCAAAGCGCCATTTATGGCTTTGGTGATCGGGCTGGTGGCGTGCAGCGAGGGGCTACGCGTTAAGGGTAGTGCAGAGTCGCTCGGCTTGCGAACGACAAGCTCCGTCGTAAAATCCATTTTTCTCGTCATCGTGCTTGACGGCTTATTCGCGGTCTTTTTCGCGTCAATCGGAATGTGACGCGATGGCAACCGAAGAAGCTGATTTTGTCATCAGTATCCGCGATCTTGTTGTGGGTTTCGGCAGCCAGATTGTGCTGAACCACTTGTCGCTCGATGTACGCCGCGGTGAGATTCTCGGTTTGGTTGGCGCATCTGGCGGGGGAAAATCAGTTCTACTTCGCGCAATCATCGGTCTCATTCCGAAACGGCACGGCCGTATCGAGGTCGAAGGCATTGATCGCGACACGGCAACTCCCGAAGAGACTCGCGCCCTCGAACGACGCTGGGGTGTCTTGTTTCAGCAAGGTGCGATGTTCTCCTCGCTTACAGTGCTGGAAAATATTCAGTTCCCGATGCGAGAAAATCTTCACCTCTCCGAGCCCTTATTAAGAGAACTCGCCAATGCCAAGCTGGAAATGGTTGGCTTAAGCCCGACCGACGGCAAGAGATTTCCGGCTGAGCTGTCTGGTGGCATGACCAAGCGCGCTGCGCTTGCCCGGGCGCTCGCGCTGGATCCGGAAATCCTATTTCTTGATGAGCCGACATCGGGGCTGGATCCGATTTCGGCCGGCGATTTGGATGCACTGATTAAGACCCTGCAGCAGACACTCAACTTCACTGTTTTCATGGTAACGCACGATCTCTATAGCTTGGAGGTTGAGTGCGATAGGATCGCCGCACTCGCAAACGGAAAGATCGTCGCGATCGGCTCTCTTTCCGAAGTGGTCGAATCCGATCATCCGTGGGTCAAGTCCTATTTCCAGGGAAAACGTGCACGTCTCATCACACATGCGGCGAATTGAGGTTGCATCATGGAAACGCGCGCACCTTATGCCCTGGTCGGACTGCTGGTGATCGCCGCCATTGGCGCTGTCTTTGGATTTGTCTATTGGCTGAATAACGCTGGCGGCCTCGGCAAACGAACGGTGTATGACATCCATTTTGAAAATACCGTATCTGGCCTATTGAAGGGCGCGGGCGTGCTGTTCAATGGTATCCGCGTCGGCGAAGTTATTGATCTCCAGCTCAGCCCCGACGACCCTCGAAGGGTAACCGCGAAAGTCGCCGTAGCGGAAGGCACTCCCATCCGTGCCGACACGCATGTCAGCCTGGAATTTCAGGGGCTGACTGGCGCTCCAGTGATTGCGCTGGAAGGGCGCAGCAAGATGCCACCGCCTGAAGCATCTGCCGGTTTGCCGGTGCTTACGGCCGATCCGTCCGCCGGGTTGAGCATGACGCAGGCCGCTCGAGACGCTCTCGTCCAGCTCCAGGGCCTGCTTTCCGAAAATTCGGAACCGCTACACAACACGCTCACAAATTTCAGTACCTTTTCCGCGGCGCTTGCCCGCAACTCTGATCGCCTTGATGGAATTATCGCCGGTTTGGAACGCTTGACTAGCAGCGGCTCGGCAGCCGCAAACCCGACCATATACGATCTGACGGCTCCGCATGATTTCCCAGCCCTCAAGAAGACGCCGTTAAACCAATTCAGCATTCCAGAACCAACAGCAGTGTTAATGTTCGATACGCAAAAGATTTTGGTTCGGCCAAGTGGCGCCGAAGACCCCACCTTCTTAAATGCGAAATGGAGCGACAACATTCCGAAGCTTCTTCAGGCCCGGATCATTCAGAGCTTCGAAAATGCCAATTTGTTACGTTCTGTTGCCAAGCCGATCGAGGGATTGGCGGCGGGCCGTCAACTCCTCATTGACATCCGGAGTTTCCAGCTCTCGCTGGCGGCCGCACCACAGGCTGAAGTGGAGTTTTCCGCCAAAATCCTTGGCGACAACGGACAAATCGTAGATGCACGAAATCTTCCGCGCAACCGTTCCCGCGACTGCGGCTGACGCATCCGCCGCTGCGGCCGCGCTTGACACCGCCTTCGGAAAGGTCGCTACCGAATTGGTCGTGTGGGCCTCCGGGCTCATTTGAACGGGGCTTTTGCTGGTCACACGATTGCAAAAAGGGGTATTGTAGATGAATCAGCACTATCACGCCATTGTTTGGATCGATCATCATGAAGCGCGCGTATTTCATTTCAACGCGAATGATGTTGAGCGACTCGTTTTACACCCCGATCATCCAACCAGACATATCCATCACAAGGCAAACTCGATCGGAAGCGGACATGACGAGAGCGATCGAGGCTTTTTTAAAGCGGTGACCGAATCGATCGCAAGTGCTGGTGTAATCCTCATCACAGGACCGGCCAATGCGAAGACCGAATTGCTAAAGCATATTCACAATCACGAGCCCAAGCTCATGAGTGCCATTGTTGGCGTGGAAACTGTCGATCACCCAACCGATGCGCAACTCGTCGCTTATGCCCGACAATATTTCAAAGGGACGGATCGAATGCGACCACTGACCTCTAGGTAACAACCGCTCGTTTGCAAGCCAGAGGTTCGCCGGGAGGCTATTTCATGCTTGAGACTCGCAGTCTCTGTGGATGAGCGCCTGGTCCCTTTGCTGAAATAGCCCACGCATTCGATCTTTCAATCGTCGCTCGGGCAGAGGCAGAAGCGACGCAATTAACGACCTAATCGCGCAAGCAACCCTTTTTCAATCTAGTCACCCGATCTTGGTGGTTTTCTACTATTCGTAGGCGCTGAAATTTTCGATACGTGCAAACATAAGTCAAACCGCACGCCACCGGTACCGCGGTGGCCTTGCGGGTGTGCTATGAACCTTCTTAGCGGTTAGCAATTCGGACTCTATGCGATGATGATTTTTTGTTTGGGCAAATATAAAGCCGGACCAAGGCAATGGAAACGAAGCAAGGCGCTGATGCAGTAATGTACGGCTTTCTCGGATATACGGTTAAACAGTTTATGACGCACCCTGTTATGACCGTGACGCGGCAGACCACAATGCGCGAACTTGAGGGGCTATTTGAGAAATACGATTTCAACGCGTTCCCGGTGGCAGAGGACGGCAAGATATTAGGGACCATCAGCAAGTTCGATTTTCTTCGTGCCTTCGCATTCACCACCGGTCAAGTTGTGCCTCATTACAATCAATTGATGAGCCTGTCCGCTGGAGACGTGATGAGTGAGGCCGTGGTGCATGTTGATCCTACATCGCCATTAACACGAGTTCTTCAGCTCATGGTCAACCTCAAAATCCGAAGCTTCCCAGTAATGAGCCCTAATGGTCATTTGGAAGGCATTATTTCTCGAGAAGACATCATGCGCGCCCTCAAAGAGGCCACACATGAATCCCGTTAGTCCAAGCCGGAGGCAAACGTGTTAGCGGACGTGACGGCATCTTCCGCGCCCATAAATTGATCCAACGCAATTACTAAATTAATCAATCTGGCAAGCTTCCTTTCAAACTTGGAGGAAAGAGATAGAGAGCGTCACCATGACCAACCGCGAGACTGGACTTAATCCGCTGTTCGAAACAGCCCTTAAAGCAATCGCGGGTTGGGTCAGAATTATCTCGATGAAATTCCTGCTGCCGGTTTGCTCGTCGATCGCTGCATTGACTGCGGGCAATTCAGTTCAGGCGCAGGATGATCCGGTCAGTCGCGGCCAGTCGTTGGTCGCCGAGTTTTGCGCTAAATGCCATGCGATCGGAATTAAAGGCGAAAGTCCCCATCCGTGGGCCCCGCCGTTTCGCACGCTCGGCCGTACCATCGATCTCAACGAATTCCCGCGCGCGCTAGAACGTGGAATCACCTCAATCCATCCCGACATGCCCGCCATCAAGTTTAGTCAGGAGGAAGCTCGGGCGGTGCGTGCCTATTTGTGGGCGATCCAGCAGTAACGCGACTGCCAGCGACATAGTTGCGCCGCCCACAAAAGCGATGTGGACATCAAAGAGATGTCCACTTTTTCCGAATGATGTCTGCTTTACTCGCGAAAGCGGACATTAAGAGCGTCAGTCGGAATGTGCCAATAGCGCATTAATTGTGTGCGTCAAACCTCCCCTGTCCACCTAACGCCGAGCTTGGTCCTCCCAGTCTTGCCATTCCACATCATTGTTGGTTTCCAAGTAACTTGAAACGGCTGCGCCAATGGTCGGGAAAAAGTAATTCTCGCCAAACTGAGCGAACAATCCAAATCTCTTCAATTTGTCTTTTACGGGGTCCTTGAGTTCGGCAAAACAAAACTCGATACCCTGCGCGTGCAACTCCTCGTCCAGTTCGGCGATTGTATCGGCAGCGGTGACGTCCACACTAGTGACCGGCTCCGCCGCAACGACCAGCCAACGTACGGGCGTGGGCGATTTCGCCACGGCGTCCAGAACGCGCTCCCTGAAAAATTCTGCGTTGGCAAAAAACAGAGGCGCATCCCACCGAAACAGGACCACCCCGGGGATCCGGCGTGCGTCCGGATATCTCGTGATATCGTGATAACCTTTTACGCCGGAGGCGCGACCCAATACGGCGGAGTGTGGGCGCCAACCGTCCCATAAGAACTCTGCGATGGCGATCACGACGGCCAGACCTATTCCTGGAATAACTCCGAGCACCGCCACTCCGACAAAGCAGGCGATCGATAGCCAGAACTCCCACTGCTGAATGCGATAAATGCGTCTGAGGTCGGTGACCTCAATCAAACCAATCGCGGCAGCGATGACGACGGCGGCCAACGCAGCGCTCGGCAAATACTGGAGGAGGTTTGGTGCCACCAGCAAAACGATGGCGATTGCAAGCGCCCCAACGACACAAGTTAGTTGAGTGCGGGCACCGGCGGCTTCTGCAACGGGAGTACGCGAGCTACTGCTGCTGATCGGGAACCCTTGAAAAAAACCGGCTGCCAGATTGGCAGCGCCAAGTCCAACGATTTCCTGGTTGGGATTGACACGGGTGCCCAACCGCGCGGCAAAGGCCCGCGAAAGCACGCTGGTGTCAGCAAATGATACGAGCGCGACTGCGCACCCGCCGATTAGCACCGGTACGATGTCGCTGTGGGCGACCCAGGGAACGGTGAAACCCGGCAGGCCTTGAGGGAGAGGACCTAGAACCGCCACGCCATAACGGGCCCCAAGGCCAAGCGCTCCGACGGCAACAGTCGCGCCGACCACCGCAATCAGAATGCCTGGCAGCCTCTTGCTGTTCCGGAGCAGCAGGATCACAATCAACGTCCCGAGCCCAATCCCGAATGCTACCCAGTTTGTCCTCCCCTCAAGGATTGCGCCGGCGATCGCCCACAGGCTCCGCAAAGGTCCGTCACTCTCGATAGAGAAGCCAAAGAACTTTGGCAGCTGGCTAATCAATACGGTCAATGCAATTCCATTCATGTAGCCGTAGCGTATCGGCTTGGAGAGAAGCTCGGTCACAAAACCCAGGCGCGCGATGCCCGCCAAAATGCATACCGTCCCCGAAACGATTGCCATCATAGCGGCCAGCGTTGCGGCCCGAAGGGGATCGCCACCAGACAACGGAAGGACAACGCCAAGGATAACGGCTGCCAGAGCGGAGTCCGGTCCCAGCACAAGGATGCGGCTTGGGCCGAACAACGCATAGGCCAGCAGCGGTATGATTGTTGCGTAGAGACCGTAAATGCCCGGCAAGCCCGATGCCTCCGCGTAGGCAATCCCAACCGGCACCAACATTGTCGCCAGGACGAGTCCAGCAAAGATATCGTGCCGAAGGCACGCCGCCTCATATCGACGGAGGGTGTCGAGCCCCGGCAGCCAGCGGATCCCATGCTTCACTTGCTGATCATTCCTCGGCCCGGCTCGCTAGCCGTCTGTGACGGCATTGACCGCGATACGATCCAACTGAAAACCAGTCTAGGCTATTACACTCTCGGCACCCGGGGTTAATGGCGCGGCGCGTCAGACAACTGTTCCGAAAATCTTCCCAATACCGGCGGTAAGTGCCATCGCCAAAGCCCCCCAGAATGTCACTCGAGCTGTCGCGCGCAGAACATTTGCACCACCTGCTCTTGCCCCGATTGCACCTAAAAGTGCGAGAAAGCCCAAAGACGCGCCGGACACTATCGGAACAACCGTCCCCGGAGGCGCTATGACGACCATCAGCAAGGGCATGGCCGCACCTACCGAAAACGTCGCAGCCGAGGTCAATGCAGCCTGGACGGGACGCGCGGTGGTGATTTCCGAAATCCCTAGCTCGTCGCGTGCGTGGGCGGTCAAGGCATCTTTCGCCATCAGTTGCTGAGCAACTTGCCGCGCCAGAGATGGTTCGAGGCCGCGTTTGACGTAGATTTCGGCAAGCTCTTCCCTCTCGAACTCGACATTATCGCCTAGCTCCTTGCGTTCGCGCGCAAGATCGGCCCGTTCCGTATCGGATTGCGAGCTGACCGATACATACTCACCTGCTGCCATCGACATGGCGCCAGCCACCAGTCCTGCGACGCCGGCGATGAGAACAGCATTTGGCGTTGTGGCCGCCGCGGCGACGCCGACAATCAAACTTGCAGTCGAGACAATTCCATCGTTGGCCCCAAGCACTGCGGCCCGCAGCCACCCGACACGGCCGACGAGGTGGTGCTCGGGATGCAGCCGAAGACGGCTCATTCAATTCCTTGTCAGTTTGACAAAGCGTAGTTTGCGAACGCACAGCGAGCGCAAAGTGGAACACTACCGCTAGAAACCCGTTCAATGCTTTTCTTCATTTATCTCACTCAAATCCTTGATAGCGATGCAGCCTGTTCCAGATCACACCGAAGACAAATGCGATGACGAATCCGGTCACAGCGGTAACGATGATGAGAACGACGGCTGCAGAAAAACTGAATGGTTGGATCACATAGACGGGCCGGATGAAATGCATCCAGAACACAAAATCCATCAAAGGCTGCGCCCAACCAAATGCAACGAGCAGGACCCAGGAAAGATGCGAGATTCCGAGTAGCGCTCCAAAGGTAATTCCGGCCTTTATCGAGTTGACCATTGCATCTCACCGGAAGGTCAACCGATTTCTTTGACAATTCGGCGCGCAACGATCCAGTTATAGCTCGCGCCAAAAATGATTGCGACCAGCCATCCGAGCGCGACGCTCCAAATCAGACCTTCGACCCACACGCGGGAGGAGTGAATTGGCGCGTCTGACAAAAGACTTACCCAGCCATGAGCCAGACGCAGCGGCAAGAACAACGCGGCCAGCATGCAAAGTACGGATAACACCACGAGCGTGGCCGAGAAGCTCCAGCCCAGATCGCCAATGCTGACCCGCCGATTGGATTGAACGGTCGCCATGATCCACTCCGCATCAAAGTTGCAATGAAATCTAACGCACGAGCAATTCGCAAAGCGTTGATTTGGATCAAAGTAGGTATTCTCGCGTCTCTTTCGGATGTCAGCTGAGGCCATAAGCGGACACCAAACCAAAAGGCCTAGGCCTTCAGCGGTTTGTTTTTGGCACTCGGTATGTTTCGTGGCAACCATCGCATATGTAAGCGACAGCCCGAAACTGCATGCGTAGTCCATCTCCATCAGCGGCGCCTGTCGCTGATAGTTTTGCAATCTCGCTCTCCAACTTCTTTGCCTTCTCGGTGAAATCGTCCCACTGCTGCCAAATCACCGGCTTCGCAGCAGTCGGGGGTTGCGTGCTGCCGGGGGAATTCCGCTGCGATCTGCCTGCACAGCGCCGCGAGAACGGAGGCTGAGCGCAAGTAGGGCTACGGAATGCGTGGCAATGCCATAGAACACTTGGACAGCGACCAAGCCAACACTAAGGGCGGCAGCAGCCGCGAACATCGGGCCAAAGTCTTTTGGCGCGTGAATATGCCCTCCATGATGACCGTGGTCGGACGCGTCGTGGTGATTGTGTTCCATCACGGATTGGGTCACAAATTGCGGTTACTCCGCCGGGGCGAGTGACCCTTGGCGCAATTCGCGTAAGGATTGCTGGACTACCAGCCACGCCCCCTGCAGCGCGAGGCTGGCCATGATCGCGGCAACGATAACATCCGGCCAACCTGTGCCGGTGCCAAATACGCCAGCTGCAGCGAGCAGCACGGCCAAATTTCCGAGCACGTCATTACGGGTACAAATCCAGGCCGAACGCATATTGGCATCGCCGTCGCGATACGCCCAAAGCAGACCGAACGATATCGCATTGGCCGCGAGAGCCGCAAAGCCGATTGCCCCCATGGTGTATGCGTTCGGCAACGTGCCGTGGAGCGCGTGCCAAATCGCGGTCCCGATGATCCAGAGACCGAATAGACCCATGGTGGTTCCCTTGGCGAAAGCCGCCATAGCGCGATAGCGGAGGATCATTCCGACCACGAGCAAACTGATGGCATAGTTTGCGGCGTCGCCGAAAAAATCTAGGGCGTCCGCTTGAAGTGAAGCCGAACCAGCTGCAACGCCAGCACCAATTTCGATTAGGAACATCGCAGCGTTGATAGCCAACACCGCCCAAAGAACTCGACGATAGGCCGCATTCCCCCGATGGGGGTCTGGCGCGTGGCAGTGGTTGCAACAGTCCATAATGGGTCAGCCTACTTCGAGCTGGCCAGGATTATATAGTGAGCGGTACTCGCGTTACACAATCACGCCGATGTGGGTGGCCGAATGTCCGTTTTGGGTCAAAAGCAGACATGTCAACGCACAAGCCGATGTCTGCTAAGTGCCAATAACGGACACGCAGCAAGTTCAATGGAAGTCCCACCGCACAATCCGCGTCCGTTCCTTTGAGGTGACTTTCGCTCCAACTGCACCGTCGAAATGCCCGAGTTCGACCTCGATGACGTAGTTACTCGCTATCAATTGATAGGGCTGGGCCTGATGCTTGACCGTCAACATGTACGGGTTAGACGCGATGCTCGGCCCGCAAGTTGAATCCGAGGGTGCGATATCGGCCAGAAGGATCCGCGAACTACCGATGCGCATATTAGAAGTCTGGACGGACTTACGGCATCGGGAAAATTCGAACAAAAGCCGACAAACGGGGAAAAGCTACGAATGTCCGCTTTGGGCCAAAAGCAGACATGTGCAGTGCACTAGCCGATGCCTGCTAAGTGCCAAAAGCGGACATGTCGCTCACTCGATCATTTCTTCGGAGCGACCAAGTAACGGCAATGGCACATTAAGACCAAGCACCTTTGCGGTCTTGAGATTGATGATCAACTCAACTTTCGTAGTTTGTAAGATGGGCAACTCGGCGGGTTTTTCTCCACTAAGGATGCGGCCTGTATAAATTCCTGCTTGTCGTCCCTGGTCGGTTGCGCTTCCTCCATAACTCAATAGCCCACCCGCAATTGCATAATCTTTAAAAGGCGAGATCGTGGGCACCCCATCCCGGAGCGCCAAGGTGGCCAACACTTCATTGCGGCTGCCGAAAAATAAATCAGGCGTAATGATCAACGCGCTATCTTGCCGTTGGCGCAAAGTGGCGAATGCTGCCGCAATTTCCGCATCGGTGCTGGCATTCAACAAGTCCAGTTCCAAACCAACTCTATCGGCGGCTGCCTTGGCGTCTCTCGACATGCTCTCGGCAAACTCTTTGTTGGTGGGATTGATAAGCGCCGCTATCCTTGTCGCAGCGGGCACCAATTCCCGCAGCAGCTCTACGTGCTTTGGCACCAACTCGTTGCTTAGAATGTTTACACCGGTGATATTGCCTCCCGGGCGGTTGAGACTGCTGACCAGCCCTGTCTTCACCGGGTCCACGCCGCTGGCAAATACAATCGGGATAGTGCTGGTTGCTTCCTTCGCCGCTTTAGCCGCAGCAAGATTGTATCCTGTTGCAATAACGGCCACCTTCTGACGGACCAAATCTTGAGCCAAGGCGGGTAATCTATCGAACTGATTATCTGCCCAACGATATTCGATCGCTAAGTTGCGACCCTCTACGTAACCCGATTCGCTAAGACCGCTGCGAAACGCGCGCAAACGTGCTGCTTGGAGATCGGACGAAGCACTATTTAGGAAGCCAATGGTCGGCACCGCGGGTTGCTGCGCACGCGTCACCAATGGCCACGCTGCCGCAACTCCACCGAGTAGCGCTACAAACTCGCGCCGCCTCATTGCTCCCCCCGAAGCTTGGACATCACATCGTATCAACTTTTACGCGTACTCCGGAAGGGTCGGTCGGGAACTTGAGCGATCAAATTCCGCTAAGGGCCAATAGCGGGACTTTCCAGCTATTCGATCACCTCGTCGGCGCGTGAAAGTAAGGCGGCGGAAACGGTCAAACCGAGCGACTTCGCTGCCTTTGCGTTGATGACAAGCTCAAATGTGGTTGGTTGTTCGACAGGCAACTCGCCCGGGTTCGCGCCCTTGAAAATCTTGTCGACATAAATCGCGGCGCGTCGGTACAGGTCCGTATAATTAGCTGCGTATGATATCAGCCCGCCTGCATCGACAAATTCGCGAGTCGCATAGATTGCGGGCAACCTGTTTTTCGCCGCCAGATCTGCGATTTGTCGACGGCTAGCGATAACGACGCTGTCGTTTCCAACAGACAATGCATCAACGCGTTCAGCCAAGGCCGTCCGGAATGCGGCCTCGATATCGTCCGGTTTTTTCACGTCACACAAAAGCGGCTGGATTCCGAAACCAAGCGCCGCCCTTTTCATCTCGTTCCACTGGGCGGGAACGCTTCCGTTATCCATGTTGTCCAGCAGTGCAATGCGAGAAATCCGGGGCAACAGTTCGCGCATGATCTCGATACGTTTAGCGGTCAGCTCGGTAACGAAGGCACTGAGGCCGGTAACATTTCCTCCTGGCCGTGCCAGGCTGGCAACCGCTCCCGTTCCGACCGGTTCGCCAATCGCGGCCATAACAATTGGAATCGTCGACGTGGCATTTTTTGCAGCAGTGGTGGCCGGTGTTCCTCTGGTGACGATGATATCGACCTTGAGCGCCATTAATTCGGCGGCAAGCTTCGGAAACCGGTCAATCCGACCCTCGCCCGAACGATACTCTATCACTGCATTCCGGCCCTCCACGTATCCGAGGCGCGCCAACGCGTCCCGAAAGGCGTCGATATTGACCGCATTGAGCTTCGCAGGCGTGGTGTCCAACATCCCCACACGCCACACCTTCTCCGTTTGCTGGGCGCGTACAGCCAATGGCCAGGCAGCCATACCACCGGCAAGCGTAATGAAATCGCGTCGTCTCATTGATCCCCCGAGACTCGAAGACACCCGTATCGTAGCAATTCAAAAGTGGCTCGTTAAGACGGTTGCATGTCCGCTTTGGGTCAAAAGCGGACATGTGCGGTGCAATCGGCATGTCCGCTTTGCCCCCAAAAGCGGGCACGGATCGGCGGCTCGCCTACGCTTGGCAGTGCTATGATGCGTTGTATGAAAGTCGAAGAAATCGCCGAAGAAATCGTCAAATTACCGCCGGATCAACTCGCCCGCTTCCGTCGCTGGTTCACCGCATTCGAGGCGGGGCCGGGGCGATCACGCCAACGAGCTCGACTCCACCGCGACCAAACTTGGCCGCCTCGCTGGCCGCGCGTTTGCTGAATTGAAAAAGCGCGGAACGGAGTTGTGAGCGAGAAAGAGCGTCGCGTGATGTCGCTTATGGGTCATTAGCGGACATTTCGCGGTGCAATGGCAATGTCCGCTTCCCCCGAAAGCGGACATGTGCGGTGCAACTCAGTAGGTCCGCCAAGTGCCAGAAGCAGACATCTCACCATCATTCGATAACTTCGGCGATCTGCTGAAGGTGCATTGGCACGGTCAGGCCGAGCGCTTTTGCAGTTTTAAGATTGATGACAAGCTCAATTTTGCCGCCCGTTGGATGAAAATCTCCCGGCTTTTCGCCTTTAAGAATCCGTGTGACGTAAGTGCCGGCGAGGCTATAGGCATCCGTTTGGCTTGGTCCGTAACTTGCCAGTCCACCAATGTCGGCAAACTCGCGCACAAAATGGATTGCTGGAATCGCAAAACGTGCCGCCAGCCCAACGAGTTGATCGCGCCGACTTATGAAGAGTGAGTCCGCACCGATGATGACTGCGTTTACACGTTGCTGGACGGCACTCTCGAAGGCCGCGTCGGTCTCGCGTTCGCTGCTGGCCTTCAGGATCAAGAGCTGGACGCCCAATGCGCGCGCCGCAGCTTGCGCATCTCGGATTTGGGGTTCCGAAGTGGGATTCCCGGGGTTGACGAGCAAACCGAAAATAGCGGCGCTAGGAACAAGTTCGCGTAACAGATCTAACCGTTTTGCCCCAAGTGTGTTCGAGACAAAAGTCACCCCAGTGATGTTGCCTCCGGGACGGTTGAAATTGGAAACGAGGCCGAGATCCACCGGATCGGCGCCCGTCGCAAAGACGATCGGTATCGTTGCTGTCGCGGCCTTGGCAGCCACTGCAGCTGGCTGGCGCGAGCGCAATGATCGCGGTCACAGGATCAGCTACCAGATCAGCCGCCAATGCCGGCAATCGGTCGAAGCGAGAATCGGCCGAGCGATATTTGATTGCGACATTGCGGCCTTCGATATAGCCAGCATGCTTGAGGCCCCGCCGGATAGCGTCGATCTGTCGATCATCTAGTTGCGCGCTGCTGAGCAGGCCGATCAACGCCATGGCCGGCTGTTGCGCGCGCACCGTAAGCGGCCACGCAGCCACACCTCCAACTAGTGCAATGAACTCGCGCCGCCGCATTGCCCCCTCAAGGCTTAGGAAAGCGCATCGTAACGGCTTAGACCTGTGCCGGAAAGGCCCCGCTCATGTCCGCTTTGGGTCACAAGCGGACATGTGCGGTGCAAAAGAGCCGATGTCAGCTATGGGCCATTAACGTCCGATTTGCGTCTCGACGCACGACGCGAACGAGCCCAGCCGCTCGATTAATAGCCGCGTAGTGAGCTAGATTATGGTCGATGCTGAACGAGCCGGCTCTAACCTTCAATGCGTACCACTTAGGCGGGCCAGGACAGGGCTCACGAGAGGAACTCGATGAACACCGTCAAAGACGCTCTGGCCAAGAAGAGTGGCGCCCTGATCCATGTTCGTTCCGGCGACATGGTCGTCGAAGCCTTGCGCCAGATGCGCGACAACCGGGTCCGGTCGGTGCTGGTCATCGACGACGACGTACTGGTCGGTATCGTGACCCAGGGTGACTGCGCCATAAAAGTGCTGCTGCCCGGGCTCGATGCGAAGCAAACTCCGGTGGGCCAAGTGATGACGGGCGACCCGGTGACGGTCAAGCCGGACGACCAACTGGAAAGCTGCATGGCAATGATGTCTGCGCGCGGCTTTCGCCATCTACCAGTGCTGGACGCGGGCAAGGTCGTGGGGGTGATCTCGATCGGAGACGTCGTCAAGGACATCATCCGAAATTTGGAGCACAACGTGGGCGACCTGATTGGCTACATCATGACGGACGGCCCCGGGGGCTGACAGACGAACCGCGGTGCTGTCGCCGGCGTCCGGCAGGGAAACGCTGCTGGGTCACAAGCGGACGTTCGTGCTGCAAAAAGCGGTGTCCGCTCTACCCCCGAAAGCAGACGTGCGGTATCGCAAAAACGATGTCTGCTAAGGGCCAAAAGCGGACATAAGGCTTTGCCCGAAAGCGAAGTCGGGGACATGGGCCCTGCCCCGTTGGGGCCTTGCGGTTTCGCGGGCGCAGGTGTGAGATGATGCTAGGCACCCGGCAGGCGGTCAGGTGCCGTGGCAGCTTTCATCAGGGAGGGCTTCAGTGGCACACGAGCACCAGGTGGTATCAAGAGGAAGAGGGGTTCCAGGAAATTACGACCCCGGACTTTGAATTGGCGCCAGATGCTGTTCCCGGCATTGCGCAAGTGATCGTCGATATATGGACCGGCGCCGCAGGCCTCGACAAAATCATGGATCGTAATCCATCCGGATCGAACAAAGGGATGGCCACGCAAGATGCCGTCGACCAAGCCACAGCGGCAATCAATGCGGCGACACCGAATTAGAATTTTATGCGGGCCATAATAATCTCGGAAGAAGAGCACGATAATGGATACACGATGGAAACTGAGAACGACGTGGTCTTCGTGCTCCCAAACAGAGGCCGCATAGATCGCGCCGGCGCAAATCTTCTTAATTCGGCTAAGTTGCTAATGGCCTGCACGCCCAACGGGATTTAGAAACTTTAGGGCATTGTCGCGAGGCCGCGCTTAGCAGCGCGGCCTCTCTATTTTTGCGGCCCCGGGGGGATCAAAAACATTTCAGGATGACCGCGAGCGCAGAGCGTCGCGCGGCCATCCAGATGGACAGCCAGCCTGACAGCCCTGCTATGACGTTGCGCCTATCATGTTTTTGCAACGCTTAGTGGGACGCTATGTGGCCCTCGGCGTGTTCGACGTACTGAATGCCGTCACGTGACCACAACAGAAGCTTAGCCAGCGCAGCTTTGCGCTCGACAAATGGTCGTCGCCTTAGATCGTCCCCGTCGACTTTGATGTCACCGTCTATATCGTGCTGAACTACTATGGTTCTCGCCTGGGTCGCGCCTATGCCGAGACGGGCGACGACGAAGCCGACGAAAAGACCACTATCGAGAACATTCTGAGCGGTCAGCATTCGCATCCAATTCGGGTGATCGCCTTCAACACAGCCGAGGGCTGGTCGCGTGATGTCACCGAGGAGATTGCGAATGTGGCGCTTAGAACGGCGCAGAACGAACGCCGTTCAATCTCAATCGCCGCGCAGGAGTTTTTAGTGAGGACACTCGGAGTGGATGCGCCTTTGGGCGACTGACGTTTTGCCCTGCCACCCGTTAGTGGAAGTGGGTCCACACGTAGACCAAAAGAACAATTGCGGCCGCGCCAAACAGCACTAGTCGACCCCATTTAGAGTCAGGCTCGCGGTCACTTGGTTTTAAAATAGGCCGCCCCGCGCCTAAGTGCCGTAGCATCACTGGCCCTTTCGGGGATCAATAAATAGTTCGCAACTAATTCCAGACTCCTGCATACGCTGGACTATCGTGACAGCCGTGCGCCACCGATCAAATTCCCTGATTTGCCCCTCTTGAAGATCGCTTTCAGGTTTCGTTGGACGAACCAAACTGGATGACATTTTGAGAATCCCTCGGAAGCCGGCAATCACGACACTAGTGGACTGTCTTGGCTTTGAGATGACACAAAAGCGCGCAGCACCCGCGACGTTTTGAGCATCGAGCACCTGACGAAACAAAAATGCGGCGCAAGTGCCTCTGCTCTGTGTTAATTGCAGGTGCGACTTGTGGGCCGATACAATCTTGCGAGGAAATGTAACGCTACTTTATGATGACAACTGAGGCTGTTGTTCGCGCGCTGTAATCGGTCTGGAGCTTCGGCCCGCAACGGAATACGAGGGCATTTATAACCTCATGACTGGCTCCCTCAAGCTCCGCTGGCCTGGATGCTAAATGCCCCGCGACGGCGCAATCATATTCAGCGATCTCATCGGCAAGCTCGAAGTACTGCGTGCCGTCAAATGAAAAGCCGCCCCATTTCTGAGGGCGGCTCGGTTGCTACTTAGCCTTGGCGGCGATGGGCGTGACGTTTACTCACATGGTGGCAATTGACATTGCGATCCTGAGCCGTCTGTCGTCGATACGGGTCGTGAGGAAGGCGCGGGCACTGCCGCGGGTACGGGTCGTGGCGAAGCCACGGGCACTGCCGCTTGTGTGGGTCGTGAGGAAGCCGCGGGCACTGGCGTGGGTGTGGGTCGTGGCGAAGCCGCGGGCACTCCCGCTTGTGTGGTGTCGCCCAGCAATGCGCGGCGGATCGTTTCGAGCGGGCCACCGAACTCCGGCGCGAGCACGGGCACTGATGCTTGTACGGGTCGTGATGCCGCGGGCACTGCCGCAAGTGCGCGAGAACTGAATGCTGCTTTATCATTCCAGCACTGTTCTCGGCCATGCCAATAAAGATGCGCCTTGGGAAATTTGGCGCGGGCCTCGCTTTGCGTCATGCAAGCTGGCGAGCCATAAGCCAGTGACGGCCCCATCATGACGGCGACGGCCATGCATGACCTGAAACCACTTCGACGCTTGTCGTTCTTTAAGGAGGGCATTCTTGTTGGCTCTCCACCAATACGGATACACAGCCCTTTCATGGCGAGAAAAAGATCGCCCGGTTTTTTTTCTGTGAGTACAGGACCTAGTTTTAATATTGGAACCCGGAACCCGGGAAATAAGTGTTTCAGTACCGCGGCGGAGACATTGTTTTGAGTTAGTTTCGAAGTCTGTTGGCCCATCCCGATTGCATATCGGGGCCAACGGCATCATGACTCCGATCAAAGGCACAAGCAGTCGCGATCTGATCATTAACTCGGCTGTGGAGTAAATCGAAATTCGGCACCCCCTCCTGGTCAAGCCAAACGACCTCAGCGTCAATATTTGCAGCACCGCGAATCCGTGAAGCCGTGCGCACGATTTGCGGATAAATCGCGGACATGAATCTGCAGGCGAACTAAAAGAAGAAGGGCTGCCGAAGGGGTCTCGACGGCAGCCCAGGTTCAAGGCGCAGTGGTTGAACGGCGTCACTTGAGAATTTCTTAGATTGGTAATTTCAAACCAGTTGCAGGTACCAACGCACCAAATTCTGCATCAACTTTTTTTAACAAGGTACTTGCTTGCCCCTCGCAATTACCGAATCGTAATTACGGTGGTTTGCGGAAACCACAAGCATTTGGGACACCCTTATGAAGTCCTCGATCATCAAACGCTCAGTCGTAATTGACGGACACAAGACGAGTGTGAGTCTCGAAGATGCCTTCTGGAGTGACCTGAAGGAAATCGCGCACATGCAACGAGCGACGCTGTCGAAAGTGATCACGGAGGTCGACAACGCGCGCGAGCAGGGCAACCTATCTTCAGCAATCCGCCTGTTCGTATTCGACCAAGTCCGCACGCACGGAGACTTGTGGCGATATTCTCGCTCCCGACGGTCTGAAAAAGAAACCGCGCAAACTGATGCGTTGTCAGTGCAACCAAGTTCTTAAGTCCGCGCATCTCCTCGCACGCCGCGCAAGCCACATCACCAGCCCGCCGACCGCGATGGCGGCGTTCCGCTGGGCGTCTAAGTAACCCTCCCTAACGTTGCAAACTTCCCTTCCGATGTCCGCTATTGGCACAAAGCGGACATTCCAAGTTCGCACTCAATGTCCGCTTTCGGGGGTAAAGCGGACATGACCTTTTGCGCTGCACATGTCTGCTTTTGACCCAAAGCGGACATACTGAGCTTTATTTCGGAAGCGAGCATAGAGCAGATGATGAGCTTTGATCGAGACGCTAGACGGAGGGACCTGATCGATTGCGTAAGGAGACAACCTTGTCACCATTCCCGCCGGGTGGGTTAAGGCGCGCAATTGCGGCTGCAAGATCGCTCTGCAGATAAGGCTTCGTAAGCCTGGGCAAATTTATATCTTCTCCTGGAACAAGATCTGAATAGCCGGTCGCGAGCAGGATGCTCATATTAGGCCACTCCTGCCTGATGATTTTGGCAAGTTGTGTTCCGCTCATTTGCGGCATGGCTTGATCAGTAATGACCAAGTCTATTGATTCTTCCTGCCGCATAAGCTCGAGCGCTTCCTTGCCGGAGTAAGCCTCAAAAACAGAATGACCAAGATCTTCGAGCATGGCGACCGTGTTCATGAGAACAAGAGCGTCATCGTCCACTGCCAGGATCGTACGCGACCGTTGTGGCTGTACTGGACCTGACTGCGCAAGACGAAGAGTGCCAGGCTGGGTGGAATCTTTCGCAGCCGGCAGCCAAATCTCGGCGGTGGTGCCCCGACCTTTCTGGCTGTGTAAGACAAAAGCCCCGCCGGATTGTTCGGCGAAGCCGTGTACCATCGAAAGGCCAAGGCCGGTTCCTTTCCCAACACCCTTGGTCGTAAAGAAAGGCTCGGTCGCTTTCTGCAGCGTCTCCTTATCCATCCCTGCACCGTCATCCCTCACGCTAAGGCAAACGTAAGTGCCAGGTTTCAACACGGCACCGTCCTTGGCAGCAACACTTTCTTGCCGGGCGGATACGATGATTTCGCCTCCATCCTCCATGGCATCGCGAGCATTCACGGCCAGATTCAATAGCGCCATTTCTAACTGGTTGGCATCCGACATGACTCGCTTAAGACCAAGCGGAAAACGGGTCTCTATCTTGAAAGTTGAGCCAAGTGACCGTTGCAGCAGTTCGGTCATCCCTTGCACAAGTTCGGGAACGTCAATGACCTCATGTTTGAGTTCCTGGTTGCGGGCGAACGCAAGCATCCGGTTGGTCAGAGTTTTGCCGCGCTCTGCACCTTGGGCTGCGTTTTCCAGCAACGACATGGATCTGGGGTCGCTCGGCAAGCGCTTGCGCAACAGTTCGAGACTGCCAAGGATCGCCGTCAGCAGATTATTAAAATCGTGGGCGATGCCGCCGGTGAGTTGACCGATCGCCTCCAATTTCTGCGATTGAAGTGAGATCTCACGCGCCTTTTCTAGTTTCTGCTCAGCTGCCTTGCGCTCGCTCAAGTCCCGCGTGATTTTGGCAAAACCAATGAGTTCGCCGGATGGCCCTCGGATAGGATCGATAACGACATAAGCCCAAAACCGCGACCCGTCCTTGCGGACACGCCAGCCTTCAGCCTCGAACTTTCCTTCACGACGGGCGGTCTCCAGTGCCCGCGCCGGTAGGCCAGTTTCTTGATCTTCCGGGGTATAGAAGCGTGAAAAATGCTGTCCGATAATTTCATTGGCGGGGTAGCCCTTGAGCCTCTCCGCGCCTGGATTCCAACTTGTCACGATACCCGAGCTATTGAGCATAAAGATGGCGTAGTCCGTCACTGCCTCAATAAGGAGGCGGTATCGTCCTTCAACCGTCAAAGATGCCAAATATCGGTCGGATTGTTCCACCAAAGTCCTCGCTCAGTACTCCCGCCGATGATGTCGATGAGCGCACCAAGTCAAATACCCGCCGAATGAATGGTTCCCGAGTACGTAGACAGCCGTAATGGTGCACCGCCAAGTGACGAAATGCGAGTTGGTGGTCAACCTCAAGATGCGAAGGCGATGGTCTTGACCCTTCCGTCCGGCGGTCGTCCCCGTGCGAACGAGCTAATCGAACAGAGCTGGCGATGTCCGCTTTTGGCACAAAGCGGACATCATGCGGACGTACCGCAATAGCCGGATCAGCGAAGCACCGGCGGATATAATCGCGGGGCTGGGTAGAATCCCCATGAGGCGCACATGAAAACCTGTCCAGACTGCAACGGTGATGGTGTCGTTGAAAAAGGCACCGACGATGAGCAGCAATGCCCGACGTGCGGGGGCAGTGGTTTCGTACCTGATGACGACGACGGCCAGGAAGAAGTAATACACACAAGGCAGCCGAATTGAGCACAGCCGGTTATTTTCATCCGCGTACGAATAGGCTGGCGAACTTCGCCGCTATCCCCGGATTAGCGAAACACCATCTGATGTAGTCGCGGCCGTTTTTGTCGCGCCGCCCCTTGCCAGTGTGGGCTTCAATCCTGTGGCGCTTATGAAATTCGTGCATGCCGTCTAACGTTTTGTCGAGACCGCCCTTAGGCACGACAGTTTCGACCACGTGCGAAAATCCCGCTCGATCGCTCTGGCGCTAACTCTGCCTGTGTAACGGGACATAGCGTCACTATACACTCGCGATAAGAAAGAGCCGCAGCGTAGCGCCGCGGCTCGCTCACATCGATTGCTATTACTTCTGCTGCTCCTGCTGTCCGGGCTTCTGGTCGCCCTGCTGGCCACCCTGTCCCGGCTTTTGCTGCTGCTGCTGACCAGGCTTCTGTTCTTGTTGGCCGCCCTGGCTTTGCTGGCCACCTTGGTCTGGATTGCTCATGTGTTTCCTCGATTGGTTAGTGTTTACGCAAGTAGTCAATCGCCGTAGGAACACGCGGGTTCCATTTCGGGAGGAATTATCGATGCCGATCCGGGTCAGTGCAGCCTCCGCGGACCACAGACTGCAAATGGCGGCGGGTCGGTGATACCGGTTTGGCGCTGCGCATATGGACGACTGCTGGAATTAATGGGGCATGTCCGCTTATGGCACTTAGCGGACATGCCACTCGCTCGGACATTCAGTCTGAGCGGGATTTCCGATCTGTTTTTAGGTGAGCCCCTTTCGACGCCACTTGTGCCCGAGTGGTCACTTTTAAATTTAGCGGTGGCTCCTTTTGAAAGCGATCCATTTTGACCAGACTTTCGAGGGATAGACGCTGAATATGCCCTAGGCTGAGAGCCCGGTAACGCTCCCGCCTGAAACAGGAGTAGCCCATGCCCCAAACCCAATTTATTCCTAGTCCGCTGAAGATCATCGAAAGGCGCAGGTGCCAGAATTGCGGAGCCACAATGATGATGACCGGCATCGAGCCAGTGAGGCCAGGCACCGATCGGCGCACGTTCGCGTGCGATCAATGCGGGCATGAAGAAGAGTTGCTTGTCAAATTCTGATGAGCCGCTGCAAAGCTCTCTACGGCCAGATGGGAGGTTGCTATGCTTAGGATCATCCAAGCTAATGACCTTGCCTTCAAGCTCAATGTGCTGGCGGTATGCGCCGTGTTTGTTTTTGTTGGCGTGGTTTTGCTGGGAGCATTCTGAGTTCAAGAGGCCGACGACAACACCAAATCAATAATGCCGGGTGACGGCTGAACAATACGATGCTGGTAGGGCGTTGATGATAAATCAGGCGGACCAAATGCGTGGAAAGCTCATTATCGACACGGTGGTCTCGTTCATTCTTTTCAGTCTTATCGTCACTCTCCCGTTTTTGGCGCTGCTGCTAATAAAATATCCGCTACGGAGCCCCTGGAGCTCCTGACGAGGTGATCGAGTGAGGCACCATGTCCGCTATTG